>NWQR01000010.1 GCA_002798275.1 Lysobacteraceae bacterium NML08-0793 | reverse complement strand
GTGGGGAAGTTTCCATCCCGACCGCAACACCGCGCTGCCGGGACGCGAATTATGCACACTCAATAACCTTTTGCAAACCCTTTCTGAAAATTTCTCAAATTTCTTCAGAAATTGTGATGGATAGCACAGTTTTTGGGTGTTCTGGCTTAAAAAGCCAACGACCCGGATTGCTCCGGGCCGTCTGTAGCAGTTGTGGGCATGTCATACCGCCATCCATCAGGCGGCGAACAATGCCTTCATCTTTTTCAACGCATTGACCTCAATCTGCCGGATACGCTCGGCGCTGACACCGTATTCATCCGCCAGCTCCTGCAAAGTAACCTTGCTGCCTTCATCCAGCCAGCGACGACGGATGATGTCGCGGCTGCGGGTATCCAGCCCCGCCATGCTTTCACGCAACATGGCAAGCTGATGATCTTCGCTGTCGGCGCGCTCATATGCTTCGGACGGGTCTTCTTCGGCAGCGGCCAAGTAGGCCACCGGCGAGGGCGGCGCATGCTCGTCATCTTCGCCTTCAGGGGCATCAAAACCGATATCGCGACCAGATAGGCGGGCTTCCATTTCCAGCACTTCGGACTCAGGAACGTTCAAGTCGCGCGCCACGGCGCTGATCTCATCGGCATTCATCCAGCCAAGGCGGGTCTTGCTCTTGCGCAGATTGAAGAACAGTTTGCGCTGCGCCTTGGTGGTGGCGACCTTCACGATGCGCCAGTTCTTGATGATGAAGTCGTGCATTTCGGCACGAATCCAGTGCACGGCAAAGCTGACCAGGCGCACGCCCATGTCCGGGTCAAAACGCTTGACCGCTTTCATCAGGCCGACATTGCCTTCCTGAATCAGGTCGCCCAGTTGCAGGCCATAACCGTTGTAGCCACGCGCCACATGCACCACGAAGCGCAAATGGGAGAGAATCAGGTTCTGTGCCGCGCCCAAGTCGTTTTCATCGCGCAGGCGGCGCGCGTAATCTTGTTCTTCTTCAACCGTCAGCACCGGAATCTGGTGAACCGCGCTGATATAGGACTCCAACGAACCCAGTGCACTGGGCACCGGCAGATTGTTGGGAATCAAGGCTGTTGTTGCTGTTTTGGTATTCATGCACGCGATTCTAGCAGAGTCCATGCGTGTAGTTTGTGGCAGAAAAACGCGCCTTTTCGTTCCATTCATGCAACACTGCTGGTCGGCTCAACCGGGAGTTGCCAGTCGATTGGCGCGATACCGCGACGCAGCAGATATTCGTTGCTGCGCGAGAAATGCCGGCAACCTAAAAAGCCGCGATGTGCCGACAATGGCGAAGGGTGTGGCGCACGCAATACGCAATGCCGACGACTGTCAATCACCTTGCCCTTCTGCTGCGCGTAGCTCCCCCAAAGCAGGAATACCAACCCATCGCGTTCGCGGCTTAAAACATCGATTACATGATCGGTAAAACCTTCCCAGCCACGGTTTTGGTGGCTGCCGGCACGGCCGGCCTCCACGGTCAGCACTGCATTCAACATCAATACGCCCTGCCTTGCCCAGTGCATCAAATAGCCGTGCTTAGGGGGCTGAAAGCCGGTATCGGCCGCCAGTTCTTTGTAGATGTTGAGCAACGAAGGCGGCACCGGCGTGCCGGGCAGTACGGAAAAGCACAGTCCATGCGCCTGGCCCGCGCCATGGTAGGGGTCTTGCCCCAGTATCACTACCTTGACGGCATCAAACGCGGTGGCATCAAAGGCGGCAAAAATCTGCGCGGCAGGCGGATAAATCACTGCGCCTTGTGCCTTGCGCTGGCGCAAAAAGGCCGAGAGCGCCTGCATGTCCTCGCGCGCGAACCAGTCGCCAACTCGCGCCTTCCATGACGGCTCAAGATGCAGCGCCCGGGCACTGCTCATGCCGCCCCCGGGTGTTTTTCCGGCAGGGCGCAAAGGCGCAACTGGAACAGCGCCTTGGTCAGCAGCAGCCTTTCTTCGATGGGCTTGAGCACTAGGTCATTGGCGCCGGCACGAATCAGCTCACTCTGATTTTCGGCGTTTTCATCGCCGGTCATCACCAGCACCGGCAATTGCCGCTTGCTGTAACCCAAGCGATGACGCACATGATCGAGCACATCCTTGCCGGTCAGCTGCCCGGTCAAATACAGGTCGGTTAGCACTAGGTCGCAGCCGGGTGTGCCGGTCTGGCTGATGCGCTCGTCCAGCCATTCAATCGCCGCCTCGGCATGGGTGACATGGGTAACTTCTAGGCCATGCGACTTCAGCATTTTCTTGGTGGCATGGGCAACCACGCGACTGTCTTCCACATAGAAAATATGCGCCCCGGCAATCGGCTCGGGATGCACAAAGCCACGAATGAAAGCCGCCAATGCCCCCATCCCCAGCGATTTGTCGAAATAGTCGGTAACTTCTTCGCTCAAGGTGCGCGCCTCAAGGCGTGCCTGAGCCTCGCCCGAAACCACAATCACCGGCACATAGCTTTGCCCGGCAGATTCGCGCACGGCGTGCGCCACAGCAAGGCCATCGCCATCGGGCAGCGCCAGCGAGGTCGTCACCAGGTCGAACACATCCGTGGACAGCGCGTGGCGCGCATCGGCCACGCTTTCGGCCTGTTTCACGCTGGCGTTGGGCAGCTCCTTGATCAGCATGTCGCAAATAATCTTGCGCACCAGCTTCGAGCCATCAACCACCAGCATGCGCGGGGCATCGCTCACCACATGGCGCAAATCATGGCTTTTTTCGCTCATCAGCGCTCCGGTCGGGTCTGTCTCAGGAAATGCCCTGCCACGATGCCTGCCCCCAGCCAGCCCAGAAGTCCGGCGGCGACAATCACCATCCCAGCCTGCCCGAGCGATAGCCCCTGCAAGGCAAAGCTACTGGCATAGCTGGCCGCAAGTTTGCCCAGCGGCCCGGCAAGATAATGGTGCGCCAGCGCCAAGAACCCCAGCGCCAGAACGCCTGCGGCAAGACCATACCAAGCCCCCAGATACAGGAATGGCCGACGGATAAAGCCATCGGTGGCGCCCAGCAATTGCAGTACGCCGATTTCTTCCTTACGCGACTGGATATCAAGACGCACGGTATTACCCACAACCAACAGAGCCCCGGCGCCCAGCAATATCGCCAGTACCCAGGCCAGACGCTCACCAAAGGCCAACCATTGATCGAGCCGCTCGCGCCAAAGGGCATCGTGTTGCACCAAATCGCTTTCCGGCAGCGTTTTCAGGCGCTCGGCTAAGGCTGCCTCGTCATCGCGGGGGGTCAAGATGAAAAGATGCGGCAGCGGATTGTCCTCAAGCTGGTCGATGGCATCGGCCAAAGCCGGGTTCTGTCGCAGGTTTTGCAGCCCAGCTTCTGGCGTGCGCCATTCAAGCGATGCCACTTCCGGCCAGGCGCGCAATTCATCGGCCAGCGCCGCCACTCTGGCCGCCTCGGTGTCCTGTTGCAGAAATACGCTGAGCACGCGTGCCTGCTGCACATTGCCGGCAAAACGCTCGACATTGGCCAGCGCCAAGCCCAGCCCCAGCGGCAGCGACAGCGCCACCGCCATCACGCCGATGGTGAGCAAGGTGGCCCAAGGCTTGCGCAATGCACGCCCGAGACTTGCCGTCAGGCTGTAAAGATGTTGCTCAAGCCAAGCATTGATGCCCGGCTGCGGAGCGGTCTGCGGCGTGTTCATTCGGCCAAATCCTCCGGCGCGATGTCATCAAGCAAGCGCCCGCGATCCAGCACCAGCACGCGCTTTTTCATGCGCTTGACCAAGGCCAAGTCATGGCTTGCCACCAGCACGCTGGTGCCGCGTTCGGGCAGTTCGGCAAACAGCGCCATGATTTCCTCGGCCAGTGTCGGGTCGAGATTGCCAGTCGGCTCATCGGCAACCAACAGGCGCGGCTCACCCACCAGCGCACGGGCAATCCCCACACGCTGCTGCTCGCCCGCGGAAAGCTCGCCCGGCAGTGCATTTTCGCGCCCAGCAAGCCCAAGACGCGCCAGCATGGCGCGGGCGCGCTTGCCGATTTCCTCACGGCCAAGGCCACGCAGAATCAGCGGCAGCGAGACATTTTCCAGCACGCTTCGGTCAGCCAGCAGCAGGTGATTTTGATACACCACCCCCACTTCGCGGCGATGCAGTGCCACTTGCCGCCCGCGCACTTTCAAAAGGTTTTTTTCCTGAAACAGCACCGCGCCACGGCTGGGTCGCTCGGCCAACTGGATAAGTTTCAGCAGCGTGCTTTTGCCCGCGCCAGAATGGCCAGTGATGAACAGCATTTCGCCTTCGGCCACGGAAAACGAGACTTCCGCAAGCGCATCCTGCCCGCCTGCATAGCGTTTGCTCACATTGTCAAAGCGAAGCATGCTCATGAGAAAAAGTATAGTCGCCCGCGCTCAAGTGCCCGACGAAAACAACGATTTGATGCCCCGTACCCAGCGGGTCAGCAGCGACGGCTTCGCTTCGGGTTGAGCTGGTTGGGTTGGCTTGCCACGCGTCAAGCCGGCTGGGGCGGCGGTGGCAGGTGCAGCCACTTCGGCCATACCCTCGCCCGACTTGCGGCGACGGCGACGACGCTTGCGCGGAGCACTCTGTCCTTCAGCGGTAGAAGCCGGGTTTTCATTCGTCGCCGGACGTGCCGGACGCGGCTTGCGCTCACCCTGCGGCTGAGTTTCGCGTTGCGCGTTGCCCGCCCCCTCACGCCCGCCGCGGCGACGCTTGCGACCGCCACCACGCTTGGCATCATCGGCGGCACGCTGCTCGCGCGCTTCCTTGAAAATCTCGCCAATGCTTTCGTCTTCACCTTCGGCCGGGGCTACCCGCTCGGGGCGCGGCAGCGCGGTCAAAAGTTCCTGCGTGACCGGCTCGGACGGAATCTTTTGCTCGATATAGGCTTCGATATCCGGCAGGCTCATCGCATAGCGTTCGCAGGCGAAGCTGATCGCATCGCCCTCGGCACCCAGACGCGCGGTGCGGCCGATGCGGTGCACATAGTCCTCGGCATCGAAGGGCAGGTCGTAGTTGTAGACGTAGCTGACCCCGTCGATATGCAGGCCGCGGGCGGCGACATCGGTTGCGACCAGAATCTCCAGCTGGCCTTGCTGGAAGCGCTTGAGCAGGGTTTCGCGCTTTTTCTGCGGCACATCGCCGGAGAGCACGCCCACCCGGTAGCCGGCTTTTTCCAGCGCCCGCGCCACGCGCTCGACAAACGCCTTGGTATTGACGAACACCATGGTGCGCGCGCCTTCGCTGCGTGAGAGTAGACCCAGCAGCAGCGGCAGCTTTTCTTCGTCGGCCGGGTAATAGAGCTTTTGCCGCACGCGCGCGGCGGTGATGGTTTCGGCCTCCACCACGAGCTTTTCCGGCTCGTTCATGTGCTCGTAGGCCAGCTCCAGCACGCGGTGGCTGAGCGTGGCCGAAAACAGCAGGGTCTGGCGCTCGGTACGCGTCGGCATGCGGCGCAGCAGAAAACGCAAATCTTTGATGAAGCCAAGATCGAACATCCGGTCGGCCTCATCCAAAATGCACATTTCGCAGGCGTGCAGGCTGACCACCTTGTGCTGCTTGACGTAATCAATCAGCCGTCCGGGCGTGGCGATGATGATGTCGGCGCCGCTTTGCAGTTGCGCACGCTGCT
This sequence comes from Lysobacteraceae bacterium NML08-0793, assembly GCA_002798275.1. Lineage (GTDB taxonomy): Bacteria > Pseudomonadota > Gammaproteobacteria > Xanthomonadales > Xanthomonadaceae > Solilutibacter. The sequence goes on along the minus strand of NWQR01000010.1, from coordinate 63,485 downwards.
TGTCGTAATCCACGCCGCCGTAAATCAGCGCGAATTTGAGCCCCAGATCGGAGGCGAATTTCATCGCATCCTTGTGAATCTGGATTGCCAACTCACGGGTCGGCGCCAGAATCAGCGCGCGCGGGTCTTCGGGATTGCGCTCGGCCAGCGCCGGACGCGACAGCAAGCGATGAATCGCTGCCACCAAAAACGCCAACGTCTTGCCGGTGCCGGTCTGCGCCTGACCGGCCACATCGCGCCCAGCCAGCGCCACCGGCAAGGTCATCGCCTGAATCGGCGTACAGCGGGTAAAACCGGCTTTTTCCAGCCCGGCAAGCAAAGCCGGATGCAGGTCGAGCGTTGAAAATTGGGTGTCGGTCAGTGGTTTGTCGGACATGGGTTCAATCTGCGCCAGAGGTTGTGCTGGCTTGCATGGAAATGAGTCGCGCCGCAGACTTGCCAAGTGCTGCGCAGGCGGGGCGACAACTTGAAACTGCCACCGGGGCACCCCAGTTTAACAATCTGATTCTTTCTCCGCCCAATTCATCAAAAAGGAACTCCATGAGCGACAACGTCATTCACGCCACCGATTCGGACTTCGAGCAGCAGGTTTTGCAGTCGGATGTCCCCGTGCTGGTGGACTTCTGGGCACCGTGGTGCGGCCCCTGCCGGATGATTGCCCCGGCGCTGGACGAGCTGGCCGACGAATATGCAGGCCGCGCCAAAATCGTCAAGGTCAATGTGGACGAAAACCAGGCCACTGCCCTGAAATTCCAGGTGCGTTCGATTCCGCTGCTGCTGGTTTTCAAGAACGGCCAAATCGAAGGCACCCAGCTGGGCGCCGTAGGCAAGCCGCAACTGGCCGCCCTCATCGACAAGGCGCTTTGATTTCATTTCCCCGCCAAGGCGGCGCGCAATGTGCCGCCTTTTGCTTGCAGTCAGGCTCGGCGCTTGCATCCATCAGGCCGCGATGCTAATTTCTGCCCGCGTTTGGCGCACCCGGCCTTGTCCGACCTCTTTACGCCAACGCTTTCCGAACTTTTCAGACCACGAGCCCCGATGTTGATACCGGGCGCTTGACCGCGAGGATTCCCCGCTTGTCCGACGACACCACTATTCCGCCGCCCGCGCCGAAGCGTCGTGGCCGCCCGCCCAAGGCTCGCCCGGTAGCCGACAGCCCCCAGCCGAGCCTGATTGCCGAACCCGCAGCAGCACCGTCGCCCCAACCCGCGTCGCCTGCAAACACAGCCCCCGCAACGGCGCCTGAAGCGCCACCGCCCGCACCGGCAGCCGAGACGCCCAGCGCACCCCGCACCGAATCCGCTCCTGCAAACAATGCAGGCGTTGCAAGCAACGCCGAGGGCAATACGGAAGCTGCGACCACGCAGCAAGCCCCCTCCCCGTATGGCGAAGGCCAGTCGCAACCACGCGAGTTCCGCAACAATCGCCGCGACCGCTTCAAGAACCGCCGCGACCGCCAGCGCTACCGCGATGGCTATCCCGACGATGCGCCACAAGAGCCGTTCGTACCGCGCCCGCATCCGCAGGTGCCTGAAGGTTTTCCGACCTATTCGCTGTCCGATTTGAAGCGCATGCCCGCGCCGAAGCTCCTGGACATTGCCGAGCAGCTGCAAATTACCGACGGCGTGGCTCGCGCCCGCAAGCAGGACATCATCTTTGCGCTTTTGAAAGTGCTGGCGCGTCACGGCGAAGGCGTAGCCGCCGATGGCGTTTTGGAAATCCTTTCCGACGGTTTCGGCTTTTTGCGTGCCGCCGAAGCCAGCTATCTGGCAGGCCCGGACGATGTATATATCTCGCCCAGCCAAATCCGCCGCTTCAATCTGCGCACCGGCGACCATATCGCCGGACGTATCCGCTGGCCGAAGGATGGCGAACGCTATTTCGCACTGAACATCCTCGACACCATCAATGGCGAGCCGCTGGAAGCATCGAAAAACAAGACGCTGTTTGAAAACCTGACGCCATTGTTCCCGCGCAAACGCTTCAAACTTGAGCGCGGCGATGGCAGCAGCGAAGACATCACCGGACGCATTCTGGATTTGATGGCACCGCAGGGCAAAGGCCAGCGCAGCCTGATTGTTTCGCCGCCCAAGGCCGGCAAAACCATGATGATGCAGCAGATTGCCACCGCCATCACCACCAATCACCCAGAAGTACACCTGATTGTGCTGCTGATTGACGAGCGCCCGGAAGAAGTCACCGAAATGCAGCGCACCGTGCGCGGCGAGGTGATTTCCTCTACCTTCGACGAGCCAGCCGCGCGTCATGTGCAAGTGGCGGAAATGGTCATCGAACGCGCCAAGCGTCTGGTCGAGCACAAAAAGGACGTGGTGATTCTGCTCGACTCCATCACCCGTCTGGCGCGCGCCTACAACAATGTGCTGCCCAGCTCCGGCAAGGTGCTGACCGGCGGCGTGGATGCCAACGCCATGCACCGCCCGAAGCGCTTCTTCGGCGCCGCGCGCAATGTGGAAGAAGGCGGCAGCCTCACCATCATCGCCACCGCGCTGGTAGATACCGGCAGCGCCATGGACAAGGTGATTTACGAGGAGTTCAAGGGCACCGGCAACAGTGAAATCCACCTTGACCGCCGCATCACTGAAAAGCGCGTGTATCCGGCCATCGGCGTAAACCTCTCCGGCACCCGCCGCGAGGATCTGCTGATTGAGCCTGACCTTTTGCAGAAGATCTGGATTCTGCGCAAGCTGATTCACCCGATGGACGAAATCGCCGCGATGGAGTTCCTGCTGGACAAGATGAAGCAGACCAAATCCAACGACGAGTTCTTCTCATCCATGAAGCGCTAAGCCCAAAACCCCGCTCGCTTGAGCGGGGTTTTTGTATCTGCCACGTCACTCTCGCGGCCCATTGATGGAGCATCAGCTCGATTGCAGCCAAGCCGCTTGCGGCGATCTTGCCCTATCCATTTACCAGCACAATGGGCATGATTGTCCGCCCGAAAAAATCAAACACAAGGAAAATCTCATGGCTTGGGTATATCTGGTACTGGCAGGCTTGTTTGAAATCGGCTGGCCGGTAGGGCTGAAATTTGCCCAAGCGCCTGGCACGCGCTGGCCGGGCATCGCCATGGCTGTGGGCTGCATGACCGTCAGTGGCCTTTTGCTCTGGCTTGCACAAAAACAAATCCCGATGGGAACGGCCTATGCGGTTTGGACCGGCATCGGAGCTGCTGGTACGTTCTTGCTGGGCGTGTTGTTTTTCAATGACCCAAGCTCATTGCTGCGCTATGCCGGGGTTGCCCTAATCATCGCTGGGGTTATCACCCTGAAACTGGCACACTAAACCGCCCCTTCCTTCCCAGGAACCACTCATGCGTTTCTTGCTTGTTACTTTGCTCGCCGCCGCGCTGCCTGCGTCTGCGCTGGCCTGCGGCAAAAAAGACCCGCTGGACTTTGCTCCGTTTGTCGCCAACGCAAGCCCCAATGTGCAACAGCAGGGGGCACTATTACAACTGGATACCCGCTTTGTGGCGGCGCTGCAAAAACAACCGGATGGCAAGCGGTTTGATGAAAACCGCAATGAGCTGCTGTATCTGATTGCCCGTCAGGATGCAGCGGCGGTAGATGCGGGGATCAAAGTGTTGGCGCATCTTTTACAGCACCCCGAATACGTTACCGAGTGCAATGCCCGGCAAGAGCTGTACGACAAGGAAGAACTGGCCTTTACCCTTTCACGCAGTGAGCCGGTATTCGCCGCACTGTGCGCCTTGCCTGCAGCAGAGCGCACCCGCGTGCTGAGCTATTACCAAGCCAACCCAGTGCTCTGGCGCAATATTGATGCACCGTGGCAACCGGGCAATTTGCAGTGCACAGGCAACGACTGAGTGCCGGTTACTTGCCTAGGTTTTCCAGTTTGTCGCAGCCAATCAACTGCCCCGCCTCGCAGACTTGCTCATAAAGCGCTCTGGCGCGGGCTTTGTCTTGCTTGACGCCTTCACCGTGCTCGTACAGACCGCCAAGGCTAGTTAGCGCCAGCGGGTGCCCCTGCTCTGCGGACAGCTCGAACCAATAATGCGCCTTTGCATAGTCTTGCCTGGCGGCGAATATCGCCCCAAGTGCCTGCTGGGCATCGGCATTGCCCTGCTCTGCCGCCTGCGCGTACCAGTGCTCGGCCAGCTCCATGTCTTGCTCGACACCACGGCCATACTGGTAGATGAAGCCAAGCGCTTGCTGTGCTTGGTCATGCCCTTGCTGCGCCGCACGCTCAAACCATTGCCGGGCTTGTTCAGCGCTCTGCGCCGTGCTCATGCCCCGATGCAACACACCCAACCGATATTGCGCCTGGGGATGATTTTGCTGTGCGGCCTGCATGTACCAGCCGGTCGCCTCTTTCTGGTTCTGGTACATCAAGAGTTCATCACCCAATGCTACTTGCGCATCGGCATTGCCTTGTTCGGCCAGTCGGGTCAGCGCTTTGCTGTCCAGCTCTGCCAAGCTTTCCTGGGCGAGCACGGCATGCGGCAGGACAAGCGCCAGCTTCAACGCAAGTATGCACAACAAGGGCTTCATGACTTTTTCCTATACGCAGGGAGCGCAAGCATAGCCCACTTGTTTCCGCCTGATGGCTCTGGGCGTAACGAAAACCGCCCTGATTTTTTCAGTCGCCAGCAAAGCGTTCTTGAAGTTCCTGTTTGCTGTAGTTGTAGGCTTTCTTGTGTTTGTACAGATGGACGTAGCGCAGTGTTTTGCTCTCAAAAATCGGGGCAAGGTCATTGTCCAAGACTTCCTTGCATACCAAGGTTGAGAGGTTTTCCATACCGCGCAAAAAGCTGCAACTTGCAATGGGAATATGCAGATACAGCTCCTTCAGCCCTTTGCATGAGGCAAGGATCGACAGCTCAACATCCTTGCCGATGGCTTCAAGCTCAAGGCTCTCCAGTACCGGGCATTGCTGCAACGCTTTGATGCAGTCAAGTCGCTTGCTTGACTTGATGGTGATTGAGCGCAGCTGTTTTGCTTCGACAATACCCGCCAAAGTGCTGCCGGAAAAATCGCGCAGCTCCAAATTTTGCAAGGCCGGCAGTTTTTGCAGAAAACGCAAATCCTTGGCGCCCCCGATGTGCAGCTGACGCAAAGTACTGCTGCCTGCTTCGGGCAGGGTTTCTCCAAAGCATGACAGGCGCTCAAGTCGGCTCAGCTGGCTGATATCAAGCGGGCTATCCGACCACCATTGCAGAAACTGCAAATCAGGCAGGACATAAAGGGCGCTGACGTTGGCATCAGACGCCAAATTGCAGGAAAGCTCAAAGTGGGTCAGACGTGGAAACGCCTTCAGAAAGTCCAGACTCAGGCAGTGCCCGCCTTTGGGCGAGCTTTCTGCCCCAATGCCCAGTTTGGTAGCGGCCTTGAACTTCTTGCCCAGCGTGGCGAGTGCCTTGGTGAAGTTGCCAGCATCCAGAATGATGCGATCGTCGATTTCCCATATGCCGTTGTTGTTGAACAAGCCAGTCATGGTTTACCTGCGATCACGCAGCAAGCTGGCGACCGATACACCCGTGCCATTGTGATGGCCAAACTCCGCAGCCACATCCACCAGCCCGCGCATCATGGCGATTTCACGCGGGCTGCGGTTCAACTGATCGCGCATGTTCGGATCGGCTCCAGCGCGCAACAGACGCCGGATGACATTCGGCAGGCCATGCAAGGCAGCCAGATGCAGGGGGCCGAAACCGCGTGGGTCGCGCACGGCCAGATTCACTCCGCGCCCCAGAAGATAATCCAGCCCGGCCAGCACCACGCTTTCATCGCAGGGCGCCCCAGGCTCTGCGCGGCAACCGAGCAAAAACAGCAGCGGCGTTACCCCGAGCCGAGTCGGCGCATCCGCTGCCGCACCAGCTTTCAGCAATACATCCAGCAAACTGCGCAGCCGCACGGCATCGGTGGCCGCAAAGCCGTAAAGGGCGGCGCAATGAATCGGCAGCAATCCTTCAGCATCGCCGCTGTCGGTGCGTGCACCGGCGGCTATCAGGCGACTGGCGATATCCGTCAACCCCAACGCCGAGGCCAGCATCAGCACAGTGGCACCGCCGGGCAGCGGACGCTCGAAATCGGCGCCGGCCGTCAGCAGGCGATCGACCACGGCCAAATGGCGACGGCTGGCGGCAGCCGAAAGCGCAGTGGCGCCGGTATCCGCCGGGATATCGGGATTGGCACCGGCCGCCAGTAGATGCGTGACGGCGGGCAAATGTCCGCCACCGGCAGCACGCAGCAGGGCAGTGCAGCCTTGGGCATCCTGACTGTCCACGGCAAAGCCCAGCGCCAGCATCCGAGCAATGGCCGCAACATCGCCCTGTATCGCGGAAGCGGGCAGGTCGCTGGCGCGCAAGCGGCGACCGGGATGCGGCCAGCCGCGCCAGTCGAGCCATTCGGCCAGTTCACGATGCCCAGCCGACAGGGCGATGCCTTGTGCGGTTTGACCGTCTGCCGCGCGCAGTGCCGGTTGTGCCCCGGCAAGCAGCAGGGCTTGTACGGCTTGCTCACGCCCCAGTGCCGCCGCCAGATGCAGCGGCGTCATGCCACGCGCATCGGCCAGATTGGGGTCGGCGCCGCGTGCCAGAAGTTCGTGTAGCAATTGCATCCAGCCCAGCCGCACCGCCAGTGCCAGCGGGCTTTGTTTTTCGGCTGCCGGCGCAAAGCTGTCGGCACCGCGTGCCAGCAAGGTCAGTGCCAGCGCCTCGCCCTGAGCCGCCTCCAGCCGTGCCATCTGCGCAGCGAGCAGATAGCGGGCAAGACCGGCGCGGCCCGTCGGTTGCGCGCCAGCCTGCAATTGCCCCGCCAGCGCCTTGCGTGCAGCCGGATCGGCGGCAGCATCGAGCAGCAAAAAGAGGGCGGTTTCTCCATCTGCATTGCGCGCTTCAATGTTGGCACCCAATTTGCACAGTGCCGCCACTTGTGCCGGGCGGCGGGCGACGGCTTCCAGCACCGCACGGTCAAGCTCTTGGCGATCGAGCAGCCCCGTCACCATGCGCACAGCGTTGTCGTCACCGGCATCGAGTGCATCGGCCAGCAATTGCAGCGGCGGACGGGCAACTTCGCCATCGCTCTGGGCAAAGCTGGTCGGCAATGGATAGTCCGGGTCGATGGCTGCCGCCAGCGTCCAGCGGCCTTCGGCCACCGCCATGTCCAGTGCGCCACGCCCGGTGGCATCCAAGCGAAAGGTGTCGATGCCCGAGGTGCGCAGCCAAGTGGCAAGTGCCGGGCTGGCCTTGCCGTTTTCGATGGCGCGCATCAGTGCATCCCGGCCTTCGGGGTCGATGCTGTTCACATCGGCCCCGGCAGCCAACAGCAGTTCCAGTACGGCCTGCTGTCCGCCTGTCGCAGCCAGCAGCCAAGCATCCTGACCCTCCTCATCGCGCAGCAGCGGGTCGGCACCGGCCGCCAGCAGAGTCTTGACGATTTCCGCGTGTCCGGCTTGGGCGGCCTGTTGCAAGGCGGTGCGCCCCTGTCTGCCGCGCGCATCCACTGCGGCTTTTTGTCGCAGCAAAAACTCAACCCCTGCCGGGTCATCATCATCGGTAGCAGATGCGGCCAGTAGCACCGGCTCGCCTGCCAGCGGCCAGGTCTTGGCACCCCGTTCGACCAGAAACTTCAGCATCCGCCAGTTGCCGACCAGCGCCGCCTGCGCCAGCGGCGATTGCCCGGCCTGATTGAGCGCCTCAAGCTCGGCACCAGCATCCAGCAGCAGTGCGGCGACACTGGGATCGGTGCTGCGCGCGGCATGATGCAGCGGGGTGCAGCCTTCATCATCGGTTTCGCCGGGATTTGCGCCATTGGCAAGCAAGGTCATCACCGCTTCGGGGCGACCATGCCAGCTATCGCGGGTCGCGGCCAACAGCGGGCTGGGTTTGCCCGGCGCTGCGGCGACCGATACCCCGCGGGCAATCAGCTCACGCAACAGGCGCAGGTCGGGCAGTACGGCGGCCAATTGCACCAAGGTGCGCTGGTCGCGGTCTTCCGATGGCGGCAGCGCCTGCGGATCCGCACCGCTTGCCAGCAAGGTCAGCGCCTCATCCACACGCCCGGCGCGGGCAGCCGCATACAGCTGAGTCGGGGTCGGCTTGGATTTGGGCTTTTCTTCGCCAATCGTTGCCAAGGGCTGCGGCGCTTCTTGGGAGATTTCCGGCTGCGATGCTGAGGCGGCTGTCTGCGCAGCTTTGGGGTAGTCTGCAAAAACGCTTTCCAAGGTAACCGGCTCGGCGTTTTTAAGCGGCTTGTGTGTCTGCACCCGGCTGCGCGACGGACGCTGCATCTGTCGCAACCATGCCAGCAACGGCCAAGCGACCAACAAAGCCGCAGCCAGCCAGCGGCCTGCACCCGGCAACAGCCCCGGCACGGCCAGCATCACCGGCAACGCCATTGCCAATGCCAGCGGCACGGCAGTTTTCAAGCCACGCCAAGCCAGCGGGTCTTGCCGGGCGGTGCTTGGCCAGTTGTCCAGCGGTTCAATCTCGCCCGCGACCAAGCGTCGCCATAGCGGCCAGCGCCGCCAAAGTGCCAGCAACAAAAAGCCAAATCCCGCCGACAATGCCAATGCCGCCCCTAGGCTACCGGTCTGCACCAGCCGCAGCATTGGCCACAGCAACAGCAAGAGGGCAAGGCCGAAGCTGATGGCCAGCGTTTTGCCCAGCGCCAATGCAGAGCGCCGGGCAATGGATTGCGCACTGCCCAGCAGTGTCAGCCCCAGCCCGACCAGCGCCAGCGGCAGGGCGAACCATCCAGCCACCGCCATTGCCAGCAATAGCGGGATTGCCAGCAGCAAACCCGACGACTGCCTGTTGGTGATTTTCTCAAGCATCCGTACCCCAATCATGGCTCATCGGGTCTTGCGCGGCAGAGGGCGGAAATTGCAGATGGAAGCCGCGCTCAGCCAGATTTTCCAGCACCTGACGCGGGTTTTCGCGTGCCAGTTTGCGCTCCGGGGTCAGCGCCACTTCCAGTACCCATTGCCACGGCGCTAGGCGGGCTTGCACGGCATCGGGCAGGGCGGAGAAATCATCCCGACGCGGCAGATATACATAGGTATCGGCACGCTTCAGGCTTTTGTAAACGTGGACAAGCATTACAAAGTATCGGCATGGGGACAGGCAAATTGTGCGGCAAAGCGTCATGTGGGGAAAGCGGGAAGTACCGCAAGCCGCTGTTTTGGCCGCGATTTTTAGCCGCTGCCAGTGTCGCGGACGTTGCCGCCACACGCATCGGCGGCGATGCGTGAAGATGAAAAACAGCTGAAGTGGCTCTACTCTTGCCACTTCATCCTCAACCCTCGGTATGTTCAATGCGCCGTTTTGCTCCGCTTGCTCTTGCCCTCGTTGCCGGTTTCGCCCATGCCCAACCCAAACCGGCCTTGACGCTGGAAACCATCATGGCCGACCCGGACTGGATCGGCGCCGGCATTGAAACCGCTTGGTGGCGCTGGGATGGCCAGAGCATCGAGTTCCAGCAAAAACGTGCAGCCAGCCAGATACGCGACACCTTCCGCATTGCAGCCCGAGGCGGACAGGCCGCGATGTTGGCAGACAACGCGCGCGCCGACCTCGACGCTGCCGATGTCGCCTACAGCCCCGACCGCCACCGCAGTGCCTTTGTCCGCAATGGCGATGTATTCGTACGCGACTTGAGCCGTGGCACACTCACCCAACTGACCCGCGACCTGAACGCTGCCGCACGGCTGCAATGGAGCCAGAACGGCGCATTGGTATGGCAGCAGGGAACCGACTGGTATCGCTGGGATGGCCACATGGTGAGCTTGGCTGCCGCACCGCGCGCCAGCGATGCCCCCGGCAAACCGCCAAAGGCCGATGCACTGCGCGAGCGTCAACTGCACCTGATCGACACCCTGCGCGAAGAACGCGAGCGCCGCGATGCTGCCCGCCAGCAAAACGAAGTCTGGCAGGCCGCCGATGCCAGCCGCGCCGCTGCGGCCATCCATCTGGGTGCGGATGTGGAAATCCAGGACAGCGCCCTCTCGCCCGATGGCCGTTGGCTGCTGGTCATCACCCAAGCCAAGAACGCCGACATCGGCCAGCGCGGACAAATGCCGAAATACGTTACTGAATCGGGCTACGAAGAATTTGAAACCGTGCGCACCCGAGTGGGGCGCAACTCGCCAGCGCCGCACCGGCTATGGCTGGCGGAAGTGGCCACCGGCACGCTGCGCGAAGTGAAGTTCGACCCCCTGCCCGGCATCCAGCAAGACCCGCTGGCCGAGCTGCGCCGTGCGGCCGGCAAAGAGCCGCTGCAAGGCGCGCGCCCGGTACAACTGATGAGTCAGGATCGCGGCGGCGAACCGGCCATCATCTGGAGCGCAGACTCGGCACAGGTGGCGCTGGCGATACGCGCCATCGACAACAAGGATCGCTGGCTGGCCACGCTCGACCTTAACAAAGCCACGCTGCTACCACGCCACCGCCTGCACGATGCGGCTTGGATCAACTGGGATTTCAACGATTTTGGCTGGCTGCCGGATAACCGCACGCTGTGGTTCCTGTCCGAAGAAAGCGGCTACTCGCATCTATACACCCTGCGCGGCAACGGCCAAGCCACGCGCCTGACCCAAGGGCAGTGGGAGGTTTCAAACGTTGCACTTTCGCGTGATGGACGCGCCTTCTACTTCCGCTGCAACCGCAACTGGCCGGGCGATTACGAGCTGTGCAGCGTGCCCACAAGCGGCGGCAATGTGCGCGAAATCACCGCCCTTGATGGGGTGGAAAGCTTCAGCCAGTCGCCCGATGGGCGGCAATTTCTGCTGCGCTGGTCGGCCAGCTACACCCCGCCGCAACTGGCGGTCATCGACGCTGACGGACAAAACCTCAAACGCCTGACCGATACCCGCAGCGCGGATTTCCGCAAGTTCGACTTCATCCAGCCCGAATATGTCCGCATCCCCTCCAAACATGGCGCGGGTGAAATCTGGGGCAAGTTCTATGCCCCGGCCACGCTTGAAGCGGGCAAGCAATACCCCATCGTGCTGTTCGTGCATGGCGCGGGCTATTTGCAGAACGTCCATGCCGGCTACCCGGCCTACTTCCGTGAGCAGATGTTCCACAACCTCTTGGTGCAGCATGGCTATATCGTGCTGGACTTGGATTTCCGGGCATCTTCCGGCTATGGCCGCGACTGGCGCACCGCCATCTACCGCCATATGGGCAAGCCCGAGCTTGAGGATTATCTGGACGGCATCGACTGGCTGGTTGCCAACAAGCAGGGCGCACGCGAAAAAGTCGGCATCTACGGCGGCAGCTATGGCGGTTTCATGACCTTCATGGCGCTGTTCCAACGCCCGGATGTATTCAAGGCCGGCGCCGCGCTGCGCCCGGTAACCGACTGGTCGCAATACAACCACGGCTATACCAGCAATATCCTTAATACCCCGGACATCGACCCGGAAGCCTATCGCCGCTCCTCGCCGATCGAGTTTGCCGACCGCCTGCAAGGGCATCTGCTGATTAGCCACGGCATGATAGATGACAACGTGTTCTACAAAGATTCGGTGATGCTGGCGCAACGCCTGATTGAACTACGCAAACACAACTGGGAACTGGCCAGCTACCCGATGGAACGCCACGGCTATGTCCACGCCGCCAGCTGGTACGACCAATACCGCCGCATCTTCGAGCTTTTCGAGCGCAGTTTGAAGTAAGCTTCACCGCCACCGCCCCGGCATCTGCCGGGGCTTTCTTTGTCCAGATCCACACCCCCATGCCTGCCCTGCCTGCTTTTTTGCGTCCGCGCCTGTCTGCCAATGTCTTGATGTTGTTCACCGCACTATGGCTGACGGTGTTTTGCAATCAACGCCTGTGGGGCATGATTTGGGCGGTGCCGATGGAGAGCGCTTTGTCGCTCTGGCTGTTCCGGGCACTGATGGCGGCGTTGATTTTTGCCTTTGCATTGGGGCTGATGTTGCCGCTGTCGTTCCGTGGCCTGCTCAAGCCTTGGCTGGTCATACTGCTGCTGATGTCCGCCTCGGCGAATGTGCTGACAGTGGATTTCGGTGCCGTGGCCGACCGGCACGCGATTGCCAGCGTGTTTGAAACCGACCAGCGCGAAGCGCAGGAAATGATGTCGGCCTGGGTATTGACCCGGATTTTCCTACTGGGCGTGCTACCGGCCATTTTCATAGCGCTGACCCGCATCCAATGGCAGCCCTTCAAACAAGAATTGCTCGCCCGCTGGAAGCCATTACTACTGGTGGTTGCCCCCATCATCCTGGCAATCACCTTGGCCGGCCAGCAGGTGATTCCCTTCGTGCGCAATCACCCCGAAGCACGTTATCTCACCCTGCCGTTTTCCGTGTTGAGTGCAATTCGCAGCCATCTGCAACATACCTTCAAAACCACGCCGCCCCATCAGCGCATTGGTGAAGACGCACACCAACTGCACCCGACGGCCACGGGCGAAAAGCCGCGCGTACTGGTGGTGGTGGTGGGCGAATCGGCGCGCTCGGAAAGTTTTGCGCTGGCTGGATATCCGCGCGATACCAACCCGGCGCTGGGCAAGCTGCCCGTGCTGTTCTTCGCCAATGTGCAAAGCTGCGGCACCAATACCGCAACCTCACTGCCGTGCATGTTTTCCGACCTAGGGCGGGAAAATTACCAGCAGCGCATCGCCAATCACCGCGACAATGCGCTGGACATATTGCAGCGCGCCGGCTGGCAGGTGGAATGGTTTGACAACAACACCGGCAGCAAAAAAGTGGCTGCACGCATCAGCGAGTCCGGCTGGGAATCCCGCCCCGATCCGCGCTGGTGTATTGAAAACGGCTGTCATGATGGCCTGCTGCAACAGTACCTGACCGAACGGCTTGCGCATATCGAACGCGATACCGTCATCGTGCTGCATATGCTGGGCAGCCATGGCCCGGCCTATTACCAACGCTACCCGCAAGACTTTGCCCGCTTTCTGCCCGAATGCCGCAGCACACAACTACAAAGCTGTAGCCGCGAGGCCATTCTCAATACCTACGACAACACCATCGCCTATACCGACCATGTGCTGGCCGCGATGATTCAAACGCTAGACAACAGCGCCGATATTGATGGCGCACTGCTGTATGTCAGCGACCACGGCGAATCTACCGGCGAAAAAGGGCTGTACCTGCATGGCGCGCCCTATGCCCTTGCCCCAGAGCAGCAAACCCGCGTACCGATGCTGATTTGGGCATCGCCACACTACGCCCAGCGCATCGGCTTGGACATGCGCTGCCTGGCGGCAAAGCAAGACGGCCAATACAGCCACGACCATTTCTTCGATACCCTGCTGGGACTGGGCGATATCGGTAGCAATGCACAGCGCAGCGCACTGGATATCAGCCACGACTGTCGCCGGTAAAAACCACAGCTACCCGAACAGCACCGTGCAAGTATGGGTTTCCGATTTTGCGTTTGATGCGTGTGTCAGCCGCTAGGCACTCAAATGCCTGAAGATTGTTGGAAATACACGCGGCTAGCACCGGGCGTGGTGCAGGGGACAAAACCATTGTATCGGGGCTATTCAAAGTTTCGCTTCAATTATCGACGCGATAGCCTCTACAAGCCCTGATGAAAATGCTAATAAAGCAGCCGATCTAAATCCTTAACTTCCCAAGACCCTACCAGTTTGCTGGCTACGCCTAGCATGAAAGCCATCAAAGCACGAACATCGGCAAGGGCAACCGCTGCACTCCGACGTCCAGCATTGGTTTTGACCATCACAAAGCCAAAACAGCACAAGCCCCCACGCAAGCGACCTGAAGTTTTCATCATGCGTTCTAATCTTGCTGCTCATATGGCCGGACACAGCTTGGCATGGTGGCCGTAAAATGCCTACATGGAAAACTTCAACCGCGTGCGCGATTACCTGACCGGCTTGCAGGATCGCATTTGTGCCGCCATTGAACAGGCCGACGGCAAAGCCAAATTTCATGAAGATGCCTGGACACGCGAGCCAAACGGTGTGCTGCTGGGCGGTGGCGGGCGTACCCGTGTGTTGCGCGGTGGTGCCGTATTCGAGCAGGCCGGAATTGGCTTTTCTGATGTATCGGGCAATGCACTGCCGCCATCAGCCACCGCTGCCCGCCCGGAACTGGTCGGTGCGGCTTGGCGTGCGGTGGGCGTGTCGCTGGTCTTTCATCCACTCAATCCGTATCTGCCCACCACGCATGCCAATGTCCGGCATTTTTGTGCGGAAAAAGACGGCAAGGTAGTCGCGGCATGGTTTGGCGGCGGTTTTGACCTGACTCCGTTCTATCCGTTCGACGAGGACATCCGCCACTGGCACCAGACCGCGCGCGATTTGTGCGAGCCGTTTGGTGGCGAGGCGCGTTATCAGGCGCACAAAAAATGGTGCGACGAATATTTCTTCCTCAAGCACCGGGGTGAAACTCGGGGCGTGGGCGGGCTGTTCTTCGATGATCTGGATGAAGATTTTGAGCGCGATTTCGCCTATCTGCGCGCGGTGGGCGATGGCTTTCTGGATGCGTATCTGCCGATTGTCGAGCGCCGCAAGGACACGCCTCATGGCGAGCGCGAACGGCAATTCCAGCTGTATCGCCGTGGCCGCTATGTCGAGTTCAATCTGGTGTTCGACCGGGGCACGCACTTCGGTCTGCAATCGGGTGGGCGTACTGAATCCATCCTGATGAGCATGCCGCCCTTGGCACGCTGGGAATACGGCTACCAACCCGAAGCGGGCAGCGCAGAGGCACAGCTGGCGGAATATCTTGTGCCACGCGACTGGTTGTAATCGAGCACAGCCCAAGACGGTGCGGGCATCCTTGCCCCACCGTCTGATCGCCTGATGGCTTGGGCTTAAATCACCACCACACCGCAGGCGATACGGCCACCGGCATTGCCGGTCGGCTGGCTGGTGTAGTCGTCGCTGCCGGCATGGATGATGACGGCCTTGCCTGCGACATCACTTGCCGCGCCATCGCCAAGGCTGACGCCAGGAAAGAAGGCATTGACTTCTGCCATGCCCTCGGCATTGGCGCGCAGATTGTCTTGATCGCCCAGATGATGCGCACCGTGGGCGCTACGGCCATGCGGTTGCGCAGTCGGGTTGAAATGCCCACCGGCGCTGCTGCCATCGGCCGCGCTGCAATCGCCTTTTTCATGGATATGGAAGGCATGCTCGCCACCGGCATCAAGGCCACTGATTTTCCCCTGCAAACGCACCCCGCCAGCTTCGGCATGCAAGTGCAGCTCACCGCCCACCTGCGAGCCGGACTTGGCTTGCAGTTTGACCACGGCACTGCCCGGAGGAACAGCTGCACTGGCTGCGGGCGTATTGCTGCCCGCAGTGTGGGCGCAAGCAGCCATTGTCAGCACCGCCATCGGCAGCAACATCTTGAAACGGTTTTTCATTGCATTTCTCCTTTACGGGGTTTGCCACGCTAACCGATTCGCACCCGGCTGAAAACCTGCGATCATCGCCACCACCATCAAGGAGCTGTCATGTTTCGTCCCGATATTTCTCTTGAGCAACTCAATGCCTGGTCCGAAAACACCCTGATGCACCCGCTGGGTATCGTGTTTACCGAGCTGGGCAAGGATTATCTGTGCGCCACCATGCCGGTCGATGCCCGTACCCATCAGCCTTACGGGCTGCTGCATGGCGGGGCATCGGCGGCGCTGGCCGAAACGCTGGGCAGTACCGCCGCCGGGCTGTGCGTGAGCGATGACGAGGCCGTGGTCGGCATCGAAATCAACGCCAATCACCTGCGCGGGGTGCGCCAGGGCGAGGTCAAAGGCACCGCCCGCCCGCTGCATGTGGGCCGCAGCACCCAAGTGTGGGAAATCCGCATCGAAAACAGTGACGGGCAACTGGTTTGCATCTCCCGCCTGACGGTGGCGGTCATCGCCAAACGCCGCCGTTGATTTTGCTGTAGCGCAGCAACGCGCTTGCCGGTATCGTGCACAGCATGCCTGCCCATCCTGACTCCCGCCTCCTGCGCACGGGCCGCTATTTGTGGCGCGTGCCGTTTTTGCTTTGGCATGTGTGCATCCATCTGCCCATCGTGCTTGCGCTGATCAGCCTGCCGACCCGCAGCCTCATGGTGCGCGGATTGCGGCTGGAATATCGCGCCATCAACTGGTGGTCATACTGGCTGATGCGGGTTTTCGGTATCCGCGTGCGCGGTGTGGGCACGCCCCTGCCGGGCGCGACCATGTTTGTTGCCAACCATGTCAGCTGGGTGGATATCGTGGTACTGCACAGCCAGCGGATGATGGGGTTTGTCGCCAAGCGCGAAATCGCCAGCTGGCCGCTGGTGGGCTGGATGGCCTCGAAGGCCGAAACCATTTTTCACAAGCGCGGCAGCCAAGAATCCTTGGGCGATGTGCTGGACTTGATGACCGCCCGACTGAAAACCGGCCACTCGGTTGGCGCCTTCCCAGAAGGCGGCACGCGCGGCGGGCGCGAGCTAGGTGCCTTCCATGCGCGCATCTTTACCGCTGCGGTGGAAGCGGCCGTGCCGGTGCAGCCGGTAGCGCTGCGCTATGGCGCACAAGGCACGGCACAAACCCGGGTGGCCTTTGCCCCGCGCGAGAACTTTTTGCAGAACTTTCTGCGGATTCTTGGCGACCCGGCGATTGATACCGACGTGATTTTTCTCGACCCGATTCTGCCCGGCAGCCCGGAAGCCGAAGGTCGCCGCCGCATTGCCGAAACCGCACGCGAACGCATCGCCGCCATGTTGCCTGCCCCGTGAGCCTGATTGCCAGCCCATTCCTGCCTGCCCGTGGCTTGCGCAATGCGCATCTGCAATCGGTACTGTCCTCAAGCCCGGCGCGCGCCCGTTATGCAACGCGCAAACTGGCCGAAGCCCAAGCCAGCCACCAAACCCTGACCCTAGATGCCGGTGAAGGCATCCGTCTGCAAGGCGTTTTGAGCACGCCGCCCAATCCCCCCGGTGATGCGCTGGTGCTGCTGTTGCATGGCTGGGAAGGCAGCGCCGAATCCAATTACATCCGCGCCGCTGCCGCCCGCCTGCTGCAAGAGGGTCATCGGGTTTTTCGACTGAACTTCCGCGACCACGGCGGCACCCACCATCTCAATCCGGAGATTTTCCATTCTGGCCGGATTGCCGAAGTCGTCGCTGCCGCCAGTGATTTGGTCGCCCGTCTGAAAGTGCAGCGGCTCGCCGTGGGCGGTTGGTCGCTGGGCGGCAATTTCGCCTTGCGCCTTGGCCTAGCGTCAGCCCGCGCCCGCCTGCCGCTACAAGCAATTGCCGCCATCTGCCCGGCGATTGACCCGGCCAATACCATGGAGGCGATGGAGGCCGGACTGCCGCTTTACCTGCGCTATTTCGAGCATAAATGGCGACGCTCGCTGGCCCGAAAACGCGCGCTATTTCCCGCCCGACATGATTTTGACGATGCAGTATTGAAGCTGCGCATGCGCCCGTTGACGGCCTATTTTGCCGAGCACCACACCGATTACGGCTCGCTGGAAAATTATTTCGATGCCTACAGCGTCGCCGGGGAGCGTCTGGCCGCCCTGCCGGTGGCTGCCGATATCCTGATGGCCGCCGATGATCCGGTCGTGCCGGTAACGGATTTCCACCGCATCGCCCACCTTTCGCAATTGCGGATAGAGCTGGCCGAACACGGCGGGCATTGCGGCTTTTTGCTGGACTGGCATATGAACGGCTATGCCGAAAAATGGCTGGCCGAACGCTTTGCAGCACTGCGGCCAGCGCCGCACACGCCCTGATTGCGCTACCCTGCCGCCCTCTGTTTACACCGACTGCCAAGGAAGTCTTTGATGAAAATCCACAGTAACAGCTTTACCCACGGCCAACCGATTTCCGCCGAATTCGCCTTGGGCGCGCGTGATGGTTTTGGCGGCAACCGCAGCCCGCATCTGGCCTGGCGCGATGCCCCTGCCGGCACGCAATCCTTCGTGCTGCTGTGCATTGATACCGACGCCCCCACCGATGGCGCACTGGTCGCCAGTGGCAAGGAAATCCCGGTAGCGCACCCACGCGGCGACTTCGTGCACTGGGTGGTGGTGGATATTCCCGCCGATACCCGCGAAATCCCCGCAGGCGCCTCTGCCGATGGCGTGAGCCGGGGCGGCAAAGCCGCTGCCACCATCTTGGGCGGCGCCCGTCAGGGGCTGAACGACTACACCGGCTGGTTTGCCGCAGACGAAAACGGCATGCGCGGCGACTACTTCGGCTACGACGGCCCCTACCCGCCCCCGCAAGACCTGCGCACCCACCGCTATTTCTTCCGCCTGTTTGCACTGGATATTGCCCAGCTCGACCTGCCCGAGCGTTTCACCGCCCAGCACGTCCTGACCGCCATGCACGGCCATATCCTTGCCGAAGCCAGCACCTGGGGCACATATTCACTGCACCCGTAACGGACGAAAACTCACCAATGAGCAAGGGCAGCCTTACGGCTGCCCTCGTCATTTAAGCAAGGCAGGCAACTCTGTCACTGCCTCGAACTCGAAGCGTTTGCCCTCTTGGTAGCGCAGCAGCAGCCCAAGCGCCTCCAGCCCCAGCAAGTCGGCGCGCGCGGTGGCATAAGTCACACGGTGGCGCTTTTGATGCGCAGCGATACTGATACGAATATCGGGCTTGGCCAGTAATTGCAGCAAGACTTCACGCTGGCGATGGTTGAAGCGCGCACTGATTCCTTCGACTTGGGCGAGCTTGGCTTTGACCTGCCAGCGCTGCTGCGCTTTGCGCTGGATGTAGTCGCGCAAGTGGCTGACAGCTTCCATCATCACACTCAATTGATGTGCCACGAAATAACCGACATCGCCCTCATCGCTCTCGGTATGCAAATAGGCACGCAGATAGTCCCCGGGGGAGCGCCGCAACACACTGGAAATCGAAACATACTCGCTCATCCAGTAGCCCGAGCGCAGCATCGACCAATAAAACAGCGCCCGCGCGGTACGGCCATTGCCATCGCAGAATGGATGGTCATAACCCAGCATGAAGTGCAGCACGATGGCACGCACCACCGGATGCAGAAATGGCTCATCGGTACTGCCACCATTGGCAAAGTCACAGAGCGCTTGGATGCGTTCGGGCAGCTCGGTGGCAGGCGGCGGGGTGTGCAGAATGCGGCTGGGGTCAGCCTTGTCATACACCACGATGTCATCGCCCACTTCACGAAAACGCCCACTTTCTTGCGGGTCATCCATCGCATCCTCGGTCATGCGTCGGTGAATTTCGAGCAGCATTTCCACCGTCAAAGGCTGGTTCTTCCAGCCGGCTAACGCCTGCATGGTGGCGAAGTTGTTATAGATCATCCGCTCACTGCGATCGCACGGCTTACGGCCACTATCTAGCATTTCCTTGGCCACCCGACGAGTGGTGGAGGCGCCTTCCAGCTGCGATGAAGTCATTGCTTCCTCCACCAGTGAACGATGCAGGTATTTGGCTTTCAGACTGTCACCATCCAAGTCTTCTGCCCCCAAGATGCTGCCTGCCGCTTCCCGGTCAAGAAAATGCAGCTTGCGCAACATGCTGTCGGTGATGGAAACCTTGAACCGCGCACCGGATTTTTCCCGGAGCGGCAGTACGATGGCGCGCGCTTGTCGTGCCAGCTTGATGCCCAGCCACCAAGCCTCATGGCTCAAACCTTCTGGCGGCGTGCGGTGGCGCAGATTATCCCAATGCACATAATGATGTTCTTCCAACTCCGGCTTGATTCCGCGCCCAAGTACGGCAGCCAAGCTCTCGGCATTGATCACTTCCTGCAAAGACGGCGCTTTAACCGGCAACTTCATGGGACTTGCTCCAACTATCAACAACTATCAATTTATATCAAAATTGATAGTTGTTGATATATGCAAACCCCACCAACAACAAGGGCAGCCCCACGGCTGCCCTTGTGTCATTCAGTCAATTTCGGCTGGAATCAGGCGTACAGCGGATAGGGCTTATCGCTGTCGATATTCCAGACCTTGTTGGCTTTGGCCACATCCTTGCCGGTGAGCTTGCCTTCTTCGGCCAAGGCATACACGGCGGCTTGAGCGATGTGGTAGCGATCCACTTCAAAGTGGCGACGCAGATTGGCGCGGGTATCGGAACGACCAAAGCCGTCGGTCCCCAGCACCACATAGCGCATCGGCACGAATTCGCGGATTTGGTTGGCGAAGGTGCGGATATAGTCGGTGGCGGCAATCGCCGGCCCTTGGCGGCCTTGCAGCAGCCCGGTGACATAGGGCACCTGCTTTTGCTTGGCTTCGGGGTTCAGGCGGTTGTAGCGGATGGCCGCTTCGCCATCGCGGGCCAACTCGTTGAAGCTCGGGCAGCTCCAGATATCGGCCTTGATGCCGAATTCGGCTTCCAGCAACTCGGCCGCCGCCATGACTTCGCGCAGAATGGTGCCACTGCCCATCAGTTGCACGCGCAGTTCGTCCTTCTTGGCGCTACCGGCATCCTTCAGCAGATACATGCCCTTGATGATGCCTTCGGCGCTGCCTTCGGGCATATCCGGGTGCGGGTAGTTTTCGTTCATCAGGGTGAGATACCAATACTCGTCCTGTTGCTCGGTCAACATCCGCTGCATGCCGTGTTGCAGCAGCGTAACCACTTCGTAATGGAAGGTCGGGTCATAGCTGCGGCAATTCGGAATCAGGCTTGCCTGAACATGGCTGTGCCCATCCTCGTGCTGCAAGCCTTCGCCGTTCAACGTGGTGCGCCCTGCGGTACCGCCCAGCAGGAAGCCGCGCGCACGCATGTCGGCCGCCTGCCAGGCGGAATCGCCAATGCGCTGGAAGCCGAACATCGAGTAATAGATGTAGAACGGCAGCATCTGCAAATTATTGGTGCTGTAACTGGTCGCCTGCGCCATCCAGCTGGCGAAAGCGCCGGCCTCGCTGATGCCTTCTTCCAGCACCTGGCCTGCGGCAT
Source organism: Lysobacteraceae bacterium NML08-0793 (assembly GCA_002798275.1). Classification (GTDB taxonomy): domain Bacteria; phylum Pseudomonadota; class Gammaproteobacteria; order Xanthomonadales; family Xanthomonadaceae; genus Solilutibacter. The sequence continues at coordinate 42,611 of NWQR01000010.1, read as the reverse complement.
CTTCGCGGTAGAACATCAACTGGTCGGCATCCACCGGCTTGTATTTCTGCCCTTGCGGGGCATAGATGCCCAACTGGCGGAACAACCCTTCCATGCCGAAGGTACGAGCCTCGTCAGCGACAATCGGGACGCAGCGCGGGCCAACTTGCTTGTCGCGCAGCACGATGGACAGCGCCTGCACAAACGCCATGGTGGTACTGATTTCACGCTCGCCAGTGGATTTGGTCAGACGCTCGAACGCCTCCAACCCCGGCACCGGCAGGGATTCGTCGGACTTTTGCCGACGCTGCGGCAAGAAGCCGCCCAGCGCCTTGCGGCGCTCCAGCATGTACTGCACTTCCGGCGAGTCCTTGCCGGGGTTCAGGAACGGAATCTGGCCGTTTTCCAGCTGCTCGTCGGAAATATCGATATTGAAGCGGTCACGGAAGGCACGCACTTCATCGCCATCGAGCTTCTTGGTCTGGTGGGTGGGGTTGAGAGCCTCCCCGGCGCCGCCCATGCCATAGCCCTTGACCGTCTTGGCTAGGATGACCGTCGGCATGCCTTTTTTCTTCATTGCCGCGTCATAGGCCGCATATACCTTGTGCGGGTCGTGGCCGCCGCGATTCAGGCGCCAGATATCCTCGTCGGACAGGCTCGACACCAGCGCCGCAGTTTCCGGGTATTTGCCGAAGAAATGCTCGCGAGTATAGGCGCCACCGAAGGCTTTGCAGTTCTGGTATTCGCCATCGACCGTTTCCATCATCAGGCGCTTGAGCTGGCCACTCTGATCCTGTGCCAGCAGCGGATCCCAATGGCTGCCCCAAACCAGCTTGATGACATTCCAGCCCGCGCCACGGAACTGGCCTTCCAACTCCTGGATAATCTTGCCATTGCCGCGCACTGGCCCGTCTAGGCGTTGCAGGTTGCAGTTGATGACGAAAATCAGATTGTCCAGCCCCTCGCGTCCGGCGACCGAAATCGCCCCCAGCGATTCGGGCTCGTCGGTTTCGCCATCGCCCAAGAAACACCACACCTTGCGGTCGGATTTGGGCATCAGCCCGCGCGCCTCCAGATACTTCCAGGCACGCGCTTGGTAAATCGCGGCAATCGGCCCCAGCCCCATCGACACGGTCGGCAGCTGCCAAAAGTCCGGCATCAGCCACGGATGCGGATAGCTGGAAATCCCCTTGCCATCGACTTCCATGCGGAAGTGGTCAAGCTGCGATTCGCTAAGCCGCCCTTCTAGGAAGGCACGCGCATAAATCCCCGGCGAGCTGTGCCCCTGCACGCCAATCAAATCACCCGGATGCTCGGCCGAAGGCGCCCGCCAGAAGTGATTGAAGCCCACATCGTAAAGCGTGGCAGAACTGGCAAAGCTGGCGATATGACCGCCCAAATCACCCGGTTTGCGGTTGGCACGCACCACCATCGCCATGGCATTCCAGCGAATCATCGAACGGATGCGCCATTCCATGTCCGCATCGCCCGGCATCTTCGGTTGCAGGTGCACGGGAATGGTATTGATGTACTCGGTGGTCGGTGCAAACGGCAGTTGCGCACCGGCGCGGCGGCTGACTTCCGCCATGCCTTCGAGCAACTGATGGGCGCGCTCGGTGCCCTGCACATCAATCACCGCCTTGATGGACTCAATCCACTCGCGGGTTTCGGTCGGGTCGGGGTCGTTTTGCAGCAATTCGTTCAGCCAGTGCATGGGCGCTCCGCATATCAATTCAGACAGGCTGCAAGTCTAGAGCCTGCTCGGGTTTTTCGCATCACGACCGGCAGCGTTTTTCGCTTCACATCTGCCACCCGGACAGGCCGCCGCCCGCCGCCACTGCGAAGGATTGGCAAAGGCGGCCAAGGGCATCACGTCCGGTCGTCAAGCAGCGCCGTAATCGCCGTTTGCAGGCGCTGCGGAAAAGCCGCGTGATTGGCCTCGTACCAAGCGCGGGCGGCATTGCCCAGTGTTTGGCATTCGTCTTCGGACATGGCGATGGCACGCTCGATTGCCGCCTCCATCGCCGCTTCGCAGAAATAGTAGGTCTTGGCAAGATGCTGCTCGCCGGTATGGCTGGCGGCCACCAAAATCCCACGACTGGTATCGACCAGTTCATTCATCGGCTCGCCATCGGTGGTGATGGCGACCGCGCCAATGCTCATGGCTTCGACCAGATAATGACCAAAACCCTCGGTTTCTGAAGGGCAAAGGTGAAAGCGGTGGCTGTTTTGCAACTGCTTCAACTGCGCATCTTCCAGATAATCGACCCGGTGCTCGATATTGGCTGCGGGCGGCTGAATCGGCTTGGCCGTGTAGCGGCTTTGCACGATGGTCAGCTTCGGCCATTCAGGATGGCGCTGCCACAAAGCAATCAGCCGCTGGGTGCCCTTGTTGCTGCTGCGTCCGGCCAGATGAAAAAACTGCCGCTGGCGCGGAATTGTTTCATCGCGGCGGTCTTCGCTGGTAAAGCCGATTGCCGCCTGGCGAGAGCCAAGCGCGCGGAAAATCTCGCCCGCATGCGCCGTTTTGGTCAGCACCGCATCCACCTTGGGCAGCAATGCCACATCCGCAGGCAAGCTCCATTCGGGATTGGGGATGAACCAATTGCGCTGGGCAATCGGCATGTCTTCCGGGCGCACATGCTCAAGCATCAGATTGGCATCAAAGACCGGGCCGCGCCCCAGCAAGCCGCGCAGGCCATGCTTCATGCGCATCCATACCGGGCGCAGCCACTTTCGCAGCTTGCCGCGCCCGATCGGGGAGAGATGAACATCGAACCCCGCTTTGCCGAGAGCATCAGCAAGCAGGTGCATGTCCCGGGTCAAACCCACGCCGTTGTTCCAACAAATGATGTTCAACGACGGCTTGCTGCTTTTACCCATGGTTTAAGTCTTTCCTGCACGCAACCGTATCAGCCGCCACGCCGCCGGGCACGCAGCTGCGCATCCACTGCGGCGATGGCGGTTATGTTCACCACGCGGCGCGGGGTGGCAGCAGGGGTCAGGATGTGAGCCGGCTTGTCCAGCCCCATCAGAATCGGCCCCACGGCTACGCCGCCGGTCGCCACGCGAATCAGGTTGTAGCCGATATTGGCCGCATCCAGATTCGGCATCACCATCAGGTTGGCGCGACCTTTGAGCGTGGTGTCCGGGAAAATCCGCTGGCGCAGAGCTTCATCCCAGGCGGTATCAGCCATCATCTCGCCGTCGATTTCCAGCTTCGGCGCGCGCTCGACAATCAACTCGCGGGCGCGACGCATCTTGTTGGCCGAGGCGTTGTTGTGGCTGCCGAAATTGGAATGCGAAAGCAGCGCCACTTTCGGCTCGATACCGAACAGCTTGAGACGCAAATTGGCCTGCAAAGTGCATTCGGCAATCTGCTCCGCACTGGGCTCGACCTGTACATGGGTATCGGCAAAGAACCACACGCCGTGGTCGTTGATGACGCCGGTCATCGCCGAGGTGCAGGTCGCACCCGGTTGCAGGTCGAACACGCTGCGCAGATAGCCCAGCTTTTTGTGGTAGCGGCCAACAATGCCGCAAATCAGCGCATCGGCTTCGCCGCGCTCCACCATCAATGCGGCAACGATAGTCGGACGCGAGCGAATCAGGCTCTTGGCCGCATCAATGGTGATGCCGTTGCGGGCATTGCGGGTGTGATAGGCCTGCCAATATGCATCAAAGCGCGGATCGGTATGAATATTGACCAGCTCGTAATCCCTGCCCGCTTCAAGCCGCAGACCGAGCTTGGCGATACGCCGCTCGATGACTTCCGGGCGACCAATCAAAATCGGGAAGGCCAGTTTCTCATCCACTACGGTTTGCACCGCCCGCAGCACGGTGTACTCCTCGCCCTCGGCATACACCACGCGCTTGAGGTCGGCGCGAGCGCGCTCGTACAGCGGCTTCATCATCAGCCCGGACTTGTGGATGAACTGGCCGAGTTTTTCGCGGTAGGCCGCCATGTCGGCAATCGGCCGCGAGGCCACGCCCGAGTCCATCGCAGCCTGCGCGACTGCCGGGGCAATCACGGTAATCAGGCGCGGGTCGAACGGACGCGGAATCAGGTATTCGGCGCCAAAGGTGGGAATATCACTGCCGTAGGCGCTGCCCAGATCGCTGGCCTCCTTGCGGGCAAGCTCGGCGATGGCACGCACACAGGCCAGCTTCATCGCCTCGTTGATTTCCGTGGCACCGGCATCCAGTGCACCGCGGAAGATATACGGGAAGCACAGCGCATTGTTGACCTGGTTGGGGTAATCGCTGCGGCCGGTGGCGATGATGACATCATCGCGCACCGCCTTGGCGGCTTCGGGCAGGATTTCCGGATCGGGGTTGGCCAGCGCCAGAATGATTGGACGCGCCGCCATCTTCGCCACCATTTCCGGCTTCAGGATGCCGCCTGCGGAAAGCCCCAGGAAAATATCCGCGCCCTCGACGATTTCCGCCAGCGTGCGCGCCGAGGTGTCGCTGGCATAACGCGCCTTGTCCGGGTCAAGGTTCGGGCGACCGTTGTAAATCACCCCTTCGCGGTCGAAAGCGATGATGTTTTCACGCTTGGCGCCCAAGGCTACCAGCATGTCGAGACAGGCAATGCCCGCCGCACCGGCGCCGGTGGTGGCGATTTTCACCTCCGCGATGTTCTTGCCAGCCACTTCCAGCGCATTCAAAACCGCCGCACCGACGATAATCGCCGTACCGTGCTGGTCGTCGTGGAACACCGGGATTTTCATCCTCTCGCGCAGCTTGCGCTCAACGATGAAGCACTCCGGCGCCTTGATGTCTTCTAGGTTGATGCCGCCAAAAGTCGGCTCAAGGCTGGCAATGATTTCCACCAGTTTGTCCGGGTCGCGCTCGTCGATTTCGATATCGAACACGTCCACACCAGCAAACTTCTTGAACAAAACCCCTTTGCCTTCCATCACCGGCTTGCCAGCCAAGGGGCCGATATCGCCAAGACCAAGCACTGCCGTGCCATTGGTGATGACTGCCACCAGATTGCCGCGTGCCGTCATTTCGCTGGCGGCGGCCACATCTTCGACAATCGCCTCGCAGGCATAGGCCACCCCCGGCGAATAGGCCAGCGACAAGTCGCGCTGGGTCACCATCGGCTTGGTGGCACTGATCTTGATCTTGCCGGGCGGAAACTGGCGGTGATATTCAAGGGCGGCGGTTTTCAGGTCTTCCTGCGACATCGGGCGTTCCGAACTTGAGGTGAAATGAAAGATGATTGTAGCCGGGCTTTTCCCCGAATCCATCGACAATTTCCATACCGAACCGTGCGGCACCTGCCGAGCCTCCAACCAACATCCCTCCCATGAACACACCCAGCAGAACTGCTCTTGTAACCGGCGCATCCTCCGGATTTGGCCGCGCCATCGCCCATCGCCTGTTGAATGAAGGCTGGCGCGTCATCATCACCGGGCGCCGCCATGAACGGCTGGCGACACTGGCCGCCGAGTTTCCCGAACATTGCCATGCGGCCTGTTTCGACATCCGCGACAGCGCCGCCATCGACACTGCACTGGCGCAATTGCCGGACGCTTTCACCCATATCGACCTGCTGGTCAACAATGCCGGACTGGCACTGGGCACCGCCCCGGCACAAGAGGCCGACCTCGACCAGTGGCGGCAGATGATAGATACCAATATCACCGGCCTTGTTACCCTCACCCATGCGCTGCTGCCACGGCTTGTTGCAAGCCGCGGCCTGATCGTCAATATCAGCTCGATTGCCGCGCTCTACCCCTATCCCGGCGGCAATGTCTATGGCGGCAGCAAGGCATTTGTCAGCCAATTTTCACTGGGGCTGCGCAGCGACCTGCATGGCACCGGCGTGCGCGTAACCAGTATCGAGCCTGGCATGGCGGAAACCGAATTTACCCTAGTGCGCACCGGCGGCAATCAGGCCGCCAGCGATGCCCTGTATGCCGGTGTGCAGCCGATTCGAGCCGAAGACATTGCCGAGCAAGTCTCATGGCTTGCCAACTTGCCTGCCCATCTCAATATCAATCGCATCGAAACCATGCCAGTCAACCAAAGCTTTGCCGGGTTTCAGGTGCATCGCGAGGGGTAAACATTTTTCTTGCAAACAGGCAATAGCCTAATGTAGGATTTAGTCACCACTCATCCCTTACCATGTCATTTAGTTGATTCCGGTTTGGGACGAAAAAACCGCCCTAGGGCGGTTTTTTCATGCCCGCAGGAGCACGACACCTATGGAAGTATCCAAGCCTACTGCTGTTTTTGTTGACGGCTATAACTTGTATTACGGTCGTATCCGTGGCACGCCATACAAGTGGTTGGATTTACTCAAACTGTTCGATGCGTTGCTCAATGAGCAAGACCCGTCAGCTCGTCTTGCCAAACTAAATTATTTCACTGCCCCTGCGCTTGGAAGGTTTGCGACTCATGGCAAAGCATCCCCCAATGCACAAAACGATTACCACCGCGCCTTGGCAACCACACATCCAGAACGGTTTTCACTCATTTTGGGTAAACACAGTTTCGATAGAAATGGCACTTTGCTACCACGGTTTGTTGAGAACACTCCCTATGACCGCAACAACCGGGTCAGGGTATGGAAACTGGAAGAAAAACAAACGGATGTCAATCTAGCACTTTCAATGTACAGAGCAGCAAGCTCCGGCAAGTTTCGCCAACTTGTTGTCTGTTCCAACGACAGCGATGTTGCGCCTGCACTGGAGGCGTTGAGGCAAGACTTCCCGGATTTGACTCTCGGTGTAGTTATGCCTCGCAGACCGCCTGCAACAAGCGTTGCCAACCATCGTGCTGCCAGCGCCTCTCTGGATAAATACTCCCACTGGACCCGGCGCCATCTTTTTGACAATGAGCTCGGCAGGGCTCAATTTCCTGACATCATTCCCACATCTAAAAAACCGATTCGCAAACCAGCCCATTGGTAATGCATGCCTCCGTGACCACCCCGCATCAAAGCGGGGTATCGTCCAGATAGGTATAGGCGGTCAGCCCGGCTTCCAGGGCGGCATTGAAGCGTTCGGCTTCGGCGGCGGTAAGGTCGGCCGAGGCCACCCGGGCGCGATAGGTGCGGCGCAGGTCGTCGAGTTTGTAGCCGACGTAATCCAGCATCACTTCGGTGGTATCGCCACGGCGTTGCTGGCTGATGCGGAAATCATCGCCAACACATTTCACTTCCACCGCATCGGTATCGCCAAACAAGTTGTGGATGTCGCCCAGAATCTCCTGATAGGCGCCCACCAGAAAGAATCCCAGCCGGTAGCGCTCACCGGCTTTCAGCTCGTGCAGTGGCAAGGAGGAATCTAGATCCTCGTTTTCCACATAAACATCAATCTTGCCGTCCGAGTCGCAGGTGAGGTCGGCAATGATGCCGCGCCGGGTCGGTGCTTCGTCCAGGCGTTCAATCGGCATAATCGGAAATACTTGGTCAATCGCCCAGACATCCGGCATTGATTCAAACACGCTGAAATTGACGAAGTATTTGTCCACCAGACGTTCGTTGAGTTCGTCGAGCAAATCGCGGTGGCTTTTTTCGTCATAGGTCAGACGTGCGCGCACTTTGTGGGCAATGGCGTAGAACAGGTCGTCGATGCGGGCGCGCTGCACCAGATCAATCTGTCCCAGCGAATACAGCGCCAGACCTTCGGAATGCGCTTGACTGGCTTCATGAAAGACCTCCACCGCCGGACGCTCGGCCATTTCATCATGCAGCTCGCGCAAGTGCCGCACCGGCAGCGACTCGTCATCGTTCTGCGGCGGCACCCGGCCTTCGGGCGCGCGTTCGACCTCACTGACATTGGCCACCAGTACCGCATGGTGCGCGGTCATCGCGCGGCCACATTCGGTGATGATGCGCGGCGCGGGCAGGTCGTTTTCCACACAGGCTTCGGCCAGCGGCTGCACGATGCTGTTGGCGTAATGGCCGATGTTGTAGTTGACCGAGTTGTAGCTGCGGCTGCGTGTGCCTTCGTAATCAATACCTAGCCCGCCGCCGACATCCACATGGCTGATGTTTGCACCCAACTTGGACAGCTCGACGAAATAGCGCGTGGCCTCGCGCATGCCGTTGGCGATATCGCGCACATTGGAAATCTGGCTACCCATGTGGAAGTGCAAAAGTTGCAGGCACTCGGCCATGCCGCTGTCGCGCAGCGACTTCCACAATGTCAGCACTTGACGCGGGTTCAGCCCGAACTTGGCCTTGTCGCCACCGGAGTTCTGCCATTTGCCCGCACCAAGACTGGCAAGCCGCATGCGCACGCCAAGCCCCGGCTTGACCCCCAAGGCTGCGGATTCTTCCAGCACGATGCGCAGTTCCGAGGGTTTTTCCACCACGATGAAGGTTTGAAAGCCCAGCTTGCGGCCAATCAGCGCAAGACGGATGTATTCGCGGTCTTTGTAGCCATTGCAGATAATCACGCCGCCAGGGCGCGACAGAGCCAGCACCGCCATCAGTTCCGGCTTGCTGCCTGCCTCAAGCCCGAAGCCTTCGCCATGATGCGCGGCCAAGGTGCCTGCCACCCCGGCGTTCTGGTTGACCTTGATGGGATACACCGCGGTATAGCCGCCGCTGTATTCCCATTCCTGCATCGCCTTGGCAAAGGCTGCCTGCAATTTGCCAAGACGGTTGCCGAGAATATCCGGGAAACGCACCAGCATCGGCAGCTTGCCACCGGCCGCCACGGCACGATTGACCACATCGGCCAGCGCCACCTGCGGCCCCTCCTTGCCTTGCGGGCGCACCACGACCTGCCCATTCTCACCAACATCGAAATAACCATCCGCCCAATGCGGGATGGAATAGGTTTTGCGGGCAAGCTCTTGCGACCAGTTCACGGCGCCACTCCAACGAATCAATGGCCGCGCATTTTAGCCCGCCGATGCCGGCAAAACCCGTGAAGCCGACCTGCATCGACATCCTGCCACTCTCCGGTGGGTCAAGGCCTTCAACGGCCTGTGGTACAGCATCAACAAAGCAGGCCGCTATGCCCAAGTTCGCCCTCCAGTTGCGGGCAGGCAGTCCAGTTGATGGCCATCAAGAGCCGCCCGCGCGCTGTGTCAGGACTTATGCCATCACATGAAAGCCGGCGTCGGCGTAGGTGATTTGTCCGGTCATGGCAGCACCGGCATCGGAGGCGAGAAAGGCGGCGATTTGGCCGATTTGGGCAATATCCACCAATTGATGTGCCGGTGTGCGTGCCTGCACGCGGTTCAGCAGTTCGTCAAAGCGACCAATGCCGGAGGCGGCGCGGGTCTTGACCGGCCCGGTGGAAAGCGCATGCACATGGATGCCTTGCTCGGCGAGGTCGGCGGCCAGATAACGCACACTCGACTCCAGCGCGGCTTTGACCGGCCCCATCAGGTTGTAGTTTTCCACCACGCGCTCGCCGCCGAAAAAGCTCACGGTGAGCAATGCACCCCCCTGCTTCATCAGCGGCCGAGCCAGCCGGGCCATGCGGATAAAGCTGTGGCAGGACACATCCATCGCCATGGCAAAGCCGGCGGCGCTGCAATCGGTCAGCGGCGCGTGCAGGTCTTCACGCGGGGCAAAGGCAATCGAATGCAGCAGAAAATCCAACTGCCCCCATTCGTTTTCGATGCGTGCAAACAAGGCTTCCAATTGCCCCGGCTCGCGTACATCGCAGGGCGCGATGATGCTCGCATGCAGGGCTTCAGCCAGCGGGCGCACATGCGGCTCGGCCTTGGCATTGAGGTAGCTGACGGCAAGCTCGGCACCAGCTGCGCGGAAGGCTTCGGCGCAGCCGTAGGCGATGCTGTCGGCATTGGCGATACCCACCACCAGGCCGCGTTTTCCTTTCAGATTGAACATGTTTTTTCCGCAGGTCGTGAAGTTCAGTGAACAAGCCGGGCAACCGCCTCGGCGATGACGCGCTCTTCGTCGGTGGGCAACATGCGCACAAAAACGCGGCTGTTTGCGCTGTCGAGCACACGCTTGTTTTCTGCATTGGCCGTAGCGTCAATGTCCACGCCCAGCCAGGCCAGATGCTGGCAAACCCGGGCACGAATCGGCGGCTGATGCTCGCCAATGCCGGCAGTAAAGACCAGGCCATCCAGCCCGCCCAGCGTATTGGCGAGCGCCGCCACGCCACGAGCGATGCGGAAGCAGAACAGCTCAATGGCTTGCGCCGCTTCCGGGGCGTCGCTTTGCAGCAGCACGCGGCTGTCGGCACTGATGCCGGAAACCCCCTTGAGGCCGCAGTCGTGATACAGCCAGTGCTGGATTTCATCGGCATCCATGCCCTGTTGCTGCATCAGATACAACAGCACACCCGCATCCAGCTCGCCCGGCCGGGTCGCCATTGGAATGCCGTCGAGTGCGGAAAAGCCCATGCTGCTGTCGCGGCTGATGCCGTTTTGCAGCGCACACAGGCTGGCGCCGCTGCCCAGATGCGCTACGACGATTTTCTGCATGGCCAGCGCAGGTTCGGTGCGCTGCAATTCTTCGGCAATGAATTGATAGGAAAGCCCGTGAAAACCATAGCGCCGCACACCGGCATCATGCAGCGCACGCGGAATCGCCATGCGGGTTACCAGCGGATCATGGCTGCGATGAAATGCCGTATCGAAACAGGCGATTTGCGGCAGGCCGGGACGCGCCTTGCGCATCGCCCGCACCAGACGCAGCCCCGCTGGCTGATGCAGCGGCGCCAAGGGCGCTAGCGCATCGAGCTTTTCGATAGCAATATCGTCCAGCACTACCGGCGCATCGAACGCCATGCCGCCATGCACGATGCGATGACCACAGGCGATGATTTCGCCACCAGCCTCCCGCCCGGCCAGCCAGACCAGTAGCTCGGCAATCACCTCACTCAAGTCATCGCTGGGACGGGCAGCAATCGGCACGCGGGTTTGCCCGGCTGCATCTCTGAAGTCGAGCACCAGCGGCGCAAGCCGCAAATCCAGCACCCCCCGCCCCAAACGCTTCAGGCCGGTAGCGCCATGCTCAAACTCACCCAACTTGATGGTGGACGAGCCTGCATTGAAAACCAAAATCCGGCTCATGGCTCAAGCCACCGGCATCGGCGTATGGGCAACGATCCGCGCCAGCGCAATTGATGCCAGACGGGTGCGCACACTGTCGGCGCGGCTGGTCAAAATCACCGGTACCTTAGCGCCCAGCACCAGCCCGGCGCTGTCGGCGCGGGCAAAGTACATCAACTGCTTGGCCGCGATATTGCCGGCCTCAAGGTCGGGCGCCAGGAGAATATCGGCCTGACCTGCAACGCGCGACTCGATGCCTTTTTCTTTCACCGCGTCCATGTCGATGGCATTGTCGAAGGCCAACGGCCCGTCCACTAGGCCGCGCTTGATTTGCCCGCGTGCGGCCATCACCGTCAGCGCCGCCGCATCCAGTGTCGAGGCCATTTTCGGGTTGACCGTTTCCACCGCCGCCAGCACCGCGACTTTCGGCTCGTGAATGCCCAGCTTGCAGGCCAGGTCAATCGCGTTCTGGGCGATATCGCGTTTTTGCTCCAGCGTCGGTGCGATATTGATGGCGCCATCGGTCACCATCAGCAGCTTGTTGTAGGCCGGCACATCAAACAGGAACACATGGCTCAACCAACGGTCGGTGCGCAGACCATTTTCGCGAGCGACGATGGCGCCCAGCAGCTCATCGGTATGCAAGCTGCCTTTCATGAGGGCATCGACCTCGCCGCGTCCGGCCATTTCCGCCGCCTTTTGCGCTGCGGCATGGCTGTGCGGTACGTCGATGATTTCGATGCCATCGAGCGACACGCCAGCTGCGGCCGCCGCCGATTCGATGCGCGCACGCGGCCCCACCAGAACCGGCACGAACAGGCGCTCGTCACTGGCCTCCACCGCCGCCTGGATGGAGCGTTCGCTGGTCGGATGTACCACGGCAGTGCGCAGCGGCGGCAAGGTGTAGGCACGCTTCATGCCCAAGTCGAAAATGCGGTGCCGGTTGATTTGAATCTCCGGCATCTGCGCGCGGTCAAGCTGGTGCTTTTGGGTCGGCGCAATCACCTCGGCCGTACCGCGCAGCACCACCCTGCCCTCGGCATCGGTGCACTCGCAGTCAAACAACACGATGTGTTTTTCCGGCTGTTTTTCTTTCACCACAACGCGGGCGGTGATGGCATCGCCGGGCTTGACCGGACGCATGAAACGCAAGTCCTGCCCAAGATAAATCGTGCCGGGGCCGGGAAGCTCGGTGCCAAGCAGCGCGGAAATCAACGAAGCCGTCCACATGCCGTGTACCACCACCTGGCCAAAACGCTCGCCCGCAGCGAATTCGGCATCCATATGCGAGGGGTTGATATCGCCGGAGGCAGCCGCAAACAGGGCAATATCCTGAAGCGTGGCCATGCGGGTCAGCGTTGCGCTCTGGCCGATGGCAAGCTCATCGAAGGTGCAGTTTTTGATCTGGTTCATGACGGGATTGGCTCAAGGAAAGAAGGGGTTGCGCGCTATTGCACAAGATTGCGGCTGAGCGCGTACAGGATGCGCAAATCCTCTGCATCCGGCTCGGCCGGTTGCGTTTGCGTGGCCGGGATGGCGCGAAAACGCATGCGGAATGCCCGCAATGCGGCAGGCCGATCCGCCAACGGATAGCCCAGTGCGGCCATCGCAAGCCAAGGGTCGAAACCTGCCGGGGCATCGACCAGTTCGCCACTTGGCCAGATGCCAAAACCCGCATCGTGCAGACGCTTCCACGGAAAATGCGCGCCGGGGTCAACCTTGCGCGTGGGCGCGAGGTCGGAGTGGCCGATGATTTGCGTTTTCGGGATGCGCAGCCGCGTGGTTAGGTCTTCTAAGAGGGCAATCAGCGCCTCAATCTGCACATCCGGATAAGGCGCCACCCCATTGTTGTCGATTTCGATGCCAATCGAGGCGCTGTTGAGGTCGGTGATCGTGCCCCAACGCCCGCCCCCGGCATGCCAAGCACGCGCCTCGTCGGCCACCAGCTGATACAGCCTGCCGTCCTTGCCCAGCAAATAATGTGCGCTGACCTTGCCTTGGCTATTGGCGGTGCGCAGGGTTTCTAGGCTTTCTTCCACCGAATCTTGCTGGGTGTAATGCAGCACGATGACCAGTGCGCGGCGCGCGTCTTGATTGGGCGAGGGCACCCAGCTCGCCTTCGGGTTGCGCAGCGGCGCATGGGTACAGGCGGCAAGGGCTGCGGTCAGGGCGAGGGCAACTAGTGGCTTGATGTTCATGATGTATGCAGCATATCTGTTGGACAGATTTCGAGCTTATTCATCCTTGCATATTTTCATGCACCCCTTTCTGCTTGAAAGAGGCATTGAACAAACGCCGGGATATGCACCGGGCAACGTACCGCCTTTGTTTTAAAGAAAATGTTTTAAAGAAAAGCGGCAACGAAGCCCGGCCTGGCTGACGCGCCCCGCTACGCGGGGCAGCCTGCGCCACACGCCTTACAGCGTGTAGTACATCTGATATTCCAGCGGGTGGGTGGCGGCACGGAAGCTGGTAACTTCACGCATTTTCAGCTCGATATAAGCGTCGATGAAGTCATCGCTGAACACGCCACCGGCTTTCAGGAACTCGCGATCCTTGTCCAACGCCTGCAAGGCTTGGTCAAGGCTGTGGCAAACGGTGGGGATGTTCTTTTCTTCTTCCGGTGGCAAGTCGTACAGGTCTTTGTCGCTGGGGCTGCCGGGGTCGATCTGGTTCTTGATGCCATCAAGACCCGCCATCAAAAGCGCGGCAAAAATCAGATAGCCGCTGTTCATCGGGTCGGGGAAGCGCATTTCCACCCGGCGCGCCTTGGGGTTGGAGACATGCGGGATGCGGCAGGAGGCAGAACGATTGGAAGCCGAATACGCCAGCATCACCGGCGCTTCAAAGCCCGGCACCAGCCGCTTGTAGCTGTTGGTGGTGCTGTTGGCAAAGGCATTGATGGCGCGGGCATGCTTGAAGATGCCGCCGATATACCACAGCGCCATTTGGCTCAAACCGCCATAGCCATCGCCGGAAAACAGATTCTGCCCGCCTTTGGATAGGCTCATGTGCACATGCATACCGCTGCCGTTGTCGCCGACAATCGGCTTGGGCATAAAGGTGGCGGTCTTGCCATAACGGTGCGCCACGTTTTTGACGATGTATTTCAGCGTCAGCAGGTCGTCGGCCTTCTTGGTCAGCGTATCGAAGCGCACGCCGATTTCGCACTGCCCAGCATTGGCGACTTCGTGATGGTGGACTTCCACTTCCAGCCCGACCCGTGCCAGCTCCTTGCACATTTCGGCGCGAATATCGTGCAGCGAATCCAGCGGCGCCACCGGAAAGTAGCCGCCCTTCACCATCGGCCGATAGCCACTGTTGCCGTGGGCATAGTCGCGCTTGGAGTTCCAAGCGGCTTCTTCGGAATCGACCTCGAAGAACACATGCCCCATGTCATTGCCAAAGCGCACCGAATCGAAAATGAAAAACTCCGGCTCCGGGCCGAAAAAGCCGGTATCGGCAATGCCGCTGGCCTTCAGATAAGCCTCGGCGCGCTTGGCGATGCCGCGCGGGTCGCGCTCGTAAGCCTGCATCGTAGTCGGGTCGAGAATGTCGCAGGTCAGCACCAGCGTGGGATCGGCCATGAACGGGTCGATGAAGGCAGTGGACGCATCCGGCAACAGCACCATGTCGGAGTTCTGGATGCCGCGCCAACCGGCAATCGAGCTGCCATCGAACATCCGCCCCTCTTCAAACAGGCTTTCATCGACGATGGACACCGGGAAAGTAACGTGGTGCTGCACGCCGCGCATATCGGCAAAGCGCAGATCCACAAATTCGACCTTATGTTCGGCAACAAGCTTTTCAACGTGTTCAAACGACATGACAGACACCGGCAGGGGAGTTGAGGGGGCAGGGTTTGCGGACGATGCCGCAGCCGGTTGATTTTACTTTGCCTAAGCCCCCACAGCGCACGCCCTGCCAGATGTTTTTCGCCAGCAGGCAAAGAGCCTGTTAACCTTCCGCCCCTCGCCGTTTTGCCCCCAATCCTGCATGTCAGACCTGCTCTCCGCCCTGCTGCTGGGCATCATCGAAGGCATTACCGAATTTCTGCCCATTTCCAGCACCGGGCATTTGCTGATTGCCCAGCACTGGCTGGGTGCACGCAGCGACCTGTTCAATATCGCCATCCAAGCCGGTGCGATTCTTGCCGTGGTGTTCATCTACTGGCGCAAGCTGCTGGCGCTGGCCGCCGCCTTTGCCGGCCGCCCGCTGCCCGATGCCGAAGGCGAAGGCGAAGGCGAAGCTGCCAATGTACGCGCCGCCCGCAGCTATCTACTGAAGCTGGGGCTGGCTTTTGGCGTAACCGCAATCGGCGGGCTGCTGGTGAAAAAACTCGGCTGGGAACTGCCCGATACGGTCGGGCCGATTGCCTGGGCGCTAATTATCGGCGCGTTCTGGATGCTGCTGGCCGAGCAGCTGGCCACTCGCCGCGCTCGCGCCATTGGCGAGCGCCGTGAAATCGCCTGGTTCACCGCTGTTTTAGTCGGCATCGCCCAAGTGGTGGCCGGGGTTTTCCCCGGCACCTCGCGCTCGGCTTCAACCATTTTCGTGGCCTTGCTGGCAGGCACCACCTCGCGCACCGCCGCCACCGAATTCGCCTTTCTGGTCGGCATCCCGACCATGTTTGCCGCCACCGGCTACGAGCTCATCAGCCTCTGGCGCAGCGGCGGTATGGCCGATGAAAACTGGAGCGCACTGGCGGTGGCGTTCTTCGCCTCGATGGCAACCGCATTCGTGGCGGTGAAATGGCTGCTGCGCTATATCCAGAGCCACCGCTTTACCGCTTTTGCCTGTTATCGCTTACTGCTAGGTGCGGCGCTGCTATTGTGCCTGCCTGCCAATGCTTGATGGAGTTGCCATGACCATTTCCGAACAACGCCGCTGGGTAAGTGAAGCCATCGCCACGCTGCAACGCGAAGCTGCTCGCTCTGCCGACACGCATTTGCTGCACATGCAGTTTCCCGGCTTTCCGGGCATCGACTTCTACCTGAAAGACGAGGCCGCACACCCCAGCGGCAGCCTGAAACATCGACTGGCGCGCTCGCTGTTCCTGTATGCGTTGTGCAATGGCCGGCTAAAACCCGGACAGGCCGTGGTGGATGCCTCATCGGGCAGCACGGCGATTTCCGAAGCCTGGTTTGCCCGGATGCTGGGGCTGTCTTTCACCGCGGTGATGCCAGACTGCACCGCGCCCGGAAAAATCGAAGCCGTGCGCGCCCTGGGCGGCAAGGCCGACCTGACCCCGCCGGGCAAATGCACCCAGCAGCGCGCGCGTGAAATCGCCGCCGATGGCGCTTGTTTTCTCGACCAGTTCGGGCTTGCCGAGCGCGCGACCGACTGGCGCGGCAACAACAATATCGCCGAGTCCATTCTTGGCCAGCTGGAAAAAGAAGCCCACCCGCATCCGGCATGGATTGTCTGCGGCGCAGGCACCGGCGGCACCTCCGCCACCATTGGCCGCTATCTGCGCTATCGCGGCCTTGAAAGCCAGCTATGCGTGGCCGAGCCCGAAGGCATGGTGTTTGCCAAGGGCTGGCAGGCGCGCGACCGTGGCGCACAAGTGGAATGCCTCAGCCTGATTGAGGGCATTGGCCGACAGAAAGTGGAGCCGAGCTTCCAGTTCGATGTGGTCGATCAGGTCATTGAGGTATCGGATACCGCCTCCATCGCCGCGATGCTGTTGCTCGAAACAATGCTCGGCTTCCGCTACGGCGGCTCGTCGGGCACCAATTTCGTCGCCTGCCTGCAACTGGCCGCAGCAATGAAACAGGCCGGGCAAACCGGCAGCATCGTTACCCTGCTATGCGACCGAGGCGAGCGCTATTGCGCCACCTTGTACAACCCCGCTTGGCGCGATGAGCGCAATATCGACCTGTCGGCATGGCGCAAAACGCTGGAAAAAACCCTGCAAACCGGCCATTTTCAGCCCGCCTGAATACCAAGACGGCAATGCCCTGGCAACCGCGCCGCTTTCATTGGCTTTCTGGCGCGGTTTGCTGCAATGGATTTTCTGACTGCAACAGCGCCGTGATGGCATCGGCCGACATCGGCGCGTAGAACCAATAGCCCTGCATCAAGTCGCAGCCTTCATTGCCCAGCAAGGCGGCCTGATATTCGGTTTCTATCCCTTCTGCCACCACCTGATAGCCCAGCGCATGCGCCATCGCCATGATCGCGCGCACCAGATGGTAGGCATCGGCCGAGTGCTCCAGTGCATGCACGAAACTCTTGTCGATCTTGAGAATGTCAAGACCAAAGTTCTGCAAATAGGCAAGATTGGAATACCCCACGCCAAAGTCATCAATGGCGATGCGCACCCCCAAGGTTTTCACCCGCCTGATCCAAGCATGGGTGGCCTCGCTGTTGCGCAGCATTTCGCTTTCAATCAACTCGATTTCCAGCTTGTCCGGGGCAAGCCCGGTTTCATTCAGTGCATCCTGAATGACTTCATGCAGGGTTTCGATATCCATGCGCATCAGCGAGACATTCACCGCGATGTCCAGATGCGTCCAGCCCATCTGATGCCAGCGCTTGCACTGTCGGCACGCCTCGCGCATCACCCAGGCATCCAATTCACGAATCAGGCCGGTTTCTTCGGCCAACGGTACGAATTCGGTTGCCGGCACCTCAATTCCTCCCGGAAGCTGCCAGCGCACCAAGGCCTCCACCCCGACCAGCGCATTATCGACCGTGCGGATTTTCGGCTGGTACTCGATATAAAGCTGGTTTTCGGCCAAGGCGGCACGCAATGCGCGCTCCATGTGCAGCCTGCGGTCGGCGGCCACGCTCATTTCCGCAGAAAAGAACCGATAGCAGCCACGACCACTGCGTTTGGCGTGATACATCGCGGTATCGGCCTGCTTCATCAGATCCGAGGCGGTGGCGTTTTCCTGCGGATATTGGCTGATGCCGATGCTGGCGCCGATATGCAACTCATGGCCATCCACCCAGAATGGCCGCGACAGCGCGCTCAGGATATTGATCGCCACACGGGTCACATCCAGCGCCTCGGCCATGCGCACCAGCAGCACCACGAACTCGTCGCCCCCCAAGCGGCTGACGGTATCGTCATCGCGCACGGTTTCCAGTAAACGTGCCGCGACCTGCTTCAACAACTGGTCGCCTGCGGCATGCCCCAATGAGTCGTTGATGGTTTTGAAGTTGTCCAGATCAATGAACATCAATGCGATATTGCGTTCATTGTGTTGAGCCCCAAGCATTGCTTGCGCCAGTCGGTCCTGCAACAGCACCCGGTTGGGCAAGTCGGTCAAATGATCATGCTGGGCCAGATGCGAGATGCGCGTTGCCATCGCCCGCGACTCGCTCACATCGTGCAAGACAATCACCCCGCCACTGACCTTGCCTTCGCGGTCGTGGATCGGTGCTGCCGAATCTTCCACCGGAACCAGCTGACCGCTGCGGGTAATCAGCGCAGTATGGTTGGTCATGCCCAGCACTTCGTTTTTCTCTATCGCAACCCGCAACGGATTGACTGCCGGCTCCCGGGTTTGGTCATCCACCAGCGGCAAGACGTCCTCGATCATCCGCCCGTTGGCCTCGGCCAGAGGCCAACCGGTCATCGCCTCGGCAACTGGATTCAAATAACTTATCGCCCCCCGGTCGTCGGTTACCAGCACGGCATCGCCAATCGAGCGCAAGGTCACCTCGGCGCGTTCTTTTTCTGCAAACAGCCGGGTTTCCATTTGGATGCGGTCGCTGATATCGCTGGCAAACAGGAATACGCCTTCGGTTTCGGTATCGCTGCCGGTACGGTCGGGGATGATGGTTACATCCAACACCCGGTCGGGTGCGATATGCGCTTCGTAGCGCTGTGGCTGCCCTTTCAGGGCTTCGCTGATGGCCTGCAAATGCGGGTTTTTGTCAGTCCCGGAAAGAAAGCGCTCATCCAGCCGCTGGCCCTCGATGCGCTCACCAAACAGCTCCCATTCCAGATGCCGCTTGTTGACATAAAGCACGCGATTGTCCTGATCGACATAGCTGATGATCGCCGGCACGTTGTCCATGATGATGCGCATCTGCCGTTCACTGCTGAGTGCCTTGCTGCTCATCTTGGCCGCCAGCCGTTGGGCATGGAACTGCATCCGTGCAAGCTGAGCGACCAATGCGGCAATGCTCAATGCCAACAACCAGCCAAACACCAGCAATAAATCGACCCCGGCAATCTGTGGCAGCACCTGTACCTTCGGCGACTCCAGCCGCAATGTCAGCACATGCCCATTGATTTCAATGGTTTGAACCGAAACAAATCGCTCGCCATGTTTGTCGGCATTGGCCGCCACCGACGGCAATATGCTGTAAAGCAGCATGTCTTGTGCCGTGCCCTGTCCGTCGTACAGGAAAAGCCGGGTTTGCTCCACCAACCCCGGCAGGGCTTCCATCAAAGTGGGGAAATGGATTGCCGCATGGGTAAAGCCACGCAAGCGGCTGCGCCGGGTTTGTTCGTCTTGCGGCACAGGGCCGGCCTGATAAACCGGCATGAACAGCAACATGCCCTTTTCAGCCGGCTGCGATACCGATTTCAGATGAAACTCCAGCGGCGCCGAAAGTACCGGGCGACCACTGTCGGCTGCCGCATCCATGGCGCGACGGCGCGTGGGCTCGGCATACATGTCAAAGCCAATCGCCTGACGATTGAAGTCATCAACCGGCGCCACCAGTTGCACCGGCGCGTGCAACTGATCGCCCTCACGCAATACCGGCGCCCAAGCAAACCCGATCAGACCGGGATAGTTGTTGGAAAGGTCGAGAATCTCGCCATATTGATTCCATTCGGCAAGGCTGGCATTGGGATTGGCTTCGATAAAGCCGGTGGCACCCAGCAAGGCGCGGCGAAAGGAATTGAGCCTAGCTTCCAGCGCCCCGGCAGCATTGCGGGCACGATGATCGAAATCGCGCTGGGCAACCCCTTCGGCATGGCGACGGGCGCTGTCCCAGAAAACCATCACCAGCATGCCCAGCAACAGCAGCACCACCAGTGGCAGCCCCCAAACCAGAAACCTCTCTCTGCGGCTTACCCCCTGCCTGATCACGGACTTCTTTCCCTGGTAATGCAATTCAATCGCGCCGATGATAGCGGCAAGATTGATCGCATGCCTTTGATGTCAATCAATCACAACGGCCAAATACCAGTGCAGCATTGGTGCCGCCAAAGCCGAAGCTGTTGGACATCACTGTATCGAGCCGTGCCGTGCGGGTTTGGCGCAGAATCGGAAAGCCCTCGCAACGCGGGTCCAATCGGTCGATATGGTGCGAGGCCGCCATGAAGCCATCGCGCATCATCAGCAGGCAATAAATCGCCTCGTGCACGCTGGCTGCCCCCAGCGAGTGCCCGGAAAGCGCCTTGGTGGAAGAAATCGGCGGTATGGCATCGCCAAATACTTGCCCGATCGCCTCCAGCTCGGTGATATCGCCCAGTGGCGTGGAGGTGCCGTGGGTATTGAGGTAATCAATCGGACGGTCGATGCCCGCCATCGCCATCTGCATGCAGCGCACCGCGCCTTCACCGCTAGGGGCGACCATATCGGCGCCATCGCTGGTTACGCCATAGCCGAGCAGCTCGGCATGGATGCGCGCACCGCGTTTTTGCGCGTGTTCCAAGCTTTCCAGCACCAACATGCCGCCACCGGAGCCAATCACGAAGCCATCGCGGTCGGCGTCATATGGCCGCGAGGCGCGCGCGGCATCTTGATTGAAGTGGGTGGACAGCGCGCCCATCGCATCGAACTGGCAGCTCATGCCCCAGTGCAGTTCTTCGCCACCGCCGGCAAACATGATGTCCTGCACACCGTGGCGAATCAGGTCGGCCGCCGCGCCAATGCAGTGTGCGGAAGTGGCACAGGCGGCAGAAAGCGAATAACTCACGCCCTTGATTTTGAAGGCGGTGGCCAATGCGGCCGACACCGTGCTGCACATGGTGCGCGGCACCATGTAGGGACCGACTTTGCGCACGCCCTTCTCGCGCATCAAATCGCCGGTGGCGATTTGCCATTCGGCCGAGGCACCACCGCTACCGGCAATCACGCCCACGCGCGGGCTGCCCAGCGCCTCCGGCGCCAGTCCGGCATCTTGCATCGCCGCTTCCATCGCCACCGTCGCATAAGCAGCCGCATCGCCCATAAAGCGCTTCTGCTTGCGGTCGATATGCGCCTCAAGGTCGATATCGCATACCCCCGCCACCTGCGAGCGCATGCCGATTTCGGCGTATTCGGGCATGGCGCGGATACCGCTGCGGCCTTCGCGCAGCGCCGCGGCCACGCGCTCGGCATCGTTGCCCAGCGGCGAAACAACCCCAAAGCCGGTAATCACCACACGTTGCGAGGCCGGGCGGTTCATCAGAAATCCTCCGTGGACTGGAACAGCCCCACCCGCAGGTCTTTGGCGGTGTAAATCTCGCGGCCATCCACCAAGGTGCGACCATCGGCAATCACCAGCCGCAACTTGCCGCGCAATACGCGGCGGATGTCGATTTCATACTGCACCTGTTTTGCCCGTGGCAGGATTTGCCCGGTGAACTTGACCTCGCCCACGCCCAGCGCACGCCCGCGTCCGGGCTCGCCCAGCCAAGGCAGATAAAAGCCGGTGAGCTGCCACATCGCATCCAGCCCCAGACAGCCGGGCATCACCGGATCACCTTCAAAATGGCAGGCAAAGAACCAGAGTTCAGGATTGATGTCGAACTCGGCACGAATCACGCCCTTGCCGTGCGCCCCGCCGCTTTCGCTGATTTCGGTGATGCGATCGAACATCAGCATCGGTGGCGCCGGCAGTCGGGCATTGCCCTCACCGAACAGCTCGCCACGCGCACAAGCCAAGAGTGCATCGCGGTCAAAGGAAGAAGGGCGGGTCATCAGCCAGTCCTGCATCAGTGGAAAGGCGCGAGTTTAGGCAATCAACCCCGCCATGCGCGCCTGTATGGAAGCGGCTTGCTCAGCCTTGCAACACAATCCTGCGCAGTCTCGCCCTTTGCCAAAGGCTGATGATGAGTGCGGTTGACAACAGCGCACTGGCGATAAACCAGGGCATGCCGGGCAGCTCAAACGGTGCGGCAGGGCCGATGAAGCCAGCAAAGGCTTCGGTATAGAGCTTTGGACCAATGACGCCGGTGAGGCTAATCAGGCTGACCATCGCGCCTTGGATACGCCCCTGCACATCGGCTCCCACTTCGCGGGTAATCAGCGATTGCGCGGCAGGGCCTGCAAATCCCCACAATGACATCAGCGGAACAATCGCCATGAATATCGCGCCACTTGGCGCCAGTCCATAGCCCAGAAAACCCGCGGCACCACAGGCCAGCCCCAGCACCAGCGCATTGTGCTCGCCGATTTTCGGGGTTAGCTTGCGCACCAGCCCGCCCTGCACCAGCGCCGAGCAGATACCGACCACGGCCAACACCTGCCCCACCACCATCGCCCCCCAGCCATAGCGGTAATCGGCATACAGTACAAAGACGCTGGGATAGACATAGTGCGCCGTGTTGGAGAGCAGAATCACCGCCATCAGCCCCCATAGTTGCGGATATTGCCCAAGCAGCGACAGTGAGCCGATCGGGTTGGCCTGCCGCCAGGAAAAGCGCGGACTGCGGCGCTCGGGCGGCAGCGATTCGGGCAGCACCCAAAGGCCGTAACAGAAGTTTGCCAGCGCCAGCAGCGCCGCCCCCCAGAACGGCCAACGCAGGTCGTAATGCCCCAGCCAACCGCCCATCATCGGGCCAATGACAAAACCAAGCCCGAAGGCCATGCCAATCATGCCGAACGCACCGGCGCGTTTTTCCGGCGAGCTGACATCGGCGATATAGGCGTTGGCGGTACTGAAGCTGGCCGAAGCCACCGCGGAAATGATTCGTGCCAAGAGCAGCCAGCCGAGACTGGGCGCCAGCGCCATCAGGATGAAATCAATCCCCAGCCCTAGGCAGGAAATCAAAATCACCCGGCGACGACCAAAACGGTCGGAAAGCGCCCCCAGCAAGGGCGCGGAGAAAAACTGGATGATGGCAAACACCATGCCGAAGGTGCCCACCCAGCGCGCGGCAAGCGCCGTGTCGCCACCGACGAATTCGGCCACCAGACGCGGCAATACCGGGATGATGAGGCCAATGGCCAACACGTCAATCAAGACGGTGATGAAGATGAAAACCAACGCGGCACGGCGCACCGGCTGGATCGCAGCATCGGTCATGGGAGAAAGGAGACGAAAAGGGTCGGATATTTTGCCTTCAATTGGCCGGCACCGTGCGTCCGGCTGCCCAAGCGCGCAGGCCTTCGACCTGCTCGCGCATCAGCACCGAAAGCGGGCGGGTCGCCCGGATTTCCTGCAACAAGGTGAAGTCCACCAGCGGCTGCGCGCTGTCATGGCTGGCATACAGCGCCGAAACGATGGCCTGCTCGACCTCGGCGCCGGAAAATCCTTCGCTGCTGCGCGCCAGCAGGGCAATGTCGAAGCCTGCCGGATCAAGTTGCCGCTGCGCCAGATGCAGGCGGAACAATTCTTCGCGCGTGGCAAGGTCGGGCAAATCCACAAAGAAAATCTCGTCAAACCGTCCTTTGCGCAACAGCTCTGCGGGCAGGGCATCAATCTGGTTGGCAGTCGCCACCAAGAACACCCGCGACTTGCGCTCGGCCATCCAAGTCAAAAGATAGCCAAGCACGCGATTGGAAAGGCCGCCATCGCTATCGCCACTGCCAGACAGGGCTTTTTCGATTTCATCAATCCACAGCACGCAAGGCGCCAGTTGTTCGGTCGAGGCCAGCGCCTGCCGCAGATTTTTCTCGGTTTCGCCGTGATATTTGTCGTACAGGGCGCCAAAGTCCAGGCGCAGCAGCGGCACGCCCAGCCCCCCGGCAATCGCCTTGGCCAGCATGGATTTGCCGCAACCTTGCACGCCCAGCAGCAATACGCCCTTGGGTGGTGCCAGCCCCGGCGGGGCATTGCCTTCGACAAATACGCGGCGGCGCTGTGCCACCCAGCGCTTCAGGCGCGCGGCACCGGCCACGTCAGAAAACTTGGCAGTGTCGTATTCGTAATGCAGATGGCCGCTGTTATTGAGCAGCTCGAACTTCAGCCGGGCAAGCTGCGGCAGGTCGTCCATGCCAAGCGCGCCATCCCGGAAAATCAGCTGCCGGGCAATGCGCCTAGCATCGGTTTCCGAAAGCCCCTGCAAATTGCGCACGATTTGCTGAACTGCATCGCGACAGGCTTCCACCCGCCGCCCGCCATGCTCGCGGGCGTAATGCTGGGCTTCCTCGCGCACCAGTTTCAGCAGCGCATTGGCATCGGGCAGGCGTGGAGTAAAACGCGTGGCAAATGCTTCCAGCTCCTCGGGCAAGGTAACTTTATTGCCAATCATCACGATGACATGCGGCTGGCATTCGCGCCGCTGGATGATGTCGCGTAACATCCGCTGGCTGGCGGCGTATTGTAGGTAGGGGTGGAAATCCAGCAGCAAATACACGCCGCGCTGCTCGGCATTGCGGATCGCCTGCAAGGTATTGGAGGCATCCGGGGCGATTTCGCTGGGGTCTTCCCGGTCCATGTCGATGCGGCGCAGTCCCTCGGTAATCGACCAGCGCCACAGCGCCCGCCAGACATACATCAGCGATTGCCGGAACATCGCCAGCAGCCGGGATTCATCCGGGCTTTCAATCACAATCAACGGGGTATTGGCGCGAATCAGCGCCACCAAATCCTGCAATTCGCTCATTTTTCCGCCTCTGCCAAAGCGCATGCAAGATAGCAGGTGATAGGCTTGTCGGTCGCTACAGGAGAACCCGGATGAAAACCATTCTGGTCGCCAGCCCCAAGGGCGGGGTGGGCAAAACCACCATCGCCACGCAACTGGCAGCGCATTCGGCCATCGAAGGCCATGCCACCGTGCTGGTGGATGCCGACCCGCAAGGCTCGGCCATCCGTTGGGCCGAACGCCGCAGCGACATGGATACCGCCGTGCTGCCCGTGGACGGCACGCGCAAATCTTGGCTGCGGCAGGTGCCCGAGGATGCCACGCGCATCATCATTGATGGCCGTGCCGGTGCCATGCCCAAAGATTTGGAAAAGTTTCTCGAACATGCCGATGCGGTCTTGATTCCGGTAGCGCCCTCGGCACTGGACATTGAAGCCACCGTACCATTCATCAACGCACTGTCGGCGCACCCGGCGGTGAAAAAAGGCCGGCTGCCGCTGGCTCTGGTCGGCAACAAGCTCAAGCCGTGGATGCGCACCTCGCAAGAAGCTATCAGCCTGCTGCAAAGCTGGGGGCTGCCGCTGGCCGGTCAAGTGCGTGATAGCCAGTCCTATGTGCTGCTGACCGGGCTGGGGCGCAGCCTGTTCGACTATCATTCCAGCGCCGTGCGCCAGCATCAGGAAGACTGGCTGCCACTGCTGCGCTGGCTGTATCAATGATGTTATGCCAAGGCCGACCATGCAGCGCTTGATTCTTGTCCGTCATGCACATGCACTTGCCGCCCAACCGGGGCAGGCAGATTTTGACCGTGCGCTTTCACCGCAGGGCAGGCTGGAGGCCGAATCCACCGGCCAGTGGCTGCAACAGCAGGCCTATCCGGTGGATATTGCGCTGACCTCCCCGGCGCAGCGCACTCGGCAAACCTTTGCCGGCCTCTTGGCTGGCGGGGCGGCATGGCCTGCGCCCCATTTTGAGCCGCGCCTTTACGATGCCACGCTCGGCATGTTGCTGGCCGCGCTTGAGGATTGCGCTCAAGCCAACCCGGCCGCCCGCAGCGTGGCGGTGATTGCCCACAATCCCGGCCTTGAATATCTGCTGGTGCATCTGACCGATGCCGATGGCCTGCGCTGGCAGGGCATGCCCACGGCGGCGGCGGCAGTGCTGCAACTGGATGAAAGCGCGCCACGGCTTGCGCCCGGCAGAGCCACCCTGACCGGGTTTCATGTCCCTTGATGGGCGGGCGCGGCGGCATTTGTCTGGCGATATTGCTGGGGCTGTTGCCAATGGCAGCTCAAGCCGGGCAACGCTCGATTGACCCCGCGCGCTCCAGTGCCGTGTTCGATATTGGCCTCTACAACGGCAGTCGGGTAACCGGCAGGTTTGCGCAAATGCAGGGCGAGATACTGATGCACCCGGATGGCCATTGGCAGGTTCGGATGCGCTTTGCCAGTGCGCACACCGAAGTCCCCGGCCATGCCCGCTATACCCGGCTGCTGCGTGGCGCACATTTTTTCGACAGCCAGCGCCATCCGTCCATTGATTTTGTTTCCGAGCCTTTTTTGCCCGCGCGCCTGCAAGAAGCCGGTGCTTTTCACGGCGAGCTGACTCTGCGCGGCATCACCCGCCGCGAACGGCTGTATCTTGAACGCCGCCACTGCGCCGCACCCTTGATTGAATGCCCGATTGAAGTCAGCGGACAGATTTCGCGCAGTCGTTATGGCATGCATTCGCTACGCTGGGCAGCCGCTGATGAAGTACGCTTTCGCCTGTTTTTGCTGGCTCACGCCACCCCATGACCTTGCTACGCCCTCTCCTGCTGACCGGCCTGCTACTGGCCGCCACCGCCTGCACCCATGTCTCGCCCGCGCTGAAAGCCGAAGCGGCACGGGTCATTGCCACCGAACAGCCCAGTGCAGTGGAATGCCAGCGCACGGACAATTGCGCCCACCCATCGCCATTGCTGGCACAGGCAGAAAGCGATGACCCGCAGCAACACCGCGCACTGATTCTGGACGAAGGCCAAGACGCGCTGCTGGCGCGCATCCACATGATTCGTGCCGCCCGGCAGCATATCGACCTGCAAACCTTCATCTTCGACGAGGACGACTCGGCACGGGTGATCCTGCGCGAGCTGGTCGGCGCGGCACGGCGCGGCGTGCGCGTGCGCATCCTGATTGACCAGCTGATGGCGATGAAATCCACCCATACCCTAGCCGCACTGGCCGGTGTGCATGCCAATCTGGAGCTGAAGCTGTACAGCCCGGTGCTGGGTCGGGGACATATGAAAAAAGGCGATTACGCCAGCGGCACGCTATGCTGTTTTCGCCGCCTGAACCAACGCATGCACAACAAACTGCTGTTGATAGACGGCAAACTGGCGCTCACCGGCGGGCGCAATTATCAGGACGATTATTTCGACTGGGATGCCCACTACAACTACCGTGACCGCGACCTGCTGCTAAGCGGCCCGGCGCTGGCGCAAATGCAGGCAAACTTCGAGGCATTCTGGCAGTCCGAGCGCAGCGTGCCGGCAGCACAACTGCGTGATGTGGCCAAGCTGCTGCGACGCGAAGGCGTGCCGCAACTGCCGCGCCATGCCTATCGGCATCCCGAACGCGCCCGGCTGATGCAGGCCGCCGCCAATGACCCGAACGTGCTTCATGAACGTCTGGTATTACCCAGCCAAATCGTCAATGCGGCGCAGTTTGTCGCCGACCTGCCAGAAAAGCACCAGCGCGATGCCAAAAGCCGTTGGACAGAAGTCGCGCCCGCCACCCCGGCACTGCATCAGCTGATGGAATCGGCACAGCAGGAGTTACTGCTGCAAACGCCGTATCTGGTGTTTTCCTCACCCACGCAAAAACTGTTTACCCGGCTGCGGCAGCGCGAAAACCATCCGCGCGTGCTGATCTCCACCAACAGCCTAGCCGCCACCGATGCCTTCATGGTGTATGCGCTTTCGCACAAATACAAACGCCGCTATCTGCGCCGTTTCGGTTTCGAGATTTACGAATACAAGCCATTCCCCGAGGACGCGCCGATTGACCTGGCCGCCACCGGCGCGCTGCCCGAAACCCTTCGGTCTTTGCCATTTGCCACGCGCATCGAAAGCCCCTCGCCAGGCGCTGTAGAGCCCTTGCCCGCCGCGCCCGAACGCCGCGAACAAGGCTTTTGGCGCGGCTCCAGCGGCTCGATGGCAAAGCTCAAACGCGCCGGGGTGCGGATTGGCCTGCACGCCAAATCCATGGTGGTCGATGAGCGTATCGGGGTAATTGCCACCCATAACTTCGACCCACGCGGCGACAACTACAACACCGAAAGCGCGGTCATCATTGACGATGCGGCCTTCGCACAACGGCTTGCGCAAAGCATTCGCCACGATACCGCCCCGGCCAATTCATGGACGATTGCCCCGCACGAGAAGTTCCCGATTTTGCCCGGCGTTGGCTATTCGCTGTTGACCGTTTCCGAGCACCTGCCGGTATTCGACCTGATGCCGCGCCGCTATGCGGTCAGCTGGGAGTTCCAGCCCAGTGCCGACTGCCCGGCGCCACTGCCCCCGTATCATCCGAGCTTCCGCAATTGCTATCGCTCGGTGGGCAGCTTCCCGGAAGTGCGCATCGGCCCGAAATGGATTGCCACCCGCATCCTCACTGCCTTCGGCGCAGGACTGGCTCCGATTTTGTAGCCGCTTGTTTGACTCAATAACCTGGCAAGCGGGCACACGCGCATTACTGGCCGGGAACGGGCACCGCTTCAAAGCGCAATACATGACCCGACTCATCGGCAATGCGCAGCCTGCCCTTGCCGTTTGTCGGTAGCTCAATGTGGCTGACCTTGCCCAGCACGACATACAGGGCATCTTCGGCAGCCATTTCCGCTGGGTCGGGGCAAACCCTTTCAGTGCGTTGCAGCTTGTCGATGGCAAAAGCGCCGTCCTCACCGATTCGGTATTCGCCGTCGATATGGTTGCAGGCATTGCGCAGCTGTATCCGACCACGGACAAAAACCAGCGAGAACGGAACCCCCGGCTTGGCGTGGATGGCCGCAATGCGCGCACCCGCGGCATCACGCGCATCCACCAGCCGCCAGATGGCCTTGCCTAGCGCCTCATCGACCTTGGATTGCGGCGATTGAACCGGAGCCAGCGCCGCTGCATCCGGCATCGGCATCACCGTCGTGGCCGAATTATCCGTAGCGGATTTTTCTGCTTCCGCAGGAGGGGCATAGGGGGTTCCCCCGCAGGCCGTCATCATCCCCAGAACCACAACACACAGCCCAACTCGCATATTCATGTTTTTCCCCTTTCCCCGTCTGCTGGGGAATGCTCAACTTGATCACCCCGCTTGGCCGGCAAGGCTCAAGGCCAGGCCGGTGGATTGGCCGCCCAAGCGCGCTGGACTTCCAGCAGGGTGGCGTGTTCTTCTGCCCGCCATTGCGGCAAAAGTGCCGGCAGGTTTTCCGGGGATGCCCATTGCCCCGGCTCGGTACGCACGGCGGCGGCATACCACTGAATTGCCGCTTCTTTGCGATCGAGTTTCCACAACACCAGCGCTAGGGTCGGCGGCATCCATTGGCCGTGGATGCTGCTATTTGCCAGCACTGTCCATTGTTCCAACGCGCCTTCGGCATCGCCGCTGCGGTACAGCGCCCAGCCGTAATGCCAGCGGATGCTGCGGCTCAAACCATGCCGGTCGCCGGCACCGGCAATGGCGCGTGCATAAAGATTGCGACCGGCTTCTAGGCGCTCGCTGGACATGGCGATATCGCCCAGCCGTGCCATCGCGCCCCAGGCACGCGGGTCGCGTTCAATCGTGCGTAACAGGCGGCTCACTAGGGCATCGCCTTCACCGCGCTGGCTGTCCAGCTCGCGCCAAGCGGCGCGGTCTTCGTCAAAATAAAACTCGACCGGGGCGTTCAGGGCTTGTGCCTGCAATGCCAGTGGAGAAAGCAGCAGCCCCCCTGCCAAAGCCAAAATCTGTACGGAACGACGGAAACAGCGCTTTTTCATTGCGCCAAAGTAACAGACTTGCGGCGCTGCAACAATGTGAACGCTGGCTGTCTATATACTTGCCGGCTTCCCGTTTTCCGGGACTTCCATTCCGTCAGCCCGTCAGAGCCATCGCCATGACCAGCACCGCCGAACTTTCTTCTCCCGCGTCCGCGGGGCGCACACTCACTTCCGGCCTCACAGATGCCGATTACACCCTAGAGGACAAGTACGCCCGTACCGAGGGACGCATCTATCTTTCCGGCGTGCAGGCACTGGTGCGCTTGCCGATGATGCAGCGCCTGCGTGATATCGCTGCCGGGCTCAATACCGCCGGTTTTGTTTCCGGCTATCGCGGCTCACCGCTGGGTGGTTTCGACCTTGAGCTGTGGCGCGCCAAGAAGTTTCTTGAGCAAAACCAC
Organism: Lysobacteraceae bacterium NML08-0793; assembly: GCA_002798275.1. GTDB lineage: Bacteria > Pseudomonadota > Gammaproteobacteria > Xanthomonadales > Xanthomonadaceae > Solilutibacter. The sequence goes on along the minus strand of NWQR01000010.1, from coordinate 12,517 downwards.
ATCACCTTCAAGCCGGGTCTGAACGAAGACTTGGGCGCCACCATGGTCTGGGGCAGCCAGCAAACCAATTTGTTTGCCGGTGCCAAGGTCGATGGGGTATTTGGCATGTGGTACGGCAAGGGGCCGGGCGTGGATCGCTGTGGCGACGTGTTCAAGCACGCCAATGCGGCGGGCACTTCTCGTCATGGCGGGGTGCTGGCACTGGCCGCCGACGACCATGCCTGTCGCAGCTCCACGCTGCCGCATGGCTCGGAGCATGAGTTTGTCAGCGCGATGATGCCGGTGCTGAACCCGGCAGGCGTGCAGGACATTCTGGAAATGGGCTTGCTGGGCTTTGCCATGAGCCGCTTCACCGGGCGCTGGGTGGGCTTCAAGACCATTGCCGAAACGGTGGAATCGTCCGCATCGGTCGATGTCAATCCGTTGGCACAGCAGATCATCCTGCCCGGCGATGATGATTTCCAGATGCCCGAGGGCGGGCTCAACATCCGCTGGCCGGATCCGCCGCTGGATCAGGAAATGCGTCTGCATCGTTATGCGGTGAAGGCCGCGCAAGCCTTTGCGCGCGTCAACCGGATTGACCGCGTGGTGATTGATTCGCCCGCTGCACGGCTCGGCATCGTCACCACCGGCAAGAGCTATCTGGACGTATTGCAGGCGCTGGAATATCTGGGACTGGATGAAGCCGCCTGCCGCGATATCGGCATCCGCGTTTACAAGGTCTGCATGACCTGGCCGCTGGAGCCGGTCGGCATCCGCGCCTTTGCCCGTGGCTTGCAAGATATTCTGGTGGTGGAAGAAAAGCACAGCTTCATCGAAAGCCAGATGAAGGAGCTGTTCTACAACTTCGATGGCGAGCGCCCGTCGATCGTCGGCAAATACGATGAATCCGGCGAGTGGATTTTGCCTTCCACCAGCGAGCTGACCCCGGCCCGAATCGCTGCTGTCATCGCCCGCCGCATCCAGCGCTTCCACCAGTCCGAGCAAATCAGCCAAGTGCTGGCCTGGATGGACTCCAAAGAAGGCGAGCTGGCATTGCCGCGCGCCAATTTCCCGCGCGTGCCGCATTACTGCTCCGGCTGTCCGCACAACACCTCTACCCAAGTGCCCGAAGGCAGCCGCGCACTGGCCGGTATCGGCTGTCACTACATGGTGACGTGGATGAACCGCAGCACCGACACCTTCACCCATATGGGCGGCGAAGGCGTAACTTGGGCCGGGCAGGCGCAATTCACCGAAACCCCGCATGTGTTCCAGAACCTAGGCGATGGCACCTATTTCCACAGCGGCTCGCTGGCCATCCGCCAGTCCATCGCCGCCGGGGTCAATATCACCTACAAGATTCTCTACAACGATGCGGTAGCGATGACTGGCGGCCAGCCGGTGGATGGGGTGCTCACGGTGCCGCAGATTGCCCATCAGGTGCATGCCGAAGGGGTCAATACCATCGTGCTGTTGTCCGATGACATCCAGAAATGGTCATTGCAGCGCTATCTGTTTCCGAAGGAAGTCGAGTTCTGCGACCGCCGCGATCTGGACGAGGTGCAAAAACGCCTGCGCCAAGTCAAAGGCGTTTCGGTGCTGATTTACGAACAAACCTGCGCCACCGAAAAACGCCGTCGTCGCAAGCGCGGCAAGATGGCCGATCCGCAAAAGCGGGTCATGATCAACTCGCTGGTCTGCGAAGGCTGCGGTGATTGCGGCAAAAAATCGTTCTGCGTATCGGTGCTGCCCAAGGACACCGAATTCGGCCGCAAGCGCGATATCGACCAAAGCAACTGCAACAAGGACTATTCCTGCGTCGAAGGCTTCTGCCCCAGCTTCGTTACCGTGCACGGCGGCCAGCTGCGCAAGGGCAAAAAGGTCAATGCTGCCGCGCGCCTTGAAAACCTGCCCAATCCGGTGATTGCCAGCGACCTTTCCCGTCCCTGGAACATCCTGATTACCGGCGTCGGCGGCACCGGCGTTGTGACCATCGGCGCCCTGCTGGGCATGGCCGGTCACTTGGAAGGCAAAGGCGCCACCGTGCTTGACCAAACCGGCCTAGCCCAAAAAGGCGGCGCGGTTACCACGCATATCCGCATTGCGAAAACCCCCTCCCACATCCATGCGGTGCGCATCGCCGCCGGTGAAGCCGACCTGGTGCTGGGCTGCGACATGGTCGTGGTGAACGATTACTGGGCGCTATCCAAAGTGCGCCCCGAGCGCAGCCAAGTGGTACTGAACACTTACGAGGCAATGCCCGGCACGTTCACCACCCGCCCAGACATGCAATTCCCGGCGGCGGATATCGTCGCTGCGGTGCGTACTGCCTTGGGTGGACGCGAGCCGCTGACCGTCGATGCCACCCAGCTTGCCACCGCCCTGATGGGCGATGCCATCGCCGCCAACTTGTTCATGCTGGGCTTTGCCTGGCAGCAGGGGCTGGTACCGCTGTCGTTCGAATCACTAATGCGCGCCATCGAACTGAACGGCGCTGCGGTAACGATGAACAAGACCGCATTCGCCTGGGGACGCTTAGCCGCAATCGACATGACGGCCGTGATTGAGGCAGCCGGCATCGTCCGCAATGCACCCACCGAGGCAGAAAAAACCCCGCGCGAGCTGCCGTTGCTGGCGGCTACTGCCAACGAAGGCCACGAATCCGGGCTGTTACCGCAAAACACACTCGCTGCGGAAAGCGAGCTGCGCCATGTCCCCGAACATGGCAGCGGCGTAACCTTCCTGCCGCTGGATGATGCCCGTCTGTCGCGCTCGCTGGACGAGCTGATTGCGCGCCGCAAAGCCTTCCTGACCGATTATCAGGATGCCGCCTACGCCGCACGCTATCTAGCGCTGGTGGACAAGGTACGGCAGGCCGAGCAGCGCCACGCTCCAGGCGCAACCGGCCTGTCCGAAGCCGTGGCTCGCTATTTCTTCAAGCTGATGGCCTACAAGGACGAATACGAAGTGGCGCGGCTGTACACCTCGGCCGAATTCCGCCGCCAGCTGGAGCAAAAGTTCGAGGGCGATTACCGCCTGCACTTCCACCTCGCCCCGCCGCTGTTTGCCAAGAAAAACGCCAAGGGCGAGCTGGTCAAGCAGGAATACGGGCCGTGGATGATGCGGGTCTTCGGGCTTCTGGCAAAAATGAAAAAGCTGCGCGGCGGCGCATTCGACATCTTTGGCCGCACCGCCGAACGGCGCATGGAGCGCCAGTTGATTGCCGACTACGAAGCCACCATCGGCACCCTGCTGGAAACACTCGATAGCGGCAATATCGAGCTGGCCACCGAAATCGCCTCCATCCCCGAGCAGATTCGCGGCTTTGGGCACGTCAAGGAAGCGCATGTGGAACGCGCCAAGGCGCACGAAGCCGAATTGCTGAAGGCTTGGCACAACCCGCTGCGAGTGGTGATGCAGCAAGCAGCGTAACTCCGACGCTGGAGCCTGCCCGATAAAAATGCCCCGCAACGGGGCGTTTTTATCTTGTTTTCATCTCTGCGACCAATCCCTCAAGGCGCAGCGACACCGGCCGCAGCCAAGCCGCCCTGCCGCATCTGACGGGCATCGGCCATGATTCGTTGCGCATCCATGCCGGCGCGGCAACTGAAATGCCGCGATTGCGTCAGCCACACATCGTGCTCGGCATAGGCAAACAACAACTGCGCTTCTTTCAGGTCGTCAATCACCTGCCGGGCAATGCCATGCCGCAATGCCGGGCAGCCCTGGCTGCGCCCCAGCCGCCCCTGTTTGGCAATCAGCTCCGGGTCGGCATACCAAGCGCCGTGCATCACGATGGCGCGTTGCCGGGCGGCATCGTTGAAGCCTGAATCTAGGCCATCCATACGCAGCGAATAGCCATTGGCACCGATATAAGTCTCTGCGGTGCGATATAGCCCCAGGCTGGTCTGGAAGCTGCCTTCGATATTGGAAAAGCGGGTTGCGAAGTTGTCGCCACTGCCCTGACCGTGGGTAACATGCTCGTGATACAGCAGGGATTCGCTCGCCAAATCAAATACCCACAATCGTTTGGCGGTGGAAGGCAGCGAATAATCAATCACTGCAAGGCGCTCGCCAATGCCCTGCTCGCCACCGGCAATGGCGCAATTGCGCGCTTCCAGCGCCAACGCCAGCACCCCGGCATCCAGTGACGGCGCCTGTTGTTGTAAGCGGCGCAACTGTGCCAAGCGCGGATCGGGGGCAGGCGGCGGGACTGCGGTTTCCACCACGACGGCCTGTTCGGCAGGGCGTTGCGGCGTGCTGGTACACCCGCCCAGCGCCAGCGTTGCAAGTAACGTGAAGGCAGCGTGAAAGCGTTTCATGGTCGGCACCATACACCGCCCCTTTCCCGGCTGCATGAATGGCCGGATTGACCCACATCAAGAATCATCGGGAACCGAGCAGGCATGCTGCCGCATATGCACACGTCCGCCGCCCCATCGCCCGAGCTGTTGCAGCGTTACGACAAGCCCGGCCCGCGCTATACCTCCTACCCCACGGCACCGCAGTTTGGCGCAGGCTTCGATGCGGATGCGCTGCGCGAAGTCATCGCCCACAGCAATGGCGACCCGGTGCCGCGCCGACTCTCGTTGTATGTGCATGTGCCCTATTGCAGCAGCCCCTGCTTTTACTGCGGCTGCAATCGCATCATCAGCCGCGATACCGGCAAGAGCGCCCCCTACATCGCCCGGCTGAAGCGCGAAATCGGCATGATGGCAGCACTGTTCGACCGCGACCGCGAAGTCATCCAGCTGCATTTTGGCGGCGGTACGCCAAACTTCTTCAGCCCGGCGCAATTGCGTGAGATTGTCGATGAAATGCGCAGAAACTTGCGCTTTTCTGATGCGCCCGACCGCGATATTTCCATCGAGCTGGACCCGCGCTTTGTCAGCCCCACCGAGATTGCCATGCTGGCCGACATCGGCTTCAACCGCGCAAGCCTTGGCGTGCAGGACTTCAATCCAGCGGTGCAAGAAGCCATCAACCGCATCCAGAGCATCGACGAAACCCGCGAAATCGTCCAAGCCTGCCGCGAACACGGCTTTGCCTCGGTCAATATCGACCTGATCTACGGCCTGCCCAAACAAACCGCAGCAGGCTTTGCCGACACCCTAGATACGGTTATCGCACTGCGCCCCGACCGGCTGGCGGTATACAGCTATGCCCATCTGCCCGAGTTGTTCCGCCCACAGCGGCAACTGAATGCCTTTGACCTGCCCGGTGCCGAAGAAAAAATCGCCCTGCTGCGCCTTGCCATTGAAAAACTCGACCAGGCCGGCTATGTGTATATCGGCATGGATCACTTCGCCCTGCCCGATGACGAACTGGCGCTGGCACAGGCACGCGGCAGCCTGCATCGAAATTTCATGGGCTATACCACCCATGCCGACAGCGACCTGCTTGGCTTTGGCGTCTCCTCGATCAGCCATATCGGCGAGAGCTTCAGCCAAAACCCGCGCACCCTGCCCGAATGGGAGCTGGCCATCGACGAAGGCCGCCTGCCGGTATGGCGGGGTCTAGCCATGAGCGAGGACGACAGCCTGCGTGCGGACATCATCCAGCAATGGATGTGCCACGGCCGCATCGACAAATCGCAGTTCGAGCGCCATTACGACATCGACTTCGACCACTATTTTGCCGATGCGCTTGTGCGCCTAGCGCCCTTGCAAGCCGATGGTCTGGTGGAAATGGACACCGGGCAAATTCGCGCCACCACCCAAGGCCGCTGGCTGCTGCGCAATGCCGCGATGTGCTTTGACGCCTATCTGGGGCAGGCCGCAGCGACACGCCCGGCATTTTCCAAAGCGATTTAGTGCTTTTTTGAGTTTTGCCCTGCCACCACTTGCTGGGGCAGCACCGGGCACCCCGTTCAGCGGGGTGCATCAGCCAAGGCGGTTTTGTGGCAGCAAGGAAAGGTCATCCGCCGCCAAACGGTTCCAGCCGAAATCAATTGCGTGAGCGCTGCCTCACTGCAACCATCCAATTCGTATCAGCGCCGGTTTTCGATAAAGCGCAAAAATTCGTTACGGGTGCGGGCATCTTCGCGGAACACCCCGAGCATGGTCGAGGTCATCATGCTCACCCCGCGCTTGTGTACCCCGCGCGTGGTCATGCACTCGTGCGCGCCTTCCACCACCACCGCCACACCAGCCGGGTTCAGCGCCCGCTGGATGCAGTTGGCAATCTGCGCAGTCATTTTTTCCTGCACCTGAAAGCGTCGCGCATAGGCATCCACCACCCGCGCCAGCTTGCTGATGCCCACTACCCGCCCCTTGGGCAGATAACCCACATGCACCTTGCCGATAATCGGTGCCATGTGATGCTCGCAATGGCTTTCGTATTCGATATCGCGCAGCACGATCATCTCGTCATACCCTTCGACTTCCTCGAAGGTGCGCTGCAAATATTCGTCCGGGTCGATGGCATAACCACTGAACCAGTCACCATAGGCTTTCACCACCCGCTTGGGCGTGTCCAAAAGCCCCTCGCGCTGCGGGTCTTCGCCCGCCCAGCGCAGCAGGGTACGCACCGCAGCCTCGGCTTCATCGCGGCGAACACCATTGCGGATATCGTTATTAGCAGAATCAGATGCGCTCACAAACAAACTCAGTGCAACAGGGGCGGCCATCTTATACGGTTGCAGGCGGCAAGGATGAACTTCTCCTCCCTGTCTTCCCTGTAAAACTTAAGATAATGACTGCCCTGAACCTTGCAACGCCTACAAGCACGCATGACACCAGAAGTCCAAGCCCGCCAGCGCATCGACCGGAAGCTGCACGAAGCAGGCTGGGCGGTGCAAGACATGCGCGCGCTCAACCTGTCCGCAGCGCGGGGCGTGGCCGTGCGCGAATACCCCACCGATACCGACCCGGCCGACTACGTGCTGTTTGTCGACCGCCAGCCCGTTGGCGTGATCGAAGCCAAAAAAGACAGCGCCGGAGCCAACCTCATCGTGGCCGAAACCCAGACCGCCCGGTACGCCAACGCCACCCTGAAATGGCGCAAGGACAACACCCCGCTGCGCTTTTTGTTCGAAGCCACCGGACAAATCATCCACTTCACCGACGGCGCCGACCCCGCCCCGCGCTCGCGCGAAGTCTTCCACTTCTTCCGCCCCGAAACCCTAGCCGAATGGCTGGCGCAGCCGCAAACCCTGCGCCGCCGATTGACTCAGCCGCCACTGCTTCTCACCACCGAAAAGCTCTGGAGCTCCTACGCCCGCGTCAAAAGCCACCAAGTCAAAGGCGTCAGCAGCCAACGCCAGCTCACTGACCTCATCGCCCTGCTGCGCTTTGCGCTGGGGCTGGACGCCGAGCTCAAACCCTTTGCCGACGAAGTGGACAAGCGCTTCCAGTCCTGGGTCTTCCGCCACAACGCCCAGCGCCGCACCGCCTTTACCGACGAACAAATGACCTGGCTGCGCCTGATGAAAAACCACATCGCCAGCAGTTGCTCCATCTGCCGCGACGACTTTGACTACGCCGAACTCGCCGACCACGGCGGCCTGCAAAAAGCCTGGCAATTGTTCGGCAAGGAACTCGATGGGCTGATGGATGAAATGAATTGGGAGATGGTGGCGTGAGTTTGAAGGAAGAAGGCGGAAGGAAGAAGGAAGAAGTGGCAACGGAACAAAGTCAGGGGCTGCCTGAAGGCTGGGAGACCGCAACACTTGGTGATGTTTTGCTTGATATTGTTGGCGGTGGAGCACCTCCACGCAACGTTCCGGCTTACTTCGATGGAAGCATTCCTTGGTTTACTGTCAAAGACATGAAATCTTTGCGCCCAAGAGATGCAGAAGAACACATCACCGAAGAAGCCATTAACAACAGTGCTACGAACCTAATCCCTGCGAACACACTTATTCTCGCCACACGCATTGCGCTTGGCCGTGCCATGCGTCCCTTGGTTGACTGCGCAATCAACCAAGATCTCAAAGCTTTGACGTTGGGCGAAGGTGTAGAGCCTGATTTTTTTCTGTATTGGGTTTGTGCTCACGAGCGTGCAATTCAGGATCTTGGCTCAGGGACAACCGTAAGCGGCATCCGATTGGAAACATTGCGCAGCTTGCCTGTGTTGCTCCCTCCTTCTGCCGAACAAAACCGCATTGTTGAAAAGCTGGAAGAACTGCTTTCAGACCTGGACGCCGGCGTGGCCGAACTCAAAGCCGCACAGCAAAAACTCGCCCAATACCGTCAATCCCTGCTCAAAGCCGCCGTCGAAGGCGATTTAACCGCCGACTGGCGCCGCCAGCACATCCCCACCGAAACCGGCGCCGAACTGCTCTCGCGCATCCTCCAAGAACGCCGCGCCCGCTGGGAAGCCAAGCAACTGGAAAAATTTGCAAGCCAAGGCAAAACCCCGCCCAAAAACTGGCAAAACAAATACCCCGAACCCACCCCGCCCGACACCCAAAACCTGCCCACGCTGCCTGAAGGCTGGGTGTGGGCGAGTGTGGATCAAATAGGCGAGGTTTTTTTGGGAAAAATGCTTGATAAATCTAAACATATAACAGGAAAAGAATTACCCTATTTCAGAAACGTGAATGTCCGGTGGGGTGAAATTGATGTTGGCGATGTCAAAGAGATGTTTTTTGATGATGATGAATTGGAAAGATATGGATTGCTTGAAGGGGACGTTTTAGTTTGTGAGGGAGGCGAGCTTGGGCGTGCGGCTGTTTGTAAAAAAGAGCACGAAAGCTTCAAATATCAAAAGGCACTCCATCGAGTTAGACTTTTTGGATTTTACGAGCCATATTTGTTTATTTCTATTTTGGAGACTCTTTCAAAGTCCGGCAGATTGGCGAAAGAATTTACAGGAAGCACTATTAACCACTTTACGAAGGAAATTTTCGTGGCATTATCAATTCCGCTTCCGCCTTTGGTAGAACAAAAAGAGATCGTCTCGAAAATACATGCTCAGATTGATGAAATATTTGAACAATTAATGCGCATAGATTTTTCCCTCAAACAAACCACCGCCCAACGCCAAAACATCCTGCGCGCCGCCTTTGCCGGTGAACTGGTGCCGCAAGACCCCAGCGACGAACCGGCCAGCGCCCTGCTCGAACGCATCCGCGCCCAACGTGCCGCCCAAGCCCCCGCCAAAAAACCGCGCGGGCGCAAAAAGAAGGAAATTCAAAATGTCTGAGCAAGATTATTGGGTCAGCTTGATTCGTGAATTGTGCGCACAGCCACATGAAACGGTTTGGCTGGAATTCAAGCATAACGACGCCGAGCCGAAGGCGATCGGTGAATACATTTCGGCCTTGGCAAATTCTGCCGCATTGGAGGGAAAAACACGCGCCTATATGATTTGGGGGGTGGATGATGCAACGCATACGCCTGTTGGCACCAACTTTGATCCTCAGCGCAAGCGCGAAGGCAATGAGGAACTTGAAAATTGGTTACTACGACTTTTGGAACCTAAAATCAATTTCCGCTTCGTCAAGGTTGAAGTTGACGACTTGCCTATGGTGCTGTTGGAGATTGATGCCGCCTACAGACATCCGGTGAAATTTTCTGGGGAAGAATACGTCCGCATTAGCTCTTACAAAAAACGCCTGAAGGCGTTTCAGGAAAAGGAGCGAAGCCTATGGCGCATATTGGATACATTGCCTTTTGAGCGGCAGCCCGCCATGGAAAAAGCGAGTGCAGATGAGGTATTGAGCCTGCTAGATTATCCGGGTTACTTCAACCTTCTCAGCCAGCCATTGCCTGACGGACGCTCATCCATCTTGAATGCATTGGCCGCCGAGCGTTTGATTGAGTCTGTTGGTGGCGGTTATTGGAATATTCTCAATATCGGCGCCATTTTGTTTGCCAAGGATTTGGCGAAGTTTCCTCGTTTGCAACGCAAGGCAGTGCGTGTGATTGTTTATAAAGGCAAAGGGCGCACGGAAACCATACGCGAACAAACAGGCACAAAGGGCTATGCTGTGGGCTTTGAGGGACTGATTGGCTTCATCAACGGCCTTTTGCCTGTCAACGAAGTCATCGGTCAAGCTTTGCGTAGAGAGGTGCCGGTTTATCCGGAGCTGGCGATTCGTGAATTGGTCGCTAATGCACTTATCCATCAGGATTTATCCATTACAGGCAGCGGCCCCATGGTGGAGATATTCGACAATCGCATGGAAATCACCAATCCAGGGAAACCTTTGGTGGATACCTCCCGCATGCTGGATAACCCGCCCCGCTCTCGCAATGAAGCACTGGCATCTGTTATGCGGCGCATGGGTATTTGCGAAGAACGCGGCAGTGGGGTAGACAAAGTGGTTTCTCTAACCGAGTTTTATCAATTGCCTGCCCCGGCATTTGAAGTGGTGGGGGAATCCACGCGCAGCACGTTATTTTCCCCGCAGCCACTGAAAAGTATGGAGCTTGCCGACCGTATCCGTGCTGTGTACCTGCACGCATGTCTGCGTTATGTGGAGCGAGGGCACATGACCAACAGCTCTTTGCGTGAGCGTTTTGGCATTGACGCCAAAAACAGCGCCATCGCTTCGCGACTGATCAGAGAAGCGATGAGTGCCCAAGTGATTGCCTTGCACGACCCTGAAGCCGCCCCAAAGCTGAGGCGGTATGTGCCATCTTGGGCCAGAAGCGGTACTTGACAGGTACTTGATGAAAGAAAGCCTTGCTCTCGAACAGCTTCTTGATTTCCCATTGAAATCAATGTGTTATCTTGGCTTATTTACTTGACGGGTACTTGATGAACACGCCCCCTGACTCAGAAAGTCTGGAACCTCTGCCACTCCCTGCGCGATGACAGGGGGGCTATGGCTCACGATCTCCCTGCTGCCTTTGCGTACAACAAATGACTTGTTTTCGGACACAAATCTCTTTGTGTATGGCAGACCGGACACAAAGCTATCCATCCAATCTTCGGCTTATTTGACAGGTACTTGATGGAACCGGCCTCCTCAAGCTGTCTTCTGCATCGTTTCCCTTTGAAATCAAAGAGTTGCATAACCTGCTTTTACTTGATGGGTACTTGATGAACACCTCCACCCTCGTCCAAAAAGTCTGGAACTTCTGTCACACCTTGCGCGATGACGGGGTGGGCTATGGCGACTATCTGGAGCAGCTGACTTATCTGCTGTTTCTGAAGCTGGCGCATGAGTACGCGCAGGAGCCCTACAACCGCGACACCCGCATCCCCCGGGGCTACGACTGGCCCAGCCTGCGCACCAAAGTGGGTGAGCCGCTGGAGTCGCACTATCTGGCGGTGCTGCACCGGCTGGGGCAGGAGCCGGGCATGTTGGGGGCCATCTTCTTCAAGGCGCAAAACAAGATTCAGGACCCGGCCAAGCTCTCGCGTCTGGTACAGATGATTGATGCGGAAAGCTGGATCGGCCTGGATGCAGACATCAAGGGCGATTTGTACGAAGGCTTGCTGCAAAAAAACGCCGAGGACACCAAGAGCAGTGCGGGGCAGTACTTCACCCCACGCGCCTTGATCGAGGCCATGGTGGCCTGCGTGCGCCCGGAGCCGATGAAGACCATTGCCGACCCGGCCTGTGGCACGGGCGGCTTTTTTCTGGGGGCCTACCACTGGCTGACCCGCCCCGGCACGCGGCTGGACAAACGCCAGAAAGCGTTTTTGCGCGACAAGACCTTTTACGGCAATGAGATCGTGCCGGGCACCCGCCGCCTGTGCCTGATGAACCTGTTTTTGCACAACATTGGCGAGCTGGACGGCGAGCCGGCGGTGGAGCGATCCGACGCGCTGATTGCCGAGCCGCGCTTCAAGGTGGATTACGTGCTGGCCAACCCGCCGTTCGGCAAGAAAAGCAGCATGACCATCACCAATGAAGATGGCGAGGAAGACCGCGACGCGCTGACCTACGAGCGGCAGGACTTCTGGGAAACCACTTCCAACAAACAGCTCAATTTCTTGCAGCACATCGTCAACATGCTGAAGGTGGACGGCCAGGCCGCCGTGGTGCTGCCAGACAACGTGCTGTTTGAAGGCGGGGCGGGCGAGCGCATCCGCCGCAAGCTGCTGCAAACCTGCGATGTGCACACCATCTTGCGCCTGCCCACGGGCATCTTCTATGCGCAAGGGGTCAAGGCCAATGTGGTGTTTTTCGATGCCCGCCCCAAGGATGGACGGGTGCACACCCAAGGGGTGTGGTTCTATGACCTGCGCACCAACAAGCATTTCACGCTGAAAACGCGCACGCTGAAATTGAGTGATTTGCAGGAGTTCATCACCTGCTACCACCCCGAAAACCGCCATGAACGCATAGGCACCGAGCGATTCAGGTATTTCAGCTACGACGAGCTGATTGCGCGCGACAAGGCCAGCCTGGACATCTTCTGGCTCAAAGACGACAGCCTGGACAAGTTGGACGATTTGCCTCCACCAGATGTGTTGCAGCAGGAGATCATCGAGCACCTGGAGGCGGCGCTGACCTGCCTCGAGATTTTCGGACCATTTGAAAGTTGAGAAGATGGCCTCCTTCAAGAGAGGAAGAGACATGAGGCAGAGCCGTTTCAGTGAGTCACAGATGGTTGCGATTCTTCGGGAGGCCGAG
>NWQR01000008.1 GCA_002798275.1 Lysobacteraceae bacterium NML08-0793 | reverse complement strand
CCTGGCTGTTGCGCTTGCCGATATTGGCATCTAGACGACCGGCGCCGCCGAAGCCGCCGATGCGGAAGCCGGACTCGAGCTGATAGTCCGCGCCGACCAGATACTGGTGGCCGCTGTAGCGGGTATAAGCGGTGCTGGCATCGCCTTGCAGATGGCCGCCGCGGGTCATCACGTCTGCCCAAGCGGAGAAGCCACCGCCTTCCATCTGGCCGGTGAAGGCATCTTGGCCGGTGCGGGCGCGCGACAGGGCGGCATTGCGCACATGGCGGCTGTCATCGGCAAACAGGCTGCGGACGCTGGCATTGGCTTCACCCGAGAGCAGGTCGGCAGCGGCATTGGCCGCTTCTGCGGTGGGCAGCAGCACCAGGCGTTGCAGCAGGTCGCTGCTGTCGGCAAGGCCATCGAGCGCCGTGGCCGTCACTCGCTGGTTGTAGGTGCCGGCCACCGAGGCGAACGAAGCGCCGCGGGAGATGTCGGCAAACACGTCATTGGCGGTATAGCGCAGGGAGGTGTTGAGGAACGGGGTCAGATAGCTGTTGTCCACCCCGGCGAAGGTGCCAGTGATGCCACCGGCGGCGCTGAGGAAGTTGTAGCTCTGCCCCAGGGCATAGGCGCCCGGCAGACGCACCGCGACCACGGTGCCGCCGTTCAGGGTGGCGGTGCCGGAGATGTTCAGCTTGTCCACCTGGTCGGGCGGGGTCATTTCCAGCACGAAGCGCGAGCCAGCCTGCTGCACATAGTCGCCATTGATGGTGAGGGTGCCGACCGAGTTGCCCGGGACGATGGCGCCAGCCACGCTGACATTGCCGTTGATGGTGCCGGTGCCGCCGAGGCCGCCATTGCTGCCGACCTGGACATGGTTGTCGAGGCGGCCATTGACCAGCAGCACCCCGCCATTGGCGTTGACATCGCTGCCGAGGGTGTTGTGGCCGGTCAGCTCCAGGATGCCGCCGTTGACGGTCAGGCCGTAGAAGCTGTTATTGCCACTCATGCGCAGCCAGGCATCGCTGTAGGGGCTGGAGAAGGAGAAGGTGGCGTTGTTTTTGTAGTCGGTGATGTCATTGGTCCAGACATCCCAGACGCGGGCATCGTTCCACCAATGGGTGCCACCGGCCTTGGCAACCATGCTGACATCGGTATCGACGCGGAACTGGCCATAGCCTTCGATGGCTTTCTTCAGGTTCACCATGCCCCAGCCATAGACCTCGTCCACACCGGCTTCGCCCATGTCAGTCGCGGTGGTCAGCAGCACATCGCGCACCTGGGCATTGGTCAGGTACGGATAGCGCTCGAACAACAGCGCCAGCGCACCGGTGATGTGCGGTGCGGCCATTGAGGTGCCGGTGTAGTCGGCATAGCCAAATGAAGGACTGAACTGCGCCATGCCAGTCAGGTTCAATTGACCATTGGCATCGACTTCCGCATCCACGGCAAATTGGCCTTCTGCATAAACCGATGAGTTGATGGCAGTTCCCGGGGCTGCAATGCACCATTGCATGGACAGCCCGCACTTCATCGAGCTTCTGCTCAACACATAGCTGCCCTTGGCCGGGGTCAGATTGACTACGCTCAGCCAATACGGCTCCAGCTCGGCATAGTGGCGCGGCAGACTGGCATAGGCACCGGCACCGGGCGCGTCTTCGGGTCTGGGGCGTGCATTGGTATTGCCGGCTGCCCATACCTGAATCAGCCCGCTGTCCAGCGAAGCCTGACGAATGGCCGACCAGCGCTCTGCGAGGCTTGGCGCTGCGTAAAAAGCATCATGTGCCGCCTGGGTGCCCGGGTCCCTGGGAAAGCCCCAGCTATGGTTGATGGCGCGCACCCCGGCAGCACTCATCTGTTGGTACATATCGGCAAATGCACTGCCACTGGCTTCCGGGGTATGGCTCTTGCGGCAGATATCGTTGTACACGCAGTCCCATTCCAGAACCAGAAATTCATCTGCAGACAGGCGCGCGGAGCTGAAATTTGCCCCAAAAGCCACCCCGTGCATGCCGCTGCCATCACGATTGGCGGCCATGGTGCCGGCCACATGGGTACCGTGCGACTCAAAGCTGAAACTGGCCTTGCCGATGACCGGAATCAGCTCCGGCGCATCACTTTCAACCAGCTCACGAATGGACTCGTCCAGATAAACGATATCCATCGTGCCGCGACCGCCATCGGTGGCAAAGCAAGCATTCTCTGCACTGCTGTATTGGTATGGGTTCGACACGCAGCGGCTGCCGTCGGCAAGCAAATCGCCAATCTTCAGGCCTTGATGTGCCTTGCCGGCAAATTCGCTGTGTCCCAGCCCCACACCCGAATCAAGCAGGCCGATGCGGATACCGCTGCCGGTCAGCCCACGGGCATAGGCGTGATGGGCATTCATCGCCTCCAGCCCCCAGTCCTGCATAAATTCATCACTTTTCCAACTTTCGGCATCGCCGAGTACGGCGGTTTCGCTATAGGCCGTCGTGGTGGTGTTGCTGGTCGCGGCCGAGCTGCTGCTCAAGGATACGCTTTGCAGGGCGGCAAGCTTTTGCGACAGCAGCTGATTGCGACAATCCTGGCGCTCGGCATCGCTGCCAACGGCGCATTGGCTGCCTTCAAGGGCAAGGCCGGTTTGCGGGGCTTGCGCCACTGCGGCGATGGGCAGGGCAGCGGCCAGAAGGCTGAAGGAAATGGCTTGGAAAAGCCGGGAACGATTGGGCGACGCCTCGGGATTTGAGCGAGATTTCATCGGCAAAGATCCTCCAAGTGAGTTGCTGGTTTGGTGCGGTAAAGCCGCGGAATTATGACCAGAACTTGAATGGCAACCATGAATAGGGGGCGACAGTCTTCAGGCCCCTATTGGGAAGGGGCTTGGCAGGCTATGCAATCTGTCGCCATTGCCCCGGCTGCAAGTCGCCCAGGCTGTGTTCGCCCATTGCGATGCGCACCAGCCGAAGGGTGGGTAGGCCAACGGCGGCGGTCATGCGGCGGACTTGTCGGTTGCGGCCTTCGCGCAGGGTGATTTCCAGCCAGGCATCGGGCACGGTTTTGCGAAAGCGCACCGGCGGGTTGCGCGGCCAAAGTGTTGGGGCGGCTATCTGCTGCACGCGGGCGGGCAGGGTCGGGCCGTCTTTCAGCTGTACGCCGCGACGCAGGGCGGCGAGTTTTTCTTCATCCGGTACGCCCTCCACTTGCACCAGATACGTCTTGGCTGCCTTGTGGCGCGGGTCGGTCAGGCGATGCGCCAGTGCGCCTTGGTCGGTCAGCAGTAGCAAGCCTTCGGAGTCGTAATCCAGACGCCCGGCGGCGTACACGCGCGGCGGTAAACCCAAGGCCGCCAAGGTAGGTCTTGGCGGCTGCTGCGGGTCGGTGAACTGGCACAGCATGTTGAAGGGTTTGTTGAGTGCAATCAGCATGCGGCCAACCGGGGGAATCAGGGTTTGACAAAGCGCAGGGTCATGCGGTCGCTTTCGCCAATGGCGCGGTATTTTTCCGCATCCCGGGCATCGTGCTTGGCTGTTGGTGGCAAAGTCCATACCCCGTTGGGATGGTCGGTGCTGTCTTTCGGGTTGGCATTGATCTCGCTCTTGGCATCCAGCCGAAAACCGGCGCGGGTGGCGTATTCAATCACCAGGTCTTCGGTGAGATAGCCGGTTTTTTTCATGGTCTCAAGATCAGTACCGGGTTTAGCGCGGTGATCCACTACACCCAGCACGCCACCGGGTTTTAGTACATCGAAAAACGCCTTGAAATAGGCATCGGCAGTACCGGCGGCGACCCAATTGTGCACATTGCGGAAGGTCAGCACTGCATCGGCAGGGGCGGGCGTGTCCAGTACCGGATTGCGCGGGTCATAGTCCTGCCAAAACGGTACCCCGAAGTGCGCCGGGTTGTCGGCCATTTTGTTTTGCAATTCGGTGTGCATCCGTTGATAGGGGCTGTCTGGTCGCACCTTGGGCAGTGCGCCGACATAGTGCCCCTGACGCAGATAGGGGGCCAGGATTTCGCTGTACCAACCGCCGCCGGGGCTGATTTCAATCACGGTTTGCGTTGGGGTGATGCCAAAGAATTGCAGCGTTTGCTGCGGGTGGCGATACGCATCACGCGCGCGGTTTTGCGCGCTTCTGGCCGGGGCGTTCAGTACGGCGGTCAATGCCGCGTCGGTTTGCGGGGCGGCTGCCTGGGGCGCTGGCGATTGTGCCCATGCGCTGGCTGGCAGAGTCAACAGCAGGGCGATTGTCAGGGCGTATTGGCGCATCGAGTAACTCCTTAAACCTGTTGGGGAGGCGTGATTTTAGAGCCTGCCTGCCATCTTCACTGTAACCGTATCGGCATCACTTTTCGCTTGGCGTTTCAACGGCAGGCATGCGGGTTGCCAGTGTTTCCAGCAGCGCGGTGAGCCGGTCAAGCTGCGCGGCATACTGCGGTCGTCCTGCTGGGGTATAGACATCCAGCCGGATTTCATAGCTAGGGCTAATCCAAGACAGCATGGTTTCCACGCTGCCCGAGGCGCTTGGGAAAGTCATTTCGCGCACCTTGTAGCGGTCGCTGCCGGGGTGTTTTTCATAGCCACTGGCATCTATCGTGACTTGTCCACGCAGCGGACGCGAATAATCCCATTCGTAGGCCATCAGATAGAAGCCTTCGCAACGATACAGCGAACGACTGCCATTCAAGCCACCTGCGCGCAGCTCCACCCCCGAGGGTGTGCTGGCCGCCAGGGTGCAGCCTTCGTCCAGCAGTGGCTGCCGGGTCAATGGCGCTGGCAGTTGGGCGGCATTCGTGAGCCTAGAGATTTCGGCCATATGTGCTGGCATGGTTTGCAAGGCCTCCTGCAAACGCGCCAACATGACATCGAAAGCAGGAGCGCGCTCGGGCAGGGCTTTTCCATCGGCCTGCGCCGCCATGCTGGCTTGCTTGCGCTGTTGCAGGGTAGGCAGGCCGCGCGCGGCCTGCAGTGCATCCTTTTGCGCTTGATGGCGATAGGCCTGTGCCTGCTGCTTCTGATAAGGCGTGCCGTCGCGCTCCAGCTGCTGCAAGCTGGCCTCATTCGGCGGATTACTGAAATCGACAATCACGGCTTGTGCCATTCCGACGGCGGGCAACAGGGCAAGCATCAATATGAAGGTGGTTTTCATAGTTGGCATGGCCTTGGGGAAAGTTTTGCAGGGAATGCTTTGTGTGCCGCGTGCGGTGGCCGAAAACAAAACCGCCGCGCTTGGGGCGCGGCGGTAGCGGGCTTGTTACAGCGCAGCGAGCGCCGCGTTCAGGGTGGCGCTGGGGCGCATCGCGGCATCGGTCTTGGCGGTGTCGGGGCGGTAGTAGCCGCCGATATCCACGCTCTGGCCTTGCACGGCGATGAGTTCGGCCACGATTTTTTCGGCGTTGTCGTCCAGCGTCTTGGCAAGCGGGGCGAAGCGGGCTTTCAGCTCGGCATCGGCATCTTGCGCGGCGAGAGCATCGGCCCAGTATTTGGCGAGCCAGAAGTGGCTGCCACGGTTGTCGATGCCGCCCAGTTTGCGCGCGGGCGATTTGTCGTTGTCGAGGAACTGGCCGTTGGCCACATCCAGCGCGTCAGCCAACACTCGGGCGCGGGTATTGCCGGTGGTATTGGCCAGGTGCTCCAGCGAGGCTTGCAGGGCAAGGAACTCGCCCAGCGAATCCCAACGCAGATAGTTTTCGGCCTGGAACTGCTGCACATGCTTGGGCGCGGAGCCACCGGCGCCGGTTTCGAACAGGCCGCCGCCGGCCATCAGCGGCACGATGGAAAGCATCTTGGCGCTGGTGCCCAGCTCCATGATCGGGAACAGGTCGGTCAGATAGTCGCGCAGCACATTGCCGGTGGCGGAGATGGTGTCCTCGCCCTTGCGGATGCGCGCCAGCGAGTGCTGCATCGCAGCGACCGGCGAGAGGATGCGGATATCCAGCCCGGTGGTGTCGTGGTCGGCCAGATAGCGCTTGACCTTGGCGATGATTTCGCGGTCGTGGGCGCGGTTTTCGTCCAGCCAGAACACCACCGGCGTATTGGAAAGACGCGAGCGATTGACCGCCAGCTTCACCCAATCGGCAATCGGCGCGTCCTTGGTCTGGCACATGCGGAAGATGTCACCAGCGCGCACCGCCTGCTCCATCCACACCTTGCCGTTGTCGTCGGTGACACGCACCGTGCCATCGTGCGGGATGCGGAAGGTCTTGTCGTGGCTGCCGTACTCCTCGGCCTTTTGCGCCATTAGCCCCACATTCGGCACGCTGCCCATGCTGGCCGGGTCGAATGCGCCATGCGCCTTGCAGTCGTCAATTACGGCCTGGTAAATGCCGGCATAGCAGCGGTCAGGAATCACCGCCTTGGCATCCTGCAACTGGCCTTGGGCATTCCACATCCGCCCCGAATCACGAATCATCGCCGGCATCGAGGCATCCACAATTACATCGCTTGGCACATGCAGATTGGTGATGCCCTTGTCGGAATTGACCATCGCCAGCGCTGGGTTTTCCGCCTGAATCTCGGCGATGGTCGCTTCCACCGCCGCGCGCTCGGCATCGGACATTTCGCCCATGCGCGCATACAGATCGCCAATGCCGTTGTCCGGCTCAAAGCCGATGCGCGCAAGCACATCGCCGTGCTTTTCAAACAGCTTCTTGTAATAGCGGCGCACCACGATGCCGAACATGATCGGGTCGCTGACTTTCATCATGGTGGCCTTCAGGTGCAGCGAAAACAGCGTGCCACGCGCTTTGGCATCGGCGATTTCTGCATCGACAAATGCCGCAAGTTTGGCTGCATCCATCACCGCGCAATCCAGCACCTCGCCCGGCAGTACCTTGATTTTCGGCTTCAGCACCACGTCCGAGCCATCCTTGCCGAGCAGCTCGATCTGCACCTTGCCATCGTGATCGAAGGTAACCGACTGCTCGCTGGCGTAAAAATCGCCCTCGCTCATATGCGCCACATGCGATTGCGAAGACGCCGCCCACGCCCCCATGCGGTGCGGGTGTTTTCTAGCGTAGTTCTTCACCGAGGCCGGCGCGCGGCGGTCGGAATTACCTTCGCGCAGCACCGGGTTCACGGCACTGCCCTTGACCCGGTCATAGCGCGCCTTGATCTCTTTCTCGGCATCGTTCGCGGGCGCTTCCGGATAGTCCGGCAGGTCATAGCCCTGGACTTTCAGCTCGGCAATCGCCGCCTTCAATTGCGGCTCCGAAGCACTGATATTGGGCAGCTTGATGATGTTGGCTTCGGGCTTTTTGGCAAGCTCGCCCAGCTCGGCCAGATCATCGCTGACCTTCTTGTCGCCAAGACGCTCCGGGAACTGCGCCAGAATGCGCGCAGCCAGCGAAATATCGCGGGTTTCCACCGCCACCCCGGCGCTTTTTGCAAAGGCTTGCACAATCGGCAGGAAAGAATGCGTGGCAAGCAGCGGGGCTTCGTCGGTCAGGGTGTAGAGAATCTTGGGCGTATCACTCATGGCAGGCTCGCTTGATGGGTGGAAGATAAGCGCCGCATTGTAGCTTGCGGCACTGTTTGCCCCCATTCGAAAACCGGGCAACAAGTGCCCGGTTTTGTGCGGTGGCAGGATTTCAGCTTATTTCACCGAGAACTCGCGGCTTTGCAGCGGCTGGCCGTCCAGGCTGATTTCCACCTTGTAATTGCCCGCAGGCCAAGGATTGGCGTTGCTGATCTTGAACGCATAGATGCTGTTGCTGCCGCTCATGTCCACACTTTCTTCGTGCACCAGTGCGCCATCTTGGTAAGTCCAGCGTGCGCCCAGCTTCTTGCCTGTGCCATCGCCTTCGGTGTTGACCGAGGCATGAATGGTATCGCCGCTGGAAAACTCAGTGACGGCTTCTACCACGCGCTTGTCATCGGCCAAGCCTTTGCCTAGTTCCAGCGTCACGATGCTGATGCTGGCTGCCGGTGTCGATGCTTCAGCCGGTGCGGGCGCTGCGACTGCTGGCGGCGCGGGTACCGGGGCGGCTTCTTCTTTCTTCTTGCAGGCGGTCATGACGAGCGCCGAAACCAGTGCAACGGCAAAAATGGTATGCGTGTTTTTCATCGGGATTTCTCAATGTCGGGGGATTAGGGCAGGCGCAGCACTTGGCCGGGAAAAATCTTGTCCGGGTCTTTTATCTGGTCAAGATTGGCTTGGTGGATTTCTTTCCAGCGATTGGCATCGCCGTACAGCGCCTTGGCGATTTTGGAGAGCGAATCGCCGGGCTTGACCGTATAGGTCTTTTCTTCTTGCACAGCTTCTTTGCCACCCGCGCCTTCGGCGATTTCAACGCCGCCGGTCACGCCGGCAAAGCGCAGATCTTTGCCGCCATTGTTTTCAGGGGTTTGGGGGTTCGACATGGGGTCACTCCAAGAGAGGGGAGAACTGAGCATGTCACAGCCTTTGTTAAGGGCATATGGTGATGCGGCAAAGGTTTGCGGCGATTGGGTGAGTAATCGCCGCAAAATCTGCGGTGTTTACTGCCGTATATCGCGTGCGGGGGCGGGGACGGGGCTGCCGGGGGTGGCGCGCCAAGGGTTGATGTCGAGGCCGCCGCGGCGGGTATAGCGGGCTTCGACGGAGAGCTGCTGTGGGCGGCAGTGCTGCATGATTTCGATGAAGATGCGCTCCACGCACTGTTCGTGAAACTCGCGGTGGTCGCGGAAGCTCACCAAGTAGCGCAGCAGGCCCGCAGGGTCGATACGTGGGCCGTGGTAGCGGATAACTACGCTGGCCCAGTCCGGCTGTCCGGTCACCGGGCAGTTGGATTTCAAGAGGTGTGATGAAAGTGCCTGCTGCACGATTGCATCGCTGACGCTCAGATAGGCTGGGTTGGGTGGGCCGTAGTCGTCGATGTCTATTTCAATATCGTCAATGCTTTCGTGGCTGTCGGCGGCGATGGGCGCCATCGGCGGCAGGCCAAACTGCAGGCTGACCGGCGCACCGGCGGCGGCGGAGAGGTCCTGGCAAATGCGCGCAACCAGCTCGGTCTGACTTGCCACGCGCTCGGCGTTGAAGGAATTGAGATAGAGCTTGAAGGATTTGGACTCGATGAGATTGGGCGAGTCCGCTGGCACGCTGAAGCGCGCCACGGCCACGCGCGGTTTGCCGCGGGCATCCAGCCAGCTCAATTCATAGGCATTCCAGGCATCGAAGCCGATGAAGGGCAGGGCATCGCTGCTGATGCCAATGGCGTCGCGGGCGCTTTGCCGGGGAATCGGGAACAAAAGGCTAGGGTCGTAGTGGTCGGGATAGGCGGTTTCGCGGCCAAGTTGGCTGGTTTCCGGGCGGTTCGGGGTCATGGCTCTCCTGCGCCGGTCAGCCCGGCAGGTGTTCGCGCGCCAGATATTCGGCGCTTTGCATTTCGATAAGGCGCGATGCGGTGCGCTCGAAGGCATGCGCCAGTCGCTCGCCTTGATACAGCGCCACCGGCGGGTGCGCGGCGGTAACAATCAGATTGACGTGGCGGTCGTAAAACTCGTCGATGGCGTTCACTAGGCGGCGTGCCGGGTCGTCATTGCTGCCATCGAAATGCGGGATGCCGCCAATCAGTACGGTATGGAACTCTTGGGCGATTTCGATGTAATCGGCTGCCGCGCGCGGGCCTTCGCACAGGGCGCTGAAGTCGAACCAGACAAAGCCGTGATGGCGGGCGCGGCAGTGAATCGGGCGGCCATCAATCTCCAGCACGGCCGGTTGCGGTGGCACATGGGTGAGGGTTTGCCAGCGTTCGGCAAGCCAGGCATCGGATTGGCTGCCGCTGTCCAGTTGTTGATATACCGGCGAACGGGTCAGCGCGCGCAGACGGTAATCGGTGCTGGATTCGATTTCAAACACCACGCAGTGCTGCTCAAGCAGGGCAATGGCGGGCAGAAAGCGTGCGCGTTGCAGGCCGTCCTTGTAGAGATTGGCCGGGACGGTATTGGAGGTGGTAACCAGAACCACGCCTTCGGCAAACAGATGCTCCAGGAGCCGCGCCAGCAGCATGGCATCGCCAATGTCGGTTACGAAAAACTCGTCCAGCACCAACACGCGCATTTCCTGTCGCCATTGCCGGGCGATGCTGGCCATCGGGTCGCGCTCGCCGCTGTGCTGTTTCAGGCGCTCATGCAGTTCGCGCATGAAGCGGTGAAAGTGGGCGCGGTGTTTTTCCGGGAAATCAAGTGAATCAAAAAACAGATCGACCATGAAGGTCTTGCCGCGTCCCACCCCGCCCCACAGATACAGCCCGCGCGGCACGCGCAGTTCGCGCTTGCCGCCGAACAGGCGGCGCATCAGCCCCGGTGTTTCTTCTGCTGCGGATAGATCTGCGTGCAGGCGGTCAAGCTCGACCATCACGGCGCGCTGCGCTGGGTCGTCCTGCCATTGGCCGCGCTCGATACCGGCCTGATAGCGCTGGCTAGGGGGGCTATTCATTGCGCTGCACCGTTCCCGGTCAGCGGCAGCCAGTGTTGCGCGGTGTTTTTCACCGTTTCACGCAAGTCCACCAGCTTGCCGTGGAAGAAGTGCGAGCAATCGGGCATTTTTACCAGCGTCAATCGCGGTGGCTGGATGTGCTCCAGCCAGCGATATACCGCATCCGGATCAACGATTTCGTCGGCTTCGCCCTGCACCACCAGCCACGGTATATGCGGCGTGGCGGCGGCAAAATCCCAGCGACCGGCCGGCGGTGCCAGTGAAATCAGTGCCGCAGGTGCCAGCGTGGCGCTGGCCTGGATGGAGACAAACGCACCGAAGCTGAAACCAGCCAGCCACAGCAGGTGATCGGGATGATGCTGACGAACCCAGTCGGCAACCGCCGCCAGGTCTTGCTGCTCGCCCTGGCCGTGATCGAACTGGCCTTCGGAATCGCCAGTGCCGCGAAAATTGAAGCGCAGCGTGGTGATGCCCAATTCACGCAGGGCGCGTGCGGTCATGGTAACCACTTTGTTGTGCATGGTGCCGCCTTCGGTGGGCAGCGGATGGCAGACGATGGCGATGACCGGCTGACGCGAAAGGTTCGCGGCGGGAAACTCGACCACGGCTTCCAGCCGCCCGGCCGGGCCGGACAAATGCAGTGCCATGTCTTTACTCGGAAATTCGGGTTGATTCATGCGGGCATTTTAAGGGCGCGGCTCGAAATCCAGCAGCAGTGGGTCGTGGTCGGAGCTGCGTGCGGGGCTGGCCGGGGTGGAGGTGCGTTGTGCGGATTCGGCCTCATCGGCATTGATATGCCACTCGTGTGCGGCGCGCAGCCAGCGGCGCATGGCCTGGTTTACGAAGGCATGATCCAGTCGCCCGGCCTGGCCTTCGTACACATAGGAATACGCTTGTCGAACCCCGGTTGCGGCAAAGGCATCTTGCCAGCCTTGCGCGCGCAGCCAGCGCGGCGGGTCTTCCATCGCATAGGCGTTGAAATCGCCAAGCATCACCACCGGCTGCCCGGCAAAGCGGTTTTGCACCAAGGCATGAAGTTGCCTGACCGACTCCAGCCGGGTGGCGTTCCAGCAGCTTTGCCCATCGCGCTGATCGGTGTCGGCGGCGCGGGCATTGCGGCAGCCCTTGGATTTCAGATGGTTGGCAATCACCACGAATGGCGGGCTGTTGCCGACGCGAAAACGCGCAGCGATGCTGGGGCGGTTCAGTCGGGCAAATGGGCCGTGGTCGTACACCAGCGGTGCTTCAAGCAGCCGGACTTTGCTGCTGCGATAAATCACGCCATTGCGGATCGCATCGTGGCTGGCATTGGCGGCGATTGGGGCGGCGCGCCAGTCGCCGCCGTGGCGGGCATTGAGGGCGGCGAGCAGTTGCGATTCGGCAGACAGTGCGTCTTGGCCGTCGTTTTCCAGCTCCATCAGGGCGATGATGTCGGCATCCAGCGCAGCGAGGGCGGCGATATGCCCGGCCAGTTGGCGCTGATAGCCGACATGATCCTTGGCGCCGCGCGCGGTGGGAAAGCCACCGCCTTGTCCATTGCCATTGAACAGGTTTTCCAGATTGAAGGCGGCGATTCGCAAGGCACTCCGGCGCGTCGGCGCTGGCGGCAGCGCTTGGCGTTCGATGGCAAGCGGGGCGGTAAGTTGCAAAACATGGCGGCTGTATCGCTCGTCGATAATGCCTTCGGCATTGCGTAGCTGGCTGCCCAGGCGCGGCACTTCACGGCGCATCGTGTTGCGACCTTCGGCATCGGCCAGCCAGAGGCTGCGGGCGAGGTTTTGCCGCGCCAGCCGATGGACGGCTTCGCCCGGCAGGGCGATTTCCGTGGGTGTCCAGAGCCGCCCGTCAAACGCGGCATGCCAGCGCCCGAAGGGCAGGGCGTGCGGGGTGCCGGTCAGGGTAAGTGGCACGCTGATTTTCACCTGCATGGCTTCGAGCTTTTCCCAATCGGCTGCGTGTGCGGGTGGGCGGCGGATTTCCCGCACGACCGGCATCGGACGAGCAGGGGCGGGCTGCGTGTGGCTGACCCGCAGGGCGGTGATGTGGCTGTTGTTTTCGGTATCCAGCTCAAGCACGGTGCCGGTGACCACAAGGCTTGCGCCGATTTTCAATGTGTCGGGCGCATCCAGCAGAAATACCGCATCGGAGGTGTTTTCATTGCCATCGCCATCATCTTGTAGGCTGAACATCCAGCCGTTTCCGGTTTTGATGCGTGCGGTCAGCACCCCGGCAATTTTTACTTCTCTGCCTTGCAGCGGGCTTTCCGCGCCGCTGCCTTGCACCTGTCCAATCGGCAATATCCGCTCGGCTGTCGGGGCGCGAGCGGTGAGGTCGCCGGGGGCGGTGAGGAGGAGTGCGGCGGCCATCAGGGGCAGAGGCAAGGAAATCAGTCGATTCATGACAGTGCGGAAAACAGGGCAAAAAAAACGCCGCCCGGAGGCGGCGTATGGAGTAAACGGTTACTTGCTTTGCTCGACCATCCAGTCAACGCTGGCGATAACTTGTTCGTCGGTCAGTGCCGGGTTGCCGCCACGGGCAGGCATCACCCCAGTGGAGCCGGTGAAGCCTTCGATGGCGTGCTTGTGCAGGGTTTCGATGCCCGAACGTGCCAGACGTGCGCCAATGCCGGCGGCATTCAGCATCGGTGCGCCACCGGCACCGGAGGTGTGGCAGCCGGTGCACAGGCTGTCGAAGATGACCTTGCCATCGAGCGTACCGCCGTAGGCCACTTGTGAGGTGGCGGCTTTGGCAGCGGCTGCCGCAGCGGCTGCGGCCAGTGCCGCGCCGGTGCTGCCGGAATACACCGCGCTGACCGGCGCGATGCGCTCAACGGTTTGAGCCTGAACTTCGGGTGCCATCGCCTGCGGCAGCAAGGTATCGGTATTGCGTGCGAACAGAACCAACGCCACGGCCACAACGGCCAGGGGAACGATCAGTGAGGAAAACTTTTTCATAAGCTCAAGTGGTGCTTGTTCACGGATGGGTTCTGTCCCGACATCGGTCGGGGGCGGACAAGTATAAGCCGCTGAACTGGCGCGGGCTAGGGTGTGGCGAGGAATTGCGCCAATATTCCGGCAACCTCTGCCGGGGTTTCCATATGCAGATGGTGGGTGCCAGGCAGGAAATGCGCCTGGCCCTTGCCGAGTGCGGCGGCCAGTCGGCGGCGCAGGTCATCGGGCAGATAGGGCTGGGCAGGGGTGGCGAAAATCACCTGGGTGGGGCATTCGATGCTGGCCACAATGGCGCCAAGTTGCGCCTCCACCGGGCGCAGGAAAGTGGGCACCATCAGGCGTTGGTCGCTGGACCAGACCAGCCCGTTCGGCACGGGCTGCACGCCGCGCTCGACAATCAGCCGTGCCACCGGCTCGCTCATCTGATTGGCGGCCATCCGCGCGGCGATGGCCGGCTCAATCCGGGCAAATACCCGCTTGGGCTTGCCGTGCAGGGCGCGTGCGGCATGAACTGATTCGCGCAGCCTGATGCCGGCTTCTTCGGCTGGGTGGACAAGGCCGCCCAGGGCTTCGATGCAGGCCAGTTTTTCCACGCGCTCGGGGGCGGCAGCGGCCACTAGGCTAGCAATCGCCGCGCCCATCGAATGCCCCAGCAGGGCAAACCGCGACCAGCCCAAGGCATCGGCGATATCCAGCACATGATGCACGGCCAGCTCGAAGGTATAGGGGATGCCTGCGGGCAGATGCACGCTGTGGCCGTGGCCGGGCAGGTCGATGGCGACCAGCTCGATGTCGTGCAGATGGGCAGCCAGTGGTAGAAAGCTGGCCGCGTTGTCCAGCCAGCCATGCAGCGCCAGCACGCGCGGTTTGCCGCTGTGTCCGCCACGCAGCGCGGCAATTGCGCCGATGTCGATGTCGATACGGGTTTCTTGCAGGGCAATGGACAAGGCGGTTCTCCTCAGGAGGGCAGCAATGCCGCCAGCGCGTCGGCATGTGCCGTGCTGTCGTTCAGACAGGGGATGTAGCGCAGTTCCGCGCCACCGGCGGCGCGGAATGCCTCGGCATTTTGCAGGGTGATTTCTTCCAGGGTTTCCAAGCAGTCCACCGCAAAGCCGGGGCAGATGATGTCCACCTGCTTTACGCCCTCGCGCCCCAGTTGCTCCAGGGTGGGCAGGGTATAGGGCTGCAACCAGCGTTCGCGGCCAAAGCGTGATTGGTAAGTGAGCAGGATTTCATCGCGACCGATGCCAAGCGCGGCGGCAATCGCGGCGGTGCTGGCCTCGCATTGGGCGGCATACGGGTCGCCCGCGCGTACCAGACGTTCGGGGATGCCGTGGTAGGAGAACAGCAGCTTTTCGCCGCGGCCATGCGTAGCCCAGTGCTGGCGGATGCTCTGGGCAATCGCCGCTGCCCAGGCCGGATGTTGGTGATAGTCGTGTATCAGTCGCAGTCGGGTATCGGCAAAGCGTGCTTGCAGGGCAGCCACGGCATCTTCCACCGAGCCGGTGGTGGTGGTGGAGTACTGCGGATACAGCGGCAGCAGGGTGATGTCGGTATGGCCTTCCTCATGCAGGCTCTGCACCACGCGGGTAAGTGCCGGCTCGCCATAACGCATGGCCGCGCGCACTTGCCAGCCCGTCAGGCGTGCGTTCATGACGGCGGCAAGACGCAGGCCATAGGCCAGTAGCGGGGAGCCTTCCGGCATCCAGATTTCGGCGTATTTTTCTGCCACTGCTGGACTTCTGCGCGGCAAAATCAGCCAATTCAGCAGCGGCTTCCAGATGAAATGCGGAATCTGCACCACGCGCTTGTCGGTGAGAAATTCGCGCAGATAGGTGCGCACCGCTTCGGCGGTGGGCGCCGCGGGGGTGCCGAGGTTGACGATAACCAAGGCGCGGGGCGTGGAGGCGTGCGTATGGGCTGGCATAGGCGCGGAAGGATACTCCCAAGCCGTTTTGGCTGCGCGGTTTACCTGCTGTCAGGCATTGCCGCGCGCGCTACCGTTATGCTGATGGCACTTTCGCTCGGACTACATGCACATGCGTAAATTGACTGCCTTGGCACTTGCCACCGCGCTTTTGCTTTCCGCTCCGGCCATGGCCGGGGAATACGAAGACCAGCGTGCTCGTGAAGCGGTGCGGGTATTGAACGAAAATCTAGAAATCCCCGAATCGGCCATTCCCGACAAATTGTTCGACGAAGCCCGTGGCATCGTCGTGGTGCCCGATACGGTCAAGGCTGGCTTGATTTTTGGCGGTCGTCGCGGCCTTGGGCTGATGTCGGTCAAGACCACCGAGGGCACTTGGTCGAATCCGGTATTCGTCAAACTGGTCGGCGGCAGTTTCGGCTTTCAGGCCGGGGTGCAGGCTTCGGACATCATCATGGTGATTCGCAATGACCGTGGCGTGCAGAACATCGTCAACGGCAAGTTCACCTTGGGGGTGGATGCGGCCGCAGCGGCGGGGCCGGTGGGGCGCAATGCTTCGGCGATGACCGATGCGCAGTTCAAGGCGGAAATCTGGTCGTGGTCGCGCTCGCGCGGTCTGTTTGCCGGGGTGGCGCTCGATGGCGCCGTGCTGAAAATCGACGATGAAGCCAATCAGGCCGTGTACGGTCATGGCGTAACCCCGCGGATGATTTTTGAAAACCGTGCGCCGCAGCCGGGCAGTTCCGCCACCGTGGCGATGCGCGATGCGCTGGAAGAAGCCAGCGCCACGGCGCGCAACCGTCGCAACCCGGCGGAGGAAGTCCCGGTGTATGCGCCGACGGAGCAGTACCGGCACGGCCAGACCCCGCCTCCAGCAGCGCCTGCCCAGCCCGCGCAACCGGCAGCGCCGCAGAATCCGCCGCAGGACGGCGGGGTGGTAACCACGCCATTGCCGCCGATTGACTGATGGCTGCGTTATCCTTGCCAGCTTCCGTTTCTAGTGGATGGCGATAGATGATCGGTTGGCGCGAACTTCTCATCCTGCTGGTCATCGTGGTGCTGATTTTCGGCACCAAGCGATTGACCAGCGGCATGCGTGACCTCGGCAAGGGGGTGCGCGAATTCAAAAAAGGCATGAAGGAGCCGGACGAGCCGCAATCGCTTGAAGATGCGCGCGGCAAGGATGTGGCGGCGGGCGAGAACTTGTCCAGCCGCGATCCGCACGCGCACGATCGTTGATGCCGACGGCGCAGGCCGATGTTTGAAGTCAGCTTTCCCGAACTCATCATTCTGGCGGTCATCGTGCTGCTGGTGCTGGGGCCTGAGCGCCTGCCGCGTGCGGCGCGTCTTGCCGGGCTGTGGGTGCGGCGCGCGCGCGCGTACTGGCATTCGGTCAAAAGCGAGCTGGATGCAGAACTGATGGCCGAAGAAATGCGCCACAACCTAGAGGCCACCCGCAAGGCGGTGGCGCAGATGGAAGCCGAAGCCCGGCAGTTCGAGCAGCAAATGAGTGCCCCGCCGCCGCAGGCGGACGACGGGCAAGGCCAAGGGCGCAGCCCATGAGTCAGCAGGAGATGGGCGGCTGGCTGTCGCATTTGTTGGAGCTGCGCGCACGGCTGGTGAAAGTCATCATCACCGTCGTGCTGCTGTTTGCCGCGCTGGCGGCCTTCAGTAGCTCGCTTTACGACCTGCTGGCCGCCCCGATGATGGCGGCGTTGCCCGCAGGCAGCCAACTGGTGGCCATCGACCCGCTGACACCGTTTTCCACGCCGCTGCGCTTGTCGCTGTATCTGGCCATCTTGCTGGCTGCGCCGGTACTGCTGTACCAGCTCTGGGCATTTGTCGCGCCTGGGCTGTACCGGCATGAAAAACGTCTGGCGATGCCGCTGATGGTGTCGTCGATGCTGCTGTTTTATGCCGGCTGCGCGTTTGCCTATTTCTTGCTGTTGCCGATGATGTTCAAGTTTCTGGCCATGACCCGGCCAGAAGCGGTGGCGATGATGCCGGATATTGCCCGCTATTTGGATTTTGTCGCGGTCATTTCACTGGCGGCCGGTTTCAGCTTTGAGCTGCCAGTGGCGCTGGTGATTTTGGTGCTGCTGGGCTGGGTCAAGCCGGCGCAGTTGCGGGCAGTACGCGGCTATGCCTTGATTGGTATCGCGGTGCTTGCCATGCTGGTTACGCCCGGCGATGGCATCTCGATGATTTTGCTGATGATTCCGATGTATTTGCTTTACGAGGCCGGCATTTTGGCCGCCGCCGCCGTGGCTCCCGACAGACATGCAGATGCGCCCACCCATTCCGCCTGAAACCCCGGCTGGTGCCGGACTGTTGCCGCGCAGCACTGCCTGGTGCGTGGATGCCTTGTTGCTGTCTCTGCCGGTGATACTGATTTCTGTTGCCTTGCCGGGGGTACGCAATGCCGGGGTGCGCCAGCATTGGCGCGCGCTGGGCGAGGTGATGGGGCGGCAGATGGAGTTGACCATCCAAAGAGGCGGCGATTTTTTTGCCTATTTGCAGGATGTCTGGGCAGCCGACGGGCTTGCAAGAGGCGCGATTGCCGATTTGCAGCAGGCGCTGATGCAGGGCATCGGTATTCCGCTGCTGCTGTTTGTGCTGCTGGCGCTGTTGTATTGGCCGCTGCTGGAGGCGGGGCGTTGCCAGGCCACTTTCGGCAAGCGGCTGCTCGGGCTGCGGGTATGTGATGGCAGCGCGCGTGCGCGCATTACTTATGCCGCTGCATTCAAGCGCCATCTGGCTGGCAGCCTGTCTTGGCTCAGCCTCAATATCGGTCATTTGATGATGGCGGCCGGCGAGCATCGCGCCCTGCACGACCGGCTTGCCGATACCCGTGTGGTTTGGGCCGAGGGCGCTGCCCGGCGCACCCCGTGGTGGGGCGGATTGCTGATACTGCTTGTCTGCGCCTCGCCCTTGTTGCTGGGTGTATTGGCCGCCGCCGAACTCAGCGCGGCGATGGCCAGCGTCATTGTCGGGTGAATTACAGCTCGATATGGCCGTGTGTGGCATTTGCCTGCGCGGGTGCCATGCCGAAAGTATCGCGCCACATCAGATAGCCGCCGCCGCAGACCACTACCAGCAGCACGGCGACAAAGCACTGGGTTATCAGAAATGCCGCCAGCAGCGCCAGCGGCATGAAGATCGCGCCGAGCAGCAATACCGCAGCGCTCAACAGCAGCGACAGCAGCATGGTGCCAATCATCATCGCGGTGAAGAACAGCACGGCGGCAAGAAAGTTGGGCAAAAAATTGCGCACAGCCGCCGCGGCTGCGGCCTTGATTGCGGGGAGCACCCGGCTGCCGGACAGCGATACCTGCGCGATGCCGAGCAGCATCAAAATCGCGGTGAGATAGTTGAGGCTGATTTGCCAGACAAACATCAGCAGCGGATTTGCCGGTAGCGGCAGTGTCGGCGGGGTGTCCTGCGGATGTTGCAGGAGGCTGTTCAGCGCCTCGTTGTAAGCGGCCATGTATTCCTCGCCAGCCAGCTGCCGGGTAATCAGCATTCCGCCTGCCATCAGCAGGATTTGCAGCCCGCCGAGCGCGGCCAATTTAGCGGCGCGCCTCTGCACAAAGGGCTGAAACAGATCGCGCGCGGTAACCGGGCGTCCGGCCTCGGCTTCGGCAATGACATGCATCAGCCCGCCGAGCAGAACCGGCATCATCATGAAAATCGCCACCACCATCAGCAGGGTGATCAGTAGGGTCGGGGTATTGACCTGGTTGCCGCCAAACAGGCTAGCGAGCAGCCCGCCCGCCATCACCATCGCATACAGGCTGCCAACCAGCAGAAAAGCTGCGCCAAAAACCGCGCGCGGATTGCGCATGCCGAGATTGATGGCTTGAAAAAACCAGTGCCAGGCTTGGATGGGCGAAAGCGGGCGGATTTGCATGATGGGCGCGTGTCGGAGCAGGGGGACAAGAATGGGGCGAATTGTCGCAGAATGTCGCTGCAAACGACGGACGGCTATACTTCGCGGCTGTTTTATCGCGATTTTCGCCTCATGTCAGCCGACCGCGTTTCCATCACTTTTCAAGAACTCATCCAGCGCCTCAACGCCTATTGGGCAGAGCAGGGCTGCGTGCTGATTCAACCGCTTGACCTTGAAGTGGGTGCCGGCACGTTTCATCCGGCCACCTTCCTGCGCGCCTTGGGGCCGGAGCCGTGGAATGCCGCTTATGTGCAGCCTTCGCGCCGTCCCACCGATGGTCGCTATGGCGAAAATCCCAACCGCTTGCAGCGCTATTACCAGTTTCAGGTGGTGATGAAGCCCTCGCCGGACAATATCGTCGAGCTGTATTTCAATTCGCTCAAGGCGCTGGGGATTGACCCGGAAGTGCACGACCTGCGTCTGGTGGAGGACAACTGGGAATCGCCCACCCTAGGTGCTTGGGGGTTGGGCTGGGAGGTCTGGCTAAACGGCATGGAAGTCACCCAATTCACTTATTTCCAGCAGGCTGGCGGCTTGGAATGTAAGCCGGTGCTGGGGGAAATCACCTACGGCCTTGAGCGCCTGTGCATGTATCTGCAAAACGTCGATAACGTGTTCGATCTGGTATGGACCTACGGGCCGGATGGCCACCCGGTGCACTACCGCGATGTGTACCACCAGAACGAAGTGGAGCAGAGCACCTACAACTTTGAATATGCCGATGTGGAAGAGCTGTTCCACCGCTTCGATGCCTGCGAGCGCGAGGCGCTGAAGCTGGTGGAAGCCGGTCTGCCGCTGCCCGCCTACGAGCAGGTGATGAAGGCCAGCCACAGCTTCAACCTGTTGGATGCACGCCGCGCGATTTCAGTCACCGAGCGCCAGCGTTACATCCTGCGCGTGCGCAATCTGGCGCGCGCCGTGGCAGAGGGGTATTACGCACAACGCGAAAAACTGGGCTTTCCCGGTTTGCACAAGGAGGCCGCCCAATGAACACCGCCATGCAGCCACTGCTGATTGAACTGGGGACTGAAGAACTGCCGGTCAAAGCCCTGCCGGGGCTTGCCAAGGCGTTTTTTGACGGCGTACTGGCCGGGCTGGAAAAGCGCGGCATCGCGGTGGACAAAGCCGATGCCAAGCCGCTGTACACCCCGCGCCGTTTGGCCGTGTTGCTGCCCGGCGTTGCCGCGATGCAGCCGGAGCAGCGCAGCGAAGTGCTGGGGCCGTATCTGAATATCGCCCTAGATGCCGATGGCCAGCCGACCAAGGCGCTGCAAGGCTTTGCCGCCAAGGCGGGCATCGACTGGCAGCAGCTTGAAAAAACCACCGATGCCAAGGGCGAACGGTTTGTCTTTCGCAGCGTCAAGCCGGGCGCGGCCACGCGCGATTTGCTGGCAGAGATCGTGGCTGAAGCCATCGCTGCGATGCCCATTCCCAAGCCGATGCGCTGGGGCGCACACGACTACGCCTTTGCCCGCCCGGTGCACTGGCTGGTGATGCTGCTGGGCGAGGACACTGCCCCCGGCGAGGTGATGGGCATTGCCGCAGGCCGCAACAGCCGTGGGCATCGCTTCATGCACCCGCAAGAGGTTGCCATCGCCTCGCCTGCGGCCTATGTGGAAGCGATGCGTCAGGCCAAGGTGCTGGTGGATGCCGACGAGCGTCGCGCGCGCATTGTGGCCGGGGCACAGGCGGCGGCAAGCCAGGTGGGCGGCACGGTGCGCATCGACGCGGATATTCTGGAAGAAGTGAATGGCCTGACCGAATGGCCGCAGGCGGTGGCCTGCACCTTTGGCCGCGAGTTTCTGGCCGTGCCGCAGGAAGCCCTGATTTCCACCATGGAAGCCAACCAGAAATTCTTCCCGGTGCTGGATGCGCAAGGCCGCCTTACCGAGCATTTCATCGGTACCAGCAATATCGAATCGAAGAACGAGGCCGAAGTGCGCAAGGGCTACGAGCGCGTGATTCGCCCGCGTTTTGCCGATGCCAAGTTCTTCTTCGACGAAGACTTGAAGCAAGGTCTGGCCTCGATGAATGCAGGGCTTGCCAACGTCAAATATCAGGACAAGCTCGGCAGTATCGCCGACAAGGTGGCGCGTGTTGAGCAGCTTGCCGCAAGCATCGCCCCGCAAGTGGGCGTGGATGCCGAGGCCGCCCGCCGTGCTGCGGCGCTTTCCAAGGCCGACCTGCAATCGCGCATGGTCGGTGAATTCCCGGAATTGCAGGGCATCGCCGGTCGCCACTACGCGCAAGCAGAGGGCGAGCGCGCAGAAATCGCTGCGGCCATTGATGAAGGCTGGATGCCGCGCAATGCCAGCGACGACATCGCGCCCTCCCGGCTGGGGCAGGTGCTGGCGGTGGCCGAGCGCCTCGATACTTTGGCGGGCGGCTTTGCCGCAGGGCTCAAACCCACCGGCAACAAAGACCCGTTCGCGCTGCGCCGCAATGCGCTGGGGCTGGCGCGCACCCTGATTGAAGGCGGTTTGAATCTGGATTTGCCGGCATTGCTGGGCGATGCGCTGCAAGAAAACAGAGATGCAATAGGGCATGAGGGAGCACTCAAGAAACAGCTTGCTGCAGACAACGCAAGGATTAAAGGGGTTTACGTAGACAAGCTTCAAAGCTATTCGCCGAATTTCAATGGTTCTGTTGAGACAGAGGCTCAAGAAATTTACGGATTTATCCTTGAGCGTCTGCGCAGCTATTACGAAGAACGCGGCTTTACCGCGCAGCAGTTTGATGCCGTGGCTGCACTGCGTCCGGCCTCGCTGACCGACTTCAATGCCCGCCTCAAGGCCATTGGCGAATTTGCCCGCCTGCCCGAAGCCGCTGCGCTCGCCGCAGCCAACAAGCGCGCCCGCAATATCCTGAAAAAAGCCGAAGGCAGTATCGCCGCCGATGTGGATGCGGCACTACTGCAAGCGCCTGCTGAGCAGGCATTGGCCACGGCACTGGATGAAGTCATCACCGCCACCCAGCCACTGCTTGATGCGCGCGATTATGTGGCGGCGCTGGCAAAGATGGCGAGCCTGCGTCCAGCGGTGGATGGCTTCTTTGAAAATGTCATGGTGAATGCCGACGACCCTGCGGTGCGCGGCAACCGCTTGGCGCTGCTGACAAAGCTCGCCGACCGCCTAGGCAGCGTCGCCGCCATCGAGCATCTGTAAGCGTGCCCAGCATATGCAGCAAAGGCAGCTTTATGGCTGCCTTTGTTGTTTTGAGCGCCAAGCAAGCCGCGTTTGCGGCTACCAGCCCGTCGCGCCTTGTTCTTCGTAGCGGCTGAAGGCCGAGTGCTGGCCGCTGGAATCATTGGCAACGCCGGTGGTGAAGTAGGCCACGCCCTGGCCTGCCGCTAGATCCAGCCACAGGCCGGAAAGCAGGCCATAGGCATTGCCGGAATGGCCGATGCGTTTGCGCCCATCGGCAAACAGGTCGTCGCGGCAGGCACCACGACCGTGGCCGATATGCTGGCTGGCAAGGCCGTAGGCGCAGAAGAAGCCGCCACGGTTGGGCTCGTCCTCCTCGCCAATCACGCCGTTTTCGCCATCGAATACCCAAAGCGGGGTGGTCAGGATGCGCATGGCATCGGCAGACAAAATCCGCATGCCATCAAGCTCGCCACCGCGCAGCAGCATCTGCCCCACACGCGCCAGACCATTGGCGGAAATCCGCACGCCGCCCTGGGGCGAGAACAGCGCGCCGTTTTCTCCGGCCTGCCAGTGAGCATCCACATCGCAGCCGCCATCGGTGCCGGGAATCACCGGACACGCTGGCGCTTGGCCTTTCAAGTCATCACGTTGCGGTGTGCGCGCGCTGTCATACAGCACCACGGCGCGGGCGATGGCCGCATCGCTGCAACCAGACCAGTTATGGCAGGCGTCGATTTTTAGCGGGGCAAACACCAGTTGCTGCATCAGCCGGTCGAAACGCTCGCCCGTGGCGCGCTCCATCACTTCGGCAATCAGCACGAAATTGAGATTGCTGTAGCGGAAAAAGCTGCCGGGCGGATGCTGGCTGTCCCACGCCTCGGGCTTGTCGGTGAGGATGCGGCTGGATTCGCCCAAGGGGACGTCCCAGTAACCGGCGTTGTCGGTCAGGCCGGAGGTATGCGAAAGCAGCATTTTTAGCGTAATCGGAGTATCGGCAAATGCCGGATTGCGCAGCGGCCTGCCGAGCACGGTGGAAACATCGGCATCCAGATTCAGCCGGCCTTGATCCACCAGCCGCAGCACGCCGATCGCCGCCATCAGTTTGCTGACCGAGGCCACCCGCGCCGGGTCATCCGGGGTCAGCGCACGGCGCGCGGCAAGGTCGGCAAACCCTTCGGCCTGGCTGGCGGTAATGCCATCGCGGTCGAAGGCAACGCGCACCCGGCCAACCGGCTCAGCGGCAGAAGCAAATGGCGCAGCAAGCAGCGCGGACAAACCCAGAACGGCAGCAAGTTTTTTCATGGCGATGCACCTATGTGGTTTTGCCCAATGCTATCCCGTCTTGATTTTGCCTGTTGCTGCCCCATTTTCTGGGTTCACAAGGAGCCACCATGAACCCCGCAGACAATCCCAATGTGTTTCACGCCACCACCATCGTTTCGGTACGCCGTGGTGATCAAGTCGTCATTGCCGGTGATGGCCAAGTTACCTTGGGGCATACGGTGATGAAGGCCAATGCCCGCAAAGTGCGCCGTCTGGGTGAGGGCGGGCGGGTGCTGGCTGGTTTTGCCGGTGCCGCGGCGGATGCTTTCACTCTGTTTGAATTGTTCGAGGCCAAGCTACAAAAGCACGGGCAACTGACCCGCGCGGCGGTGGAAATGGCCAAGGACTGGCGCACCGAGCGCCGCTTCGGCAAGCTCGAAGCCCTGCTCGCCGTGGCCGACCGCGATACTTCGCTCATTATCAGCGGCACCGGCGATGTGATTGAGCCCGAAGACGGCCTGATTGCGATTGGCTCCGGCGGCATGTATGCCCTGTCTGCCGCGCGCGGGCTTTTGAAGCATACGCAGCTTTCGGCGCGTGAAATCGCCACCGAAGCCCTGGGCATTGCCGGGGATGTGTGTATCTACACCAACCACAACATCGTGGTTGAAGAACTTTAAAAAACTACTGCGCGTGCGCCTGGCGGCGGCGTGCGGTGCTCGGGTGGCTCTTTGTACTAAAAAAGTACACTCCGCTTCCTGCGCTCCGTCCACCACCACCAATCGCCCGCTCGCTACGTTTTTTTTAAGGCTCCAAAATTAAAAAGGATAGCCATGCAGAAGATTGACAACAGCTCCGCCTCGATGACCCCGCGCGAAATCGTCGCCGAACTTGACCGCCACATCATCGGCCAGAACGATGCCAAGCGCGCGGTCGCCATCGCATTGCGCAACCGCTGGCGGCGGATGCAGCTGGATGCGGACATGCGCCGCGAGGTGATGCCGAAAAACATCCTGATGATTGGCCCGACCGGGGTCGGCAAGACCGAAATCGCCCGCCGCCTTGCTACGCTCGCCAATGCGCCGTTTGTGAAAGTGGAGGCCACGCGCTTTACCGAGGTGGGTTATGTCGGCAAGGATGTGGAGCAAATCATCCGGGATCTGGCTGATACCGCCGTCAAGCTGTACCGCGAGCAGGCCAAGCAACGGGTGCGCACCCAGGCCGAGGAAAACGCCGAAGACCGCATTCTGGATGCGCTCCTGCCACGCCGCCAGAGCAGCACGCCCTACAGTATTGATATTGGCGAGGCGCTGAAAAACGAGCCGTCGGCGGAAGAAAACGAAACCCGTCGCAAGTTCCGCCAGCGTCTGCGTGCCGGCGAGCTGGATGAGCGCGAAATCGAAATCGACCTGGCGCTGAATGTCGGCGTGGACATCATGGCGCCGCCCGGCATGGAAGAAATGGGGCAGCAATTGCGGTCGATGTTCTCGCAACTGGCCGGTAGCAAGAGCCAGAGCAAAAAGCTCAGCATCAAGGCCGCGCGCACCTTGTTGATCGAAGAAGAAGCCGCCAAGCTGGTCAACGAGGACGAAGTGCGCGAAGCGGCGATTGAAGCCTGTGAGCAGCATGGCATCGTGTTCATCGACGAAATCGACAAGGTCGCCAAACGTAGCGAAGGCATGGGTGCGGATGTCAGCCGCGAAGGCGTGCAGCGCGACCTTTTGCCGCTGGTGGAAGGCTCGACCGTCAGCACCAAATACGGCCCGGTGAAAACCGACCATATCCTGTTCATTGCCTCCGGTGCGTTTCATCTTGCCAAGCCGTCCGACCTCATCCCGGAAATGCAGGGGCGCTTCCCGATCCGGGTGGAATTGAATGCGCTGACCAAGGCCGACTTCATGCGCATCCTGACTGAGCCTAAAGCCGCACTCACCCGTCAATATGTGGCGCTGATGGCGACCGAGGGCGTAACGCTCGCCTTTGCCGACGATGCGATTGAACGGCTGGCGGAAATCTCCGCCACCGTCAACGAACGCCAGGAAAACATCGGTGCCCGTCGCCTGCACACCGTGCTCGAACGGCTCTTGGAAGGCTTGAGTTTTGATGCGCCGGACAAGGGCGGCACGCTCACCATCGACCGCGCCTATGTGGATGAGCGCTTGGGCGACTTGATTCAAGACCCGGATTTGTCGCGTTACATTCTTTGATGCAGCGCTCTTGATGCAGTGGATACGGCAGCCGCCCGCAGTGATTGCGGGCGGTTTGTTTTTGTTTGTCGGCCGATTTTGGCAGTCAATGCAGATCCATCGGGTCAACGTCCAGCGACCAGCGGATTTTGCGTGCTTCGGGCAGGGCATAAAGCTGGGGCATCAGCCAGGCGAGTATTTGATGCAGGGGTTTGCGCTGGGTGGCAGAAATCAATAGCTGGGCGCGTTGGTAGCCCGCGCGACGTGGATGCGGGGCGGGCACCGGGCCGCTGAAAGCCACCGGGGGGCTGTCGCCATGAAATGGCAGAATCGCGGGCGACAAGGTGCTTTCGGCAAGTTGCCTTGCGTGTTGCAGGAAGGCCATCGGGATGTCGGCCTGTTTGGCTTCGGCGCGCAGCAAGGCCAGATGTGCAAATGGCGGAAAGCCCACCGCCTCGCGTTCGCCCAATTCCGCCTCGGCAAAGGCGTGATAGCCGCCGTGAATCAGGGTTTGCAGGAGTGGATGCTCGGGATGATGGGTTTGCAGCAGCACCTGGCCGGGTTTGTCCGCACGCCCGGCGCGGCCGGCGACCTGAATCAGCAATTGGGCGAGCTTTTCGGTGCTGCGAAAGTCTGCCGAATACAGTCCTTCGTCGATACCCACCACCACAACCAAGGTCAGGCCGGGCAGGTCATGTCCCTTGGCCAGCATTTGCGTGCCGACCAGAATACCGGGCTGGCTGCCCAAGGTGTCGAAGTGCTTTTGCAGGGCGTCGCGCCCCTGGGTGCTGCCCCTGTCGATGCGGACAACCGGAAAATCGGCGAACTTCTCGGCAAGATATGCCTCGATGCGCTCGGTGCCATTGCCTTGCGGTTGCAGCGCTAGGATGCCGCAGGCCGGACAGGCCGGGGGGGCGGGGCGGCGATTGCCGCAGTGATGGCATTGCAAGCGTCGTCCATGCTGGTGCACGGTCATTGCGCTGGCATGGGTTTCGCTGCTGCACCGGGGGCAGGTCGCGCTCCAGCCGCAGTCATGACAGAGCAGGCTGGGGGCATAGCCACGACGGTTTTTGAACACCAACACTTGCCCGCCCGCGGCCAGGGCATCAGCGATGGCCTGTAAGGCTTCGGCTGACAGGCCGGCCTGCAAGGGGCGCTTGCGGATATCCATCACGCGCACGCTGGGCGGGCGGGCGCTGGCAGCGCGCCGGGTCAGACGCAGGCGCTGGATGCGACCCTGCCGGGCATTGGCGAGCGTTTCCAACGAAGGCGTGGCGCTGCCAAGAACCACGGGAATGGCCAAGGCTTTGCCGCGCAGCAAGGCAAAATCGCGTGCGTGATAGCGAATGCCGTCGAACTGTTTGTAACTGCCATCGTGCTCTTCATCCACCACGATCAGGCCGGGCTGTGGCAGCGGTACGAATACCGATGATCGGGTACCGACAATCACCCGGGCTTGGCCGCGCCAGGCGGCTGCCCAAACGCGCGCGCGCTCGGTATCGGAAAGTCCGGAATGCAGTGCGTGAACTTCCACCCCCAGGCGGCGCTGGAAACGCGCCAGCATCTGCGGGGTCAGACCGATTTCTGGCACCAGTATCAGTGCTTGCTGACCACGGGCAAGGCATTGGGCGATGGCGGCCAGATAGACCTCGGTTTTGCCGCTGCCGGTAACGCCATCGAGCAAAAATGGTTGAAAGCTGGTCGCGTTGCAGATGGCATCGGCAGCATTTTGTTGCTCCTCATTCAAAACGCAGTGCCCGGCGGTGTCGTTGGGCGATGTGTCCGCCTGGATGACGCGACGCTCGACTTGGCCGCGTCCTGTCAGCGTGCGCATGGCGGCGCGCCAGCCGGGGTGTTGTCCGTCCAGCAGGCTTTCACTGCTGCCCGGATGCGCGGCCAGATATTCGGCCAGTTGCCGGGGGCGACCTTGGCGCATTTGCGCAAGCGCCTGTTGGCCGTCATCGTTGAGATACCAGCCGTACAGCGCGGTATCGGGCAGTGGCTCACCCTGTCGCAATGCGGTTGGCAGCGCCGTGGCCAGCACCTCGCCCAATGGCGCATGCAGATAGCCGGCCAGCCATTTGAGCGATTGCCAGAGCTCGTCATGCAACAGTGCCTCGGGTTCGAGAAACCCGATCGCCGGACGCAGCGCCTGTTGCCCGGCGTTACTGCCAATTGCCGCCACGATGCCGACTAGTTCCCGCTTTCCAAATGGCACGCGCAGGCGTCGCCCAATATCCTCGGGCTGCGGCGTATGTCCGGCAGGCGGAGCGTAATCAAACAGTTGCGGCAGCGGGACGGGGAGCGCCAGTTGCAGGGTGGGGGCGTTGGACATGGGGCGATTTTAGAGCCGCTGCGTCTGGCCTGGCGTGTACAGTTGCGGGGCAAGATTGCCTTTTGGGTTTACAAATATCGTGCAATTGATTGTTTTTAAAGAGATGTTGTGGTTATCCACAAGGGCTGTGGATAACTTTGTTGATAGTTGCAGAAAAGCGGCGGATTTTGCCCGTCAGCATGGGCTCTACGGGGCATGGCGAAAAAGTCGCCAGAAAAATTTTATCTTTCAAAAACAATTGGTTGAGCGTGAAACGCGCATGAAACATGCTGGCTGGTATTGATTTTTTCAGGAAAGCCGACCTTGCGTCGGCGCTGTGCAAAACATGCAATCGGTACTTGCAAACGGCAGTGATTTCTGCATGCTGGGTTTGCCTTGCTGGCAGCAAGGCAGGCGACCTGTTGGGATGAGGGGCTTGCAACGCCTTGTTGAAACAGGGAAAACGCCATTATCCACATGGCCTGTGGATAACTTTGTTGATAGCCCCGGGAAACAGGGCGGTTTTGCTGATGGGGCAAGGCGAAAAGCGCACTGGTGAAAAAATTACCAGAAAGAAAATCTCCATTCAAAACAATGCGTTATGTTTTTTCTGTCGGCAATGATGGAACGCGCCGCGCAGCCGTCGGCGGGATTGACAGATGCGCCGCCACTGTGCAAAACCGTCGATTGATGGCTTGCAATCCTCGTTGATTTCTGCATCCGGTCAGGCTCGGCTTAGCGTCGATATTTGCGCCTGATGTTTATCAATATCATTCAAGTCCTTGTTGAAACAGGAAAAATGCCATTATCCACACAGCCTGTGGATAACTTTGTTGATGAGTTCTGGAAAGCGGCAGATTCTCCCCGAAATCCGGGCATCAAAGCGGCTTGGCGAAAAAATGGCCATCCCTGAAAAATATCAATGAAAACAGTGTGTTGTGCGTGAAACTGGCATGAAACATCCGCGCGACAGCAGAGATTCGAGTTTTCTTGTCGGTTGCGTCTGCCTGTGCACAACGGCAGGTTGGGGCTTGCAATGGAGGCGCTTTTCTGCATCTGCCGAAGATGGATGGCAAGTGGCGCGCGAGGGCTTATCATCGCCGCCGATGTCTGCTTCCCTTCCCCGTTCTGCCACCGATTCGATGCCGGATGATGCCCGCACCCTAGCGGCGGGCTTGGCGATTTTTGCCGAGCTGATGCTGGGCGATGCTGCTTTGGCTGATGCGGCCACCGCCCGCGCATTGAGCGCCGCGCAGGGGGCTGCCGGCGTGTCGGCACTGCGTGCCTGGCGGGCGTTGCTGGAGATTCCCGGACTCAAGGCAGGCAAGTTGCCGGCGGTGGGGCAGGCATTGCTGCCCTTGCAAAAATTGCGCCCCGGAATGCGATTGCTGCTGCTTTTGGCGGCGCTCTCGGGCAGAAACAGCATCGAAATCGCCGCATTGCTGAAGATTTCCCCGACCGCTTGCGAGCAGGCGCTGCAACGGGCTCGGCAGTCATTGACGGCGGGGGAGCTGCGCACCTGCCACACGGCACTGGAAATGCGGCAGCGTGGATTTTCTTCTGCCCGCTGGGCACAAATCCAGCGGCAATTGGCCGCAGGCACGACAGCGCCGCTGCGGCCAGAAGCCAAGGCCGCCTCACCGCGTTGGGGCTTGCTGCTGGCGGTAGCGT
Organism: Lysobacteraceae bacterium NML08-0793; assembly: GCA_002798275.1. Classification (GTDB taxonomy): domain Bacteria; phylum Pseudomonadota; class Gammaproteobacteria; order Xanthomonadales; family Xanthomonadaceae; genus Solilutibacter. Next base: position 40,583 of record NWQR01000008.1, on the reverse strand, counting down.
TTGCGACCGGATTGGCGCTGGCGGCGACTTGGCTTTGGCCACCGACAGATGGGACGGAAGAGGTCATTTCCGAAACGCCCAGCATCCAGACCCGGCCACTGGCCGAGTCGCCACCGGCGCTGCGCGATGCGGATACTGCGCGGCGGCTGGCCGATCGGGCGCTTTTGACGATTCCGACAGAAGATGCGTCGATTGCCGCCGAAACGGCATTCTTTGCTTGGTATCAGGCGGAAAGATTGGGGCAGGCCGGTGGTCTGCCGCCGGATGTGCCGGAGGAGGCGCCGATCGAGCTGTCGCCGGTGTCGGTGGATTGGGCAGCGGATGCCGCTGCACTGCCGGAGCCGACGGATGAATAAGCGATTTGGGCTTGGCCTGCTGTTGGCGGGGGTGTTCGCGTCCTACGCCCAAGCACAGGATGTGCGCGAAGAAAAACAGGCTTGGCTACGCCTGCCAGCGACGCAACAAGCCGCCTTGCGGCAATCGGCGGCGGCGTTCCGGACGTTGCCCGGCAGCGAGCAGGCAGCATTGCGGGCGAAGTTTGCCCGGTTGAGTGTCGATGAGCAGCATGGTTGGCGGCTGGGGCCGGTACTGGGGCGCTGGTATCCGGCGCTGCAACCATTGCTTGGCTATCTGCCCGAGCACGAACGCGAGGCGCTGTTGCCGGTACTGCATTCGATGAGCAATGCCGAACTGGAAGTATTGGCGCGGCTTGCCTTTTCTACCCCGCCGGAAGGCCGCGCGGCTTTACGGGCGGCCTTGCTGCGGCAACCTGCCCAGCGTCGGTTGTCGTGGCTGATGGCGCAGCTCGATGGCGAGGCGGCAAGCGAAGCGCGCGTGCTCAGCCCGGTCAATCCGGTCAGATAAGCGACGTGGACTGCAAAACCCGGCGCTCGGCCTGAAAGCGCCCGCCAAACCGGCTCAGCCCTTCTTCGCGCATTTTTTCGGCGCGATGGCTGAAATAGTCTTGCAGAGCCGCCATACCATGCACCCGATAGCGCACCGCTATTTGCACGCGGTTGTCGGCAGACGCAGGCTCGACAATTTCCAGCACTTCGGCATCGACAAAACCCGGCACACCCAGCATTTGCTTGATATGCCCGGCAAGCCAGGCGCGGTATTCGGCAGCGATGTCGGCATCAATGCGCAGATTGACTTCATAAAACACCATGAGACTTCTCCTTATTTCAAAATGACGAATATCAGGGTCAGCAGGGCACCTGCCAGAACCAGCAGCGAATACAGGCTGCCAATCAGCAGGAATTTGAGGCTGGTAAGCCCATTCGACTGGCGGTAAACGCGCTTCTGGCAGACCCAGAGCCATAGCCACAGCGCAGGCAGTGCCAGCAGCAACAGGCTATCGCTGGCCTGCGTCAAGACCGCTATGCCCGACCATTGCGCCAGACATTCCAGCAGCATTAGGCCGCAGAGCCAGATCAGGATGAACGCATGGCTGTAGAGCGCTACCACCATTTGCTCCAGAAACGTCCACGCCGGGCGCAGATAGGCTATGCGCAGCAGCAGGGCGAACAGGGGCACCAGAAAAAACAGCGTGGTCGGTAGCGCCGAAAGCCAAGTGTCGCGTAGCCAGGCCGGCTGTTGCAGATGCGGCCAGTTGCGCGCCAAGCGCGGCATCACGGTGCGATTGAGCCAGTCGTTGCGCGCCTTGGATAGCCCAGAAATCTGCATCGGGTTGTGCTGCGGATGCCAGGGGGCACCGTTGAGCAGAAGCGTCTGCTCGTGGGACAGGGTGGGGGTATCGCCGGTCTGGATTTCTGGCAAATTCATAGCGGGCATCCAAAGCCTTGCAAGAAAGAAGGTCAGCAAGGACAGAATCACGAACAGCCGCAATGGCGGCAGGTAGCGCACCCGGTGGCCGGCCAGATATTGGGTGATGATCCGCCCCGGCACGCAGGTATCGCGCAGACTGCGGAATATCCGGCCATCCAGATGCCAGAACGATTCAAACACTTCTTCGATGGCATGCCACAGATGTTTCAGCGGGTTGTGCGCGGACTGCCCGCAGGCATGGCAATACAGCCCTTGCAGGGGCGTCTGGCAGTTTTCACAGTGAAGCGGCGCTGCGTGTTCCGACATTGGGGCATGTGATGTGGGCTAAACCGCACTAAGATAGCCAGTCCGCAGGTTTTGCAAACCTCCCAAAAGTCATTCGCCCGCCGTCCGGCAGGCGCGTTCAGCATGTCCCAGCGCAGATCTTTCACACACGAAATTGCTCGTACCGCCAAGTTGGCGGCGCCGTTGGTGGCCGGTCATATGGCGACCGGCATGGTGGGGCTGGTGGATAGCCTGATTGCCGGCCGACACGGCACGGCGACGCTGGCGGCAGTCTCGGTGGGTTCGGCAATGTTCTGGCTGCCGATGCTGATACCGCTGGGCACCCTGATGGCACTGCCGCCCAAGGTGTCGGCGTTTGATGGTGCAGGTCAGCGCGAGCGCATCGCGCCGGTATTCCGGCAGACATTGTGGCTGGCGTTGCTCCTCGGCGGGCTGATGTGGCTTTTGGTCACTTGGCTGCCGCTGGTGATGGCGCCATTTGGCATTACCGAAAGTATCCGGCCTGGCGCTACCGCGTTTTTGCATGGCATCCGCTGGGGGGTACCGGCGCTGACACTGTATCTGGCGATGCGCTATCTCTGCGACGGCCTGCATTTTTCCCTGCCCACCATGCTGTTTGGTATCGGCGGATTGCTGGTGTTGGCGCCCTTGGGCTATGCGATGGCGTTTGGCCGCTGGGGCTTTGCCGAAATGGGTGCCGGAGGGCTGGGGCTGGCGTCGGCCATGATGTTCTGGCTGCAAATGCTGTGCTTTGCCCTGTATCTGGCTTTTGCCAAACGCTTTGCCGCCTTGGGACTGTTTGCCCGGTTTGAATGGCCGAACTGGGCATTGCAGCGCGACCTCTGGAAAACCGGCCTGCCCATCGGTGTGACGGTGGCGATGGAGGGCAGCCTGTTCATCGTTACGGCGTTGCTGATTGGCCGTCTGGGCGAAGTCCCAGCCGCAGCCCATCAAATCGCCATCAATATCTCCAGTCTGTGCTTCATGGTGCCCTTCGGCATTGCCGAGGCCACTACGGTGCGGGTGGGCAATGCCTTGGGGCGGCAAAGTCGGCCGGATATTTATCGCGCGGCTCTGGCCGGGCTGGTGCTGGTGCTTGCCACGCAGCTGTGCTCCGGGCTGGTGATGGTGCTGGGCAATGAAGCCATCACCGCCCTTTATACGCAGGATGCCGCAGTGGCGGCGCTGGCTGCCAGCCTGCTGCTGTATGCGGCGGTATTCCAGTTTCCTGACGGCATCCAGGTGCTGTCCAATGGTGCCCTGCGCGGCTTGCAGGACACCCGGGTGCCGATGTTTCTGGCCGCATTTGCCTATTGGGGCATCGGCATGAGCTTGGGCGCCACCCTTGGGCTGGGTTTTGACTGGGGGCCGCCGGGGATGTGGGTCGGGCTGATTGCCGGGCTGACCGCCGCCGCCGCCCTGCTTGCTTGGCGCTTTGTCCATAGTGCGCGACGTATTTTGCAGGCGTGACCTTTGGGACATGCCCGCTATTTCGGCTTTGTATTAGTGTGAATCCCTGTTTTTGGAATCTTGACTCATGAGTGCAATCCCCGTTCCTCCGCAGATACCGCCGCAGCGCGGCCCGATCGTGCGGTTTTTCGTCGGCCTTTGGGACGCGATGAACTTCACCCGCCGGTTGATTCTCAACCTGCTGTTCTTTTTCCTGTTGTTCTTTTTCTTGCTGATGATGCTAGTTGGCATGGTCAGCGGTGGAAAATCCGCATCGCTGAAGCTGTCGGACAGAACCACCCTGGTATTGGCGCCGGTCGGTCAACTGGTCGAGCAAGACAGCCGCGATGCGATGACGCGGATTTTGTCCGATATCAGCAAGGACGATAGCCAGGCACAGGTGCAATTGCGCGACCTGCTGGCAGTGATTGATGATGCGGCCAAAGACAAGCGCATCGAGCGCATGCTGCTGAATGTGGACGGCCTTTCGCCCGGCGGATTTGCTTCGATGACCGAAGTGGCTGCCGCCTTGCAGCGCTTCCGTCAGGCTGGCAAGGAAATTGTCGCAGTCAGCCGTGGCATGGGGCAGAAGCAGTATTTCCTAGCCGCACAGGCGAATGAAATCCATCTCGACCCGGATGGTCACGGCATCGTCTTAGAAGGGCTGTCCGGCTATCGCCCCTATTTCCGCGAAGGCTTGCAGGAAAAGCTCGGTGTGGACTTCCACTTGTTCAAGGTGGGCGAATACAAATCGGCGGCAGAACCTTTCGTGCGCGATTCGGCCTCGCCCGAAGCCAAGGAAGCCGATCTTTTCTGGATGAGCGATATCTGGAATCAGTACCTGGCCGAAATCGCCAAACAACGCAAACTGAGCGCAGACGGCCTAGCTGCTGCCATCGACGATTTTGCCAATGGTGTTGAAGCGGCAGCAGGCGATCTCAACCGCTATGCACTGGAGCACAAACTGGTCGATAGCCTTAAAACCGGCGAGGAAGTGGATGCGTTGATGGCCGAGCGCGGTGTGGAAGATGCCGATGCCGAAGGCGGCTTCCGCCAGATTGACTGGTCGCAGTATCTCGGCCACATCAAGCCCAAGCTGCCGATCGAGGCCGATGGCAAGCCGCAAGTGGCCGTGGTGGTGGCCGAAGGCGAAATTGCGCCGGGTCAACAGCCGCGTGCGGTGGTTGGCGGGGACAGCCTTTCGGCACTGCTGCGCGAGGTGCGCGATGACGACAAGGTCAAGGCACTGGTGTTGCGGGTGAACTCGCCTGGCGGTGAAGTTTTTGCCTCCGAGCAAATCCGCCGCGAAGTCGCTGCGCTCAAGGTGGCCGGCAAGCCGGTCGTGGTGTCGATGGGCGATGTTGCCGCATCCGGCGGCTACTGGATCAGCATGAATGCCGACCGTATCTATGCCGAGCCCAATACCATTACCGGCTCGATTGGCATCTTTGGCCTGGTGCCGAACCTGACCCGCGCACTCGACAAAATCGGCGTGCACAGCGACGGCGTGGGCACCACCCGGTTTGCCGGTGCCTTTGACGTAACCCGCCCGTTGAGCCCGGAAGTGGGGCGCGTGATTCAATCGGTGATCGACAAGGGCTACCGCGACTTTATCGGCAAGGTTGCTGGCGCACGCGGCAAAACCCTCGAAGAAACCGACGAAGTGGCGCGTGGCCGGGTTTGGAGCGGCGCACAGGCCAAACAGTTCGGGCTGGTGGATGAATTGGGCGGCCTGCAAGCGGCGATCGATCATGCCGCCCAATTGGGCAAACTGGAAACGGGCAAATACAACGTGCGCTATGTGGAAGAACCACTGACCCCGTTCGAGGCCTTTATGAGCGAATTTGCCCAGGCGCGCATGGGCGCATTGCTGTTGAACGAATCCCCGCTACTGCGCAATGTGCTGAAAAACAGCGCACCCGGCATGCAGCAACCGCTGCGCTATCTGGAAATGCAGGCCAACAAGCCCGAAGGTGTACTGGTTCACGCCACCGCCCACTGCTTCTGTGGGATTTGAGCCGACTACCCTCGGTGATGGAGTGCCGGCAAAGCCCGGCTAAAGCAGACAAACCCCGTCCAGCCGGACGGGGTTTTGCTTATCTGCCAGCTGGCGCAGCGATTGGGCTTGAAATGCCGCACTTGCTGGGCGCAGAACAACATCACGGCCAAGCACGCTGGCAAGTGCCGTGTCAGACCTGGGAGCGCCGTGGCAAAGTTTTTAGGCAATGAAAAACGCCCCGCAGTGCGGGGCGTTTGGTGGAAGATCATTTGATCTTGCCTTCCTTGTAGATCACGTGCTTGCGTACCACCGGATCGTACTTCTTCATTTCCATCTTGCCGGGGGTGTTCTTCTTGTTCTTGTCAGTGGTGTAGAAGTGACCCGTTCCTTCCGAGGAAATCAGGCGGATTTTGTCGCGCTTGGAGGGCATGGTAGGGACTCCTTAGATTTTTTCGCCACGGGCACGCAGGTCGGCGAGCACGGCGTCGATGCCGTTCTTGTCGATGGTGCGCAGAGCCTTGGTGGAAACACGCAGCTTCACCCAACGGTTCTCGGAAGCCACCCAAAAGCGGCGTTCGTGAAGATTGGGCATGAAGCGGCGACGGGTTTTGTTCATCGCGTGCGAGACGTTGTTACCGGTCGTCGTACGCTTGCCGGTGACTTGGCATTGACGGGGCATGATGCACCTCTGGTGTCAGTGGAAGCCTTCCATAGCCTGGAAGACGGCGGCCCCGGCGGTAAACCGCCACGCGATACGGGCAAAACCTGCGACCCAAATCGCGCTTCGGGCACAGACTGCCCAAGGGCAGCCGCAGAAAGCCGGGCATTATGCCCGAAGAAAAGGGCGCGTGCAAGAAAACCTGGCAGGTAACGGCCTGCGTGTGGCACACTGCGCTATCTGAGCGATAGGGGGAGAGCAATCAATGTGGTTGCGTCGAGTTTTGTGCTGCGCGTTGCTGGCTGTTACGGCATCGGGCATCAGTGGCTGCATGGTTCCGGGCTTTGATGCCGACGCGCGGCATAGCCGAGCTGCGGATGCGCATTGCGACCAGCGTCTGCAAGGCTTGTGGATCAATACCAAGGATGTGCAGGAATTCATCGGTATCAGCCCGCGGTGCGTGCTATATCTGGGTACGGATTTGGGGCCGACTGAACCGGCGATACCCTTGCATACCGGCGAATGGCCGCTGCCTGGGCGCAATTATCGGCTAGCTTGGGTGCCCTATATGCCACTGCTGAAAAGTTATGCGGCGGCAGTTTCGGACATACAGTTACGCAAAGGGCAGGATGCGTGGAGTGAAATGCCCACTTACACCCCACCGCCACGCTACGCCCGCGATGTGCTGCTGTTCTGCTATCGCCTCAATGACAAGCAAGATCGGCTCGAGGTCGCGCCAGTGGGCTGGGATGGCAAGCACCAGCTAGCAGCGAAGTGGAAAAGAAGCACCTGCCGGGCGAAGTCCATCTGGGCAACGATTCAGACATGATTCTGCCCGCAGGTTATGTGCATGTCGGCACTGGCCTTGCCGACATGCCGCAGCATCTGCGCGCCGGATTGTGTGATTTCTCCGGCGAATATGCCAAGGAATTTCAGCTGATCGGTAAATGATTGAGGGCGTGCTTGGCCGGGATGGCATTGTCGGAGCAAGCCTTGCGCGAAGGCAGGTGCATTGATTGGGCTGGAGGATGTACCGTGGGCTATATGTGGACAGCGCTATCAGCACTGCTGAAGCTGGTTTTTTTATGTGCTGCTGTGGCTGATGTTGGGCTGGTATTGATGGCGGGAGCGGAATGGCTTTCCCTCCAGCGTACCGCCCCAACGAAGCGCCTCACCATGCGTTTTAGGTGCTATTGGAGGCCGATGACGGTAGGGCGATGTTGCGCTTTTTGCGGGACTCAAGTCCCGGCATGGCTCCGTGTATAGGTATAGCCCCAACCCAAGGTTTTGACAGCTGAGTATAGTTCCGCATCGCCATATGGCTTTCGCTTAAATAAAATTTTGCTTGCAAACCTAATTTTCCGAGAAATAGATTTGGGTGTTAAGCATTTGAAGGGGCTTTCGGAACTGGATTTGCATATTATTTCTGGAGGTCACTCAACTTGTCGCGATGATCGCGGATATTTGAGTTCATATGAAGTATGAAGTAAGAGGCCATGTATCATTTGAACAAGTGCTTGCGGCTGTTCATGGCCATCTTCAAGATGCTCTGAGAGCCGCTAATTCGAATTTTATTGCTAAGGTTGTAGATAACATAAATCTGCTTTCCTCTACGAATGACTTGGATGGTGCGAGGTGGCATTTTTCTGGGAGAGCAGATGTGGCTTATTATGTCCTTGGAGTAGATAATAAGTTGAGGTAATACGAAGTGGCGGTAATGGCAAGGTGGGAAGGAAAGTTAAATAATGGATACGTTAATCGAGAAGCGCAGAATGATCATAATTTTGCGGGAAGGCATTCAGGGTCGGAGGTAGGTCAGTCGCTTCAGTCTACAAGCTGTCAGGTACATGGAGATAACTAATGCTTAATCCTAAGCTTTTGGCTTTCTGCCTCGCAATGCTTTTTTTTACAAATGCGAATGCGAATGCGAATGAGGAAAAGAATGCGATATTAATTCAGGAGCCTCACTTTTCGATTGATGAGGTATTTTTGCATGACTTCCGGTGCTTTGATAGCTTGATTCGAGTTTCTGGAAGGTTTAGATTTGAGGAAAGAGATAGGGCGGAGCTTACAGAGTTAAGCTTAAATGGAGATGCGTTGGATGTTAGTGCAATAAATGAGGCCTTCGTTGAGACTTCTAGAGTTGTCCGCCCTAGCATCTATTGTACTTCTAAAGGGTTTGGTTTATTTGTCATAATACGGTACTACGAGGGGGAGTCTGCAAAGGTTATGGAGCGAGGCCTGTACTTTGAATTTGATAAGGACAAGCCATTAACCCGCAATGAAGTAAAGGAAGAGCTTTTTGGGGGTAGGCCTAAGGAAGTAAAGCTTGATTAAAGCTTGCTCTGGGGCTTAGAGCTCTGAATACCTTTACTTATCTGGAAAATTAGGGCGGCACTGAAGTGCCGCCCCCTAATTTTTATGGACTACTTGGTTGTCCCTAATCTCGATACGGAGTTCCATCGTCGGCCAACATTGTTGAGGAGACTTGTTTTCTCAAAAGATTCTTTACTTAAGGCTACTTGCTCTCAAGGCGGTGGGCTTGCTTTTCGCTTATTTGATGCTAGTCAAGAAAAGTTGAAAGGGCTTCAACATAGGCTTTCTGCATACACCCCTGAACCCGGAAATTTCAGGGGTGATACTGCTAGGGCAGAGATGCTTGCGTAAGCTTCCCCAATCGCCAGACACTGCATAAGTAGAACTTTCTGGCCTGATTCCCCAGCCAGGAGTTTTCATGAAGAAGTCCCGTTTCACTGAAACCCAGATCGTCTCGATCCTCAAGCAAGCCGATGCCGGTATCGCCATCAAGGATATCTGTCGGCAGTCTGGTATCAGCATGCCGACCTACTACAAATGGAAGTCGAAGTACGGCGGCCTTGAAGCCTCCGAGCTGCGCCGGATCAAGGATCTGGAAGCGGAGAATGCCAAGCTCAAACGCATGTATGCGGAGCTGGCGCTCGACAACGCAGCGATGAAGGATTTGATCGCAAAAAAGCTGTAGGACCGGCGCAGAAACGCGCGGCGGTGCAGTATCTGACCCAGGTACACGCCCGTCCCCTGAGCCGGTCCTGCGAATGCGTCGGCCTGTCACGAGCCGCCTGGTATCGACCGCCGCTGCACTGGACAGTGCGTGATGCCGAGGTGATCGCAGCACTCACCGAGCAGGTCGAGGCGCGCCCCAGTCGCGGCTTTTGGAAGTGCTGCCAAGTCTTGCGGCGTGCGCGGCCAGACTGGAATCACAAACGAATTTACCGGGTCTACACCGCCATGAAACTCAACCTGCGTCGCAAGCCCAAGCGGCGATTGCCCAAACGCGCGCGCGTGCTGCTGTACGTTCCGAAGCAACCGGACATCGTCTGGTCGGCTGACTTCATGGCCGATGCGCTGGCCTGTGGCCGCCGCTTCCGAACCTTCAATGTCGTCGACGACTTCAACCGCGAAGCCATGCATATCGAAGTGGATACCTCCATCTCCTCGGCGCGCCTGATACGGGTCTTCGAGCAGCTCAAGTGCAGCCACGGCCTGCCGCAGGTGCTGCGTACCGACAACGGTCCCGAGTTCCTAGGCGAAGCCTTCGTGCAGTGGGCCAAACTCAACGGCATGTCCATCCGCTATATCCAGCCCGGCAAGCCGAACCAGAACGCCTACATCGAACGCTTCAACCGGACGTTCCGAGAGGAGGTTCTAGATCAACACCTGTTCACCCGCCTCGACGACGTGCGCGAAGCCGCCTATGGATGGATGCTCGAATACAACCAAGCGCGTCCCCACGACGCACTCGGCCATCTGACCCCCGCCGAATACCGTAATCACCTCGCCGAAAGTTCTACTTTTGAAATGTATGCTTGACGGGGAAGCTTACGATAGTACGACGCGATAGGGTAAGGCCGTCTGAAAAACTTTGGGTGTTTTCAGACGGCCTTTAGGGGGAATGTGAAGAATGTGTAGCACCGCAGATGATGGAGTGAATGTTGGGTTTGCAACTCGGCCTACGTTTATTGGAAATCCACTCTAACGCGTGCGTGCTGATGGCACACACCTACATATAGGTTGCGCGGGCTTTACTTAGAGTAAAACTAGTCGTAATTACTCGAACTAGTATTTTAATTTCCATCATCCCAACTATTTAAAAAATCTGCGATAACATCACCATGACAAGGATAAGGTTTACAGTGGCAACCCAACCGTTTTCCGGCAAGTTGATACGTATCCGTCCTCTTTAGATTAGTAGGTAAGTTATCATGATTGAATCCATATTCAAATTTTCTAATTACATCTTCCCTGGATAATTGATTTTCATCATCTCCTACTTGAAAATCATACATTGAATATGGGTTACTCCAATTCGGAGAATTTTTACGATTAGGTGATCTTCCAATATATTCATATTGGTCTTTTGAATACTTTTGATAATTATCTTTATTAATATTAATAACCCTTGTGATTGGAATCTTAATCCACCTTAACGGGATTTTATTTTCCTTTAACCATTCAAGTTCTCTGGGGAACTCTTCTCCATCATCAAATACAATAGCATGAGTGACCGATTCACTTTGTATGTTCTTAATTTTTTGACAATTAAATCGACTATTATCCTGACTATATTTAACAATAAAATCCCTAGGATCTTCTAAATAGACCAACTCGCCACTAGTCTTATTTTGTAATATTCTATTAAGTTTGCGATTAAACTTAGATAGCACATTAAACACGCTAGGATAGAGGATAAGGATTTTATTCATATCTAATATAAATGTTTGACTGACAAACTTAAATCAGTGTGCTGATTTAAATACTCTACCACTAATCTTCTATGGCAATGGTGGGGTTCGTGTTCACTGCAAAGAAGGCATGAATTTTTTAATAATTCTGGCTTTGCAAATTGTTCAATATTTCTTTTTGCCATTAAATTTAAAAATAAATCTTCATATTTTTCCCAAGATATATTTCCATTTTTATATGATTTTAAGATATTGTCAGTAGGTGCCCAGTCAGGAATATGCAAATATTCAGCATTACAAATTTCTTTTAAAAAGAATTTCAAATCATCTTTTTTGGCATATCCTGAAAGTTGAGAAACATTGTTTAAGCGCACGTCAATTAAACGGTGGACTCCATTATCTCTTAAAAAATTAAAAAAATTTCGTGCATTTTTTTTTGTAAATCCAATCGTATACGTATTAATCATATGATTTCCTATAAGTAAATTGCCGCTACCAGTTTATAATGTCTAATTTCTGATGGATATGAATTATGTTCAAAAGGCGCGGCTAAGCTAATGCATAAAATAGCTGAATCTATTTGTTTGTTATTGCCACTCCCTATAATTTTATCAAATTCTGGATCAGTACATCTTAAATCGTATTTGTTTCCATTATAATCAAAAGATATTCTGCGATTTTTGCTGTTGTTATTATAAGTGCATAATAAATTAATATTATTGGCTTGAATTAAATACAATGAGTTTCCATTAGGATTATATCTATTTAAATCCGTAGATTTAATGTGATCAGATGTATTCCACAGTACTTGTGGCTTATCCAAATATTGGTTTAGTTCATGGTTATTTATTTTATAATTTTGCATCCATTTAGAGTCATCAATTAAATAATTTTCAGCCTGATAAGGCAAAGGAACATGCTTTAAAAAATTGATTCTAACCTTTTGTAATGGTTTACATGGGTAACCAACTGGGTTGCCATTGTTATCAACAAAATATGATTTGGATTGCTCGCCGCTTAATTCTTTTCCATCTTCTGTTGGAACGGGTCTAATCCATTCTTTTGTTTCTACATCTTTCCCAGCAATACAATATTTTCCATTTTTAATGGATTTTGCTAAAATAACAATTTCTTTTTGCATATTCCACCCTTTTATATTTCACAAAAATAATTTAATCCATTTTATATTAACCCTTCCCACTCCTTCAATAACCGCTTCACCGACACCGGATACGGTGTCTTCAACTCCAGCGTAAACAATGATACGCGCAGTTCTTCTATCTGTCATTGACGGGTTGGTTTTATTTTTCCAGCGATTCCACTTTTCCCGCCACATCTGTTCCAATTCCTGAATGTCCGCTTCGCGGGCTTGGTCGCGGGCGGGGTTGCTGTTGTATTTGTCCATGCGCAGGGTCATGGCTTTGAGGTAGACGGGCAGGCGCGGCCATTGGCTCCAGGGGGTGCGGGCGGCCATGTGTTATCAGGGTTTATTGCTGATGGCTTTTTCTTCGCGGATAAACCTGCGGATTTCATCTTCCAGCACTGGCAGGGGGATGGAGCCGGGGGCGAGGATGGCGTCGTGGAAGCGGCGCACGTCGAACTTCTCACCCAGCTCGCGCTCGGCCTCGGCGCGCAGGCGCATGATGACGATTTCGCCGAGCTTGTAGGACAGTGCTTGTCCTGGCCAGGAGATATAGCGATCCACTTCGGTGGTGACTTCGTGTTCGGACAGTGCGGTGTTGTCGCGCAGATAGGCCAGTGCCTGCTCGCGGCTCCAGCCCTTGTGGTGCACGCCGGTATCAATCACCAGTCGGCAGGCGCGCCACATGGCGTAAGTCAGGCGGCCAAAATCTTCATACGGGGTTTCGTAGATGCCCATTTCCTTGCCCAGCCATTCTGAATACAGCCCCCAGCCTTCGCCATAGGCGCTGATGTATTGCTTGCGGAAGGCGGGGGTTTCGCCCATTTCCATCACCAGCGAGCCTTGCAGGGCGTGTCCGGGGGCGGCTTCGTGCAGGGTCAGGGCGGGCAGGTTGTATAGCGGGCGCGAGGGCAGGTTGTAGGTATTCAGCCAGTAGGTGCTGGCGCCGCCGCGGCCAGCGGTCCAGAACGGGGCGATATCTGGCGGCACTTCCACGATGGTGAAGCGGTTGCGCGGTAGTTTGCCGATGATTTTGCCCAGTTGCCCGTCCACCCGTTTGGCAATCCAGGCGGCGCGGCTTAAAAGTTCCTGCGGGGTTTTGGCATAGAACTGCGGGTCGCTGCGCAAAAAGGCGAGAAAGTCCTGAAAGCGGGTGTCTGGCGAATTACCTTCAAAGCCCACTTGCTTGATGATTTCTTCCATCTCCGCACGGATTTGCGCGACTTCTTTCAGGCCAATCTGGTGGATTTCCTCGGCGCTCATGTCCAGCGTGGTGTAGTGGCGGATTTGCTGGCGATACCAAGCCGCACCTTCCGGCATGGCCTCGGCGGCCAGCGTGGTGCGCGCTTTGGGCATGTATTCGTTGCGGAAGAAAGTCAGCAGATTGGCGTAGGCGGGGATGACGGATTTTTCAATCGCCTGCCGTGCTTCACGGCGCAGGCTTTCCTGCTGCGCGGCTGGGATGCTGGCGGGCATTTGTTTGAACGGGGTGTATAGCGCAGCTTGGGTGGGGTCTTGCAATTCCGCCACTTGCGCGATGGATTGGTCGCGGCCATCGAGCGTGGCGCGTGGTACGGAAAAACCGCGTGCAAGGCCAGCGCGCATATTGTCGATGTGTTGCCCAAAATAGCGTGGTACATCGTTCAGCATGGCGATATAGGCGCGGTAATCCTCGACGCTGCGCAACGGGGTCTGTCCCATGAAGCCGAGCCACGACCAGAACGAGGAATCGGCGTTGAAGGGCATTTCAAAATCGCCAAAACGCACGCTGGCGGCGAGGTTTTCCACCTGCGGGCGATACACCAGATAGTTGATGCGCTCGGCAGGCGAGAGTTTGCTCGGGTCAATGCCATCCAGCTCGCGCAGCACTTGCTCCCACATCGCCAGGCGGCGCGCTTGTGCTGCGGGTGAAACATCCGGCAGGCCAATGCGGTTATTGGGGCTGTCCTCCTCGCCGGCGCTGCCTTCCTGCTGCTGGCGCCAAGCCCATTCGCGCTGATAAATGGCTTGGAAGCGCGCGTCCTCACTGGCTTCTGCGGTATGCATGGCAGAGGTTTGTGCGACGCAGCTGGCCGGGGCGGTGAGCGTGGCAAAGGCCAGCGCCAGAGCAATGGCAAGAGGGGTTTTCATGCGGGCAGACCCAAGACAGGAAAGCCCGAAGTGTAAATCAATGCCCGGCGCGGTCGCGTTTCCAGCCGCGATGTTTGATATCCAGCCACAGGCTGTAGCTGGCGGTAAAGGTGGGGAACAGGTTTTGCAAAATGCCCACCGAGTCGTTTTTGCCGAAGATGAAATAGCTGAGTGTCATCAGGCTGCCGATGATGCTCATATACCAGAATAGCCGCGGAATCACCGGCTTTTTGGCGCGGCGGCTGGCGATGAATTGCACCAGCCAGCGACCGCCGAACATCAATGCGCCGACCCAGCCGATGACTTTCCACGGGGTCATATAAAGCCCGGTCCAGGCAAGCCACTGGATGGGCGTGTCCATGAACGAGGTTGGATCAGTCATGGCGGGGCAGTTCTTCGGTGGCGGTGCGGCGGCTGCGGGCAATCAGCCAGGACACGCCGAGCAGGTCGCGCACGCCGACCAAGGCGCGACCTAGATTGGTGTATTTGGATACGCCGCTGGTGCGGTGGCGATGGTTGACCGGCACGCTCTGGGTTTTCCAACCGGCGCGCTGCATCAGGGCGGGCAGGTAGCGGTGCATGTGGTCGAAATAGGGCAGTTCAAGAAATGCCGCGCGCTCCATCAGCTTGATGCCGCAGCCGGTATCCGGGGTGGCATCGCGCAACAGGCGCGAACGGATGGCGTTCGCCCAGCGCGAGGCCCAGCGCTTGCTGCCCGAATCTTGGCGGTGGACGCGCCAGCCGGCCAACAGCTTGGTATCGGCACTGGCCTGGTCGCGCTCGGCTAGCAGTTTGGGGATGTCGGCCGGGTCGTTCTGGCCGTCCCCGTCGAGCGTAACCACCCACGGTGCGCGCGCGGCCTTGATGCCGTTGCGCACGGCGGTGCTCTGACCGCTGTTGGTTAGATGCCGAACCACGCGCAGCTCCGGGGTGCTGGTTTGCAGCGCTTGGAGCCGGGCGAGCGTGGCATCGCGCGAGAGGTCATCGACATAGACGATTTCAAATGCCACATGGCCGCGCAATGCGGCGAGGATTTCCGTTACCAGCGGGGCGATATTGTCCTCTTCGTTATGCACCGGCACCACGACGGAGAGTTCTGGGTGGGTCATGCGGCATCTCCAAAATAGTCGCGGCACCAAGCCACTACGGGCGGCAGGCCGGTTTCAATCGGGGTGGCAGGGGCAAAGCTGAAGCGCTCAAAAGCACGCCGGGTATCGGCCATGGTTTCCACCATGTCGCCGGGCTGCATCGGCTTGTGGATTTTTTGCGCCGGTCGGCCTGCGGCGCGCTCAATCACGGCGATGAAGTCCTCCAGCGCCACCGGGCTGTGGTTGCCGAGGTTGAACACTTGATGCGGCACTTCGCCACTTGCCGGGTGTGCCAGCGCACCCAGAATGCCGGCAACGATATCGCTGATATGGGTGAAATCGCGGCGCATTTGGCCGTGGTTGAACACTTCGATGGGACGGCCAGCCAGCACTGCGCGCGAGAACAGCAGCGGTGCCATGTCCGGTCGCCCCCAAGGGCCGTACACGGTGAAAAAGCGCAGGCCGGTGGCGGGGAGTTGGTAGAGCTGCGCATAGCTGTAGGCCATCAGCTCGTTGGCGGCCTTGGTGGCGGCATACAGTGAGCGTGGCTGGTCGATGCGCTGGTCTTCGGAAAACGGTGGCGTGGCCGAATCTCCATAGACCGATGAAGAACTGGCATACAGCAAATGCGCCACGCGATTGTGGCGGCAGGCTTCCAGTATGTTCAAAAAGCCGACCAGATTGCTTTCCGCATAGGCATGCGGGTTTTGCAGTGAATAGCGCACGCCCGCTTGCGCGGCCAGATGAATCACGCGCTTGGGGGCGAGTTCCGAAAATAATGCATTCAGGGCATCGCGGTTGCTGATGTCTAGGGTGCGGATGTCCGCATCCGGGCATAGCGCGGCCACACGATCGCGCTTTAATTGCGGGTCGTAATAGTCGTTGAAATTGTCCAGCCCGACCACCGGCAGGCCGCGTGCTTGTAGCGCTTGGCAGACATGCGCGCCAATGAAACCGGCTGCGCCGGTTACGAGGATGGGAGAGGCAGAATCGGGCATCAGAACGCTCAGGGAGTTTTGCGCAGCCGTTCCAGTACGCCGTCCAAGGCATCCAGTGAGCCGTAGTGAATCACCAGCTTGCCGCGTCCGCCCCGACCATGCTGCACGGCGACCTTGCTTGCAAGCAATTCGGACAGTTCGTTTTCAAGCGCGGTGATGTCGGCAGAAGGCAGGGGTTTTTTCCGCTTCGATGGGGCGCCAACTTTGCCAGCGGCAAGCTGTTGTACGCGATGCTCCACCTCGCGCACGCTCCAGCCTTCGGCGGCGGCCTGCTTGGCCAGCGCAATCGCCGCCTGTGGGGTGAGCGAGAGCAGGGCGCGGGCATGCCCCATTTCGATTTCGCGCTTTTGTACCAAGGCGCGGATTTCTGCCGGCAACTCCAAAAGGCGCAGCAAATTGGAAACCGCCGCGCGTGAGCGCCCGACCGCTTCAGCCGCCTGGGCATGGGTCAGATCGAACTCGTCAATCAGCCGTTGCAGGGCTTCGGCTTCTTCCAGTGGATTGAGGTCTTCACGCTGGATGTTTTCAATCAGCGCCATCGCCACCACGGTGCGGTCGTCCAGCTCGCGCACCACGGCGGGGATTTCAATCAGCCCGGCCAGCTGCGTGGCGCGCCAGCGGCGCTCACCGGCGACGATTTCATATTTGTCCTTGTCGATGCTGCGCACCACGATGGGCTGCACCACGCCCTGCGCCTTGATGGATTCGGCCAGCTCCTGCAATTTGGCATCGTCCATGGTGCGGCGCGGCTGGTACTGCCCCGGCTGCAACTGACGAACCGGCAGGCGGGTGAGTTTTTCGCCCGGCTGCGCTTCCAGCGGCGCCGGTGCCGGGATGGCGTTATCGCCCATCAAGACCCGGATGCCACGTCCGAGCGCAGCTTTTTTTGCGGGTTTGCCTGTGGATGCGGATTTGGGATTGCTCATGGGGAACCTCTCAAGCTGCATTGGCGGCATTGCGTTCATGCTGCAAGCGCAGCACTTCTCCGGCCAGCCCCAGATAGGCGATACCGCCGCGTGAGGCGCGGTCGTAACCGACGATACTTTGCCCGTGGCTCGGGGCTTCGGCCACCCGCACATTGCGCGGGATGATGGTATTGAACACCTTGCTGCCAAAATGCAGCTCCAGCTCGGCCGATACGGCATTGGCAAGATTGTTGCGGACATCGAACATGGTGCGCAGAACGCCTTCGATTTCTAGTCCGGGATTGAGCTTCTGCTTCAGCGCCTCGATGGTTTGCAAAAGCGAAGTCAGTCCTTCCAGCGCGTAGTACTCGCACTGCATCGGCACCAGCACCGAATCGGCCGCCGTCAGGGCATTCAGGGTCAGCAGCGACAACGCCGGCGGGCAGTCGATGATGATGAAATCGTAATCATCGCGCAGCCCGTCCAGCGCGCGCTTCAGGCGTTGCTCGCGGCCTTCCTCATCCATCAGGGTGATTTCTGCGGCGGTGAGGTCGGTATTGCCCGGCATCAGGTCATGACCTTCCGGGGTGGTAACGATGGCATCACGCGGGGTGACTTCTTCCAGCAGCACATCGCAGGTAGTGTGCGCGGCCTCGTGTTTGTCGATGCCGCTGCCGGAAGTGGCATTGCCCTGCGAATCCAGATCCACCAGCAGCACCCGCTTGGGCGTGGCCGCCAACGCAGCGGCAAGATTGACTGCCGTGGTGGTTTTGCCAACGCCGCCTTTCTGGTTGGCAACCGCGATGATTCGGGCCATGAATGCTGTGTCCTGTGAGCCGGGGGAGTCGGCAATGCCGACGGAAGGACTGCGCATTATGCCTTGCCACCGGGTGCGGCGGAAATCAGCTGGCCGTGAGGCTTCGCCCGACCACGGCCAATTGCCGCCGGGCGGTGAGCCCCGGTACTTGCAACGGATGCACCGCCTGCAATTGCCAACCGGGCGGCAGTTGCGCGGCTTCTTCGTCCACGGTTTCGGCCTTCATCGCCAGCAGTACGCCGCCGGGCGCCAGCAGATGCCCGCCAAAGGCGATGATTTTGTCCAGCGTTGCCAGTGCGCGCGCGGTGATGGCGGCATATTGACCTGGCTCGTCCAGTGCTTCGGCGCGGCTCTCGGCCACCCGTGCATTAACAAGACCGAGCGTGCGCACCGCCTCGCGCAGAAAACGCGCCTTTTTGCCATTGGATTCCACCAGCGTTACGCGGCAGCCGGGGCGGGCGATGGCCAGTGGAATGCCCGGAAGCCCAGGGCCGGTGCCAAGATCGGCCAGCGCCGCATCCGGCACGAATGGCGCCATCGCCAGCGAATCGAGCAGATGCTTGGTGACCATTTCCCGCGGGTCGCGGATAGCGGTCAGGTTGTAGGTGCCATTCCAGCGCGTGAGGAGCGCCAGATAATCCATCAGCGCGGGGGTTAGCGCATCGGCATCCAGCGCAAGCTCGGCAAGCCCTTGGCGCAGCAGTGGTTCGATATCAGCAGGCAGAGAAGTATTCATGCGCTGATTATCGCAGCAGGTTGCCGGGCTGCCGCCAAGCGATGGCGGCGATATAGCCGTCGGCCGGGCTGAACAGTTCAAGCCGCCAGTCTTCTGGCTTGCCAAGTTGCCGGTGGCATTCGGCAAGCACAAGGCCGGTATCACTGTGTGCCAAGCGCAGTTTTTCAAGGCCGAAGGACAGCCCATGGCCGTGCGCTTTCAAGATCGCTTCCTTGGCGCACCAAAGCTGCAAAAAGGCGCGCTCCTGTTCGCATTGGGGCAGGCTTTGCAGCCAGTGGGCTTCTTGCGGATGAAAAAAACGCCGGGCAAGTTTCAGCGCATTCAGGCGTGGGCGTAGATATTCCAGGTCGCAGCCAACGGTCAGATTTTTGCCGCAGACCAACAAAAGCTGCTCGCCGCTATGGCTCCAACTGACATCGTGATTGTGCAGTGGCGCGGCCAAGCGTGGCCGTCCCCGTTCATCGCGGTATAGCGGCAGTTGCTCGGCAGGATGTTGCAGCTGCTGCGCCAGCCAGTCGCATGCCAGGGCTTGGGCATGGCTTCCCGGCGGATAGGGCAGCAAGGCGTGGGTGGGGACGGTATTGGTGCGCATGGCGATTGCTTGGCTCAGGCCGTAATCTTGCGTTTCCGTTTCAAGCCGTTGCCATCCATGTCTGTCTCTACAAGCGTGTTTTCTGGTGTTCTTGATTTGCTCCCGGGGGATCCGGATGCGCTGTTGTTCTGTGGCGCCCAGCCCGTGCGGCGGGGCGATTTCCTGCGCCGGGTGACGGCTTTGGCGGCGACTTTGCCCGATGCGCCGGCGCTTATCAATCTGTGCGAACGGCGCGACCATTTCATCGCCGCCTTTTGCGCTGCCGCCCTGCGTGGGCAAGTTACCCTGTTGCCGCCTTCGCGTGCGCCGCAGATGGTGGCGGAAGTGGCTGCCGCCCATCCACAGGCGTTGCGCGTAGGGGATATGGATGAGATTGATTGCGATGTGCGGGTGGACAAGGCAACAGCCCACACTGCGACAATCCAGCCGGCTCGGGTCGAGGCCGCACAGCTTGCGATGATTGGCTTTACCTCCGGCTCCACCGGCCAGCCTTCGGCGCACCGCAAATGTTGGGGCGCGCTTGGGCATACCGATGCGGTCAATCAGCAACTGTTGACCGCACTGTGTGGCGGCGCGGCGCACATCGTGGCCACCGTGCCGCCGCAGCATATGTATGGCATGGAGCTTTCGGTATTGCTGCCATTGTTTGGTGCATTCGCCGTGCATCCGGGGCGACCTTTCTTTCCCGAAGATATTGCCCGTGCCCTGGCCGAATGCGATGCGCCGCGGCTGCTGGTAACAACGCCAGTGCATTTGCGCGCCTTGCTGGAGTCGGGCGTGGCATTGCCGCCCTTGGCGGGCATCGTCAGTGCCACCGCCCCGCTTGCGCCTGCGCTGGCCGCGCGTGCCGAGGCGCGTTTTGGCTGTCAGTTGCGCGAGCTTTTTGGCGCAACCGAGGTGTGCATCTTTGCTGAGCGCCGACCATCGCACGAAACCACTTGGCGGCTGCTTGACCAAGTGCGCCTGCAACCCGAGCGCGAAGGCACGCAGGTTTTCCGGCCATCGCTGCCGCAGCCGGTGATGCTGGCCGATATGGTCGAGTTATCTGCTGATGGTCGCAGCTTCGAGTTGCGCGGTCGGCAGGCTGATTTGCTGGAAATCGCCGGCAAACGCGCATCGCTGGCCGATTTGACCCGCAGGCTCCAAGCGATTGAAGGGGTGGTCGATGGTGCGATGCTGCAACTGGATGCCGATGCTGCCGGGGTGCGGCGCCTGCTGGCAGTGGTGGTGGCGCCGGGCATGGATGATGCCACCCTGATTGCCCATTTGCGCCAGGCGAGCGACCCGGTATTTCTGCCTCGGCGCATCATTCGCGTGGCCGCCCTGCCGCGCAATGAAACCGGCAAGCTGCCAAGACAGGCGTTGCTGGCGCTGCTGGCCGAGGCAGACCAAGGCGCAGGCGACACTTTCACGCCCGATACAACTTGCTGAATACAAAAGTAATTTTTGGCCGCCATGACGCGGCCATCACACCGCTTTGGTCAGACTGCGCGCACTCCCGGCATGGGACAACAGCAAACAAGGAGATTTCAAATGGGTGTCATCATCTGGTTGATTGTCGGCGGTATCGTCGGTTGGCTGGCCAGCATCATCATGAAACGCGATGCGCAGCAGGGCATCTTTCTGAACGTGATTGTCGGCATTGTGGGCTCGTCGATTGCCAGCTTCCTGTTTGGCGGCGGCATCAACCAAGTCATTACCACCATGACCTTCATCTACTCGTTGATTGGCGCGGTGATTTTGCTGCTCATCGTGAACTTGTTTACCCGCGGCAAAGCCCGCTAAAGCCATAGCGCAGGTTTGACGAAACAACGCCCGGCAATGCCGGGCGTTGTCGCAATTGTCGTCCTGTCAGGTGCTTCAGGCATCGGGCGATGGACTGGGGCGAGTTGCGATCCAGCTGGCCGAGGCCAGCATGAAAGCGGCCACGCCCAGCAGCCAGGGCCAACTGGGACGCGCGCTGAAAGCAAAAATCAAAAACCCAATGCCGATTCCGGCGCAGGCCCAGAACTTGCCCGCACGGGAGATGGCGCGCTGATACTTCCAGGCGCGCAGGCTGGCACCATAACGTGGATGGTTGAGCAGCCGTGCTTCAAGTCGGGGCGAGCTGCGAGCAAAGCTCGCCACGGCCAGAATCAGGAAAATGGTGGTCGGCATGACCGGCAGCACGGCACCGATGCCGGCCAGCAGCAGCATCAGCCATCCACAGGTGAACCAGAGCCAGCGCATCGTGTCTGCCCGAAATCAGCCTTTGCCGAACTCTTCGTTGACATAGCCCTGCACGGTGGCGAAGGCTTGGTTGGCGGCGGCAAACACGCGAGCTTCTTCGTCTTCGGAGAGAGTGATTTCATCCAGTGCCTGGGTGAACTCGCGCCAGTGTCGTGCCGCGCCATCGGGATGGGCGGCCAGATGGCGTGCGCCATGCTCGGCATTCAGGCCAAGTTTGCTTGAGGCCAGCTTGTACAGCACCGTGCCGCCGATATTCGAGCCTTCGGCCACATACAGCCAGCCCAGCGCTTCGGGCAGCGCCGTATTGCCATCGAGCTTGCCTGCGGCGGCAGCCGGCAGGGCGATGTCGAGGTCGTGGAGATCTTGTGTGACCTGGGCAAGACGGCGGCGTGCATCGAGCTCGGGCAGCAGCGGCACCAGTTCCGGCTTGGTATAGAGCGCATCGACATCACGATGGAAGCGGTATTGCACGCGCAAAAAGCGCGCGAATTGCGCCTGGCTTGCAAAAATGTCCTCGGCCATGATGCTCTTGTCCAAGCGGTCATGGGTGTCGCGGGTGGCTTCTTTCAGACGGCGGCTACGGCTGTTTTCATTCATGGTGATAGTTGGCTTGAGTCAGGGGGTGGAAGGGTCGGGGGCAAGCGCCAGCCAAGCGGGCGCATGGTCGCTGGGGCGCTCCCAAGTGCGCGGAGTGCGGTCGATGCCTGCGTCGGAAACATGCGCATGTAGGGCGCTGGAGGCCAAAGTCAGGTCGATGCGCAGGCCGAGGTTGCGGCGGAATGCTGCCTGGCGGTAATCCCACCAGCTGAACAGGCCGGCATCCTGATGGTGCAGGCGGAAGGCATCGACAAAACCGAGCGACTGGATGCGCGCCAAGGCTTCGCGCTCGGCGGTCGAAGTCAGGATATGGTCGTGATTCCAAACCTCGGGGTCGGGGACATCGCGGGCGTCTGGAGCGATATTGAAATCGCCCATCACCACCATCTTGGGCCAGCGCTTTAGCTCATCTGCCAGCCAGTCATGCACGGCAGCGAGCCAGCGCAGTTTGTAGTCGTATTTGTCGGTGCCGATGTCCTGGCCGTTGACCACATATAGGTTGACGATGCGCACATCATTCACGCTGGCGGCAATCACCCGCGCCTGTGGGTCGTCGAAGCCGGGAATGCCGCGCTGCACGTCCTGCAAGGCGCCGCTGCGCGAGAGCAGCGCCACGCCGTTATAGGTTTTTTGTCCGTGAAAGACCACTTCGTAACCGGCTTCGGCGATTGCGGCGGCGGGAAACTTGGCATCTTCTAGTTTGGTTTCCTGAAGCCCGACCACGTCTGGGCGGAACTCGGCCAGCCACTGTTGCAGATGTGGCAGGCGGACATTGAGCGAATTGACATTCCATGAAGCGATTTTCATTTGCATATTGTAGGGGCTTTGCCCGGTGCGCGGTTCAGCTAAGACGCACAAGATGCCGAGCGCTTACACTTGCGCGATGAACACGATTCGCAACTATCTGGACAAGCGCCCGCAAATCGGCGCGCGCGTTTATGTGGACCTGGCCGCCTGCGTGATTGGCAATGTGGTGTTGGGGGATGATGTTTCCGTCTGGCCGTTCACGGTGATTCGCGGCGATGTCAATTTTGTGCGCATCGGCGCGCGCACCAATGTGCAGGATGGCACGGTCATCCATGTCAGTCATGATGGCCCGCATGCTAGGCGCGGCGGTTTTGCCACGGTGATTGGCAGTGACTGCACCATCGGCCACAAGGCCATCATCCATGCCTGCCAGATTGCCGATGCCTGTCTGGTCGGCATGGGTGCAGTGGTGCTCGATGGTGCCGTGATCGAGCAGCATGGCTTTCTGGGCGCGGGCGCTCTGCTGCCACCGGGCAAGCGGGTGGGCGCAGGCGAGATGTGGCTGGGCAGTCCGGCCAAGTTTGCCCGCAAGCTCAGCGATGCGGAGATTGAAGCGCTGTTTTATTCGGCCGGCCACTACGTCAAGCTGAAGGACGAATATCTCACCGGCCAGCGCCGCGAGGCCTGATTAAAACCGCGCGCTGATACGCAGTTTGTTGTACACCGGGTCGGTGTCGGGGCGGATGCCATGCCATAGCGCGAAGGCTTCAGCGGCTTGCTCCACCAGCATGCCAAGGCCGTCTGCCACGCGCTCGCAGTGCTGGCTGCGCGCCCAACTGGTGAAGGGCAGGGCGGCACGGCCATAGCTGAGGTCGATGCACAGGCTGTGTGGCGTCAGAATCGAGGGCGGCAGTTCTGGCAGGCCGCCGTCGAGGCCGGCCGAGGTGGCTTGCACGATCAGATCGAAGCTGCCCATTTCTGGCAGCTCTTGCAGGGTGCAGGCGCGCAGCGTGTCGGTGGTGCCGAGTCGATCCAGCAAATCAACCGCACGGGCGCGGCTGCGATTGGCAATCACCATTTGGGCGATGCCCGCCTCCAGCAGTGCCGGGGCCACGCCATGCGCCGCACCACCTGCGCCCAGCAGCAGCACGCGGCGCTGGTATAGGTCTAGGTTTTGCCGCAGTTGGATGTCGCGCACTAGGCCGATGCCATCGGTGTTTTCGCCATGCCAATGGCCTTCGCGCAGTATCAGGGTGTTGACTGCGCCTGCCCGTTGCGCGCGTCGGCCAAGGCTTTTGCAGAGTGCCAGTACCTCGGTCTTGTGCGGCACGGTGATATTGGCGCCGACCCCGCCTGCGCTGGCAAAGCGCGCCAGGGTCGCGGCAAGACCCAATTCGCCGGTGTCATGGCGCAAATAAATCACCGGGATGTCGCATTGCTTGCCGAACTCGGCGTGAATCTGCGGCGAAAGCGAGTGGGCAACCGGCCGACCGAAGACGGCGTAATGCGGAACTTGGCGGGACATAGCAGGTTCAGTTCAGCTCGCGCAGATAGCAGTGCTGGGTTTTTTCCAGTTGATAGCCGATGCCGGGATAAAACGCATGGGCATCTTCGCGCTGGATGTTCGAGCGCACCCGCAGGTTTTTCACCCCGCGCTTGAATGCCCAAAGCTCGGCCGCGGACACTAGGGCGCGGCCGGTACCGCCGCGGCGCAGCTTGGCATCCACCGCAAGCGCGACGATTTCCACCAAGGCGCCGGTTTCCAGCATCAGCCGCTGTTCGGTGGCGACATAGCCAAGCACGCGGCCATCATCATCACAGGCGACAAACACCGCTTGGGTGGGGGTGTCCAGCATCTTGCGCAGACGACGCAGGATGTCCTGCTCGCTGGCCGGATAACCCAGTTGCGCGGCAAGATGGGCGATGGCGGCCGCATCTTCGCTGCGGGCATGGCGGATGGCGAGGGCGCTCATGCCGCAGTGCCTTCTTTCAGCCAGCGAGCGGCATCCAGCGCGTAATAGCTGAGGATGCCGTCGGCACCGGCGCGCTTGATGGACAGCAGGGCTTCTAGGGCGGTGGCGCGCTCATCCAGCCAGCCGTTTTGCGCGGCGGCTTTCAGCATGGCGTATTCGCCGCTGACCTGATACACGAAAGTCGGCATGCCGAACTGGTCTTTCACCCGGCGCACGATATCCAGATACGGCAGGCCGGGCTTGACCATCACCATGTCCGCGCCCTCGTCGATGTCCAGCGCCACTTCACGCAGCGCCTCGTTGCTGTTGCCTGGATCCATCTGATAGGTGTACTTGTCGGCCTTGCCCAGTGCGGCGGCGCTGCCCACTGCATCGCGGAACGGGCCGTAAAACGCACTGGCGTATTTGGCGCTGTAGGCGAGGATGCGGGTGTGGATATGGCCTTCGGCTTCCAGCGCAGCGCGGATGGTGCCGATGCGGCCATCCATCATGTCGCTGGGCGCGACCACATCGGCACCGGCGCGGGCATGCGAGAGCGCTTGTTTGACCAGTGCCTCGACGGTTGCGTCATTCAGCACATAGCCGTTTTCATCCAGCAGCCCGTCTTGGCCGTGCGATGTGTATGGATCAAGCGCCACATCGGTGATGACGCCCAACTGCGGAAAGCGTGATTTCAGCGCCTGCACGGCTCGCTGCGCCAAGCCGTTCTCGTCCCAGGCCGCTTCTGCGGTTAGCGACTTGGCCGCCATCGCCGTAACCGGGAACAGGGCAATCGCCGGGATGCCCAGCGTGCACATTTGCTCGGCTACTTTCAAAAGCTCGTCGATGGACAGCCGTTCGATACCGGGCATGGAGCCGACCGGCGCGCGCCCTTCAAGCTCGTGCACGAATACCGGATAGATAAAGTCGTTGGCGGTGAGAGTGGTTTCGCGCATCAGCCGACGAGAAAAATCATCGCGGCGCATCCGGCGCGGGCGGGAATGGGGGAAGTAACTCATGCCGATATTTTAGGTCACACGATGAAACCGCCAAGTACCAGCCGGATGCCGCCCAGCACGGTGGCAATCAGGCACAGAATCAACCCCGCGGCGGCGGTATTGTTGCCGCGTGTGCCGGACATGCCGATGGCCGAGATAATCAGGCCAATGATGGCAAACGGAATGACCAGCCAGTTCAGCCAGCCCAGCAGCGGAATCATGGCCAGCATCATGCCCAGAATTGCGCAGATGCCCCAGATCAGTGCGAGTACGCCCATATGTGCTCCTTGATGTTGGTTTTGAAGTTGGGGGTCAGCCGTGTACGCCGTCGATTTCGATGGCCAGCTCGCGGCGGCAAATCGCCGCATGCAGAAGAATATAGGGCACCTGCTCGCCTAGTCGCTCGGCCAGTGCGCGATTGACCTGCGGCAAGTCGGCGGCATCGCGCACATAGACCTTGAGCCGGGTGCCGGCGCCAAAGCGCTCGGGCAAGGACGGCTGGCGGGTGCGGGCAGCGGCCAGCAGGGCATCGAAATTGTGGAAAGTTTCATCAATCTGCTTGAGTAGCTCACCTTCGTGCTGCGAGGCGTGGCCGACCACCGCAGCCGTGCCCGAAAGCAGCAGCGGGGTTTGCTCTTGGGTCGGCGGCAACATCGCACGGGCAAAACTGGGCGGCTGCGGGCCGTATTGGCGCGGGTAGTGATAGGCGCTGACTTGGCGCGGGTTTTCCACCGGCTGTCCGGCAGTCTTGGCAGCCAGCCAGTACACCTGCAGGATGCGCTCGCCATCACTGCGGCCAATGGCAGTGGCCGCAGGCAGCCATTCGGTGCGGAAATCGCCAAGGCCACGGGCGCGTCCCACACAGAACTCGCGGTAGCGTTCGGCATCGCCTTCACCGATGGTGATGCCGTCAAGGTAATTCCAGATGCGCAACAAGTGCGGAAAGCCGCGCGCGGCCACATGCGCACTCATGCGCGCATAGGCATGCGCGGCGGCGGTGCGGATGTCATCGCTCTGTTCGGCAACTTCAATCGCGCCAAACAGCAGCTCGTCGTTGCAGGCCCATTGGATGTCTTGGTCGCGGCCGTGCTGAACCGGAGCATGTGTGCGCCAAACTTCCAGTGGGGCGTTGCCGTAGGGCGCCAGTGGCACGCGCAGCCAGCGCGGGTCATCCAGATGCGGCGCGGTCTGACCAAAGCCGAATACGGCCAGTACATCGTCGCGTTGCAGCCAGGGCTGCGGATGGGGCTCGGCCACATAGTCCACTTGCAAATGCCGGGGGCGGTTGTGTGGGGTATCGGGTTTCATCCTTGCAGGGTCTCCTCGCGCATTTCCACTTTGACCTGACGGCGGCGCTTGCGCCAAGCGCGCCAGGCGGCGGGCGCTTGTTCAATCGCATTCAAGGCGTAGATGATGCGGAAAATCCGCAGTTTGCGGATGACTTGCGGGGCGTTGAATACATCGCCTGCCAGCATCGAGACAATCGCGCGCTCCACGCCCATGAAATCGCGCGGCGCGGAAAACAGCGCCCGCATCACCGGCGAGGTAAAGCGGTAGATGAACCATTTGAATTCATCCAGCCCGGCCTCGAAGTCGCGCTGGAACTTGCGTTGCAGTTTGGCCTCATGTGCGGGGTTTTGCAGGATTTTGTCCACCATCAGGGCGCCCTGTTCGGCGCTGTGCATGGCAAGGTAAACCCCGGAAGAAAACATCGGGTCAACAAACGCATAGGCATCGCCCAGCATGCTCCAGTGGCGGCCATGCATGCGGGTACATTCATAAGCGTAGTTGCCGGTCACATGCACCGGCGCGATACGTTTTGCGCCCTGCATGCGCTGGGCAATTTCCGGCACGCTGGCAAGGGTCTGCATCAGGAATGATTCGGTATCCCCGCGCCGGGTTTTCAGGTATTCCGGCCAGCACACCGCGCCGACGCTCATGCTGCCATCGCGCAGCGGAATCATCCACGCCCAGCCATGCTCATGGCGATAGATGCTGACATTGCCGGCATGTCGGCCTTCGCGTCTTGCCACGCCCTGAAAATGACTGAATACCGCCGCCGAGGCGTGGCGTGGATTTTTGCGCTTGAGCTTGAGCTTGTTGCCAAGAAAAGTGTCACGGCCACTGGCATCGAGCAGATAGCGCGGTCGCCAGCGTTGTCCGGCGGCATGCACGGTGATTGCGTCATCGGCATCGAATTCGACCCGTTCCACGCGGATGCCGTCGCGTGCATCCACGCCCTGCTCGCGTGCGTGCTCAAACAGCATCTGGTCAAACTCCTCGCGCTTGACCTGAAAGGCAAAATCCGGGGTGCCGGGGTTCAGTGTCTTGCCGAAGTCGAACACATTGAAAGTGCCATCGATGGCGGGAAAGTCCGCGCCCAGTTTCAAAAGACCCACCGCACGGGCTTTTTCCAGTGCGCCGATGCGTTCAAGGATGGGCATGTTCATCGGCAACAGCGATTCGCCGATATGAAAGCGCGGGTGGCGGTCTTTTTCCAGCATCACCACGCGCCAGCCCTTTTGTGCCAGCACCGTGGCTGCACAGCTTCCGGCCGGGCCGCCGCCAATGACCAGCACATCAGTGTCGATGAGAGGGAGATCAGGCTGGGGTTGAGTCATCTCTTGGTGTGGAGTGAAGCAAAATTAAGGGAGGGGCTGCGAAAATCGCCCGCAATAGTGGCGCGAATGATAGCGTGTGCTTAATCTTTCGCCCTGTATTCAACCCAACTGCCACCGAACGGAAGCCCGAGATGTCTGAACAAACTCAAGCCGAACAAGAACTTGCCGCACTTCTGGTTGAAAGCCTGAACCTTGAAGATGTCGTGCCTGCCGAGATTGATCCGGAAGCGCCGCTGTTCAATGCCGGGCTTGGGCTGGACTCGATTGATGCGCTGGAGCTGGCATTGGCGATTTCGAAAAAATACGGTTTTCAGTTGCGCTCGGACAACGAGGACAACCGCCGTATTTTTGCTTCGCTGCGTGCGCTTTCTGCGCATATCGAACAGAACCGGACACACTGAGCCAGGCACTTGGCAGTGAATGCCGCCAATGCCGCAGTCGTATTGCGACTGTTGCTGATGTTGGCCTATCCGGTGCTGGCGCAATTGGCCAGCACTTGGCAAAACGGCTGGCTGGCCGGGTTGGCTGGACTGGACATGCTGCTGTTTGTCTGGGCCGAGCCGCTGGTGCGCGGCAAGCTGTGGGCCTGGGGCGGCGTGCTGCTGGTATTGCTCGGCTTGTACTGGCTGGCCAGCTCCCAATGGGCATTGCTGCTGCTGCTGCTGGCGCCGCCATTATTCATGGCGATGGTCGGCTGGCTGTTTGCCCGCAGCCTGCTGCCGGGACAGTTGCCGCTGATTACCCGCATCGTGCTGGCGCTGGAAAAAGTCCCGCCCGAGCAATTGGACGCGGCACTGTATCGCTATTCGCGCGGTGTAACCCTGCTTTGGGCGAGCGCACTGGGCTTGCTGGCGCTGTTCAATCTGGGGCTGGCGATGATTGCCGCGCCGCGTGGCATCCTAGTCTTGCTCGGCTATACGCCGGCATTGACCATTACTGATGCGCAGTGGTCTTGGTTTGCCAACTGGATTAATTACGGCCTGATTGGCGGCTTGTTCGTGCTGGAGTTTGCCTATCGCAAACGGCGTTTTCCGGGGCGCTACAACAGTGCGCTGGAGTTTGGCCGCAAGATGGCGAGCTTGGGGCCGGGCTTCTGGCGTGATCTTCTGAAATAAGCTCTGCCTGTATGCTTGGCGCCGCCTGCCGGGCGCAGGCTTGGCGCAAAGCCTTTTGCAAAAGATTTGATTGATGCAGCAAGTCACTTATCAACCCGACAAAAAACAAGGCTGGACACTGTTTGGCGCATTGCAGTTCGGCTTCGTGATGCTGTGGACATCGTTCTGGATAACGCTGGCGCTTTTGATGCGCTTTCTCTCCGGTAGCGCGCGTATTCCGCTGCGCATGGGCGCGCGCTTGTGGGCGCCGGGGCTGATTCATGCGCCGGGGGCAAAATTGGTGATCGAAGGCGCAGACCAGGTGGATTGGTCGCAGCCGTATCTGGTGGTCGCCAATCACCAGTCGATGATTGATATTTGTGCGCTGTTCCGGGCTACGCCCGTGCCGCTGCGTTTCGTGCTGAAAAAGGAAATGACCCGCGTGCCGTTTGTCAGCACCTATGCGCGTGCCACCGAAATGCTGTTCATCGACCGCGACAACCCGCGCAGCGCGCCGCTGATGCTGCGCGGCGCAGCCAGTCTGCTGCGCGCAGGGCATTCGGTATGTATTTTCCCCGAAGGTACCCGCAGCCCCGATGGGCGCATGGATGACTTCAAGGCAGGACCGTTTCAGGCGGCCGTGATGAGTGGGGCGATGGTGCTGCCGGTGGCGCTGCAAGGCACGGGCAAAGTATTGCCGCCCACGCCTTGGTTCCGCGCCTATGGCGAAACCATCCGGCTGCGGTTTGGTCAGCCGATTGCCAGTACCGGGATGGATCGGCAGCAATTGGCGGAAAAAGCGCAGCAGGCCGTGCAGGCGCTACTGGACAGGCCATGAAAAAGACGCTGCGGATTGACCCGGGGCATCCCTGTCTGCCCGGCCATTTTCCCGGTCAGCCGGTGGTGCCCGGCGTGCTGCTGCTCGATGCGGTGCAGGCGATGCTGGAGGAAGAACTTGGCGAGATTGCCGCGCTGCGCTTTGTGCAGGTGAAGTTCTTGCGCCCGCTGCTGCCGGGGCAGGTCGCGCAGCTGACGCTGAGCACTTTGGACAAGGGTGGCTGGCGTTTCCATATCCAGCATGGTGAGGCGGTCATCGCCAGTGGCGAGGTCGTGGCTGCATGAGTGCTCCCCCTTTGCGCGACTGGAAAGCGCGCCCCGAAGGCGGCGGTTTCTTTGCTCTGTGGCTGATTTTCACCATCGCAAGAAGCCTAGGGCGGCGCGTGGTGCGCCCATTGCTGTGGCCGATTACCGCGTATTTTCTGTGCCGGCGCGGCCCCGAGCGTCGTGCCTCACGTGCTTATCTGGCGCGCGTGCTGGGACGGCCGGCACGGCTGATGGAGGGCGCGCGCCATGTGCATACCTTTGCCTCCACCATTCTTGACCGGGTGTTTTTGCTGGGCGATGGTTTTGAGCAATACCAGATTGATGTCAGTGGCCTAGATGAACTGCATCGCTTGCTTGCCAAGGGGCGCGGCCTGCTGCTGTTCGGCTCGCATCTGGGCAGTTTTGACGTGTTGCGGGTACTGGCACTGCGCCGACCTGACTATCTCATTCGCGTGGTGCTGGACAAGTCGCAAAGCCCGGCGCTGATGAAATTGCTCGACGCACTCAATCCCACCATTGCCGCCAGCGTGATTGATGCGGCACAAGACGGGCCGAGCGTGGCGCTGGCGATGAAAGCCGCGCTGGACGAGGGGGCGTTGGTGGCGATGCTGGTGGACAGGGCGAGGCCGGACGAGCCTTCGCTGCCGGTGGATTTTCTGGGCGGCAAGGCGCGTTTTCCGAGCATTCCCTGGCTACTGGCGGCTTCACTGAAAGTGCCGGTGGCACTGGGCTTTGGCCTGTATCGCGGCGGCAACCGCTATGACCTGCGCTTTGAGGCGTTCGAGGATGAGGCCATACAATTGCCGCGCGCCGAGCGTGCCACCCGACTGGCCGCGCTCATCGCCCGTTATGCCGGGCGGTTGGAAACTATGACGCGGGATGCGCCCTTCAATTGGTTCAATTTTTATGATTTTTGGCAAGCCGATGATGCTGACTCAACCGCATCGCTGGATGAGGCTGCTTTGCAGCGCCGCACTTTGCGCCGTCGTGCCGCTGCCGATGGCGGCGGCGAGCAGCAGTCATATTGATAGTGACTGGATTTTGGCAGGACTTGCGCGTCCTGCACCGATGCAGACCGATTTCGTCGAGCTGCGCTCCTCTCGGCTTTTGAAAAAGCCGCTGCGCATTTCCGGGCAATATCGCCGCCCGGATGAAAACACCTTGGTGCGCGAAGTGCGTGCCCCATATGTGGAGACCACCACCATCGGCCAAGGGCAGGTGAGCATTGCGCGCGGCCATGGCCAGACCCGCCAAGTACCGCTTGCGCGTGTGCCGCAACTGGCTGGGATTCAGGCCAGTTTTGGCGCGCTGCTGGCCGGTGATGCGGCGACCATCAAACGCAGTTTTGCGCTGGAAAGCCGTGGCAGCCGCGAAGGCTGGCAGCTGCGCATGACGCCGAATGACGCGGCGATGAAACAGCATTTGCAGGACATCACCCTGCATGGTCGCGGCATGGAGCTGCGTTGCATCGAAACCCGCGCCGTGGCGAGTGGGGAAATCCAGCGCACACTGCTGGCCAGTGCCGCCCGTGCCCTGCCTGCCAGCGCGGACGAGGAGCAAATCAAGACCCTGTGCCATAACGGTGGGTGATGTCTGTGATGCCTGCGGCAAGCGCTTGGCATTTTTTTGATTTGCTGCAATGAAAAAGCAAACGGCGCGATGAAGCCATCGCGCCGTTTGGGTATTTAGGCGTGCGGGATTACTTGCGCTTCAATTCGTCACGGATTTCACGCAGCAGCAATACGTCTTCGGACGGCTCTGCCGGGGCGGCTTCGGCTTCCGGTTCCGGCTTCTTCAGGCGGTTGATCGCCTTGACCACCATGAAGATGGCAAAAGCGACGATGATGAACTGGATGACGGCATTGATGAACAGGCCATAGGCCAGCTCCACGGCGGGGACGGCTTCGCCGGCGGCATCCACCGTGGCTTCTTTCAGGGTGATGGACAGCTCGGAAAAATCCACGCCGCCAATCAAAAGGCCAATCGGCGGCATGATGACGTTATCGACCAGGGCGGTCACGATCTTGCCGAAGGAAGCGCCAATGACGACACCGACCGCCAGATCGACGACATTGCCGCGCATTGCAAACTCTTTGAACTCACTCATCATGCTCATGGGGGATATCCTTTGTTGTGTGATTTACGTCACGCTCTCGCGTGGGTGCGCGATTATAGGCAGCAAAACGATGCCCGTCTTGCTTTTTCTGCGCCATCCTTGGGGAAAATCTCCAAAGGGGTTGGATGCCTTTATGGACGAATATCTCCTTGGCCATGCAGCCAGATTTGTCCAGCGGCATCGTGGACAGATGCCTGCCAGTGGTCGCCGGGGTGCAGTGCAGCCACGCCCGCCGGAGTGCCCATGAAAATCAGGTCGCCGGTTTTCAGTGCGTACAGCCGGGAAAGTGCGACGAGAATATCCGGTACATCCCAGATGAGATCGGCCAAGCGCCCATGCTGACGCGTTTCGGCATTCACTTGCAGGGAGATTTCCAGCGTATCGAGTGCGGGCAGTTCTGCCTTGCGGCGCATCGCACCAACCGGCGCGCAATGGTCGAAACTTTTGCCGGTATCCCAAGGCAGCCCCTGGGCTTTGGCGGCGGCCTGCAAATCGCGCCGGGTCAAATCCAGTCCCACGGCAAAACCAAAAATCAGGGCGCTGGCCGCTTCCCGTGTAAGCACGCCGGGCGCCGCGTCTTGGCCAAGCGCCACGACCAGTTCAACTTCGTGATGTAGCTGCTGGGTGCCTGGCGGATAGGGCACGATGCCGTTGCAGGTGACGGCATCGCCGGGCTTCATGAAAAACACCGGCTGGCCGGATGCGCTGGCCGGCACGGCTGCACCCATCTCGCGGGCATGCTCGGCAAAATTGCGTCCCACGCAATACACCCGGCGCACCGGAAACTGGCCGCTGCCATCGGCAAGCGGAATGCGCACCGCTGGCGCGGCGGGGAACAGGTCGATCATGGTTTTGGCTTCAGTGCGGGCGCGGCAGGGCGTGTGCATCCGCAGGCGGTTTGCGGAATTGCCCCTCGATTACATGGCCATCGTGGCTCTGCGCTGGACGACGGCGGACAAGCCGCAGCAGCGCCGTGGCAATCAACATGGCGCTGCCAATGAAAACCCCCGCTACCAGCAGCACGGCTAGGAGTGCAGCGCCCAGCAAGGCTGTGGTAATGCGCAGCAGCGGATTTCGCGGGCGGGCGCTGAAGCGTGCTTGCAGACGTGAAATCTGCGGGTGATGCCACCAATGTGCGAACATCGTTGCCTCCATCAGGTCAGCGGGAATCTGCGCATCAGTATCTGGCTTTCCGGGGGAAAAAAGTGTGAGGAGGTTGTTAAAGATGACGGTTTTTCGGCTGGAACAGATTGAAGATGGTGGTTTTGCTGAAGTGCAGTGGCAGGTGGGCGGGGCGTCCGAATCGGTGATTGTCCACCGCGACGGCGATACGGCACGCGCTTGGCTGAATATCTGTCCGCATGCGGGCAGGCCGCTGGAGGCGGCACCGGGACATTTCGTCAAGACCCGCGACGGGCATTTGATGTGCGCGGCGCATGGCGCCAGCTTTGAATTGCAGGGCGGCGAATGCGTGGCCGGCCCCTGTCGCGGCCAGCATTTGGTGGCGGTGCCGGTGGAAGTGCGCGATGGAGAAGTGCGGCAGCTGTGAGCGCACTGCATGAGTGCCTTCTTGGCGCGGGACAGACGCTGCGCCAGCATGCCGCTTGTTGTCGTTTCGCGCGGGCAATGCAGGCAGGCCGCACAGGCTACAATCTGCACATGTCAGATCTCGCCTCATCTTTGTCTAGGCAGCTATTGGTAGCTTTGCCAACGCTGGACGATCCCAACTTCTCCCGAACCGTTACCCTGATTTGCCAGCATGACGAACATGGCGCGATGGGGATCGTGGTCAATCGTGCCTCGGAATACAGCGTGGGCGAGCTGTTTGCACAAATCCATATCGAAGGCGGCTCGGCGGAACTGTTGGCGCAGCCGGTGCTGGCGGGTGGTCCGGTGCATGCCGAGCGTGGCTTCGTGCTGCATGACGGGGACAGGCAATGGGATTCCAGCGTGCGTCTGCCGGGCGGTCTTGCGCTGACCACTTCACGCGATGTGCTCGAAGCCATGGCGCGGGGCGAAGGCCCGACGCGCGCGCTGGTGGCATTGGGCTGCGCGGGCTGGTCGGCTGGACAACTGGAGCAGGAAGTAACCGAAAACAGCTGGATTATCGCCCCACTGGATGAGGATCTGCTGTTTCACCTGCCGCTGGAGCAGCGCTGGCAGGCCGCGGCAGGGCTGGTCGGGGTGAATCTGATGAACATGACCCATTACAGCGGCCACGCATGAGGCTTGATGGCGCCGTGCTGGGTTTTGATGTCGGTGCCCGTCGCATCGGTGTGGCGGTGGGTAGCGCCATCGGCGCGGGTGCCCGCGGCATCGCCGTGGTGGAGGTGCGCGATGAAAAACCCGATTGGCCGCTCATCGAGAAGCTGCGCCGTGATTGGCTGCCTAGCGGGTTCATCGTCGGCGACCCGTTGACACTGGACGGCAGCGACCAGCCTGCACGGCAGCGTGCGCAACGCTTTGCACGGCAGTTGCAGCAGCGTTTTGGCCTGCCGGTGCTGATGATCGACGAGCGTCGCAGCAGCATCGAGGCCGCGCAGCGCTTTGCGCTTGCCCGTGCCGAAGGCCAGCGACGCAGGCGTGATGCCGCTGCGCTCGATGCAGTCGCTGCCGCAGTCATCATCGAACGCTGGATCGCCGCGCCCGACAGCGCCGTGCCGATCACGCAAGTGATTCAAGACAAGGAAAACTAACGCCATGCCGCAACATTTGCTGTCCATGCAGGCGCTCAACTTCGACGAGCTGACTGCCCTTCTCGACCGCGCCCAAGCGCTGCGCAGCGCCGGTGATTGCCGTAGCCATTTGGCAGGCCATGCGGTGTGCACCCTGTTTTTCGAGCCGTCCACGCGCACCCGGCTCAGCTTCCATCGTGCTGCCCAGCGGCTGGGCGCGGATATTCTGAATTTCGAGGTGGCGACTTCTTCGACCAGCAAGGGCGAAACCGCGCTTGATACGCTGAAAAACATTGAGGCGATGGGGGTTTCGGCCTTCATCATCCGTGCTCGTGAGGACGGGCTTGTGGCTCGGCTTGCGCAGTCGGTTACGCCCGGCACCGCGCTCATCAATGCCGGAGATGGCCGGAGTCAGCATCCGACCCAGGCGCTGCTTGACATGCTCACCATCCGGGAGGCCAAGGGACGGGATTTTTCCGCACTGAAAGTGGCCATCGTCGGCGACATCCTGCATTCGCGCGTGGCGCGCAGCGACCTGGCTGCCCTGCGCACCCTCGGGGTGCAGGACATTCGCGTCTGCGGGCCGGCCAATTTGCTGCCTGATGACGAAACGCTGGCCGGTTGCCACGTGACGCATGACCTAGATGAGGCGCTGCATGCGGCGGACGTGGTGATGACGCTGCGTCTGCAACGCGAGCGCATGGAAGATGGGCTGGTCGAATCGCTCGATGGCTATCACCGCGACTACGGCATCAATGCAGCGCGCATGGCGCGGGCGGCCGCTGATGCCATCGTGATGCACCCAGGGCCGCTCAACCGCGGTGTGGAAATCAGCGACGAGGTTGCCGATGGGGCGCAGTCGCGCATTCTGCGTCAGGTGGAAAACGGCGTGCTGGTGCGGATGGCGGTGCTGGAGCGCGCTTTTTGCTGAGGTCTTGCTGGATTGATGCCGGTGTCGTTGCCCGAAACTCTTGATTTGCACAAGGCACGCGCTGCCATTGACGGCGGGTTGAGCCGCGACCGTGGCCGCCTGCTTGGGCTTTTGAAGAAATGGAAAGCGCAGCCCAAAGACACGGCGCTGCGCGATGCCTTTATCGAAAAACTGCAAGCCTCCGTCCGTGCGCGGCAGACGCGCGCTGCGCAGTTGCCCATGGCCAGCATCAACCCGGATTTGCCGCTGGCGGAAAAAACCGATGAAATCATCGCGTTGATTCGCCAGCATCAGGTGGTGGTGATTGCCGGGGAAACCGGCAGCGGCAAGACCACGCAATTGCCCAAGCTGTGCCTGATGGCGGGGCGGGGCGAGGCCGGGATGATTGGCTGCACCCAGCCGCGGCGGATTGCCGCGCGCTCGGTGGCGCGGCGGGTGGCCGAAGAATTGCAAGTGCCGCTGGGCGATGCGGTCGGCTTTCAGGTGCGTTTCAACGAGCAAGTCGGTGAACGCACTGCGATCAAGTTCATGACCGACGGCATTTTGCTGGCAGAAATCCAGAGCGATCGCTGGCTCTCGCGCTATGACACGCTGATCATCGACGAGGCGCACGAGCGCAGCCTCAATATCGACTTTTTGCTGGGCTATTTGAAAGAACTGCTTGGCAAGCGTCCCGACCTGAAGCTCATCATCACCTCCGCCACCATCGACACCGCACGGTTTGCCGAGCACTTTGGCGGCGCGCCGGTGGTAACGGTGGAAGGCCGCACCTATCCGGTAGAGGTGCGTTACCGCCCGCTGGCCGAAACCGAGGACGGTGAGGCGATGAGCGTGCTCGATGGCATTTTGGCCGCCTGCGATGAAATCACCCGCGAAAACCCGCTGGGCGATACGCTGATTTTTCTACCCGGCGAGCGTGAAATCCGCGATGCGCATCAGGCGCTGGAAAAACGCAAATACCGCGCCACCGAGGTCATACCACTGTATGCCCGGCTTTCGGCGCGCGACCAAGACCGGGTATTTCGTCCCGATGTCAAACGCCGCATCGTGCTGGCGACCAATGTGGCGGAAACCTCGCTCACCGTGCCGCGCATCCGCTATGTGGTGGATCCGGGGTTTGCCCGGGTCAAACGCTATAGCCCGCGCCAGAAAATCGACCGCCTGCATATCGAGGCGGTCAGCCAGGCCAGCGCCAACCAGCGTGCCGGGCGTTGCGGGCGGGTTGCCGACGGGGTCTGCATCCGGCTGTATTCCGAGGCGGATTTTGCCGCCCGCCATGCGTTCACCGATCCGGAAATCCGCCGTTCGGCGCTTGCCGGGGTGATTTTGCGCATGCTCTCCATCGGCCTTGGGCAGATTGAAAAGTTTCCGTTTATCGAGCCACCCGACAGCCGCGCGATTGCCGATGGCTGGCAGCAATTGCTGGAGCTCGGCGCGATTGATGGCGAGCGTCGATTGACGGCGATTGGCCGGGAAATGGCGCGTCTGCCGGTGGACGTGAAACTGGCGCGAATGCTGATTGCCGCGAAAAAACACGCCGTACTGCCGCAGATGCTGGCCATTGCCAGCTTTCTTGGCGTGCAGGATCCGCGTGAGCGTCCGGCCGATGCACGCGCGGCTGCGGATGCGGCACATGCCGAGTTTGCCGATAACAAGTCCGAGTTTCTGGGTATCTGGAATCTGTGGGAGGCCTTCCGCCAAGCGCATGAGGACATGAGCCAGAGCCAGTTGCGCAAATGGGCGGAGAAAAAGTTTTTGGGTTTCTTGCGGCTGCGCGAATGGCGTGAGTTGCACCGGCAATTGAAGCTTCAATGCGAGCAGATGTGGCCGCAAAAAACTGGCGATGCAGCTACCGAGCATTCCAATGTCGTGGCGCTGTATGCGCGGCTGCATCGCGCACTGATTGCCGGGTTGCCCACACAAATTGGCCATCAGGCCGAGCGTGGCCAGTATCAGGGGCCGCGCGGGCGGCGGTTCCAGCTTTTTCCCGGCTCAAGCCTGGCGAAAAAACCACCCGCCTGGGTGCTCAGCGCCACGCTGCTGGATACCGAAAAAGTCTGGGCGATTACCAATGCGGCGATTGAGCCGGATTGGGTGATTGCCGAGCTGCCGCATCTTTTGTCGCGCCGCCATCACGAGCCGCGCTGGTCGCGCGCCCAGGGGCGGGTGATTGGTAGCGAACAAATCAGCCTGTTCGGTCTGGTATTGGCACCGAAAAAGCCGGTGCATTACGGCACGCTGTATCCGGAAGAATCGCGCGCGATTTTCGCCCACGATGCGCTAGTGATGGGTGAGATCAATACCCGCAGCGCATTTGTGGCGCGCAATCTGCGCGTGCTGGAAGACGCCCGCGAAGAAGAAGCCAAACAGCGCCGCGTCGGGCTGGTGGTGGACGAGGACTGGCAGACACGCTGGTATCTGGATCGGCTGCCCGCGCATGTGCACAACGTGCAAGCACTGGATGCTTGGTACAAGGGGCTGGATGGCGCGCAGAAAAAGGCGTTGGAATGGTCGCGCGATGATTTGTTGGTGGCCGATCAGACCGATGCCGCGCGTTTCCCGCCGTATATTGCGCTGGGCGATGCGCGTCTTGCGGTGCGCTATCGTTTCGAGCCGGGTGCTGCCGATGACGGCATGAATCTGCTGCTGCCGCTGCATCTTTTGAACGCCGTGGACGAAGCCGCGCTCGGCTGGATGGCGCCGGGCTTTGTTGAAGAAAAAGCCAGCGCGTTGATCAAGAGCCTGCCCAAGCAACTGCGCCGCAATTTTGTGCCGGCGCCGGATTTTGCCCGCGCCTTTGCGCAAGGCCACCACGGCCCGGAAGCCGACAGCCTACCGGCAACCTTGGCGCGGTTTTTGCAAAAAATCACCGGCGTTGCGCTGACCGCGCTGGACTTCGACATGCAAAGCCTGCCCGCACATCTGCATGTCAATCTGCAATTGCAGGATGAAAAAGGCAAAACCGTGCTGGCGGTATCGCGCGACCTGGCCGAACTTCGGGAAAAGTTCGGCGCGCGCGCGCAACGCGCCTTTGCCAGCCGCGCAGCGCGGGATTTGCGGCAAACCGGCTTGACCTGTTTCCCGGAAACGCCGGTGCCGGTGCAGGTGGAAGGCGATGTTGGCATCCCAGCTTTTCCTGCCCTGCGTGATGATGGCGAAACCGTTTCGCTGCATGTCCATGCGCAGCGCGATTTGGCACTGCGCCAACATGCCGAAGGCGTGCGCCGCCTGTTGCGCATCGCACTTGCTGACAAGCTCAAACAGGCACGGCGACAACTGCCGGTCAGCCCCAAGACTGGGCTTTTGTACGCGGCACTGGAGCAACCGGCGAATGCTGCCGATGTGTTCAAAAAGCCCAGCAACCGCGACAGCGAGCCACTGCGCGAGGATTTGGTGGAAGGCGCCTTCAATGCACTGACCGCCGAGGGTCTTGCCGAAATCCGCGATGCGGAAAGTTTTGCCGCCCACGCCCAGCAGCTTGGCAAAAACGTCTTTGCCGAAGCCATGCGCCGTCTGCAACAGGCCGAAACCATCCTGGCACTGATTGCCCAGGTGCGCGCCGCACTGGAATCGAAACTGATGGGCTGGGCACGCGGCAATCTCGATGACATGCAGGCGCATCTAGCGACATTGACTTTCCCCGGATTTTTGCGCGAGCAAAGCGCCGATGTGCTGGCCGAATACCCACGCTGGCTGCGTGGCCTTGCCCTGCGTGCCGAACGCGCCCTGCGCGATCCAGCCAAAGACCAGGTGCGCATGCTGGAAATCAAACCATTTGTCGATGCACTGGAGCGTGCGGCAAAAGACGACCCGGAAGCCAACGCCCTGCGCCGCGAACTGGAAGAACTGCGCATCGCCACCTTCGCCCAAGAACTCGGCGCCAAAGGCGGTATTTCCGGCAAGAAACTCGCCGCCCGGATTCAAGCGTGGCAGTCAACCTTATAGAGTGACGAGCTGTCAAGAAGCATCTTTAGTGTTGGACTATATTAGTGAAGTAAAAAGTGGTGCTTGACCTGCCTCGAGATTTTCGGACCATTTGAAAGTTGAGAAGATGGCCTCCTTCAAGAGAGGAAGAGACATGAGGAAGAGCCGTTTCAGTGAGTCACAGATGGTTGCGATTCTTCGGGAGGCCGAGCGTAGCTCGGTTGTTGAGGCATCGAAGGCGCATGGGATAAGCGAGCAAACGCTATACGCATGGCGCAAGCGTTTTGG
>NWQR01000017.1 GCA_002798275.1 Lysobacteraceae bacterium NML08-0793 | reverse complement strand
AATCAGGTTAGGCCGCATTCGAGCCTGAACTACCAAACCCCGGAAGCATTCCGGAACACGTGCCATCAAGGCACACCCACCGAGGCCAATTCCAATAATCAGTGGCCCTAAAAAATCGGGCAGGTCACACCCCCGTCGGCAGGCTGTCCGCATCATGTAAAGTGATGCCATGTTGCAGATTGCCCCCGGCCTTGAAATCGACGAGCACGAGCTGACCGAGCGCTTCGTGCGTGCTTCCGGTGCGGGCGGACAAAACATCCACAAGGTATCGAGCGCCGTCGAACTGCGCTTTGACTTGGCCGCTTCGCCCGCTTTACCCGAAGCACTGCGGGCACGGCTTTTGGCGCGGCGCGACCGGCGGCTCACCGATGAGGGCGTGCTGGTCATTTTTGCGCAGCGCTTCCGCACTCAAGAGCGCAACCGGCAAGATGCCCGCGAACGACTGGCCGCGTTCATCGCGCAAGGGCTTGCCGTGCCGAAAAAGCGCGTGGCAACCCGCCCCACCCGCGCATCGAAAGAACGCCGACTGCAAGACAAACGGGGACGGGCCGAAATCAAACGCGGCCGTGGCAGCAAAAACTGGGAATGACCACCATGCAGGTACAGCATCCACCCACCCCGGCACGCGCAGGCCGCGTATTGCCACTGCCCCCGCAAGCGCCGCGGGTTGGTCGCAATGCCCTGCTGCGCTGGATTGGCCGCAGCATTCTGAAACTGGGCGGCTGGCGCATGGAGGGCGCGTTTCCGAACGTGCCGAAAGTGGTGCTGATTGGTGCGCCGCATTCCTCCAATTGGGACGGCATTTGGGGCTTTGCCGCCTTGCTGGCGATGGATCTGGATTTGCGCCTACTGGGCAAGAAAGAATTGTTCTGGGGGCCGATGGCCTGGTTGATGCGGCTGATGCATGTCATCCCGATTGACCGCAAGGCGCCAGGCGGCTTTGTGGCACAAAGCATCGAAACCATGAACGCCGCCGACCAGCTCTGGATTGGCCTCGCCCCCGAAGGCACGCGCAAGCAGGTGAAAGACTGGAAAAACGGCTTCTGGAAACTGGCACGCGGTGCCGATGTGCCGGTGATACAGGCGTATTTCCACTACCCGGACAAAGTCATCGGCATCGGCCCTGCCATCCGCATGAGCGAGGATGCCGACGCCGATATGACGCGCATCCGTGCCTGGTATCGCCCGTGGATGGGCAAAAACCGCGGCACGGTGTGAGCGCAGCGGCAAACAGGCCAATCGCCTGCTTGCCAAGCGGGCTTATTTCGCCTCGACCGCTGCCAGCACATCATCCAGCAAGGCGGCGGCGGTAACTTCCGCACCGGCTCCGGCACCTTGGATGACCAAGGGCTGCGCGTGGTAGCGATCCGTCCAGATGGCAACGCGGTTGTCAGTGCCAGTGCCCTGCGCCAGTGGATGCGCAAGCGGCAGTGATTCCAGACCCACGCGGGCGTGGCCGTTTTCAAAGCGGGCGATGAATTTCAGCACTTCGCCGCGTTCACGGCTGGCGCGGAACGTCTGCGCCAATGCCGCGTCGATTTGCGGCAAGGCGGCATCGAACTTGGCCTTAGACAATCCGGCCAGTGCCTCCGGCACCAGCGATGTTACCTTGACCGCTTCGGCTTCCAGCTCGAATCCGGCACTGCGGCACAGAATCAACAATTTGCGACGGACATCCTCGCCGGAGAGATCCTCGCGCGGGTCGGGCTCGGTATAGCCTGCATCGCGGGCGCGACGCACCCAGGCAGAAAACGGCAGCTCGCCATCGAAATGATTGAACAGCCAGGCCAGCGAGCCGGACAGCACCCCGGCG
The DNA here is from genome assembly GCA_002798275.1 of Lysobacteraceae bacterium NML08-0793. Lineage (GTDB taxonomy): Bacteria > Pseudomonadota > Gammaproteobacteria > Xanthomonadales > Xanthomonadaceae > Solilutibacter. The sequence goes on along the minus strand of NWQR01000017.1, from coordinate 86,534 downwards.
ATGGCATGAATCGCATCGCCGCCCCGACGCAGCCTGCGGATTTCTCGAATCAATGGCAGACCCGCGCCGACGGTGGCGCTATCGCCGTAATGGCGTCCGGGCAGGCGACGCGCGGCATCAATCGCCTGCCAGCGTGCCAATGCCGTGCCCAGACCCAATTTGCAGGCGGTAACCACGCTTGCACCGGCCGCCAGCCAAGCCGCATGGCGTGCGGCCAGCGCATCGCTGCTGCTGGCATCCACCAGCACATCGCCTGCGGAAAAATCATGCGCCGCCAGCCAATCACTGGCCACACGCGGCGCAGCGCGCAGGCTTTCCAGCGTTGCCAGTGCATCGCCCGTAACCAGCTGCAAGCCGCGCGAATTGGCCATGGCGAAAATCGGCGGCAATGCCATGCCTGCGGCCATCAGCCGCGCATGCCGCGCCACAAAGGCGCTGCCAACCGCGCCGGTACCGAGCAAAATCAGACGACTCATGCCGCGACCCGTGCCAGCGCCTTGCCTACATCGGCCAGCAGGTCATCGCTCGCCTCGATGCCCACCGATACACGCAAAAGGCCATCGCCAATCCCGGCAGCCGCGCGGGCTTCGGCACTCATCGCCGCATGGGTCATGGTGGCCGGATGGGCAATCAGGCTTTCCACCCCGCCGAGCGATTCGGCCAGGGTGAAATACGCCAACCCGTCGATGAAAGCGCGCACCGCCGCCTCGTCGGCCAGTTCAAAAGACAGCATCGCGCCAAAGCCCTGTTGCTGGTGGGCAGCGATTTGATGCCCCGGATGACTGGGCAGCCCCGGCCAGTGCAGGGCTTTCACCGCCGGATGGCTGCGCAGCAATTCCACCAGCGCCACGGTGTTTTCTTCGTGCACCCTAAGGCGCGCTGCCAAGGTGCGCAGGCCGCGCAGGGTGAGAAAACTGTCAAACGGCGCGCCGGTCAGCCCAAGCGCATTGCCCCACCAGGCGAACTGCTCGTGCAAGGCCGCATCGCGGGCAATCAATACCCCGCCGACCACATCGCTATGGCCGTTGATGTATTTGGTGGTGGAATGCAGCACCGCATCGGCGCCAAAGTCCAGCGGACGCTGCCACAACGGCGAAAGAAAAGTGTTGTCGGCCACCGTCAGCGCGCCGACCGCGTGCGCCTCGGCAATCACCGTTTCCAAGCAGGTGATGCGCAGCAACGGGTTGGATGGCGTTTCAATCCACACCAGTTTCGGCTTGCGCGCCAGCGCCGCCTTGCGTGCCTGTTCATCGTTGAAGTTCACCGTTACAAGCTCGAATGCGGCCTTCTTCGCCAATGCGTTGAACAGCCGCCAACTGCCGCCATAGCAATCATGCGGCACCACCAGAATATCGCCGGGGGACAGCAGCGCATTCAGTGCCAGATTGATGGCCGCCATGCCGGTGGCGGTAACCACCGCACCTGCGCCGCCTTCCAGCTCGGCCAGGGCATCGCCCAGCAAATCGCGGCTCGGATTGCCGCTGCGGGTGTAGTCGTAACGGCGTTTTTGGTTAAGCCCGGCAAAGCTGAAGTTGGAGGACAACACCAAGGGCGGCGTAACCGCACCGTATGCAGTGTCGCTATCAATACCGGCGCGTACCGCGCGCGTGGAAAGCAGGGGCGAACTCTTGGGCATTTCAATAATCCAAAGCAGTGTGAAGGGCGGCGGCAATCGCCGTGGTTTCTTTCAAATACGCGGCATGGCCGTGTTGGGAGGTGATTTTTTGCAACCACGCATCCGGCGCGCGCACGGCCAATTCCGCCAAGGTTTGTGCCGGTGCCAGCGCATCGCCATCCACGGCGATGACGCTCAGCGGGATGCGGATATGTTCGGGTTGAAGCGCATGGCCGGCAATATCAATCCCGGCGCTGCCCCATTGGCGCGGGCAAAGCACATGCGCACCGCTGATGGCGATGATGCGCTCGGCTTTGTCCGCATGCCGCACGGCAAACTGCAAGCCGACCAGTGCCCCGTAGGACGCCCCGACAAAGGCATGTGCGCGCGGCAACGCCAGCGCCTTGCAAACCGCCGCGATGGCATCGGCCTGCACTGCGGTATCAGCAACATCGGCCAGCCAGTCAATCGCCAGCACCCGGTAACGCCCGAGCAGCCCGGCCTGCACCTGCCACCAGCCGGGCGTGGCATCCAAATCATTGCCGCAGACATGCCGACCAGCATGAAAGCCCCCGGCCACAATCAGCAGCGGCGCATCGCTACGGCCTGCCAATTCCCAAGCAATCGCCAGCACCGCATCGCCAATCCGGCCATGATGCTCGCCGCGCTGGCTGTGCGGCGCATGCAGCCACTCGGTCAGTGGCGAGCACTGGGCGGGGGCAGATTCGGCAGTGTGAAAAGTGGCAAGCAAGCTCATCCAAGGACTCCTGGGGATTCGAGTCCTGCGGTTGCAAACGTCGGGCAGCGAAATGCGCAGCTCAACCATCTGCGCGGTGACGGCATCACCGCAGGAATTGGCACCTTCGGGAATATCCCGGGTTGCCTCGGCTTCAAAGGGCCTGTCCCTCCGCCGATCTCGATGGATGCCGCGCAGCTTGCCAGCCATCTTCGCCAAAGTCAATCGCTTTATTCGGATGAAGCGATTGATGTTTATCGCATCACACAATCCGGCGATACTGCCGCGATGTTTTTCCGCCCCGCCCTCGCTCTGACCTGCCTGCTGTTGGCCGCACTGCCCGCCACTACTGGTGCGCAGTGGCTGTCTTGGCCGCCCAAACCCGCACCATCAGGCACAACCGCGCCACCCCCGCCGCCTGCCGCAGCGGTGCGCCTGCATATCGAAAGCCGCCACGGCCTGCGCCGCCTCTGGGTGGAAAACGACCTGCACGGCCCGGTGCAGGTGCGCATTGAATCCGCGCAGAAACTTGTCGGCTTTCCCATCCGGCGCCTTTTGCACACGCACGGGCGGCATCTGCTTGCCGAACTACCACCGGATGCGGCGCTGAACCTGCACCTCACCGCCATTCCCGGTGCCCCGGCCAAGCATCAGCAAAACCATCTATATCCGTATCCGCTGCAACTTGACGATATCCGCATCAGCCAGTTGCCGCATGGAGCATTCAGCCACCAGGACGCGGAAAACCGCGATGCCCTTGATCTGGCCGCGCCAATCGGCACCCCGGTCATCGCCAGTCGCAGCGGAGAGGTGATGCAGGCCGAAGACCGCTTCGACGACCGCAGCGGGCAACGCGATGCGGTCAATCTGGTTCGCGTGCTGCACGAGGATGGCAGCATGGCGGTGTATGCGCATTTGCAGCAAAACAGCCTACAAGTGCGCCCCGGCGTGCGCGTACAAGCCGGACAGACAATCGCCCGCAGCGGCAATTCCGGCTATTCCACCGCCCCGCACCTGCACTTCGTGATTCAAGTCAACAACGGCCAGCAACTGCAATCGGTGCCCTTCCGCATGGACAGCCCCAAGGGCGAACTGCGCCTGCCGCGTATTGGCGATTGAGTTTGGCGGGCACCGTATAATTTGCGGCTTCGTTTTCCACGGGCGCATTGCCGCCAAAAGCATGTCCGAGATTCAGCAAGAAGCCGCAAGGCGGCGCACTTTCGCCATCATTTCCCACCCCGACGCGGGCAAGACCACGCTGACCGAAAAGCTGTTGCTGTTTGGTGGCGCGATCCAGATGGCCGGGTCGGTCAAGGGTCGCAAGGCGGCGCGCCATGCCACGTCCGACTGGATGGCGCTGGAAAAAGAACGCGGTATTTCCGTAACCAGCTCGGTGATGCAGTTCCCGTATGAGGGGCGCATCGTCAATCTGCTCGATACGCCCGGCCACGCCGACTTCGGTGAGGACACCTATCGCGTGCTTTCCGCGGTGGACTCGGCGCTGATGGTGATTGACGTAGCCAAGGGCGTGGAGGAGCGCACCATCAAGCTGATGGAGGTCTGTCGCCTGCGCGATACGCCGATCATGAGCTTCATCAACAAGCTCGACCGCGAGGGTAAAAACCCGATCGAATTGCTGGATGAAATCGAAAGCATCCTGAAAATCCAGTGTGCGCCGGTAACCTGGCCAATCGGCATGGGCAAGCGCCTGCGCGGCGTGGTGCATCTGATTTCCGGCGAAGTGCATCTGTACGAAGCGGGCAAAAACCACACCCGGCAGGATTCGACCATTTTTCCGTCGATTGATGATCCGCGCGTGCAGGAAGCCATCGGCGCCGACATGCTGGCCGAGTTGCGCGATGAACTGGAGCTGGTGGAAGGCGCATCGCATCCGTTCGACCTAGAAAAATATCTGGCAGGCGAGCAGGCGCCGGTGTTTTTCGGCTCGGCGGTCAACAACTTCGGGGTGCAGCCGCTGCTGGACTTTTTCGTGGAGCACGCGCCAGCGCCGCAAGCCCATGCCACCACCGGGCGCGAAGTGGCCGCAAGTGAGGAAAAGCTCACCGGCTTCGTGTTCAAGATTCAGGCCAATATGGACCCACAGCACCGCGACCGCGTGGCCTTCATGCGGGTGTGCTCGGGCAAGTTCAGTGCCGGCATGAAAGCCTTTCAGCCGCGCACCGGCAAAGAGGTCAAGCTGGCCAATGCGCTGACCTTCATGGCCAGCGACCGCGAAATCGCCGCCGAGGCCTTTCCCGGCGATGTCATCGGCATTCACAACCACGGCACGATTGCTATTGGTGACACCTTTACCGAAGGCGAAGTACTGGCCTTTACCGGCATCCCGAACTTTGCCCCGGAATTGTTCCGCCGTGCGCGTCTGCGCGACCCGCTGAAACTCAAGCAGTTGCAGAAGGGTTTGGCGCAATTGTCCGAGGAGGGCGCGACCCAGTTCTTCCGCCCGCTGATGAGCAACGACCTGATTCTCGGCGCCGTTGGGGTATTGCAGTTTGACGTGGCCGCCTATCGACTGAAGGACGAATACGGCGTGGATGCCACTTTCGAGCCGGTGCAAATCGCCACGGCGCGCTGGGTGAAGTGCGAGGATGCCAAGAAGCTGGAGGAGTTCCGCGAGAAAAACGCCCTGAATCTGGCGCTTGATGCCGCCGGGCAACTGGTTTATCTGGCGCCCAGCCGGGTCAATCTGCAACTGGCCGAAGAACGCGCCCCGGCGGTGCAGTTCCTTGCCACCCGCGAGCACGCCCACGCCGAAGCCTTGGGCTGATGCGCATCAGGCCGGGGGCGGCTTGCGCCCTCTGCCTGCGAATGATTGATTGAGTGCCTTCGGGCATTTGCGAAGCCGACAGCCGGATGCCTGTCGGCCTCCGAACAAGCCGCCCATCCGCGACCATCAAGAAAACAGCGTGTGCGGGTATTCGGGCTTTTGTTCGCGTGCCAAAAGCTGCCGCAAGGCAGCTTCCGGGGTAACTTCGCCATGCAGCACCTGCTGCACGGCTCGGGAAATCGGCAGCTCCACGCCGTGTTTTTCCGCCTGGCGCATCACTTCGTCAGCGGTTTGGATGGATTCAACCACCTGACCGATTTCGCGCACCGCCTCGTCAATGCTTTTTCCTTGCCCCAGAGCAAGCCCCAGCCTGCGGTTGCGTGACAAATCGCCAGTACAGGTCAGCACCAAGTCGCCAAGGCCGGCCAGTCCCATCAAGGTTTCGGGTTTGCCGCCGATGGCATGTGCCAGACGCAGCACTTCGTTGAGGCCACGGGTAATCAAACCGGCACGGGCATTCAGACCCAATGCCATGCCGTCCGCCACGCCGGTGGCAACCGCCAGCACGTTTTTCATCGCGCCGCCGAGCTCTGCTCCGACCATATCGTTGCCGGTATAGGCACGGAATGCCGGGCCGTGCATCGCCTCGGCCACGGTTTGTGCAAATGCGGCATTGTCCGAATGCACGGTCAGGGCAGTGGGCAGACCCAGCGTCACTTCTTTGGCAAACGAAGGGCCGGTCACTACGGCTAGCGGCACCGCCTCGCCGAGAATCTCTACCGCCACTTCATGCAGAAAACGGCCAGAGCCGGGTTCAAAGCCCTTGGTCGCCCAAGCCACACCCGCCCCCTGCGGTCGCAATGGGGCGAGCTTTTTCAGGGTTTGCGCAAAGGCATGTGAAGGCGTGACCACCAGCACCCAGGCTGCGCCTTGCAGCGCAGCGGCTAGGTCAGTGGTGGCACGCAAGTTTTCCGGCAGGGCAATGCCGGGCAGATAACGGGGGTTTTCATGCTCACGGTCGATGGCGGACGCGATTTTTTCATCGCGTCCCCAAAGCGTGACGGCATGCCCTTGGCGCGCCAGCAGTGCCGCCAGCGCCGTCCCCCACGAGCCTGCGCCGAGTACTGCAACCGGCGCTTTTTCAGTCATGCCCTGCGTCAAGCCGATGCTTCCGTTCAGGCGTTGCCAGCGGTTTCGCTGGACTGACTGAGTTCGCCCTGCTGCTCTTGCTGTTGGGCAAGACGCTGGCGCAGACCTTCGGCATACAGCGCTTCAAAGTTGATCGGCTGCAACTGGAACGGCGGGAAGCCGCCATTGCTGATCAGCTCGCTGATCGCCGAGCGTGCATAGGGATACAGAATCGACGGGCAGTGTGCGCCCAGCATCGCATCCAGACCGGCCGGGTCGAAGCCGGACAGACCAAACACGCCGGCCTGCTGCACATCGGCCAGATAGGCCGTCTTCTCGCCCAGCTTGCAGGTCAGGGTTACGCCCAGAATCACTTCGAATGCGGTGTCGTTCAGCTGGGTTACGCGCTGGTTGAGGTTCATCGACAGCTCGGGCTGGCCTTGTTCGTTGAACATCGCCGGGGCGTTGGGCGATTCAAACGAAACATCGCGGGTATAGATTTTCTCGACCGAGAAGCTGGCGCCCTGCTGTTGGGGCTGTTCGGTGGCGGCAGCGCCGTTTACGTTTTCTTCGGACATGATGAACTCCGTAGGGTGGGTGATGGGTTATGTGGACAACAGACTTGGGGACTGACACCGCCCAAGACAAGGGCGCGTGCAGCTTTTTCAGTTTTTGCCTTTGACCAGCGGCAGACCGGCCTGCTCCCAGGCAGCAATGCCGCCATCGAGCACATGGACTTTCTCAAAACCGGCCTTGACCAGCCGCTTGGCCGCGCCCACCGCGCTCATGCCGGTCTTGCAGACCACCACGACGGGCAGCGCCTTGGCCGACGCCAGTTGCTTGTTTTCCGGGTCGAACTGGCTCATCAGCACGTTTTTGGAACCGGCGATATGGCCTTGCTGAAAATCATTCAGGGCGCGGATATCCACCACCAGCGCATTATCGCGGTTCATCAAGGCAGTCAACTCGGCAGGCTTGAGCGCCTTGAAGCCCTGCCACAGCCGGGCAAGCTCGGTATAAATCAGCGCCAGCGTGATGCCTGCCAATGCCAGCGACAGCATCGGGTGGCGGCCAAAGAAAGCAAACAACTCGGTCACGGCAAATCCGTTGATTCAATGAAAGCGGGCGATTTTGACACAGTGCCGGACAAGACTCACTGCCCGGCCCACAAATCCGGCAGGCCGGAAGTCAAAAACCAGGTCTTGCTGGCTGCATCCCAGCGCCAGACTTCCTGATAGCGCAATTGCCGTTCGGTCAGGGTGTGGCGATTGGCAACGCCGATTTCTATCAAGCGCGCTGCGCCGCCATCGGGCGTGGCATCGCTGCTCAATACGCGGTAGCTGGTAATCTGGATCTGTTTCCAGCGATTGCGCTCGATTTCATTCATCTCGCCTTGGGCGCGCAACTCCGGCGCCAGCTGCATCCAGGCGCCATCCAGGTCTCCCCAGCGAATCGCCGCCGAATAAGCATATTGCGCACGCTCCAAGGCGCCAGCCTGACCGCCACTGCTGGCGCAGCCCTGCACGCCCGACAACAACGCCGCCAGCAAAACCGGAGCAAGGATTTTTTTCATGGTTACAGGTTTCCGCAGTTCAAGGCCGCCGATTGTGTCATGTCTGCGCCGCCGACTACGCGCGCGCCCATGCCACATAGCGCCCGGTCAACTGGCAGGCCGACGTGCCATCAGCCAACTGCATGCACACCTGCAAGCTGATACGCGCCTTGCCGCGTGCGGCAAATGCGGCCACAAACGCTTGCAGCGATTCCGGCGAGACGGCCTGCGCCCGAGCCAGCAAATCGGTTTTCACCGGCTTGAGATATTTCACCTCACTATCTGCCACATACACATCCGCCTCGAAACCCGCCCGCAGCAATTGCGCGGAGGCCAGCGCCCAGCCGGCCAGCGTCATCAGCGCCACCAGCGAGCCGCCAAAGGCGCTGTCCTTGTCGTTGAGGTTGTCGGCCAGCGGGGCAGACAGGCACACATGCGTATCGCCCACTTCGGCCAGCGCCACCTGCATCATGCGCACCGGCGGCATCGCCTGCATCCGCGTTGTCAGCCAAGTGTGAATATCCGTCATCAAAACGCCCTGAAAAACCGCAGATGGTAGCGTCTGTTTCATTTCGTCTCTTTCATTTCATGCCGCCAGCGAGTCCAATGTCCCCATGAGTGATGCCGCTTTCCTGCTGATTTCCCTGCGCCCGCATGGCGAACATGCCCCACTGCGCCGCGCTGCCCGGCAGCAAGGAGGTCGGGTGCTGACGCTATCTCCCTGGAAAATCACGCCACTGGATGATGCCACCGCACGCACGGCGCTGGCCGAGGCGCTGGCCTGTCCGCAGGTGATTTTCACAAGCCCGGCAGCGGTCAAGGCGGCCGCCGCACTGGCGGCTTTCACGCCACCACCGGTGGCGCAGTTTCTTGCCGTGGGCGAAGGCACCCGCCGCGCGCTGGTGCGCGCCGGCATTGCGCAGGCGATTGCCCCTGAACGGATGGACAGTGAAGGCTTGCTGGCCTTGCCGATGCTGGCCGGGCAAGCGGCCGGGGCGCGAATCGGGCTGATCACCGCACCCGGTGGACGCGGTGAAATCATCCGCCAACTCCAGGCGCGCGGCATCTTGGTACAGCGCGCCGATGTTTATCAGCGCACGCCATTGCCGCTATCAAAGCGCAGCCTCGCCCAACTGGCCGAAGCCTTGCGCAACAACACGCCACTGTATCTGGCGCTTTCCAGCGGCGAGGCATTGACCCGCATCAGCGCCCTGCTGCCCGATACACTTGGGGCGGCGATGCGCGCGCAGGCCGCCATCATTGCCGCCAGCCCACGTTTGGCCGAACTTGCCATCGGTCAGGGCTTCCACCTCCACGCCATTGCCCGCAGCGCCCGCCCCGGCGACTTGCTTGCAGCACTTGCTCCCCCGGAATACCAATGAAAAAACTGGTTCTGATTGACGGCTCGTCCTATCTGTATCGCGCTTTCCATGCCCTGCCGCCACTGACCAATGCCCAAGGCGAGCCGACCGGCGCGCTGTTTGGCGTGGTCAATATGCTGCGCGCGCATCTGAAGGATGCGCCCGATTACATCGCCTTCGTGATGGATGCACCGGGCGCGACTTTCCGCGATGCGCTGGATGCCCAATACAAGGCCAATCGTCCGCCGATGCCCGACGAGCTGCGTGCGCAAATCGAGCCATTGATGGCGATTGTTTCCGCCCTGGGGCTGCCGATTCTGCGCCAAAGCGGGGTCGAGGCCGACGATGTCATCGGCACGCTGGCGCAACAGGCCGCCGATGCGGGCGTGGCGGTGGTGATTTCCACCGGCGACAAGGACATGGCGCAACTGGTGCGTCCGGGCATCGCCTTGGTCAACACCATGAGCGGTAGCCGCATGGACAGCCGTGAGGCGGTGATGGAAAAGTTTGGCGTACCGCCCGAGCGCATCGTCGATTACCTCTCGCTGATGGGCGACAAGGTGGACAACATCCCCGGCGTGGACAAATGCGGGCCGAAAACCGCCGCCAAATGGCTGGCCGAATACGGCTCGCTGGACGGGGTCATCGAAAACGCCGACAAAATCAAGGGCAAGGTAGGCGAGAATCTGCGCGCCGTGCTCACCCGCCTGCCACTGAACCGCGAGCTGGCCACCATCCGCACCGATCTGGCGTTGCCGCAGCCTTTTGATGCCCTCACCCCGGCGGCACGCGACGAGGCCGCCCTGCGCACGCTGTACACCCGCTATGGTTTCAATCAGGCGCTGAAAGAACTGGGCGGCACCGACACGGCCGACCTCGCCGCGCCGCGCCCCGCCAGCCGTGGCTTTGTCGCCCCGCCAGCCGCGCACCCCAGCGTCGAAATCGACCCGGCACTGCGGGTGGCCGGTGAATACCAGACCGTGCTGACACGCGCCGAGCTGGAAACTTGGCTTGCACGACTGCAACAGGCCGAACGCTTTGCCTTCGACACCGAAACCGACAGCCTCGATGCCATGACCGCCAACCTAGTTGGCATCAGTCTTGCCATCACGCCGGGGCAAGCCTGTTACATCCCGCTGGCGCACCAATATCCCGGCGTACCCGCGCAACTGCCGATGGCCGAGGTGCTGGAAGCACTGCGCCCGTTTCTTGCCGATGCGGGCAAACAAAAAATCGCCCAGAACGGCAAATACGACCTGCATGTACTGCATCGCCACGGCATTGCGGTGGCCGGCCTTGCCGATGACAGCCTGCTGCAAAGTTTCGTGCTCGACTCCAGCCAGCGGCACGATATGGACAGCCTCGCCAAACGCCTGCTCGACATCGACACCCTCACCTATACCGATGTAACCGGCAAAGGCGCCAAGCAGATTTCCTTCGCTGAAGTGCCACTGGATATCGCCACCCGTTATGCGGCCGAAGATGCCGATATCACCTTGCGGATTGCGCAGGTACAGGCCGCACAGCTTGCCGAAGAACCGGCACTGGACAAGGTATATCGGGACATCGAAATGCCGCTGCTGCCGGTGCTGGCACGCATCGAGGCCAATGGCGTTCTGATTGACAGCGAAGAACTGCGCAGACAGTCCGCGGATTTGGGGCGGCGTATGCTTGATGCCCAGCAACGCGCCACGGAAATCGCCGGGCGCAGCCTCAACATGGATTCGCCCAAACAAATCGGCGCCCTGCTGTATGACGAGCTGAAACTGCCGGTGCTGGTGAAAACTCCGGGCGGCGCGCCTTCCACCAACGAAGAAGCCCTCGAAGCGATTGCCGATGCACACGAGCTGCCGCGCATCATTCTGGAATACCGGGCACTGACCAAACTGCGCAATACCTATACCGATAAACTGCCGGGCATGCTCAATCCCGATACTGGACGGGTACACACCAGCTACAACCAAGCCGGCGCGGCGACTGGACGGCTGGCCTCGTCCGATCCCAATCTGCAAAACATTCCGATTCGCAGCGAAGATGGCCGCCGCATCCGTCGCGCCTTCATCGCCGCCCCCGGCTGCCAGCTGCTGGCCTGCGACTATTCGCAAATCGAGCTGCGCATCATGGCGCATTTGTCCGAAGACCCGGCGCTGATTGCCGCCTTTGAAAAAGGCGCGGACATCCATCGCGCCACCGCAGCAGAAGTGTTCGACAAGGACATTGACGCCATCAGCAGCGATGAACGCCGCGCCGCCAAGGCCATCAACTTCGGCCTGATTTACGGCATGAGCGCATTTGGCCTGGCTCGCCAATTGGGCGTATCACGCGGCCAGGCGCAGGACTATATCGCGCTGTATTTCAGCCGCTATCCCGGCGTGCGCGACTATATGGAGCGCACCCGCGAGCAGGCGCGCGCGCAAGGCTTTGTCGAAACCGTATTTGGACGACGCCTGTATCTGCCCTATATCCACGCGCGCAACCCGGCGCAACGTGCCGGTGCCGAGCGCGCCGCCATCAATGCGCCAATGCAGGGCACGGCAGCAGACATCATCAAGCGAGCAATGATCTCGATTGATGCCTGGCTACAAGACCAGGTAGGACGCGCACGGATGATCATGCAGGTGCATGACGAACTGGTGTTCGAAGTGGAAACCGACTTTCTCGCCACCTTGACCACCGAGGCCAGCCAACGGATGAGCGCCGCCGCCAATATGCGCGTACCGCTGGTGGTGGACTGCGGCAGCGGGCAAAACTGGGACGAAGCGCACTGAATCGGCAATCTCGTGCCGAAGTTATTGAAAATGCACGAATTTTTAACAATCAGATTCAGCCTCCATCCATGTCCGTAGTGGTTAACTAGCCCCGTGACAGATGCAACGTCTGTCACTGATCGCTCCCTCTCCCCTGGAGTCGATCCTTGGAACGGCATCCCTCCCCAAGATCCCGTTCCCTCCCCCGCCCCGCCGGCTCCCCCTCCGGCGGGGCTTTTTAATGTTTGCCAGAAGAAAAACACTTTTATCTTGATAAAGCGATAGAATCCTCTCTCTTTCACCAAGGCCGCCGCGATGCTTCCCATCAGCTTTGAAATCTATCCGCCGAAAAACGATGACCAGCACGCCCAGTTGCAGCGCACCTTGGAAAAACTCAAGGCGCATCGGCCGCAATTCATTTCCTGCACCTATGGCGCCGGCGGCTCCACCCGTGAACACACCGCCGAAACCGTGCGACTGCTGACCCAGCAACATGGACTGGAAGGCGTACCGCATCTGACCTGCGTTGGCAGCACCCGCCAAGAAATCATCCAGCTGCTGACCCACTACCAACAGCAGGGCGTGCGCCGTATCGTTGCCCTGCGCGGCGACATGCCCTCGGGAATGCTCGACCCGGGCGAGCTGCGCCACGCCAACGACCTGGTGACGCTGATTCGGGAATCGTTCGGCCAGCACTTCCATATCGAAGTCGCCGCCTACCCGGAAACCCATCCGCAGGCACGCGATGCACTGGCCGACATCGAAAACTTCAAACGCAAGGTCGATGCCGGTGCCAACAGCGCGATCACCCAATACTTCTACAATGCCGATGCCTATTTCCGCTTTGTCGATGATGTCCGCGCACGCGGCGTGGATATCCCGGTGGTTCCCGGCATCATGCCGATCTCTAATTTCAGCCAGCTACAGCGTTTTTCCGAAAGCTGCGGTGCCGAGATTCCGCGCTGGGTGAGCCAGCGGATGCGTGCCTTTGGCGATGACAGCGGCGCAATCCGCGAATTTGCCGCCGAGCTTGTCGCAGCACTCTGCCAGCGCCTGATTGCTGGCGGCGCACCGGCGCTGCACTTCTACACCCTGAATCTTGCCCGCCCGGTTGGCAACATTTTGAAGCGTTTGCAGTAAATTGCCGGGGTGATGACTCGACTGCTCCTGCCCCTGCTCCTGCTGCTTGGTTGCGCCGCCGATGCCAGCGCCGAGCGCCAAGGCCAAACCATTCGCCGCTGCATCGCCGCCGATGGCAGCCTGATTCTGACCGACAAGCCCTGCGAATCCATCGGCGCAACCGAACGGGTGCCCCGGCCACTCCCGCAGGCGCCGGTCAGAGCGCCCGGCATCGTCCATCGTCCCGGCACGCCACCACCGTTGCGCGACAGCTGCATCCGCAACCTAGAAGAACTGCGCGGCGAAGTGGCCGCCGCCATCGAGCTCAAAGACGCCAATCGCCTCGGCGGCGTTTATCACTGGCCGGGACAAAGCAGCCGCAGCAGCGAGGCGATCCTGCAACGGCTGGAAACCATCGCCCAGCGCAGACTGATTGACGTGATTGCCGTCGGCGGTGGCCAATCCGAACCCCAATGGGTGGAAAACGCCGACGGTGAGCTGGTGCTGATACCTGGCAAACGCCGCGCCCCGACCGGCTTGCGCGTCCTCCAATCCACCGGCAGCGGCAGCACTTCGGTTACTTTCGGCCTGCGCCGCCATATGGGCTGCCTGTGGATCAGCCTGTAACGCTGCCAGATTTGCCGCCCTGCCGATTGCAGGCGAAAATGCGCGACCTCTCACTGGAGCTTCTCATGAATTACCCCGACTGGATCTGGCATAACGGACAAATCAAGCCTTGGGCTGAAGCCACCACGCATGTCATGGCACATGCCCTGCACTATGGCTCGTCGGTGTTTGAAGGCATCCGCAGCTATGACACCCCGAAAGGCCCGGCCATTTTCCGTCTGACCGACCACAACAAGCGCCTGTTCGCCTCGGCCCGCATTTACGACATGCCGATGCCCTACAGCTTGGAAGAACTGAACGCCGCCTGCCGTGAAGTGCTGAAAAAGAACGGCCTGACCACCGCGTATCTGCGTCCGTTCGCCTTCCGTGGCCTAGGCGGATTTGGCCTGTCTGCCGAAACCCCGGTGGAGATGTCGGTCGCCGCCTGGAAAATGGGCGCCTATCTTGGTGAAGGCGTGCTGGAAAACGGCATTGATGCCTGCGTATCCAGCTGGCAACGCTTCGCCCCGAACACCATCCCGGCAGGCGCCAAGGCCGGCGGCAATTATCTCTCCGGGCAACTGGTAGCGCGCGAAGCCCGCCGTCTGGGGTTTGGCGAAGGCATTGCACTGGCCTCCACCGGCCTGCTCAGCGAAGGCGCCGGCGAAAACCTGTTCCTGGTTTTCAATGGCGAGCTGCACACCACCCCGGTCAGCGCCGCACTGCTGAACGGCATTACCCGCAATACCATCATCACCTTGGCGCAAAAAGCCGGTATCAAGGTAGTGGAGCGCGACCTGCCGCGCGAATATCTGTATCTGTGCGATGAATTGTTCATGTGCGGCACTGCGGCTGAAATCACCCCAATCCGCTCGGTCGATGGCCGCGTGATTGGCGAAGGCGTAGCCGGCCCCATCACCCGGCAAATGCAGAGGCTGTTCTTCGGCCTGTTCGACGGCAGCACCCCGGACGAACACGGCTGGCTGGAATACGTTTAAGCCTCGCACAAGTCTCACAAACTGCACACTTCAATCAAGCAAACCCCCGTCCCGCAGACGGGGTTTGCTGTTTTCGCGCACCTAATGAGCGCCGCCGCCAGCGCCTGCTGCCAGCAAAAACGGCGCGATAAAACCATCGTACCGTTTTTATTGGGTATGACTGCGGAAACTCAATGCGCGAAAAACAACCCTACATTAACCATATTCATCCAGGGATTCTGACACTCACCTTCAGGTTCAGAGGCTTAAAACATGGAAAGCCCCTCAACACCATGCCATCTGACTTGCTTGATGGCATCACTCGGCAGCCCATAGTCAATAAGCACACGCTCTACCAACAAGGCCCGCTTTCTGCTCGTCTCCATCACTTCTGCTGCATCTCCGCATATATCGGCAAAACCAATGACTGCCAGCTTTGTTTCTGCAGCTTGCCTGATTTTACCTGGCCTTTTGGAAATTAAACCCAGATAAGAAAAATAATCTCTAACCACCCTTTTAAGATTTTCGTGAGCATCTGCTGAGATGCTGTATTGAACCCTGCTTAAATTGAATAATACCTGTGCCATGTGCCTTTTCATGCATTTTTGCCCAGCGCTCCGCATCTTCAGCGGAAATTTTCTGCCCAGGCTGCCCCTGCACTTCTGCAACGCTTAAATGAGCACATCCAACAAGTATAAATATACAGCTCGCGATGAAGATCCGAATCAAAGCTTTTATAGAAAAACTCAGCATCAGACTGCCCCTAGATATCTAAATCTATAAGCCAATCAATTTACTCATTGCCTCATCATCGCTGCTCGCACCAGCCGCTAAACTAAAAATAACGGCAACGTTAGCTTGACAGCCCTCCACTGAATTTATACCAAGCCTGCTGGCATACTTTGTATGCCATAAGTAAGCTATCGCCTCATTATGAATACGCAGCGCACTATTTATTTCAGCCAAAAAACAAGCCCCGGCATTGCCGGGGCTTGATAAGCAAGCTTTGAGAATTGACGCGCTTAATCAGCCTTGCCACTGACCGAGTGCAGCCAAGCCGTTGGCGCGGGCGCGCTCGTACACGGTGGACTGGGCGGCAGCATAATTGCCCTGCATATCGGCAGCCCACAGCTTGAGTGCAGCCTGCTGCATGGCGCGGCCATAGGAGAACGACAGCGGCCACGGGTTCGGCCCCATGCGGTTCATCGCATCCAAGTGTGCGGTAGCCGCTTCGTCGGACTGACCGCCGGAGAGGAACACGATACCCGGCAGGATGGCCGGCACGGCGGACTTCAGGCACATCAGCGTGGCTTCTGCCACTTCTTCAACGCTGGCCTGCTCCGGGCAGTCCTTGCCGGGAACGACCATCGAAGCCTTCAGGATGGTGCCTTCCAGCATCACATTGTGTTGGTACAGCGCATCGAACAGGGCACGCAGGGTCACTTCGGTCACTTGATAGCAGGTTTCGATGTCGTGATCACCGTCCATCAGCACTTCCGGCTCAACCATCGGCACCAGCCCCTGCTCCTGACACAGCGCAGCGTAGCGCGCCAGTGCATGCGCATTGGCTTCGATGCAGGTGCCGGAGGGAATGTCCTCACCGATATTGATCACTGCACGCCACTTGGCAAAACGCGCGCCGAGCTTGTAGTACTCCTCAAGGCGGCTGCGCAGGCCATCCAGACCTTCGGTGACCAGCTCGCCCGGACAACCGGCCAGCGGCACCGTGCCCTTGTCCACCTTGATGCCCGGAATCATGCCGTTGTCGGCCATGTACTTGGCAAACGGCACGCCGTCGCGGGTGGACTGGCGGATGGTTTCATCAAACAAGATGGCACCAGAGAGATATTCGTTGGCCTTGGGCGCGGTCAACAACAGCTCGCGGTAGGCGCGACGGTTTTCTTCGGTGCTTTCGATACCCACGCCATCAAAACGCTTCTTGCAGGTGGCGGAAGATTCGTCGATGGCGATGATGCCCTTACCGGGGGCAACCATGGCGCGGGCGATGTCGGCAAGCTGTTCAATGCTCATTGCGTGTCCTGCAGTGGTTTTGGAGAAACCCGCATTATAGCCCTGCAATCAGGCCGTCGGGACTTCCAGAATCCGCAAAGTATTGGTCGCCCCCAATTGCTCCATGCTGTCGCCGCAGGTGAACAGCACCCGGTCGGCCGGCGCCAGCAAGCCGGTATCGCGCAACCGTGCAATCGCCGCACGCGCCAAATCGCCCGGATACATGCCGCGGCTATCAAAAGCGATCGGAAATACATCGCGCATCAGGCTCATACGGCGACGCGCCGCCGGGTGGCGCGAAAACGCATGAATCGGCACGCTGGAACGGAAGCGGGACAGAAACCTTGCCGTGCCGCCAGATTCGGTCATGGCGATGATGGCGGCAACATTCATATGCTCGGTCAGAAACATGGTGGCCATCGCCACGGCCTGATCGACCCGTTCAAGACCACGCGGCGCGGCTTCGTAATCGGTATCGCGCTCGAACTGCCGCTCCGCGCCCATACAGATGCGCGCCATCGCCGCCACCGCCGCGACCGGGAAGCGCCCGGCGGCGGTTTCTGCCGAAAGCATCACCGCGTCGGTGCCGTCGATCACCGCATTGGCCACGTCCAGCACCTCGGCGCGGGTCGGCTGCGGGCTATCTACCATTGATTGCAGCATCTGCGTGGCGGTAATCACCACTTTATTGCCTTCCAGCGTTTCGTGGATGATTTTTTTCTGCAAACCGGGCAGTTCCGCATCCCCCACTTCCACGCCCAAATCGCCACGCGCAACCATCACCACATCGGTGGCCGCGATGATTTCCTGCAAGTTTTCAATCGCTTCGGCGCGCTCGATTTTGGCCACCAACGCCGCTTGGCTGCCATGCTCCGCAGCGATGCGCCGTGCTTCATGAATATCATCTGCATCGCGCACGAAGGACACGGCAATGAAGTCGGCATCAATCTCGGCGGCCAGCGCAATCAACTCGCGGTCGCGCGCAGTCACCGCGCCCAGCGACAGGCCGCCGCCCAATTTGTTCAACCCTTTGCGGTCGGACAGCGCCGCATCATTCAGCACCTGTGTCTGAATGCG
The DNA here is from genome assembly GCA_002798275.1 of Lysobacteraceae bacterium NML08-0793. Taxonomy (GTDB): domain Bacteria; phylum Pseudomonadota; class Gammaproteobacteria; order Xanthomonadales; family Xanthomonadaceae; genus Solilutibacter. Next base: position 68,821 of record NWQR01000017.1, on the reverse strand, counting down.
GGTGCCCTCCACTGCCATCACCTGCAACTGCACCAAACCATCATCAAGCAGCAGCACGTCCCCGGTCGCAACATCGCCCGGCAATCCCAGATAGGCCACGCCGACCGCATGTGCGTCGCCGGGCGGGGCATCGGCCTCGGCCAACAAGTCAAAACGCTGCCCGGCATGCAGCGTTACGCGCCCTGCGGCAAAGCGCTCAATGCGGATTTTCGGCCCAGGCAAGTCCACCAAGATGCCGATTTCCCGGCCACAGCGTTGCGCCGCCTGACGCACGGCGGTGGCGCGCTGACGATGCTCATCGGCACTGCCGTGGCTGAAGTTCAGCCGCACGCAGTCCACCCCGGCATGAATCAGGGCATCCAAAACGCCTTCGGCATCAGAAGCAGGCCCCAGGGTGGCAAGAATGCGGGTGCGGCGTGGATGTTGTTTCATTGCAGCTCCGCGAGCAGGGTTTGCAGGATCTTCTCCAGCGGTGCCAGCGCGCTCAGCGCATCGGTGGGCAGCCCCTGCGCGGCGGCCATCGCATCGGCACTGCGCCACAGCACTTCGGTCTTGCCGTCCGGGGTTTGTCGTATCAGCACGCGCATGGGCAAATCCAATGCCAAATCCGGATGCGCCTGCATCAGCGGGGTGCCACCACGCGGGTTGCCAAACAGCAGCACTTGCGTGGGTGGCATCGAAAGCCCAGCTTTTTCGGCAGCGGCAGCATGATCAACCAGCGCAAATACGGTGATGCCGCGCGACTCCAGTTGCGTGCGCAATGCCGCCGCTGTCTCGCGCACCGAAAGCGGGCTGTCCTGCCGCTGCAAAGTGGCGGCCTGGACGGCTGTTGCCGGGTTTTCCCCGGCAGCCAATGTCAGCGGCATGGCAAGCAACAAGGTCAGCAACAGGCGCCTCATCCGTTGCGCGCCTTCAGTGCGGCCACGGCGGGCAGTTCTTTGCCTTCCAGAAACTCCAAGAATGCCCCGCCGCCGGTGGAGATATAGGAAACCTCGGCAGCAATGCCGTACTTGTCCACCGCTGCCAAGGTGTCGCCGCCGCCAGCAATGGAGAATGCCGGCGAGGCCGCAATAGCGCGTGCCAGTGCTTCGGTGCCCTTGCCGAAGGCATCGAACTCGAACACACCAACCGGGCCGTTCCAGACCACGGTGCCAGCCTTGGCAATCAGCGCAGCATATTGCGCGGCGGTTTGCGGGCCGATGTCGAGAATCATGTCGTCAGCACCCACCGCATCCACGGCCTTGATGCTGGCCGGGGCATCGGCGGCAAACGCCGGGGCGACCACCACATCCACCGGCAGCGGAATCTCCGCACCACGCGCCTTGGCATCGGCGGTGATTTTGCGCGCGGTTTCCAAGAGATCGGCCTCCATCAGCGATTTGCCCACCGGGAAACCTGCCGCAGCGATAAAGGTATTGGCGATGCCGCCGCCGACAATCAGCTGATCCACCTTGCCCACCAGCGAGGACAGCAGTTCCAGCTTGGTGCTGACCTTGCTACCGGCCACAATCGCCAGCAGCGGCCGGGCCGGGTTGTCCAGCGCACGCGCCAGCGCATCAAGCTCTGCCATCAGCAGCGGCCCGCCGACGGCTTGTTTGGCGGCGCGAATCACGCCGTGAGTCGAAGCCTGGGCGCGGTGCGCGGTACCGAAGGCATCCATCACGAACACATCGCAGAGTGCGGCATATTGCTCGGCAAGGGCTTCATCATCGGCTTTTTCACCGACATTCATGCGGCAATTTTCCAGCAGCACGATTTGCCCCGGCGCAACCTCCACGCCATTCAGATAGTCCTTGACCAGCGGCACTTCGCGGCCAAGCAGCTCGGAAAGCCGCTTGGCAACCGGCGCCAGCGAGTCGGCCTCGCTCCACTGACCCTCTTTGGGGCGTCCCAGATGCGACATCACCATGACCGCCGCACCGGCTTCCAGCGCGGCTTTTAGGGTGGGCAGCGATGCGGTGATGCGTTGGTCGGAAGTAACCCGGCCATCTTCCACCGGCACGTTCAAATCCTGGCGAATCAATACCCGCTTACCGGCAAGTTGCACATCGCTCAAACGAAGAATGCTCATGTTTTTTCCTTGAAAAATACCGTGAAGAAATCATCAGAACGGAATCGAAAGACCCGGCTCCAGCTGCAACAGCGCGGCGCGGAACTGCGCTTGGATGCGTTGCAGGGCTTCGGGGGTTTTCGCCTCGAAACGCAGCACCAGAATCGGCGTGGTATTGGAGGCGCGCACCAACCCCCAGCCATCCGCCCAGTCTGCACGCAGGCCATCAATACTGGTCAGGCGCGCTTCCGGGAACTGGCTGTCGGCCACAAAGCGATCGATAAAGGCATGTGGGTCATCCACCGGGATTTTCAGCTCCGGCGTGCTGATGCCATCGGGAATTTCAGCAAACACCGCATCGGCATCCTCACTGCGCGCGGCTAGGATTTCCAGAAGGCGCGCAGCCGAATAGATGCCATCGTCAAAACCGTACCAGCGTTCCTTGAAGAAGAAATGCCCACTCATTTCGCCAGCCAGCTCGGCCTCGGTTTCACGCATCTTGGCCTTGATGAAGGAATGCCCGGTTTTCCACATCAGCGGGCTGCCGCCATGACGCAGAATCCACGGTGCCAGTGCGCCGGTGCATTTGACGTCATAGACAATCATCGCCCCAGGCTGGCGCTCCAGCACATCCGCGGCGAACAACATCAGCAAGCGGTCGGGGAAGATGTTGTGCCCGGCCGGTGTAATCACGCCTAGGCGGTCGCCATCGCCATCGAAAGCGATACCGACATCGGCGCCGGTTTGTTTCACTGCGGCAATCAGGTCATGCAGATTGTGCGGGTCACTGGGGTCGGGATGGTGGTTGGGGAACTGCCCATCAATCTCGCAATACAGCGGGATGACCTCGGCGCCGATGGCCTGCAATACCTGCGGCCCCAGCTCGCCCGCAGCGCCATTGCCGGCATCGACCACCACTTTCAGCGGTCGGGCAATCTGGATGTCCGAAGCCACCCGTTCGACATAATCAGCGGCGACATTCCGGGTTTCCAGCGCACCGCGCACCTGTGCAATATGCAGCTGCTGGCTGCTGATGCGTTCGTACAGCGCCTTGATCGCCTCGCCCGACAGCGTTTCGCCACCCAGCACGATTTTGAAGCCGTTGTAATCCGGCGGGTTATGGCTGCCGGTTACTGCCACGCAAGAGCCAGCGCGCAGATGATAGGCGGCGAAATACACCAGCGGCGTGGGCGCAAGGCCGATATCAATCACCTTGCAACCGGCATCACGCAGCCCCTCGATCAGCCCGCCGGCAAGCTCTGGCCCGGACAGGCGACCATCGCGGCCGACCACGATTTCCGTCAACCCCTGCGCGTGCATTTGCGAACCAATGGCAAGACCAATCGCACGCGCCACATCGGCATTCAAGTCCAGTCCGACCACGCCACGGATGTCATAGGCACGGAAGATGCCCGGTGCGACCGGCACCGTACTGACCGAGGCCGCCGCCCTAGCGGGCGATACCGGCACATCACCCAGCGCCGCTGCCGCTTCCGCTTCCATCTGGTCAAACTCCTCGTTGACCGGCACCTCGACCACCTTCTTCTTGCCGGTGGCGATTTCATCCAGCGTCAGGGCTTCGGGCTCGTCTTCGGCGGCAGCTTTTCCGGCTCGCAGTTTCGGCAGCAGCAGCAAGGCCAGCGCGATGAGCAGCAGCACCACACCCAATATCACCGCCGGAATCGGCCCAAGCCCGAATGGCCCGGCTTCTTCCTGCACATTGATACCGGCCGCCACGCGCAACTCGCTGCCCGCCACCTTGACCGCGCGCGACTCGGCATAGCCCGCCGAAGCAGTATCGCCTTTTTCAGCGATGGTGCTCTGCCCCTGACGCAGTGCCAAATAGCCTTGCCCGGCCGCTGCGGCAGTTACCGCATCGACCAGTGGCTGCAATGGCAGCGCCGCCAATGCCACCACGCCTTGATCCAGCGGCACGGCAATCAGCACGCTTTTTTCTTTGTCGGCCATGCCGATACGCACCACCGTCTTGCCTTCCACGGCGACTTCTTCCAGCACCGCCAAGCGGCCATAACCAGATTCAGGCAGTTTTTGGTAGAACGGCTGCAAGTCCTGCGGGTAAACCTCCACGCCCTTGGCATCGGGCAGCGCCTTGCGGATATGCTCCGCGGCCGCTTGCAGATTATTGGCCGCCAGTGCCGACTTGATTGTCTCTGTCTGCACCGCAGCTTCCGTTTGCTTGCGCATCTGCTCCAGCTGCTGAGCGACCTTGGCCGAGAGCGCATCACGCTCGGACAATACCGATTGCTCACCACTACTGCCCATCCACTGGCTGACACCAGACCACAGCAGCCAGCCAGCCAGCAACAGCAGCAACACGGCCAGCCACGGCCTTGCCTGATCGACAGAGCCAAACTCAAATTTGGGCAATGATGATTTTTTTTCACTCATGGTCTTGATCCTTCAGCGCAAGCCGGTATGGCCAAAGCCACCTTCGCCACGCTCACTTGATTCAAACGTATCCACCACTTCAAGCACGGCGCGTGCCACCGGCATCAGCACCAGTTGCGCAATCCGGTCGCCGGGCGTGATGACATATGCCGTATCGCTGCGATTCCAGACGGAAATCAGCAGCGGCCCCTGATAGTCGGCATCAATCAGCCCGGTGCCATTGCCGAGCACGATGCCCTGCTTATGCCCCAGCCCCGAACGCGGCAAAATCATCGCACACAAGCCCGGATCGGCAATATGGATGGCAAGCCCGGACGGCAACAGCTCGGCCTTGCCAGGGGCCAGCGTCAACGGCGCCTCAATGGCTGCACGCAAATCCAGCCCGGCACTGCCGGCCGTGGCATAGCTGGGCAGCGGCCATTCGCTGCCAAAGCGCGCATCGAGAATCTTTACTTTCAAAGCATGCGGCATTTTCAAAATCTGCTTTCCAGAAGGTTCAACAATTGTGCGGCGATTTCCGTCTTGGTCGCCATCGCCAGCGCCACCGAGCCACCCGGCCAGTACACCGTCAGGGCATTTTGCTCGGACTCAAAACCGCCCTCGACGCGCCCGACCTGATTGGCACAAATCATGTCCACGCCCTTGGCGGCCAGTTTGCCCTGCGCATAGCGCTCGATATCGTCGGTTTCAGCAGCAAAGCCGACCACGCAAGCCGGACGCAGGCGAGCGGCCGCAACATCAGCCAAGATGTCGCGGGTACGCACCAGAGTGAGCGTCATATGCGTGCTGTCCGGTGTTTTTTTCAGCTTTTGCGCCGCAACCTGCTGCGGGGTGAAATCCGCCACCGCCGCCGCACCGATATAGATGTCGGCAGGCAGCGCGGCCATCACCGCCGCGTGCATCTGCGCTGCGCTGCGCACATCCTGCCGACTCACGCCCGCTGGCGTTGTCAGGCTCACCGGCCCCGCCACCAACTGCACCACGGCGCCACGGCGCGCGGCTTCCCCAGCGATGGCAAACCCCATCTTGCCGCTGGAGCGATTGCCGAGAAAGCGCACCGGGTCGATATCCTCGAAGGTCGGCCCTGCGCTTACCAGTATTCGCTTGCCTGCAAGGCTCACGCCCGCACCTCGCCCAGCACTTCGCACAATGCCGCGACGATTTCGCCCGGCTCGCTCATCCGCCCCGGCCCCTGCTCGCCGCAGGCCTGCTCACCGCTATCGGGGCCAACCATTGCCATCCCACGGCTTTGCAGCAGGGCGATATTGGCTTGTGTGGCCGGATGCAGCCACATCCGGTGATTCATCGCCGGGGCGGCCAGCACCGGCGCGGTACTGGCAAGGCAAAGCGTGCTAATCAAATCATCGGCCAACCCATGTGCGAGTTTTGCCAGCGTATTGGCCGTGGCCGGTGCAATCACGATGGCATCCGGCCAGCGGGCGAGCTCGATATGCCCCATTGCCGCTTCCGCCTGCGCATCCCACAAGCTGCTGCGCACCGGCTGTCCACTCAATGCCTGGAAGGTCGCTGCACCAACAAACTGCAAGGCCGAAGCGGTCATCGCCACCTGCACGAGTGCCCCCGCCCGGCGAAGCTGGCGGGTCAAATCCGCCGCTTTGTAAGCTGCCACGCCGCCACAGACACAAAGCAAGATTTTTTTGCCCGAAAGCATCAGTGAAGCATTCACGGGTAAGACTTTTCCGGCAATCAACAGAGGCATCAGCTTAACCGATGAAACCGGCTTTCCGATGCCCGGATGCCGTGCCAAGCATCAGCCTGACAGCATGAATCACTGCGCTGGAGGGTTTCCATGCACATCCATGACTGGCCCGCTGAAGAACGCCCGCGCGAAAAACTCCTGCAACGCGGCGCGGCCGTACTCTCCGATGCGGAGCTGCTGGCGCTGTTCCTAGGCTCGGGACTGCCGGGACAAGATGCCGTCAGCACCGCCCGCATCCTGCTGCGCGATTACGGCCCGCTGCGCGCCCTGCTTGAGCGCAGCCCCAAAGACATGGCTCGTCTCCCCGGCATCGGCCCTGCCCGTGCGTGCCTGCTGACCGGCGCAATGGAGTTGTGCAGCCGCCATCTTGCCGCAGCGCTTGCGCGTGGTGAGAGTCTCAACTCGCCCAGTGCCGCCGGGCATTATTTCAGCCAGCGGCTACGCCACCAAAGCCGCGAAGTATTTGCCGCGCTGTTTCTGGACAGCCGTCATCGAAGCCTGGCATTCGAGGAGATGTTCAGTGGCACCGTTGACAGTGCATCGGTGTATCCGCGTGAAGTGGTTCGCCGCGCACTGGCGCACAATGCCACCGCCGTCATCGTCGGCCACAACCACCCCAGTGGCGATGCCACACCCAGCCAAGCCGACCGGGCATTGACCCGCACCCTGAAAAACGCACTGGATTTGGTGGAAATCCGTCTGCTTGACCACTTCATCATCGCCGATGGCCCGCCGCTGTCGATGGCCGAACGCGGACTGATGTGAAAAAACCCGCAGCAAGCTGGATTAAACTACCCGGTCGCATCATTGCCCCTGATCTTTCCGTGAAAGCCCAGCTCAAGTCTCTGGTCGAACAGGCCATTGTCACCCTTTGTGCCAACGGCACGCTTCCTGCCGATTTGGCCACGCCCGATTTCGTCATCGAACGCCCGCGTGAAGCCAGCCACGGCGACTTCTCCACCAATGCCGCGATGCTGCTGGCCAAACCCGCGCGCAGCAATCCGCGCGCACTGGCGCAAGCACTGCTGGAGGCGCTGCCTCAAGATACGCGCATTGCCAAGGTGGAAATTGCAGGCCCTGGCTTCATCAATTTCCACCTTGGCAGCGATGCCTGGCATTCGGTGGTGCGCACCATCCATGCCCAAGGCGAGCGCTTTGGTCACAACGATCAGGGTCAGGGGCAAAAGGTCGGCGTGGAATATGTCTCGGCCAACCCTACCGGCCCGCTGCATGTGGGGCATGGCCGTGCCGCCGCAATCGGGGACTCCATCGCCCGAGTGCTGGCCGCCAGCGGCTGGCAGGTGGTCCGCGAGTTCTATTACAACGATGCCGGCGTGCAGATTGAAAACCTTGCCAAATCGGTCAAGGCGCGCATCGACGGCCACAAACCCGGCGATGCCGCTTGGCCTGCCGATGCCTACAACGGCGACTACATCGCCGATGTGGCCGCAGCCTATCTGCGCGAAGAATCGGTCGAAGTGGACGGCCAAACCGTCAGCGGCAGCCAGAACCGCGATGACATGGATGCCATTCGCCGCTTTGCCGTGGCTTGGCTGCGCCGCGAACAAAACGCCGACCTTGCCGCCTATGCGGTAACGTTTGACAACTATTTCCTGGAATCCTCGCTGTATGCCGATGGCAAGGTGGAAGAAACCGTCGCCGAGTTAACCCGGCGCGGCCATACCTACGAGGAAGGCGGCGCCTTGTGGCTACGCACCACCGAGTTTGGCGATGACAAAGATCGGGTGATGCGCAAGTCCGACGGCAGCTATACCTACTTTGTGCCGGACGTGGCTTATCACCGCAGCAAATGGCAACGCGGCTGGCAGCGCGCCATCACCGAGCTCGGCGCCGATCATCATGGCTCGCTGGCACGGGTGCGCGCCGGTTTGCAGGCGCTGGATGCGGGCATCCCCAAAGGCTACCCGGATTATGTGCTGCACCAGATGGTCACGGTGATGCGTGGCGGCGAGGAGGTCAAACTCTCCAAGCGCGCCGGCAGCTATCTGACCCTGCGCGATTTGATTGAAGAAACCAGCAAGGACGCCGTGCGCTGGTTCCTGATTGCGCGCAAGCCCGACTCGCAGCTCACCTTCGATATCGACCTAGCTCGCAGCCAGTCCAATGACAACCCGGTGTTCTATGTGCAATACGCCCATGCCCGGGTGCACAGCCTGCTGCGTCAAGCCACCGAAAAGGGCTTTACCTTCCGGCCGGAAAACGGCCTTGCCCAGCTTGCCAAGCTGCAAGACGAAGCCAGCTTGGCGCTGATGATTGAGCTATCGCGCTACCCGGAAGTAGTGGCCGCAGCCGCGCAAACACTGGAGCCGCATATCATCGCCCAGTACCTGCGTGAGCTTGCCACCGCCTTCCATACCGCTTATCACGCCCAGCCGGTGCTGGTGGATGATGCCAACGAACGCGACGCGCGTCTTGCGTTGTGCACCGCCACCGCACAAGTGCTGAAAAACGGCATGGCGTTGCTGGGTGTTTCCGCACCCGAAAAAATGTAACTGGAGACAAAAATATGGCCGCACGTCGCGGAAAATCACAGGCGCGCCGCAGCAGCGCCCGGCAAAGCAGCATGCCCGGCTGGGCATGGCTGCTGATAGGCGTTTTGCTGACCATCGTGGTCATCCTGCTGGCGCCACGCTTTATTGGCGCCCAAAAAGAAGGCGATACCGGCTTTTTCAGTGTCGGCAACCCACCTGCCCCGCAGGAAGCGCAGCCGCAACCTGCCCCACCGGCGCCTGCTTTTGAACCGACACCGGCGGTCGCACCGAAGCGCCAGAGCGAGCCGGCACGCCAGGAGCCGCCAAAATCGCGCGACTTCGATTTCTACGAAGTGCTGCCGAATGAGGAAGTCGCCCTGACCGATGCCCAACTGGCCGCTATCCAGCGTGAAGAGGCTCGCCGCCGCGCCGCCGCCGAAGCAGCCGCTGCCCGTGCCGCCCAGCAGGCCAATGCTCCGGCAGCGCCCCGCGAGGCCGTCACCCAGCCGCCGGTTCAAAGCAACAACGCCGCCACCCAGGCTGCCGACGCACACGCCCGTGCCGTAGCTGCTGCCAATGCGCAACTGCCGCGCCCCTTGCCAGAAGCCACCGCCACGCCGCCTGCAAACCGCCCCGCTGCAACTCCCCGTGCGCCTGCCAATACAAGCGCCAACACGGCGACAAGCCGCAATCCGGCTCCGGTCGCCACGCCTGCGGCCAATACCGCAACCCCGCCCGCAGCGGTCGCCAGCACGCCTGCCACTGCCCCCAACCCACCAGCGCCACCGAAACCGGCACCCGCGCCGACACCCGCTGCACCTGCACCTGCCCCTGCGGTAGCCACTGCGGCCAATGCTGCCGCACAAGCAGCCGCGCGCAGCACACCGTATATCGTGCAGGCCGGCGCCTTTGGCGCCAGCGGCGATGCGGAAGCCGCCAAGGCCAGAATCGCTTTGCTGGGTCTGAATGCCCGTGTGGAATCGGCGCAAATCAATGGCAAAACGGTTTACCGCGTGCGCATGGGGCCTTATGCCTCGGCCTCGGAAGCGGCTGCCGCCAAACAGAAACTGGAAAGCGGCGGCGTGCAGGCGATGACCCTGCAAGTCAAATAAACCTCTCCGTACTTCAGGGCGTGCTACGGCACGCCCAAGTTTTATCTGACGCAACGTCTATTTCTATTCACGACTCTTGGGCAGCCAATGCTTCAGCGACGAAAACGCCCGCGTCCACGCCCCCCGGCGGCATTTTCTGCCTGGCGTTGTGCCAGGGTATCCGCCGCCGTGGCCAGCTCGTCGCGCAGCTTCAGATAATTGACAAAGCGCGCCTGCTCCAATTCATCGCACGCCACCGCCGCCTGCAAGGCGCAGCCAGGTTCCTTGTCATGGCGGCAATCCCGGAACCGGCACTGCCCGGCCAATTCGGCAATATCGGCAAATGCCGCCGCGTCCAATTGTTCTTCGCCGGTGGGCTTGAGCTCGCGCATGCCGGGCGTATCAATCAGACAAGCCCCGCTCGGCAATGCCAGTAGCGCCCGATGCGTTGTGGTGTGCCGCCCCCGCGCATCATGGGTACGCACCGCGCCAGTACGCATGCGCTGCTCGCCAAGCAGTGTATTGGTCAGCGTGGATTTGCCCGCCCCGGAGGAACCGACCAACACCACGGTGCGCCCGGCGGTCAGCCAGGGCGCCAGCACGGCCACACTGCTGGCCTCGCGTGCATTGATGCTGCACACGGCAATGTCCTGCGCTGCAAGAGCGGCAAGTGCCTCGCGTGCGGCCGGGGCATCGGCGGCAATGTCTTGTTTGGTCAGCACCACGACTGGCTCGACCCCGCCGCCCTTTAGCAACAACAAATAGCGCTCGATACGGCGCGGGTTGAAATCCGCATCTAGGCCGGTCACGACAAAAGCGGTATCGACATTGGCGGCGATCAATTGCTGTTTGTAATGCTCGCCTGCCGCAGCCCGCTTGATGCTGCTCCAGCGCGGCAAGAGCGCCACGATACGAGGCTTTTGCGCGCTCGCCTCAATCAATACCCAATCCCCCACCGCCGCGCGGCGGGTCGGCTCGCAACGTGGCCGCGCCCATTCGGGCAGGGATTCAGCCGCTTGCGCATCACCGACGTGCCGAGCCACCACATAGCCGGAGCGATGCTGCTCGATGACCCGTGCTGGATGCGCCGCCGGATGCGCCGCCAATATCGCCTGCCAATCCGCAGGCAATTCAAGCGGCCAGCCAATCGCCGTCAGACAGGCTTCATCCGGGCGGCTGGCTGGCTTCACACCGTAAACGACGAGCCGCAACCGCAGGTGGTTTTGGCATTCGGATTGCGGATGGAAAACTGCGCCCCGTGCAGGGTTTCGGTGTAATCCACCGTCGCCCCCATCAGGTATTGCAGGCTAAGCGGATCGACCAACAACACCACGCCATCGGTTACCACGGCCAGATCGTCCTCGGCCTGATTTTCATCGAACTCAAAACCATACTGAAATCCGGAGCAGCCACCGCCCTGGATATAGACGCGCAACTTCAGCGCCTGATTGCCTTCTTCGGCAATCAGCTCGCGCACTTTGTCTGCCGCCGCCTGCGTGAAGGTCAGCGGTGCTTCAAGCTGTTGATAGCCGGGCGCATCCCGGTGGGTCTGAGTTTCCATGCGCACAGCATGGGGCTTGCGCGGCGCCGGTTCAAGCCCGGCACAATCAGGCTATAGTGCATGCCACCTCGCCCACTTCGGAAACCCGCCATGGAAGTGACATCTGCCCACATTTTTGCCGCCGGGGTGTTGCTGGCCTGGCTGGCCGGAATTCGCGTCTATCTGACCGTGTTCGGCGTCGGCATTGCCGGTGCCATGGGCTGGGTGGCACTACCCGAAGCCCTAGAAGCCACCACATCACCATGGGTTCTGGGTGTCTCCGGCCTGCTGGCGCTGGTCGAGTTCTTTGCCGACAAAATCCCCGGCGTGGACAGCATCTGGGACTTGCTGCAAACCTTGGCACGCATTCCCGCAGGCGCATTTCTGGCCGCCGCCACCATCTCACCCGATGGCGAACTGGGCGTCGGCATGTTGGCCGCAGGCGCAGGCGTAACCCTGACCAGTCATTTCCTGAAAACCGGCACACGCGCCCTCATCAATACTTCGCCGGAACCAGCCAGCAACTGGCTCGCCTCATTGGGTGAAGATATTCTCACCGCCGGCTCACTGGCACTTGCCATCTTCAATCCTTGGGTAGCGCTGGTCATCGTGCTGGTGGTGAGCCTTGGTTTTGCCCTCATCTTCTGGTGGCTGGCACGCAAAACCCTGCGTGGCCTGCGCTGGCTGATGGGAAAAACCACCAATCCGCCCCCCGGTCAGCCTTAACCGCCACGCTCACGTCCGCCGGGAATGAGAATCCGTCGATACTGACTACGTCTGGCGCCGAAATTGCGCACCTCGACACTCGGCGGCGGAATCACCCCCTGTCCGACCACGCCGCGTGCCAGTGGCGCAAAGTGTTGCAAGGCACGCGAATACACATTGCGCTTGAACGTCACCACGTTCTTTACCGGATACCAAAAATCCACCCAGCGCCAGTGGTCGAATTCGGGATGTTCGGTCAAATCCAGCCGCACATCGCCCTCGTCGCCTTTCATCCGCAGCAAGAACCAAACCTGCTTCTGACCGATGCACACCAGCCGTTCACCATGCCGTACCGCACGCGCCGGCAAGCGATAACGCAACCAGCCAGGCGTGGCACCCAGCACGTCCACATGCTCGGGCAATAGGCCGGTTTCTTCGCGCAACTCACGGTACATCGCCTCCAACGGAGTTTCGTCGGAGTTCATACCGCCCTGCGGAAACTGCCATCCGTCCCGGCGTATTCTGCGCGCCCAAAACACCCGGCCATCCGGATGCATCAGCACGATGCCCACATTGGGGCGAAAACCGTCCGGATCAATCACGACGCGGACTCCTGAAAGTTTTGGGGCCGAACCCCGCTGCCATCGAATGTGCCACGCATGCGCCAACACGGCAAGCCCATCTCCGCCACTTTCGAGCACAGCGCAAAAAATCTGCCCAACAGCATTGACACGCAATTCTTTTCCATGAATAATCCGCCGTTCCCCGCCTAGCGCGGACGAGTCAATGGCTATGTAGCTCAGACGGTTAGAGCGCGAGACTCATAATCCCGAGGTCGGTGGTTCGATTCCACCCATAGCCACCAAACTGCCCGCATCAGTGCGGGCTTTTTTGTATCTACACACAAGGAAATGTCATGGACATTTTCAAGATTTTCACTCTCGAAGCTGCGCACCGCCTGCCGAATGTCCCGGAAGGCCACAAATGTGCGCGTCTGCATGGCCATTCATTCCGCGTGGAGCTGCATGTCAGCGGCCCGCTCGACCCGCAACTGGGCTGGGTGATGGACTTTGCCGATCTGAAAGCCGCGTTCAAGCCCCTGTACCAGCAGCTTGATCATCACTATCTCAATGACATCGAAGGTCTGGAAAACCCGACCAGCGAGCGTCTGGCGCAATGGATCTGGGAGCGACTGAAGCCTTCGGTGCCACTGCTGTCCGCCGTGGTGGTGCATGAGACTTGCACGGCCGGCAGCCGGTACACCGGGCCGGATGAAGTGGCCGCTGGCTGAACATACGGAAACAGGCAAAACCGAATTGTTGCAGCGCAAAATAATCTGCGTTATGCTGCGCCGCACAAATCGGGAATCCCCGGTTTTTTACCACCCAACCGAGGAAATTCATCATGTACCAGCCGCAATTCAACGAACAGTTCGTCGCTGCAACCCGCCAGTTTGCCGACACCGCTGCCCGCATCAACCGTCTGGCGCTTGAGAACGCTGAAAAGGTGTTCGGCCTGCAACTGGCCGCTTTGGAAGAAAGCGCCAATGCGACCTTTGCCTACTGGGGGCAGCTGGTGGAAAGCCGTGACCTCAACAGCCTGCGTGATGCGGTTCCCGCCGGTGTGCAAGTCGCCCGCGAAAACGCCGAGCGCGCCATCGCCACCAGCCAGGAAATCTACGACAGCACCCTGAAAACCAACGAAGCCATCGCCCAAATCGCCAAGGGTGAGGTGGAACAAGTCGTGGCCAAGGTGCAGGCCGAAGGCGAAAAGGCCGTGAAGGCTGCCGCCAAGAAGGCACGCGCGGCCTGATTCAATCCGGCTCACCAGCGTTCGAGAAACCCGGCAGCTTGGGCGGCCGGGTTTTTCATTGCCGCAAGGCAGGAAATATCCACTCCACATCCGCCTCGGCAAAGCGCTGCGGCATCAGATATTCGCCGTGAAACAGGGCAATATCCAGGGTCTGCCAAGGCAGCTCAAAATCTGGCTGCTGGGTGCGGATGGCATCGCGCAGCAAAGTGGTGCAATAACGATGCGGCTTGTCGCGTGCAGCCAGCACAAATCGCGCGCCAACATGCTGTCGGGCATGCAGCGCGCTCTGGATACGCTGCTCACGGCTCAAAAAACTCGGGCGCGCCACCGCAATGGCTTCGGCATGTTCGGCTGCGGCAAATGCTGTCAATTTGCTCAGTAAGACTTGATCGGGATGCAGTGGGTCATCGTCAGTGGTGGCATGCACAATCCGCACCTCAGGCGAGGTTTCCACCACTATGCCGATATGCGAATAGGCGCTGCGACTCAAGCGTCGAATCAGATGACTTTCCTGGCTTGTACCGCTGCGAAAAACCCAGTCTCCCACTTCAAGCAGATGCGCCGGTGGTAGCGCCGGTGCCCGGCGGCGCACTGTCGGTCGAGTCGTGCCCACCACAGCAAACAGGCACAGCGCCCAAAACGTAGCTGCTAGGCAGTAGCGGGTCAAACGGGGCATGAATCAGCGCGTCAGAAAATACCCGCCCGGACACGCCAGCCCTTGTCGGTTTCCACCAGATTGACGCGCTCTTTCGTGCTTGTGCCCTGTTTGAAGTGCACGGTAACCTCGACCGAGGCACGCTTGGCATCGCCCGGATGCGCCTGCGCGCCTTCGGTGGTGATTTTGTCCACTCCGCCGCGCTCATCGGCCTCGGCCTTCTTTTCGGCCACCATCGCACGCAGCTTGCCGGTCAGCAATTCCTGCTCACCGGGCTTGGCCTCGGCACGCTCGGAAACATGCAGCATGGCGATGACCGCATCGGCATCACCGGCATAGCTCTTTTCCACGAATGCATGGGCGACATCCTCCGGGGATTTTTTCCCACAGGCGACCAACAAAGTCATGGCAAACAAGGCGATGAAAGCCAACTTGAAAACACGCATCGAATTTCTCCTGAAGTTTGCAAAACGCATATTTATTTAGCTCGCCGGGGCATGACTTGCAAGGGCGGGGTGCCCAGTACACGGGTCAGGATGTCGATGTTTTCGGCAGGTCGCAGCATGGCCGGGTCAATCGGGTTGGCAATCCAGCCGACAAGGCGACAACCGTCGGCGACAATCGCGCGCTGGGTAACACGCGCCTGATGCACGCAGCCCAGCCGCAGCCCAACCACCATCAACACCGGAATATCCAATGCGCGCACCAAGTCGGCCTGTTCAAGCTGCGCGGTAAGGGGCGCGGCCCAGCCACCGACACCTTCAAGCCACACGCCCGGATGGCTGGCACGCAAATCGGCATGGGCAGCCAGCAGCGGGGCAAGGGCAATTTCCACGCCAGCCTGTGCGGCAGCAATTTCCGGTGCAGCAGGCAATGGCAGGGCATAAGGGTTGCGGAGTGTGTAGGGCACGTCCAGCCCATCGGCCTGTTGCAGCGCCAGCGCATCCTCGCTGCGCCAGCCTTCGGCAGTTTCAATGCAGCCGCTGGCCACGGGCTTCATGCCGACCTGCCGCCGTCCGGCTTCAGCGGCCTGGCGAAGCAAGGCGCAGGTTACGAAAGTTTTGCCGATTTCGGTATCAGTGCCGGTGATGTAAAGGTCGGAGGGCAAATTTTGCATCCGTGCATTATCGACGCTTTACACTTTGCGTATGTTCAATCCGATCACACTTGCAGGCCAGAAGCCTGACCAATATGCACAACTGCTGGCCTCTGCCCGGCAGCTTTTCCACGGCGAGCAAAATCACATCGCCAATGCGGCCAATCTTTCCGCCTTGTTGTTCAACAGCCTGCCCGACCTGAACTGGGCCGGGTTTTATTTTTTTGACGGCAAGGAGCTGGTCGTCGGCCCGTTCCAAGGGCTGCCGGCCTGTGTGCGCATCCCGCTGGACAAAGGGGTTTGCGGTGCGGCGGCCAGTCAGCGCCAGACCCAGCGCATTGACGATGTGCACGCCTTTCCCGGCCATATCGCCTGCGATGCCGCATCGCGCTCGGAAATCGTCATCCCGCTGCTGAAGGACGGCACGCTAATTGGCGTGCTTGATATCGACAGCCCGCTGCCGGCGCGTTTCGATGCCGACGACCAGCGCGGCCTGGAGGCCATCGCCGCACTGTTTGTCCAGTCGCTGCCCTAAGCGACTACTGATACGTCTTCGCTGCGACCGAGTTTCCGGCCAAAAGCCACGACCTTGGGTGAAAGACGCGCAAGCGGTTCAGCCTTGCGCGGGAGCCACTGCAAGCACGGTTTTCTCGAAAAACGGCGCTACCCAAAGGCCGCGCGCAGGCGCCGCGTCATTCCACGGTCACGCTCTTGGCAAGGTTGCGCGGCTTGTCCACATCCGTGCCACGCGCCAGTGCCGTGTGATAGGCCAAAAGCTGCACCGGAATGGCGTGCACGATGGGCGAGAGTAGCCCGGCATGGCGTGGGGCGCGAATCACGTGCACGCCGTCTTCTTCGCCAAAATGGCTGTCGGCATCGGCAAACACGAACATCTCGCCACCGCGGGCGCGCACTTCCTGGATATTGGCTTTGACTTTTTCCAGCAGGCGGTCATTCGGGGCAATCACCACCACCGGCATTTCGCTGTCCACCAATGCCAGCGGGCCGTGCTTGAGCTCGCCGGCGGGATAGCCTTCGGCATGGATATAGGAGATTTCCTTGAGCTTCAACGCGCCTTCAAGCGCGATTGGATAATGCACGCCGCGCCCAAGGAACAACGCATGTTGCTTGGCGATGAACTTCTCGCTCCAAGCTCTGATTTGCGGCTCCAGATTGAGTGCATGTTGCACGCTGCCGGGCAGGTGGCGCAGGGCATCGACCAGCTCGGCTTCATGCGCCGGTGCCAGTCGCCCGCGCAGTTTCGCCAGCGTACCGGCCAGCACAAACAGAGCTACCAATTGCGTGGTGAAGGCCTTGGTCGAGGCCACACCAATCTCTGCCCCGGCGCGGGTATAGAACACCCAGCGGCTGGCACGCGGGATAGCACTCTCGGGTACGTTGCAAATCGACAGCGTCAGCGCCTGGCCTTCGCCCTTGGCGTATTTCAGCGCCTCCAAGGTGTCCAGTGTTTCACCGGATTGCGAGATGGTCACCACCAGCTGATTGGGGCGCGCCACCACATCGCGATAACGGTATTCGCTGGCGATATCCACTGCGCAGGGAATACCGGCCAATGATTCAATCCAGTAGCGCGCCACAAGGCCAGCATAAAAGCTGGTACCGCAGGCGAGAATCTGCACCGATTCAATCTGCGCGAACTCGGCGTTTTCTGCGCCAAAAAGCTGCGCATCAAAGGCGGCCAGATCGGAAATCCCCTCGATGGTGTCGGCCAATGCCGCTGGCTGCTCGTGGATTTCCTTCTGCATGAAGTGGCTATAGGGGCCAAGCTCCAGCGATGCCAGTGATACATCCGAGGTATGCAGCGCACGGCTGACCGGCTTGCCTTCGGCATCGAAAATATCCACGCGCTCGCGGCTCAACTGCGCGGTATCGCCTTCTTCCAGAAACATCACCTGCCGGGTGGCTTGCAGGATGGCCGAAACATCCGAGGCGATGAAGTTTTCGCCCTCGCCCACGCCAATCAGCAGCGGGCAGCCCATACGCGCCACCACCATACAATCGGGCGCGTCGCGGTCAATCACGGCGATGGCATAGGCGCCTTCCAGCACGCGGCTGACCTGTTGCACCGCTTGCAACAGGCTGGCGCCTTGCTGTTGGTGATAGTGAACCAGATGGGCGATGACCTCCGTATCGGTCTGCGAGTCGAACGCATAGCCTTCGCCGCGCAGGAACTCACGCCAAGTTTCGTGGTTCTCGATGATGCCGTTATGCACCAGCGCCAGACGGCCACGGCTGACCATCGGATGGGCATTGGCCTCGGTTACGCCGCCGTGGGTCGCCCAGCGGGTATGCCCGATACCGAGCGAGGCGGCAAGCCCCGCATCCAAGGCTGCCGCCTCCATTTCCGTTACGCGCCCGGTACGGCGCACACGCTCGACTTCGCCATCGGCAATCACCGCCAATCCGGCCGAGTCATAACCGCGATATTCCAGCCGCTTCAGCCCTTCGACCAACAACGGCACCACATCACGGCTGGCAATCGCCCCGACAATCCCACACATCCGGCACACTCCAATAAACGGTGCTGCATTGTAATGGGGCAAGCTGAAAGCCTGCCGACCCGGCAAGCAGGCGTCAGGTCAGAACAGGTATTCCATCGACAGGCTGAAATTGCGTCCCGGCGCGTGGAAGCGCTCCAGTCCGTAGCCATCCCGATCCACCGAGTTGGTGGTGCTGGCACCGTAATGGGCATTGATGCCGCGCAGCGCATCCCAGGTGTGGTATTTGCGGTTGAACAAGTTGTAAACCCCGGCACGGAAGGTGAAACGCTCGCCCGCGCGAATAAAGCCGTAAATATCCATCAACACCGCACGGCGGTTGAGGTACGGATAGGTCGTTACTTCGCGGCTGAAGCTGCGGGTGCGGTAGGAATACACGTTCTGCACCACTTGGGCATCACCGGCCTTTTTCGCGCCAAGATAGGTGCCGCGGGCAAATACCGCCCAGCGACCACTGGGCGCCTGATAGTCCAGCCCCAGAATGCCCTTCAGTGGCTGGATGGACAGCAGGCTGTTGTCGCTGGAAAGGCGCCCCTTGCTGTAGCCCAGTTGCGCCGAAAGCTGCCAGCCGGTCAGTTGCGGCCAGTAATGCGCTAGGTTCAAATGACTGGAAAGCTCCAGCCCGCGAATCCTTGCCCGGTCGAGATTGACCATCTGCTGCACCGGAGCTTCGTTATATTCGGCGCAGCCCCAAGCTTGGCATTGCTCATAATACGGATTGCGGGTACGGGTGATGGATTCCTGCTCGAACAAAAAGTCGCGGTAATTGACCTGATACAGGCTGATATTCACGCTACCGGCTTCACCTTCGCCTTGCAGGGTCAGGCTGTAATTGACGCTGCGCTCGGCGCGCAAATCCGGGTTGGACTTCCAGCTGCCATAGGCATTTTGGAAGGTGAAATACATTTCCGATGCGGTCGGCACCCGGTAGCCGGTGCTGACCGTGGCCCCCAGCGCCCAGTGCCGATCCAACTGCGCCACCACGCTTGCCAAGCCATTCCAGTTTTCAAAGGTATTGCCCTGCGGACGCCCCTCGGCAATGCAGGCCTTGCTGCAAGGCGCGTTCAGTGCCTGCGGATTCAGCCGTTCATGGTCATAGCGCAGACCAAAACGGCTGGAAAGTGCTTGGCTCCACTGCACCCGGTCTTCCAGCGAAAAACCGTATTGCCGGGTATTGACCGGGTACTGGATGGCATAGGGTGGCTGCCGGGTGGCTTCGCCGCTGAATATATAAGTGTCGTAATTGATGTTCCAGAACTCGCGGTCGGCGGCAAATGCCTTGAATGCCAGCGTGTGCTGGCTGCTGCCCAAGTCCAGCGGCAAGGTTTCCAGACCGAAGGTCAATCGCTTGAAGCGGGTGTGCATGCGGCGGTCATACACCTCGCCCAGCTCTTTTTCATTGCTGGTGAAGTTGCGGCTGCCCTTGTAGTTGACCGCCGACAAATCGGTGCGCTGGTAATCGGCATCCACATTCAAGCTCGCCAGCCAGTCGCTCTGCGGGTTCCAGGCATAGCCCAGTTGCACATTGTTGCGGCGGCTGATGTCCTCGGCCTCGCGCCATTGCGAACCAAACAGCGTATAGGAGCGTTCATCGGTAAAGTTGCGCGCAAACTGCCCGGTCAATGCCAGCGACAGGCTATGCGCCGGACTGATATGCCAGCGGAACTTGGCAAGATAGCTGTCCTGTTTGTGCCGCGCAGGATCTGGGTGCTGGCTCTTGTCCTGATAGTAGTACGGGCCTTCGCCGCGGCTGGTCATCTCATGCCCATGCCGGTGCGAATACATCAGCAGCGTTTCAAACGCATCCCCGGCATAACCGACCGCAAAGCCATTGACCCATTCACGGTTTTTGCTGGCGTAGCCGCTGCGCAGCAAAAAGCCGGTTTCGTTGCCGGCACGGACGATATCGCTCGCCTCCAGCGTGCGGTAATCAACCCGGCCACCGAGTGCACCACTGCCGCCGGAAAACGCATCGGCGCCCTTGACGATGCTCACCGCGCGCACCAGCTCCGGGTCTATCGACATCCTAGAGTTGTTGAAATTGCCATAACGGTTGTACAGCGAGTTTTCTTCGAAGTCCGGCAGCGATACACCATCGACGCTGATGCCAACCCGGTTGCCCTCCACCCCACGGATGGCAAAGCCTTTCAGGTGGCGACCACTGTCGCTGATGCCCACATCGGTGGTGTAGCGCACCAAGTCGCGGATATCGCGCACCATTTCCTGCGCAATCACCTCACGGTTTTTCTGGTCGGTGATGACCTCGTCATTCAGGCTGCGCCGCCCCTGCACCACGACGGTATCGAGACTGTAGCGGGTGGTTTGCCTAGACGTATCAGCCGCATTATCGGCATCGGCAGCATTGTCGGCAGCGAGGACAGGCAGCGGGCCAAGCAGGGAAAACGCAATCGCCGCAGCCAGCGGGCGGCGCAGAAAGACCGTAAACATGCAATTCAAGGCGGTGAAAAGGGTACGCGATTATATACAAATTGATAATTATTCGCATTAGCAAACGCAGTTGTCCGCGGACGTCCGGCCAGCTTTTACGGACACCGGAAAAACCCAATTAATTCATAAAAAACAAATAGTTGCCATTGGCACGCAGTTTGCTGAAAGCCCAAGTGTTTCCTTCTGCTGTGTGCACCATGAGCATCCGCGACACCTCTGCCCAAGACATCCCGCGCTCCCCCGCCGGCGGCATCGGTCGCCACCGCCGCTGGCTGCTGCCTGTCGGCATCGCATTGGGCTTGCTGGCCGGTATCGGCTGGATCGGGCGCGGCTGGCTGGCGAGCAGTCATTCCGTGGATGCCGCGCGCCTGCGCATTGCCGAGGTCAAACGCGGCGATCTGGTGCGCGATATCAATGCCGAAGGTCGGGTAATCGCCAGCAACAGCCCCAGCCTGTACGCCATTGGCAGCGGCACGGTGCGCTTGGCAGTGGTGGCCGGGGATGCGGTCAAGCAAGGCGCGCTGCTGGCGGAAATCGACAGCCCGGAATTGATGAGCCGTCTGGCGCAGGAAGAAGCCGCACTCGCCAGCCTTGAAGCCGAAGCCCGACGCGCAGCGCTGGTCACCCGAATCGCCCGCGCCAATGCGGCACGCATGCTCGATCAGGCACGGGTGGAGCAGCAGGCAGCCCAGCGCGAAATGGAGCGCTACCAGCGCGGCTATGAAGGCGGTGCGGTGGCTCAAGTAGATTTTGCCCGCGCCCAGGATGCGGTACAGAAAGCCAATATCGGCCTCGGACACGCCCGCACCGATGCCGGCTTGCAAGGCGCCGCCGCCGAACAAGATGCCAGTCAACGTCAGGCACTGGCCGAGCGCCAACGCGCCCTAGTCAGCGAGCTGCGCCGTCAGGTCGAGGCATTGCAGCTGCGCGCGCCGTTCGACGGCCAAGTCGGGCAGGTGTTTGTCAGCCAGGGGCAGAACGTCGCGGCCAATGCGCCGTTGCTAAGCGTGGTGGATTTGAGCCGTTTCGAGGTGGAAATCAAGGTGCCGGAGAGCTTTGCCCGCGACTTGGCCATCGGCATGCCCGCCGAGCTTTCCGGCAACAACCAGCGCTGGTCGGCCAGCGTGTCGGCGGTATCGCCGGAAGTGGTGAATGGCGAAGTCAGCGCCAGGCTGCGCTTTGCCGACGGCCAGCAACCGGCGGCGCTGCGCCAAAACCAGCGGCTGGCCGCACGCATTCTGCTTGATACCCGTCATGACGTGCTGATGGTGGAGCGCGGGCCGGCGCTGGATCAAGGCGTTGCAGCGCGCGTCTGGGTGGTGATGGACGGCATCGCCACGCAACGCCCCATCAAGACTGGCGCACGCAGCCTGGATGCGATGGAAATCGTCAGCGGCCTGACTGAAGGCGAGCGCATCATCGTGTCCGGCCACGACCACCTTGGCGATGCCGAAAAAGTGCGGGTGCATTGAAAACCGGCTCGCCCTGAGCATCCCCCCAATCCCCGGAGTCAAACTCATGCTCTTAATGAAAAACATCTCCAAAGTGTTCCGCACCGAAATGGTGGAAACCCATGCCCTGCGCGGGCTGGATTTGCAGGTCGATGAAGGCGAGTTTGTTGCCGTAACCGGGCCTTCTGGCTCGGGCAAGACCACCTTTCTCAATATCGCAGGGCTCCTGGAGGAGTTCACCGACGGCGAATACCTGCTGGATGGCGAAAACGTGCGCGGGCTGTCGGACGATGCCCGGTCGCGGCTACGCAATCGCAAAATCGGTTTCATCTTTCAGGGCTTCAACCTGATTCCCGATCTAAACCTGTTCGACAACGTCGATGTGCCGTTGCGTTATCGCGGCCTGCCCTCAAGCGAGCGCAAAAAACGCATCGAAAAAGCGCTGGCCGATGTGGGGCTGGCCTCGCGCATGCGTCATTACCCGTCCGAGCTCTCCGGCGGCCAGCAGCAGCGCGTGGCGATTGCCCGTGCATTGGCCGGTGAGCCGCGCCTGCTGCTCGCCGACGAGCCGACCGGCAACCTCGATTCGCAGATGGCGCGCGGGGTGATGGAGCTGCTCGAAGACATCAACCGCCAGGGCACCACCATCGTCATGGTCACCCACGATGCGGAACTGGCTGCCCGCGCCCAGCGCAATGTGCATATCGTCGATGGCATCGCCAACGACCTCAAACGCGGTTGAGGTGTCCCATGCTGGCCTATTACCTGAAACTTGCCCGGATGAGTTTGCGGCGCAACCGCGCGCTCACGGTGTTGATGATTCTCACCATTGCCGTGGGCATCGGCGCGACCATGACCACGCTCACCGTGTTCCGCACGCTCTCGGGCAACCCCATCCCGGACAAGAGCGAGCGCCTGTTCCGGGTGCAGCTGGACATGTATCCGCAAGACTCGCAGGACAGCGAGCCACCCGATGATGTCTCGCGCTTTGATGCCGAGACGTTGCTGGCCGAAGGCCGCGCCAAGCGTCAGGTCATCACCGCCTGGAGCGATACGGTCATCCAGGGCGGCGAAGGCAGCGAGCCGATGCTGACCAGCACCCGTAGCGCCAGTGCCGATTTCTTCCCGATGTTCAATGTGCCGTTGCGCTACGGCCAGCCCTGGCAGGCCAGCGAAGACGCCGCCGCCGCGCGGGTGGCCGTCATCACCGACGAACTCAACGAGAAACTGTTTGCCGGCGGCAATTCGGTCGGCAAGGACGTGCGCATCAATGGCACCACTTTCCGCATTGTCGGCGTGATGGCGCCATGGCGACCCACGCCGCGCTTTTATGACAACAATGTCTCCGCGTTCAGCAGGCCGGAGCTGGCCATCGTGCCCTACCACACCGCGCGCGATTTGAACTGGTCGGCCAGCGGCAACATGAACTGTTTTGCCATGTACGAAGGCGCGCACACCGATCTCAACGCCCCCTGCGCCTGGCTTCAATACTGGGTGGAGCTGGAATCCCCAGGACAGGCCGGGGATTTCAAGCGTTATCTGGAAAACTACTCGGCCAAGCAAAAAGACGCCGGACGTTTTTCCCGCCCGCCCAATGTACGCCTGCGCGATGTCATGGCCTGGCTGGACTACACCCGGGTCGTGCCTGCCGATGTCAAGCTGCAACTGTGGCTGGCGCTGGGTTTTCTGGCGGTGTGTCTGGTGAACGTTGTCGGGCTGATGCTGGCCAAGTTCCTGCGCCGCAGCGGTGAAATCGGCGTGCGCCGCGCGCTCGGCGCCAGCCGCCGGCAAATCTTTCTGCAATTGCTGGTGGAAGGCGGCCTGATTGGCCTCATCGGCGGCGCTGCCGGGCTGCTGCTCGCCTTCCTCGGCCTGTGGGGCGTGCGCCAGCAACCCAGCGCCTATGCTGAACTTGCGCAGATGAACCTGCCGATGCTGCTGACCACTTTCGTCATCGCCGTGGCCGCCAGCCTCCTGGCTGCATGGCTGCCCGCCTGGCGCGCGATGCATATCCCGCCCGCCATCCAGTTGAAACTCCAGTGAGGCTCTCATGTTGAACCTGCGCCCGATTCTTTCTGCCCTGCGCCAGCACAAATCCGCCGCTGGCATCCTGCTGCTGGAAATCGCGCTGACCTGCGCCATCCTCTGCAATGCCCTGTTCCTCATCCAGCGCCGCTTCCAGGCGCTCCAGGTGGTCAGCGGCGTGGACGAGGCGCATCTGGTCAATATCCGACTCACCGGCATTGGCCGCCATAACAATGCCCTGGCACAGACTCAGACTGACCTGGCCGCATTGCGCGCTTTGCCGGGAGTGATTGAAGCCAGCCAGATTTCGCAACTGCCGATGGTCGATAGCTCCTGGAACAGCGGCGTGTCCGCCAGCCCCGGCGATAACGTCACCTACCACAATGCCACCATGTATCTGGGCGGCGAGCGCGTCTGGCACACCCTGGGCAGCGCACTGCTGGCCGGGCGCGATTTTGCCAGCGAAGAGCTCATTGATGTGCCGAACGAGGCTGCGATGAACGAGGCGCTGGGGAAAATTCGCAGCATCATCATCACCCGTTCGCTGGCCGACAAGCTCTATCCGGGAGAGAGCGCCGTCGGCAAACCGCTGTACTTCGACACCCAACCGATCACCATCGTCGGCGTCATCGACAACCTGCTGCGCCCCAGCCATGAAGCACGCGGCCCGCAGCAACAATACGACTCCATGCTGCTACCAATGCGCCTGCCCTATACCCTGGTCGGCAACTACCTGCTGCGGCTTGAACCCGGCCATTCCCCCGAAGCTGCACTGAAGGCCGCCGCTGACACGCTGAAGCAACTGGAGCCGCAGCGCATCCTGATTGCGCAGCAAACCTTTGCCGAAATCCGCCATGACTATTTTGCCGAGGATCGCGCCATGATCTGGCTGCTTGGCATCGTCGCCGTGGTGCTGCTGGCCGTCACCGCCTTCGGCATCGTCGGCCTTGCCAGCTTCTGGGTGCAGCAGCGCACCCGGCAAATCGGCATCCGCCGCGCACTCGGCGCCACTCGTGGCGACATCCTGCGCTATTTCCAGAGCGAGAACTTTCTCATCGTTACCGGTGGCATCGTGCTCGGCCTGCTGCTGGCCTTCGGCCTCAACCAGTTCCTGATGGCCAAATACGAGCTGCCGCGCCTGCCCTGGCAAACCCTGCCGATCGCCGCCGTGGTGCTGTGGCTGCTCGGCCAGCTCGCCGTGCTCGCCCCCGCACTGCGCGCCGCCGCCATCCCTCCGGCCACTGCGACACGGAGTGTGTGATTACAAAGGCAATGCCAAATGCAGCTTGATGGCATCTTCAACCGCCTGCATATCCGCCTTGGAAACTGCACCAAGGCGGCTTTTCAGGCGCTGTTTGTCCGCCGCCATGATTTGATCGGCCATGGCCTTGCTTTGCTGGCTCCCCGCCATGACCAAGGCTTCACCGGGATAGAGCCGCTCGGTATTGCTGGTGAGCGGTATGACCACCACCCGTGCCAGATTCCGATTGGCCGCATCATTGCTGACGATGATGGCCGGGCGGCGTTTGCGGATTTCACTGCCAACAGCGGGGTCAAACTCTACCTACCAGACTTCACCACGAACCATCGTCCGCATCCCCGGCCAGTGCATTGCACCATGTCTTGGCTTCGGCCTCACGCGCCTGGTCTGCCGCCATGGCCGCATAACCTTTATCCAGTGCGGCATCGGTGACATGCAGACGCAGCAAGTCTTCAATGAACTGGCTCATGCGGCGCTTGCCTACCCGCCGGTAGAGCCCTTCGTAAACCGCCTCATCCAGAGTAATGCTCATTCGCTTATGCATGATGCACCCCCAATACGCTTTATACGCATAAGCGTATCACTCATGCCCCCGACCAGGCCTGAAGAAGCCCGTCAAGTGGCCTTGCTGTAACCTGCCCTCATCACTGCTGCCCTGCTTGAATCTTTCCATGCTCCCCATCGGTAAACGCATCGACACCATCATCAAACTGGCACTTGCCACGCCGCTGAAGGCCGCCGGTTTCAAGAAACAGGCGCGCGTGTTTCGCCGCAGCCGCGATGATGGCGCGGTGGAAGTCATCGACATACAGGGCGGCAAGTACAACACGGAAGGCAAAGGCGAGTTCACCGTCAATCTTGGCCTGTACCTGCCGCAAATCGCGGCGCTGCTGGATGCGCCGCTGCTCGAAAAGCCGCAGGAATACCAATGCCATTTCCGCCAGCGCATCGGTGCGCTGCTGCCAGAAAAAGACGAGGACTTCTGGTGGTCAATGGACACGGTGACCCACGACGAAGCCCTGGCTCACACGCTGCAACAGGCGGTGTTGAATCACGCCCTGCCCTGGTTTGCCGCCTTCACGCCAGAAGCATTCCAGGCCGCCGGCGGCGATTTTGCGCAGCTGCCCGGTGGCGCCCCGATGCCGCTTGACCCACTGCATGCCGCCAGCTTTTATCTCTTGCTGGGCGAGCACGACAAGGCGCGCGAGCGGCTCAATATCGGCCTTGAATACCGCAAATCCCTCGCCGCGCAGATCCATGCACTGACCGCCGCACATGGGCTGGTGCTGAATCAGGAGCCGGAGGCATGAGCACGCATATCAGCAGCAGCAAAATCGCCAGCGCCTTGCACAAGCGCCTGTGGCCGCATTTGCAGGCGCAGGGCTTTCAGCACCACATCGGCCGCAGCTATTACCGTCTCGCTGACGGGCAGGTGTGGTATGCCGCCAGCCGCGCATTGAATGCACATTTGCAGCATATCGGGCGGCCGAGCGCCGATAGCACCTTTGATTGCGTGGCGGGCATTTACCATTTCGATGCCGATGAGCAGGCCATCGTCGAGCGCTATTTGCAGGCGCGAGAATCTTATTGGGGCACGCAATATCTGATGAGCGTGCAATGCGATGACGCGCCAAGCCAGGCCGGCGGCGGGCGCAGAAAGGATATGAGCCTCTGGCGTGTGGCGGCCGACGGCAGCAACCTTGATGCGGTGATGGACGATTTTGAAGCCGCCTTCGTGCAACAGGCCTTGCCGTTCTGGACACGCATGAGCAGTGATGCAAACGCTGCCGCCGCGCGGCGCTACAACGCGGAAAAGCGTGCGCAAGCCCAAGAATTCCGTGAGCATTACTTTGATGCGCTGGGCAGCGGCAAGACCAAGGAGGCCGAGGAATGCCTGCGCTACTGGCTGCTGCGCGATGCCTGCGATTATGTCGCCTACTGGGACGCCCACGGCGGCGACCCGCTGCGCAAACCCCAAGGAGAAACATCATGACCGATGCCATCCAGCGCAAGGCCGCCGAAGCCATCGCCACCCAGGCCGAGCGCACTGCCGCGCGCGGCAAAGCCGACCTGCCACTACCCCAAGGCGAAGGCTGGGTCATGTCCAGCGGCATGATGCCGCGCCCCATTCATACCGGGCGCCTGCGCGAAGCCGAGCAACTGTATGCCCAGGCCGTGGCCGTGTATCCGCAAGGCTTCTGGATGTACCAGCGCGCCCTGCTGTTGATGGAGCTGGGCGATTTTGATGCGGCTATTGGCAGTTTCGAGGCCTGCGCGGCGCAGGGCGACTACCTCTCGCTGGCCGAGCTGCAACCGGTGCTCTGGCAATGCCGCCTGCTGCAACAAGGCCAGGGTCCGAAGTCGGAAGACGACACGCTGGACTGGCTCAGGCAGCAAATGATGCAGCGCATGGCGCAGTTCAGCCCCGGCCTTTCTAATGAAATGGAGCAGGCCTTTGCCATGGCGGCAAGGCTCGGCGCTGCGGACGGGGACGAGGCATCCTGCAATGCGCAGGACAACGCCGCCCGGCGCGCGCCTTTGAGCGAGGCGCAAAGCAGGCGTATCTGCGAATGCGCCGAAGATTTTGCTTGGGCGCTGGTCGATGGCGATTACGCCCGCGCGTATGCCATGCTAATGCCGGAATTGCAGGACGAAACCACCATCAATGACCTGCAAAAAGACTACGAGGCGATGGTGTCTTACGCCGAAACGCCCATCAACCGCGTACACGCCCTGCCGCCGCACAATGACCTGCCTGACATGCCGGCCACGATGCTGGCCTGGGTGATGGTGAGCATAGACAGTGACGACATCGCCGAGGCCATCACCCTGGACATCTGCCAGCTTGATGGCGATGCCCTGCGCATCGGCGCGCTGGAATGGGGGCGGCCTTGAGCTGCCCTGCCACCGCAGTAGCACGCCAAACGCCTGCACATGCTATGCCTGCCGCCTGCAAACCTGACCAGTCACGCCAAGCCCAACCTATCAACCCTATCCATGCCCCGCATCCTCATCATTGACGACAACCCGGCGGTCGCCACGGCGCTGACCTTGCTGTTTTCGCTGAACGATATTGACGCTATCAGCGCCAAGTCTCCGGCCGAGGGGCTGGCGCGGCTGGGGCGTGGCGATATCGACCTGGTGATTGCCGACATGAACTTCGAGGCTGACACCACCAGTGGCGAGGAGGGCGAGCAGTTGTTTCACGACATCCGCACGCGCTGGCCGGACATGCCGGTGATTTTGCTCACCGCCTGGACGCAATTGGAACGCGCGGTATCGCTTGTCAAGGCCGGAGCCGCCGACTACCTTGGCAAGCCCTGGGACGATGACAAGCTGCTGACCTGTGTGCGCAACCTGCTGGAGCTGGCCGATACCCGCAAGGCACTCAGCCAAGCCACGCAGCGCCAGCGGCAACGCCGCCAGGCGCTGGCCGAGCAGCATGATTTGTGCGGCTTTATCTATGCCGATGCCGCCAGCGAGGAAGTGCTAAGCCTGGCCTGCCGGGTGGCGGCCTCGCCACTGTCAGTGCTGATCACCGGCCCCAACGGCAGCGGCAAGGAAAAAATCGCCGAAATCCTGCATGCCAATTCTGCCGTTGCGCGCGGGCCGTTTGTCGCGCTCAACTGCGGCGCGCTGCCGGCGGATTTGGTCGAAGGCGAATTGTTCGGCGCCGAGGCAGGCGCCTATACCGGCGCAACCCGCGCCCGACCCGGCAAGTTCGAGGCCGCCGACGGCGGCACGCTGTTTCTGGATGAAATCGGCACCTTGCCGCTGGCCGGGCAAACCAAGCTGCTGCGGGTGCTGGAAACCGGGCGCTTCAGCCGCCTGGGCAGCCAGCGCGAGCAATCGGTCAAGGTACGCATCATCGCCGCCACCAATGCCGACCTGCCGACAATGATTGCCCGCGGCGAGTTCCGCCAGGATTTGTATTACCGCCTGAACGCCATCGAGCTGGCGTTACCGCCGCTGGCCGCACGCCGTGCCGACATCCTGCCGCTGGCACGGCACTTTCTGGGCAGCGAAAAGCAGCTTACCGCCGATGCCGAGCAGGCACTGTTGGCGCATGAGTGGCCGGGCAATGTTCGCGAGTTGCGCAATGTGATGCAGCGCGCCGCCTTGCTGAGTGCGGGCGATGAAATCCCGACCAGCGCGCTGGGACTTGCCAGCCACAGCGCACCGCCACAGAGCAGTCATGAGCCCACCCAGAGCGAAATCGAGGCGGCGCTGCGCCAGCATCACGGCGTGATAGCACAGGCCGCCGCCGAGCTTGGGCTTTCACGGCAGGCGCTGTACCGGCGCATGGACAAATTCGGCATCGCGCGTTAGTCATGTTCATTTCCTTGCGCCTGCGCCTTGCCCTCCTGCTGGCCGCCTATGGCACGGCATTGATGCTCTCGCTGGCGCTTGGCCTGCGCTATGGCTGGCCGCTGTACGGCCTGCTTGCCCTCAGCGCATTCTGGCTGCTGCTGCTTGGCCTGCACCTCAACCACCAGCAAGGCCGGATATTGGCGATGTATCGCGCCCTGGCCGGTACCGTGGACAGCTACCGCGATGGCGATTTCAGTTTTTCGCTGGTCTGGCCGCAGCGTGATGAGCTGGGCATGCTGGTGGCCGCGCACAACCGCCTGGGCGACACCCTGCGCGCGCAGCGCAACCGCCTGCAACAGCGTGAATTGCTGCTCGATACCGTGGTGCAGAACTCGCCGCAGGCGATGCTACTGGTCGATAACCACGGCCGCGTGGTGCTGGGCAATCTGGCGGCCCGGCGCTTGCTGGGCGAAGGCCGGCGGCTGGAAGGACACAGCCTGCCCGCGCTGCTGGCGCATCGCCCCGAAGCCATGCAGCAGGCGTTCAGCCATCAGGGCGATGCCTTGTTTGCCGTCGGCAGCGAAGATGACGAGGACATTTATCACCTCTCGCGCCGCCCCTTGCGCCTCAATGGCCGCCCGCATGAATTGCTGCTGCTGCGCCAGCTCACCGCCGAGCTGCGCCGGCAAGAAGTCGCCACCTGGAAAAAGGTCATCCGCGTCATCAGCCATGAGCTCAACAACTCGCTGGCACCGATTGCCTCGCTGGCGCATTCGGGGGCGGAACTGCTGCGCCGCCAGCACTATGAGCCATTACCGCTGGCGCTCGCCACCATCGAGGAGCGCGCCCGTCATCTGGAAGGCTTCATCCGCGATTACGCGCGCTTTGCCAAACTGCCTGCGCCCCGTCTGGAGCCGATCCGCTGGGACGCTTTTTTGAGCGCCCTGCAACAGCAGATGGATTTTCAATGGGACAGGGCGCATGGCGATGCCCAGTTCCGCGCCGACCGTGCGCAACTGGAACAAGCCCTGCTCAATCTCATCAAGAACGCACACGAGTCCGGCAGTGCCGCGCACGAAGTGCAACTGCGGCTGCGCCGCCAGCCACAAGGCTGGCGCATTGACATTCTCGACCGTGGCAGCGGCATGAACGAGGCCGTGCTGGCGCAGGCGCTGCTGCCGTTCTATTCCACCAAACGCCATGGCACCGGCCTTGGACTGGCGCTGGCCCGCGAAATCATCGAATCCCACGGCGGCCATATCAGCCTTGCCAACCGCGAAGGCGGCGGCCTTGGCGTCAGCCTGATGCTGCCGGATTGATTAGTCGCTTACAGCGTCCGCAAGAACTCGGTAATGGCCTCAATCTCGCTGCGATGCAAATCCAGCGGCTGCAACAACGGGTCGGGCTTGGGAAAGGTCGGATCGTTCTGCTGCCGGGCATTGGGGCGCGGGCGCGGCATCCCGGCGTTGTACATATTCATCACCCCGCGCAGGTCATGGAACAGGCCGTTGTGCATCCACGGCCCACTCTTGCCGACACCCCGCAGCGAGGGCGTGCGGAACTTGCCACTGTCGTCGGGGTTACCGGTCACTTCATAGCGACCCAGATCCTGCCGGGCGCGGCCATGAAAATGCAGCCCGAGGTTATGGAACTGGTTATCGGTCAGCGCGGCACCAAAGTGGCAGTTCATGCAGCGCGCACGGGTACGGAACAGATGCAGCCCCCACAGCTGCTGGTCATTGAGCGCGCTATGCCGGCCTTCCAGAAAACGATCGAAACGGTTGAAACGCGGCAGCAGGCTGCGCTGGAAGGCCGCCAATGCCATCGCCAGGCGCTCGGGGGTGATCTCATCATCCCCAAATACCTGGGTGAAACTGGCCGCATAGTCACCGCTTTGCTGCAAGCGCTGCGCCGCGCCCTGTGGGGTAAACGCCATCTCGCGCGCATCCAGAATCGGGTGCAATGCCTGCTCTTCCAGACTGGCAGCGCGGCCATCCCAGAACAAGGGCTGAGCAAACGCACTCATCGCCACGCTAATGGCATTGCGCCGTCCGCTTTGCCGATCATGACCAAACGACACGCTGCGACCATCACTCCAACCTAGCTGTCGGTCATGGCAGTTGGCGCAGGCAATCTGCCCGGATACCGACAGTCGCGGGTCATCAAACAAGCGCGCACCCAGGGCGATTTTTTCCGGCGTGGCGGGGTTGTAATCCGGGTGTGGCGGCGTTTGTGGCAGGGGCGCAAGCTCCTGCCACGCCACACCGGGGTCGATATGCGGCGCTGGCCACTGCGTTATGGGCTGCTGATACACACGGCGCAGGCATGCAAAATCGCCATGCGCTGCACTTGCCTTGATGCGCTCAAGGCAAGTTTCCAGCGAAGTCTCCGGCGCCTGCGCTGCGGTCGGTGCAAAACCAAACAGCCCAAGCAGGGCAAGACTCAGCCATGCAGCATTGGCGAGTTTCAGTTTCATGCGTTTCTCGCAACATCAGCACGCCGGGCGCACATCAGAACTTCACCCCCAGCTCCAGCCAATAACTGCGACCTGGCTCAAAGCTCAACACATTGGTCGCCGTAGCCGTGGCAACATTGGCCCGGTTCAGCAGGTTCATTGCCTCAAGGCGAATATACGGCCGGTACTGCGCACCCAGTGGCAGCTCATATTGCAAACTGGCATCCCAGGTAAAAGTGCGTGGCTGGCTGATGCGCTGGTACACATCAACGCGCTCACCACTGCCCAGCACCTCCACATCCGTGCGGAAAGGCCGTGCATAGCCGGAGCGATAACGCAAGAAGTTGCCCAGACTCAAGCCGCTCTCGCCAAACACGGTTTGTGTCGAAAGCCGCGCCGTCCACGGCCTTGCAAAATCGGACGCATCCATATCGCGGCGGGACATCAGCTGGCCGTTGTAGCGCACCGTTCCGCTCAGCCAAGCCTCATCAAAATTGCTGTCATAGTCGTCATTTCCTGCGGCACTGTACTGACGGCGCACATGGGTCTTGTCCAGCGCCAGCATCAGATTGGTGCGGGTATTGCCCCATTCCAGCGCCTGCACGGGGCTGAGACTGAAACTCCAAACCCGTGCACGTCCGCCTGCCACATTCGCATAACGACGAATATTCTGGCCAGTCGCACTTCGCTCACGCACCCGCATGACTTCATCCTGATTGTTTCTGTCCACCACTTTCAGGTTGAAGTCAAACCCCGCCCAGCGCTGATTCAGTCCCAGCGTCCATTCATCGCTATAAGGCACCTTGATATCGCGGAAAGTATTGCTGCTGGTGGCGCGTGAATCCTCCCGCCATTGCCAGGCATGGCTGCCCGTATTGCTGCGCTCGTAACTGCTTTCCAGCGCTTCACGCCCCTCACGCAGCTTGTAGATGTAGAAATTGCGCCCGTAATAGCGGTTAAGCCCTGCGGTCAACAAGGTTTGCTGGTTGCCCAGGACATCCCAGGAGGCGGCAAACCGCGGCGAGGTCGTCACCTGCTTGCTGATATTGTCGTAGTCAAAACGAATCCCCGGGCGCAGGCTGACATTACCCAAGCGGATGTCATCCTGGAAATACAGCGAATAATCATCGGCATCGGCCTCGAAATACCCGGCACGACGCAGCACCATCTCGGTGAAATACTGCCCCTTTCCATTGAAATCAATTCTGGAATAGCGTCCGGGCACCGCCCCCAATGAGCAGTTTTCGCTATCGACCACGCCATTGGCATCGGTACAAGTGGTCGTCGCGCCCACGCGGATATAGGCGTAATGGTCGTTCAGGCGGTGATAGCTCCCATTGCGGCTGGAAGCCGACAGCCCCCATTGCAAGCGGTGCTCGGCATTGCCCCAGCGCAGGGCTTCACGACTGAAATCCAGGCTGTAGCGCGTAGTGCGGCTATCCTGATCAACGCTGCCCCAGTTACCTTCCAGACTCTGGTTACTGCGTCCCCAGTTTTTATCGGCCGAGCGCGCCCAAGTTCGCCAGATATTGATGCCACGGCTGTCGCGTGAGCTACTTGTCACCGCATGGCTCAAACTATGCTTGATTTTCCACGCCCCTAGCGCATGCCGCACATTGAAGCTGGCGGCATACCCACCACGCTTCAAATCAAAAAACGAATCCTTGGTATTGACGATGAAGTAAGTCTCGTCCGTAGGCGCGTAATTAATACTGCCCGAAAGCGCCACCCCCGATGCTGTTTCATAGTCTGCCCGCAGACTGTAGCTGGTGTTTTCGCGGATATTGTCCTTGTGCGCCTGATCGCTGCTTTCCGGCGGCACAAAGCCATTGGCATAACCGTTCAATGGGATTTCAGAGCGCAATCGGGAGATATTGCCAATCAGCCCCAACCCGTTGGAAAAACGGTTTTCCAGCATCAGCGAGCGCTTTTGTTTGTCATATACCGGCTGCTGAGCTTGGCTATTGGAATTCAAAAAGCTTTCATGCTGTCCTTCGCGCAGGTGATACTCATTCCACACCGAACGCGAAGCACGCCAACTGACCTTGCCAGAAAATCCATCGGCCGCCTTGCGGGTTTCCACATCCACCACACCGCCATTGAAGCCGCCAAAGCTCGCCGGCACATTGCTGTCATACACCGTCAGACTGCCAATCAAGTCGGTATCCACAGCAATACCCTGGGCATCGCTGCTGATATTCACGGTGTCATGCGGGTTGTCTGTGACAGTGGGGTCAAGATCGTTATTGAACGACACCCCATCGAGCAGAAAACTGTTCTGGTTGAACATCCCGCCATTGATGCTGATTTTTGCCGGGCGAATCTCGCCCATGTTCAGCGAAGTCTGCTCACTGTCGCTGAACTGCACATTCGGGTTGATGCGCAGCAGGGTGCTGATATCGCCATTGCCCTTGGCTTGGTTCTCGATGTATTTCTCGTCCAGTTGCACGCCCTCCTGATACGGAAACAGGCGCTGACCAATCACGTCGATGGTCGGCATCAGAAGCGGCTTCTCTTGGGACTTCTTCTGATTCGCAGCGTGGTCGTCTTGTTTTGTTTCAGGCGCCGCCTGTGCGACGGCAAGAGCAGGCGCAAACAGCGCCACGGAAATGGCAACAGCCAGCAGGTTTTTCATTGGGGACTCCGCAAGTGGGGGTGTCTGGCTTGCGGAGCTAAAAAGCGTGGCTGGCTGACAAATCGGCGCGATTTTACGCCGCCTTCACATTCATCACAATACGCCAGCGAATCCTTGCGAACAGGTCACGATTCTTTCTTCACCGGCCGCTGCCATTCGGGCAGGGTTTGCTGGCGGGCGCGAGCCAGGGTGAGTTGCGCCTCCGGGACGCTGCGGGTGATGGTGCTGCCGGCACCAATGGTGGCACCTGCGCCGATTTCCAGCGGGGCGACCAGTGCGCTATTGGAGCCGATGAAGGCGCCATCGCCAATCACCGTGCAGGATTTGTTGACGCCATCGTAATTGCAGGTAATAGTGCCAGCGCCAATGTTCACGCCGCTGCCTATATCGGCATCGCCGATATAGCTCAAATGGTTGGCCTTGCTGCCTTTGCCGAGGCTGGATTTTTTCACTTCCACAAAATTGCCCACATGCACGCCTTCGGCCAATTCCGCGCCCGGCCGCAGGCGGGCATAGGGGCCGATGCGGCTACCCGCACCCACGCGGGCATCTTCCAGATCGCAATGGGCATGGATATGCGTGCCTGCGGCGATGTGCACGTTTTTCAGGCGGCAAAACGGGCCGATGCGCACGCCTTCGCCCAGCCGCACATCGCCTTCAAAAATCACATCGACATCCACTTCCACATCAGACTCGGCCTGCACCTGACCGCGCACATCCACACGCGCCGGGTCGGCAAAGCGCATGCCTTGGTCGCAAAGGGCTTTCACCGCACGCCGCTGGAAGGCGCGCTCAAGTTGCGCCAATTGCCAGGGGTCGTTGGCGCCTTCGGTTTCCTGCGGGTCAGCGACTTGGACGATTTCTGCGGCGCGGTATTCCTGTGCGGCGCGGGCAAAAATATCGGTCAGGTAATACTCGCCCTGGGCATTGTCATTGCCAAGACCATGCAGCCAGCCGCGCAGGGCATCGCCCTCGGCGGCCAAGATGCCAGTATTGATGATGCGTACCGCGCGCTGTTCTTCGCTGGCGTCTTTTTCTTCGACGATGGCGCCAACCCGGCCTTCTTGGTCGCGCAGGATGCGGCCATAGCCGGTGGGGTTGGCAAGCTCGGCCACCAGCACGGTGAGCGCCGCATCCACGGCCAGCAGCTTTTGCAGGCTTTCAGCGCCAATCAGCGGCACATCGCCATACAAAACCAGCACTCGCGCCCCGGCGGGGATTTGCGCCATCGCCTGTTGTACGGCATGGCCGGTGCCAAGACGCTCGCGCTGCTCGGCCCATTGCAGGTCTTTTTCGCCCGAAAACGCCGCCAATACTTGGTCGCCGCCGTGGCCATAAACGATATGAATAGCCGCAGGCGCAAGCGTGCGTGCAGTTTCAATCACATGCCCCAGCATCGGCTTGCCCGCCACCTGCTGCAATACTTTCGGCAGGCGCGATTTCATTCGCTTGCCTTCACCCGCGGCCAAAATCACGATATGCAATGGGGCGTTGTTCATTGACTCAACCTGCTGGGGAAAGGCGCTATTTTAGGGCTGATGGCGTTTGGCATCATGCCCAGTTTTCCAAGCGCAACCCTTCTACCCGTTCAAACTCGCGCAAATTGTTGCTGACCAAAATCAGTCCCTGGCTTCTTGCATGTCCTGCGATCAGGGCATCGTAAGAGCCGATGGGCGTACCTTTATTGGCCAGCTCTGCACGAATCTGTGCCGCATGCGCCGCGGCCGGCGGATCAAAATCCAGAACAATCAAACGTGCGGCCAAGCCTTCCACATCGGCCAGCGCCCGCTCGCTGTTTTGAGAGCGCTCTGCCCCATACAACAATTCACCCAGCACCACCGTGCTGATTGCCATTTTTCGATAATGTTGCTTGAACTGCGCCCTCACCCCGGCTGGACGAGCCTTCAGCGTATAGATGCAGATATTGGTGTCCAGCATATAACGCAACATCAAAATTCCTCGCGTTCCTGGACAAGAAGCGCTTCGCGCTCCGGGAAGTCTTCAAGAGCAGGCTGATCAAACCAGCTGTCCCACACATCCGCCTCCGGCACCAACAACCTGGCACGCCCAAGCACCAAGACTTCAACTTTTTTTACGTCCTCAGGAAACGCGACCGCTTTCGGCAGCCTCACGGCCTGGCTTTGATTACTTTTGAACAATGTCGCTACAGTCATAAGGCACCCAAATGTATATCCAATCAGGATATACATTATCATCCACACTCACTGTATGGCCGTCAAACTTGGTGCTTCGCCCATGCCGCTTTCCCGCCAGATTGTTGCCTATCTTGTTATTGGCGGCCTGCAATGGCTGCTGGATTGTGCACTGGTGATTGTCTTGAGCCATGCCCTGCTACCGGTGGCCTGCGCCAATATCGCCGGGCGCGTGGCCGGGGCGATGTTCGGCTTCTGGGCCAATGGCCGCTACACCTTTGCCAGCGCACAACCGCTGACCGGTCGGCCATTGCGGCGCTTTTTGCTCATCTGGCTTGCGCTTACCGGGCTTGGCAGCGGGCTGCTTGGCTGGATGCAGACACACCACGGCCTGCAAGCAGCCTGGCTTGCCAAGCCGGTGCTGGAAATCGCATTTGCGGTGATTGGCTTTGTGCTTTCACGCCATTGGATTTACCGGCGCGATTGATCCTCGCGCTACAGATAGCCGCGACGGCTCTGATACCACTGCCGGGCGCGCAGCAGATGCAGCTCGCGGCGCTCCCCCTGCAATTCCAGTCCGGCTTCGAGCTTGCCCCAGCCCAGCAGCAAATCGCCTTGCCGCTGACTGCCCTGCAAGCGCAGTCGCGCATTGACGGAAAAACGGTCGTTACGCGCTGCCATGTCGTCGAGCACCAGCAGATTGCCACGCCAGGCCACGCGACCACTGGCATAAGCCTGGCCTTCATCCACCACCCGCGTTACCCATTGCGGGTAATGGCTGCGGGCAGCAAACATCGCCAGCAGAAAGCCGACATCTTTCATCCGGGTATTGATGTGACCACTGATCGCCGCCGGTTTTTTCCAGCTCACCCGGCCATCCTGCACATTGACCTCGGCCCACCAGCCGCTGCTGCTGCTGCCACCCGGCTCTGAAAACGCGACATTACTCAAACGAATGCGACTGCCAGCCAGGGCAAATTCGCCACGTTGCAGATTGCCACGCCGCAAGCGGCCATCCAGTTGCAAATCACCGCGAAAACGCATCCCGGCCATGCCGATCTGTACCGCACGGCCATACAGCTGTAGCTGCCCGTTATCGACACTGCCATCGCCGCGCAGGCTCAAATCGCCGCTGGCCGTACCGCTGCCGCCGATGAAACTCAACTTGTCGTTGGGCAGGTGCGGGTTGAAGCGCGACAAATCCGGGATGCGTGCATTTTGAAAACGCAGCCGGGCTTGCAGGCTTTCGCGCATACGCATGAGGTCAGCAATCGCGCTCATCTGCACTTGCAGCGCATTGCCGCTGATATAGGGACGGTGGGTCTGGCTCAAAGGCGCCACGCTGAAAGACTGCATCTGCACATCCAACTGCGACTGATCCTCGGCACCAGCCTTGCCCGCTAGGATGCGCGCTTGCGCATCGGCCTGTCCGGCAAAACGGTTGCCCAGCGCATCCAGATGGGCGCGTACCTGGCGCAGCTTCATCTGGCTGCCCGCTTCCAGACGCCCCTGTTTGAGCGCCAAATCCACTTCCACATGACCGCCACCTTCCATCGCAAACCAGTCGGCACGGGCAAACAGCGCCACCAAACCGCCAATCGAGGGCAGATAACCCTGCCCTTGCAACCGCCCATCGAGCTTGCCAAGCAACACGCGTGGCTGCGACAGCGGCAGGCGGTTGTCCGGCAGACGTGCCTGCAAGGTCAGCGAAGGCAGTTGCTGCGAGGTCTTAGGCAGGTTCAAGCTCAAATGAATGCTGTCGCTGACGGAAAATTCGGCCTGCAAGTCATTCTGCTCGCGTACCCCGTTCTGGGTCATGGCCAGCGGCACATTCAAATGCAGGCGACTACCCGGTTGCAGGCGGCCCGCCACAAGCTGCACATCGGCGGCCAACGTACCGGCCTCGTCCTGCATCTGAAACTGATAGCGCCCCTGCTCACCCAGTTGCGCGGCAAAGCCCGGCGTCTTGCCTTCGGCCTGCAAGGCCAGCTTGAGAATCTCCAGCCGCGCAAGTCCGCGATAATCGGCAGGCACATGCGCCGGCAGGGAAAATGTCGCTTGTAGCTGCGCCTCATGCAGCCACAGCTGCTGGCGCTGAAGGATACGGGCATTGCCAAAGCGCACGACAGAAGGGCGCAATTCAAATGCGCCACCGGCAAACTGCTTGACCAACGAAGCCTCAGCTTCGCCCGCACCAACAATTTGCCAATCGTGAAACGCAAATTGGCGCAGATTATTGGCCTTGATGTGGGCAATATCCAGCCGCCAAGCCTTGTGCTTTTTTTCCGGCGAATGTAGTGCCGGCGGCATTTCATCGGTCGCTTGACGCACTTCACCCTGCAAGCCTGTCGCCGTCACCCAGGGGATTTGCACCTGCCGTTGCAACAGCGGCACTAACGCGATTTGTCCCCGGACATGCTCAGCCGACAGCGCCCAAGTCAACTTGTGCACGTGTCCACGCATTTCCAGCCCGCGCAATACCACCCTGCCGGGCCAAAGCGTGTAGCCGCCGCTCCAGTGCATCTGAAAACGCTCAGGCTTGCGGTTCAACAGCGCCTGACCACGCCCGCTATTGATAAGGCCATTGGCCGCAATCAGATACAGCAAGTACAACGCCAAAAGCCCATACAGCGGCCAGCGCAAACGGCGCAGCCAAGTTTTCAAAATCGGCGAAAACGGTTTCATCCAGCGTGCTCATCTCAAGGGCGGATACAAAAAACGACGGCCAGATGGGCCGTCGCTTTCGTTGGGGGGCGCTGTCCGCCTCAGTGCTTGAGGTTCTTGCGCAAGCGCTCCAATGCCTGAAGCTGCGCGGTAACTTCAGCCAGATGTTTCTGGGCTTCGGCAATTTCCATTGCTTCGCCGCGATTGGCCAGCACGCGCTCGGCTTCTTCTTTGGCGGCGCGCACTTTGGCCTCATCAATATCATCGGCACGAATCGCGGTATCGGCCAAGATGGTGACGATTTCCGGCTGCACTTCCAACATGCCGCCGGAGATGGCGAAGTCCAGATTTTCGCCACTGGCTGTGGTTACCACCACTTTGCCGGGCTTCAAACGGGTAATCAGCGGGGCATGTTTGGGTGCAATGCCCAGCTCGCCCAGTTCGCCGGTGGCCACCACCAAGGTGGCTTCGCCATTGTAGATTTCGGCTTCGGCGCTGACGATTTCGCAGCGGATTGTGCTTGCCATTTTTGAACTCCTGCAAACAGGACGCGGGCCAGATGCCCGCGCCCCAAATCAACCAAGGCGATCAGGCCGCCAGTTTCTTGGCCTTCTCGATGGCTTCGTCAATGCCGCCGACCATGTAGAACGCCTGTTCCGGGATGTCGTCGCATTCGCCATCGACA
Source organism: Lysobacteraceae bacterium NML08-0793 (assembly GCA_002798275.1). Lineage (GTDB taxonomy): Bacteria > Pseudomonadota > Gammaproteobacteria > Xanthomonadales > Xanthomonadaceae > Solilutibacter. The sequence goes on along the minus strand of NWQR01000017.1, from coordinate 28,644 downwards.
ATCATCTTGAAGCCGCGAATGGTGTCTTTCAGCGACACATACTTACCCGGCGAGCCGGTAAAGACTTCTGCCACATGGAACGGCTGGCTGAAGAAACGCTCGATTTTACGCGCGCGCGCCACGGCCAGTTTGTCTTCTTCGGACAGTTCATCCATACCCAGAATGGCGATGATGTCCTTCAGTTCCTTGTACTTCTGCAAGGTGGCCTGCACGCGGCGGGCGGTGTCGTAGTGCTCGTGGCCGATCACGTTCGGGTCAAGCTGGCGACTGGTGGAGTCCAGCGGATCCACGGCCGGGTAAATGCCGAGCGATGCAATCTGACGGCTAAGCACCACGGTCGCGTCCAAGTGGGCGAAGGTGGTGGCCGGCGAGGGGTCGGTCAAGTCGTCGGCGGGCACGTACACGGCCTGAATCGAGGTAATCGAGCCGGTCTTGGTCGAGGTGATGCGCTCTTGCAGCACGCCCATTTCTTCGGCCAAGGTCGGCTGATAACCCACGGCGGACGGCATACGACCCAGCAGTGCCGACACTTCGGTACCGGCCAGGGTGTAGCGGTAGATGTTGTCCACGAAGAACAGCACGTCGCGCCCCTTGCCGGAAGCGTCTTTTTCGTCGCGGAAGTATTCGGCCATGGTGAGGCCGGTCAGTGCCACGCGCAGACGGTTGCCCGGCGGCTCGTTCATCTGGCCATACACCATCGCCACTTTCGATTCGGGCAGGTTGTCCAGCTTGACCACGCCGGCGTCCTGCATTTCGTGGTAGAAGTCGTTGCCTTCGCGGGTACGCTCACCCACACCGGCAAACACCGACAGACCCGAGTGCTGGGTGGCGATGTTGTTGATCAGCTCCAGCATGTTCACGGTCTTGCCCACGCCCGCACCGCCGAACAGACCGACCTTGCCGCCCTTGGCGAACGGGCACATCAGGTCAATCACCTTGATGCCGGTTTCCAGCAGCTCGTTGGTCGAGGCTTGTTCTTCATAAGTCGGCGCAGTGCGGTGGATTTCCCAATGCTCCTTGGCGTTGATCGGGCCAACTTCGTCAATCGGGTTGCCCAATACGTCCATGATGCGCCCCAGGGTGGCTTCACCCACCGGCACGGCGATGGCGCGGCCAGTGTTGTCGGCCACAAGACCGCGCTTCAGGCCATCGGTGGAACCCAGCGCAATGGTACGCACCACACCGTCACCCAGCTGTTGCTGGACTTCTAGGGTGATTTCGGTGTTCTGCACCTTCAGCGCGTCGTACACCTTCGGCACGCTTTCGCGCGGGAATTCGACGTCGACGACGGCGCCGATGATCTGGACGATCTTGCCTTGGTTGCTCATTTGCTCAGCTCCACTGAAACTCGATTCTTGGCTTCCGGCAGATGCCGGAAAGGTTGTTGCGTTGACCCGCGACACAAGGCCGTGGGGTGGCACCGATGTGCCGGTCGGATATTGCCGAAAATCTGGTCATCAACAGCAATGACCCGGCTTTCGGCAAGCCCCGCGGCTCCGCCCGAAGGCGGAGCCGGGTTGAAGATTATTCGCAGCTCAGCGCCTTGGCGGTTTCTGCAAACATGTCATTCATCTGCTTGCAGGCATCACCCAGCGAGGACTTGTCCACCGCGTTCTTCCATTCGGTTACGGTGGCGTCGAAGGAGGTCTTCATCATCGCGGCAGCATCCGGGGCAGCCTTGGCAAAGCAGGCTTCGGCGCGGGCGATGTAGTCGGTGCAGGCTTGCGGCAGGTCAGCAGCAGCAGCGCCTTCGGCAGCCGGGGCAGCTTCGGCGGTGGCAGCATCGGTGCCGGCAGCTTCAGCGGCCGGGGCGGCTTCGCTGGCTTCGGCAGCCGGGGCTACCGCTTCGGCCGGGGCTTCTTCTTGCTTGTTGCAAGCAGTCAGGGCGACACAGAAGGCCAAGGCAAACAGGATTTTCTTGCTCATGAGATTTTCCTAATGGATTGGTTGGATGAAATGTGGGGAAAGGTACATCAAACTGCGGCGGCTCCGCCGACGATTTCCGAGATTTCCTGGGTAATCGCGGCCTGACGCGCCTTGTTGTAAACCAGATTCAGGGTGCCGATCAGCTTGGTGGCGTTGTCGCTGGCGGCCTTCATGGCCACCATACGCGCGGCGTGTTCGGAGGCGACGTTTTCCATCACCGCCTGATACACCAGCGACTCCACATAGCGAATCATCAAGTGATCCAGCACCGTTTGTGCATCTGGCTCGTACAAATAATCCCAGCTATGGCGCGCCATTTGTTCCTCGGCCGGCGGCAGCGGCAGCAACTGGTCGAACGCGGCGCGCTGGGTCATGGTGTTGATGAAATCGTTGTAACACAGGTAAACGCGATCAACTTGACCTTCGTTGTACGCGGTCAACATGCATTTGACCACACCGATGAGCTGCTCGACGATCGGCGTATTACCAAGACCTGCGGCACTGCTGCCGCGATAGCTACCCGGCTGGCGTTCCACCATACGCGGCGAATCTTCCAGATGCGTTACCGAGCCGAGAATATTGACCTTGATACGTCGGAAGAACATCAGGGCTTTCTGCCCGATGGTGACGATATCCACTTCCACGCCCTGCTCGTTCCATTTGCGGAACTCGCCCAGCAACTTGCGGAACAGGTTGTTGTTGAGCCCGCCAGCCAAGCCGCGGTCGGAAGAAACGATGATATAGCCCACGCGCTTGACATCCTTGCGCTCGACCATCCAAGGATGGACGTAATCGCTGCCATGCGCCTGGGCAATGTGGCCAATCAGCTGCTTCATCGCCCGCGCATAGGGACGCGAGGCTTTCATGCGGTCTTGTGCCTTGCGGATTTTGGAAGCCGAGACCATTTCCAGCGCACGGGTCACCTTGCGGGTGTTTTGCACTGATTTGATCTTGGTTTTGATTTCGCGTCCGCCTGCCATGTTCTACTCGCTGCGCTTGTCGTGGGAAAGGGCGAAGGCGCATTGCCTCCGCCCGGTTTCAATTACCAGCTACCGGTTTTCTTGAAGTCTTCAATGCCTTGTTTGAAGGCATTTTCCAACTCGTCGTTCCAGTCGCCGGTGCTATCAATCTTGTTCATCACATCACCAAGATTATTGGCAAAGTGCGCCAAGAGACCTTCTTCGAAGGCGCCGATCTTCGCCACCGGCACGTCATCCATATAGCCCTTGTCAACGGCATAGATGGACAGCGCCTGCTGGGCAACCGACATCGGCTGATACTGCTTCTGCTTCATCAGCTCGGTTACGCGCTGACCGCGTTCAAGCTGCTTGCGGGTGGCATCGTCAAGGTCGGAAGCAAACTGGGCAAAGGCGGCCAGCTCACGGTATTGCGCAAGGGCGATACGGATACCGCCGGAGAGCTTCTTCATGATCTTGGTCTGCGCCGAGCCACCTACGCGCGACACCGAAATACCGGCGTTCACGGCCGGACGGATACCGGCGTTGAACAGGTCGGTTTCCAGGAAGATCTGACCGTCGGTAATCGAAATCACGTTGGTCGGCACGAATGCGGATACGTCACCGGCTTGGGTTTCGATAATCGGCAACGCGGTCAACGAGCCGGTCTTGCCCTTCACCGCACCATTGGTGAACTTTTCAACATAGTCTTCGTTGACGCGGGCAGCGCGTTCCAGCAAGCGGCTGTGCAGGTAGAACACGTCACCCGGGAAGGCTTCACGACCCGGCGGGCGCTTGAGCAGCAGCGAGATTTGACGATAAGCCACGGCCTGCTTGGACAGGTCATCGTAGATGATCAGGGCATCTTCACCGCGGTCGCGGAAGTATTCGCCCATGGTGCAGCCCGAATAGGCAGCGATGTACTGCATGGCGGCTGATTCAGAAGCCGAAGCCGCCACCACGGTGGTGTAGGCCATGGCACCATTTTCTTCCAGCTTGCGCACGATGTTGGCGATGGTCGAGTTCTTCTGACCGATAGCCACATAGATGCACTTAACGCCGGAGGACTTCTGGTTGATGATGGTGTCAACGGCGATGGCGGTCTTGCCGGTCTGGCGGTCGCCAATGATCAATTCGCGCTGGCCGCGACCAATCGGAATCATGCTGTCGATGGCTTTGTAGCCGGTCTGCACCGGCTGGCTCACCGATTTACGCCAGACCACGCCCGGAGCGATGGCTTCTACCGGCGCAGAGGTGGCGGCATTGATCGGCCCCTTGCCGTCAATCGGCTCACCCAAGGCGTTGACCACGCGACCCAAGAGTTCCGGGCCGGTCGGCACTTCCAGAATGCGGCCGGTAGTCTTGGCGATATCGCCTTCACGCAGGTGCTCGTAATCACCCAGCACCACGGCACCCACCGAGTCACGCTCCAGGTTCAAGGCAAGCGCGGTGGTATTGCCCGGCAGTTCGATCATTTCGCCCTGCATGGCGTCGGCAAGGCCGTAGATGCGCACGATGCCGTCGGACACGCTGGTAACGGTGCCTTCGTTGCGGGATTCCGCGCCAAGTTTGACCTGCTCGATGCGGTTCTTGATCAGCTCACTGATTTCAGACGGGTTGAGCGTGGTGGTAGCCATTTTGGTTTCCTTCTCGCAGGTGCGCACACCCGCGGTTCAACAATGTTGGTTTAGCCGATACCGATTGAATTGCCCGGCATCGGCTCGTGTTTTATTGCGCCAGCGCAGCTTCAAGCCGTGCCAGTTTGCCTTTGACCGAGCCGTCGATGACCAGCTCGCCGGTGTCGATAACCGCACCACCGATAAGCGATTCATCCACTGCCGTTTCCACTTCGACCTCGCGGCCAAAGCGGCGACGCAGAATCGCCGCCAACTTCAGCACTTCGACCTGCTCCATCGGAGCTGCCGAAGTAATCTTGGCGCGAATGATCTTCTGGTCTTCTGCACGGTACTGCTCAAACAGACCGGCAATCTCCGGCAGCAACTTCAGTCGGCCGTTCTCGGCCAAGAGGCGGATGAAGCCGAGCACGCTTTCGGGCGCGTTTTCTGGCGCCAGCAGCTTGACCGCATCATCACGGCGCAGACGCGGATCGCCCAGCAGGCGATCAACCTCCGGATCGGCAGCCAGACGGGCGACCAAGGCAAGCCCCTGCGACCAAGTGGCGGCATCGCCCGCTTCACGGGCAATCAGCCACGCGGCGCGAGCATAGGGACGGGCGAGAGTGGCGTTCTGGCTCATGGTTTAGATCTCGGCAGCCAGCTCGTCCAGCAGTGCCTTGTGCACGCCGGCATCGATTTCGCGGCGAATCAGCTTTTCGGCACCGGCCACAGCCAAGGCAGACACTTGCTTGCGCAGGTCTTCGCGGGCACGGTTGGCGCTGGCGGCGATATCGGCCTCGATCATCGCTTTCTGGCGGTTGCCTTCTTCGATGGCTTCGTGCTTGGCGGCCTCGACAATCTGATTGGCACGCTGATGTGCCTGCTCGATGATTTCGTTGGCCTTGGCGCGAGCCGCCTTCAGCTCCTCGTTGGCCTTTTCTTCGGCTTCGGCAAGGGCTTTTTGGCTGTTGTCGGCAGCGGCCAGACCTTCGGCGATTTTCTTCTGACGCTCCTCGATGGCTGCCAAAAGCGGCGGCCAAATCTTGGTCGCAATCAAGAGAATCAGCCCGGCAAAGGCGATGGCTTGCGCTAAAAGGGTTAGGTTGATGCTCATGTCCGTATCCCGGCGTTGATTTCAGATTGCCCGCAGCACGGGCGTTGCTTCAGGATGCAGCCGCGCAAGCGACTGCATCCTCAAACGGAAATCAGCCCAGACGCGAAACGAATTCGCCAATGAACGGGTTGGCGAAAGCGAACAGCAGACCGACGGCGACCGAGATAATGAACGCGGCGTCGATGAGGCCTGCGGTGATGAACATGCGCACCTGCAGAGCCGGGATCAGTTCCGGCTGACGGGCAGCGGATTCAAGGAACTTGCCGGCCATGATGGCCAGACCCAAGCCTGCGCCGAGAGCGGCCAGACCAATCATGATACCGACGGCCAGCGCGGTGAAGGACTGGACTTGAGCGAGGTTGGCAAGAGCTTCCATTGTTGTCTCCAAAGGGTTTTACGATTGAAAAGGAACTACGAGGGGTGAAACAAAAATCAGTGGGCGTCTTCGACGAGGCTGAGGTACACAATCGACAGCATCATGAAGATGAAGGCCTGAAGCGGGATGACCAGCAAGTGGAAAATCATCCAGCCAAGACCGAAGGCTGCGCCGCCCAGCATGCCGAGCAAACCAGCACCGCCGAGCACCCAAATCAAGAGGAACACGATTTCGCCGCCGAACATATTGCCGAACAGTCGCATGGCGAGCGAGATCGGCTTGGACAGCCATTCAACAATGTTGAGAATCAAGTTGAACGGCATCATCCACTTGCCAAATGGCGCAGTGAGAAATTCCTTGGTGAAGCCACCAATCCCCTTGGCCCGCAGGGCAAAGAAAATCATCAGGAAGAATACCGAGATGGACATGCCGAGTGTGGCATTCACGTCAGCGGTCGGCACCGGCTTCCAGTAGTGCACGCCCACAAGCTCCAACGGCTTGGCGATGAAGTCGGCCGGAATCATCTTGATGAGGTTCATCAGGAGAATCCAGAAGAAGATGGTGATGGCAATCGGGGTCACCATCTTGGACTTGCCGTGATAGGTGTCCTTCACCTGATTGTGAACAAACTCTAGGCAGATTTCGACAAACGCCTGCCATTTGCCCGGCACACCGGCAGTGGCCTTGCGGGTTGCCAGCCAGAACAGGAACACCATGAAGAAGCCCATCAGCACCGCAGTGATGAAGGTATCCACGTGCAGAGTCATGAAGTCGCTCTCACCAAAACTTGCAACCAGATTCTGCAAGTGGTGCTGGATGTATTCAGTCGGCGTCAATGCGCCGCCTTGTGCGGGAGCCATCACGATTGGGGATTCCTGACAGTTTTGAGCGTTACAAACACCACATGGGCGATAAGTGCGACCAACACACCGATAAGCAGAGCCAATGGCGGCATCTTCCAAGCCACCACCGCACCCGTCATCACCAGAAAAAACACGCCCCAGCGAATCAGGATGCCTGCAAACCAGCGCAGCAGCACGACATTGGCCGATGCAACGCCTTCGCTCAACGCCATCCGCGATGCCAGCGCGCTGCCAAGAACAACGGCCAGACCACCGACACAAACGCCAAGCGCGAAGCGAAGCCCCTGTGCTGCCAGAACACCAGCTGCAACAGCGGCAAGCGCAACCACCAATATCTGCCGCAGGGCGACCTGCCTCACCACCCGCTTGGATTGGGCGACTGGATCATACATAAGGCTTTCCTGCGTGCTGCCGAGAGCCAAAACCGGCTCGGTTAAGCGGCGAAAGTATAGCAGGCGTGAAAATACGGAAACAAGTCAAAATCTGTTCAGGCATCGACCGGCGCAGATTCTCCCTGAATGGCCGCCCGCATTTGCTGCTCCAACGCCGGTTGCCGATAACGCAACAAGACGCGGGCATTGGCCGGTTTGCCGGTCAAATGCTGCCAGTCGGTCAAGGTCATGCCGCGCGATGCGCCATGCAGCGCCAATTGCACATGATGGTTGGCGGTTTCCGCCAGTTCCGGCCGCAAGGCATAGGCCATGGCCAGCGCATCGGCGCAATGCCAATGCTCGCCCCGTCCCTGTCTGGCCCAGGCGCGGGTCTTGCGCGAGATGCGCGCGTAAAACTGCGCCTGCGGCGTATCGGTAGCGCACCAAGCATCCACCTTGTCATGGGCGATGCCATGCGCGAGGGTCGCCTCCCAATCAGCCACATCGAACTGCGCGAAGGACTCGAACACGATATGCGCCGCTTCCGGGTCGAAATAGGCATTGAACTCGGCATACGGGGTGATATTGCCGCGCCCGTTGACCGCCCCACTCATCACCACCAACCGGGCGATGCGCCGGGGCAGCGTCGGATCAAGCCGCAAGGCCAGCGCCAAATTGGTCAGCGGCCCCAATGCCACCAGTAGCAAACGCCCGGCATATTGGTGCGACAGCCGGATAATCGCCTGCGCGGCGTGTTCGCTTTCGGGCTGGCGCGCGGCAGGCGGCAGGTCGGCATCGCCAAAACCATCGCTGCCGTGCACATCGGCCGCGTCCGGTGCAGGATGCAGCAATGGCGTGGCGCAGCCGGCAAAAACCGGCACCGCCTCGCGCCCGGCCACTTCGCAGAGCTTCAGGGCATTGTTCAGCGTGTGATGTAGGCCAACATTGCCGGCGGTCACGGTAAGACCAACGACTTGGTGCCGCGCATCGGCAAACGCCATCAGGATGGCGAGGGCATCGTCCACGCCGGGGTCGGTATCAATCAGCAGAGGGATACGGTTGTCGTTCATCAGGGGATGATAGCCCTCATTACTGCGATTGTTTCGCACCAAATTGCAGCGCTTCTATCTGGAGCTGACCAACGCCGGGACTCGGCCCAGCAGCGACAAAGAAACCAGCCTCGGCAGGCCAAAACTTTAAGCCGAGGCATAGCGCAGGGCAGAACCAATCCAGCGGCTGATGATGGCATCGGCGTTTTCTGGCGCATCGCGCAGCAACTGGCGCGCCAGTTCCTCCACCTGCGGCAGTAGGTCGGCATCACGCAGCAGGTCGGCGATGCGCAGCTCGGCAAGCCCGGTTTGCCGCACCCCCAGCAATTCGCCGGGGCCGCGCAATTCCAGGTCTTTTTCTGCAATCAGAAAGCCGTCATTGCTTTGCCGCAGCATCTCCAGACGTTGCCGGGCGATTTTGCCCAGCGGCGGCTGATACAACAGCACGCAACTGGATTTCACGCTGCCGCGCCCAACCCGACCCCGCAATTGATGCAGCTGCGCAAGCCCGAGGCGCTCGGCGTTTTCGATAATCATCAGCGAGGCATTGGGCACATCCACGCCGACTTCGATCACCGTAGTGGATACCAGCAAATCGGTTTCGCCCTGCTTGAAGGCGGCCATCGCTGCCTGTTTCTCCTGCGCCTTCATGCGTCCGTGCACCAGCGCGATGCGCAGCGTCGGCAGCGCCTGCTGCAATTGCAGAAAGGTGGTTTCCGCCGCCTGCGCTTCAATCCGCGCCTCGCCTTCTTGTTGTTCTTCAATCAGGGTACAGACCCAATACGCTTGGCGCCCTTCGGCGATCGCGGCGCGAATACGCTCAACCAATTCGGCGCGACGCGCATTGGAAATCACCACCGTTTGCACCGGCGTGCGCCCGGCGGGCAGCTCGTCAATCACTGAAACATCCAGATCCGCATAGGCAGACATCGCCAAGGTGCGCGGAATCGGCGTTGCGGTCATCACCAACTGGTGCGGCACGCGCCCACTGCCCTTGTCGCGCAGTGCCAGCCGCTGCTGCACACCGAAGCGATGTTGCTCGTCGATGATGGCGAGCGCTAGGTTGGCGAACTCGACGCCCTCCTGCATCAGCGCATGTGTGCCGATGAGCAATTGCACCTCGCCTGCGGCTATCTCTGCCAGCACTTGCGCGCGCGCCTTGCCGGCAACTTTTCCGGCCAGCCAACCAATACGCACACCCAAGGGTTCCAGCCAGCCGCGCAGATTGTGCAAATGCTGCTCGGCCAGCAATTCCGTCGGCGCCATCAGCGCCACCTGATGCCCGGCATCAATCGCCCGCAATGCCGCCAGCGCGGCGATCACGGTTTTGCCCGAGCCGACATCACCCTGCACCAGTCGCAGCATCGGCACGGGCTTGGCCAGATCGTGCTCGACCTCGGCCAATACCCGCGTCTGCGCACCGGTCAGCCGAAACGGCAGCGATGCCAGCAACTGCTCGACCCGTCCGGCTGTTCGCGGCAGGCTTGCCGCAACCTGTTGTTGCATCACCACCCGCTCGCGCCGCAGCGACAAGTGATGCGCGAGCATTTCTTCCAGCGCCAAGCGCCGCTGCGCCGGATGTCGCCCGGACTGCAAAGCCGCAATATCGACATCGGCCGGCGGTCGGTGCAGATACAACAGCGCCTGCCGCAAGCCGGGCAATCCCAGCGGCTGCACAAAACTTGCCGGCAGCAATTCCAGCGCCTCGTCGCTCGGCAGGCTGCGCAGAGCGTGGCCGACGATTTTCTTCATCACGGCCGGCCCAATGCCGTCGATTTGCGGATATACCGGCTCCAGCAAGTCATCCAGCGGCGCATCCGCCCCGGCCAGCATCCGGTAACTGGGATGCGTCATCTCCAAACCCGCTTGCCCCGGACGCGGCACGCCATAGGCGCGCACCCGGCTGCCGGGGCGAAACGCATCGGCCTGCTGCTTTCTGAAGTGAAAAAACTTCAGCACCAGCGTGCTGCCATGCTCATCGGCCAGTAGCACTTTCAGCATCGCTCTTGCGCGGAAGGTTTTTTCCACCGCCTGCACCCGCCCCTCGACTTGTGCGGCAACACCGTTCCGCAAAGCCTGCATCGGGGTGAGGCGGGTACGATCCTGATAGTCGCGCGGCAACCAGAACCACAAGTCCGCCACCCGCGAAAGGCCGTGTGCGGCCAATTTTTCCGCGCTTTGCGGACCAATACCGGGCAGCGACGAGAGCGGCGCGCTGCCGCCCTCAAACACGGGTGCGGGCTTGGCCCTGCGGCTCACGGTCAGGGAGTGAGCAAAATCGCGTCCACTTCAAACAACACGCCTTTGGGCAGGGCGGAAACTTCGATGGTGGAGCGTGCCGGGAACGGCGCGCTGAAGTATTCGGTCATGACCGCATTGACTTCGGCAAACTGCGAAAGATCGGTGAGATAAAGCCCTAGGCGCTGAATATCGGCTAGGCTACCGCCCGCGGCCTCGCACACCGCCTTGAGATTGTCAAAAGCGCGGCGCGCCTGCGCCTGGATACCGCCTGCGACCACTTCGCCGGTGGCCGGATCCAGCGGAATCTGGCCGGAAAGAAACACCATTTGCCCGGCCTTCACCGCCTGTGAATACGGGCCGATAGCAGCGGGAGCAAGGTCGGTATGGATGGCATTGCGTGGCATGGAATGGCTCCGATTGAAAAAATCATTGTCTCAAATGCGCTCCACATCGTGCACCACCTGCAATCGCCGCACCCGGCGCATCACCTCAACCAGATGGTCGATATTGCGCACTTCGATCTTGAAGCGAATCAAGGTTACCGAAGCATCGCGCTCTAGGTAGTCCACGCTGTCGATATTCGACTGCGCCTGCGCAATCGCCGCAGCCACCTGCGCCAGCACACCGGGGCGGTTGTCCACATCCACGCGCAAACTGGAACGGTAATCGCCCACGACCTCCCGATCCCAGCCCATTTCCACCCAGCGTTCGGGCGAGCGCCGATATTCGACCAGATTGCTGCAATTCATCCGGTGCACCACCACGCCCTTGCCAGCCGTGTGAAAGCCCATGATGTCATCACCGGGAATCGGCTGGCAGCACTGCGCAAAACTGATTACACCGCGCTCGCTGCCGGTAATCAGGATGCGGTCATCACGCCCCAGACTGCGCAAGTCGGCAATCTCGATGTCCTCGGCCGTGTCCGCCTCCTCGCCATCGAGCGCCAGCCATTGCGCCACCTGCATCGGCATGCGATTGCCCAAGGCAATATCGGCCAGCAAGGCTTCCAGCCGCGGATAACGCTGCTCGGCCAGATATTTTTCCAGCCGGTCTTTGGGCAGCCGCTCCAAGCTGCTGTCGCAACGCTCCAGCGCCGCCTCCAACATGCGATGCCCCAGCTGTACGGCGTCCTCGTGCTCCAACTGCTTGAGCTGCTGACGGATGGCCGTGCGTGCCTTGCCGGATGCTACAAACTCCAGCCATTGCGGCTTCGGGCTGGAAGTCTTGGCCGTAACAATCTCGACATTCTGGCCATTGGCCAATTTGCTGCGCAACGGCATCAGCTTGCCATCGATGCGCGCGGTTACGGCATGGTTGCCGATATCGGTATGCACCGCATAAGCAAAATCCAGCGCGGTGGCGTTGCGCGGCAAAGCCAGAATCCGCCCCTTCGGGGTAAAGACATACACATCGTCCGGGTACAGGTCTATCTTGACGTTTTCCAGAAACTCCAGCGACGAGCCTGCCCCGCGTTGACCTTCCATCAAATCGCTGAGCCAACTGCTAGCACGGGAAAGCGGACTGCTACCATCGCTGCCGTTCTGCTTGTATGCCCAGTGCGCGGCAATCCCACGCTCGGCCAGCAAATCCATTTCTTCGGTGCGAATTTGCACCTCGATGGGCGCGCCATACGGGCCGAACAACACCGTGTGCAACGATTGATAGCCATTAGCCTTGGGAATGGCAATGAAATCACGGAAGCGCCCGTCCAGCGGCTTGAATGCCGCATGCACCACGCCCAGGGCGTGATAGCAGTCCGGTACTTTTGCCGTCACCACCCGGAAGCCGAATACATCCATCACCTGCCGGAATGATTTGTGCTCATCGCGCATCTTGGTATAGATGCTCCACGGTGTTTTCACCCGACCGACCAGCCGGTGCTTCAAGCCTTCCTTGGCCAGCTGCTGCGCCAGCTTTGCCTCGATTTTCGCCATCGCCTCGCGCCGGGTCTGCGGCTGCTCGCTGATACGCTTGGCAAGCGCCGCATATCGCCAGGGATAAAGCGCGCGAAAGCTCAAATCCTGCAATTCGTTCTTGACCAGATTCATCCCCAGACGCTGGGCAATGGCGGCGTAAATATCCAGCGTTTCGCGGGCAATGCGGCGGCGCGCTTCGGCCGATTGCGAGCCTAGTGTGCGCATATTGTGCAAACGGTCGGCTAGCTTGATGAGAATCACCCGCAAATCGCGCGACATCGCCAGCAGCATCTTGCGGAAAGATTCTGCTGCCGCTTCTTGCCGGTCACGAAACTTCAGCTTGTCGAGCTTGGTTACGCCCTCGACCAAATCTGCCACGGTCTGGCCAAACTCGGCGGCAATGTCTGCCGCAGTCAGGCTGGTATCCTCAATGGTGTCGTGCAAAATCGCCGCGACCAGCGCCTTGAAATCCATGCGCTGCTCGGCCAGCACCCCGGCCACGGCCACCGGATGGGTGATATACGGCTCGCCCGACTTGCGCATCTGTCCTTCGTGCGCGGCCGCGCCCATTTGCCAGGCGCGCACAAGCCCGGCGCGTTCCTCGGCGGAAAGATAACTGGCCGCATCCAGCAAGGCCTGCACATAGTCAGGCAACGTCTGCGGCATCACAACGGCGGGGGAAGTTTGGTCGCTCATGCGGTGAGACTAAAGCCTCACAGCCACGAGGAAAAGACGTTGAACCGTTTATGAATGAAAAAACCCCGCCTCGGGCGGGGTTTGCAGCGTCTGCGACCGGCAGCGTCCGTGTTCAGTCGTCGCCTTTCATCAGGTCTTCGTCATCACGCGCCATTTCTGCCGCAGCCCATTCCAGCGCTTCGCGCTCCTTGCGCTCCTTCTCGGCTTTTTCGACCGCTTCGATATAGGCATCGTCGATGGCGCGGTCGGCGATTTCGCGCAGTGCCAGCACTGTCGGCTTGTCATCGCTTTCGTTGACGATTTTCGCTTCCACGCCCTTGGCCAGTTGGCGGGCGCGCTTGGCGGCCATCATGACCAGCTCAAAACGGTTATCGACAACTTCAAGACAGTCTTCTACGGTAATGCGAGCCATATCGAATCCGGGCAGGGCGGTAAATTTGGAACCGGGTATGCTAACTGCGCCCGGCAGGAAACACAAGCGAACTCAATCGCTCAGCAGCGCGCTTATCAGGCGTGCATTGCGTGCCACCTGTGGCTCGCGCCGCAGACGACTGGCGGTGAAAATCGCGCACATCTGGTTGACCGCCGCATCAAAATCATCATTGACGACAAGATAATCGTATTCGCCGTAATGGCTCATTTCCTCGCGCGCAGCGGCCAACCTGCGCAGGATGGTTTCCTCGCTGTCCTGGCCGCGTTTGCGCATCCGCTCCTCCAGCGCCTTGCCCGAAGGCGGCAGGATGAACAGGCTGACCGTATCGGGCAGCATTTCGCGCACTTGCCGTGCGCCCTGCCAGTCGATTTCCAACAACACGTCGCGGCCCGTGGCAAGCTGCGGCATCACCGATTGTTTGGCTGTGCCTTTCCAGTCGCCATGCACGCTGGCATGCTCGAAAAAATCGCCTGCGGCAATCATTGCCTCGAACTTTTCCGCGCTGACAAAGTGGTAATGCTCGCCATCGCGCTCGCCCGGGCGCGGCGCGCGCGATGTGAACGAAACTGACAAGGCGATATTCGGATCGCGCGCCAGGGCCGCTCGAACCATGCTGGATTTGCCCGCACCGGAGGGTGCCGAGACGATATAGAGAGTGCCGCGCATGAACTGTATGCCTGTCTGAATGGGGGCTACATGCTACCAATCTTGTTGCCGCGCCAATGGCTCATTCTAGGTTCTGCACCTGCTCGCGGATTTGGTCAATCAACACCTTCAGCTCCACGGCCGCATTGCTGGTGCGGGTATCGACGGATTTCGAGCCAAGCGTATTGGCTTCGCGGTTGAACTCCTGCAACAGAAAGTCCAAACGCCGCCCCACCGGCTCACGCTGCTTCAGTACCCGACGCAGCTCCGCAAGATGGCTGTCCAGGCGATCGAGCTCCTCATCCACATCCAGCTTTTGCAGCCATAGCACCAACTCCTGCTCCAGCCTGCCCGGCTCCAGATTGCCGGAAAACTCGGCCATCCGCGCCGTCAGCCGGGCGCGCTGCGCACTGCGAATCTGCGGCAACAGGCTGCGGACTTCGGCGATGATTTTGGCTACCGCGTCGGCACGCTCGGCAATCACGACGGCAAGTTTTTCACCTTCGCGTTCGCGGGCAAGAACAAACGCATCCAGCGCCGTCGTCAACAGCGCCAGTGCCTCGGCATGCAGCGCTTCGGCGTCGATATCGCGCGCCTGCAATACCCCCGGCATTTGCAGGATGGAGGTCAAATCGGTATGTAGCCCCGGCAGTTTGCTACTCAAGCTCATGGCGATATAGGAGAGCCGGTCGAGAAATACCGGATCCAGTTGCAGCGCATCGTCTTCGCTGTCCCGGGTGAGCCGTATCGTCACATCCAGCTTGCCGCGCGAAAGCCGGGCGGCGATTTTTTCGCGGATGGCCGGCTCCAGCGCGCGCAACTCTTCCGGCAGGCGCAGGGCGATATCCAAAAAGCGGTGATTGACCGCGCGCAACTCGCAATTGATGCGACCGGCATCGGTCTGTACTTCTGCACTGGCAAAGGCGGTCATGCTGCGGATGGTCATGCGGCTCTCGAAAGTCGGGACAGGGCGCAATGGTAAACTCACGCCCCCTTTTTCAACGAGTTTTGTGATGAATCGACCCAGTGGCCGCGCGCCCGACGAGTTGCGCGAAGTAAGCCTTGTGCGCGGGTTTACCCGCCATGCCGAGGGCTCGGTACTGGTGAGTTTTGGCGATACCCGGGTGCTGTGCACGGCCAGCGTGGAAAACAAGGTGCCGGCGTTTCTGCGCGGCAAGGGCGAAGGCTGGGTCACGGCCGAATACGGCATGCTGCCGCGCGCCACCCACAGCCGCAGCGACCGCGAGGCCGCACGCGGCAAGCAGGGCGGGCGCACGCTGGAAATCCAGCGCCTGATCGGGCGCAGCCTACGCGCCTGTGTCGATCGCAATCTGCTGGGCGAGCGCACCATCACGCTCGACTGCGATGTGCTGCAAGCCGATGGCGGCACCCGCACCGCAGCGATCACCGGCGCCTATGTGGCGCTGGTGGATGCGGTCAACGGCCTGATTGAGCGCGGCGAAATCAAGACTCCGTCCTGCCGTCGCCAACCGATCATCGGCGCCGTCGCAGCAGTGTCGGTCGGCATCTATCGCGGCGTGCCGGTGCTGGATTTGGACTATGCCGAAGACAGCGATTGCGATACCGACATGAATATCGTCATGAACGACGGTGGCGGCTTCATCGAGCTGCAAGGCACCGCCGAAGGCCATGCCTTTCGCCGCGATGAACTGGATGCGCTGCTGACATTGGGTGAGGCCGGTTGCCGCGAACTGTTTGCCCTGCAACAAGCGGCGCTGGCCACCTGAGCCATGCGCCGTCTGCGCTTCCATCATGCCCCGGGCTGCGGCCCTGCCAAGCCATGCGAGGGCACACTGGCAGAACTGCTGCTCGCCATCCCCTACTTCATCAACAGCCGCCTGATTCCGCCGCTGCCGGTCATCAACCAGATGCTGCAAAGCGGCCAATACGATGCCGGCATGAGTGGCGCCCTGTACTGGCCTGCGCTACAACTGGACGCGGATGAATATGCCGAGCTGGTGCAGGCGCTGCGCCGCCTAGGCTTTGTCGATGAAGCCTGCCCGCCCTGGGTGCAGGAACACGGCACCTGGAGCATATGGCAGAACTACCGCAGCCAGCGCATCCCGTGGCTGAAAAATCTGGCCTACAAGCGCCGCCAGGCGCGTTTGGAAAAGACGCTGGAAAGCGCCCGCCACCAGCAGGATGAGGCGGCGCTGGCGCTGGCAAGCTCTCGACTGATGCGCCTGTGCATGCGCCATATGGATTTCATCGACCGGCACCGCCAGCCCGACCCGCGCTATCTGCGCCCTGCCTTGCCCCTGGAGCTTTCTTCATGCGATTGATTCTTGCCAGCCACAACTCCGGCAAGCTGGCCGAGTTGCAAGCCCTGCTCGCCCCGCTGGGGTTTGATTTGATCCCACAAAACGCACTGGGCATTGATGAGCCAGAAGAAACCGGCCTGTCCTTCGTCGAAAACGCCATCCTGAAAGCCCGCCATGCCGCACGCATCAGCGGCCTACCCGCGCTGGCCGATGATTCCGGGCTGTGCGTGGATGCCTTGGGCGGCGCCCCCGGCCTGTATTCGGCACGCTATGCCGGGGCACATGGCGACCATGCGGCGAATATCGACAAGCTGTTGGAGGCGCTGCAGAACCAGCCCGAGGCCGGTCGCAGCGCGCGGTTTGTCTGCGTACTGGCGCTGCTGCGTCATGCCGAAGACCCGCAGCCGCTGATTGCCGAAGGGCTTTGGGAAGGCCGCATCCTGCATCGGCGCGCCGGCACCGGCGGCTTTGGTTACGACCCGGTGTTCTTCGTCCCCGAATATGACATGAGCGCCGCCGAACTGGCGCCGGAAGAAAAAAACCGCATCAGTCATCGCGCCCGCGCCCTTGCCCTGCTGCGCGAAAAAATCGCCCTGCTGTGAGCCACCCCTCGTGAGGCTCATCCCGCCGCCGTTATCGCTGTATGTGCATCTGCCCTGGTGTGTGCGCAAATGCCCGTATTGCGACTTCAATTCACATGCGCAGCGCGGCGGGCTGCCGTTTGCCGAATACATCGAGGCGCTGATCCGCGACCTAGAACACGACCTGCCGCTAGTCTGGGGGCGCACCGTGCATTCGGTGTTCTTCGGCGGCGGCACTCCCAGCCTGTTTGCACCCGAGCATATCGACGCCTTCCTGCAACAGGCCAGCGCCCGGCTGCGCTTTGCGCCGGGGCTGGAAATCACCTTGGAAACCAATCCCGGCACGGTCGAGCACGGCCCGTTTTCCGGTTATCTCAAGGCCGGGGTGAACCGCTTGAGCTTTGGCGTGCAAAGTTTCGACGATGGCAGCTTGCAGCGGCTGGGACGCATCCATGACAGCGGCGATGCCGAGCGCGCAGTGAAAACCGCGCAGGATGCCGGTTTTACCAACATCAATCTCGACCTGATGTATGCCCTGCCCGGCCAAACCCTGCCGATGGCGCTGGCCGACATCGAGCGCGCCATCGCCCTTTCGCCCACGCATCTGAGTCATTACCAACTGACTCTGGAGCCAAATACGCTATTTGCCAGCAAGCCGCCGCCAGACATTCCCGACGATGACCTCGGCTGGGACATGCAGGAAGCCTGTCAGGCGCACATCGCCGCCGCGGGCTTCACTCAATACGAAGTCAGCGCCTATGCCCGCCCCGGCCAGCAATGTGCGCACAACCTCAATTACTGGCAGTTTGGCGATTACCTTGGCATCGGCGCCGGTGCCCACGGCAAAATCAGCTTCGGCCACGATGGCCGCATCCTGCGCCGCTGGAAACACAAACATCCGGCCAGCTATCTGGCACAGGCCGGAAGCGCCGCGGCCATTGGCGGCGACGAATATCTGGATGCCGAGCGCCGTCCGTTTGATTTCATGTTGAATGCCCTGCGCCTAGTGGATGGCTTTGACCTTCACGCCTTCGAGCATCGCACCGGCCTGCCGCGCCAAGCCATCGCCCAAGAGCTTGACCTGGCATTTGCCCGTGGCTGGCTGGAGGCTTCGGGCGAGCATATCCGCCCCACCGAACTGGGGCAGCGTTTCACCAATGATGTGATCGCGCTTTTCTTGCATACCGACCCCACCTGACAAGGGCTTTGGCATAGAATCCCCGCATGGGGACTGGCTTTGATACGCATTTGGCAACGCTGACCGGCAGCAATCTGCCGCCTCGCGTGGCAAACGTGCTGCGTCAGCTGCTGGATCTGGCGTATGCCGAATTGCAGCCGCGCATTGACCCGATGCTGGACATGCTCGACAGCGAGTTTTTCCGGGATGCCGAAAAATCCCGCAACCCGGGCGAGCAATTCGATCTATTGCGCGCCGCGCAAATCCTGCGGGAAAAACGCACTGCCTTTGCACCGGCCTTCTTTCTGCATCTTGAGCAGCATCTGGCGCGCATCCGCAGCCCGCGCGCGCCGGAGTTACCCGCCAGTCAATGGCAGGAACCCTTGAGCAACTGGACGCTGGAAGAAGGCGAATCAGTCGATGCCGATCTGCAATTGCGCGAGCTGGCCATCCCGCTGGAATCTGCCTCCAGCCTACCCCTGTATCTGCTGGGCCAGCGTTTTGGCGTGCTGGCCGCAAGCCCGGCTTTTAGCAATGCGCAATTGCCACTGGGTCCGCAGCAACTGCTGAAAGCCGCCGCCAGTGGCTGTCAATCGGCCTTCGGCGCGCAGATTCCGACAGCGCGTTTTCTGCCGCTGTTTAGCCACCATGTCCTACTGCACTATCCGCGGTTTTTGAAAAAAATCGGCCTGCTGATGGAGCAGGCCGGCATCCTGCCTGGTCTGGCCTTTGTGCCGGCTCGCCCCACCAAAGGCGCCCGAGCTGCCGTGGAGGCAGTCCAAAGTCCGGCCACAGCCAGTAGCCCGACAGCGCCATCGTCGGCATCGACAGCATCGCCCACCGTATTCTCGCCCGCCGGCCTTGCCCCGACCTCCCCCCACGACACGACGCATTCGCCCCTGTCCTGGCTGGAGCAACCACAGGCAATCAGTGCCGAATGCACATCCGGCCAAGATGCGGCGCCCACTTTTCGTCAATTGCAGGCGCTTCTGTCCGCCCATCGCTTTGCCAGCGGCATCCCGCTGTCCAAACCAGTGCAGGCAGTCTCGGCGATTTCCAGCGCGCAGGCGGACGAAATCCTCGAACAGCTTGCCGAACAAGCCAGCCTGCCCTCGATCCGCGAATGGCACGAGGCGCTGCAAAAACAGATTCAACTTCGTCATGGTGAAGCCGTCACCCTTTCCCGCACAGATAATGACGCCATCGAGCTGCTTGCATTGCTGATTGAGCAAATCTATCTGGAAACCCACGACGGCTCCTCCCTGCCCGCACGGCTGCAACGCCTGCAACGCCCATTGCTGCATGCGGTCATCGGTGGACATGCGTTTTTTGAAGACCCAAACCATCCGGCACGGCAATTGCTCAACACCTTGGTCGAATACGATGCCCAAGTACATGCCGAACACAGCGCCGACCCCGGTTTCGATGCGGCCATCGAACAGGCCATTGAACAACTCGAACGCCACCCGCGCCCTGACAGGCAAGCCTTCGATGAAGCCAATCAACGCTTGCTCGAACAATTGCAACAACAACTCAAGCGTGCCCAGACCAATGAAAAGCGCTGCGTGGAGGCAATGCAGGGACGTGAGCGCATGTTGTCGGCCAAAAACATTGCCCACGACGTTCTGGATTCGCGCCTGAAAAACCTTACCCTGCCGCCGCCATTGCAAACCCTGTTGCGCAACGCTTGGCAGGACGCACTGACGCTGGCGCTACTGCGTTATGGCATGCCTTCGCAGGGCTGGAATACCCATCTGGCGCATACCGAAGAAATTCTGGCGCTTTTGTGCAACCCCGCCCCGGCCGCCTCCGCCGCGCTCAAGCGTGAAGTGGAATCTGCCCTGCAACGGGTGGGCTATCACGACGAGGATGCCGCCGCCGTGGCCGATCATCTCTCCCGCAGCCCGGTAGCCAGCGCAGAAAACAACGCACCCAACGTCGAAGAAATCGCAGCCCGCATCCAGGCACATGCACGCTTTGGCGCCGATGATGCGCATGCCCCGGACGAACCAGCGCGCTCGCCCGCCACGCGCTCGGCGCGGGAAGAGGCATATTACCAACAGCTTTGCGCCTTACCCTTCGGCACCTGGTTCGATTTCGTGCTGAACGACCAAGGTGAGACCAGCCGTCGCCGCCTTTCTTGGTACAGCAAGCACAGCGGCGAGGCACTACTGGTGAACCCGCGCGGCCAGCGGGTCGCCATCATGCACCTAGACAGCCTGGCGATCATGATGGCGCAGGGCAAAGTGCGCTTGAGCCCGCCCAACCAGATGCATCTGGTCGATCGCATCCTCGGCGCAATCGCATCCATGTTGCAGCGCCTGCTGCGCAGCGACATTCATAACGCCCATCCGACCCCATCGGCATGAAAACCGAATTTCGCAATACCATTCGTCGTCGCACTGACGGCTCCGCAGATGTCATCGACTGCATGACCGAGGCATTCGTTGGAAAGCTGCTGGATATCTCCGCCAGCGGACTCAGAATCGCAAGCGCTTCCCCGTTCGGCATTGAGGCGCTGTTCCAGTGGCAGTTTCCGTTGCCCGACACCCTGCACACGGATACTCCGAAGACCATCGAATGCGGTGTGCAGGTGATCTGGAGCCGAGCCGACCCTTCGGGTCGCCATATCATCGGCGCACGCTTCATCCAGATTGCCCCGCAGACACGCGAGCGCATTCGCCACTGGTGCAATCAGGCCACGCAATAAAGCACACGACACCGCCACTACTTTGCGCGACAATCAGGGTTTGCCAACACCAATGGAAAGCCCAGATGTCCAGCCCTGACCTGTCCGCGCTCTATGCCGAGCATCTTGCCATCCTCAAACAACGTGCCGATACCGCGCTGGAGCGCGGCCGCCACGACATGCTGGTTATTCCCAGCGGTACTCTGCACTACCAAGTCTTTGATGACCGCGACTATCCCTATGCCGTCAATCCGCACTTCAAGCACTGGCTGCCGCTGACCCAAGCACCGGGCAGCTGGCTTGTCTATGCCCCCGGCCAGCGTCCCAAACTGATCTTTTTGCAGCCGCACGATTACTGGCACAGCGTGCCGCAAGACCCGCAAGGCGACTGGACCCAGCATTTCGATATCGAAATCATCCGCAATGCCGAAGATGCCCGGCAGTTTCTGCCCAGCACCTCGGTGCGTGCCGCCATCATCGGCGAGCCGCAAAGCACCTTGGGGCATGTGACACCGAACAATCCCGAAATCGTCCTTGACTATCTGCACTATCACCGCGCCTACAAGACCGCCTACGAAATCGAAATGATGCGCGAAGCAACCCGCATCGGTGTGCGCGCCCATCGCGCCGCCCTGCGTGCCTTCCGCGCTGGCGCCAGCGAATTCGGCATCCATCTGGTGTATTGCCAAGCTGCCGCACAAGACAGCAGCCAGCTGCCCTACAACAACATCATCGCGCTGAACGAGCACGCTGCCATCTTGCATTACACCGACCGCGATCCGTGGCCGCCGAAGCCTGCGCGCAGCTTCTTGATTGACGCGGGCGCCAGCCATCACGGCTATGCCTGCGACATCACCCGCACTTGGTCGGCAGAGCAGGACGAGTTTCAGTCCCTGATTGATGAAGTCGATGCCGCACAGCGCAAGATGTGCAGCGAGGTGCGCGCCGGACGCGATTACCGCGATATCCATCTGGGCGCGCATCTGAAACTTGCCACCATCCTGAAGGAAGCCGGACTTGTCCACATGAGCCCGGAAGCGGCCGTGGAGGCCGGGGTTTCCAGCGCATTCTTCCCACATGGCATCGGCCACGGCATCGGCCTGCAAGTGCACGATGTAGCCGGTTTTGCCGAATCCGACAGCGGCGGCACCATCGCCAAGCCCGAAGGCCATCCGTATCTGCGCCTGACCCGCACCCTGGAGCCGGGCATGGTGGTCACCATCGAGCCGGGCATCTATTTCATCGACATGCTGTTGGAAAAGCTGCGCACCGATGCACTGCGCCAGTCCATCAACTGGCGTTTGATTCAGCAGTTCAAGCCCTATGGCGGCATCCGTATCGAAGACAATGTGGTCTGCACCGATGATGAGCCACTGAATCTGACCCGCGAAATCGAAGCCGAGAACGCCGCATGAAAATCCCCATGACACTGCTTGCAGGTGTGGCACTGCTGCTAGGTGCCTGCGACAAAACGCCATCCACCACGCACAACCCGGCAGCACCCGGCTGTCTGCAATATGCGTTGGGCGCCGTCACACTCTCGGGGCTGGCCAGTACCGAACGCATCAGCGCACCGGACAAGGGCTATCGCGAGGCGCTGATTCTGACTCTGGATGCCCCGATCTGCGTATCAGCCAAGGCCGGGCAGGCAGCCGAGTTCCCGGCGCATCCATCGGTTACCCGGCTGGAGCTTCTGCCCAAGAGCGATTTTGCCGATGCGTTTTCGCTGGCCGGGCAGCGCGTCAGCGCCCACGGCAATCTCGCCCCGCTCTCTGGCGATGGCGCAGCTGCGCCGTTGGGACTGGTGCTGCGCAGCCTGAAGGCCGAGCCCGGCGCGCAACCGGTGGAAAGCACGCCGCCCGATACAACAGCGGCGCCTGCGGCAGACGCAACGGCCAACTGAAACGGCGGCACTTCCTTTCACCATGCCGGGCACGCCCCGTGCCCGGCGCGTTTTCATCCGGCCATCAAGGCTTCAATCTCGTCGGCGCTGCGTGCCAAGGCATCGGTCAGCACTCTGTGGCCGTTGCGGGTAATCACCACATCATCCTCGGTACGGATGCCGATACCGCGCCATTTTTCATCCACCGTGGTGTCATCCGCAGAAACATACAGTCCCGGCTCGATGGTCAGCACCATACCCGGCTCCAGCAGCCGCGATTCGCCATCGACACGATAGTCGCCCACATCATGCACATCCAGCCCCAGCCAGTGCCCGGTCTTGTGGCGGTAAAAACGCATATAAGCGCCATTCTGGATGTTTTCCCGCAATGTGCCACGCAAAAGCCCCAGTGAAAGCAGGCCATCGGTCAGCACTTCCACGGCGGCATCGTGGATGCCACTCCAGGGCTTGTCCGGCAGGGCGCAGGCCAGTGCTGCCGCTTGCGCTTTGCCAACCAAATCATGTAGCGCACGCTGTGGCGCACTAAAGTGCCCGGACACCGGAAAAGTGCGGGTGATGTCGGCGGCATAGCCGCGGTACTCGGCACCGGCATCAATCAATACCAAATCACCGGCGCGCGTCTTGGCGCGGTTGGCGTGGTAATGCAGTACACAGGCATTGGCACCGGCGCCGACAATCGAGCCATACGCGGGCTGCGCATCGTGCATACGGAATACCCGTTCCAGCTCAGCCTGCAACTGATACTCGTGGATGCCGGGTTTGGCCGCCCGCATCGCCGCTTCGTGTGCTGCCACCGAAATATCTGCCGCACGCTGCATCAATGCCAGTTCGTCGGCAGATTTTATGAGCCGCATTTCATCCAGCAAATGTCCAAGCGCCAGAAACTCATGTGGCGGCGATGCCCCCATGCGCATCTGCGCACGCACCCGGTTCAGCCAACCAATCAGCTTCAAATCGAAGTCCGTGTCATGACCGAAGTGATACCAAATGCGGCTGCGACCTTCGATAAGGCCAGGCAGAATGTCATCGATATCCTCAATATCCCAGGCATCATCCAGCCCCAGTGCCTGCACCGCGCCCTCCGGGCCCAACCGCGGGCCATCCCAGCCTTCGCGTTCGGGGTTGCGCTCCCGGCAAAACAGCAGTGTCTCGCCATGTTTGCGACCCGGCGCCAGCACCAACACGGCCTGCGGCTCATCAAAGCCGGTTAGATACCAAAAGTCGGAATCTTGCCGGTAGGTGAAATAGGTATCGCGGCTGCGCACCCGTTCCGGGGCAGCTGGCAGAATCAGCAATGCGTCTTCACCGGCCATATCCATCAGTTGTCGGCGCCGCAGGCCACAGGCCTTGGCCGAGAGCGCTTTTTCGATCGTAGCCATCAATGCAGTTTTTTGCGCTGGCGCGCCGCTAGGGCGCAGTCACCATGCAGCAGCAGCGCCGCCACACGGACGAATTCTTCAAGTTCGGCAAAGGCCTGCTCGTCTTCTTCATCGCCTTCGCTATCGGCTTCTGCCATGGCAAGGCGCGCCAAGTCTTCCAGCGCCTCATTGCCATCCTCGCCCAACGCAGGCTCGGCACCCGCAGCCAGGCCAAAGCCGCCCAAAAACGCCCGACACCAGTCGAACAAGGCATTGCCGCGCACCGCCAGTGGCGCATCCTCATCCGGCAACAGCAGCTGGAAGCCGAATTCACCGTCTTCCAGCGCAGCCACGGTGGCATCGTGCAATGCCTGCAAATCCGCCGCGTCCGGCTGCGGCAAGTCATCATCTGCCAGCACCTTGCCAAGCCAGGCGCCGCCGGCCTCGCCACCGCCGGCCAGCCAGCCGGTCAACGCACCGTGCAATTCCGCCGGACTGACCGCCAACTGCAAGGGTGCCAATACACTTTCAATTGCTTGCCAGTCGGGCAACGCGGATAGATTCGACATGTAGTCACACTCCAGAAACCGAAGCGCATCTTAGAGCCTTGCATCCTCCTGCGCATCCGTGTCCGCGAAAATTGACTTCAAGCAAGTTTTGCCCGGATTTCATTTGCAATAGCCGATGATTGCAATCAGTATGGCAGGCCGAAATTTTGTGACCTGCATCGCTAATGTCATCCGCCTCTTTGGGCGCGCAGCCTTATCATGGCTGACAGTAGTTTCCCCGTCAGGTTCAACCATGGCGATGACTATGCAGGCAAACACATCCAGCTCTTTGTTCTCGACAATGTCCGTATCGGTGTTGACGCTGCTTGTCTGTCTATTGCTGCTGGTCATTATCTGGCTGTGGCACCGCAGGCAACATCTCCAGCAGCAGGTGCAGGACGCTCAAGTTGAAAGCAATCACCGCATGCGCTTGGCGCTATGGGGTGCCGGTGAGTCTTACTGGGACTACGACCTTGCCACGCGCGCATTGACGGCGACGTTTTTCCCTTCAGCCGAGCATCCCACCGGACAAACCGTTCCGGTCAGCATTCATCCTGAGGATATCGAGACGGTCACTGCCAAGCTGAACGCATTTCTGGCCGCGCCCGGCAGCGGCTTTTCCATTTCCCATTACCGTATCCGCCTTCCGGGGCAGGAATGGCGCACGGTCAGTGCGCGTGGCCGGGTCGTGAAATGGGACGCACATGGCCAACCGTTGCTGATTTCGGGCACCGCCCGTGATATCACCCTGCAAATGGCAGCCGAGCAGGCCGAGCGCGTGGCGACCGAGGTTTTCCGCAACATGGAAGAAGCCGTTGTCATCCTCGATCAACATTTCAGAGTGATCTCGGCAAATGACGCTTTCGTGAAAATGAGCGGATATCGTCACGAGGCATTGTTGAACCGCCCGCTGGGCAGCATTCTGCGCTCAAGGCAATATGAAAGTGTCGAGCAGCAAATGCGCCGCATCTTGCGGCAGCAAGACACGTGGGATACCGAGCTTTGGTATCTGAATGCCGAAGGGCAGGAGTTGCTCTGTCACGTCAACGCATCGACCATCAACAATACGCCGATCAGCCCCGGCGCCAGCATCTCTCATGTGCTGGTACTCTCGGACATCACCCGCCAGCACCGCATCCAGCAGGAGCTTCGCCAACTGGCGAACTACGATGTCCTGACCAACCTGCCAAACCGCGAACAATTCAGGCGTCGGCTGGATGAGGCGCTGGACAGCCATGCCGGCGACGAACTGTTTGCCGTGCTGTTTCTTGATATCGACCGCTTCAAGGACATCAACGACTCGCTGGGACATGCCCTAGGCGACCAGGTGTTGCGGGAAGCCAGCAAGCGGCTTTGCGAAATCGCCCCACACAATGCCCTGATTGCCCGCCCAGGCGGCGATGAATTCACCATTCTCATGGCGCATATCGACCACAACACGGCCGCCACCGACTTGGCCGCGGCCATTCTGAACGGCTTTGCCCAGCCGCTGCAACTTGAGGATGGCCTAGAGTTCACCATCACGCCCTCAATCGGCATCAGCCTGTATCCACACGATGGCCAAGACGCCGATACCCTGCTGCGCAAAGCAGATTCCGCCATGCATCACGCCAAGGCGGCTGGCCGGAAAAAATTCCAGCTTTATAACCCCGGCATGGATCATCAAATCGTCCAGCGCCTGCAAACCATCAACCTGCTGCATGGCGCGATTGAGCGCGGCGAGCTGTTTCTGATGTTCCAGCCACGCTGGTGCTTCCAGAACGGCAGTTTCTGCGGCGTAGAGGCACTGCTGCGCTGGCGTCATCCCGAGCTTGGTCTGGTTCCGCCATCGGAGTTCATCCCGCTGGCCGAAGAAACCGGCCTGATTGTTGCCCTAGGCGCCTGGGCCGCACAGCAAGCCTGCCAGACACTGGCCGAATGGCAATTGGCCGGGCTGCGGGATATCAGCATGTCGATCAATGTTTCATCGGTGCAACTGCTGCGCGAAGATTTCCCCGCAACCATTGCCCACAGCATCAGTCGCCACGGCCTGCGTCCTGAACAGATCGAGCTGGAAATCACCGAATCGGTATTGCTCGACAATCCGCAATTTGCCATCGAACGCATGCAGACCCTGAACAAGCTGGGCATGCGCCTGTCACTCGATGACTTTGGCACCGGCTATTCATCACTGTCCTATCTGCATAACCTGCCGATTCACCTGCTCAAGATTGATCGCGCCTTCATCAGCAATGCAAACACCAACCGCCGCGAAGAAGCCATCCTGGTCGCCATCATCGCCATGGCACATGCCATGAATGTCGAAACCGTGGCCGAAGGCGTGGAAAATTTTCAGCAGGCGCAGTTGCTTCAGCGGCATGGCTGCGACGAAATCCAGGGCTATTACCTTTCCCGGCCGTTACCGGCAGATGAATGCCTGAAACTACTCAAGGGCAACAGCGCCCCGTCTGGACTTGACCTGCCTTTACACAACTGACTATGGTTGACCGCATGGACAAAAACGACCCCTTGGCGCGCCTTGACGCATTGATTGCCCGTCTTGAGGCAATGGCCGAACAACGCCAGCGTCTGATTGAAGAAAACCGCAGTCTGCGACAACAACAGGAACAGCTGCTGCAAGACCGCGCGCTTTTGCTCAATCGCAATGAACAGGCCAAAACCCGCGTCGAGGCCATGATTGCCCGCCTGAAAGTACTGGAACAAAACACGTGAGCAATTCCCAAAGTGCCACCGAAGCAGTCAATGTCCGCATTCTTGACCGTGACTACACCATTGGTGTTTCCGCCCAAGAACGCAGCAGCCTGTTGACGGCTGCCCAAACACTGGATGCGCGCATGCGCGAGATTCGCAATGGCAACCGCGTTGCCGCCATTGAGCAAATCGCCGTCCTCGCCGCTCTGCACCTAGCGCACGAGCTGGAAACACTGCGCAGCCATGACAGCGATTTCAGCCAGCGAATCGAAAAAGCCCTGGATTCACTTGAATACCGGGTAAATTTCCTAGAAAAAGCCTGACATAACACCCCTCCGCATTCAGCCCACCCGGTATTACAAGCGCTATACTTCTTTTGCATTCTCTGCCTTGAGCGACAGCGCGCAAAACATTTCGCCTTGTCCCTTAAGAACGACACCGGGTTGGCAATGTTGCCCGGCGAGCATGTCCGCCACGCAGCGGAAAGCCCAACGGCAACCCAGCCATCCCACTTGAACCCCGGGTTCAAGGTCGTTTCGCCGCATCGCCACGGCGGAGAATGTTTTTCATACCCAAAACCCGCGCCATATCGCGGGTTTGTCTTTATCGGGATTGCCAGAATCTGCATATGCACAATCCGCTCCCAGACCGGCAGGAACTGCGCCAGCGTCGTCGTGCCATCCCTGCGAAAACACGCATCCAAGCAGCCGCCAAACTTGCCGAGCAGATTCTTTCCATCCCCGGCTTTCCTGTGCGCGGCTACATTGCCGGCTACTGGGCAATGGATGGCGAAATCTCTCTGCACGCCCTGCAATTGCGCCTGCCAGCTGACTGCATCTGGTGCCTGCCGGTACTGGATGAGGCGCGAAAAGTTCTGAAATTTGCCCCCTGGCGTATGGGCGATGCCCTGGTCAGCAACCGCTACGGGATTCCCGAGCCCGATTTTGCACCCTCGGCATTACTGGATGCACAGCAAATGGCGTTGATCGTATTGCCCCTGACTGGCTTTGACCATCATTGCCATCGGCTAGGGATGGGCGGCGGCTGGTATGACCGCAGCTTGGCGTTTCGCCAACAGTCTAATGGCAAGCCCCCGCTTTTAGTTGGCGCGGGTTTTTCTTTACAGGAGGTGCCTTCTATTAGGGTACGGTCTTGGGATATTGCATGCGACTATATTGCCACGGAGAGTGGGCTGCTCAAGCGCGCGGGGGCG
>NWQR01000009.1 GCA_002798275.1 Lysobacteraceae bacterium NML08-0793 | reverse complement strand
TTGGGGAAGTTTCCATCCCGACCGCAACACCGCGCTGCCGGGACGCGAATTATGCACACTCAATAACCTTTTGCAAACCCTTTCTGAAAATTTCTCAAATTTCTTCAGAAATTGTGATGGATAGCACGATTCTGGGGCGTTTCTCCATTCATTCTGCTTGTGAGGGGCTGTACCACGACCCTCCGGTGTAGATTGTTGTCGTCGGCATCCCGGCAACATGCTTTCTCATCTTTCAGGAATCGCATTCATGTCCATGTCCCTCTCACGACTGCTTGCCTCGTCTCTTGCCATTTTTTCGCTTTCCGGCTGCGCCAGTGAGCGGGGGCATTGGGTGGAGCTTGCTGGAAAACGCTATGTGGTGGAGATTGCTGCCGACGATGAAAGCCGGGCACGCGGATTGATGTTCCGCGATGCAATGCCCGACGACCACGGTATGTTGTTCATTCACGACAGCCAGGCGCCGCAGGCTTATTGGATGAAGAACACCCGCATTGCGTTGGACATTCTGTATTTCGACAGCCAGCGCCGACTGGTTTCGCAGCAGCGCGATGTCCCGCCCTGCACGCTGGGCGACCGTTGCCCTGCCTATCCGAGCAAGGCACCAGCGCGCTATGTGCTGGAGCTGAACGCAGGCAAGGCGGCAGAAATGGGGCTTCAAGACGGCACCGAGCTGAAGTTCGGTCCCGGCGTACCGCAGCAGCCTTGACCTAGCATCTGCTTTGCATCTGCTTTCAGACTGCCTGCATGTCGAAATCATCCTTGGTCACGCCGCAATCCGGGCAAGTCCAAGTATCGGGAATGTCCTCCCAGCGCGTGCCCGGTGCAATGCCGTCTTCCGGCAAGCCTTGCGCCTCGTCATAAATGAAGCCACAGACCACACACATCCAGGTACGGAACGGGGCAGAGCTGGCAGAGTTTTCGGACATGACCTAGGCGATTACATGAAGGAAGATGGTGCATTCTCACATGCCAAGGCCCTATCAACATGACTGACTTCCCCCGCCACGGGCTGTATTTGATTACGCCCGACATCGCAGAGGACGCGCAGCTGTTTGCACGCGTGGCCGAAGTGCTGCCCTTTGCCGCCTGTCTGCAATACCGCAACAAGGCCGCCAATGCCGCGATGCGTCTGCGACAAGCGACCACTTTGCGGCAGATGTGCCACGACGCCGGTACATGTTTCATCGTCAATGATGATGCACAACTTGCACATGCCGTGGCCGCCGATGGCGTGCATCTGGGCGAAGCCGATGGCTCGCTGCAAACGGCACGCAAGTTGCTGGGGCAGGAGAGCATCATCGGTATCAGTTGTTACAACGATGCCGCACGCGCACGCGCGGCCACTGCCCAAGGCGCCGACTATGTGGCTTTTGGTGCGGTATTTGCCTCGGCTAGCAAGCCCGGCGCGCGACCGGCTGCCCTGTCCCTGTTTGCCGATGTTGCGGATATTGCCGTGCCAAAGGTGGCGATTGGCGGCATTACGCCGGACAATGCGCACCTGGTTGCCGCTGCCGGTGCTGATTTGAT
The DNA here is from genome assembly GCA_002798275.1 of Lysobacteraceae bacterium NML08-0793. Lineage (GTDB taxonomy): Bacteria > Pseudomonadota > Gammaproteobacteria > Xanthomonadales > Xanthomonadaceae > Solilutibacter. Next base: position 88,728 of record NWQR01000009.1, on the reverse strand, counting down.
TGCAGTAATTGCTGGTGTATTTGCCGCCGACAACCCCGTTGCTGCTGCGCGTCGCTGCGCGGCCATTTTTGACTGACAAGAGAGACTCGCCATGAACCATGCCCGCTCCCATGAACTTTTCACCCGTGCCCAGTCCCTGATGCCCGGCGGGGTCAATTCGCCGGTGCGTGCATTCAAATCGGTCGGCGGCGAGCCATTCTTTACCGAGCGCGCGGATGGGGCGTATCTGTTCGATGCCGATGGCAACCGCTATATCGACTATGTCGGCTCCTGGGGGCCGATGATTGTCGGCCACAACCATCCGAAAGTTTTGCAGGCCGTGATTGAAACGGCCGGGCGCGGGCTGTCGTTTGGCACGCCAAACCCGCTGGAAGTCACCATGGCCGAGCGCATCGCGCAGCTGGTGCCAAGCTGTGAAATGGTGCGCATGGTGAACTCCGGCACCGAGGCGACGCTCTCGGCCATCCGCCTGGCACGCGGCGCCACCGGGCGCTCGCGCATCGTCAAGTTTGAAGGCTGCTATCACGGCCACGGCGACAGTTTTCTGGTGAAGGCCGGCAGTGGCGCGCTGACTTTTGGCGTGCCGACTTCGCCGGGGGTTCCCAAGGCGCTGGCCGACCTCACCCTGACCCTGCCCTATAACGATTTTGATGCGGCCACGGCGTTGTTTGACGAGCATGGCGCCGATATTGCCGGGCTCATCATCGAGCCGGTGGTCGGCAATGCCAACTGCCTGCCGCCGCGGGACGGTTATTTGCAACACCTGCGCACGCTGTGCAGCCAGCATGGCGCGCTGCTGATTTTTGACGAAGTGATGACCGGCTTCCGCGTCGCGCTGGGGGGCGCGCAGGCGCGCTACGGGGTAACGCCTGACTTGACGACTTTTGGCAAAATCATCGGCGGCGGCATGCCGGTCGGCGCCTATGGCGGCCGCCGCGAGCTGATGGAGCAGATTGCACCGGCCGGCCCGATTTATCAGGCCGGCACGCTTTCAGGCAATCCGGTGGCGATGGCCGCGGGTCTTGCGATGCTGGAGCTGATTGCCGAGCCGGGCTTTTACCAGGCACTGGAAGCCAAGACCCATGCGCTGTGCGATGGATTGGAAGCGGCGGCGCGCAAGGCGGGCGTGCCGTTCTCGACCCAGCGCGTGGGCGGCATGTTCGGCCTGTTCTTCAATGCCGAAAAAGTGGACACCTATGCCGCTGCGGTCGCCAGCGACACGGCGGCCTTCAACCGCTTCTTCCACGCGATGCTGGCGCGCGGCGTGTATCTGGCGCCTTCTGCCTTCGAGGCAGGCTTTGTGTCCAGCGCGCACGATGATGCCATCATTGCAGCCACCGTCGAAGCGGCCGAAGAAGCCTTTGCCCGCTTGTGAGTTTGCGCCATGCGGCCTGACACGCACCCCGAACACCCCACCGGCAACGTCCGCGAAAACGTCTTCGAGCGCGTCCACTACCCGGCATCCCGCGAGGGGCGGCGTTACCGGCTGTTCCGGTTGTTTTTCCATCACGACACGCGCGAAGAGCGCAATTTTGACCTGGCGCTGATTCTGACTATCCTGGCCAGCGTGATTGTGGTGATGCTCGACAGCGTGCCCGGCATCAAGGCCAAATGGCATGGGCCGCTGTATATCGCCGAATGGGTATTCACTCTGCTGTTCAGTGCCGAGTACCTGCTGCGCCTGTGGGTAGTACGCCGTCCGCTGCGCTATGCGACCAGCTTCTTCGGCGCGATTGACCTGCTGGCGATTTTGCCCACCTTCCTCTCGCTGCTGTTTCCCGCCAGTGCCTCGCTGGCGGTGGTACGCATCTTCCGCCTGCTGCGCATCTTCCGCATCCTGAAACTGGTGAAGTATTCCAGTGAGGCCGGCGTGCTGATCGAGTCATTACTGCGCAGCCGCCGCAAGATTTTCCTGTTCATCACCACCATTCTCACCATCACCGTCATCTTCGGCGCGCTGATGTATGTGGTGGAAGGCCCCGAACACGGCTTTACCAGCATCCCCACCGGCATGTACTGGGCGGTGGTTACCATGGCGACGGTCGGTTATGGCGATATTTCCCCCGGCACGCCGCTGGGACGACTGCTAACCTCGACCCTCATCATCATCGGTTACAGCATCATTGCCGTGCCCACCGGCCTGTATGGCGCCGAACTGGTCAAAACCTTGAGTGGTAAAAACCGCCGCTTCGTCCGCTGTGGCGAATGCGGGCTGACCGACCACGAGCATGATGCCTGGCATTGCCGCCGCTGTGGCATGAGCCTGCCCGCACCAGAAGAATCACTCGATTCCGGCCACTGAAATCCCGCATATTTTGATTGTCCGCGCGGGGCAATCGGGGTTGCCGCAGCCAAAAAAAAGCAAATGCGGCTGATGTTGAGATTCACTTGCATTAAAGGTGGCTCGACACTACCATTTCACACGCTTTTAACATGCCATTTTCTGGCGACCGCGCGCTCAATCTAGGCGGTCGTCGGCAGGCATCCTATTGACTCTACGCCGAGAATTTTTCATGAAGAACCATCGCCCGAGCCTGCGCTTTGCGCCGCTTTCTGCTGCGCTGCTGTTGGCCATCTCCACCCCCGCTTTCGCAGATGCCGGCGCTGCCGACAATGCCGATGCCCGCCTGCTGGATCTTGTGCGCGTCATCGCCAACCCCGAAGACCCGCAAACCACGATGGGCTCGGCCTATGAGCTGGATCTGAAGCAGTTGCAGAAGTTCAACTCCGCCAATGCCAACGACATCCTGCGCACCGTGCCGGGCGTCTATACCCGCGAAGAAAGCGGCATGGGGCAATTCCCGCGCATCGGCATCCGCGCCTCCAGCGCCGGCCGCAGCGACCGCATCACCGTGCTGGTCGATGGCCTGCCCGCCGCCATGGCACCGTATGCCAATACCTCGGCCTATTTCTTCCCGAACATCGGCCGCATGAGCACGGTGGAAGTCCTCAAGGGGCCAGAAGTGCTGCTGCACGGGCCGCAAACTACCTCGGGCGTGGTGAACATGATCAGCACGCAAATCCCGGAAGATGCCGCCGGCATGCTAAATGTCGAAATCGGCTCGTTCGGTACCCGCAAAATCCATGCCCATTACGGCCAAACCCAAGGTCAGTGGGGCTGGCTGCTGGAAACCTATCAGGCGCAAAGCGATGGTTTTCACCAAATCGACCGCCACAAGGATGATGCCGGTTATGACATCAGCGAGTTTGTCGGCAAGGTGCGCTGGAGCAGCGCCGCCGATGCCACCTATCCGCAGCAGCTTGAGCTTTCACTCAATTACGACCGCGAAGAATTGAATGTGAGCTATCTGGGGCTGACCGATGCCGACTTCCGCGCCAATCCCGATCGCCGCTACGGGCTAAGTGCCCTAGAGCGCATGGATCGCGGCCGCAAATCGGCCACCTTGCGCCACCAGATTGATTTCGGCGCCAATACCCAGCTGCACACCGCCGCGTTCTGGTTCGACACCTATCGCTACTACAACCGTCTGAACCAAATCAATGGCGTGAGTCTTGGCGGCGTAACCAACATCATCAATACCGGACAGAGCAATGCGGCGCTGTTCCAAGGCATTCTCGATGGCAGCGCCAACACCACCCATGCCAATGGTGTGCGCTATGGCCACAACCATCCTTCGTTCGTTTCCAAGGGCATTCAAAGCGAACTGCACCACATCTTTGGCCAAAACGTGCAGCACGAGCTGATTGTCGGCGCACGCTGGGAAATGGACACCGCATTCAATGCCGACAAGGGCATCGGCAACAGCATCTACCAGCAGGTCAATGGCAGTCTGGTTTATCAGTCCACCAGCGCAGCGGCGCGTCAGGAAGGCGATGCCCGCGCCTGGTCATTCTGGGCGGCTGACCGCATCAAAATCGACAATCTGTACCTGATGCCGATTGTCCGCCATGAACGCATCCGCACCCGCGCCAATCTGGCTTGGAATGCCACCCCGGCGCAGGTTGCCGCACGCAACCAAAATTCACTCAACAAAACCACCGTCGGCCTTGGCGCCAACTACGCCATCGACGATGCTTGGACGCTGTTGGGCGGCATCCATCAAGGCTTTGCGCCTCCGGGTAACGGCGCCGGCATGGGCACCCGCGGCGAAGAAAGCCTGAACTACGAAGGCGGCGTGCGCTGGCGCAATGGCGGCTGGGGCGTGGATGCCATCGGCTTCTACACCAATTACCGCAACTCGATGCAGACCTGTCTGGTCGCCAACCCCTGCCCCGGCGGCATCATCACCGGCACGCTGCAAACTGGCCGCAAGAAGGTCTATGGCCTTGAACTTGGCACATTCGGCAATCTGCATGAAAGCGCCAATCTGCGCATCCCGCTGCGTCTGGCCTACACCCTGACCGATGGCGAATACACCAGCAATTCGGATACCGGCTCGGTGATGAAGGGGGATGTCATCGAATACACCCCGAAGCATGTCGCCACCGTGCAGCTTGGCTTTGAAACCGCACAGGGCTGGAACAGCTATCTGGCACTCAACTACCAAAGCCGCGCTTGGACCGGCAGCAATGCCCGCCGCCCCGGCGTGGACAGCCGCCTGTTGCAGACCGACAGCCTGTTCACGGTGAACTTCACCACCGGCTATGCCCTGAGCGAAAACACCGAGGTCTATGCCCGCGTCAACAATCTGTTTGACCAGCAGCGCATCACCCACCGCGGTGCGGACGGCGCGCGCGGCAACGCCCCGCGCGAATACACCCTGGGACTGCGGGTGAAGTTCTAAACCCCACGCCCGCCGCGACAGTGCAGCAGAAAGAGCCGGTTCATGCGACCGGCTCTTTTCTTTTCCCGCTTGTGTTTTGTCATTTGTTTGTCATTTGCAGGCATCAGCCCATCGCACGGGGTTGGAAGGTAATTTCATATCAAATAAAATGGAAAGTTATTGTATTACTAGACTTTCCATCCCCCCATGTTTGTACGCACCCCACTGGCTATCGCCACCGCCCTTGTCCTGCTGCTGCCGGCCCAGACCCGCGCCGAATCTGCAAACCAGGCCGACAGCCGCCAGCTTGACCGCATCATCGTAACCGCCACCCGCAGCACCCAAACCGTGGCCGGAGTACCGGCCTCGGCCTCGGTCATCGCGCATGAAGAATTGCAGCAATACCCGGTGCTGGACATGGCCGATGCCCTGCGCGGCCTGCCCGGCGTGAGCCTGCAAGGCATTGGTCAGGCACGGCGCGGCATCAGCGTGCGCGGACTTGATCCGGCTTATACCGTAACCCTAGTGGACGGCCTGCGCGTCAACAGCTCCGGCAATGTGATGGCGCATAGCGATTTCGATTTTGGCTGGGTGCCGGTGGAGGCCATCGAGCGCATCGAATTTGTCCGCGGCCCGATGTCCTCGCTGTACGGCTCCGATGCGCTCGGCGGCGTGGTCAACCTGATTACCCGCAGCGCCACGGATGAATGGCATGGCAGCGGCAGCCTCAACGCCGGTTGGCGCAAGCCCGAAGCCGGTGGCGACTGGTGGCAGGCAGCCGCTTATGCCGCAGGCCCCTTGGTGCAGGACAAACTCGGCTTCAGCGTGTTTGCCGAAAGCCGCAGCCAAGACAAGGGATTTGACGCCTTCAACCCGGCCATCACCCGCTTTGAAGGCCGCAAGGCACGCACCGGCAGTGCGGTATTGAGCTGGACACCAGATGCGCGCCAGCGTGTTGACCTGCGCATGTTGGCCGGCAAGGACCTGCGCAATCGCCATGTGGCGCTGACCGGGCCACGCCCCAGCAGCTACGAAACCTTGGACACTCTGCATCGCCGCCTGTATGCCTTGTCGCATCGTGGCGAATGGGGCTGGGGGCAAAGCCAATTCCATGTCATGCGCGCCACGCTGGACAAGGACAACTGGCGCTCGCAGGGCATCGCCCAAGGGCGGCAAAAAATGCGCGATGACAATATCGGCGGTCATGCCGGTTTAGACCTGGGCAGCCAGCATCATCTGACCTTGGGCGGCGAATGGCGGCGCGAAGCCATCGAAGACGTGCTGGTTAACCGCCAAGGTCGCGACCAGAGCGTGCAACGCGCCTTGTTCTGGCAGGATGAAATCCGCTTCAACCCAGAATGGTCATTGGTCATTGGCAGCCGTTACGACCAGCACGACCGCTTCGGCAGCCATCACAGCCCGCGCGCCTATCTGACCCATGCCCTCGGCCACGGCTGGACGCTCAAGGGCGGTGCCGGTCGCGGCTTCCGTGCTCCGGCGCTGAAGCAAATGTCGGCCGAATATACCGCCACCATCGCCGGGGCTTTCGTGCTGCACGGCAACCCGGATTTGCAGCCAGAAACCAGCACCAGCTACGAGCTGGCCGCCAATTGGCAGGGCACGCACGCACATATGGACATGGCCGTATTCGACAACCGGCTGGACAATCTGATTCAGAGCGTCTGTATTGCCAAATGCAATCTGCGCGGACAACTGGCCACCCGCACCTACCAGAATGTCGAGCGCGCCCGCACCCGTGGCTTTGAAATCAGCGCCGGGCAGCAAATCGGTTCGGACTGGCATATCGGTGGCAGCTATACCTATGTGGATGCACGCGATATCAGCCAGCAGCGCAAACTGCGCCTGCGCCCGCACCACAATGCCAGTGTCCGGCTTGGCTGGCAGCCGCACGAAACCCTGACGCTGGCGCTGCGCGGCGAATACATCGGCAGACAAGTGGACTATCCCACCCGCGGCCCACTGCTGGAAATCCCCGGCGGCACACGCTGGCATCTGGATGCGCGCTGGCAGGCCAGCCCGACCCTAGCCGTGCGCGGCGGTATCGAAAACATCGGCAATGCCCGGCAAAACCTGAGCGACCTGGCCTACCCCTATCCCGAGTTTGGCCGCACCTTCCATATCGGCCTCAATCTGGCTTTCTGATGTTGCGCGCACTGTTGTGGATACTGCTGGCCTGCCTGTGCCTGCCGGCGCAGGCGGCCGAACCGCTGCGACTTCTCATCATCGACACCGACTTCAACCTGACCGGCAAATCGCAAAAAATGGCCGAATGGGGCGTGGCCGAAGGTGTCCGGGTGCAGCATGTTTCAGTGGACAGACCACCGCCCGGCGGCCCGGAGCGCTGGCTGGCCGACGCCGATATCGCCGTGCTGGACACCCCGGCCGGCGGCCATGCGGCACGGGTGCGCGGCATGCTGACACCGGCACTTGGCAAACGCGGTATCCCCTGGCTTGGCATCGGCGGGCTACCCGATGCCAGCCATGGCCTGCCCGAAGCTGCCGCCCGCCAGTTGACCCAGTACTACCGCGAAGGCGGCGAGGAAAATCTGCGCCATTTCCTGCGCTGGCTGGGACACTGGCATCGCGGCGAGGCGACCGATGCCATCCCGCCGCCAAAACTGCTGCCTGCCACCGGCTTTTATCACCCCAAGGCCAGCGACACCTTTGCCCATCTGGACGCCTATTTTGACTGGCGCAAACAACAGCATCTGCCCGAAGGCAGCCGTATCGGCATCGTGATTTCCGCACAGGCAATCGGCAACATGCAGTTGCGCGATGTCGATGCGATGATTGCCGCACTGGAAGCCCGCGCCTTGGTGCCGGTAACGTTCTGGTTCCAACGCGAAGCCGAAAACGGCCTGCATGACGCGATTGCCGCCGCCCGACCGGCCGCACTGCTGAACATGACCCATCTGGGCAATGGCCGCGCCCGCGCCGCCGATATCGCTGCACTCGGTGTACCGGCGATGATTGCCATGACCGCCCGCGGGCAGGACATCCGGCAGTGGCGACAGGCCAACAGCGGCGTTCCGGCCAGCACCGTCGCCACCTTGATGGCGATTCCCGAAAGCTGGGGCATGAGCGATCCGATGGTGCTGGCCGCGGTGGAAAACGGCGAGCCGGTGCCGATTCCCGAGCAAGTCGAAGCGGTTGCCGACCGGCTGGCTGCACAAGCCCGGCTACGCGATACCCCGGCAGCGCAAAAACGCATCGCCCTGATGTTCTGGAACTCGCCCGATGGCGAAAAAAACCTGGGCGCCTCCCAACTCAACCTGCCACGCTCGCTGGCACGGCTGACACAGACGCTGGCCGCAAACGGCTATCCGGTAACGGTACGCGATGCCGAGTCGATTACCACCGATGCCCAAGCGCTGCTCGCTGGCTGGTATCGCCCGGAAACCCTAGCCACGCTGCTGCAAAACGATTTGGCCGTCGCCTTTGCGGTCAGTGAATACCGCCGCGTGCTGCAAAGCTGGCCAAAGGCGCAGCAGCAGGCGCTGCAACAGCGCTGGGGCGCGCCGGAGCAAGCGGCCAATGTGCTGAAAATCAAGGGCGAGCCGCATTTCATCATCCCGCGCCTGCAATTGGGGCAGCTGCTGCTGATGCCGCAACCACCGCGCGCGCAGTCGTTTGGTGTGGCCACCCACGATGCCGCCGTTCCGCCCACGCATGCCTACCTTGCCAGCTACATCTGGCTGCGGCAGCAGTTCGACCCGCATGCACTGCTGCACTTTGGCACCCATGGCACGCAGGAATGGCTGCCGGGCAAAGATCGTGGTCTTGGCGCTCACGACTGGCCGAACCTCGCCATCGGCGCACTGCCGGTGTTCTACCCCTATATCCAGGACAATATCGGCGAGGGCACGCAGGCCAAACGCCGTGGCCGCGCGGTACTCATCAGCCACCAAACCCCGCCATTTGCGCCATCGGGGCTGTATGACCAGTTGCGCGACCTGCATGATTTGCTGCACGAATACCAGCAGGCCGAAGAAGGCCCGGTGCGCAATACCGCCCGCCAACGCCTGCTGCTGGCCGCAAGCGCCGCGCATCTTGACCGCGACATAGGTTGGGATACCGCTGCCATCGCCGCCGACCGCGAAGGCTTCATCCTGGCACTGCACGATCATCTGCACACCTTGGCCAACCGCGCCCTGCCGCTGGGGCTGCATGTCTTCGGGCAAAGCGCCACGGAAGAACAGCGCCTGCTCACCGTGATGCAGCAACTGGGGGCAGACTTCATCCGCGCCACCGGCAACGACCCGGACGAAGTGTTCGCCGGTGATTTTTCCCGCATCAAGACCAGCGCCCCTTACCAGCTTCTGCATACCTATCTGCGCGAAGGCCGCGATCTGGCAGAGCTGTCAAACCCGCAACTGCGGCAGATGCTGCAAACCGCCCAGCAGCGAGATGCGGCGCTGGCGCTGCCGGAAGAGAGCGAAATGCTGTTGCAAGCGCTGGCCGGTGGCTGGGTGCCGCCGGGCGAAGCAGGCGACCCGATCCGCAATCCGGCCGCGCGCGGCGGTCGCAACTTGTATGCCTTCGATGCGGCCAAAATTCCTACCCGCGCCGCATTTGAAGCTGGCAAAGAAGCATTCGCGCAACTGCTGGCGCAACATCAGCAGCAACACGGCAGTGCACCGCGCAAACTGGCCTTTGTGATGTGGTCGGTGGAAACCGTGCGTCATCTGGGTATCCAGGAAGCGCAAATCCTGCATGCCGCAGGCTTGCGCCCGGTTTGGGATGAAGCCGGTCGGGTACAACGTCTGGAAATCATCCCGCGCGCGGAATTGGGTCGCCCGCGCATCGACGTGTTGGTACAGGTTGCCGGCAGTTACCGCGACCAGTTCGACGGCTTCATGCAGAAGCTCGACGCGGCCTTGCAAGAAGTGGCCGCACTGGATGAGCCGGACAACCAGATCGCCGCCAACAGCCGCGCCCTGCAAGCCCGGCTGCAACAAAACGGGCTGGACCTGGCAGCGGCAGAGGCCGCCTCGCGCCTGCGTCTATTCGGCAATGCCCCCGGCGATTACGGCACCGGCTTTACCGACCGCGTGCTCGACTCCACCCAATGGCAAGACCAAGCGCCACTGGCCGAGCAATTCATCAGCCGCATGCAGCATGCCTATGGCGGCCAGCAATGGGGCGTGGCGCAACAGGCGGTCTTCACCGAGCAACTGCGCACTACCGAAGGCGTGGTGCTGCCGCGCTCGTCCAATGTGTATGGCGCACTCAATACCGATCATGTTTTCGAATACATGGGTGGGCTGGCGACCGCCATCCGCAGCGCGGGCGGAAACGCCCCGGCGCTGTATCTCAACGACCTGACCGCGCAAACACCGCGCACGGTCACTGCCGCAGGCTATATCGCCAGCGAGCTGCGCAGCCGCTATCTCAACCCGCAATGGATTGCCGCGATGCAGGCCGAAGGCTATGCCGGCACGCTGGAGGTGCTGGAAGTAACCCAGAATCTGTTTGGCTGGCAGGCCAGCGCCCCCGGCACCGTGCGTGACGACCAGTGGCAGGCCCTGCACGAAACCTATATCACCGATACCCGGGGGCTGGGCACGGCTGCTTGGTTTGATGCCAGCAATCCCGATGCCAAAGCACAAATCATCGCCCGCATGGCCGAAGCCATCCGCAAAGGCATGTGGCAGGCCGACAGCGCCACCCGGCAGGCACTGGCCGAACACTGGCGGCAACTGAAATCACGCGGCGTAAGCGCAGGCGATGCCATCACCCGCGCCTTCCTGGATGCCGGTCTTGCGACCGCACCCGCCGCTACTGATGCCCCGGCAGCCAGCGGATTCGGGCTTGATACCGCCCAAGCCTCCGCAGCCCGTTCCGCCCCGCCCAAGGCCAGCGTCAAGGCTGCCGAAAATCCCGAAAACGCCGAGAAACCCGACGCACAAAACCCGGCAGCAACGCGCATCCAAGGGCAGGTATTGCGGCAAGTCCCGCCACCGGCCGCCGCCGACATCCCCACCCTGTCCCGCTTCGCCATCTGGCTGCTGGCTGCCCTGATGCTTGCCGGCGCGCTGCGGCAATGGCGCAGCACCCATCCTTCCCGCCCTCTGGAGTAAACCGATGAATCATCTGGAAGCCAGCCTCTACCAACTTGCCAGCCTGTTTCTGACCCCCGTGCTTGTCCTGATTCTGGCCGCACTCGCCTACGCTTTTTTTGCCCTCGGCGCGTTTTTGCTCGAAGCCTGGCAGCGCACCCGCCCCGGCTACCAATCCCCCTTGCAGCACTACCACGCCCGCACCGGCGCCAACAGCGACCAACTGGAGCTTTGGGTGATGAAGCGGCTGGAATGGCTGCGCATTACCGCGCGCAGCGCGCCGATGCTGGGACTGGTCGCCACCATGATTCCGATGGGGCCGGCACTTCTGGCACTGACCCGCAGCGATGCCAGCAGCGTGGGCGAAAACCTAGTGGTGGCATTTTCTTCGGTGATTCTGGCGCTGATTGCCGCCAGCATCAGCTTTTTTGTGATGACCATCCGCCGCCGCTGGCTCCTGCAAACCCTCATCGCCATCGAAGCGGCCAACAAAAAACAGGTGAACTGATGCGCTTTTTGGATAACGATGAAGCCGACGATCCGATTCTCTCGGTGGTGAACCTAGTGGATTTGTTTTTGGTGATTGTCGGCATCCTGATGGTGCTGATTGTCAAAAACCCGCTCAACCCGTTCAGCAGTGAATCGGTCATCGTCATCGAAAACCCCGGCAAGGCCGATATGCGCATGCGCATCAAGGACGGCGACGAACTGACCGAATACCAAGCCAGCGGCGAAATCGGCGAAGGCGAAGGCAGCAAGGCCGGTGTTGCCTATCGCCTGAAAGACGGCCGCATGATTTATGTGCCGGAGACCGAAAGCGCGCCATGACACTTGGCAAGGCAGCAAGCAGCGCCAAGCCCAATGCTCATCGTGATCGCCGCCGTCTGCTCACCACTCGCCACTATTAGGCATGGACGCCCACGGCTCGGCAGGCGGCAGGGCATCGCCTTTTTGCAATAGCTCAATGGAGATGCGGTCGGGGGTGCGCACAAACGCCATGCGGCCATCGCGCGGCGGGCGATTGATGACAATCCCCATTCCCTGCAAATGTGCGCACAGGGCGTAGATGTCCTCCACCTCGAAAGCCAAATGGCCGAAATTGCGGGCGCTGCCATAGTCCTCGTCGCTGTCCCAGTTGAGGGTCAGCTCGATTTCCGCCTCTGGGTTTTGCGCAGCGGCGAAGTACACCAAGGTGAACTTGCCCTGTTCGTTGTCGATGCGACGGGTCTCAATCAGCCCCAAGCCTTCGGTAAAAAACCGACTAGTTGCGGCAAGGTCATGGACGCGCAGCATGGCGTGCAGATATTTCATCGGGTACGGCGCTCACATATCCAAAAACAAATCCGGCAGCAAATCCTGGGTCGGATCCACCGCATAGCCGGTGAAATTGCGCACGCCCGCTTCGTACAGCACTTCTTCGTCGATGAAAAACTGTCCGTTTGTCTGCTCGGCCGGGCGGGTCAGGATGGCATGGGCGGCATCGGCAACGATCTCCGGTGTGCGGCAGCGTTCAATCGCCACGCCCGGAATCATATTGAGCGCATCGGTGGCGATGATGGTGCGCGGCCACAGCGCGTTGACGGCGATGCCCTGTCCGGCAAGTTCGGCAGCCAGTCCCAAGGTGACGAAACTCATGCCCATCTTCGCCAAGGTGTAGCCAGTATGCGGCGCCCACCATTTCGGGTCGAGCGAAGGCGGCGGCGCAAGCGTCAGGATATGCGGGTTGCTGGACGAGCGCAGATACGGCAGGCAGGCCTGGGCGCAGAGAAAGCTGCCGCGGGCGTTGACCTGGTTCATCAGATCGTAGCGTTTCATCGGCGTATCCATCACGCCGGCCAACCAGATGGCGCTGGCGTTGTTGACCAGTGCATCAATCCAGCCAAAGGCATCCACCGTGGCCGCGACCGCCGCACGCACCTGGTCTTCGTCCCGGATGTCGCATTTGATCGCCAGCGCATTGCCGCCTGCGGCGCGGACTTCTTCGGCCACGCTGTGAATGGTGCCCGGCAGGCGCGGGTTGGGCACGCCGGATTTGGCGACGATGGCGATATTGGCGCCATCACGCGCGGCGCGCAGGGCGATGGCGCGGCCAATACCCCGCGAAGCGCCGGTGATGAACAAGGTCTTGCCCGAAAGTGTGCTCACACGGATTCCCCCAACAAATGAAATTGCCAAATTATAGATTTGCCCGGGCAAAGACCTGCCATGAAATGAACAGGCGACTTGGTGCAACTGCTGAACAGGAATACACGCCACCTATAATTTCGACATGTCTGAATGGCTTGACCAAATCGTTCTGTGGATTGGCGAAAACCCCGCTGCGGCGGCCGTCATCGCCTTTCTGATCGCTTTTTGTGACGCGCTGGCGCTGGTCGGCATTCTTGTCCCCGCATTCCCGCTGCTGTTTGCCGTCGGCACACTGATTGGCCTCGGGCATGCCAATGGCCCCTTGCTGGTGGCCTGCGCGGCGGCTGGGGCGTTTCTGGGCGATGCGCTCAGCTACTGGATTGGGCATCGCTGGGGCGCGCAAATGCGCGATCTCTGGCTGTTCCGCCGCTATCCGCAGTTTCTTGATCGCAGTGAACGCATGTTCCATCGCCACGGCGCGATGAGCATTCTGATTGCCCGTTATGTCGGTGCCGTGCGCCCCTTCGTACCGGCGATTGCCGGCATGTTGCGGATGCCGTTTTCCCGCTATGCCCCGGCCAGCCTGATCGCCTGCCTCAGTTGGGCGGCACTGTTTCTGGCGCCGGGCTGGATTTTCGGCAAGTCCTACGATGCAGTAGCCGCGGTCGCCGACAAGTTGGCACTGGTGCTAGTTGCCGTTGCCGCCGTGATTGCGCTGGCCTGGGCGGTGGTGGTCTATACCTCGCGCTGGTTCGCCGGACATGCCAACGAGCTGCTGCTGCGCGCGCTCAACTGGTCGCATGCCCACCCCCGTCTTGGCAAATTGACCGGCTATCTGGTTGACCCCAATCGCCCCAATTCCACCTCGCTGCTGGTGTTGTTTGCCGCCCTAGTCGGGCTGCTGTGGATTGCCGTGGTCGGTGGCGTGGCATTGCTCAGCCAGGGCGGCACGCTTGGCATTGACCATCGCGTCTATGAGGCGATGTTCGCCCTGCGCAATCCGCTGGCCGACAACCTGATGGCCGCCTTGGCGCGGCTGGGCGATACCCCGGTACTGGCACCGGCCGTCCTGGCCGGGCTTGGCTGGCTGCTCTGGCGCAAACGCTGGCAGGCGGCGCTGCACTGGAGCGCGGCATTGTTCTTTGGCTGGCTGGCCAGTGAGGCGCTGAAGTTCATCGTCGATATTCCACGCCCGCCCACCGCGCCGGACGGCTTTGGCTTTCCTTCGGTCAGCATCGTGATGACCACCATCACCTTCGGCTTCTTTGCCGTACTCATCGCGCGTGAATGGCCCGGTCGGCAACGCATCTGGCCCTATCTGCTGGGCACGGTACTGACGGCACTGGTGGCATTTGCGCGCCTGTATCTGGGCGCACACTGGTTGAGCGATGTCCTCAGCGGGATGATTTTTGGCCTGCTCTGGGTGCTGGTGCTGGGCATTGCCTATCGCAGTCATGTGGCGCGCTCGTTCTGGATGCGACCTCTGGCGATGATTTTCTACAGCGTCTTTGCCGTTGCCGCCCTGTGGCATGCGCCGCGCAATACCCAAGCCTGGCTTGAAGACTTTTCACCGCCACCGCCTGCCCAAAGCATGAGCCGCACGCGCTGGTGGGATACCGGCTGGCAGCAACTGCCGGCCACCCGCAATGCCCGTGGCGATGCCATCCGTTGGCCGCTGGATGTGCAAATCGCCGGCACGTTGGTGCCGGTGCAAACCGCCCTAGAAGTGGCCGGCTGGCGGGTCAAACCGCAGGCCGACTGGATGGATGTACTCAGCCTGCTCGACAGCGATACCCCGGCCAGCGAGCAGCCGATCTTGCCCGCCGCGCTGGAAGGCCACCCGGAAGAATTGCTGCTGGTACGCGAAACCGACGATGCCCATCGCCGCCAAGTGCTGCGTCTGTGGCCCGCCCCGGTACGGCTGGAAGATGGCACACCGCTGTGGATCGGCACCACCCAAACCATGACCGCCCACCGCGTGCTGGGCGTGGCAACTCTGTGGCTGCCGGTGGACGACCACGGCCAAGCCTATCGCGCCACCCGCGAAGCACTGGCCGACCTTCCGCAACGCGAAGGCACCGGCAGCGCCCATGTCCCGGTATTGCGGCTACAAACCGTGCGCGAGCCGTAAGCAGATAAAGCCACCGGACAAGCCAGACAACCGCAACCGTTGTTATCCGCCCCTGCGCTGGTAATCGACAAAGCAATAGGCGGGTTTGTCGCCTACTGCCGGGTGAGCTTCACGGCTGGTTTCCTGCCAGTTGGCCGGATCGAAGGCGGGAAAGAACGCATCGGCATCGTTGACGCGCATCGACACCCAGGTCAGGTGCATGCGCTCGGCCAATGGCAGGGTGAGCCGGTAGATTTCTCCCCCGCCAATCACCATCAGCTCCGGTGCCTCCGCGCTCAGCGCCAATGCTGCCTCCAGCGAGGCAACCGCCTCCATGCCGGCAAACGGCACTTGACCGCTGCGGGTCAGCACCAGATTGCGCCGCCCCGGCAAGGCACGTCCTAGCGACAGCGCCGTTTTGCGTCCCATCAGCACCGGCTTGCCCAGGGTCAGTTGTTTGAAGCGCTGCAAATCCGCAGGCAGCCGCCACGGCAGGTCATTGTCGCGGCCAATGGCGTGCTCGTGATTGAGCGCGGCAATCAGGGTGATGCGTGGTGGCGCATTCATACCGCGACCGGCGCCTTGATGGCAGGTTGCGGGTGATAGTCGAGAATTTCGATATCCTCAAAACCGAAGGCAAACAGGTCTTTCACCGCCGGGTTCAGCGCCAGTCGGGGCAACGGGCCGGGGCGGCGGGCAAGCTGCTCGCGCGCCTGTTGCAGATGGTTGGAATACAGATGCGCATCCCCCAAGGTGTGCACGAAATCGCCCACTTTAAGGCCGCAAACTTGCGCAATCATGTGGGTCAACAGGGCGTAGCTGGCGATATTGAACGGCACGCCGAGGAAAATATCGCCGCTGCGCTGATACAACTGGCAGCTCAGCTTGCCATCTGCCACATAGAACTGAAACAGCGCATGGCAGGGCATCAGCGCCATCTGTGGCAGGTCGGCGACGTTCCAGGCACTGACAATCAGGCGGCGCGAGTCGGGATTGCGGCGGATTTCATCCACCACCCAGGCGATTTGGTCGATGCACTGCCCATCAGCGCCTTCCCAACTGCGCCACTGCTTGCCATATACCGGGCCAAGCTCGCCCTCGGCATCGGCCCATTCGTCCCAAATGCTGACCTTGTTTTCGCGCAGATAGGCGATATTGGTCTGCCCTTGAAGAAACCACAGCAGCTCGTGAATGATCGAGCGCAGATGCAGTTTTTTGGTGGTCAGCAGCGGAAACCCCTGCGCCAAGTCAAAACGCATTTGCCAGCCGAACACGCTGCGGGTGCCGGTGCCGGTGCGGTCGTCTTTCTGCACGCCGTGGTGCAGCACATGCTCAAGCAATTGCAGATAGGGCTGCATCAGGCTTTCCCCGGCGCGGTGGCAAGCACCGGCTGGTTGCGCGATTTCCACAGCCAGTAAAGCCCAAGGAGAATCAGCGGCAGGCTGAGCAGCTGTCCCATGGTGAGCCAGCCAAAGGCCAGATAGCCAAGCTGGGCATCGGGCACGCGCACAAATTCCACAGCAAAACGGAACACGCCATACAGCAAGGCAAACATGCCGCTGACGGCATAGCGCGGACGCGGTTTGGAGGAGAACCACCACAGCAGCGCGAACATCACCACGCCCTCCCAAATCATTTGATACAGCTGGCTGGGATGACGGGCATGGGCGGCCAAGGCACCAGATTCGTACAGCATTTTCAGGTTGGCAGGCGGCAAATCGGCCATATAGGCAGGCAATGCCGCCGGGAAAATCACCCCCCAGCTGCCATCGGTTACCCGTCCCCAAAGCTCGCCATTGATCCAGTTGCCCAGCCGTCCAAAGCCCAGCCCAAGCGGAATCAGCGGCGCGACGAAATCCACCACGTCAAAAAAATGCAGACGGTGTTTTTTCGCCCACCAAAGTGCCGCCAGCAATACGCCAATCAGGCCGCCATGAAAGCTCATGCCGCCTTCCCACACTTTGAAAATCTGCACCGGATTGGCCATATAGGCCTGGAAATCGTAGAACACGATATGCCCAAGCCGCCCGCCCAGCACGACCCCCAACATGCCGTAGAACAGCAGGTCGCCAAAGGCTTCGTTGTCGATGCCCGGCAAGCGCCCCTGTTGGATGCGTCGCCGCCCCAGCCACCAAGCGCTGATGAACGCCAAGAGATACATCACCCCGTACCAGTGGATTTTCAGCGGCCCCAGTTGCAGCGCCACCGGGTCAAGTTGGTGCAGATAAACAGGCATGGCTTCAACAAATCATGACGAAAGTCGCAATTGTGCCTGATGTATTCGCACAAGGCACTGGCTCGGTCTGCGCTGATGGCACCGCTGGACAGCTCATTTGTCCGGTCATCGGCTCGGAGCAAGCTCGGGGGCTTGCCGCATTCGTCGCAAACAAAATGCCCGGAGTTTTGCTCCGGGCATTTGCTTCACCACTTACCGGCACCTGGCACTTTATGCGCCAGCGCGCGGCGGCGCATCAGGAGATTCAGCCATTCCACCAGCACCGAGAAGCCCATCGCCGTGTAGATGTAGGGCTTGGGTACATGCAGGTCAACGCCGTCGAGAATCAGCACCACGCCAATCAGCAGGATGAAGGCCAATGCCAGCATCTTGATGGTGGGATTGGCATCGATGAAGCGCCCCAGCGGGTTGGCCGCCAGCAACATCACCGTGACTGCCAGCAAGATGGCGAACACCATCACCGGGATATGGTCGGCAATCCCCACGGCGGTAATCACCGAATCGAGCGAGAACACGATGTCAATCACCGCGATCTGCGCAATCACCACCCAGAACACGCCGGAACTCTTGCGCGTGGTCGGGTCTTCGTCTTCGCCGCCGGTAATCAGCTCACGGATTTCCATCATGCCCTTGATGAGCAGAAACAGTCCGCCGATGATCAAAATCAGGTCGCGCACGGAAATGCCCATCTGGCCGATGAAGAACAAATCGCGCTGCATCTTGGCAAGAAAAGCCAGCATCACCAGCAGCGCGATGCGCGTTACGCAGGCCACGGCGATACCAAACTTGCGTGCAAACGGGCGCTGCTGCTCGGGCAGCTTGCTGACCGCAATCGAGATAAACACTAGGTTGTCGATGCCCAGCACAATCTCAAGTGCGGAAAGCGTGGCTAGGGTGATCCAGACCTCGGGATTGGAAAGGAAACTGAAATCCATGAAATTGCGACCTTACAAATCAAGAAAAAAGCGTGGCAGCAGAATCAGCCCCCACACCAGCAACGCATTGACAATCAAGACAAAAACCGCAGCCGAGCCCATGTCCTTGGCGCGTCCGGCCAGTACATGAAACTCAGCGCCATAGCGCTCGATGACTGCTTCGATAGCGGAGTTCAATAGTTCGGCCGCCATCACCAGCAAGATGGCACCGACCAGCAGCACTTTCTCCACCGCACCCTGCCCAAGCCACAGCCCCAACGGCGCAAACAGCACAAAAGCCATCACTTCCAGCCGGAACGAGGACTCATGCAGCCAAGCGGCTTTCAGCCCCTTGAAGGACCAAAGCATCGCCCGGAACATGCCCAAAGGCCCACGCGGCACATGGCCATAACCATCAGCCATGCGCCAGAACCGCTTTGACAAGGTGGGGGAGAAAATACATATCAGGCTCCGCAAGCCCGGCGATTTTGCCACAGCCCTAGTGTAAATACCGCTAAGTGCGGCAACTTCGGCTTGATAGCTCGTGATTCTGATCGTTGCTGTTGCTATTGAGTTTTTAGGTCTTGCTCTGGCGTGCCAAGTAGCGCAGCAAGCAGCAGGGAAAGGCGCACACCGCTGTATTACCCGGAAAAACCGCGAACACAGCGGTGGATTCGCCAACTAAAAATCAAAATCTCCTGCCGCAAACCGGAGGGTGAGCAGCAAACACGCACAACTACTGCCGCAGGGCTTCGATCGGATCCAGCATCGAAGCCTTGCGTGCCGGGTAATAGCCAAAAAACAGCCCGGTGATGATGGAAAACGCCGCTGCCAGTCCCACCACCTTCAGATTCAGCGCGATGGCAAGATCACTGAACTTGCCCACCAAAAGCGCGCCGCCGATGCCAATGGCGATGCCGATCACCCCACCAATCATCGAAATCAGCAGCGCCTCCATGATGAATTGCCGCCGCACATCCGAAGGCCCTGCCCCCACAGCCATGCGCAGGCCGATTTCACGGATGCGCTCGGTCACCGATACCAACATGATGTTCATGATGCCGATGCCGCCCACAATCAGGCAGATGCCGGCCACCGCGCCGAGCATTTTCGACATCATGCTGGTGGTGGCATTGCGGGTGGCGACAATCTGGCTGATATTGCGCACATTGAAGTCATCATCGCCACCGGGACGGATGTTGTGCCGCTGGCGCAACAGCGATTCGATTTCGCCCTGCACGTAATCAAGGTCGCGGGCATCGGTTACGGTCAATGCAATCTGCATCACCGCACCCGGCGGCAGGCTCATGCCGCCCATCAGGCGACGACGCGCAGTTTCCAGCGGCACCATCACCACATCATCCTGATCTTGCCCGAACCCGCCCGGCCCTTTCGGGCTGAGCGTGGCCACCACGGTAAAGGTGGAACGACCAAGGCGAATGGTCTGGCCAATACCCGAATCCTCGCCAAACAGGGTGCGCCGCACGGTATCGCCGATAATCACGTTGCGCGAATTGCCGCCATAGTCATCGGCCTCGAACAGATTGCCCTCGCTGACTTGCCAGCCGTTGATGTCGAAGAAATCCGGCTGCACCCCCTGCCAACTGGTGGAGGCATTGTTTTCGGCAAATACCACTTGGGTGGAGCCGCGCAGCACCGCCGTTACGTACTGCACTTCCGGGATTTCTTCGGCAATCGCTTCGGCATCGCCTTCGGTCAGGGTGAAAAAGCTGGCCGCCGACTGCCGCGCCCCCCCGCCCGGACCACGGCCTGCGCCGGGCGAAACATCCAGCCGCTGCGAACCCAGCCCCGATACCAGCTTGTCGATTTCCCGCTGCGTGCCCTGCCCCACCGACACCATCACGATGACCGCGGCAATCCCGATGATGACCCCAAGCGAAGTCAACGCACTGCGCATCCAGTTGCCGCGCAAGGCATAAAAAGCAGTTCGCAAAATATCCAGCCAGCTCATGCGTTGCCTCCGGGCAGGGTGGAAGAAAGCGCGGTATGCGCATCATCGGCCTGATGCAGCTCGCCATCGCGCATCACGAAAATGCGGTCGGCATGCCGGGCGACCTCGGCATCGTGGGTAATCAACACCACGGTATGCCCGTCATCGCGCAACCGCTTGAACAGCGCCAGGATTTCTTCGCCGGTTTTGCTGTCCAGCGCGCCGGTAGGCTCGTCGGCCATCACGATCGGCGGCCGATTGATCAGCGCACGGGCAATCGCCACACGCTGCTGCTGACCACCGGAAAGTTCGTTGGGCTTGTGATGGCTGCGCTCGCCAAGCCCGACAGCCGCCAGTGCCGCCTGGGCGCGTTCACGGCGCTCGGCCAACGGCACCCGTGCATAGCCCAGCGGCATGGCGACGTTTTCCAGTGCGCTCATACGCGGCAGCAGATGAAAACCCTGAAACACAAAGCCGATTTTTTCGCGGCGCAGGATGGCCAATTGCTCCGCATCGAGCGTAGCCACATCCACGCCATCGCACAGATATGCGCCGCTGCTGGGCGTATCCAGACAGCCCAGCAGATTCATCAGTGTGGACTTGCCCGAGCCCGAAGGCCCCATGATGGCCACAAACTCGCCCGCGTGAATCAGCAAATCCACGCCCTTGAGCGCCGCCACTTCCGCCTCGCTGCCTTCGGCATAGACCTTGCGCAAGGCACGGGTTTCAATCACTGCCGTTGCCATCGCAGCACTCACTTGGCCGCCGACGAGGCCGAACGCTCGCCGGTAATGACTTCATCATCTGCCTTGAAGTCGCCACTGATTTCAGTATTGCTGCCATCCGAAGCGCCGATTCGCGCCATCACCCGCTTAGGCTGGCCGTTCACCAGCAGATACAGCGGGGCGCGGTTGGCATTGATGAGCCCGTCCACTTGGCTGTCCCATTGCGCGCGCTGGCCATCGTCCAGCGTCGCACGGAACTCGGCAAACTGGCTGCGGAAGCGCTCGCGCATCCGGGTACGCATCTGCGCAATCATCGCCGGATCGGGCGTGCTGCCCATGCGCATCATCGGCGGCCCACCGGCAGCAGCACCGGTATTGGCAGAAGCCGCCTGGCGCTCGGCCTGCGCAGCCTTCATGGCATCGAGCGCAGCATCGAAAGCCTGCTGCTGGGCCGGTTGCAGATTCAGCCCAGCCGCGATTTTCGGCAAATCCTCACTCATGCCGCGACGGGCATTGCCATTGCTGCCGCCGCTGCCGGCCGGCTCGCCAAGCGCGGCCTGGATGGCTTCGGAAGGCTTGTAGCGCAGCGCGGCATTGGCGACCTTCAATACCCCTTCGCGCTTGCTGACTTCAATTTCGGCGCTGACCGTCAAGCCCGGCAGCAAAATGCCATCGCTGTTATCCACCGTTACCACCACCGGATAAGTCACCACATTGTTGCTGGTGGTCGCCGACAGCCGCACTTGCTCCACCACACCACGGAACTGGCGATTGGGAAAGGCATCGACGGTAAAGCTCACGCCTTGCCCGGCCTTGACCTGGCCGATATCCGATTCATCCACGCCTAGCTCGATTTTCATCTTGGCAAGGTCTTCGGCGATGGTGAACAACTCCGGCGCCTGCAAGCTGGCGGCCACGGTCTGACCCGGCTCGATTTTGCGGGTCAACACCACCCCGTCCACCGGCGAGCGAATCACCGTGCGCTCAAGATTGAGGCGGGTGGTCTGGGTATTGGCGGTTTGCTGGCGGATTTGCGCCCGCGCCACATTCACCTGTGCCTGCGCCTGCTCAAGACTGGCGCGCGCAGCATCCACATCACTGCGCGATACCAGTTGCTGTGCGCCCAGCTCGTTTTTGCGGGTGAAATCAGCCTGGGCATTGCGTAGCGTGGCCTCGGCCTGACGCAGACTGGCATTGGCGCTGGCGATGGCCGCATCACCTTGGGCGATTTGTGCCTGATAGGTACTGGGGTCGATGCGTGCCAGCACGTCGCCCTTTTTCACCGGACTGTTGAAATCCACCAGCACCTCCGTCACTTGGCCGGAAATCTGGCTGCCGACCGTTACCGTGGAAATGGCCGAAAGCGTGCCGGTCGCCGAAATCGCCACACGGATATCCCCTGCTTCGATGCGCGTGGTGCGGAATGTCCCTTCATCACTGGCAGCACGTTTGCCATACCACCACCAGCCCGCGCCCGCCGCCAATGCGACAACGATAACGGCGGGAACCAGCAGACTGCGGCGCTTGCGCGGGGTGGAACGGGTATGTGATGACATGAGGAGCCTTGCAAATGGAAATCGCGGCAATGCCGCATTACCGGCAATCAACGCCCGCCAACATCACGGGTTGACGCACGGATGAAAATAAAGGCTGGCCACCGTACCTTCGCCCGGCTGGCTGTCAAGCACCAGCTGCCAGCCAAAGTGCTCGGCCAGCCGCCGCGAGAGCGTCAACCCCATGCCCTTGACGGTGTGGTCGGAAATATCGGCGCGCCAAAACGGGTCGAATACCCGTGCCAGCGCATCGGCATCCATGCCGATGCCGGTATCGCGCACATGCAAGGCATCCGCCCGCAGGCTGACCTCGATATATCCCTGACGGGTGAAGCGACAGGCATTGCGCAGCAACTGGGAAAGAATGGTGGCAATCACCCGTGGCGGCGCCTCCAACTGCAAGCCGCAGGGCGCGTCGATTTGCAGCGCCACCGGCTTGTCGGCAAGACATGGCCGGGCGAGCGCGACTTCTTCGTGAATGATGTCGCGCACATCCACCCAGTCTTTCTCCACCGGCTCGTCCGGATGCCGGGCAAGAATCAGCAGCGCATCCAGTAATTCGCCCATCCCGCGGGAAGCGGCGCGGATGCGCTCGACCGATTTGCGGCTGCGTGCATCCAGCTGCCCGGCGGCCAGCAAATCCGCGGCCACGGCAATCACCGTCAGCGGGGTACGCAATTCATGGCTGGCATCGCGGGTGAAGTTGCGCTCGCGCTCGACATAGGACGCCACCCTTGCGGCCATGCCGTCCAGCGCCTCGGCAAGACAAACCACTTCTGGCGTATTGGCGCTTGTCCCGGCCGACATACGGAAGGCGCTGCCGCGCGAAGCATCCGGCTGCCAATGCCGTGCCACCTGCGCCAATTGCGTTACCGGCGCCACCACCCGACGACTGCGCCGGTAGCCGAGCCAGGACAGGATGGCGATGCCGATTATCGACACCACCGAGCACAGCAGTGACAGCCACAACACCAGCCGGTCACTGGTGCCCGGTGCAATTCGGATATATACCCGTCCGGCCGCGCGCTCACTGACATACACCTGCCGCCAAGGGCTTGCCATGCGATGTGTACCCGGCGACAGTGCGCGCAGTTCAGCCGGCACATGCGCAGCCGACTTACCAACCGGCACGAAATAGGTTTCCAGCTCCGCTCCATGCGGCAACGGTTTGTCGGCATTGCGCGCCACCATGTCCCAGGCATGATCGACTTCCAGCTGCACGCGCTGCTTCAGCAATGCGTCCTGCAATACCAAGCTGGTCAGCGCAATTCCCGCGACAAACAACAGCGAGGCCACCAACGCCTGGCGAATGAACACCCAACGCAACTTGCCGGAAAGATTCTCGCTGGGCAGCATCTGAACCTCAAACCGGCGGCTGGTCGATATCCGCTACCCGATAGCCCGCGCTTTGCACGGTATGCAGCAACGGCTTATCAAACGGCTTGTCGATAATCTTGCGCAAGTTATAGAGATGGCTGCGCAGCGTGTCCGAGTCGGGCAGCGAATTGCCCCAAATCTCGCGCTCGATTTCCTGACGACTGACTACCCGTGGCGACTCGCGCATCAGGATGGTCAGAAGCTTCAGGCCAATTGGCGACAGCAGCAATTCCTCACCGGCGCGCGTAACCCGCAGCGATGCCGGGTCCAGCACCAGGTCGGCCACTTTCAGCACTTCCGAGCCGACCTGGCGGCGTTCACGGCGAATCAACACGCGCAGCCGCGCCTCCAGCTCCAGCACCGAAAACGGCTTGGTGAGGTAATCATCGGCGCCGGCCGACAAGCCGGTGAGCTTGTCATCCAGCGTATCGCGCGCGGTCAGCATCAAAATCGGCGTGGACTTGCGCGCATCCTCGCGCAGGCGACGGCAGACCTCCAACCCATCCAAACGCGGCAGCATCAAATCCAGCACGATCGCGTCGTAGCTGTTTTCTGCCGCAAGTCGGTAGCCATCCAAACCATCGGCGGCGTAATCGACCTCAAACCCCTTGCTTTCCAGATACTCCCCGACCATTTCGGAGATATTGCGGTTGTCTTCGATGATGAGCACCAAACCGCCCGATTCTTGTGCCTGCGACATGAAAAATCCTCATTCAAGGCGATGCAGTGTTGTGGCAGCGCAGTCGAGATGGCGTGAAGAAACCGGCAATCCCGGCATCAACGGGTTGCTTATCCGGGACGTTTTTTGCCGTGCGCGCCTGCGGACATCACAAGGCCCATGCCTGCCAACAGGGCAACGGCAGAAGTGCCGCCGAAGGAAATCAGCGGCATCGGCACGCCCACCACCGGCAGCAGGCCGGAAATCATGCCGCCGTTGACCAGCACATAGACAAACAACGACAAGCCCAAGGTGCCGGCAACGATGCGCGAATACCCATCGCGCGCCTCCATGGCAATCCACAGGCAGCGGCCAATCACCAGCAGATACAGCGCCAGCACAGTCACCACCCCAACCCAGCCGAACTCCTCGGCCAGCACCGAAAAAGCAAAATCGGTGGTGTATTCGGGCAGATAGTTCAATTGCGACTGGCTGCTGCCCCCCCAGCCCTTGCCACCCCAGCCGCCAGAACCGATGGCGATTTGCGACTGGATGATGTTCCAACCATCGCCCAGCGGGTCATTGGCCGGGTCGCGGAAAGTCAGGATGCGGCTCTGCTGATAGGGGCGCAACATGAAAAACCATTCAATCGGCGCAAACTTGGCAAAGCCGTAACCGGCCACTGCCAGCACCCCGGCCGTTGCGAACCAGCCCCAGGCCATCCCGGCCAGATACAGGGCGAACACGCCACTGGAGGCGACCAGCACGGCGGTTCCGAAATCCGGCTGCATCAAAATCAGACCAAACGGCAGGGCGATGATGAGGCCGGCAATCAGGATATTGCCAATCCGCGGCGGCAATACCGACCGATCCAAATACCAGGCCAGCATCATCGGCAGGCACAGCTTGAACAGTTCCGAAGGCTGGAAATAAAACACGCCGAGATTGATCCAGTGATTGCCATGCTTGCCGGTGCCTACCACCAGCACCGCCATCAAGGGCAGCAGTGAGGCCAGATAAATCCATAGCGAGGCATCGCGCAGGGTTTGCGGCTTGATGCGGGAAATCACCCACATCGCGCCGATGCCCACGGCAAAGCGTGCCCCCTGCGAAATCACCAGCCGGGCACCTTCGCCACTGACACTGGAAAGCACCGCAAGACTTGCGGCCATCAAGCCGCACAGCGCGGCAAACAGCGGCAAATCCACCGTGCGCAGCAGGCGCTGCACAAAACCGGCCAACAGGCGCAGCAACGGGTTCATCGGCTCACCTCATCGGCGCGGGTATCGGCAGGCAGCTCGGCGGAGCTGGCAGACGCCACGTCATTTTCCGGGTGTACGCCCACCCGGCTATCGCCGGGCGGCTCGGGCTCGACACCGGCAGGCAGACGACCACGAATCCAAGCATCGAGAATCTTGCGTGCAATCGGCGCTGCCGTAGAGCCGCCATAGCCGCCGCCTTCCACCGCCACTGCCACGGCGATTTCCGGCTCGTATGCCGGAGCAAAGCCGACAAACAGGGCGCGATGACGCAGATGCATCGGCAGACTTTTCGGGTTCATCGCGGCCGTGCCACGACGGCTGATGACCTGCGCCGTGCCGGTCTTGCTGGCAATCTGATAGTCCAGACCGCCGCGGATATTGGTGGCCGTGCCCGGCCCGTGCACGGTGAGAATCATGCCGCGCCGAATGGCTTCCAGATTGTTCGGATTCTGGCTGATTTGCGTGGGGGCTTTCTCCGGCACCAATACCCACGGCGCATCAAAGCCCAGACGCATCTCCCGCAGCAAATGCGGCCGACGCAGCCAACCGCCATTGCCCAGCGCCGCGGTGGCCTGCACCAACTGCAACGGGGTTACCTTCCAGTAGCCCTGGCCGATGCTGGTAATCACCGTATCCCCCGGATACCAAGCGCCCTGCTTGGGTGCATTTTTCGCCTTCCAAGCCGGAGAGGGCAGGATGCCTTCGATTTCACCGGCCAAATCCACGCCGGTGGGTTTGCCAAAGCCATACAAGTCCATGTAGTGATCGATTCTGTCGATCCCCATGTCCAGCGCCAGCCGGTAGTAATAGGTATTGACCGAAGCGTAGATGGATTTATACACATCGGTCGGCCCATGCCCGCGCCGCGAGGCATCGCCATAGCCGCGCTTTTGTCCGGGCAGATAGAACATGCCGGTGGACATGGTGCGGTCTTCCGGGCGGCGCACCCCGCTATCGAGCCCGGCCAGCGCCATCATCGGCTTGATGGTCGAGCCAGGCGCCACCCCGCCCAACACCGCACGGTTGAACTGCGGACGCGAGGGGTTTTCATTCAGCGCCTTGTAATTGGCATGGGAAATACCGTTGACGAACCAGTTGGGGTCGTAGCTGGGCAGGCTGACCATGGCAAGAATCTCGCCAGTGCGCGGATCGACGGCCACCGCCGTGCCTTCCAGATCACCAAAGGCGGCCACCATGGCGCGCTGCAAATCCACGTCGATGGACAGGCGCAAATCAGCACCGGGCGTTGCGGGCACTACGCCCAAGGTGCGCATCGGGCGGCCATCGGAGCTGGTTTCAATGCGCTCATGCCCAACCCCGCCGCGTAGTTGTTGCTCGTAATAGCGCTCAAGGCCGGTTTTGCCGGTATGGCTGAACACGCTGATGGCTTCGCCCTCGCGCTCCACATCCTTGTCGTCCACCCGCCCCACATAGCCAACGATATGCGCGAACAAATCGCCATAGGGATAGACCCGGCCAAAATACGGCACCACCTCGACCCCGGGAAAGCGCCAGCGATCCACCGAAAACCGGGCGATTTCTTCATCGCTGAGCTTGAGTTTCAGCGGGATGGGGCGATACCGACGGCTGGTTTTGCGTGCCTTTTCGAAGGCTTCAAGCTCTTCTTCGGAAAACGCGATAATTTCACGCAAACCCGCCAGCATCCGATCCAGATCGCCCGCCTCGCTGGGAGTCACTTCGATGCGGAAGGCCGGCACATTGTCGGCCAGAATCCGCCCCTTGCGGTCATAGATGATGCCGCGCCCCGGCACGATCGGACGCGGCTTGACCCGGTTGGCCTCGGACTGCGCCGCCCAATGCGCGTGCTGCACCACTTGCAGGCGGAAATACCACAGCGCCATCCCGGTCAGCACCAAGGCAACAATCACAAAGCCCACCAGTGCGCGACGACGAAACAGCTCCACCTCTAGAGCTCGGTTCTTGATTGCGCGCCGCCCTTTGCTCCGCATCACTCAACCCTGCCTGCGGCGATAGCGCAGCGCATCCAGCACCAGAAACAGCGGCCCCCACATCAACAGGCCGCTGATGGGCGAAAGCCAATAGGCCGGCGGCCATTGCGGCGCACCCGCAAAGGCATGCACGGTGGCCGCCACGATACGGTCATTGAGCAGCATCGCGCCGACCACCAGTGCCTGCTGCCAAATCGGGAAAAACCGCAGCCGACTGCGAAAGCGATCCACCAGAAACAGCAGCATCACCATCCGCAGCGCCTGCTCGCCAAGCAGAGTGCCGTAGGCAAAATCCGCCAGCAACCCGGCAAAAAAGGCAAATCCAAGCCCAGCCTTATCGGGCGCTTCCAGCCCCCAGTACACCACCACCAGCGCCAGCCAGTAGGGTCGCAGCGGGCTAATCTGCGCCGGCAACGGAATCAACATCGCCACCACCGCCAGCAATACCGAAATCAGCATCAGGGGCCAAACCGGACGTTCACGGCTCATTGCGATACTCCCGACGGCTCAGGCAGCTGGCTATCCGGTTGCGTTTCTGTCTGCTCGGGCGGCTGCACTTTCTGCACCGGCACCTGACGCAACAGCAGCACTTCTCGCCCCCGATCCAGCGCAGCGGCAGGCTGCAAATCGCCCATCATGAAGGCGCGGGTATCATCCGGGCGCAGTTTGCTGACCGTGCCAACCTTAAAACCCGGCGGAAACCGCCCGCCAAGACCGGAGGTCTGCACCACATCGCCTACTTCGATATCGGCACTGCGCGGGATATTGCCAAGCGCGATATGGTCGCCCTGCCCGTAGGCCACTAGGCGCACGCCGTTTCGGGCAATTTCCACCGGCACCGCGTGATTGGGATCGGTCAACAGCAGCACCGTGGCCGTTCCCGGCTGCACTTCGATGACTTGCCCCAGCAACCCACCGGCATCTATCACGGTTTGCCCAAGCCGCACGCCTTGGCGACTGCCGGCATCCAGAATCAGCCGCTGCCGGGTCGGGTCGAGGTCGATATCCAAAATCGGTGCGAGCTGCACATCCAGCTCGCCCTGCTCCACCACACCCAGCATGGCGCGCAGGCGGGCGTTTTCGGCCGCGGCGGTTTCAAGCTTTGCCACCCGCGCCCCGGAAACCAGCAGCGCATTGCGCAGCAGCCGGTTATCGCTTGCCAGTTGCGCGCGCATGGCCGCATCGCTGCGCATGGTCTTGCCCAACTGGGCGGGCATACCGGCCAACTGCCGCAATGGTTGAACCAGCAGATTGCCCTGGATGCGCGCCTGCGCCAGCCAGTCGCCACGGCTGTCGGCAAAAATCAGCAATGCCGCCGCTGCCAGCCAAGCCAACAGACGCAAGCTGCCGGCAATGTTCTCTGGTCGTGAACTGTGGGCAGCGGCATGAGAGGACACGGTCGGCCGGAAATCTTGACAGGAAAGAAAACTTGAAGTCCCCCGCTACGCAGCCGCAACGGGGGCGGAAAGCGCCCACTCAATCGTGGGCGAAAAACTCGTTGCCGTGCTTGTCCAAAAGCTCCAGCGCCCGACCGCCGCCTCGCGCCACGCAGGTCAGCGGGTCATCGGCCACCATCACATGCAGGCCGGTTTCTTCCGACAGCAGCCGGTCAATATCCTTCAGCAGCGCACCACCGCCGGTCAGCACGATGCCGCGCTCGGCAACGTCCGCCGACAGCTCCGGCGGAGTTTGCTCCAGCGCCTGTTTCACCCCCGCAACAATGGTTGCCAGCGGGTCGTGCAGGGCTTCAAACACTTCGCCAGAAGTGATTTTGATGACTTTCGGCACACCTTCAGCCAAGTGGCGACCGGAGATTTCCATCTCCTGCACTTCTTTTTGCGGGTAGGCACAGCCAATCCCCAGCTTGATCCGCTCGGCGGTAGCTTCACCAATCAGCATGCCGTGATGACGACGCACATAGTTGATGATGGATTCATCGAAGCGGTCGCCGCCAACGCGCACCGATTGCGAATAGACGATGCCGTTCAACGCAATCACAGCCACTTCGGTGGTGCCGCCGCCGATATCAATCACCATCGAGCCATAGGCTTCGGTTACCGGCAGCCCCGCGCCGATGGCTGCGGCCATCGGTTCTTCAATCAGCGAGACATCACGCGCGCCCGCTTCCAGTGCCGAATCCTTGATCGCCCGCTGCTCCACCTGGGTGGAGCCGGACGGCACGCAAATCAGCACGCGCGGGCTGGGGCGCAGGAAACGGCTCTTGTGCACCTTGCGGATGAAATACTTGAGCATTTCCTCGGTATAGGTGAAGTCGGCAATCACGCCATCCTTCATCGGCCGGATGGTGGTCAGATTGCCCGGCGTGCGTCCCAGCATCTGTTTGGCCTCGGCACCGACCGCCGCCACCGAGCGCGCCGCGCCGGTTACGCGATCCTGACGGACAGCCACCACGGATGGCTCATTCAGCACGATGCCTTGACCGCGCACATAAATCAGGGTGTTGGCCGTGCCCAGGTCAATG
Source organism: Lysobacteraceae bacterium NML08-0793 (assembly GCA_002798275.1). GTDB lineage: Bacteria > Pseudomonadota > Gammaproteobacteria > Xanthomonadales > Xanthomonadaceae > Solilutibacter. The sequence continues at coordinate 58,559 of NWQR01000009.1, read as the reverse complement.
GACAGGTCGTTGGAGAACATGCCGCGCAGCTTTTTGAACATCGGTGGGGTGGCTCGCTGAAAGAAGGGCTGGAAGACGAACGCGAAAGTCTAACAAAACCGTGCGCCTGCGCGTTTCCAAACCGTTATCCGAGCATCATTTTGTAGCTCCAACCGCCATTGCCCGCTACCCTATGGCCGACTTCCACGAGAGTTTCCCATGTCTGCACTTATCTGCGGCTCGCTTGCCTACGACACCATCATGGTGTTTCCCGACCAGTTCAAAAACCACATCCTGCCGGACAAGGTACACATTCTGAACGTATCGTTCCTGGTGCCACGGATGCGCCGCGAGTTTGGCGGCTGCGCCGGCAATATCGCCTACAACCTGCATCTTCTGGGTGGCAAACCATTGCCGATGGCCACCGTGGGTGAGGACTTTGCTCCCTATCGCGCCCATTTCGAAGCACTTGGCATTCCGCTGACCTATGTGCGCGAGCTGGCCGGCACCTATACCCCGCAGGCCTTCATCACCACCGACCACGACAACAACCAGATCACCGCCTTCCATCCCGGCGCGATGATGCAAAGCCACGAAAACCATGTGCACGACACCCAGGGCATCACCCTTGGCATCGTCGCCCCGGATGGCCGCGAGGGCATGCTGCAAAATGCGCGTGAATTTGCTGAAGCCGGCATTCCCTTCATCTTCGACCCCGGCCAAGCAATGCCGCTGTTCAATGGCGAGGAGTTCTGCGCCTTCATCGAACAGGCTGACATGGTGATTGCCAACGATTACGAATCCAACCTGCTGCAAGAGCGCACCGGCTGGAGTGAAAAGGAAATCGCAGACCGGGTGCGCGCCTACATCACCACCCGTGGTCCAAAAGGCGTGGAAATCCACACCGGCGGCAAGACCCTGCATATCCCGCCAGCCAAGGAACGCGCCGTGGTTGACCCCACCGGCTGCGGCGATGCCTTCCGCGCAGGGCTGCTGTTCGGCATCGACAAGGGCATGGACTGGGAAACCATCGGCCGTATCGGCAACCTGATGGGTGCCATCAAGGTCGGCCATCACGGCACCCAAAACCAAAAATTCAGCTATCAGGAATTTGCCGACGAGTTCAAAGCCCAGTTCGGCTACGCGCTGTAAGCACCAGCGCCAAGGCGGCTTTTGCTTTTGCTCTCGCCCTGTTCAGGCACGCCGAGTACCGGAGCGACAAATGGGAGAAGGCAGGGCATGTTTGAGCGCAAGCGAGTTTGCCCTGCCGCCATTTGGCGTGAGGAACGCAGGGAACCCCGCGCAGCGGGGCGCGTCTGCTAGGGCGGATTCTTTGCCTACTTTCTTCTAAAGAAAGTAGGTGCGCTGCCGGGCGCATATCCCGGCGTTGATATGCTGCCAGTTGGCGCAGTATTCAAAGCAAAAGCTCCCCCATCCCAACCTTCCCCCCGCAAAGCAGGGGAAGGGGCATCATTTCGCAATCCCCAGCGCCGCCAGCAGTGGTGCGGCATACGGTGCGGCTAGGTCATCGGGCTTGATGACCTCGATGACTTTCCCGTTTTCAAGCCGTGCCACCAGGTCAATATCCAACGCACAAACCGGGGCGCTGCGATCGCGCCCGGCAGCCGCTTCCACTTCGCGCAACTGCGCACGCAACGCATCACGCGCAGCGCTGCTCTCAATCACTACCGCGGCATTCAAATAGCGCGCCTTGCTGCGCGCATCGCGGGTCGGCATGGCGCGGCTATGGGCAAGCACGGCAAAGCGCGCGGCCAGTTGTTTGGCCGCCAGACGAAAACTCTTGGCGCGTTGGTGGTTGGAGCCGAGTATCAACAGGTATTGCATCTATCAGCGCTCGATTTCGATGCCCACATCCGCACAGCCCAGCGCCTTGGCAGCCAGCGGCTTGTGCACCCGCAGGCGCACCTTGCTGATGCTGGGAAACCCCGCCCGCAGGCGCGCGGCCATATCTTCCAGCAAAGTTTCCAAAAGCGCGTAGTGCGTCTGCGCCGTCCATTGCCGCAACTGCGCGACAACCGCTGCATAGTCGATGGTATCGGCCAGCGCATCGCTACTTGCCGAGATACGATTGTCGAAGTCCAGCTCGACATCCAGCAGCAAGGGCTGGGGCGCCTGACGCTCATGCGCATACACACCAATCAGGGCATCCAGTTGCAGGGCGCGAATGAAGATTTTGTCCATCAATGTAGCTCCCCGGCCACTTGCCCCAAGCCGCGCCGCACATCGCTGCCAGAAGGCGCTTGGAATACCTGCAAGCCAAACTCCGGCAGGATTGCCAGCAGGTGGTCAAAAATATCGGCTTGGAGTTTTTCGTAATACGCCCAGCGCACATCATTGCTGAAGCAATAAATCTCCAGCGGAATGCCGGTTTCGGTCGGCTGCAATTGCCGCACCAGCAGGGTCATATCCTGATGCACTTGCGGATGGGCGCGCAGATATTGCTCCACATACACGCGGAAGGTGCCGATATTGGTTACACGCCGGGCGTTCACCGGGTCTTGGCCGGTTGCCCGCAATTGCGCATTCCATGCTTCAAGCTCGGCCTCCTTGCGCCCCAGATAGGCATCAAGCAATGCAAAACGCGCCAGTCGTTCGACTTCTTCGGCGTTCAAAAAACGCACACTGGCCTGATCCAACAACAGCGAACGCTTGATGCGCCGCCCACCGCGCTCACTCATATTGCGCCAGTTCTTGAACGAATCGCTGATGAGCTTTTTGGTGGGAATGGTGGTTACGGTCATGTCCCAGTTCTGCACCGTTACCGTGTGCAGGGCGATGTCGATCACATCGCCATCGGCATTTTGGCTGGGCATTTCAATCCAGTCGCCAATACGCACGCGGCCATCGTTGCTGATTTGCACACTGGCCACCAGCGACAGAATGGTGTCCTGAAAAATCAGCATCAGTACCGCAGTCATCGCGCCAAGGCCAGTAATCAGATGCAGCAACTTGGCGCCAATCAGGGTGGCCACGACCGACAAGCCCACCAGCACGAACATCACAATCTTGACGATCTGGATATAGCCCTTGATCGGCTTGTTGCGAGCATTTGGCCGACGCTCGTAAAGCGCATTGACAAGATTTAGGAGGCGCGAAATCGCCAGCGCCACCGTCACCACGATGAATGCCTGACAGAGCGCCCGGGTCACGGCAACAAAGCTCTCGGGCAAGTCCGGCAGCACGCCAACCCCGGCATACACCACCAGCGCCGGCACCGCATTGGCAAGGCGCGGAATGACATTCAGCTTGACCTGCCCGTTGCCATCCTCGATGCCGAACTCCGTCCCCAAAGGCGAGGCCATCAAGGCTTTTTGCAAGGCGCGCAGGGCGATTTTCTTGGTGATGAAATTGGCAAGCCAGGCAGCCAGCAACAGCCCTGCCCCGGCCAACGCCGTCCACGCCCACGGATAGGGCGCCAGCTGCTCGTTCAGACGGTCAAGATAGTGCGTGTATTTTTCCATGCGGCAAGTGTAGTGGCATGTCGCTGCGCTCAGTCCACCCGCGACAGGGCTTGCATGTCCCAGCGTGGCTGCACCTCCACGCGCAACGGCGCCTGTTGTCCGGCAGCAAGGCGCAAAGCGCCTGCAAAGGCAATCATCGCGCCATTGTCGGTGCATAGCTCCGGACGCGGAAAACACACCCGTCCGGCGCGCGCCTTGGCAATCTGCTGCAATTTTTCCCGCAGGCGACGATTCGCCCCGACCCCCCCGGCCACCACCAGCGTGTCGCAGCCGGTTTCATCCAGCGCCCTAGCGCATTTGATGGCGAGTGTATCCACCACCGCGTCTTCAAAGCCACGGGCAATATCGGCGCGAGTAGCATCGGTTTGGTCGCTCCCCTGCCAGGCCATCAGCACTTGGGTTTTCAGCCCGCTGAAGCTGAAGTCCAGCCCCGGCTTCTGCGTCATTGGCCGTGGAAATACGAACCTGCCCGGCACGCCGGTTTCAGCCAGCGCCGCCAACTGCGGCCCGCCCGGATACGGCAGTCCCATCAGCTTTGCGGTCTTGTCGAATGCCTCGCCTGCGGCATCGTCCAGCGTTTCACCCAATAGACGGTATTCGCCAATCCGGCGCACTTCCACCAGCTGCGTATGCCCGCCAGAAACCAAGAGGGCGACAAACGGCGGCTCGGGCGGGTCGGTTTCCAGCAGCGGAGCGAGCAGATGTCCTTCCATGTGATGCACGCCGATCGCCGGCACATCCAGAGCAAACGCCAGTGCCCGCGCCACCCCAGCCCCCACCAGCAACGCGCCCACCAGCCCCGGCCCCGAGGTATAGGCCACGCCCCCGATATCGTCCAGGGCAAGCCCGGCATCACCTAGGGTCTGCCGAATCAGCGGCAGCAATTTGCGCACATGGTCGCGACTGGCAAGCTCCGGCACCACGCCACCGTACTCGGCATGCAGCGCAATCTGGCTGTAAACCGTATGCGCCAGCAGCCCCGCATCACGGTCATAAACGGCCACGCCGGTTTCATCGCAAGAGGTTTCAATGCCGAGAACTTTCATCTTGATTTCATCACTTTGCCAAGGAGGCTTGCATCTACCAGCCAAGTGCCGCTATGATACGCGGCTCCCTGGCTCGTATGGCCAGAATCATCCGTTTCGAGATTCCCTTATGCCCAGCGTCAAAGTCCGCGAAAACGAACCTTTTGAGTTTGCCCTGCGTCGCTTCAAGCGCACCTGCGAAAAAGCCGGTGTGATTGCCGAAACCCGCAAGCGCGAGTTTTACGAAAAGCCGACTCAGGAACGCAAGCGCAAGGCTGCTGCTGCGGTGAAGCGTCAGGCACGCCGCACCGCACGCGACGTTACCAAGCGTCAGCGCCTGTACTGATACCGCGCGCACTGCGCGTGGCATCGTGTCCGCGACAAAGCCGGCTCAAGCCGGCTTTTCGTGTTTGCTTGAAAACCAATCAGGAACCCGTCATGTCCCTCAAAACCCGTCTTGTCGATGACATGAAGGCCGCGATGAAGTCTGGCGACAAAGCGCGCTTGGCCGTTATCCGCCTCATCAATGCCGCCATCAAACAAAAAGAAGTGGACGAGCGTGTCGAGCTTGATGATGCTGCGGTGCTCGCCGTGCTGGAAAAAATGGTCAAGCAGCGCCGTGATTCGATCAGCCAATACGAAGCGGCCAAGCGCGAGGATCTGGCGCAGGTCGAGCGCGACGAGCTTGTCATCATCGACGCCTATCTGCCGGAAAAGCTGGGCGAAGCCGAAATCAATGCCGCCATCGAAGCGGCCATCGCCCAAACCGGCGCGGCAAGCCCGGCGGACATGGGCAAACTGATGGGCGTGCTGAAGCCGCAACTGGCAGGCCAGGCCGACATGGGTCTGGTTTCAAAGCTCATCAAGGCACGGCTTGCCGGCGGATGAGGCAGGACTTGCCGACTGCCAACAGCACTTCACGCACGGCTCGGTCGCGCACGACGCTTTCGAAAAGCATCGAAAAACTACAGCGCAGCCTGCCGGCAGAAGCGCTGCTGCGCTTTGTCGAGCTCGACCTGATGAGCCATGCCGCCGCGTTGTCTTTCTACGCCCTGCTCTCGCTCGCCCCGCTGCTGATTCTGCTGCTGTGGCTGACCGCATCGCTGTACCCGGAAGCCCAGGCCGCGCTGCTTGGGCAGATTTACCAACTGGCCGGTGAAGAAGCGCGGCAGATTGCTTCCACCGTTTTGCACAATGCCAAGGAGCGCCCCAGTGTCGGCTCGATGGCGGGCACGTGGAGCACATTGCTGCTGTTTTTCGGCGCCACCGTGGTGTTTGCCCATCTACAAGGCACGCTCAATCTGATTTTCAAAAGCGATGCCGAGGCACTGGGCGGCGTGCTGCCATGGCTGCGCAAGCGGGTGTTTTCTTTCGGCGTGGTGTTTGCGCTGGGCTTTTTGCTGTTGCTCTCGATCACCTTGCATACCGCGTTGGAGTTTGTCTTAAGTGGCATCCCAAGCCTGTTGCCACTGGCCAGCAATCTGGGCGCGCTGGTGGTTTACACGCTGGCGTTTGCACTGCTCTACAAATATCTGCCCGACCGCCGCGTAGCCTGGCGGCAATCGCTGCTGGGCGGGATTTTGACCGCGATATTGTTCGTCATCGGTCGCTGGGGCATCAGCCTTTACATCACCCATGCCGCGCCGGGTAGCGCCTATGGCTCGATGGGCACCTTGGTGCTGCTACTGGTCTGGGTGTACTACGCGGCACTGGTGTTCTTTGTTGGCGCTCTGTTGACCGCACTGATCGACGAACGTCGCCAGCGCAAGAGTTAAACTCCGGCCATGGCTCGCATCCCCGACGCATTTCTGGACGAACTGCTTGCCCGCACCGATATCGTCGAAATCATCAGTGCGCGCGTACAACTGAAACAACAGGGACGCGAATATACCGCCTGCTGCCCGTTCCATGACGAGCGCTCGCCCTCGTTCACGGTATCGCCCACCAAACAGTTCTATCACTGCTTTGGCTGCGGCGCGCACGGCACGGCAATCAGCTTCCTGATGAATTACGACCGGCTGGAGTTTCTCGATGCGGTCGAAGAACTCGCCAGGCGCGTTGGCATGCAGCTCCCGCGCGATGCCGCCAAACAGGCCATCAATCCCGATACCCAGCCGCTGTTCAATGCGCTGGAAGCGGCACAGCGGTTTTTCCGCAAGCACCTTGCCGAAAGCGCCGAAGCCCGGTCATACCTGCAAAGCCGCGAAGTGGATGCTGCCACCGCCGAAGCCTTTGGTATCGGCTATGCCCCTGCCGGGTTTTCCGCACTCAAGGACGCGCTCGGCACCGACGAGCGGCGCATGAAGCTGCTGGAAAAAGCCGGGATGTTCTCGCGCAATGATCGCGGCCATGTGTATGACAAATTTCGCCACCGGCTGATGTTTCCGATCCACGACCGGCGTGGCCGGGTGATTGCCTTCGGTGGCCGGGTATTGTCCAGCGAGGACAGCCCGAAATATCTCAACTCGCCGGAAACCCCGCTGTTTCACAAGGGGCGCGAGCTATACGGCCTGTGGCAAGTGCGCCAGGCCAACAGCAAACTGCATCGGCTGATTGTGGTGGAAGGCTATATGGATGTGGTCGCGCTGTTCCAGCATGGCCTGCCCGAAGCTGTGGCCACCCTGGGCACGGCCACCACGCCGGAGCACGCCGAGCTTTTGTTCCGCAGCGCGCCGGATGCGTATTTCTGCTTTGACGGCGATGCTGCCGGACGACGGGCAGCCAGCCGCGCCATGCACGCGGTGCTGCCGCGCATGCGCGATGGTCGGCAGGCATTTTTCCTGTTTCTGCCCGATGGCGAAGACCCGGATTCGCTGATTCGCAAGGAAGGCACTGAAGGCTTCAACCAGCGCCTGCAAAATGCGCTGCCGTTATCGCAGTTTTTCTTCGACGAACTCTCTGCCGATGTGCTTTTACATACCTTGGAGGGCAAAAGCCGTCTGGCAGAGCGTGCCAAACCGCTGCTAGCACAAATCCCCGAAGGCGCCTTTGCCGATTTGATGCACGCCCGGCTGGCCGAATTGACCGGGCTTGCCGCACGCACGCAAACACCCACCGCATCTGTCGGCATACGCGCCCAGCCGCAGGCCACCACTGCCCCCCGACGCAGCCTGGTCAGCAATGCCATCACCCTGCTGCTGCAAGCGCCGCAAATCGCCGCGCACATCACCCCGCCCTATCCCTTTGCCACGCTGGAGCAACCCGGCATCCCGCTGCTGTGCCAATTGCTCGACATCATCGCCGAGCGCCCCAACATCAAAACCGCCGTTTTGCTAGAGATGCTGGACACCCATCCGCATGCGGCCGCACTCAACAAGCTGGCGCAAACCAACCTGCCGGGCGATGCCGCCAGCCTGCAAGCCGAGTTCACCGACGCATTGGCGAAACTTGCCGCACAAACGCGCAAGCAACGCATCGCCCAGTTGCAGCAACTGCTTGCCGACGGTCAAATCAACGCCTCCGGAAAGGCCGAATTGCGCACACTTTTGAGCACCGCCGAATAACCCGGAAGGCCGGTGGCGGCGCTACAATTTGCGGCTTGCTCTTTGTCGGAATTCACCGTGAGTCTCTCCTTGCTTTCTGAAGTCCCGGCTTCGCCCGACCCGCTGCGTCTTGCCATCACCCAGAACTGGGTCGTCGATGAAACCCGCCATGTGCAATGGCTGCTCGAACAGGCGCGCCAGCCCGAAGCCGACCGCGCCGCCGTCCGCGCCACTGCCGCCGATTTGGTGCGTCGCGTGCGCCAGCGCGCCGAAAATCAAAGCACCGTTGAAGCCTTCATGCGCCAGTACGATCTTGGCAGCGAAGAAGGCGTGCTGATGATGTGCGTGGCCGAGGCACTGCTGCGCATCCCCGACCAAGGCACCGCCGATGCACTGATCCGCGATAAGCTCGGCGATGCCAACTGGCGCCGGCATCTGGGGCAGTCCGACTCGCTGCTGGTCAATGCCTCCACTTGGGGGCTGCTGCTGACCGGCAAGCTGGTCAATCTTTCCGACAATACCCAGCGCGATGCACACGGCGCATTCGGGCGGCTGATCGGCAAGATGGGCGAGCCGCTGATTCGCGCGGCGGTGCGCCAGGCGATGAAAATCATGGGGCACCAGTTCGTGATGGGGCGCACCATCAACGAGGCGCTGGAGCGCTCGCAAAAGGGTGAGAACGCAAAGTTCCGCTACTCCTTCGACATGCTCGGTGAGGGCGCACTGACCGCAGCCGATGCGGCACGCTATCTGGAAGCCTATCGCCAGGCAATTCATGCCATCGGCAAAACCGGCCCGTTCCATGACGTGTTCGCTGCCCCCAGCATTTCGGTGAAGATTTCCGCCCTGCACCCGCGCTATGAGCACGCCAAGCGCGAGCGCGTGATGCATGAACTGGCACCGGCGCTGCTGGAGCTGGCTCAACTGGCCAAGCAATACAACATCGGCCTCACCATCGACGCCGAAGAAACCGACCGCTTGGAAATCTCGCTGGATCTCATCTTCAAGGTGCTGGCCGATGACTCGCTGAGTGGCTGGGAAGGTTTCGGCATCGTGGTGCAGGCCTATCAGCGCCGCGCACCGTTCGTGATTGATTTCATCGCCGCCAAGGCGCGCGCGCTGGGTCGACGCATCCCGGTGCGTCTGGTGAAAGGTGCGTACTGGGATGCGGAGGTCAAGCGCGCCCAGGTGGAAGGCCAAACCGGCTACCCCCTCTTTACCCGCAAGCCCAATACCGATGTTAGCTATCAGGCCAATGCACGGCGACTGCTGCGAAACATCGACGCCATCTACCCGATGTTTGCCACCCACAATGCGCAAACCATCGCCGCCATCCACCAGATGGCCAAGACCGAGCTGGGCGGCGGCGCACGTCAGGGCGAAGGCTTCCGCTACGAGTTCCAGAAACTGCACGGCATGGGCGATGACCTATATGCGGAAGTCATCCCGCAAAACCGTCTGGACGTACCCTGCCGCGTGTATGCGCCAGTAGGCAGCCACGAAGACCTGCTGCCGTATCTGGTCCGCCGCCTGCTGGAAAACGGCGCGAACTCCAGCTTCGTCAACCGCATCACCGATGAGGCGGTGAATATCGACGACCTGGTGCGCGACCCGGTTGAAGTGGTCGGCGCCTTCGCGCAAATCCCGCATCCCCGTATCCCGCTGCCGGTTGACCTGTACCGCAGCCAGAACCAGCCACGAGACAATTCCATGGGCATCAATCTCGCCAACGACGAACAACTGCGCGCACTTGCCGCCGAACTCAACAACGCCGGCAGCGGCCATTGGGAAGCCGCCCCGCTGGTGCCCGGCACCCATGTGGCGGGCGAGAAAATCGCCGTAACCAATCCGGCAGACCGCCGCGAAGTCGTCGGCCACTGGCTGCCCGCCGATGAAGCCTGCGTGCAAAAGGCGCTGGAAAACGCCGTGGCCGCACAGCCCGAATGGGACGCAACCCCGGTGGAGCGTCGCGCCGAACTGCTGGAAAAGGCCGCCGACCTTCTGGAAGCACGCATCGCCCCGTACATGGCGATGTGCACCAAGGAAGCAGGCAAAACCCTGCCCGATGGCGTAGCCGAAGTGCGCGAAGCGGTGGATTTCCTGCGTTATTACGCGCTGGAAGCCCGCAAGCAGTTCATCGTTGAAGCCCTGCCCGGCCCCACTGGCGAAAGCAATACCCTGCAACTGGCAGGTCGCGGCGTGTTTGTGTGCATCAGCCCGTGGAACTTCCCGCTGGCGATTTTCATTGGCCAGATTGCCGCCGCACTGGTCGCAGGCAATACCGTCATCGCCAAGCCCGCCGAACAAACCAATCTGATTGGTTATGCCGCCGTCAAACTGATGCATGAAGCCGGCATCCCGGAAAAAGTCCTGCAATTTGTGCCCGGCGATGGCGCAAGCGTTGGTGCCGCCCTTACCCGCGATGCGCGCGTGGCCGGGGTGTGTTTTACCGGCTCGACCGAAACCGCACGCCTCATCAACCGTGCCCTAGCAAGCCGCGAAGCTGGCCCCATCGCCACCTTGATTGCCGAAACCGGCGGCCAGAACGCGATGATTGCCGACAGCTCCTCGCTGCCCGAACAGGTCGTCAAGGATGCCCTCGGCAGCGCCTTCACCTCTGCCGGTCAACGCTGCTCCGCCGCCCGCGTCTTGCTGGTGCAGGACGACATCGCCGACAAGGTGATTCACATGCTGGCCGGTGCCATGGCGGAGCTGAAAGTCGGCAACCCCGGCGAGCTTTCCACCGATGTGGGGCCGGTGATTGATGCCGATGCCAAGGCGATCCTGGACGCCCATGCCGCCCGCATGGACAGCGAAGCCCGCCTGATTGCCAAGGCCGAAATGGATGCCGCCGCTACCGAGCATGGCACCTTCTTTGCTCCGCGCGCCTGGGAACTGCAATCCATGGCACAACTTGCCGAAGAAAAATTCGGCCCGGCGCTGCATGTGGTGCGCTGGAAGGCCGACGAGCTCGACCAAGTGGTCGATGCCGTCAATGCCAGCGGCTATGGCCTCACCCTCGGCATCCATTCGCGCATCGACGAAACCGTGGAACGCATCGTCAAGCGCGCCAAGGTCGGCAATATCTATGTCAACCGCAACCAGATTGGTGCGGTGGTCGGCGTTCAGCCCTTTGGCGGCCAGGGGCTGTCCGGTACCGGCCCGAAGGCCGGTGGCCCGCACTACCTGCCACGCTTTGCCACGGAAAAAACCGTAACCATCAACACCACCGCCGCAGGCGGCAATGCCAGCCTGCTGACCTTGGGCGAATAATCCCGCCCCGCACACGCAAAACGCCGGGCAACCGGCGTTTTTGCTTTGTGCCGCCGCAAGCCCCATGCCCGAGGCGGGCAAATTTTGCGATGGGCGCTGCCCTGCGCCGGTATCGGCAACAAACAGAAAACCCCGGCAAAATGCCGGGGTTCGGGTTGCGAAGCTCAAGCCCTGCGCATCAGAACTTGTAGGTCAGCCCCAGACCGACCACGGTTGCGTGGCCGTTGTACTTGCCGTTCAGGCTGGTGTAGCGGCTCTGCGGCGCCACCGGATTGATCGGCAGGTGAGTGGTGGAATCCTTGATCGACACATAGGTGAAGGAGCCATCCAGCGACAGCTTTTCGTTCATTTGCCAGCTCAGACCCAGCGAATACAGCTTGCGGTCGTTATCCGGCAGGCGCGGGGTGCGGTCGGTGTTGTTGGTCGGCGACTCATCATGCGCCACACCTGCACGCAAGGTGAAAGCATCGTTCAACTGGAAGTCCGCGCCCAGCGAATAGAACATGGTGTCCTTCCAGTGGAAGTCTTCCCGGCTGGTCGGCTGGTAGGGGTTTTCAAAGTCGATGGTGACATTCTGCAACGAGCTCCAGCCGGTGCGCTGGGCATCGGCATACAGCTTGACCCGTTCACCCACACCGACCATCACGCTCAAGGTATCGACGCTCGGGGTAACAAAGCGCGCCTTGCCCACCGAATTGACAAACCCGTTGCCCAGCACCATCAGCTGCTGGCGCTGTGCGGCGCTGAGTGCGGGGTTCTGTGCCAGGGCGGCAAAGCCCGGCTGCATCGCCTGGAAGGCCGCAGGCGTGGTGAAAACGGCATTGCCCTTGAAGTCATGCTTCAGCTCGGAGCGATGCGAATAGCCAATGGCGAATTGCTCGCTGGGACGGAACTGGAAGCCGGCAATCCAGCCGAACGCATTATTGCCCGCATCGACGGTGATGTTGCCATCCGGGGTTGCCGCCAGTGCCGGGTTTTGCAGCCCCGCAGCCAACATCACGCCCAGCGGAATATCCTTGCCCAAGGTGACTTCGGCGCGCTCGAAAACAAGACCTGCACCGACCGAAAATGCCGGGGTAACCTGCACCGCAGCCGAGAGGGTAAGGTCAACCGTTTTCACGCTGGTTTCGGTGGCGTTGTAGCGCCCCACCCAGCCGTCGTTGTATTCGGTGCCGGAGCCGAACGGCGCAGTGATGCTGGCACCCAAGGTCAAGCCTTCAAGTGCGCCTTTCATCGGCACGATGATGCCGAGCGAAGGCACCGGCTTGGCATCGCCCGGGTCGCCGCCATTGCCACCGCTAACTGCCGTGCCAAGCGCCGTGCTGCCGCTGCCGGTGAACTCGGCATTGAGGTCAATCACCCCCACGCCGCCCTGAATCAGACCGTTTTCGGTGTTCACCATCGCGGCCGGATTGGCCGATACCACCGAGGCATCGTTGCTGGCTACGGTCGTGCCGGAATAGGCACGGCCACCGATCTTGGTGCTGGTTTCACGCACCTGGAAGCCCGAGGCGGCGGCACTGCCGATGGCCAGAACACTGACAACGGCAACGGCCAGCGCCGACAGGCGGGCTTGAGTGGAAGAACGCTGCATGGATTTCTCCTTGGAATTTCTTGTGATATTTGCTGACAAGCTGGCATAAAGGCTTGCTGTACGCCATCGCGCGCTACTATACCGGCATTAACCTTGGGCTAACATCTGGCAGTGCAGCGCAACCTGACCCATCCCTCAGGTTTCTGAATCAATCGAGCTTGTTCGTGTTTGTCGCCATCCCGCCACGCAGTCGCCACCAAACCAGCTGGGTTACGCCCTTGCTGGTAATGCTGATGTGCGGCAGTTTCGTCTGGTCACAAAGCCTGTCAACGCAAGCGCAGCAAAACTGGCTGCTGGACTGGGGTACGGTGGGCATCCCCCTAGACCCGGCAATGGGACTACCCCCCTGGCAACATTGGCTGAAGCTGTTTACCGCGCTGTTCCTGCATAGTGATTGGGCGCACTTGACCGGCAATTTGGTGTTTCTGATGATTTTTGGCCCGCCTGCCGAACGCATGATGGGCTCTTGGCGCTTTCTTGCCCTGTTCCTGCTTGGCGGTGCCACCGCCAATCTTGCCGCCGGTATTTCGCTGGTGCATGGCAATGTATTGATTGGCGCCAGTGGTGCGGTATCGGCCACGCTCGGCGCATGGCTGACGCTGTTTCCACGCGCACGATTGGGGGTGGTGGTGCCACTGGGGCTGTTTTTGGAGTTCATCCGCGCCCCAGCCACCGTACTGATTGGCCTTTGGCTGCTGCTCCAAGCGATCTTCGCCTATATCGGCCCCAGTTACGGGCAAGTGGCCTGGGTCGCACATCTGGCCGGTTTTGCCTTTGGCGCTCTGTATGCACTGCTCTCGCGCAATGCCATTGCCGAGCGGATGCGCAAGAAGGCGGGTTACTGAAAGACTCTCGCAGCGTCGTGGATATGGGAAGGGCAACGCCCGTGGCGACGGAGGCCGGTCTTTGGAGGACTACGCTTTTTTATCGAGGCGCGGCCAGTCTGCGGCAGTCAGCACCGGCAAGCCGTGGGCGGCACGGGCGATATCGCATTGGCGGCTGGCCTCGCCAAACTCCCAAGAGGCCGGCAAGGCTTCGCAGGCACTGGGACGCTGCGGGTGGATGGTGCAGCGCGAATAATGGCCAATCTCGGCATCCAGCGCGATGCAGCGCGGCGTATTGCTGCATGTGCCGCGCATCGCGCGCTCATGCAGACGCAATGATTCGGTCAGCGCCACCGGCACCCGACCGCCCAGCTCCGGCTCGGTTTCCGACCAGTGCATGCCAACGCGAAAATGCGCGCAGCAGGCACCGCAAGTCAGGCAGGGATGCGTGAAAGTTTCTGGTGTTGTCATGCGCGCATTGTGCGAATCAGGCAGAACAACGCAAGGGTTGCGACAATAGCGACATGAATACGCAAGACGCCGACTTCACCAACATCGCCGATACCCTGCGCCAGCGCGCGCAGCAAAACCCCGAGCGCATCGTCATGCGCTGCCCCGGCAAGGATGGCCGCTACCAAGTCGAAATCAGCACCGGCGAGCTGGATGCGCGCAGCACGCATATCGCAGCCGGACTGTACCGGCTAGGCATTCGTCGCGGCATGCGCTGCGTGGTGATGGTGCGCCCCACCCCGGCGTTTTTTTTGGTGATGTTCGCCTTGATGCGCATGGGCGCCGTGCCAGTGCTGGTTGATCCGGGCATCGACAAGCGTGCGCTCAAGCAATGCTTGGCAGAAGCGGCGCCGGATGCCTTCATCGGCATCCCGCTGGCGATGTTCGCACGCCTCGTGCTCGGCTGGGCGCGCGGCGTGAAATACCGCATCAGCACCGGCAGCCGCGCTTGGTTTGCCGATACCACGCTGGCCGCCATCGAGCGCGAAGGTGCAGCAAATCCGCAGGATTTTGGCAGCACCGCCACCGATGACCCGGCCGCCATTCTGTTCACCAGCGGCTCGACCGGCGTACCCAAGGGCGTGCTGTACCGCCATCGGCATTTTCTTGCACAAATCCAAATGCTGCGCGATGCCTTTGGCATCGCGCCTGGCGGCGTTGACCTGCCCACCTTCCCGCCATTCGCGCTGTTTGCACCAGCACTTGGGCTGACCTCGATCATCCCGGACATGGATCCGACCCAACCGGCCAAGGCTGACCCGCGCAAACTGCACGCCGCCATCCGCCGCTTCGGAGTCAGCCAGATGTTCGGCTCACCGGCCTTGATGCGGGTACTGGCCGAGCATGGTGAACCCCTGCCAGGCGTGATGCGCGCCACCAGCGCCGGTGCGCCGGTACCACCGGATGTAGTGGAAAAACTGCTGCGCCTGATGCCCGAAGGCGGACAACTGTGGACCCCCTATGGCGCGACCGAATGCCTGCCGGTGGCGGTAATTGAAGGCCGCGAACTCATCACCCTGCGTGCCCGTACCGAAGCCGGCGCAGGCACTTGTGTGGGGCGCCCGGTGCCGGGCAATGAGGTTCGCATCATCGCCATCACCGATGAGGCCATCGGCGATTGGCGCCAGGCGCAAGAAGTCCCACAGGGCGTGGTGGGCGAAATCACCGTGGCAGGCCCGGTCGCCACCGACAGCTATTTCAACCGCGAGGCGCAAACCCGGCTGGCCAAAATCCGCGAAACCCTGCCCGATGGCAGTTCCCGCATCGTGCATCGCATGGGCGACCTAGGCTATCTGGATGGCGAAGGCCGACTGTGGTTTTGCGGACGTAAATCGCAGCGCGTGGTGCTGGCTGCCGGCGGCACGCTGTGCACCGAACAAATCGAGCCGGTATTCAATACCCATCCCGATGTTGCCCGTACCGCGCTGGTGCCGGTGCCAGTTGCTGCACAAAAGGGTGGGCTGGAACTCAATCAGGGCGATGCCGGGCAACTACGGCAAAACGCTGACACTCCGGCTGGCAATGCCGCCTGCCTGTGTGTGGAACTGCGTGCAGGTGTCGCGGCCAGCGAATGGCCACGGATCCGCGAAGAACTGCAAAAAACCGCCGACGGCCAGGTGCATACCGCACGTGTTACACACTTCTTGCACTACCCCGGCAGCTTCCCGGTGGATATCCGCCACAACGCCAAAATCGGCCGGGAAAAACTTGCCGAATGGGCGAAACAGCAATTACCGAAAATGGATAGGCTGCAATGAAGATTCTGGTAACAGGTGGCGGCGGCTTCCTAGGACAAGCGCTCTGCCAAGGTTTGCGTGCGCGCGGCTTCGAGGTGGTCAGCTTCAACCGTGGTCATTACCCGGCGCTTGATGCCATCGGCGTTACCCAGATCCAAGGCGATTTGGCCAGCCGCGATGCACTGGTTCACGCCGCCAGCGGCTGCACCGCCATCTTCCACAATGCCGCCAAGGCCGGTGCCTGGGGCAGCTATGCCAGCTATCACCAAGTGAATGTCACCGGCACCGAAAACGTGCTGGCCGCCTGCCGCGTACATGGCATCGAAAAACTGATTTACACCTCCACCCCCAGCGTGACCCATCGCGCCACCCACCCGGTGGAAGGCGGCACAGCCGATACCGTGCCCTATGGCGAACGGCTGAAAGCCCCGTATGCGGCCACCAAGCAGATAGCGGAAAAAATGGTACTGGCCGCCAACAGCGCGCAGCTCGCCACCGTGGCGCTGCGCCCTCGACTAATTTGGGGCGTGGGCGACAACCATCTGCTGCCGAATCTCATCAAGCGTGCCCATGCCGGCAAACTGGCGCTGGTCGGCAACGGCCAGAACCTCATCGACACCACCTATATCGACAACGCCGCCACGGCACACTTCGCCGCATTCGAGCATCTGGCCATCGGCAGCGCCTGCGCCGGGCGGGCGTACTTCATCAGCAATGGCGAGCCGTGGACGCTGGAGGCCACCTTGAACGCCCTACTGCAAGCCGCAGGCGCACCGCCGGTAACCCGCAAGATTCCGTTCCGCGTGGCCTATGCCGCAGGCTGGCTGGCAGAAAAACTCTGGCCACTCATCCAGCCCGATGGCGAGCCGCCAATGACCCCATTCCTCGCCGAACAGCTCGCCACCACCCACTGGTACAGCATGGCTCCGGCGCTGGCGGACTTTGGCTACCGCCCGCAAGTTTCCATGCAAGAAGGGCTGCGGCGGCTGGCGCTGGCTCATAAAATGCCCGCATGAATATTTCTCTGCCCTTCAATTGGAAAGTCCCGGCAGGCCGCGCCCTGCAATTAGCTCTGAACCGTGCGCTGGCGTTGGATGAAGACACCCGCACGGCAGTGGCGGCGCTGGAAGGCCGACAGGTGCAGCTGCATCTGCTCTCGCCGCCGTTGGCGCTGGCGATCCGTGTAGTGGATGGCGCATTGCAAGTCGGGCCTGCCGAGGGCGAGGCGGATTTGTCGGTGCGCGCCAGTCTGTCGGCGCTGCTGCGGCAATTGCCGCCGCTGCGTCGTGATGAAGCCGCGCCGGTCGGACAATTGCGTATCGAAGGCGATGCCGAGTTGGCTCGCCGCCTGCAAAAGTTGGCCGAAGGCTTCGAGCCGGATTGGGCCGAGCCGTTGACGCGGATATTTGGCGATGTGCTGGGCATGCAGATTGCCAATGGCTTTGCTTTTGCCCTGCGCCGCGCCAAAGTCGCCGCGCAAGGCTTTGCCCATGACAGCGCCGACTGGCTGACCGAAGAATCCCGCGTAGTGGTGGGGCGCGAGGAACTTGCCGCTTTCCACGATGATGTCGATGCCATCCGTGATGATGTCGAGCGACTGGCCGCGCGCATTGCCCGCCTTGGGGGCACGGCATGAAATCGGCGCGCCGGGTCTGGCGCATTGGCCGGGTATTGCTGCGCTACCGGCTGGATGCACTGCTTGACGGCACGGCCGCCGAGCGCTGGTTGAAGCTCGCCCGCCCGTTTGTTCCGCGCGCCACGCCTGATGTGCAGGCCATGCCGCGTGGCCAGCGTTTGCGCATGGTGTTGCAGGAGCTGGGGCCGATTTTTGTGAAGGTCGGGCAAATCCTCTCCACCCGGCGCGACCTAGTGCCGGCCGATGTGGCCGATGAACTGGCGCTACTGCAAGACCAGGTCAAACCCTTCGACGGCGAAGCCGCCCGCCGCATCGTGGAAGAATCGCTCGGCCAAAGCATCGAAGCGCTGTATGCACGCTTCGACACCACGCCACTGGCCTCGGCCTCGATTGCCCAAGTACACGCGGCCACCCTGCATGATGGCCGCGAAGTGGTAGTCAAAGTGCTGCGCCCGAATATCCGCACCCAGATTGAGGGCGATATCGCGCTGCTGTATGACCTCGCCACCGTGGTCGAACGCACCCATCCGCGTGCCGACAAAATCCGCCCGCGCGAAGTAGTCGCGGAAATCGAATCCACGCTGGCGGCGGAACTTGACTTGCAACGCGAAGCCGGCAACGCCAGCGTGCTGCGACGCAACTGGCTGGAAAGCGGCGACCTATATGTGCCGGAAGTGTTCTGGACGCATACCAGCGAACGGGTCATCACGCTGGAGCGCGTGCGCGGCATCCACAGCGATGACGTAGCCGCGCTCGACAACGCCCGCATCGACCGCAAGGCACTGGCAGCCAAGGGCGTGCGCGTGTTCTACCAGCAGGTATTCCGCGACAATTTTTTCCATGCCGATGCCCACGCCGGCAATATCTGGGTGGATCCAGATCCGGCACGCGCCGCCAACCCACGCTTCATCGCACTGGATTTCGGCATCATGGGGCAGCTCTCGCGCGAGGATCAGTACTACCTTGCAGAAAACTTCATGGCGATTTTCAACCGCGACTATCGCCGCATCGCCGAGCTGCATGTGGAAGCAGGCTGGATGCCCGCGCATGTGCGCATCGACGAGCTGGAGGCCGCCGCCCGCGCCATTTGCGAGCCGTACTTCACCCGCCCGCTATCGGAAATTTCGCTGGCTGAAGTCCTGGCAAAACTGTTCCGCATGGCGCAGCGCTACCAGCTCACCCTGCAACCGCAATTGATTCTGCTGCAAAAGACCTTGCTGAACATCGAAGGCGTAGGCCGGCAACTCGACCCGCAAATCGACATCTGGGCAGTCGCCAAGCCGGTGCTGGAAACCATCCTGCGCGAGCGTTACAGCCCGCGCCGCCTGCTGCGCGAAGCCGGTCAACGCCTGCCCGAATGGATTACCCGCGCCCCGGACATGCCCGGTCTGGTGCACGACTGGCTAAAGCAGCAAGTCCACGGCGGCCACCATATCCAGATGGAATCAGCCGACCTGCGCGTGCTTTCCAAAGACCTGCATATCATGCAAAAACGCATGATTTCCGCCGTGCTGGGCGTCGGGCTTTTGATTGTCGCCAGCGTCCTGTACGGCCTGGAGGCCGGCGGCCCGCGCCTTGCCGGCATCCCCGTCGCCACCTGGATTGCGGGTCTTGGCGGCATCTGGGCATTGTTTGCCGCCTGGCCAAGACGGCGGGTGAAGTGAACGGCGCTGATGAGCCGAAAAGCAATGAAAAACCTGCCAGCCATGCCACATGGTTGAGTTTTCATGAAGCAAAAACCCCATCGGATGGAGTTACAAGCGCCTGTCTTGAATCAATCTCAAAGCCAAACAAAAGAAAACCATGAAAGCAGGCACTTCAATGCGCATCGGCAATGTGTATGTATGCGACCAAGATGCGTTCAGCCAAAGGGAGAGTGCGCTTTGCGAGAAAATGTATCGGGTGATTGAATTTGCCGATTTGTTCTGCAAAAACGGGATTTCAAAATCGATCCGTCCACTCCTGCTGTTCCTGACCGATGACAAGGCTGCCAATGGGCAACGGTTTCAATTGGGCATCCGGCTTTGGGTGGATACCGAAAAGCTCAAAGACTTGCCTGATAAAGACTTCCCCAAAGAGGCCATTTTGCAGGTCAAGAAAGGCTTGACAGAGATTGCACCGCTGCACGACTGGACAGCCGAGAACATCGAGCTCAATTTTGAAAAAGTATTGCGCACAAACCTGCAAGGCGAATGGGCGGTCAGCAAAAACATCAGTCACAATGGCGTGAAATTCCAGCTCATCATGCGCTATGACGGCAATGGCATCATCACCCGTCCAGAAAATTACACGCACTTCTTGATGAAAATAAAGCCGCCCGGGAAGCAGTCATTCCTGGTGCCGGTTTCTTTGGATGGGGTCGAGCTACTGGTGCCGTCGATGGTGAGTGCCTTTTCGTTTGCAGGCAACATCCTGACGTTGCAGATAAGCCATGGCGTGCAGACAAAAAAATGGCAAGTTAATTTCGCCAACACCATTACCCTGACCGATATTTGAAATCAGCCTCTTGCCCAGCGGCGCAACAGGTTGTGGTAATGGGCAGTCAGTGCCACGGCCTCCTGGCTTTCTCCCTGTTTTTGTCGCAGTGACTGGATGGTCTGGTCCAGCTCGAACAGCATGCGACGCTCCTCATCATCGGCAATCAGGCTTTGCAGCCAAGAAAATGCACAAAGACGTGCGCCACGGGTCACCGGCAGTACCTGATGCAGGCTGCCGGAGGTGTAGAGAATCACATCGCCAGCGGGCAGCTTCACTTCATGGCTGCCATAGGTATCCACCACGACCAGTTCGCCACCTTCGTATTCTTCCGGGTCGCACAGAAACAGGGTGAAGGACATGTCCGTGCGCACCAGCGTGCCATCGGTCATGCTGCGAATGGCGCCATCCACATGCAGGCCGTAATGCTCGCCGCCTTCATACATATTGAAATAAGGCGGCACATAGCGCAGTGGCAGGGCGGCGGAGAAAAACAGCGGGTTCTGATGCAGGGCTTGTTGTACCCGCTGACCAAGCTGTTGGCGTAGCGGGCAGTTTTCGGCCAGTTGCCGGTTGCGTTTGACCTGTGCGCCTTGGCCGCCCACGCTTTGCCGGCCATCCACCCAGTCAGCCTGCGTCAGTGCCGCGCGCATTTGCCGAACTTCTTCGGCACTCAATATTTCCGGGATATGCAGCATCATCGGCTTGCGCTCCAATGTTTAAAAAGGTCTGGACAACACCTTCCTGGCGTTGCCCAGACCTTCCCAAGATAGCCGTTTTCAGAATTTGAAATTGGCGCTCAAGGTGATGGTGCGACCGGTGCCGGGGACGGCATAGCGGGAGGCTGCATGACCCCGGATACGGGTGTAGTACTCCTTGTTGGCAAGGTTTTTCACATTGAGCTGAAGGTCCAGCGCATCGTTGAGTTTCCAGCCAAGCATGGCGTTATGCACGGTATAACCGGGGGCGGTGTACAGCGGGGCGGCGGCGTTGTTGAGGTAGTAGCGGCCACTGTAGCTGGCGCCATAGCCCAGTACCCAGTTGTCGCCAAAACGATAGGTCGTCCACAGGTTGGCGGCGTGCTTGGGGGTTTGTGTCAGCGGGTTGCCGGCCTGGGCGTCGATGCCGGTCGTGGCGCGCACATGGTCGGACACGCTCTGAATGACCTTGCTCTTGAGATAGGTGTAATTGGCAAACACGCCCCATTCACGGGTAATTTGCCCGGCCACGCCCAGCGCCAGGCCATCTACCCGCGCCTTGCCATCGAGCTGTTGTTCCGGCTCGTTCGGGTCGCCCGAGGCAACCTTGTAATTGCTGCGCTCGTTGCGGAACAGTGCAGCGCTCAGTCCCAGGCGGCCGTCAAGCACATCCCATTTGCTGCCCAATTCGATATTGATGGCGGTTTCCGGGTCAACATTGCAACTGCTGGTCTGGTTGCAGCTACCGCGCACGCTGGACATCGAAGGTGTGCGCGAATTGCCATAGGCCAGATATATCGAGCCGTTTTCAACCGGCTTGAAGACCAGCCCCAGTCGATAGGAAATCAGGCTGTCGCTATTTTTTGCCCAGTCGCGCCAAGCATTGTTCGCAGTGTCATAGCTGCGGGATTCGCCCGCCACGCGCTCATAGCGCAGGCCGCCATTGAGTGCCCACTGTTCGTTGAAGCGCAGGTTGTCGAATACATACAGGGCGGCGTTTTTGAGCTGGCCTTGATTGGCGGGGTTGATTACCGGGGTGATGGCATGTGTCCAGATGCCATTCGGATTGCTGGCGCTCATCGGATTGCGGTCATTGGCGGCGACCGAACCCAACACGCTGCCGGTGCGGCGCTTGAAGTCCTCTTGGGAAAGCGACAGCCCCACCACCAGGTCATGCTGCATGCTGCCGGTTGCAAAGCGGGTGATGAAATCGGTCTGGTTGCCGATAATCTGGTTGTTCTCGTCGCGGATATAGCCATGCGGGCCGCTATTGGGCAGGAAGGTATTGTCCGGGACGCTACAGGTGCGCGTAGCCAGCGTCATGCCATAGGGGTTGACGCCGTTCACGCACCAGCTGCCGCGGATGGAATCCACCTGCGTCCAGCGCTCGGTTTGGCCGTAATAGGTGTAGTTGCGCAGCCGGCTGTTTTCGTTGAAATCATGCTCAACCAGTACCGACAGGCGTTGGTTGCGCAGCTCTTCGCCATTGCCGGTATTGCGATAGCCGTAGTAATTATTGCGGCGGATGCCGGCAATCGGGCCATTGTTATAGGGCGTATTGGCATACGGCACGCCGTATTGCGGGATGTTGTCATCCTGCTGGTAGAAGTAGGCCAGCGTCAGGCGGGTGGGGCCGTCCATGCCGAAGCTGATGGACGGGGCGATGCCGAAGCGGCGGAAGCGCTCCACATCGCGCTCGGCCACGTTGTTGTTGTGCGCCATCACATTGAGCCGCCAGGCAACTGCATCACTGGCGCGGCTGTTCACATCCACCGTGCCGCGATAATAGCTGTCAGTGCCCAGTCCCAGCCCCAGGCGCACGAAGTCACGCCCCTGCGGGCGCTTGCTGGAAAGGTTGATGCTGCCGGCGACATTATTGCTGCCGCCATGCACCGAATTGGCGCCGCTGGTCACTTCCAGGTTTTCAATATTGAAGAAGTCGCTGCGGGTGTACTGTCCGGCATCGCGGGCGCCGTCCAAGGTGATGTTTTCGCTGGCGTTGTAACCGCGCAGCATGATGTTGTCACCATAGCCGCCACCGCCTTCGCCGGCCTGGAAGGTGATGCCCGGCACATTGCTGGTCAGCACCTCCTGAAGTGACAGGCTGTTCTGCTGCTCCAGCACTTCAGCAGGAATCACGGTGATGGTTTGCGGGGTATCGCGCAGCGGCGCGGTGTATTTGGGGCTACTCATGTTGTCGGTCTTGAGCCGGCTCCCCAGTACGGTAACGCGGTCAAGTTTTTCTGAATCGGACACTTCATGAGCATGTGCCAGTGCGGCACTCAAAGACAGTGCAGCGGCGGCAGCGCCCAGCAAAGGTTTGCCAGAGCGCGGCACGACATGTTTGCGGCTTTTGATATAGGACATGAAAGCTCTTCGGAGAAATAGTGGGGTCGCAATTGTAAATTATTATCATTTGTATTCAATAGATTGCCCCCGAAGACAACAAAACGGCTCCACATCGGGAGCCGTTCTGTAGTGCGTGCTTGGGGCAAGCCAGTTTGTCATCCTGCACGAGCGCAGTGCCATTGCAGAATCTCCGGCTTGCCAACAGCCCCTGCGACTTTGCACAGGGGCTGCCCGCGCCATGCAGGCTTGCGGTTATTTCTTCGCCGCCATCATCGCATCGCGTTTGGCGCGGAAGGCGCTGTTCTTGTACCAGTTCGGCCAGCTGCCGTCATTGGCCACGGTATTGCCAACTTGGTACAGGGCTTGCAGGTCTTCCACCAGGCCATCGAGCTTCCAGTTCGGGTCGAAGGCATCGCTCGGCTTGTGGTAGCGGTGTTTGCGGTAATCGGCCATCACCGCCTGTCCGGCTTCCGTGCCGCCTTCGCGCAGGTCGTCTCCACCCTTGGCGTACAGTGCCGGGACACCGGCCTTGGCAAAGTTGAAGTGGTCGGAGCGGAAATAGAAGCCGTCTTCGGGCGTGGCTTCGGGCGTCATGATGCGCTCTTGCGGCTTCAGGGCGGTGGCCAGCAGGTCTTCCAGTTCGGAATTGCCCATGCCGATGACGGTCATGTTCTTGGCGCGTCCGCCCACCGGCATGGCATCCATATTGATGACGGCCACGGTCTTGTCCATCGGCACCACAGGCGCGCTGCTCACATAGTGCTTGGAGCCGAGCAGGCCGGATTCTTCCAGGGTTACCGCCAGGAACAGCACTGAGCGCTTGGGCGGGTTGGCGGCAAACTGCCCGGCGATTTCGATGATGCCGGCAACGCCGGTGGCATTGTCCACCGCGCCGTTGTAAATCTGGTCGCCTTCGCCCTCGTGCTTGCCGAGATGGTCCCAGTGCGCCATGTAAACGACGGCTTCATCCGGGGTTTCCGTGCCGGGCAACATGCCGATGACATTGCGCGAGGATTTTTCGCTGATTTTGCTGCTCAGCTCCACGCTCACCCTGGCATCCAGCGGTACGGCCTTGAAGCCGGGTTTGCCTGCGGCTTCACGCATTTTTTCAAGGTCAAGCCCGGCATCGGCAAACAGCTTGGCAGCGGTCTCGCCAGTCAACCAACCTTGAACGGGCAGGCGCGGCTCCGGGTCGTTCTTGGCGGGCAGGTCGAATTGCTCGCCCGACCAGGAATTCTTCACCACGCCCCAGCCATAGGCGGCTCCGGCATCATCGTGAATCACCAGCGCACCGCTGGCGCCCTTGCGCGCGGCTTCTTCAAACTTGTAGGTCCAGCGGCCGTAATAGGTCATGCGCTTGCCTTCAAACAGCGTCTCGTCACCGGCATGGAAGCCCGGGTCATTGACGAACATCACCACGGTCTTGCCTTTGACATCGACCCCGGCGTAGTCGTTCCAGTTCTGCTCGGGGGCATCCACGCCATAGCCGACGAATACCAATTGGCTGGCATCGAGCTTGACTTGCGCCTCGCCGGTGCGGGTGCCGACCACCATGTCATCGCCAAATTTCAGCGTGTGCTGTTTGCCGCCCACTTCCACCTGCATGGTGGTATCGGGCGAGGCTTCGGTAACGGTCATGGCTACCGTCTGGAACCAGTCGCCATTGTTGCCGGGCTTCAGCCCTGCGGCTTCAAACTGCTGGCGAATGTATTCGATACTGCGCGTCTCGCCTTCAGTACCGGGCGCGCGGCCTTCCATTTCATCCGAAGCCAGTGTTTTCAAAAGCTCGGTGTAATCAGCCAGATTGATATCGCCAGCAAAGCTGTGGCCGGAAGCGGCAGTGCTTGAGGCAGCCGCCTGATTGTGCTCGCCATCGGCTGCGCCCTGGCAGGCCGCCAGCAGCAGCGCCGAAGCCAGCGCCGGAAAAAGCAGAGTGTGTCGCATCGTTACTCCGGAGATTGAAAGGAGCTTTGATGATAGACCGTACCTGCGGCAGAAAGGCAGCCTGGCCAATACCTGCAAGCAGAAAAATCCGGTCTTCCGCATCAAGATGGATGCCCTGCCTCGATGCGGGCGACTACAATCAGCAGCACTTGCCCTGCATCCATACGCTCATGATTGACTCAGCTACTGCCCGCAAACCCGCTGTTTTGTTGATTCTGGATGGTTGGGGCTACCGTGAAGACCCGACCGACAACGCCCTAGCCGCAGCGCATATCCCCAATTGGGACAAGCTCTGGGCAGAGCGTGCACATACGCTGATTCATACCGAAGGCCGTCATGTGGGGCTTCCGGACGGGCAAATGGGCAATTCCGAAGTGGGGCACATGAATCTGGGTGCCGGGCGCATCGTCTATCAGGATTTGACCCGTGTGGATGCGGCCATCGAGGACGGCAGCTTCTTCCAGAACCCGGCGCTGCGCTCGGCCTGCGAAAAGGCGCGCAGCAATCATGGCACCCTGCATGTGCTGGGTCTGCTCTCGCCCGGCGGCGTACATAGCCATGAATCACATCTGTTTGCGATGCTGAAGCTGGCGCATGAAATGGGGGTGCCGCAGGTGGCGGTGCATGCGTTTTTGGATGGCCGCGACATGCCGCCACGCTCGGCCGAGCCCAGTTTGCAGGCGCTGCAAGCCCTGTGCGAAGCGCTCGGCAATGCGCGCATCGCCAGCGTCAGTGGCCGCTATTACGCGATGGATCGCGACAAGCGTTGGGATCGGCTGCGGCGCGCCTGGGATGCCATGGTGGAGGCGCAGGCGGCTTTTCACGCGCCCAGCGCCCTCGCCGCGCTGGAGGCCGCCTATGCCCGCGATGAAAACGACGAGTTCGTGCAGCCCACGGTAATTGGCCAAGGTGCCAAGTTTGTCGATGGCGATACTGCCGTGTTCATCAATTTCCGCGCCGACCGCGCCCGACAACTGGCAGCGGCATTCGTGCAGCCGGACTTCGACGGCTTTGCCGCCCGCCGTCCGCAGTTGGCCGAATTTGTCTGCCTGACCGAATACGATGCCAGCCTGCCGGCTCCGCTGGCCTTTCCGCCGGAGAATCTCGTCAATACCTTGGGCGAAGTGATGCAGGCACATGGCAAGACCCAGCTGCGTATTGCCGAAACCGAAAAATACGCACATGTGACTTTCTTTTTCAGCGGCGGACGCGAGGCGCTGTATGCCGGTGAAAGCCGCGAACTCATCCCCAGCCCGCAGGTGGCCACTTACGACTTGCAGCCGGAAATGAGCTGCCCGGAGCTGACCGAAAAACTTACCGCCGCCATCGAAAGCGGCCAGTACGACCTGATTGTCTGCAACATCGCCAACCCGGACATGGTCGGACATACCGGAGTGATGGCAGCAGCCATCAAGGCAGCCGAGGCGGTGGATAGCGCCATCGGCGCGGTGGTGGCCGCGGTGCAAAAAGTTGGCGGCGACCTGTTGATTACCGCCGACCACGGCAATCTGGAAATGATGCGCGACCCTGAAACTGGCCAGCCGCATACTGCGCATACCGTGGGACCTGTACCGCTGATTTATGTCGGCTCCCGCCCGGCGCAGTTGCGCAACGGCGGCGCACTGCGCGATGTCGCACCGACCCTGCTGGATTTGCTTGGCATCGAAAAACCCGCCGAAATGACTGGCAAGAGCCTGCTTGTCGCATGAAGCCCGGGCGCGTCCGCCTTGGCCTCAGCGTCGTGCTGACATTCAGCGTTGGCTTGGCGCTGGCGCAGGACATGCGCGAAACCGAGCGCAAATTGCAGCAGCTACGCGGCGAGTTGCAACAGCTTGGACAGGAGCGCCGCCGTCTGGAAGGTGAGCGCGGCGAAGCCGCACGCGCCTTGCGCGAGGCGGATGAAGCCATCGCCCGCTCCAATCGCACCTTGGCCGAAACCGGCGCGGCCATCACCCGCGACCAGGCTCGACTGGCCGAGCTGGAAGCGCGCAGCGCGCAGCTTGAAGAAACACTCGTCAACCAGCGACAAACCCTTGCTCGCCTAGTGCGTGCGGCCTATTTGACCGGCCCGGAATCAGCGCTGAAGGTGATGCTCTCGCAAGACCAAATCCAGCAAGGCCAGCGCGACTTGGTTTACTACGCGGCCCTGCAACGCCAGCGCGCCGCACAAATCCGGCAGATTTCCGAGCAACTGCACCAAGCCAAAGCGCTGGAACAAGAAATTGCCCAACACCAGAGCCAATTGGCGGATGCCCGCAAAAAACAGCAGGCGGCTCTGGCCGATGTAGAGCGCCTGCGCCGCGAGCGCGCGCAATTACTCGGGCAAATTGACAGCCAATATCAGGACAAGCGCGAACGCGAACATGCTTTGGGACAGGATGCCGCCGCTCTGGAACGCCTCTTGGCGCAGTTGCGCGAAGCGGCGGCCCGTGCCGAGCGCGAACGCCGCGAACAAGAAGCACAGGCGGCTGCCGCACGTCGTGAACAGGCCGCCGCTGCCCAGCGCGAGCGCAATGCCCGCCGCAATAGCCAAAGCCGCAGCA
The DNA here is from genome assembly GCA_002798275.1 of Lysobacteraceae bacterium NML08-0793. GTDB lineage: Bacteria > Pseudomonadota > Gammaproteobacteria > Xanthomonadales > Xanthomonadaceae > Solilutibacter. The sequence goes on along the minus strand of NWQR01000009.1, from coordinate 31,009 downwards.
ACGCCACACGCCCGGCACAACCGGCCAATCAGCCCCGCACAACCACACCGGCCACACCACGCCCCGCGCCCATCAGCAGCGCGACTCCCGTCGCCGTAGGCGGCGCAGGCTGGCCACTCAATGGCAGCTTGCTGGCTGGATTTGGCGGCACCATGCCCGATGGCGCCCGCAGCTCCGGGTTGCTGATTGCCGCTGTCGCCGGTGCGCCGGTGCGCGCCGTGGCCGATGGGCAAGTGGTGTTTGCCGAATGGATGAGCGGCTATGGCTTGCTCTGCATCATCGACCACGGCAATGGCTATATGAGCCTGTACGCCCATAACGATGCCCTGATGAAAGAAACCGGCAGCCGCGTCAGACGCGGCGATACCATCGGCACGGTCGGCAATTCCGGCGGGCAGGGACGGCCTGCGCTGTATTTCGAATTGCGCCGCGCCGGTCGCCCGGTCAATCCCAATGTCTGGCTGCGCCCATAGCCCTGCCGGATAATCGCCTTTTTCGGAGTTGTTGTTGATGCGTTTTCGTCCCCTGATTCTTGCCGCCGCGATCACCCTTGCCCTGCCGGCAATGGCACAGCAAGCTGCCGCCCCGAACCCGGCAAGCGGGGAGAATGAGCGCCCCAGCAGCCATGTCCCGCTGGAAGAAATCCGCTATTTCGTCAGCATCTACAACGCCATCCGCGAAGCCTATGTCGAGCCGGTGGAAGACCAAAAGCTGATGCGTTCAGCGCTGCGCGGACTACTGCTCGACCTTGACCCACACAGCGTGTATTTCGATGCGGAAGCCGCCAAGGACTTTGACGAAGACACCACCGGCGCCTACGAAGGCGTGGGGGTCGAGCTACAACAACAGCCCGGCCCGCTGCTAAAAATCATCGCGCCGCTGGAAGGCGGGCCCGCCGAACGTGCCGGGCTGCGCTCGGGCGACATCATCACCGCTATCGACGGCAAGCCCATCAACAATGAAACCGGCAGCACCCCATTGCGGGGCGTGGCCGGCAGCGAGGTCAAGGTAACGGTACACCGGGAAGGCCACGAACCGTTCGAGGTCAGCCTCAAACGCGAGCGCATCCAGCTGCAAAGCGTGCGCAGCCGCATGCTGGCACCCGGCTTTGGCTATCTCCGCATCAGCCGCTTTCAAACCGATACCGGCGAGGCGTTCGGCAAGGCGCTGGCGGAACTGAAAACCGAAGCCGGGGGCAATCTGCAAGGATTGGTGCTCGACCTGCGCGGCAACCCCGGCGGCCTACTCGGGCCTGCGGTGAAAATCGCCGATGATCTGCTGGATCAGGGGCTGATTGTCAGCACCCGTGGCCGGATGAAAAGCAGCGACATTCGCAACCACGCCAAACCGGGTGATTTGCTCGCCGGAGCGCCGATCATGGTGCTGGTGGATGCCGGCTCTGCCAGTGCCTCCGAAGTGCTGGCCGGTGCCCTGCGCGACAACCAGCGCGCCCGCGTCATCGGCAGCCGCACCTTCGGCAAAGGCTCGGTGCAGAGCTTCCTGCCACTCCCCAATGGCGATGCGGTCAAGCTGACCACCGCCCGCTATTACACCCCCAGCGGTCGCTCCATTCAGGGCGTGGGCATCGAGCCTGATGTCATCTTGATGCCAGAAAGTGAAACCGCCCGCAACCGCTACAACGAGGCCAGCCTGCCGCGCCATCTGCAAGGCGAGGACGAGCCGAAAACCGCAATGGCCGGAGAAAACGCCGGCCATGTCCTGCCTGGTGATGCGCCGATCCAGTCGGCACTGGCAGAGCTAAAAAAACCCGGCAGCGTGGCGCAACCCATCAGCGACAAAAATTGATTTGCCCAAGGCACAACATGCACGGCGAATGACGCCGGTCAAAAGTCAAAAGCCACATCTTTCTCGCTGCCAATGCTGGCACGGTGCGCCGCCTTGCCAGCGTGGTTTATTACAGCGGCTGGCTATCCAGAAACGCACGAATCATGCCGGGCAATTCTTCGCGCTTGTCCTCCAACACATAGTGCCCGGCGTCTTGATAGGCATGTACCTGGGCATTCGGTAGGGCGCGCTGGAAGCCGGCCAAAAAATGATGGTCAAACACGAAATCGCGCAGCCCCCAGCCAATGAACGTCGGGCGCTCGGCATAGTCCGGCAATTTTTCGGCAGCCGCCTGCAACAGCGGCCAAGCGCGGTCGCGTGCATCCAGCGGAATATCCTGCATGAAGCGCAGCGTGGAAATGGCGTTTTGCCAGCCGTCATATACGGACGCATACGCCTGCTTGACCGCAGGCGGCAGTATCCGCACCGTGCCAAACGCCGCCGCGCCGCGTGCAAACAGGTTGAAGCGGCGAATCAGCCAGCCCCCCAGACGCGAATGCCTGCCCATGGCAATCTGCCAAGGCATCGGTTTTTCGGCAGGCAACGGAAAGGCCGCCGTATTGGTGATGACCAGCCGCCGGATTTGTCCGCCATGCTGCAAACCCCAGCCAAACCCGATCATCCCGCCCCAGTCGTGCACCGCAAGCGTTATAGGCCCGGTAATGTCCAGACGCTGCATCAAAGTATCCAGATCAGCAATGCGCGAGGCCAGGGTGTAGTCATAACGCGGCTGTGCGCCTTCGGCATCGTCCGGCTTGTCCGACAGCCCCATGCCAATGTGATCGGGCACGATGCAGCGATATTTGTCGCGCAGCGCCAGCACCAGATGACGCCAGTAATAGCTCCACGACGGATTGCCGTGCAGCATCAGCACCACCTCGCCATCCTGCGGCCCTTCGTCCAGATAGCTCATCCAGACCCCCGGCCGCACCTCCAGCCGCTGTGGCGTGAAGGGATAGTCGGGGCGGTAAGGTCTCGTCGTCACGGCAGTTGGTAACTCACCACACCACTTCAGACATGGTGCAGTTGAGTCCGGAGCCGATGCCTAGGAGGGCGATGCGGTTGCCTTTTTTCAGCTGGCCGGCCTGTTTGAGCTTGGAGAGCACGATCGGCACCGAAGCCGGGCCGATATTGCCATGTTCGCCAAAGATGGTCATGACCTTGTTCGGGTCGATACCGAAGCTCTGAATCAGGCTTTGGGTATGCACTTTGCTGACTTGGTGCACCACAAACTGGTCGATTTCATGCACCGCCCAGCCCATCGCCTCGCGCGCGGCGTTGAAGGTTTTTTGTGCAAGCTGCATACCCTGAATCAACAACTGTCGGGTATCGGTCACCATCCGGTCGAGGTTGCCGCGGCACAGGGTATTCCATTCGGTGGCCGAACGGGTCACGCCGCCCTTGTAGCGCGGTGCTTCCGGTGCCAGCTCAGCACGCGCCAGCACCATCGCCGCCGCCCCGGAACCCAGCGTCAGGGTTGCCAATTCATTGCGAAACTCTTCTTCGGTGGAGTCCGGGCGCAACATACGCTCGATGGTTTTTTCGTAAGCCAAGTCTGCGGTTTCGCCATCGACCACCAGTGCATAATCGATTTCACCACGCTCCAGCATCCGCGCGGCCATGTCCATGCCATTGATGAAAGCCAGACAGGCATTGGCAACATCGTAGTTCTGGCAGGTATCGCCGACTTTCAGATTACCGGCCACGATACTGGCAGTGGAAGGCTCAAGGTAATCACGGCTGACCGAGGTGCTGACCAAAAGCCCGAGTTTGTCGGCGCTGATGCCGGCATCCTGCAATGCCAGCACACCGGCTTCGGTGGCGGCATCGCTGGAGAGCTTGTCGCTGCCCCACAGGCGGCGGGCATGAATCCCGGCCACATCCTTCAGCACATCCACACGGATACCGAGCCGCTCGAGCGTCGGTTTCAGACGTTCGTTGATCTGGTCGGAAGTAACCTTGTGCGGCGCATCCACATGCGCGAGGCCAACGATGGCGACATTGTTGAAGAGCATGGCGGCGAGCTGGTCGAAAAAAGACCGGCAATTCTAGCAGAGTCAAACCGCAGCCGCGCTGGCCGCTTGCTGGAGTGCGCTCCGCCATCAGCGCACCATCAACCATCAATGCGCGCAATCAGCGCGGGCAACGCCAGGCAGTAAAGCGCTGCACGCCTTCCACCGGCTCGCTCACCGGCTGGATATCGGTTGCCGGAATGCTCACCGCCTTGTTGCGCGCCAAGGTTTCCAACTCCTCCGTAACCTTGATGGCATTGCGGTGATACAGCGAGACCTTGTCGGTGACTTCCACTTCAATCTCGCCCACGCGCTCACAGCCCTGCGGGGCGGCACGCAGCACACGCACTTTCTGCGCTTCGGGCGTAATCGGCACCCAGGTGCAGGCAGTCAGTGTCAGGACGGTGGCGGCAGCGGCAACGACAAGACGCATCGGGTTCTCCAAGGCAAAAAACAATGCCCGCCATTGTGGCGGGCATCGGGCGATAAATACAGGGCATCGCAGCCTTGGTTCAGCCGAGTGTGTGCAACCGCACCATGCAGCAGGCCGCAAGACCGTGCCGATTCTCACCGGCACGGTCGTTGCAAACACTTACTTCTTGGCTTTGACCGGCTTGCCGTCGGCATCGAGCACTACGACTTCGCCAAGGTTCAGGGCGCGCACCGGGGCTTCAATCTTGCCAAGGTCGCCGACCACCACCCAGACTAGGTTGTCCGGGCTGAAACCTGCGGCAGCGGCATTCGCCTGTGCCGGGGTGAAGGCTTCGACTTCCTCGTTGCGCACGACCACCCAGTTGTCCGGGCGGCCAAAGCGCACGATGCCGCCGATGGTGCCCAGCACCGCGCTTGCGGTTTCATAGGCACCGGGCTGGCTGCGCACTTCGTTGTTCACTACCTTGGTGACTTCGTCGATGCTGGCCGGCTTCTTGCCACCGCTGTAGTCGGCAAATTCGCGCTGCATTTCCTGCATGGATTCGGCCGTCTTGTCGATTTGCACCGGGGCGCTGGCAATCCACGGACGCTGCCCTAGGGCGCTGACCAGCGAGGTCCGGGCACCATATGACCAGTGCTTGTCTTCGCGCAGGTTCATGTTGAGGCGCGAGGTGAAGCTGCCGCCGAGAATGTCATTGCTCATTTCCAGCTTGACCGCACCGCTGTCCTTCACCGAAGGCTGCAATTTGCCGGCCATGATGTTGGCCTGCACTGCACCGGGCTGGTCAATCAGATACACCCGTGCCTTGTTGGCCAGCGGTACTTGCGGCAGGGTGATCTGCTGCAACTTGCCTTCGCCCTTCCAGTCACCTAGATGACGGTTCAGAAGCGGCACGATTTCTTCCAGCGTGGTGTCGCCGACCACCACCATCGTGGCGCCTTCTGGGCGCAGCCATTCGCGCTGGTAGGCAACGAGGTCATCACGGGTCAGTGCTGCCAGCGAGGCTTCGGTGCCACTGCCGGTGAACGGAATGGCATACGGATGCCCTTCGCCGTACAAAAGCGGCGGCAACACGCGCATGGCTACGCTGCTGGGCTGGGCTTTTTCTTGGGCAATGCCCGCCAGGCGCTGGGCACGCACGCGCTCGATATCGGCCGGGTTGAACTGCGGACGGCGCAGCATATCGGCCAGCAGGCCAACCGATTCGTCCAGACGGTTTTTCATGGCCGAAAGCGAAACCTGCGCTCCGTCGAGCGAAGCACCTGCACCCAGTTGCGCGCCCAAGGATTCGGCACGCGCCTTGAAGCTCAGCGCATCGTATTGTCCGGCGCCTTCGGTCAGCATGCCGGTGGCGAAACTGGCACGCCCCAAACGACCGGCGAGTGCGTCGCTGGCATAGCCGCCGTCCATCAGATAGCGCATCTGCACCACCGGGATGTCATGGCGCTCGGCCAGAATCAGGGTGCTGCCATTGGCAAGTGTGGCGCGCTGCAAGGCCGGGAACTTGAGATCGGGAAACTCGGTCACTTTCGGTACGCCAGTGCTGCGATCAACGCCCTGAGCCGCGTGGCTGAAGCGTTTGTCCGGCTTGGGCAGATTCCAGGCACCGGGATTGACGCTGGGTTCTTCTTCCTGCGCCACGCGCTCGCCGGGGCTGATGGTGAACACATGGCTTGGCGCCCCCAGCCAACGCTGGGCCGCCTGCTGCACCTGTGCCGGAGTCGCCTTGTTGATGGCCGCAAGCGAATCTTGCAGACAGCCGGGATTGCCGTGAATCACGGTGCATTCGGCCAAAATATCGGCCTTGCCGCCAAAGCCGCCGATGCGTTCCATGCCGCGCACTACTGCGGCATTGCTGCGCGCCTTCACCTGGTCGAGCTCTTGCTGGGTCGGGCCTTCTTTCAGCAGCTTTTGCAGTTCTTCTTCAATCGCCGCCTCTACCTGCGCCACATCCACGCCTTGCTTGACCATCGCATTGATGAGGAACATGCCCGAAAGCTGCGAGCCGTAATTGCTGGTGCTGATGCTGTCCACCAGCTTGTCCTGATACACCAGACGGCGGTCAAGACGCGAAGTGCTGCTGCCGCCCAAAATACCGCTGAACAGATCCAGAAGTTCGGTATCGGCATGGGTGGTTTCGGCCACATTCCAGACGCGGGCGAACAGCACCTGCGGCACCTTGTCCTGCATTTCGGTGCGGCCATTGGCGGTGAGTTTGGGCACATTCACTTCCGGCTGCTTCAGCGTCGGACCTGCCGGAATATGACCAAAGTATTTGGCGACCTTTTCTTTGGCGGTGGCCACGTCAATATCACCAGCCAACACCAGCACCGCATTGTTCGGGCCATACCAAGCGCGGAACCAGTTTTTCACGTCTTCCAGCGAGGCGGCATTCAAATCGTTCATCGAGCCAATCACCGAGTGGTGATACGGATGGCCTTTCGGGTGCATGGTGCGCGTTACCGTATTCCAGAGCTGCCCATAGGGCTGATTCTCGCCCTGGCGCTTTTCGTTTTGCACCACGCCGCGCTGCTCGTCCAGCGTGGCCTGATCAATCGCACCCAGCATATGCCCCATGCGGTCAGATTCCATCCACAAGGCCATGTCCAACGCCGTGGTCGGCACGTTCTGGAAGTAATTGGTGCGATCGGTATTGGTCGTGCCGTTCATATTGGTAGCACCGACCTGCTCGAACGGGCCGAAATATTCGTCCCGATGGTTTTCCGAGCCGTTGAACATCAGATGCTCGAACAAGTGCGCAAAGCCGGTACGGCCAGCCGGCTCATCTTTGCTGCCGACGTGATACCAGATATTGACCGCCACCACCGGCGCCTTGCGATCGGTGTGCACCACCACACGCAGACCATTGGGCAGCGTGAAGGTTTCATACGGCAGCGAAACCTGCATCGCCGTGTCGGCCGCCAAGGTCGGCGCCGGGATAAAACTGCCACCCAAAGCGGTGGCAAGAGCAAAGGCAAGCGCCGCAGCGCGAGGAGCAAAAGTTCTGGACATAAATATTCCCCAGTTGTGGAGCGCATATGCTAATTGCCCGCCGCGCCACCTGCATATGCCGGAAGTCCTGTCGGCAAACGCTTGACGCGGCACTTTCAACCCCCACCATAGACACCCCTGCCCCATTGGAGACATTCATGGCCAACATCCTCATCACCGGCGCCAATCGTGGCATCGGCCTTGCCCTGACCCGGCTGTACCGCAACCGCGGCGACAATGTGTATGCGGTCTGCCGGAAAACCAGCCCTGCGCTGGACGCCAGCGGCGCCCATGTCATTGATGCGATCGACATGAGCGATGCCGCCAGCATTGCTCGTCTGCCGCAGCGGCTTGGCGATGTGCGGCTGGATACGGTCATTCTCAATGCCGGCATCTTCAGCAACGAAACCCTAGACACGCTGGATGAGGCCGCGCTTGCCGCCATCGAAAAACAATTCCGGGTCAATACGCTGGGTCCCTTGCTAACCGCCCATGCGCTGCTTGCACAGCTTGCCGAAGGCAGCAAGATCGCCATCATCACCAGCCGCATGGGCTCGGTTGCCGACAATGGCTCCGGTGGCTATTACGGCTATCGCGCATCGAAGGCGGCCGTGAACGCCGTGGGCAAATCGCTGGCGGTGGATTTGGCCGCACGCGGCATCGCCGTTTGTCTACTGCATCCGGGTCTGGTGGCAACCGACATGGTGGGCGGCCAGGGCGATGTCAGCCCGGAGCAAGCCGCCGAAGGGCTGGCTGGGCGCGTGGATGAATTGACACTCGCCACCAGCGGTGGTTTCTGGCATGCCAATGGCAGCGCCCTGCCTTGGTAAGCCCTGGCCTGCACCCGCATGTTCCACATCATCCTGCACCAGCCGGAAATCCCGCCCAATACCGGCAATGTGATTCGCTTGGCTGCCAACAGCGGCTGCCGCCTGCATCTGGTCAAGCCTCTGGGCTTTTCGCTGGATGACAAACAGCTGCGCCGCGCCGGGCTGGATTATCACGAATATGCCGAGCTGCTGGTACACGAAAGTTTTGCCGATGCCTGCGCCGCGATCGCACCGGGACGGATTTTTGCCCTCTCCACCCGCGGCGCGGTGCGCTATGACCAAGTGGTTTACCAGCCCGGCGATGCGTTCTTGTTCGGCAGTGAAACTGCGGGACTGCCGCAGGCACTGCTGGAAACCTTACCTGCCGAGCAGCGCCTGCGCCTGCCGATGCGCCCCGGCAATCGCAGTCTGAACCTGTCCAATACTGTGGCGGTGATGGTGTTCGAAGCCTGGCGACAGGCGCAGTTTGTCGGCGGCAGTTAAGTCGCCCCGCGCAAAACCCGCCCTCGCCCGCCTGTCCCAAAGCGGGCGTGGGCGACTGGACTACGGCGCGGGATTGCATCCTGCCAAGCTGGCATCGGCAGGGGCGAGGAACCAGTTGCGGCGGTTGTAGATGCCCATTGCAATCAGAGCATCGGCGTTGAAGCAGTGGTCGATGGCATCGTCTTCCAAAAGCAGCCAGCGTTGTTGCGGCTGCTCGGCCTGCCAAGCGCGGGCATCGCGCAATTGCAATGCGGCATCGCGCTTGAAGCCGAAGGTGCGCGCCGGGCGGTCGGCCATCAACAGGTTCTGCTCTTTCCAGGCCACCAATGCCAGTTCGGCATCGGGGCCAATGGCCGCGCCAGTCGCCCGCATCAATCCGCGGGCGGAGCTGGCATCGTTGAGCACCGGGTATCCAATCAAGCTGTAACTCACCCAGAGCGCTGCCAGCACGGCATTCAGACTGGCAACGCCGCGCGCCGGCCTGAAAAACAGCGTCGCCAACAGCCCCGCCGCTCCGGCCACGGCCAGCATCCAGCCAAGGGCATCGCCATTTTCCGTCCCACCGATGGCCGCCAGTTTGCTTTCAAAACCCGGCTGCCCCAATACCACCGCCAGCCCTGCGGCCAGCAAGGCCAAGGCAAATATCAGCCCACCGACAAAAGCCGTCAGCCGCACGCCGGGGCGCCGGATGATTTCTGCAAGCCACGGCCCCATCGCCAAGCAAAGCAATGGCAGGGCGGGCAGGATATAGACTTCGCGCTTGCCGCTGGAGAACGAGAAAAACAGCACCATCAGCAGCACACCCGCCACCGGCAGCAGGATGCGCGCATCGCGCTGGCGCAGCGCATCACGCCAATGTGGAATGACCCACGGCAGGGCAAAAATCACCGGCAACCATTGGGTCGCCATCACCTTGATGAAGTAATACCAAGGTTGGTGATGATGCCAAGCGTTGGCATAACGCTCGGCGGTTTGTTTCAACAGGATATTATCGGCATAGGCTTGCAGCAGCGGATCACCGCTGGTCTTGACTGCCAACAGCATCGGAATCAGCCAGGCCAGAACCGGCAGCAGCAACATGGCGATACCGCCCAGCCACTGCCCGGCGCTCACCCGCGTCACCCCCGGCCAGCCGCGCCATCTGGCCCAAGCGGCAGGCAACAGCAGCAACAAGGCCAGCACGCCCACCCCCTTGCTGATGACCCCAAGCCCGGCCGCCGCCCAGCCGATATACCACCAGCGGGCATCCGGGCCTTTCAGGTAATGGCGCATCAGGCCGTAGCCCGAGAGCGTGATGCAAAACACCACCAGTGGGTCAATCTGCGCGCGCTTGGCCTGAAAGGTGAATTGCAGTGCAAACAGCAGCGCCCAACCGGCATACGCGCCTGCCTGCCGATTCCAGAGCCGCTGCCCCAAGTCGCGCACCAGCGCCAAGGTGCCAAGCGAAGCCAACAGGCTGGGCAGAAGAAAAGACAGGCGCAGATACCCGGTGATGGAAAGAAATATCGCCTGCAACCACATCAAAAGCGGCGGTTTGTCCGGGTACAGCTCATCACCGCGCATCGGAAACAGCCATTGGCCGCTTTCCACCATTTGCCGCGCCACCAGCGCAAAACGCGGCTCGTCGGCCGGCCACGGATCACGCAGCCCAAGGCCGGCAAACAGCACCACGAAGGCAGTCAACCAGAACAGCAGGCGCTCGCGGCGCTCATCGAAACTCATCATGGCGCGCAGGCTAGCAGACCCGGTTGTCGCGGTGGCATTGCATCAAGGAATCAAGGTTACCGGGGTGCCGCGCGAAACAGCATTGGACACCTGCAATACCGACCAGTTGGTCATGCGGATGCAGCCATTGGAATGGCTCTTGCTGATATTGCCGGGCTCGGGGGTGCCATGAATACCGTAATGCGGCTTGGACAACCCCATCCACATCACGCCTACCGGGCTGTTGGGGCCGGGCGGCAAAGTGGCACGCGGGCCGGGCGCCGCGCCCTTGAACAGTGCCGGGTTGTAGTTGTAATGCGGATTGCGTGCCACGCTGCGCAGCTCCCACTGACCAATCGGCAACGGGTCGCGTGCGCTGCCCGTGCTGACCGGGAACTGCGCATAGACCTTGCCCTCGTGATTGATCAGCATCAGCAGTTTGGCCGCCTCGGATACGACAATCCGGGTGGCCTGCGGCAATACGGGAATATCCAGCACATTCGGCACGATGATTTCCACACCCGCACGGCTCATGTCCACACCGGGATTTAGCTCTTGCAAGGCCGCCGGACGGATATGAAATTTCTCGCCCAGCGCTTCCAGCACATTGTTGTAGGAAAGCGCCGGTAGCTGCGCCTTGCCGTACATGCTGCCGGGAATGGCGCGGAACGGGCCTTTGACATCATTGGCGCTCAACACATAACGCCGCAGTGCCGGGCCATATTGCTCCAACGCATCCCAGGTACGCTCATCCAGATGCCCCGTCACCGGCAGCCCGGCCAGCCGCTGAAAGCCGCCAATGGCGCGCACGGTATTGGTGCCGCTGCGACCATCAATCTCGCCGGGCGAAACCCAGGCTCTGTCCATCAATACCTGCGCGCGCAGCATACCGACAAAGCCGGTACGGTCATTGCGGACATCGGTGCCCATCGGCATCGGCGGAGGCGCCGGGGGCGCGGCTTCCTGCAACGCCTTCTCGTCCAGCTCGGGCAGCGGCACTTCGTCCTGCGCCAGCACCTGCTCCTCGGGCGCAGGCTGAGACGCGGCCTGATTTTCGGGCGGCATAGGCTGCGGCACGGACTCGGGCACCGGCTCGGACGGCTGCGGCGGTGGCGGCGCCTGCCGAACCGGAATCGGGGTTTGTGCACTGGCCTGCACCGACGGAAAAACCAGCAGCGCTGCCAGCGCTAGGCGCAAAATACGGATTGATGCAAACATGAGTTCCTCTCCAGATGACGGGCATCCTGCCGGGCAGGTCATGCAGATTATCGTGAAAATGGATTTGTCGGTCGAAACCGCGCGCCGTATCCTGTCATGCTGTTTGACTACTGAATCTGAATGCCATGTCCGATACTCCACCCGATCACCTCAGCAACGACCCGCGCAGCAAGTTCTACGATGAAAGCCTGCTGGCGCGCGGCATTGGCATCCGCTTCAATGGCGAGGAACGCAACAACGTCGAGGAATACTGCATCAGCGAAGGCTGGATTCGCGTGGCCGCAGGCCGTGCACTGGATCGACGCGGCCAGCCGATGACCCTCAAGCTCAAGGGTACGGTGGAAGCCTACTTCCGTAGCTGATTCAGGTTTTATCCGCTTTTTTGCGATGGGCGCGCGGATGTGCGCCCTCATACACCTGAGCTAGATGCTGAAAATCCAGATGAGTGTAAATCTGGGTGGCAGCGATATCCGCATGTCCCAGCAACTCTTGCACGCCGCGCAGGTCGCCAGAGGACTCCAGCATGTGCGTAGCAAAGCTGTGCCGCAGCAAATGTGGATGCACGCGCTTGTAAATCCCCTGCCGCTGCGCCAGCTGTTTCATGCGTAATTGCACCGCCCGCTGGGTAATCGGCTGATCGGCATTGCGCCCCGGAAATACCGGCGCATCCGCGCCCGCGGCAGATTCGGCCTGCCATTGTTTCAGCGCATTGCAGGCATGGGAGCCGACCGGCACGATGCGCTGACGACTGCCCTTGCCCAGCACCTGCACCAGCCCTTGGGCAAAATCTAGGTCGCGCCAGCGCAACGCGCACAGTTCCGACAGACGCAGCCCGGAGGAATAAAACAGCTCCAGCATGGCGCGGTCGCGGGTGCCAAGCGGCACATCCTGTGGTACTTCCACCAGCCGTACCGCTTCATCCACATCCAGCACCTGCGGCAGCTTGCGCGCGGCCTTGGGCGCACGGATACCCGCTGCCGGGTTATGCGGCAGATGGCCGTTTTTCAGCATCCAGACAAAAAAGCTGCGGCAGGCAGACAGCCTTCTTTGCACACTCTTGGGCGAAAGACCCCGGCGATGCTCAGCAGCGATGAAGGCGCGAATTTGCTCGCCATCGAGCGCTGCCACATCGGTAATACCCTGCGTCTGGCACCATTGCTGCAAAGCCTCCAAATCGCGGCGATAAGCATCCAGAGTATGCGCCGACATGCGCCGCTCGACCTCCAGATAGGCAAGAAAAGACGCAATATTCATGCGCTTGCCTCACCCTGCGCCCACCACAAAAGCAAGCACGACTGGGGTTTGTGGCGCCGCCGAACCATCACAATGCACCTGCGCCTTTACGGCGTCCGCCATCGACCCAGCGCCGCCGCAAATGCTTCGCCCATCATGCGCAAAAACAGCGTGCCCATGCCGGGGAAGAAGCGATTGGGGTCGCGGCTGCCAACGGCAATCAAGCCGACGTCGGCCAAGGCCAGCAGGGCGCTGGATTGAACCGTCGTCGCCTCATCGGCATACAACAACTTGTTTTTGTCCGGGTTCAGCCGCCCGCACAGCGGCTCGCCGCTGGCCAGCACATCACGGAACGGTTGTAATGCGCCATCGCCTTCGGGCAAATAGCGCAGCCACGGGGCTTCCGGCAGCCCGTCAACCGGGTCGAAAAGCACCAGCCGCACCAAATCGCCCTGAAAGTCCTCGACAAGACTGGCGGCCATCGCCTGCACCGTGTCAGCGGCATTGCGCTGCGCCATCAATGCCAGGGTGAGTTGATGGGTGCGCACGGCAAGGCGCTCGTTTTCTTCGGCATTGGCAAACAGCTCATGCAGGCGCCGGCTCAACTCACGATTTTTGTCGCGTAGGACTTCCAGCTGATAACTGGCCAGCGACGCGGTACCGCCATTCTGGCGCGGCACCGTCAGCAACATCGCCAAGTCGGGAAACTGGCGCAGAAAGTCGGGATGACGGCGCAGCCAGGCCGCGACCTCATGACCATTGGATTTTTCTTCCGGGGTACTCATGCAGCAACAGACTCCATAAAACGGGCATCGACGACACCCTGAAAAACAAATGTGGCCGGCCCCTGCATCAGGATGCCGTGCGTGTTGCCGGGCCATTCCACATGCAATGTGCCGCCGGGCAAATCCACGCGCACGCGGCGCTCCACCCGCCCGCGCCGCATCAAAATCGCCGCCGCGGCACAGGCACCACTGCCACAGGCCAGCGTTTCTCCGGCGCCGCGCTCGTAAACGCGCAATGCGATATGCGTGCGGCTCAAGATTTCGGCAAAACCGACATTGACCGAATCGGGAAAATAATCACTGACCTGCAAGGCGCGCGCCACCGGCGCAATGTCCAGCGCCGCAAGATCGGCCACTTCCAGCAAAGCATGCGGATTGCCCATGGAGGCCGCGCCGATGTGAAAAACCGCGTCATTTACTTGCAGCCGATAGGCATCGGCCGCCTCGGCAAACCCTCGCAGCGGAATATCGGCAGGCGCAAACCGTGGGATGCCAAGGTCAATGCGCCACTGGTCGTGGTCAAGACGCTCGGCCAAATGCAGCCCAGCCGGTGATTCCAGCCACAGCCGGGTTACTGTCTCACCCAGCTCACGGGCATACCACGCCGCCACGCAGCGCGCACCATTGCCGCACTGCCCGGCCAGACTGCCATCGGCATTCCAGATGCGATAGCGCACATCCGCCTTGGGCGATGTCGGCAGCTCGATAGTCAAAATCTGATCGCAGCCCACACCGCGCTGCCGGTCGGCCAACAAACGGCAAAGCGCCGCATCGGGCGCAGCCTTGTCTGCGCGCAAATCCAGCACGACAAAATCATTGCCGGCTCCGTGCATTTTGCAAAACGCCTGCATGGCTTAACGGCTGCCATCACCCCCAGTTGTATCCGCATCGGGCGCGGGGGTAGGCGCAGGCGGCGCTTCGGCAGGTGCTTCGACCGGCAACGGCTTCTGCGGCAAGGTCAGCGGCCCTTTGTTGCCACAGGCGGTCAAAACGAAAATCAGGGCGACAGGTGCAAGGCGGAGAATGTTTTTCATGTGCGGATATTACCCGACCTAGGCGGCTGCCAAAGCGCAGCCAACCGCCTAGCTACGCCTTCGGCTCGCGTTTGCCGAAATGGCGTGCCTCAACAAACGGGGCGACAAGCCAAAACGCCGGGCATAAAGCCCGGCGTTTGGGTCTTGCAAGGCGGCCTTACTTCACGCCCAGTTGGTCAAGCATGAAGGCGTACATTTCCGCCTGTTCGCGGTAGCGGCGGAAGCGGCCGGATTTGCCGCCATGCCCGGCTTCCATATTGGTGCGGAACACCACCGGATGGCTGGAAGTATTCACATCACGCAGACGGGCGACATATTTGGCCGGTTCCCAATACTGCACCTGCGAATCCCACAGCCCGGTGCCGACGAACATTGCCGGATAGGCTTTCTTTTCCAGCTGGTCATAGGGCGAATAGGACAGCATGTAGTCGTAGCTTTGCTTGCTGGCTTCGGGGTTGCCCCATTCGTCGTACTCGTTGGTGGTCAGCGGGATGCTGGCATCGAGCATGGTGGTAACTACGTCCACAAACGGCACTTGCGAAAGAATCACGCGGTAATCCTCGGGTGCCATATTGCTGATGGCGCCCATCAAAAGACCGCCTGCGCTGCCGCCATAGGCCGCGACGCGGTTCTTGTCGGCATAGCCGTTTTTCACCAGATAGCGGGTAACGTCGATGAAGTCGGTAAAGGTGTTCTTTTTGTTGAACATCTTGCCGTCCTCATACCACTGACGCCCCATTTCCTGACCGCCACGGATATGCGCCAGGGCATACACCATGCCGCGGTCGAGCAGGCTGACGGTGGTCGCGGAGAAGCCCGGATCCATCGACGCGCCATAGCTGCCATAGCCGTATTGCAGCAGGGCGGCGCTGCCATCGCGCTTGAAGTCCTTGCGATACACCAGGCTCACCGGAATCCGGGTCTTGCCATCGCGTGCCGGCACCCAGACGCGCTCGGTGGTATAGCGTGAGGCGTCATAGCCCGGCACAGGCTGCTGCTTGAGCTGGCGGCGCTCGCCAGTCTTGAGGTTCACTTCATAGGTGATGACCGGCGTGGTCAGCGAGGTATAGCTGTAGCGCAGCCAGTCGCTATCAGCCTCGGCATTGACCGAAAGCCCCATCGAATAGGCACTTTCATCGGCCTTGACGTATTCGCTGCTGCCATCGTTCTTCAGCACGCGGATACGCTCCAGACCTTCGGAACGCTCGGCCACGGCCATGAAGTCATTGAACATCTCGAAGCCTTCGACAAACACGGTCGGCTCGTGTGCCACCAGGTCTTTCCAGTCGGCACGGCTGCGGCTTTGGCTCGCGGCAGTAACAATCTTGAAGTTCTGCGCGCCATCGGCATTGGTGCGAATCACCCAGCGGCCATTGAAGTGGTCGGCGCTGTATTCCACATCGCGCTCGCGGGCAGAAAGCACGGTGAAGTTCGCCGGGTCATTGGCCGGGGCGTAACGGATTTCATCCGATACGGTGCTGGACACGCCGATGGTGAGGTATTTGTCATCCCGGGTACGCCCCAGCCCCATGTAGAAGCTGTCGTCGTTTTCCTGATACACCAGTGCATCCTGTTTGACATCGCTGCCCAACACATGGCGTTTGACGCGCTTGGTGAGCAGGGTTTCGGGGTCGTTTTCCACATACAGGAAGCTCTTGCCATCATCCACCCACTCGACATCGGCACTGGTGCCGGTGATGAGATCCGGCAGCAGCTCGCCGGTTTCAAGATTGCTCACCCGCAAGGTATATTGGCGACGGCCATTGGTATCGAAGGCCCACACCATCAGGCGGCCATCCTGGCTGATGCTGACCGGATAGGCGGCGTAATAGTCATGGCCTTCGGCCAGTTTGTTGACATCCAAGAGCACCACTTCGCCAGCAAAATCACCGCGGGCATTGGCAGCCTGGATGGTCTGGGCATCGACGCCTGCGCCATCCTTGCGGCGGGCATGGATGGGATAGTCCTGGCCGGTGGCAAAACGGCTGTAATACCACCAGCCCTTGTCGCGGTACGGCACCGAGGCATCGTCCTGCTTGATGCGGGCGACGATTTCCTGATACAGCGTATCTTCAACCGGCTTCAGCCCTTTCAGCAAGGCATCGGCATAGGCGTTCTCGGCATTGAGATAGGCGAGCATTTCCGGGTTTTCGCGCTTGTCATCGCGCAGCCAGTAGTACTCGTCCTGACGCTCGGCGCCATGCGGGGCTTTCACCGTATGTGGTTTCTTGGCCACATCGGGCGGCGTGGGCAGGTCGGCGGCGTGGGTGGTGGTCACAGTCATGGCAAGTGCAAGCGCTACGGCAAACGGGTTCATTTTCATGGGGTTTTCCTTGGCAAAAGGCAAGCGCCCCGGATTGCGAGGCGCTGTCAGGTTCACTGCTTGTTGAGGGTATTCCACAGGAACGAATACACCAGCGCGGTCATATGCGCGCGTTGCGCATTATTGGCCGCACCGCCGTGGCCACCTTCGATGTTCTCGTAATACAGCACGTTTTTGTTGGCGCTCTCCATCAGCGCCGCCATCTTGCGGGCATGCCCGGGATGCACGCGGTCATCGCGGGTCGAAGTGGTAATCAGCACCGGCGGATAGGTCTTGGCCGCATCAAACAGGTGGTAGGGCGAGAACTTCTGGATATAGGCCCATTCTTCGGGATTGTCGGGGTTGCCGTATTCGGCCATCCACGACGCACCGGCAAGCAACTGGTTGTAGCGACGCATATCCAGCAGCGGCACCTGAATCACCACCGCACCAAACAGCTCCGGGTACTGGGTCAGCATATTGCCGGTCAGAAGGCCGCCATTGCTGCCGCCCTGCACGCCCAAATGCGCGGGACTGGTGATATTGCGGGCAACCAAATCCTGCGCCACAGCGGCGAAGTCTTCATACGCCTTGTGGCGGTTCTGCTTGAGCGCGGCCTGATGCCAGCGCGGGCCGTATTCGCCACCGCCACGGATATTGGCGACCACGTACACGCCGCCTTTTTCCGTCCAGCCCTTGCCGATGGTGCCGGAATAGCCGGGGGTCAGCGAGATTTCAAAGCCGCCGTAGCCATACAGCAGGGTCGGGTTTTTGCCATCCAGCGCCATGCCCTTCTTGTGCACGATGAAATACGGCACGCGGGTGCCATCCTTGCTATTGGCAAAATGCTGCTCCACTTGCAGGTCATCGGCCTTGAAGAAGCTCGGCATGGTTTTCAGTGCTTCGGGCTGCTTGCCGATTTCGGCCAGGTACAGCGTGGTCGGCGTGGTATAGCCCGAAGCGGTCATCCACAGCGCGTCGGACTCATCGCTGTCCACCGCGCCAACATTGACCGTGCCGATTTCCGGTGCGCCAACAAAGGCCGAACGCTGCCAGCCATTGGCCGTGGGCGTAAGCACGGTCAGCTTGTTTTTCACATCTTCCAGCACATTCAGCACCAGATGGTTGCGCGTCCATACCGCGCTCGCCAGCGAGCTGTTGTCGCTCGGCTCAAACAGCACCACAAGCTCGCGCTTGCCCGCCATCCAGTCATTGAAATTGGCCACCAGATAGCTGCCCGCCTTGTAGGTCTTGCCGCCGACCGTCCAGTCCTGGCGCGGCTCCAGCGTCAGCCATTCACGATGCACGCCCTTTTCCACCGAATTGGGCACATCCACCTTGGTGAGGCTGCCATCTTGGCCGCGCAGGTACAGCTCGTTGTTGTAGAAGGCGACGGTATTGCTGACGAAATCACGCTCATAGCCCGGCGTGTCATCGCGGAAGGCGGAGATATACATATCGGTCGGCTTGCCTTCAAACACCAATTCGGCGCTGGCCAGCGGCGTGCCGCGCTTCCAAATTTTGGTCTGCCGCGGGTAGCCCGAATCGGTCAGGCTGCCGGCGCCAAAGTCGGTTTGCACAAACACGGTGTTCTCATCAATCCAGCCCAGCGAACCTTTCGCCTCCGGGCGGAAGAAGCCGCCTTCAACAAAGGTCTTGCTGGCCAGGTCGAACTCGCGGGTCACGTCCGCATCCGCGCCGCCGCGCGAGAGCGCAATCAGGCAGCGGGTATAGGCCGGGCGCAGGCAGGAAGCGCCATGCCAGACCCAGTTTTCGCCCTCGGCCCTGTTCAGCGCATCCAGATCCAGCACGGTTTCCCACTGCGGGTTGGGCTTGCGGTACTCGGCCAGCGTGGTGCGCCGCCAAATGCCGCGCTCGTGCTGTTTGTCCTGCCAGAAGTTGTAGTAGTAATCCCCCATTTTGTAGACACCGGGAATCTTGGCATCGGAGTTCAAAATGGCAAGCAGCTCGGCCTCAAGCTGGCGGAACTCGGCATTGTCGGCCAGCGCCTTGTTCGATACCGCATTGCGCTCGCGCACCCAGGCCAGCTGCTTCTCGCCTTCCACATCCTCCAGCCATTGATGGGCATCGGCGGGGGCAGTGGACATGGCAGACTCCTTGGGTGATTGGGCGGCAGAAGGCGCAACGGCGGTGATGGCAAGTACGGTCGCCACAGCGGCGGACAGCGGCAGGATTTTCATGGATTGACTCCGACGAAGGATTGCAGCCGGTCAAACTACCACAGCCATCACCGACAATCCCGGCCCGAAAGTCATGCTGCCTCAAGTTCAGTCCTCGTAATTGCCCAGCGCCAGGCGCAACAGGCTGCGGGCTTGTTCGCGCAGCGAAACCGGCGCGACAATCGTTGCATCCGCGCCGTAATGCAACACATCCATCAACAGTTCGCGGCCATTGCTGTAGGGCAACTTCAACTCGTAACGGCCATCGGGCAAAAACCGCCCCTGTTGTTTGGAATGCCAGCGCTCGTCCGCCACCCAGCGCGCGGCACGGGCGCTGAATACGATGGTGGCCCAGTTTTTTGGCTCACCGGCAAAGATGCCGTAACTGCCGGCAAGGTGGTTGTCCAGCACCTCCTCGGCCACGTCCAGCGCCGTTTCGCTCAAGGCACTGGCATTGCGGATGCGATCCACGGAGAAGCTGCGCAGCGCCTCGCGTGCCGGATCCCAGGCATCCAGATACCAGTTGTCGCGGTAATGGGTGATGCGCTGCGGCGAAACCTGTCGCCGGGTCGCCTGATCCGTGGTGCGAGCGTGATACTCAAAGCTCAACTGCTTGCGTGCCAGTACAGCAGTGGCAACGGTGCGAAAAATCGCCTCGTCCAGTTTGCGAATGCGGTGCTGGATGATGCGTACCCGGTTCAGCGGCCACTGCCTGCCACCGGCCTGCTCGGCCAGCAAGGCCTCGATGCGCTGTTGCAGGGGCGCCATCGCTTCGGAAAGCACGCCACTTCCCGTCCGGGCAAGCAGTTGCTGCGCCGCCAAAAGCGCATGCAATTCCGCCGAACTCAGCCACATGCCCGGCAGTTCAAAACGATCCGATTTCTGCGGGTCATAGCGAAACCCGGCCTCGCCATCGCCGATAACCGGCGCCATCAGCGCATCGCGCAAAAATGCGATTTGCCGATACACGGTGGCACGCGAGCAGTCCAGCTCTTCCATCAGCTTCGACATCGGCACGGCCGTGCGCGCGCCTTTGAGCAGCCGATGCAGGGCAGTAATACGTTCATAACGATCCATGACGAAATTATGCCCTGACCGACCACCGTGACCGGCATCACACCGCAAGCGCCGGCCGCTTCACTGAATAACAAAACCTTTACTAATCGCCCATTCAGCTTTGTACACGCACCATGCGCGGCCGAATGTGGCTTGGCCACTGACCTCCCTCACAGAAAAATACGAAGGAATCCCCATGAAAAATCGTGTTATCGCCCTGGCCATTGCTTCGCTGCTGGCCGCCCCGGCCATCGCCTCGGCCAATGAAGCCGGCGACCACTGGAGTGGTACGGGCGAAGTGGGTCTTGCCATCTCCAAAGGCAATACCGACAGCCGCACCCTGGTTGGCAAGCTGACTGGCGCCCGCAAGCAAGGCGACTGGACCTATGCCGCAGGCGCCGCTTTCCTGAACGGCAAGGCCGATGGCGCTGAAACCGCCTACCGTTACGAAGGCTTCTTCAGCACCGCCCGTGACCTCGATGCCCGCAGCTACCTCGGCGCTGGCATTCGTACCGAGCGCGACCACTATGCCAGCTACGAATACCAGAACGTGGCGGCTTTCAACTACGGCTTCCGCGCCGTGGACACCGAAACCACCAAGCTGACCCTCGAAGCCGGTGTCGGTTACCGCTGGAGCAAGCTGCAAGACCTGCGCGTGCATGAAAACGGCACCATCGGTCGCGGCGCACTGCTGTTCAAGCACCAGTTCAACGAAAACGTCGCCCTCTATAACGACCTTTTGGTGGAAGGCAACAAGGACAACACCTTCATCCGCAACGACCTGGGTCTGCTGGTGAAAATGACCGATGCACTGGCACTCAAGGCCGGCGTGGAAGCCCGCCACAACACCGATGTGCTGCCGGGCATCAAGAAGACCGACACCCTGACCACCTTCAACGTGGTGTACGGCTTCTAAGCCTCGCTATCAGCGAAAAGCCACAACGGCGTCGGGCAACCGGCGCCGTTTTCATTTGCCGGCAATTTGCCCGCAACATCTCATGGCTCTATCTGTGCAGTTGTGAAATGATGTTGCCCCGCCATCATGCTTGGGAGTGCGAGTGAGTGCCGATATCTGGATGACCTTTGCCGTTCTGGCAGGTGCGGTGTATTTGTTCGTCACCGAAAAACTGCCGGTCGATGTCGTGGCCATGCTGGTGCTGGTCACCGTGATGGTGCTGGGGCTGGTAACCCCGCGCGAGGCGCTTTCGGGTTTTTCCAGCGAGGCCACCGTTACCGTGGCAGCGATGTTCGTGCTGAGCGCTGGCATCCAGCACAGCGGCGTGCTGTCCAGGCTGGGCGATTTTCTTGCCCGTATCCGCCGCCTTTGGCTGTTCACCTTGGTGATGATGTTGCTGGCCGCGGCCACTTCGGCCTTCATCAACAATACCGCCGTGGTGGCGGTGTTTCTGCCGCTGGTGATGACTGCCGCCGCCGCAGTCGGCCAAGCGCCGTCGAAAATGCTGATTCCACTGTCCTATGCAGCGCAGTTTGGTGGCGTCTGCACCTTGGTCGGCACCTCTACCAACCTGCTGGTGCACTCGGTAGCTCAGCAATCAGGGCTGCCCGGTTTCGGGCTGTTCGAATTCACCCAGCTCGGCATCTGGTTCACGCTGATCGGCACCGCCTACATGCTGCTGGTCGGCAAGTTTCTGCTGCCTGCTCACCCGGCTCCGAGCCGCGAGACAGACGAGCATCAAGGCCGCTGGCTGGTGGATCTTTATGTCGATGAAAAATCCCCGGCAATCGGCAAACTGGGCGCGGAGGTAATCCCGGTGGACATCACCGATGCCTATCTGCTGGAGATCTACCGCAACGGACAAACGCTGGCACGGCCGCGCGCCACCGCCGTTGAAGTAGGAGACCGCCTGCTGGTGCGCGGCGCCTGGGCGCAAATCGAAAAGGTGCGCAAATCACTCAAACTGCATTTCGACGAAGTGGCACGCGACTTGGTGGCCGACCCGGCTGCCGAGCGTGTCCATGCTGAAGTATTGATTGCCCCCGGCTCGCCGCTGGTCAACCGTACCCTGACCGGCCTGCGTTTTGGGCATATCCATCGGGTGCGTGTGCACGGCCTGCAACGCCCCGGCCATACACTGCGTCAGCCGCTACACAAGATTCCCTTGCAGGTGGGCGATACCTTGCTGGTCGATGGCACGCCCGAAGCCCTGGAAACGCTGCGCAACACCCCCGGCCTGATTCTCACCCGCGAGCGCGTGCAGCCACGCGTGCACGGCCTGCATGCCTTCATCTCGGTCGGCATCATGATCGGCGCGATTGCGCTTTCGGCGTTTGAAATCATGCCGATCGTGGCCTCATCACTGCTCGGCTGCGTACTGCTTGTGGTGCTGCGCGCACTGACACCCGAGCGCGCCTATGGCGGCATCGACTGGCGGGTCATCATGCTGCTGGCCGGGGTTTTGCCGCTGGGTATTGCCCTGCAAAACTCCGGGGGCGCCGAATGGGTCGCCAACAGCACCCTGTCGATGATCGGCAACAGCAGCCCGCTGCTGACCTTGGCGGTGATTTATCTTTTGACATCGGTAATGACCGAGATGATGAGCAACAACGCCTCGGCCGTTCTCATCGCCCCCATCGCCATCGCCACCGCCGAAGCCATGGGGCTCGACTCCAAGCCGTTTCTGGTGGCAGTAGCATTTGCCGCCTCCACCAGCTTTGCAACGCCGGTGGGCTACCAAACCAATACCATGGTCTATACCGCCGGCGGCTACCGTTTTACCGACTTTCTAAAAGTGGGCATCCCCTTGAACATCCTGTTCTTCATCGCCGCCATTTTCCTGATTCCGCGCTATTTCCCGTTCTGAGCCAAGCGCCTTCAGGCAATGAAGTCCGCCGCGCCCTGTGCCAGCAGCATCGCCGCAACCTGCTGCCCTAGGGCTTCGGCCTGCTGACGCGGCGCGCGGCTTTCGGCGCGTACTTGTGCGCCGCTTTGCGCATCGCCCACCAGACCCTGCAAATACAGGGTTTCGCCCTCCAGCCGAGCCAGTGCCGCCACCGGCACATGGCAGCTGCCATCCAATGCGCGGTTCATGGCGCGCTCGGCACTGACACAGCAACGGGTATCGGCATCATCCAGCGCTAGGAGCAGCGCCCGAATATCGGCGGCATCTTCACGGCATTCCACCGCAATCGCACCCTGCGCGGGGGCAGGCAGCCAGTCTGGCGCATCCAGCCGTGCCCGGATGCGCTCGGCAAATCCCAGCCGTTCAAGCCCGGCACAGGCCAGCAAAATGGCCTGATACTGCCCGGCATCGAGTTTGGCAAGCCGCGAATTGACATTGCCGCGCAGGTCATCAATCTGCAAATCCTGCCGCAGTGCGCGCAGCTGCGCCTTACGCCGCAGCGATGAAGTCCCAACCCGCGCCCCGGCAGGCAACGCGGCGATGCTGTCAAAATCATTGCTGACCCAGGCATCGGCATGGCTGCCACGGGCAATCACCGCCGGCATCACAAAACCCGGCTCCAGCACCATCGGCACATCCTTGAGCGAATGCACCGCGCAATCGGCCTCGCCGCGCAGCATGGCCAGTTCCAGTTCTTTCAAAAACAGCCCCTTGCCACCAATGGCCGCCAGCGAGCGGTCGAGCAGCTCGTCGCCGCGCGTGGACAGCGGCACAAATTCAATCTCAAGTTCCGGGTGGCTGGCTTTCAGCAAAGCGGCAACGTGCTCGGTCTGCCAGAGCGCCAGCGGGCTTTTTCGGGTTGCAATGCGGAGTGTTTTCATCGCGCCATTATCGCCGTTATCCACGGGCTTCGGCCAAGCGTGAGTGCGCTTGTTCGGGCTTTCGCCCTGCCCGGCTAATCCAATACGAAGTGCTGAAAGCCGCTGCGGTTTGCTTGAACCGGCTGCCCCGACAGCAATGCGCTCACCCCCGCGCCTGCACGGACACGGCCAATCCGGCTCACGCCAGTCGCGCAGGCGTATGCGCGCGCCAAGATGGCATCGCGCTGCGCGGCAGGGGCGGTAAAGCACAACTCGTAATCGTCGCCACCGCCCGCCTGCCAGTGCAGGCGGGTTTGTTGGGCGACATCCAGCGCCTGCAAGGCGGCCGATGTCGGCAGATGCTGCAAATCAATTTCGATGCCCACCCGGCTTGCCGCCGCGATATGTCCAACATCAGCCAGCAGGCCGTCGGAAATATCAATCGCCGCATGGGCAAGACCGGCCAATTGCTGTCCCAATGCCAGCCGTGGCTCGGGGCGGTCAAGCCGTTGACGCAACGCCTGCGGCATCGGGCTGCCTTGTTGCCACAAGGCCAGCGCCGCCGCCGCATCACCCAGCGTGCCACTGACCCAGACATCATCGCCCACTTGCGCGGCATCGCGGCGCAGGGCTTTGCCAGGCTCGATGAAGCCAATCACACTGACGCAAACCGACAGCGGCCCGCGTGTGGTATCGCCACCAATCAGCGCCATATCGTGCTGCGCGGCAAGCTGCATGAAGCCGTCGATGAAGCCGTCTAGCCAGCCGCTATCGGCATCGGGCAGTGAAAGCGACAGGCTGACCCAAGCAGGCTGGGCGCCCATTGCCGCCAAGTCGGAAAGGTTGACCGCCAGCGATTTCCAGCCAATATCAAAACTGTGCGTTTGCGGCGGAAAATGCACGCCATGATTCAGCGTATCGGTCGCCACCACCAATTGCATCCGGGCAGGCGGTGCGAGGAGAGCTGCATCATCGCCAATGCCAAGCAGCACATCTGGCCGCGCCAGACTGCGGCGACGAATGCGCTCAATCAGGTCGAACTCGGCCACGGCCTGCGCTCAGCGCTTTTGCGCAGCTTCCACTTCCACGCTCCGCCACTGCCCGGCCAGCTTGTCCAGCACACCGTTGACATAGGTGTGGCCGTGGTCGGCACCAAAGCGTTTGGCGGTTTCGATGGCTTCATTGATTACCACCCGATACGGCACATCGCGGCGCTGGCGCAGCTCGTAGGCGGCGATGCGCAGCACCGCGCGCTCCACCGGATCAACCTCTTCCACGGCGCGGTCAATATGCGGGGCAAGGCCAGCATCGAGCACGGCAGTATCGTTGATGACCCCGCGTACCAAGTCCTCAAAATAGGCAAGGTCCGCGATTTCATGCGCCTGCTCGTGGGCGAACTGCGCCAAGATTTGTTGCGCAACTCCGCCGGAAAGCTGCCAAGCGTAAATCGCCTGCATGGCACGACGACGCGCGCGCGTGCGGTGTACCGGGTCAATCCCATGCGGGCGGCGGGACTGCGGCTTCATGGCTTGAGTTCCTTGCTGGTTGCGATGAATTTTTCGACATCGAACACCCCTTCAAGGTCGTCCTCGAATATCAGAGGCAGCTCATCGGCTTGTTCTTCGGCATCAATCAACTGATCGAACAAATCCAGCATTTCGATCACCGCCATGGCCGCTTCCTCGCCCTTGTTGCCGTGGCTGCCACCGGCACGCGCCTTGGCATCTTCCATCGTTTCCACCGCCAGAACGCCGTTGCTGATGGGGATATTGGCACCGATGCCGACTTCCATCAGCGCCTTGGCGCAGTTGTCGGCCACCTGCTCGTAATGGCGGGTATCACCGCGCACCACGCAACCGAGCGCAATGATGGCATCGTGGCGGCTGCCAAGCGAAAGCTGCCGCGCCAGTTGCGGGATTTCCCAAGCGCCCGGCACGCGGATGATGTCGATTTTTTCTTCGTCAACGCCGTGCGCCAGCAGCGTCTTGCGCGCACCTTCGGCAAGCACTTCGGTAATCTGGGCATTCCAGCGACTGACGATGATTGCAAAACAGGCGTTCGGATCAACGCGCAAATTGCCTTCAAA
The DNA here is from genome assembly GCA_002798275.1 of Lysobacteraceae bacterium NML08-0793. Lineage (GTDB taxonomy): Bacteria > Pseudomonadota > Gammaproteobacteria > Xanthomonadales > Xanthomonadaceae > Solilutibacter. Next base: position 5,096 of record NWQR01000009.1, on the reverse strand, counting down.
AATGCTCATGGAAAATTTCCGCAAGGGGGATGGCTATTCTACTGCGCGTACTTGAAAAAACGCTTCCACATCGGCCAAATCACGGCTGCGCGGCATTGGCGGCAACGAGTTCATGAACACTTGCCCGTAGCTTTTTTCGGTCAGGCGCGGGTCGCACAATACCAGCACGCCCCGGTCATGAATGGTGCGAATCAAACGCCCGGCACCCTGCTTGAGCGCAATCACCGCCTGCGGCAGTTGTTCATCCCGGAACGGATTGCCGCCGCTGCGCCGCACCGCTTCGAGCCGCGCCTCGAATACCGGATCATCCGGCGCGGCAAATGGCAGTTTGTCGATAACCACCACCGACAGCGCATCTCCGGCCACATCCACCCCTTCGCGGAAACTGGCCGTGCCAAGCAATACGCCATTGCCCGAATCGCGGAATTGCTGCAAAAGCTGCGCCCGCGAGGCTTCGCCCTGCACAAACAGCGGCCACGGTAGATCCGGGCGTGCGCGCAGCGAAGCGGCCGCTTCACGCAGGGCGCGATGTGAGGCGAACAGCAAAAACGCCCGCCCCCGTGATGCCTGCAATACCGGCACTACCGCCTCCAGCACCGCTTCAGTAAAGCCGAATGCCGAAGGCGCGGGCATCCGCTTGGGCAGATAGCAAAGCGCCTGCTTCTGCCAGTTAAACGGGCCAGGCTCGATGCGCGTTTTCGGCTGCCACAACCCAAGACGCTTGGAAACATGGATGAACTCTCCACCCACCGTGAGCGTGGCCGAGGTAAAAATCCACGCCGCCTGCGAGCGCTCACGATGACGACGCAGCGGCCCGGATACATCCAACGGCGTGCGCTGCAAGCGAAAACCCTTGGGTGTCAACTCATACCAATACACATTGTCGCTGCCGGGATCGGGACTGCGCTCATCCAGCACCTCTTCCGGCGCGTCCTCGGGCTTGTTCCAGGCTTCCAGCCAACGCGAAAGCCGCGCATCAATCTCCACCACTCGCGCATGAGCGGTATCAAGACCGGGATTGGCTTCGCGCCAGGGTGCCAGCGCTTCAATCAGGCTTTGCAATGCCACCTGCAATGCGTCGAAAGCCTTGACTACATCCTCGTTTTCCAGCGCGCGACTGCGCGTACCGCGTATCGGCAGCCCCTCCATCGCCACCCGCAATTCGCGCACGCTTTGCTCCAGCGTCAGCGCAAATGGATGCAACGCCGCCAAGCCTGCGGCGGTCTGCCGGGCTTCATGAACCACATCGCGCGCCAGCTCCACCAGCAGCCGAGCACCAATGCCTTCGCCAAAAAACTGTGCGGCCAGCTCCGGCAGCTGATGCGCCTCATCCACCACAAAAGTTTGTGCACCCGGCAAAATCTCGCCAAAGCCTTCCTGTTTCAACGCAAGGTCGGCCAGTAGCAAATGATGATTGACCACCACCACATCCGCCGCCTGCGCCCGCTGCCGCGCCTGCACCACGAAACAATCGCCAAAAAACGGACAATCACTACCTAGGCAGTTTTCGTTAGTGGATGTTACCAGCGCAAATACCGGCGACTCCTCCGGCATGCCTTCGAGCTCGGCCAAATCGCCAAAGCGCGTCCGCCCACTCCAAGCGACAATCCGCTGAAACTGCGCGACCTGCTCCTTGTTGGTAAAACGCGGCTCCCCCTTGGCCTGCTCCATCCGATAACGGCACAAATAATTGGCGCGCCCCTTGAGCAAGGCAGATTTGTGCCCCACCCCCAGCGCCTTGCGCACCCGTGGCAAATCGCGGTGATAAAGCTGGTCTTGCAACGCGCGTGTGCCGGTGCTGATGATGGTCTTGCGACCAGACAACAATGCAGGCACCAGATACGCATAGGTTTTGCCCGTCCCGGTACCGGCTTCGGCCAGCAAGGTATCGACCGCACCAATACTTTCGGCAATTGCCTCGGCCAACGCCTGCTGCCCACTGCGCGGCACAAAGCCGGGGATGGCCTGCGCTAAGGCACCATTTTCTGCCAAAGCCTCGGCAGTTTTTTCAGCCAGCGTCATCGCGATATCGGAAACCAAAGTGGCCGGCGATTATAGCCTGCTACCAATGCCCCTTTGACATTTGCTGCACAGCAACTTGCAACACTTCCATTTCGGGCGTAATTAATTCACAACTTGGCAAGACGGCCTGCCAACTTAGTTCCCCACAAGCCCGCCGTCCTTTCAATTTTATTCATCGCATCCACGGAGAAAGGAAATGAAAGAAATTGATATTGATAAACATGGCAAACAATTCAGCATGCACCACGCCCTATCCATAGCCCTGCTTGCAGTTATTGGCTTGACAATTGCAGAAAGCAGTCAGGCACGAAAGCAGGTACTGGATCGCGTCGTTGTCCGTGGCGACCGGGGAAGCTGGGGGTGGGATTTTTTATGGGAATTCGGCACCTATTACGCCCATGGAATTCATGAGCCTGACTATTATTTTTTCCCTGACCATGCAGGTTACGATCCCGGCTATTATCCACACACCCAAGTCGAGCTGGATGCCCGCGTACCAGACCCGGATGACTGCAACAACAACCCTGCCGCAGCTGGTCGCAACATCTTAATTGGCAACCCCGTGGTAGCAGCCACCGGCAACAAGATGGAATACGAGCAAGACTTCATGCCCCAGGAGAAATGGGCTTGGGGCTGATGCGGGTTTACAATCATCACTGGTCTGGCACGGGTATTTTTGGCAAAAAATGGGTCAGTAGCTTCGACTATTTCCTGACCTTCGGCAACAATGGCAACACACAATCCACCTGCTTCCCGATGGCTGGCAGCAATTGCAGCTTTTCAGACAACCATCAAATGATATTTGCTTGGCGTCCCAGTGGCGGGATATTGAAATTTGAAAAAGATGCTACAACCGGCAACTTTATTGAAACTAGCAACAGCTTCCCGGCCACCCTGACCCGCCTGGCCGATGGCTCATTCAAACTGGAAAGTCTAGGTGGCGTGGAGGAGTATCATGCCAATGGCCGGATCAAGCGACTTTCTGACTCTCGCGGCATTGCCTGGAATTACAGCTACAACGGAAATCGCCTTTATCGGGTCACCCATACATCGGGGCGATATGTGGAATTCATCTGGAGCAATAACAGACTCCAAACAATACGCGATGCGGCGGGCAACACATACCAATACGGGTACACCGCCTCTGGTGCGGCTGCACCCCGCCTAGTGTCTGCAACCACCCCAGGGCAACCCGCAGTCACCACGACCTATCACTACGAGTCAAACAATTATTGGGCGCTGACCGGAAAATCCATCAACGGGATACGCCAATCAAAGTTCAGCTACCACGCCAATGGCCTGGCTGCATCCAGTGAACGCAACGGGCTTCAGAAACACAGCTTTGTATATGGCACGCCACATCCGGGGCAGTTTCATGTTGAGCACACCAATCCACTCGGCAAGCGATCTACTTGGGTATATACCGATGGCAAGCTGACCTCATTTCATGGTCACGCCAGCACCCATTGTGCGGCCACGATTTCCGCCATTGACTACGACGCAAATGGCTATCCGAGAGTTGAGCTCGACAATAATGGCAATCGCACCACCTATCAATACAATGCGCAGGGGCAATTACTGGAAAAAATTGAAGGCCAGGGCACAGCTGCTGCCCGAAAAACCACCTACGAATGGGACAACCATAAAAATCGCTTAATTAGTATGACGGTCAGCGGTATTTCAGCAAGCACGCAGTGGCTGCGTATCCGCTATAGCTATACTGCCGATAACCGAATTGCCCGTATTGAACGCACCAACCTGTCTGCTAATGGACTGACCAACAACAGCCATATCACCAACTTCAGTTACAGCCAACATGCCAACGGTATGCTTGCCAGCACGACAATAGATGGCCCATTGACCGGCAGCGCAGACCGTGTTACTTCCCGTTACGACACATACGGAAACTTGCTCTCCGTAGAAAACAGCTTGGGGCACAAAACCACCTATTCCGGCCATAACGGCTTAGGGCTCCCAAGCCGCGTTACCACACCCAACGGCGGAAAGGTCGAATATACCTACAATGCCCGAGGGCAAATTATCGAAACCAAGACCCACCTCAATGGCCGCACACAGATCACCCAGCATCGCTATGACGGCCAAGGTCGGCTATCCAGCACTACCGCTGCTGACAATTTGACCACACAATATCTTTACGGCAATGCTGACAAACGCTTGCTCACCCACATCATACGTCCCTCCACGGTGCTTGCGGGTCTGGCAAGCAAAGCCGAAGAAATACAACTGCAATACGCCGCCAGTGGTGATCTTGTCCGCTCCGACAAAAATCTGATTATGGACATGCCTGACCCCGGCCCCTGTATTCCACCACCCGGTCAGATTAATTGCGTCATTGAGCCCGATGACCCGCCACCCCCACTGACAGAGCAGGCTATACTGCAATTTTCAAGTCAATTAAAGCTTGACGAACTTGGCCGCATCCGCGCTATGCCCGGCAACAATGGTCAAAACTTCCAAACAAAATATGATGCCAACGGCAATATCAGCCAAACGATCAACTCTACCGGACAAGTTACCCATTACGCCTACGACGCACTCAATCGACTGATTAGCGTCACCAATGCACAAAACGGAATTACCCGTTTTGAATACAATCTGGCCGACCAAATCACCAAAATCACCGACCCACGCGGCAATATCACCACCTATACCTACGATGGACTGGGACAGCTATGGGCGCAAAGCAGCCCGGATACCGGCAACACCACCTTCCAATACAACACTGCAGGTCAACTCACCCAGGTAACTCGCCAAAGCGGCATAGTCACACAATACACCTATGACACATTGGGGCGCCTCACCAGCAAAACCGCAGGCGGGCAAACCCATAGCTTTGCCTATGACACCTGCAGCAATGGCAAAGGCATGCTCTGCCAAATTACCGACCCCAGTGGAACCATGGGCTTTGCCTATTCTCCCGAAGGTGTGACCTGCCCGATTTTTTAGGGCCACTGATTATTGGAATTGGCCTCGGTGGGTGTGCCTTGATGGCACGTGTTCCGGAATGCTTCCGGGGTTTGGTAGTTCAGGCTCGAATGCGGCCTAACCTGATT
>NWQR01000007.1 GCA_002798275.1 Lysobacteraceae bacterium NML08-0793 | reverse complement strand
GCTCGGCCTCCCGAAGAATCGCAACCATCTGTGACTCACTGAAACGGCTCTGCCTCATGTCTCTTCCTCTCTTGAAGGAGGCCATCTTCTCAACTTTCAAATGGTCCGAAAATCTCGAGGCAGGTCACCTCTCGGTGGTACTTTTTTTGCACCTCGTAAAGGGTTGAGATGCTTTTGCCGGGTATCTGCTCATCTTGTGTTGTGACCGCACGATAGCTGTGCAGGTTTTGATGGATGCGGCTGGCCTTTTCCACCGGTTCGCTTTTTTCATCAATCAAATTGGCAAGCTGCTGTTGCTGCCAGGCAGAGTGCCATTGCTGGTATTCCTCGCTCGCCAAAATGTCCCGGAGAGCGGCCAGCGGGTCGTCAGAGGCATTTTTTGGTGCGTCACCATAGCCTTGGTGTAGCTCGGCAACCAAGTTCATGGCGGCTTCTTTTTCGCCCCTTTGCAACAGGTAACCTACATGCGGGACGTACAGGATGGCAGGCTTGCAATAGCTGCCGCTAATGGCGTGGGATTCTCCAGCTTTGAAAGCAGAGCTGTTTTCTTGCCCTATCAACATCTCGTAAACCTTGATGGCCTCAAGCCGCCATTGGTTCAGGTTCCGTTCGCTGACGTCTTGCGGATGCTTGGCAAGGTTGTCCAGTATCGCCAACAGCATTTGCAGGGGATGCCAGAGCACGGTGCTTTCTCTCGGCAAGAAGAGCATGAATCTCTCATAGAACTCATCTTTGCCAGCCAGTTCAAGCAAGGGATAGATAAGTGTTGGCGCTATCTCTTTGTTGGCATGGTGGATATCCCTATGTGCATGGACGCAGTAAGTGCCAAACTTGGCTTTCAATTCAGCCAGCTCGCTTCCAGCGCGCTGGGCAGCATGAGTGGCCTTTTGCCAAGCATCTAAAGCGCTTTCGACAGATGCCTTTCCTGCAAGATATTGGAGCTCTGTCGTGTAGGCGGCTTTCATTTTTCGTCTTAACACCGCCTTTTTCGAGAGCAGACTGTGGAGCAGCCAAATGATGGCGATGAGTAAAAGTAGTGCAATGATGATTTTATGCATGAGGAATCTGTGGATGGCTGCCTGCTAGGCAGGCAAATGATTTTGGCAGTGCTCAAGCGGTGCCTTGCGGCTCAAAATGCAGACCAGTGATGCCATTGTCCAGACACCATTGGCGTAGTACATCGGTGCAGAAATAACGGCCGATATGCACCTTGTCGCGGAACAGTGCATGGTCGGCAATGGCCTTGGCGTTGAAGCGCGTTTGTCGGGCATTGAATGTGTCAATGCGTTCTTCCACCGAAAGCTGTTTGTCTTCGATGGCATCCAGTACGGTCAGCACGTTGACGAATACAAAAGGCCGGCTTGCAGTAGGGACGTTGACTGGCAGCAGCTGTGCATCGATACCGAACGCCTGTTGCATGGATTCTGCCTTGTGCTTGTCCATCATCAAAAAGCCGGGAAATGCACAGCTGGCGAGGTTGTCGCGGGTTTGGCCTTGGCGGTCGGCCTTGTGGGCAGACAGGCTGTGTTGCCAAGTGGGTGCGCGCCAGCGCTGGTAACGCTTGGCGCGGTCGTTGTTAAAATGCGAGCGCTCATCGGCAGGCAGCAGACTCTGAAAGTGTGTGAAGTCATCAAGAATTTGATAGATATCCATGCCTGCTGCCTTTGTCGCTCCAGCTTGGCTCACACCTCAAGCGTTGCCAAATCGCCTTTTTCTTCCAGCCATACTTTGCGGTCTGCGGCGCGTTTTTTGCCCAGCAGCATGTCCATCAGTGCGATGGTTTCCGTGCCGTTGTCCACGGTCAGTTGCACCAGGCGGCGGGTATCGGGATGGATGGTGGATTCGCGCAGTTGTTGCGGATTCATTTCACCAAGCCCTTTGAAACGGGTGACATTGACTTGGCCTTTCATTTTTTCGCGCTCTACACGCTCCAGCAGCAGGCGTTTTTCTTCTTCATCCAGCGCATAGAACACCTGTTTACCAATATCCACGCGGAACAGCGGCGGCATGGCGACAAAAATATGGCCGGCTTGTACCAGGGCCGGGAAGTGCCGCAAAAACAGCGCCGAAAGCAGGGTGGCGATATGCAGGCCGTCGGAGTCGGCATCGGCCAGAATCACCACCTTGCCGTAACGCAGGCCAGAAATATCGTCCTTGCCGGGGTCACAGCCGATGGCAACGGCCAAATCATGTACTTCGCTGGAGGCAAGCACTTGGCCACTGCCGACTTCCCAAGTGTTCAGAATTTTGCCGCGCAACGGCAGGATGGCCTGAAACTCTTTGTCGCGCGCCTGTCTTGCGCTGCCGCCTGCGGAGTCGCCTTCCACCAAAAAGAGTTCAGTGCGGGAAAGATCCTGGCTGATGCAGTCGGCAAGTTTCCCCGGCAGGGCAGGGCCTTGGGTGACTTTTTTGCGCACTACCTGTTTTTCGGTCTTGAGCCGGGCGCTGGCGCGTTCGATAGCGAGCTGGGCGATTTTTTCACCCATTTCCGGTTGCGAGTTCAGCCACAGCGAAAACGCATCATGCGCGGCGCTTTCCACGAAACCGGCGGCTTGGCGTGAGGACAGGCGCTCTTTGGTTTGACCGGAAAACTGCGGCTCCTGCATTTTCAGGGAAAGCACGAAGGCCACGCGATCCCAGACATCTTCCGGGGCAAGTTTCACGCCGCGCGGCAGCAGATTGCGGAAATCGCAGAACTCGCGCAGCGCATTGGTCAGCCCCGAGCGCAGGCCGTTGACATGGGTGCCGTGTTGCGCGGTGGGGATGAGGTTGACATAGCTTTCCTGCACCAACTCACCTTCGGCAAGCCAGGCTACCGCCCAGTCCACTACTTCCAGATCTTTTTTCATCTGGCCGACGAACAACTCCGGCGGCAGCGCCTCGGCAGCGGCCAGGGCGCCTTTTAGATAGTCGCGCAGCCCGTCTTCATAGAACCATTCGCTGCTTTCGCCGCTGGCCTCGTCAAACAGGGTGACGGTCAGCCCTGGGCAAAGTACGGCTTTGGCACGCAACAGATGTTTCAAGGCGCGCAGATTGAAGCGCGGGCTGTCGAAATATCGGGCATCAGGCCAGAAGCGCACGCGGGTGCCGGTGTTTTTCTTGCCGACGCTGCCGGTGATGGCCAGTTCCGAGGCGCGGAAGCCATCGGCAAAGGCCATGTGATATTCGTGGCCTTCGCGCTTGATATGCACGTCCACGCGGCTGGAAAGCGCATTCACCACAGATACCCCCACGCCATGCAGGCCGCCGGAGAAGGTGTAGTTGCGGTTGCTGAACTTGCCCCCGGCATGCAGGCGGGTCAGGATGAGCTCGACACCGGGGATGCCTTCTTCGGGATGGATATCCACCGGCATGCCGCGGCCATCGTCGGCCACTTCGCAGCTGCCATCGGCATACAGGCGCACTTCGATGCGTTTGGCATGGCCGGCGAGCGCTTCGTCCACGGCGTTGTCGATGACTTCTTGCGCCAGATGATTCGGGCGGCTGGTATCGGTGTACATGCCGGGGCGGCGTTTGACCGGGTCAAGGCCGGAGAGCACTTCAATATCGGCGGCGTTGTAGCGGGTGTTCATGTGCTGAAGCTGGCAAGCGGAAAGCGCCAAAGGATAGGGGACTGTGCGCCGCGATGCAGCCTTTCGATGCGTTTTTCTCCTTTGGCGCGGTTCAGCAAGCAGCCGTTACGGTGGAGGCGTTGGACAAACGGGAGAAACCCATGAAACGCAAAACGATGATGATCTTGGGACTGGGCGCAGCTTTCGGTCTGTTGGCAGGGCATGCGCTGGCGCAGCAGCAAACGCCGCCACCGCAGCAAAAGGAAGACAGTAAACAGGGCACAAACCCGAAAACTGAAGAGCAAAAGCGTGCGGAGGCCGAAGCGGCCGAAAAGCGCCGCGCTGAACGTCGTGCCAACCGCACCGGTAATGAGCGCGAAAAGGAAGAGGACGAGCCGCGCCCGCAATAATTTTGGGCTGACCAATTAGAAGGAAAAAATCCCAAGCGTAAGCTTGGGATTTTTCTTGTTCAGCGCTTGCTCTTTGCTTGCTGCTTTTGAACCTCTTCCATTATTTTTGGAAGGTTCTTTACAGCAAGAACTGTTAGTTTTCCAGCGAAAATTCCTGTGTTTCCTAAGGCTTTTCCTACAAGCTTACTGCTAGCTATTGCTACTTCTTTTCCGTCATTAGCATGCTTCACCTCTTCTACAGCCTCTCCGATTTTGAAGTAATGCTCTTTTTTGAAAAGATTTTCGATGCTCATTAGGGGCGTCCTTACCGCACTCTTACAACCGCGAACTTGTAACCTTCCGCCAGGTAGCGGGGGTGTCTACTGAAATAGATGTCTTTCGCCATGCGGCGTGCAGCTTCGGGGCTTTCGGCTTCAACTGGCATTGAGCTTCTGGAGATATTGCGTCCACTTTTGGGGTCTGTAACTGAGAAGTCCACTTGAAATTTCATCGTTGTGCCTCATTTGGCTTTTGTTCAGGAGCTTCCGATTCTCCCCCCCCCCCCCGCTTCAATGTCAAGGGGTTTGAGTAGATAGTGCGGAGAATTATTTTTAAGGTGATGAAATTCCGTGCTATCCGCTCTAAAATGCCGCTTTCCAGCGCACGCATCGCACATGACCTCATCTGCTGTTACGCCTCTTATTTTCGTGACCGGGGGCGTTGTCTCCTCGCTTGGCAAGGGCATCACTGCCGCCTCGCTCGCCGCACTGCTAGAAGCCCGTGGCCTCAAGGTCACGATGATGAAGCTCGACCCGTATATCAATGTCGATCCCGGCACCATGTCGCCGTTCCAGCATGGCGAGGTGTATGTCACCGATGACGGCGCCGAAACCGACCTTGATCTTGGGCATTACGAGCGCTTCATCAATGTCCGGCTCTCGGGCAAAAACTCCATCACCACCGGCAAGATTTATGACAGCGTGATTCGCAAGGAGCGCCGTGGCGACTATCTTGGCGGCACGGTGCAGGTGATTCCGCATATCACCGATGAAATCAAACGCCGCATCGACGAGGCCACCGCCGGTTTTGACGTGGCGCTGGTGGAAATCGGCGGCACGGTGGGGGATATCGAATCGCTGCCGTTCTTGGAGGCGATTCGCCAGCTGCGCAGCGAGCGTGGCCCGCAGGCGGCGATGTTCATGCACTTGACTCTGGTGCCATATATCGCGGCGGCGGGCGAGTTGAAAACCAAGCCCACCCAGCATTCGGTCAAGGAATTGCGCTCCATCGGCATTCAGCCCGATGTGCTGATTTGCCGCGCCGAACAGCCGCTGCCAGAAGGCGAGCGACGCAAAATCGCGCTGTTTACCAATGTGCCCGAGCGTGCGGTGATTACCGCGATTGATCTTGACAATATCTACAAGATTCCGTTCTGGCTGAACGATCAGGGGCTGGATCAACTGGTGGTGGAGCAGTTGCGGCTTGAAGCCAAGGCCAGCCCGAAGGCCGACCTTACCCAATGGCAGGCAGTGGTGGATGCCAGCCAGAACCCGGAAGATGAAGTGACCATCGCCGTAGTCGGCAAATACATCGACCATCAGGATGCCTACAAATCAGTGGCCGAGGCGCTCAAACATGGCGGCATCCGCCAACGCACTCGGGTCAAGCTCAAATGGCTGGAATCGCAGGATATCGAGCGCGAAGGCGCGGCCAAGGCGCTGGCCGGTGTGGATGGCGTTCTGGTGCCCGGCGGCTTTGGCGACCGCGGTTTTGAAGGCAAGGTGCTGACCGCGCAGTACGCCCGCGAAAATGGTGTGCCGTATTTCGGCATCTGCTACGGGATGCAGGCTGCGGTGGTCGATGCCGCCCGCAATCTTGCTGGGCTTGCCGGTGCCAACAGCACCGAAAACGATAAAAACGGCCCGCATCCGGTGGTGGCGCTGATTACCGAATGGCGCACCTCAAGCGGGGGCGTGGAGCGTCGCGATGAGGGCAGCGACTTGGGCGGCACCATGCGTCTTGGTCTGCAAGAACAACGCATCAAGCCCGGCACACTGGCGCATCGCCTGTATGGGCAGGATGTGGTCGGCGAGCGCCACCGTCACCGTTACGAATTCAACAATCATTACCGCGCGCAACTGGAAGATGTCGGTTTGGTGTTCTCGGCCAAGTCGATGGATGACACCTTGGTGGAAATGATTGAATGGCCGAACCATCCGTGGTTCCTCGCTTGTCAGGCACACCCGGAGTTCCTTTCCACCCCGCGTACCGGCCACCCGCTTTTCATCGGCTTCATCCATGCCGCGCGCGAACACAAGGCCAAAGCTGCCGGATAAGTGAGTTTTTCAGAATGAGCAATGGGCTGCCTTTGGCGAGTGCGTTTTTGAAAGAGGTGTGGTGGCTGTTGCCATTGCTGTTCTTTTTACCTTTGCTCAGATGGCTTGTCACTCATCCGCGGCTCAAAGGGACTGTGGGGGAGAGGCGGGTTAGCCGTAGGACTTCACGCACCCTTGATGCTCATGTGTATCAAACCTTTGATGACCTTGTATTGGAGGATGACAAAGGGCTGACACAAATCGACCATGTCTATGTGTCGATTTATGGTGTGTTTGTGTTGGAAACCAAAAACATGGAGGGCTGGATTTTTGGTGGTGAGTATCAGCGTGAATGGACACAGGTATTCCCAAGCCAAAAGCGCAAGTTTCAGAATCCCCTGCGGCAAAATTATCGGCACCAGAAAGCGCTGGAAGGCGTGTTGGGGCTTTCGGAACGGCAGATTCATTCCGTGGTGGTCTTTGCGGGCAGTGCAACTTTCAAGACGCAAATGCCCGAGCAGGTTCGATATTTGCATGACTATGCCGACTACATTCAGTCGTTTAGGCAGCAAGTGTTGAGCGAGCAAGAGTGCCGGGCGATTTGTGAGAAACTATCGCGTCTGAGTCAAGCCGGACGGACACATAAAGAGGCACATCGGAGGGCTTTGCAGAACCGTTATGGCGTGTGACTTTTATGACATGAGGCAAGCATGAAACTTTGTGGTTTTGAGGTCGGGCTGGATCAGCCGTTTTTTCTGATCGCAGGCCCCTGCGTGGTGGAGTCGTTGCAGCTACAACTGGATACCGCCGGCAAGCTCAAGGAAATCACCGGCAAGCTGGGGATTCCGTTCATTTTCAAGTCCAGCTTCGACAAGGCCAATCGCACCTCCATCCATAGTTTTCGTGGCCCAGGCATGGAAGAGGGGCTGAAAGTGCTGGCCGAGGTCAAGCGCCAGTTGGATGTGCCGGTGCTGACCGATGTCCACGAATACACGCCGATGGATGAAGTGGCGAGCGTGGTGGATGTGCTGCAAACCCCGGCATTTCTGGTGCGCCAGACCGACTTCATCACCCGCGTATGCAGCGCTGGCAAGCCGGTCAACATCAAGAAAGGCCAGTTTCTTTCGCCCTGGGACATGAAGCCGGTGGTGGAAAAAGCCCGTGCCACTGGCAATCAGGACATCATGGTGTGCGAGCGTGGTGCCAGTTTTGGCTACAACAATTTGGTAAGCGATATGCGCAGCCTTTCGGTGATGCGCGATACCGGCTGTCCGGTGGTGTTTGATGCCACTCATTCGGTGCAACTGCCGGGCGGGCAGGGCAATGCCAGCGGCGGTCAGCGCGAATTCGTCCCGGTGCTGGCGCGTGCGGCGGTGGCGGTGGGCGTGGCCGGTCTTTTCATGGAAACCCATCCCGACCCCGGCAAGGCGCTCAGCGATGGCCCCAATGCCTGGCCGCTGGACAAAATGCAGGCCCTGCTTGAAACCCTGAAAGAACTTGATGCCGTCGGCAAACGCAACGGCTTTCTTGAAACCCAACTTTGATTGAACTGGAAACTGGAACCGACATGAGCACGATCAGTCAAATCTGCGCCCGCGAAATCCTCGACAGCCGCGGCAATCCCACGCTTGAGGCGGAAGTGCGGCTTGCCGATGGCAGCTTTGGCCGCGCGGCCGTACCTTCTGGTGCTTCCACCGGCACCAAGGAGGCGGTGGAGCTGCGCGATGGCGACAAGACCCGTTATCTCGGCAAAGGCGTGCAGAAGGCGGTGGAAAACGTCAATGGCGCGATTGCCGAGGCACTGAAGGGCATGGATGCAGCCGACCAGAAGGGCGTGGATACCCGCCTGATTGACCTGGACGGCACCGAAAACAAAGGCCGCCTAGGCGCGAATGCCTTGCTGGGGGTTTCCATGGCGGTGGCGCATGCGGCGGCAGCTTCGCGCCGTGAACCGCTGTGGCAATACCTTGCACAAGGGCGCGCACCTGTTCTCCCAGTGCCGATGATGAACATCATCAACGGCGGTGCGCATGCCGACAATAATGTGGACCTGCAAGAGTTCATGATTTTGCCGGTCGGTTTTGACAAGTTCTCCGAAGCTCTGCGCGCGGGTACGGAAATCTTCCATGCGCTGAAATCAGTGCTGAAAGCGCGCGGCCTGTCCACGGCGGTTGGCGATGAAGGCGGCTTTGCTCCTGACCTGCGTAGCAATGCCGAAGCACTCGATACCATCATGGAAGCCATCGGCAAGGCCGGTTACAAGGCCGGTGATGACATTCTGCTGGGGCTGGACGTGGCTTCCAGCGAGTTCCACGAAAACGGCAAATACAATCTCACCGGCGAAGGCAAGCGCCTTGGCAGCGAACAATTCGTGGACTTCCTGGCCGATTGGTGTGCGCAGTACCCGATCATCACCATCGAAGACGGCATGGGCGAGCACGACTGGGAGGGCTGGAAACTCTTGACGCAAAAAATCGGCCACAAGGTGCAATTGGTGGGCGATGACCTGTTCGTGACCAATCCGCGCATCTTCAAGCAGGGCATCGACGAAGGCATTGCCAATGCCATTCTCATCAAGGTGAACCAGATCGGTACGCTTTCAGAAACGCTGGAAGCCATCGCAATGGCCGACACGGCCGGTTATGCCGCCGTGGTTTCGCACCGCTCCGGCGAAACCGAGGACACCACCATCGCCGATATCGCCGTGGCCACCACCGCGACCCAAATCAAGACCGGCTCGCTGTGCCGCAGCGATCGCGTGGCCAAGTACAACCAGTTGCTGCGTATCGAGCAGGCACTGGGCAGTGCCGCCCGATACGCCGGCCGTGGCGCCTTTGTCTCGTTGAAAGGCTGAGCCAGTCCATGCGGAATCGCCATCTGGCGCTGGTGGCATTGATACTGCTGGGGCTTTTGGCCTGGTTGCAGTATCGGTTGTGGTTCGGCATCGGCGGCAAGCAGGAAGTTGCCGCCCTGGCCACGCAGCTTGAGGCGCAGGAAGAAAAAAACCGGCTCCTCAAGCAGCGCAACGACGCATTGGCCGCCGAAGTGGACGACCTCAAGGGGCTGACCTCCGGTGGTGCGGCCATCGAAGAGCGTGCCCGCGACGAGTTTGGCCTGATTAAACCCGGCGAAACCTTCTACCGCGTGGTGGATGACCGGGAGAAGCGCGAGCCGTGAATCTGCGCACGGGCAAACCCCGCTGGTGCGTGATTCCGGCTGCCGGCAGCGGTAGCCGGTTTGGCGGCAGCGTGCCCAAGCAATACTTGCCGGTGGCCGGCAAGCCGGTTTTGCTACATACCTTGGAGGCATTGCTCGGACATCCCGGCATTGCCGGTGTGGTGCTGGTCTTGCCTGCCACGGGCGAGCTTCCGGTCGAATTGCCAGAGCGCTACTACGGCAAGCCGGTTTTGCGGGTTCGGGGGGGCGCAAGCCGGGCAGAGTCGGTTGCCAACGGTCTTGCCGCCCTGCCGGATGAAGTGGCCGCACACGACCCGGTGCTGGTGCACGATGCTGCGCGTCCCAATCTTGCGTCGGCCGATTTGGATGCGCTGCTGGCCGCACTTGCGCAGCATCCCGGTGCCATGCTGGCCGCCCCGGTGCGCGATACGCTCAAGCGCGCCACCCCGGCTGGGCAGGTGCTTGCCACCGAGCCGCGTGAAGCGCTGTGGCGGGCGCTAACCCCGCAAGCTTTTGCGCGTCAGGCGCTGGCCGAGGCACTGGCCGCCGCCGCCGCGCAAGGCATCGAAGTGACCGACGAGGCCATGGCGATGGAGCTGGCGGGTGCACCGATTTTGCTGGTGGAAGGCGCCGAGGATAATTTCAAAATCACAACGCCCGCAGACCTTGCCCGGTTTGCCTGGCTGAAAGCCCAAGAAAAATCATGAATATCCGCATTGGACAAGGTTTTGATGTTCACGCCTTTGGCGCGGGCGACCACATCATGCTGGGCGGCGTGCGTGTGCCGCATACCCACGGCGTTGAGGCGCATAGCGATGGCGATGTCATCCTGCATGCACTTTGCGATGCGCTGCTGGGCGCTCTGGCATTGGGGGATATCGGCCAGCATTTCCCTCCCAGTGACATGCGCTGGAAAGACGCGGCCAGCGTCGATTTTCTGCGTCATTGCCGACACCTCATGGCCGCGCGCGGCTGGCGGGTGGGCAATGTCGATATCACCGTGATGTGCGAGCGCCCGAAGGTCGGCCCGCATGCCAAGGCGATGCGCGAATTGCTGGCAAGGGAGCTGGATGTTTCGATTGAATCGGTCAGCATCAAGGCCACCACCACCGAGCGCCTTGGCTTTACCGGACGCAGTGAAGGCATCGCTGCGATGGCGGTCTGTCTTTTGGTGAGCGACTGACCATGCTGCCGCATGCCCACGGCGCGCCGGTGATGCAGGCGAAAATCCGCAGCCTGCCGGAAGATTTTTTCGTTGAAGAAATTGACGCTTTTGCTGCCAGCGGCAGTGGCGAGCATCTGTTGCTCACGATAGAAAAGCGCGAAAAAAACACCACGGAAGTCGCACAAAAAATCGCCCAGTGGGCGGGTGTGGCGCTTTCTGCGGTGTCCTATGCCGGGCTAAAAGATCGCAATGCGCTGACCTGCCAACGGTTTTCGGTATGGCTACCAAAGAAAATCGCCCCGGATCTGGCCGCGCTTGAACAGCCGGGGATTCGCCTGCTGGCAAGCCACTGGCATAGCCGCAAATTGCCACGGGGCGCACTGGCGGGAAACCGCTTTGTATTGCGCCTGCGCGAAGTGCTTGGCGCACGCGCAGCCATCGAGACACGGCTAGCCAGCATCGCCGCCATCGGCGTTCCCAATTATTTTGGCGAGCAGCGCTTTGGGCGCGGCGGCGAAAACGTGGAAAAAGCCCGTGCGATGTTCGCCGGGCGCCGGGTAAAGCGCGAATTGCGCTCGATATTGCTTTCTGCCGCACGCGCGGAAATCTTCAATCAGATACTGGCGGCTCGGGTTGCGGCAGGCAGTTGGAATCAGGCACTGCCGGGCGATGTTTTCATGCTGGCCGGCAGCCAAAGCATCTTTGGCCCCGAACCGCCAAGCCCAGCCTTGCAGGCGCGCCTTGCCGATTTCGATATCCATCCCACCGGCGCACTCTGGGGGCGTGGACAGCTGCGCAGCGAGCACGCTACTGCGGCGCTGGAGCTGCAAATCGCCGCGCAGCATCCGGTGCTATGCGCGGGACTGGAGCAGGCCGGGCTGAAACAGGAGCGTCGCAGCCTGCGACTGCTACCGGAAAACTTCACCTGGCAATGGCCGGCAGCGGATGTATTGCAACTGAGCTTCCAACTGCCCCCCGGCTGTTACGCCACCACTGTATTGCGCGAGCTGCTTGAAGCACCCGCTGCGGGATAGCCGCAAGAGCAGCCGCAGATAATCCGGGGGCACAAGAAAACATCGCATTGCAAGCAGGCGCACCAACAGCCACTAAAATCCCCGCATGTTTGAGCTTTATGACAATACTGCGTTGCGAGAGTTGGAGCGCCGGGCAGGCGTACAGGCCGGGCTTGCCGAAGATGAACTGATGCGCCGTGCCGGGCAGGCGGCGTGGCGGACATTGCTTGGGCATTGGCCGGATGCGCGGCGCATCATCGTACTGGCAGGCCCTGGTAATAATGGCGGCGATGGCTGGGTGCTGGCGCAGCATGCGCTGCTTTCTGGGCGGTCGGTATGCGTGCTGCAAGCGGCATCGCTGCCGCCAAGCAGCAAACTGGCGCAACAAATGGCGCAGGAATACCGCGACGCAGGCGGCAGGGTGGAAATATTCACCGGCGAATTGCCCCATGCCGATGTGATTGTCGATGCGTTGTTCGGCATCGGCCTTGCGCGTGCACCGCAGGGCGAGCCCGCCGCCCTGATCGCTGCGGCCAATGCCCATCCGGCAGAGATTCTGGCGCTGGATACCCCAAGCGGCGTGGATGCAGAAACCGGCCATGTGCCGGGTGCAGCGATTGATGCACGGCTAACCCTGCAATTCATCGCCGCTCATGCCGGGCTTGCCACCGGCAGGGCCTGCAACCATGTTGGCGCGCTCGGCTTGGCGCCGCTGGATGTGCCGCGGGAATGCTTTGACGGTTTGCAGCCGCGCGCGCATATCTTTGTCGAGCCGGTATTGCTGTGCCGCAAACGCGATAGCCACAAGGGTGATTATGGCCGGGTGCTGGTAGTGGGCGGCGACCACGGTATGGGGGGCGCGGTGCTGCTTTGTGCAGAAGCCGCGCTGCGCAGCGGTGCTGGCTGGGTGCAGGTGGCAACGCGCGCCGAACATCACACCGCCTTGCTCAGCCGCTGCCCGGAAGCGATGACGCTGGCCGGTGACGAGGCACTGGGCGATGCACTCACCGCAGCGGATGCCATTGCGCTCGGCACCGGGCTTGGGCAAAGCGACTGGGCGCAGGCGCATTTCAATCGCGTGCTTGCCAGCGGCAAGCCCTGTGTACTGGATGCCGATGCACTGAATCTGTTGGCGGCAGCGCCAAAACCCGTGCCGCAAGCGCTGCTGACCCCGCATCCGGGTGAGGCAGCGCGGTTACTTGGCTGCACAACAGCGGATATTGCCCGCGACCGGATTGCCGCTGCCTGCGCGCTTGCCGAGCGTTACCAGTGCGCTGTGGTATTGAAAGGCGCAGGCAGCGTGATTGCCGCGCCCGGTCACACCCCGAATGTGCTGGCAGTTGGCAACCCCGGCATGGCCTCAGCCGGCATGGGCGATACCCTGACCGGCATCATCACAACGCTTCTTGCGCAAGGCTACGCACCGATGCCGGCCGCCTGCATCGGCGCCTGGCTGCATGGCCGCGCCGGGGATATCGCCGCGCAAGCATGTGGTGAGGCCAGCCTTTTGGCGCGCGATGTTACTGCCAAGTTGTTTGATGCAATAAGCGAATGTCTGCAATGAAATCCATTTTCCTCCCTGATGCCGAAGCCACCGATGCGCTTGCGGCGCGTTTTGCCCAGAGCCGCCCGGATACCGCCGTACTGCATCTGCATGGTGATTTGGGTGCGGGCAAATCCAGTTTTGCGCGGGCTTTTTTGCGTGCGCTGGGCGTAACCGGCGCCATCCGCAGCCCAACCTATACGCTGGTGGAACGCTATCCGCTGGCCGATGGCCGCGAGGCGCTGCATATGGATCTGTATCGCATTGGCGACCCCGGCGAGTTGGAGTTTCTCGGCATCGAGCCTGACAGCGTGGCGCTATGGTTGGTGGAGTGGCCCGAGCGCGGCGGCACGGCCTTGCCGCCCGCCGATCTGGAAATCCATCTTGCCATTGACGGGCTCGGGCGGAGTTTTACCGCCGAGGCCAGCAGCGAAACCGGGAAAAACTGGCTGGCTCGCTTGAATCTCGCGGCTTGATCAGTCCAAAAATTGCAGCTTCGCCAGTTCTGCATACAGCCCGCCTTCGGCAAGCAGTGCTTGGTGGGTGCCCTCGGCGACGATCCGCCCCTTGTCCATCACCACGATGCGGTCGGCTTTCAGGATGGTGGCTAGGCGGTGGGCGATGACCAGAGTGGTGCGGCCTTGCATCAGGTGTTCGAGCGCGGTTTGCACGGCGCGCTCACTTTGCGCATCCAGCGCTGATGTGGCTTCGTCCAGCAGCAGAATCGGGGCATCTTTGAGTAGCGCACGGGCGATGGCGATGCGTTGTTGCTGGCCGCCGGAAAGCCGGGCACCACGCTCGCCCAGTTGCTCGTTCAGGCCATCGGGCAGGGCACGCAGAAAATCCAGTGCCTCGGCGGCGCGGGCGGCCGCTTCCACTTCGGCATCAGTGGCTTCCAGTCGGCCATAGCGGATATTGTCGGCAGCGGAGCTGGCAAAAATGCTCGGGGCTTGCGGCACCAGCGCCATCGTTTGACGCAGGGCATCCGGGGCGAAAGCGCGAATATCCTCGCCGTCGATTTTGACCGTGCCGCTGTCCGGGTCATGGAAGCGCAGCAGCATCGACAGCACGGTGCTTTTGCCCGCACCCGAAGGCCCGACCAGTGCCACGGTTTCGCCGGGCGCGATATGCAGGCTGAAGTTTTCCAGCGCGGCGCTGTCCGGGCGAGCCGGGTAGTGGAAAGTAACGTCCTCAAATCGCACCTCGCCACGCAGCGGCACGGGTAGCGGCTTGGGCTGGGCAGGGGCGTGAATTTGCGGCTGTTGCTGCAAAAGCTCATTGATGCGCCCCATGCCGCCTGCGGCGCGTTGCAGCTCGTTCCAGACTTCGGCAAGTGCCCCTACCGAGCCGCCGCCAATTAGGGCATAAAACACGAACTGGCCGAGCGTACCGGCGCTCATCCGGCCTGCGATGACATCGTGTGCGCCACTCCACAGCACCAAGGTAACGGCGCCGAAAATCAGCACGATTGCGAGGGCAGTAACCAGCGATTGCCAGCTGATGCGTTTTTTGGCGACTTGCACGGCGATGTCGATGGCCTCGGCAAAGCGATTGCGCTCCCAAGTTTCGCGCCCATGTGCCTGCACGGTTTTGACCGCGCCCAGCGCCTCGGCGGCATGGGTATTGGCATCGGCAATCCGGTCTTGGCTTTGCCGGGCGATTTTTTGCAGGCGACGGCCACCGAGCACGATGGGCAGCACGGCCAGCGGGATGCCGAGCAGCGCCCAGGCGGCTAGTTTCGGTGCGGTGACAAACAGCATCACCAGGGCGCCAATCACGATCACTGCGCTGCGCAGGGCGACCGACATCGCCGAGCCGACCACGCTGCGCAGGAGCTCGGCATCGGCAGTCAAGCGCGAAACCAGCTCGCCGCTGCGGTTGGCATCATGGAAGGCCATGTCAAGACCGATGAGATGGGCGTACAGCCGCTGGCGCAGGTCGGCGACCACGCGCTCGCCCAGCAGGCTGACAAAGAAAAACCGCGCCGCAGTGGCCAGTGCCAATACCACCACCACGGCCAGCACTAGGCTGAAGGTCTGGTCGATATTGCTGCCACTGGCAAAGCCGTGGTCAATCATTTGCCGGAAGGCCATCGGCAGGGTCAGGGTGGCCGCAGAAGAGCAGCCCAGTGCCAGCAGCCAAGCAAAAAACAGTCCGCGCTGGCGTTTTACATAAGGCCAGAGGGTGCGCAGGCTGGAGATGGGCGCTTTTTCTTTGTTTGGAGTCGATTGTGCTCGTGCCATCGGCCTTCAATGGAGATGCGCAGCGCCATTTTCAACGGCGACGGCGGCTGGCAAGCAAAACCAATACGGCGCCGGTGCCGCCCTGCGCCGCCGGTGCAGAGTGGAAAGCCAGCACATCAGCACGTTGGCGCAACATCCGATCCACCAGATTTTTCAGCACCGGTACGCCTTCAGCGCTATAGCGTCCCTTGCCGTGGATGATGCGCACACAGCCAAAGCCTTCCTGCACGGCATGACGCAAAAACTCGCGCAGCCAGTTTTCTGCGCTGCGGCTGTCAATGCCATGCAGATCCAGCTCATCGACGGCGGCAAATTCACCGCGCGCCAGCCGTTTCAGGGTGCGCGGCGGAACTTCATCACGGCGATAGACCAGCGCATCGCCCGCGCCCAGCAGTTGCTCATCCAGCGCTAGGCGGAACTCGACGGCGGCAGCGCGTTCATCGCGTTCGGCCATCGCCGCCTTGGGCGCCGGTCGCGGACGGGCAGGCGGAGCCGGACGGGGCGCGATTTCACGCACTTCGCCGATCGCGCTGCGGAACAGCGCGGCATCATCCAGATCGGGGGTTTCGGGGGGCGGGAGTTTGCGAGACATCGACATACTTTACGCAGTTTTTGCCAGCGTCCGTTACGGCTCCGGTATCATGTCGCCTCTTTGGGCGAATCAACCGCATGCGTATTTTGGTGAGCAACGATGATGGCGTGGACGCGCCGGGTATCCGCATCCTGGCCGCAGAGCTGCGCGCTGCCGGGCACGAAGTCACGGTGGTTGCGCCTGACCGTGACCGCAGCGGCGCCAGCAATTCGTTGACCTTGGACATGCCCATCCGCGTGGTGCAGCAGGACGAAAACACTTGGCGGGTGCATGGCACGCCGACCGATTGCGTGCATCTGGCGCTGACCGGCATGTTCCAGGATCGCGCCGAGCCGGACATGGTGGTGTCGGGCATCAATAATGCCGCCAATCTGGGCGATGACGTGATTTATTCCGGCACGGTTTCGGCAGCGATGGAAGGGCGCTTTCTCGGCCTTCCGGCGGTGGCGATTTCGCTGGTCAGCCGCGACCACGACCCGCAGCATTTTGAAACGGCCGCATTCGCTGCCGTGCAGATTGTCAAACGTCTGGCGAGCGATCCGCTGCCTGCCGACACCATTTTGAACGTCAATGTGCCGGATATCGAATGGGACGAAATCAGCGCCTTTGAAGCCACGCGGCTTGGCAACCGGCATCGCGCCGAGAGTTGCATCGCTGCACCGGATCCGCGTGGGCGGGCATTCTTCTGGATTGGCCCGGCCGGCCCGGAGCAGGATGCAGGTCCCGGCACGGATTTCGATGCCATCCGGCGTGGCGCGGTCTCGGTTACACCGATCAAGGTGGATCTGACCCGCTATCAGGCGCTGGAGCAGGTGGCAAGCTGGGTACAGGGTTTCAAGCTGGCATGATTTCCCGTTTGCGTTTAAGCCCGGAAGCCATTGGCGTTGGCATGACTGGCCAGCGCGTGCGCGACCGCCTGATTGAACGCCTGCGCGAGCAGGGCGTGGAAAACGAACGGGTGCTGGCGGCCATCCGCACCTTGCCGCGACATTTGTTCGTGGATGAAGCCTTTGCCGGGCGCGCCTATGAAGACACCGCATTGCCAATTGGTCACGGGCAAACCATTTCCCAGCCCTGGGTAGTGGCAAAGATGACCGAAACCGTGCTGGCATGCGCGCCGAAAACTGCACTGGAAATCGGCACCGGCTCGGGCTATCAGGCCAGCGTGCTGGCGGCGCTTGGCATCCAGGTATTTACCGTAGAACGGATTGGCGACCTGCTGCGCACCGCGCGCAAACGCTTCCGCCAGTTGGGCATCGAAGTGCGCAGCCGCCATGATGATGGCCGTGTGGGCTGGGCCGAATACGCGCCCTTTGACGCCATCGTGGTGACGGCCGGTGCGGCCGCGCTTGAGCCGGCATTGCTGGCGCAATTGGCACCGGGCGGGCTATTGGTCGCGCCGGTGAACGGCCAGTTGTTGCGCATCAGCCGGGATGAGGAAAACCGCTGGCAGCAACAGGCGCTGGCGCCGGTGAGCTTTGTGCCGCTTCTGGCAGGTGTTGTGGACGCATGAGCGGCGCTTGCCGCGAGAAATTTCAATGAAGATTTTTGCTCCGATTTATGATTTTTGCCTACGTCTTGCTAGGCATCGCCATGCACCGGCCTGGCTGACTGGCATCAGTGCGGCCGAATCCGTGGTGTTTCCTATTCCGCCGGATGTGATGCTTGCGCCGATGACGCTTGGCCAGCCGAAAAAATGGTGGCGGTTTGCCGCCCTTTGCACCCTCGGCTCACTTGCCGGCGGCCTGATTGGCTATGCCCTGGGGCATTACGCACTGGAAATGATCTGGCCGTGGATGGAGCGCCTGGGCTGGGATGACACTTTCGAGAAAATCCAGGCGCTGTTCAGGCAATACGGCTTCTTATTCGTGTTTGTGGCCGCCTTCACGCCCATCCCCTACAAAGTGTTCACCATCACTTCCGGGGCGACCGGGGTGGGCGCCGTGCCCTTCATCCTTGGCTCGCTGATTGGCCGTGGCGCGCGTTTCTTTCTGGTCGCCGGGCTGGTGGCCTGGGGCGGAGAGAAGCTCGAAGCCGTGATCCGCCGTTATATCGAATGGCTGGGTTGGGCGGTTGCCATCGCGGTTATCATCGCCGTCGTTTGGTTGCAATTGCGCGGGCACTGAGCCTGCCTTCAGCAAACCCGTCTCCATGCCCGGTAAAGTTTCACTGATTCTGTCTTACAGGAACCTGCGCGAAATGAATCGCCCAACTGCCTTGCTCAATACCTGCGCGCTGCTTGCCACTGCCGTCCTTCTTGCTGCCTGTACCCGCAGCACGGTGGTGCGCACCCAGCCGTCTTCCAATTCCGCTGCTTCGGCCTCGCAATCTGCTGGCGGTGCAGCGCAACCGGTTACGCCGCAACCGAAGATTTCCCAGCCCAAATATGGCGCCACTTATGTGGTGCAACGTGGCGAAACGGTGTATCGCATCGCCACCACCAACGGCATCACCCCGCTGGATCTGGCGCTCTGGAACGATATTCCGCCGCCTTACACCATTTATCCGGGGCAGCGCCTGCGCCTGTATCCGGGCGGCACAACGGCCAGCAATACCTCGCGCCCGACGCCAACGCCGCAGCGCCCGACGCCGCCGCCGGCCAACAACACGCCGACGACTCCGAGCGCACCGGTTAGCCAGATTCGCTGGCAATGGCCGGTCAGTGGTGGGCAGGTTATCTCCACCTATCTTGCCAATGACACCACGCGCCAGGGCATCGACATCGCCGGCAATGGCGGCGAGCCGGTGCGCGCCACGGCCGATGGCACGGTGGTGTATTCCGGTGCCGGTCTGGTCGGCTATGGCGAGCTCATCATCATCAAGCACGATGACCAATGGCTCTCGGCCTATGGACACAACCGCAGGCGTCTGGTCAACGAAGGCGCGCTGGTCAAGGCCGGGCAGCAGATTGGCGAACTGGGCAGCACCGGCGCACCGCGCAATATGCTGCATTTTGAAATCCGCCAGAACGGAAAACCGGTCGATCCACAGATTTATCTGCCCAAGCGCTGATAGCCGTTTGTCCGCAGCCTTGCAAGCAAAATGCCCGTGTCTGACACGGGCATTTTTGTGGGGCTTATTCCGGGTCGTAGTCTAGGTTCTGTGCCAACAGGCGCTCGGCCTGGGCGAGGGTAATGCCTTTGCGGCGGGCGTAGTCTTCCACCTGCGTTTTGCTGACTCTGCCAAGCACGAAATACTGGCTTTGCGGGTGGCTGAAATACCAGCCGGATACGGATGAGGCCGGCAGCATGGCGAAGTTGTCGGTGAGCAGCATTTCGGCGTGTTTTTCTGCCGAAAGCAGGGCGAATAGGCTCTGTTTTTCGCTGTGCTCGGGGCAGGCCGGATAGCCGGGGGCGGGGCGGATGCCGCGATATTTTTCCGCGATGATCTCTTCCACGCTCAACGCCTCGTCTGCCGCATAGCCCCAGAACTCGCAACGCACGCGCTGGTGCAGGCGCTCGGCGAGCGTTTCGGCGAGGCGATCAGCGAGAGATTTCAGCAAGATAGCGTTGTAGTCATCATGCGCGGCTTCAAAGCGGGCGACGTGTTCATCAATGCCAAGCCCGGCGGTGCAGGCGAAGGCGCCAATCCAGTCGGCCTTGCCGCTGTCTTTGGGGGCGATGAAGTCGGCCAGACAAAAATCCGGGCGCTCGATGGGTTTGTCGGCTTGTTGGCGCAGAAAATGCAGACGCATGCTGCCGTTTGCGGTTTGCACTTCCACATCGTCGCCCACCGCTTGTGCCGGGAACAGGCCAATCACCGCTTTGGCACGCAGCCATTTTTCCTTGACGATGCGTTCCAGCATCACTTGCGCATCGGCAAACAGTTCGCTGGCCTGTTGGCCTACGATTTCATCGGTCAGGATGTCTGGATAGCGCCCGGCCAGTTCCCAGGCGTTGAAGAACGGCACCCAGTCAATCAGCGGGATAAGTTCTTCCAGCGGGTAGTCGTCAAATACATGGATGCCGGGCTTTGTCGGGGTGGGCGGGGTGTAGTTGTCCCAGTCGCCGTTGAACTTTTGTGCGCGGGCTTTTTCAAGCGACACCAGCCGCTTGGCATCGCCACGGTTTTTATGACGTTCGCGGATATCGGCATAGTCGCGTGCATGGCTGTCCACAAAGGCCGGGCG
The DNA here is from genome assembly GCA_002798275.1 of Lysobacteraceae bacterium NML08-0793. Lineage (GTDB taxonomy): Bacteria > Pseudomonadota > Gammaproteobacteria > Xanthomonadales > Xanthomonadaceae > Solilutibacter. Next base: position 110,530 of record NWQR01000007.1, on the reverse strand, counting down.
CAAATCTGGGGAAATCAGCGATTGCGCCACGTTGACCGCGCGGCTGGCGTCTTTCACCCAGATGGTCGGTGCACTGTAATGCGGGTCGATTTTCAGCGCGGTATGCGCGCGCGATGTGGTCGCGCCGCCAATCATCAGCGGGATTTCAAACCCCTGACGCTGCATTTCACGGGCTACATGGCTCATTTCTTCCAGCGACGGGGTGATGAGGCCGGACAGGCCGATAAGGTCGGCCTGCACTTCGCGAGCGCGGTCGAGGATGGTTTGTGCCGGCACCATCACGCCCAAATCCACCACCTCGAAGTTGTTACAGGCCAGCACCACGCCGACGATGTTCTTGCCGATGTCGTGCACATCGCCCTTGACTGTCGCCATCACGATGCGGCCATTGCTTTTGCCTACATCGCCGCTGCGCTGCTTTTCTTCTTCGATGAACGGCAGCAGCCAGGCCACGGCTTTTTTCATCACCCGGGCGGACTTCACCACTTGCGGCAGGAACATCTTGCCGGCGCCAAACAGGTCGCCAACCACGTTCATACCGTCCATCAGCGCCCCTTCAATCACGTCCAGCGGGCGACGGGCGGCAAGCCGGGCTTCTTCGGTATCGGCGTCGATATGGGTGTCGATGCCGTGTACCAGGGCATGTGCCAGACGCTCTGCCACGGGTTTCTCGCGCCAGCTCAAATCCTCGGTTTTTTTCTGCCCCTTCTTGCCCTTGAAGCGGTCGGCAATCTCCAGCAGGCGCTCGGTGGCATCGGCGCGACGGTTCAGCACCACGTCCTCGACGCGCTCGCGCAGCTCGGCATCCAACTCGTCATACAGGGGCAGGGCACCGGCATTGACGATGCCCATGTCCATCCCGGCACGGATGGCGTGGTAGAGAAACACCACATGAATCGCCTGGCGGACGGCTTCGTTGCCGCGGAAGGAGAACGACACATTCGATACCCCGCCAGAAATATGCGCCAGCGGGAAGCGCCGTTTCAGCTCGCGGGTCGCCTCGATGAACGCCACCGCGTAGTCGTTGTGTTCTTCGATGCCGGTGGCGACGGCAAACACGTTCGGGTCGAAGATGATGTCCTCGGGCGGGAAGCCGACTTTTTCAGTTAGCAACTGATAGGCGCGGCTGCATATCTCGACCTTGCGCTCGAAGGTATCGGCCTGGCCAACCTCGTCAAACGCCATCACCACCACCGCAGCGCCGTAACGGCGAACCAGCTCGGCCTGCCGCAGAAACTCCGCCTCGCCCTCCTTCATCGAGATGGAGTTGACGATGCCCTTGCCTTGCAGGCATTTGAGGCCAGCTTCAATCACGCTCCATTTGGACGAATCAACCATCACCGGCACGCGGGCGATGTCCGGCTCTGCGGCGATCAGGTTGAGGAAGTCCACCATCGCCCGTTCGGAATCAAGCAGCCCCTCATCCATGTTGACGTCGATGATTTGCGCACCGTTTTCCACCTGTTGGCGCGCCACGGCCAGCGCATCGTCATAGCGGCCTTCCAGAATCATTTTCTTGAACTGGGCACTGCCGGTGACATTGGTGCGCTCGCCGATATTGATGAAGTTCAGCGCTGGCGTGATGACCAGCGGCTCAAGGCCGGAGAGGCGGGTTTGGCGGAGCAGCATCATGCGGCAGATTCCAGTTGCGGCCGTGCGCGTGGCGGCAGGGGAGCTAAGACTTCGGCGATGGCGCGGATGTGGTCGGGCGAGGTGCCGCAGCAGCCGCCCACGATATTGACCAGCCCCGATTCGGCAAAGCCGCGCAAGACCTCGGCCATGTCCTCGGGCGTTTCGTCATAGCCGCCAAAGGCATTGGGCAACCCGGCATTGGGATGGGTGCTGACATAGGCATCGGCCACCTGCGCCAGCGTGTCGATATGTGCGCGCAGGTCTTTCGCGCCCAATGCGCAATTGAGGCCAATCGCCAGTGGCCTGGCATGGCGCAGCGAATACCAGAAGGCTTCTGCGGTCTGCCCCGATAATGTGCGCCCGGAAGCATCGGTGATGGTGCCGGAAATCATCACCGGCAGGCGGGCACCGAGTGCGTCGAAGGCTTCTTCGATGGCAAACAATGCCGCCTTGGCGTTCAGGGTGTCGAATACCGTTTCCACCATCAAGATATCCGCGCCCCCGGCAATCAGACCGTCGGCGGCTTGGCGATAGGTATCGCGCAGTTCGTCGAAGGTGATGGCGCGAAAGCCGGGGCGGTTGACATCGGGTGAGAGCGAGGCGGTGCGGCTGGTCGGCCCCAGCACGCCGACCACGAAGCGTGGTTTTTCCGGTGTCTGCGCTTCCACTTCATCACAGGCGGCACGGGCCAGACGCGCCCCTTCGCAGTTCAGCTCATGCACCAGATGCTGCAATTGGTAGTCGGCCAGCGAAATAGTGGTGGAGTTGAAGGTATTGGTTTCAACAAGGTCAGCACCGGCCAGCAAGTATTCGCGGTGAATGCCTTGGATGATTTGCGGTTGGGTCAGGGTGAGCAGATCGTTGTTGCCGCGCTGGTCATGACCTTCGCAGCCGCAGCCTTCGCCATGCTGATGCTGGGCATCGGGCGTGAACAGGCGGTCGTAGCCGTCGCGGAAACGCTCGCCGCGATAATCGGCCTCTTGCAGTTCATGGCGCTGAATCATGGTGCCCATCGCGCCATCGAGAATCAGGATGCGGCTTGCCAGTGCAGTCAACAGCGCCTCCGCACGCGCCGGATTGTGCCAGGGCAGGGGCTTCATGGTTTGACTCCGATAAGGGCGATGACCTCGAAATGCGGCGGACGACGCTCGCGGGTGATGGTGCCTTCGTCCTGCAATACCAGCCCGGCTTTTTCGATGAACTTTTGCAGCTCCTTGCGGGTAAAGCCGAGATTGACATGCCCGAACGGTGCAACGCTCGAGGCATGGGCATGTTTGCCAAGGCTCGACAGCAATAACCGTCCACCCCGGCGCAAGACCCGCGCAGCCTCATTCACCGCCTGCTGCGGCTTGGCCGCATAAGTCAGCGCGTGCATCATCACCACCAAATCAAAGCTGCCATCGGCAAAGGTCAGCGCGTGCATATCGCCTTCGATGACCTCCACATTGTCATGCACCCGCAGTCGTTCGCTGGCGGCATTTACCACACGGCGACTGGCATCCAGACACACATAGCGTTCTGAATGCGGCGCCATGAGTTCTGCCAGCACGCCATCGCCAGAAGCGATATCCAGCACATCACCGGCCGCCAGCAAGGGCAGGGCACTGCGTGCCAGTGCCTCCCAAGTGCGACCGGGCGAATAATGGCGCTCCATGTCGCCAGCGACCGAATCCACCCAGTTCTGCTCATTGGCGCGGCTGGCCAGCACCTGCGGCAGCCGGCTGGCGTCCTGCACCAGCAGCGGATCGTCGCTGCCATCGCGCAAGGCCAGCCACAAAGTGCGCTGCGCGGCATCCAGTGCATCTTCGTCAAAGCGGTAATAGGCCGATACCCCGGCGCGCCGATCGCGCACCAGCGCGGCCTCTTTCAGACGCGCCAGATGCGTGGATACACGCGGCTGCGCAAGGCCGGTAATGGCGGCAAGCTCGGCAACAGTCAGCTCCTCGCGTGCCAGCAGCGCCAAAAGCCGCACACGGGTCGCATCGGCAAAGACCTTCAAGCGACTCGACCAGGCTTCCAAATCCATTATCTTTTTATCCGAATCAAAAGATACATTCTCTCCATCCCCTTCCATACGGTCAAGAAGCGTGAGATTTTCGCGATAGGGGGGCTACAATGCCGGGCGTCGAAACATAAGTTGAGAGGTCATCGTGGATTTTGGCTTTACCGAAGAGCAGTTGATGATTCAGGACGTGGCCCGGCGCATTGCCGAGGAAAAGATTGCCCCGTCGGCCGAGCACCATGACCAGACCGGCGAGTTCCCGCTGGAGAACATTCGTTTGCTGGGCGAAAACGGCCTGATGGGCATCGAAGTCCCAGTCGAGTACGGCGGTGCGGGCATGGATACCATCGGTTATGTGCTGGCGATGGTGGAAATCGCGGCGGCCGATGCCGCGCACAGCACCATCATGTCGGTCAACAACTCGCTGTTCTGCAATGGCATCCTGACCTATGGCAGCGAAGCACAGAAACAAAAATATGTTCGTGAGATTGCCGAAGGCAAGGCCATTGGCGCGTTTGCGCTGACTGAGCCGCAATCGGGTTCGGACGCCACCGCGATGCGTTGCCGCGCTATCAAGCAGGCCGACGGCACGTTTGTCATCAATGGCAAGAAAAGTTGGATTACTTCGGGGCCGGTGGCCGATTACATCGTGTTGTTTGCCATGACCGACCCGGAAAAGGGCGCGCGCGGCATCACCGCTTTCATGATTGATACCCGCCGAGCGGGCTTTCATCGCGGCAAGACCGAGCCCAAGCTCGGCATCCGCGCATCGGCCACTTGCGAAATCGAGTTCACCGATTATGTGGCGCAGCCCGACGAGGTGTTGGGTGAAGAAGGCCAAGGCTTCAAAATCGCCATGAGCGTGCTGGATGCCGGGCGCATCGGCATTGCCAGCCAGGCCATCGGCATCGCCCGTGCGGCGTATCAGGCCAGCTTGGAATATGTGCGCGCGCGCAAGGCATTTGGCCAGGCTATCGGCAGCTTCCAGATGATTCAGGCCAAGATTGCCGACATGAAATGCAAGCTCGATGCCGCGCTGCTGTTGACCCTGCGGGCAGCTTGGAAAAAATCGCAAGGCGAGCGCTTCAGTACCGAAGCTGCGGTCGCCAAACTCACCGCATCCGAGAGCGCGATGTGGATTGCTCATCAGGCTGTGCAAATCCATGCCGGCATGGGCTACAGCAAAGAAATGCCGCTGGAGCGTTACTTCCGTGACGCGAAAATCACCGAAATTTACGAGGGCACCAGTGAAATCCAGCGGCTGGTGATCGCTCGTAACGAAACCGGTCTTCGTTGACCATTCCCAACCTTGATTCTCCTGCATAGGTAGATGAGATGACTGCCAAGAAAGCTACTTCGCGCGCGGCTTCCGACTCGCGTGTCCCTGCTGTTTCGCTGAAAGAGGTACAAAGCCTCCTTGCCAAAAAGGAGGATGCGGCTCGCTTTGCCAGCGCACTGTATGCGCGCATGACGCCCGGCGAGCTCGCGGCGCACCCCGCCGCAGTTTGGGCGGCGCTGGCCGAAGACATGCTGGATGCTGCCAAAACCCGCAAGGCGGGCAAGGCGCTGGTGCGGGTGTTCAACCCGGAAGTCAAGAAAAACGGTTGGGAAAGTGCGCGCAGCGTGCTGCAAATCGTCAACGACGACATGCCGTTCCTGGTCGATTCGGTGACCAATGCGCTGACCGAGGCCGGTATCGGCATCCACGCCTTGCTGCACCCGGTGGTGCAGGTAACGCGCGAGGCCAGCGGCGCTTTGAAGTCGGTGGGTAAGGGGAGTGCCGAGTCGCTGATTCATGTGGAAATCGACCGCCTGTCCGCCGCCGATGCGCGCAAGCTGGAAAGCACCATCAAGCAGGTGCTTGAAGATGTGCGTGTGAGCGTTGCCGATTGGCAGAAAATCCGCGAGCAAATGCTGGCTTCTGCCGAGGCGCTGAAGTCGCACCCGAACAGCATCGCGGCCGATGCGCTGGATGAGACCCGCGAGTTTCTGGAATGGGTCGCCGATGATCACTTCACTTTCCTTGGCTACCGCGAATACAAAGTGGAAAAGCAGGGCAAGGAGGACATGCTGGTGCCGGTCAAGGGCAGCGGCCTTGGGCTGTTGCGCGGCGAAGCCGGCCAGTCGCGGCCGATGAAGTCGCTCGATGCCCATCAGTTGCAGGCCGATGGCGTGCGCGAGCCGCTGGTGCTGACCAAAACCAATGCCCGCGCCACCGTGCATCGCAGCGGTTATATGGACTACATCGGCGTGGTGACGTTCGATGCCAAGGGCAAGGCCGTGGGCGAAAAGCGTTTTATCGGCCTGTTCACCTCCAGCGCCTACAACAGCAATGCGCGGGATATTCCGGTGGTGCGCAGCCGCTGCGAAGACGTGCTGAAAGCCTCGGGTCTGCCCGAATCCGGCCATAGCGCCAAGGCGTTGCGGCATATTCTGCAAACCCTGCCGCGCGATGAGCTGTTCCAAGCCAGCCGCGAAGAATTGCAGGCGCTTGCCGGCGGCATTCTCGGGTTGCAAGAGCGCGTGGACAGCAAGCTGTTCGTGCGCCGCAACCGCTATGGCCGTTATTACTCGGTGCTGGCCTTCGTGCCGCGCGAGCGTTTCAATACCGCGATCCGCAAGCGCATCGAGGAGATGCTGAAGACCCATCTGGGCGCAGACCATGTGGACAGCAATGTGGTGATTGGTGATTCGCCGCTGGCACAGCTGCACATGAATGTGCGTCCGCGCGGCGATGCCGAAACCGCCACGGTGGATCTGGCCGCACTGGAAGCGGGGCTGACCGCCATCGTCCGCAACTGGCACGATGACCTGACCGATTTGCTGATTGCCGAGCACGGCGAAAGCGAAGGCTTGGCGCTGGCCAAGCGATATGGTCGTGCCCTCAGCGCCTCTTACATCGAGCAGGCGAGTGTGGCTTCGGCTGCCGCCGATGTGGTGCAGCTGGCAGCGCTGACCGGCCCGGACGACCTGCGCATCAGCTTGCGTGCCGACCCCGATGCCAGCCACACCCAGGGCGCGGTCGAGGTCAAGCTCTACCATCGTGATTACAGCCTGCCGTTGTCCGATGTCATTCCGATGTTGGAAAACATGGGGCTGCGCATCGTCGCCGAATACCCGCACAAGGTGGCGGGCGAGGGCGAAACTGCCTATGTGCAGGATTTTGAAGTTACCGTGCCCGAAGGCGCCGATCCGGCCGCCAATGCCGAGCTGTTTGTCGAAGCCTTTGGCCGCATTTGGCGTGGTGAGCTGGAAAGTGATGGCTTCAACAAGCTGATTCTGGCTGCCGGGCTTGGCTGGAAGCAGGTGTCGATGCTGCGCGCCTATTGCAAATATCTGTTGCAAATCGGCGTGCCGTTCTCGCAAAGCTATGTGGAAGCGACGCTCTCGCGTTATCCGCTGCTCTCGCGCCTTCTGGTGGAATACTTCGAAGCACGTTTTGACCCCACCACCGGCAAGGAAAGCAAAGCCGAAATCGCCGCCGGTGCAGAACGCTTTGCCGCCCAGCTCGACACCCTCTGCGCAGGCGATGCCGATGCCCGCGCGTTGGTTGAGCCGGTCATCAAGGCGCGCAGCAAATCGCGCGAAGAACAGGGCAAGGCCACCCATGCCGCGCTTCTGGCGCTGCTTGACCGGGTCAAGAGCCTGGACGAAGACCGCATCCTGCGCAGCTTCATGGGCGTGATGGATGCCACCTTGCGCACCAACTATTACATCGACTATGTGGACGGCAAGCGCAAGGACGGCGGCCCGGCCGACTATCTGGCGTTCAAGCTCGACTGTGCCCGCGTGCCCGACCTGCCTAAGCCGCGTCCGTACCGCGAAATCTGGGTCTGCGGCCCGCGTGTGGAAGGCACCCATTTGCGCTATGGCCCGGTCGCCCGTGGTGGCCTGCGTTGGTCCGACCGCCGCGAAGACTTCCGCACCGAAGTGCTGGGGCTTGTCAAGGCGCAGATGGTGAAGAACACCGTGATCGTGCCGGTGGGCAGCAAGGGCGGCTTCTTCGCCAAGCAACTGCCGGATCCGGCGGTGGATCGCGATGCCTGGTTCAATGAGGGCGTGGCCTGCTACAAGCGCTTCATCAATGGCCTTCTGGACATCACCGACAATCTTTCCAAGGAAGGCAAGGTGCTGCCGCCGGCCAACGTGGTGCGCCATGATGGCGATGATCCGTATTTGGTGGTGGCAGCCGACAAGGGCACTGCAACCTTCTCGGATATCGCCAACGGCATCTCGCAGGCACACGGCTTCTGGCTGGACGATGCCTTCGCCTCCGGTGGCTCGGTCGGTTACGACCACAAAGGCATGGGGATTACCGCCCGTGGTGCTTGGGAATCGGTCAAGCGCCACTTCCGCGCCCTGGGCCGCAACAGCCAGAAGGAAGACTTCACCTGTGTGGGCATCGGCGACATGTCTGGCGACGTGTTCGGCAACGGCATGCTGCTTTCCAAGCATATCCGTCTGGTCTGCGCGTTTGACCACCGCCATGTCTTCCTCGACCCGAACCCGGATGCGGCGGTTTCCTTCAAAGAACGCCAGCGTCTGTTTAAGGTGCCGCGCTCCTCGTGGGCGGACTACGACGCCAAGCTCATCAGCAAGGGCGGCGGTGTGTTCTCGCGCGCGGAAAAATCCATCAAGCTGACCGCAGAAGTGAAGCAGGCGCTGGGTATCGACCCGGCCGTGGACAGCCTGAGCCCGACCGAACTGATTTCCGCCGCCCTGAAGGCGCCGGTGGATCTGCTCTGGAATGGCGGCATCGGCACCTATGTCAAATCGAGCCAGGAAAGCAATGCCGATGTCGGCGATCGCGCCAACAACGCGCTGCGCGTCAACGGTGCCGACCTGCGCTGCAAGATTGTCGGTGAAGGCGGCAACCTCGGCTTCACCCAGAAGGGGCGCATTGAAGCGGCGCAGAACGGCGTGCTGCTCAATACCGACTTTATCGACAACTCCGCAGGTGTGGATACCTCCGACCACGAGGTCAACATCAAGATTCTGCTGAACGGTGAAGTGCAAAAGGGCAATCTGAAGCTGGCCGAGCGCAACAAGCTGTTGGCTGCGATGACCGATGAAGTGGCAGGTCTGGTGCTGAACGACAACTACCGCCAGAACCAAACCCTGTCGCTGATGCAGCGGATGGCGCAGAAGCGACTCGGCTCCAAGCTGCACTTCATCCGCACGCTGGAAGCAGCCGGACAGCTCGATCGCAAGATCGAAGATCTGCCGAGCGATGCCGAACTTGCCGAGCGCAAGGCACGCGGCGAAGGGCTGACCCGCCCAGAGCTGTGTGTGCTGCTTTCCTACGCCAAGTTGGTGGCCTATCCGGAACTCTTGGCCAGCGACGTGCCGGAAGATCCATATCTGTCCAAGGAGCTGGAGCGCTACTTCCCCGAGCCGTTGCAGAAGAAATATGCCAAGGCGATGCAGCACCATCGTCTGAAGCGCGAAATCATCGCCACGGCAGTGACCAACTCCACCATCAACCGCATGGGTGCCACCTTCCTGATGCGTATGCAGGAAGACAGTGGCCGCAGCATCGGTGAAATCGCCCGCGCCTATACCATCACCCGCGAAACCCTGGATGCCCGTGATTTGTGGGCGCAGATTGACGCGCTTGATGGCAAGGTCAGCGACGAAGTGCAGATTGATGCCCTGCAAGTCATCTGGAACTCGCAGCGCAGCTTCACCCGCTGGCTGCTCTCGCGCCCCGGCGCGATTCCGGCCATCAGCACCGCCGTCAAGCGTTATCACGAAGGCTTCAGCGCCATTCGTGCCGGCGCTGGCATCCTGCCCGATTCGCAGCGTCCCGGGTATGAAGCCTCGCGCAAGGAATGGCGCGCCAAGGGGCTGCCGACGGCACTGGCCGACCAAATCGCCGCATTGCCATATCTGGATGCCAGCCCGAACATCATTGAGCTGGCCGCCGAGCGCAAACTGCAAGCGGTGGATGTGGCCAAGGTGTACTTCCGCCTGGGCGACGCCCTGCGGGCACCGTGGCTCGCCGAGCAAATCGCCGCGCTCAAGGTCGATGGCCGCTGGCATGCGGTGGCGCGTGGCGTGCTGAGCGACGAGCTTTCGGCACAGATGCGCAAACTCACCGCGCAAGTGCTGGCGATGCCCGGCAAGGATGCCGAAGCCAAGGTCAACGCCTGGCTGGCTCGCGATGATGCCGCACTGCGCTTTACGCTGGCCATGCTCAATGAACTGGCCTCGCAAAAGTCGCTGGACTACCCGACCGTTTCGGTCGCCGTACAGCGCCTGGCGCAACTGGCAGACCGCAGCTAATCAGCGCTGTGGTTTTGCCTGACAAAACGGAGCCATTTGGCTCCGTTTTGTTTTGGGGTAAGCGGATTAAATGGTTGATCTTACCTTTGCATGAGAGTGAGACAGACCGGCATCTCATCGGATTATCTGGTTGATGCTTCACCTACTGCTGGTGCATGTTTCCTTCGCTAATTCCAGCAAGAACCCCACACGCCTCAACTTCCCGGTCATCGTTGCAACTCGCTCTCAGTGAAACGAGTTGTTTCTCAAGCGCTTGCAGAGCGGTTATCTGCGACCGCACATGAGAGATGTGATCATCGAGCAAGGTGTTGACGGCGGTACAAGGCTGATGAGGGTCGTCCTGATAGCTCTGTAGTTCGTGAATCTCAGCCAGTGACAGGCCCAGGATTCTGCAGCGACGGATGAAGGCCAGCCCCTCACCATGCTTCTCGGTATAGACACGGTAACCGTTGTCCTGCCGATCAGGCGGCGGCAACAAGCCCTGCTGTTCATAGAAGCGGATCGTCTGTGTTTCGACCCCTACCAACTGCGCCAACTGACCAATGCGCATCAGCCTCCTCCCCAACGGATTCTTTACTCTATTGACCTTATAGTAGCTTTATAGTTTTAAATGGTACCACAACATTGTTCAAGTGGAGTCGTATCATGAGCAAATCCTGTGGTGGCGCCTGTGGCGGTGATGCAACGTCCGCAGCGGATACCGATATACAGGCCTCCTCCGAGGCGCCAGGGAGATGGGTCAGTGTTTATGCCGTGCCGAAGATGGACTGTCCATCAGAAGAGCGAATGATTCGCCTAGCCCTGAACGGCTTTGAGGAGGTTCGGGCGCTGTCCTTCGACTTGTCGAACCGCCGGCTGAAGGTCGTGCATGACGGCGAGGTCGAGCCCGTCACCTCGAAACTGAAGACCTTGGGGCTAGGCGCCTCGCTTCAGGAAACCGTCGCTGCAAATCCGGAGACCATCAAGGCCGCGGAGTTTTCGGCAGCTTCTGCTAAGCAAGAATCCGGGACCCTGCGCTGGTTGCTCGGCATCAATGCACTTCTGTTCGTGGTGGAAATGACTGCCGGTCTGATCGCCCGGTCCACTGGCCTGATTGGAGAATCCCTGGACAATTTTGCCGATGCGGCGGTGTACGGGCTTGCCCTTTATGCGGTTGGACATAGCGTGAAAATGCAGGTACGTGCCGCGCATCTTGCTGGTGTACTGCAACTGATCTTGGCTGTGGGCGTACTCATAGAGGTGGTGAGACGCTTTGTATTCGGTAGTGAGCCTGAATCGCTGGTGATGATGGCTATCGCATTCGTCGCATTGATTGCCAATACCAGTTGTCTGCTGCTCATATCCAAACATCGGGAAGGTGGGGCGCACATGAAGGCAAGCTGGATATTCACGGCCAACGACGTGGTGATCAACCTGGGGGTCATCACCGCCGGCGCCCTGGTCGCGTGGACCGGTTCCAATTATCCGGATCTGATTATCGGCACCATCGCGGGGGGCATTGTACTTAACGGTGCCAGACGCATTTTGGCGTTGAAGGGTTAAATAATGCTCATTATTGGCAAAAAGCTCTCGCCGTATGCCCTATTGTCCATATCGGGCCTGCTGGCAGCGTCTGATCAGGCTGTAAAGTGGCTGGTGCAGCAATCAATGGCCTATGGCGAGTATGTTTCGGTGACCCCGTTCTTTAACTGGGTGCACCTATGGAACACCGGTGCCGCATTCAGTCTTTTTGCGAATGGTGGAGGCTGGCTGCGCTACTTTTTTATCGGAATCGCGGTAGTGGTCTCGATTTTTCTGATCAAGCTGATCCTTGAAAATCGTCATAAAGGAGAAGCCATCGCTTACAGTCTTATCCTCGGTGGCGCCATGGGTAACCTGATTGACCGGGTCTTTCGCGGCTATGTTGTGGATTCCTTTGATTTCTATTGGCGAGACTGGCATTGGCCGGCCTTCAACCTGGCTGATATTGCAATTGTCCTCGGTGCCTTACTTTTCGTTTCCAGCAGCTTGTTGGGTAAAAAGCAAACACCAATGCCGAGTCGGATGGATCTGACTGACACCTACGCCTATACAACACCATGACCGAACTTCCCGACAACATCCTTCACCTGCCGCAATACCAAGTACTGGGCGGCAAATCAACCGACGACGAAATGCACTTCCAGGTGGACGTGCCCGATCCCATCGCCTGCGAGTAATGCGGCGTGCAGGGTGAGTTCGTACGGTTCGGCAAGCGTGACGTTCCCTATCGTGATCTGCCCATCCACGGCAAACGGGTCACTCTCTGGGTGGTCCGCCGCCGATACACCTGCCGGGCCTGCAAGACAACATTCAGGCCCCAGCTACCGGAGATGGTGGACGGATTCCGTATGACACTGCGGCTGCATGAGTACGTGGAGAAGGAATCCTTCAACCACCCCTACACCTTTGTGGCGGCACAGACCGGCCTGGACGAGAAGACGGTGCGCGACATCTTCAACGCCCGCGCCGAGTTCCTGGGGCGCTGGCACCGCTTCGAGACGCCCCGCATCCTGGGCATTGACGAGCTATACCTGAACAAGCGCTACCGCTGCATTCTGACCAACATTGAGGAGCGAACCCTGCTCGACCTGCTGGCCACCCGCCGCCAGGACGTGGTGACCAACTACCTGATGAAGCTGAAAGACCGGCAGAAGGTCGAGATCGTCAGCATGGACATGTGGAACCCCCTACCGGGCAGCGGTCAAGGCTGTGCTGCCCCAGGCCCGTATCGTGGTCGATAAGTTCCATGTGGTGCGCATGGCCAACGATGCCCTAGAGAGAGTGCGCAAGGGCCTCAGAAAGGAGCTGAAACCGTCCCAGAGCCGGACTCTCAAGGGAGACCGGAAAATCCTGCTGAAACGCGCTCACGAAGTCTCAGACCGGGAGCGCCTCATCATGGAGACCTGGACAGGCGCGTTCCCGCAACTGCTGGCCGCCTACGAGCACAAGGAGCTCTTCTACGGCATCTGGGACGCCACCACACGGCTCCAGGCAGAAGCCGCCCTGGACGAGTGGATAGCCACCATCCCGAAGGGCCAAAAGGAAGTCTGGAGCGATCTGGTCAGGGCAGTGGGAAACTGGCGCGAAGAGACCATGACCTACTTCGAGACGGACATGCCCGTCACCAACGCTTACACGGAGTCCATCAACCGACTGGCCAAGGACAAGAACCGTGAAGGGCGCGGTTACTCCTTCGAGGTGATGCGGGCACGAATGCTCTACACCACGAAGCACAAGAAGAAGGCACCGACTGCGAAGGTCTCTCCTTTCTACAAGAAAACCATCGGTTACGGACTGCCGGACTTCGCAGAGGAACTCAACTACGGAGTCGATCTATCAACCATCTGAGGGTGGTATCAGATTGATGGGGTGAAGGTGACCCATCAACCATTAAATCCGTATACCCTTGTTTTGCGCATGGCAAGCAAGATGGGCTTCGCGTTATGCTCGCGCCATGAAAAATCCGCGTCTGGCCTTTCTGGCAAGCCCCACCGAACACGCTACCCAGGCACTGGCTGAGCTGACCGCCATTCACGGCCAGTCAAGCCCGGCAGAGGCCGATGTACTGGTCGCACTGGGCGGCGATGGCTTCATGCTGCAAACCCTGCACCGGCATGGTGAGCTCGGCAAACCCGTATACGGCATGAAGCTCGGCACATTGGGGTTTTTGATGAATCAGCAGCGCATTGAATCGCTGCCCGAGCGCATTGCCGCCGCCGAGCCTTCGGTATTGCGTCCCTTGCAGATGCAGGCGCAGACCGAATCCGGCGCACGCATCCAGTCACTGGCCTATAACGAAGTCTCGCTGCTGCGGCAAACCCGGCAGGCTGCGCATATCGGCATCGACTTGAATGGCGAAGAACGCCTTGATGAGCTGATTTGCGACGGCGTGATGGTCGCCACCACCGCGGGCAGTACCGCCTACAACTTCTCCGCAGGCGGCCCGATTCTGCCGCTTGGCGCACAGGTGATTGCACTCACCCCGATTGCCCCGTTCCGCCCCCGGCGCTGGCGCGGCGCGGTGCTCAAGGCCGATACCGAATTGCGCTTTCGCGTACTCGACCACTACAAGCGCCCGGTCAGCGCCACCGCTGATTCGCACGAAGTCCGCGATGTGGTCGAGGTGATTATCCGCGAGTCGCACAGTCACACGGTGACTGTACTGTTCGACCCCGAACACAATCTGGAAGAGCGCATCCTCGCCGAGCAATTCGTGGCTTGAGTGCAGGCGAGGCTCGCATCAAGCCAAATGGGATGGCGTTGTGCTTTCCGGCGACGGGGCAGGGCTGGCTTCGGCGCTTGTATCGACGGCGTTGTTGCCAGCCGATCCCGATAGGGTAGCCAGCTGCGCTTCCACTGCGGCAAGGCGGGTTTCAAGCTCGGCTACGCGCTCGCGCAGGCTGGGTTGGCCTGCCGGGGTGTCGAAGTCTTGCTCCTCATCGTCTTCAATCATTTCGCCGGGTACAAGCAAATGGCGATAGCGCTCGCCGCGCTGGCCGGATTTGCGTGGTACCAGTGCCACCAGCGGCGTGTCCTTCTGCATCAGGCGCTCCAGCACCGCCTGCACTTCTTCGACATTTTCAAACTTCGCCAGACGCTCGCTGCGGGCATACAGTTCATGGGCGGTTTGCGCGCCACGCAGCATCAACAAGGCCATCAGCGCGGTTTGTGGCGGGGTCAGGCCGTAAACCAGTTCAAAGCGATGGGCATAGCGTTCGGCGCGGGCGGTGTGCTGCGAGCGCACCAGGCCATGCACTTCCAGCTGTCGCAATGCGTAATGCACCGCGCCTTGCTCCAGCGACATCACTGGCTCGCGGGCGGTTTTCTGGTTGCAGGCCATCATCACGTTATTGACCGTCAGCGGGTAAACATCCGGGGTGGTGGCTTCTTTTTCGATAAGGCAGCCGAGGATGCGGGCTTCGATGGCGTTCAAGGTGCGCAGTGGGTTGCTGTCGGTCATGTCGATAGGCGGTATGTGAGTCGGGCGGCATTTTACGCGCTATACGCTATTGCCCAAAAGGCCGGGTAAAATGCGCGCGCCCCAGGTAGCCCAGGCCGCAATGTCCGGGCTGAAACGGGAATCCGGTACGGCCTTGGGTCAAAGCCGGAGCTGCCCCCGCAACGGTAGGTGCGCAAACTTCCACACACGGCCACTGTGCGCTCTGCATGGGAAGGCGTGGAGGCGCGAGTAACGGCATCGCCGTACTCGGTGCACAAGCCCGGAGACCGGCCTTGGGTGAAACGAACATGCGCCGGGCGTGGCCTGGCAGGCAGCGGCCTGCGGCGGTGTCCTGCATGCTTCTTTATTTCACTTGGATGCCGTGCGGATGGGCGCGGCTGGAGCTTTTATCAATGAAAAATGCTTTTCCCCACTGCCGCCCGGCGGTTCTGGCCGTGGCACTGGCCGCAGTGTGTACTTCCTTTGCTGTCCAGGCTGGCGATGATTCGCGCAAGCTCGATGACATCGTCGTGACCGGCACGCGCCAGCCGGTGAGCCTGCGTCAGTTGGTGGCCGCGACTACGGTTATTGGACGGGACGAAATCGAGCGCAGCCAGGCGCAATCGCTGCTGGATTTGCTGCGCGGTCGTGCCGGAATCCAGTTCGCCAACAATGGCGGCGCGGGCAAGGCCAGTTCGCTGTTTTTGCGTGGCACCGAATCGGATCACACCTTGTTGCTGATTGATGGCGTGCGCCTTGGCTCTGCCAGCAGTGGCGGGGCGGCCTGGCAAGACATCCCGCTGGATCAGATCGAGCGCATCGAAATCGTGCGCGGGCCGTATTCCAGCCTGTATGGTTCCGAGGCGATCGGCGGGGTGATCCAGATTTTCACCCGCGATGGCAGCAGTGCTGGCGCGGCGGCGTTCAATCCGAATCTGGCGGTTTCGCTCGGCAGTCATGGCCACCGCAAGATCAGCGTCGGAGCTGGCGGGCAAAATGAGCGCGGCTGGTATTCGCTGGGGCTTTCGCATGATGAAACCGATGGCTTCAATGCCTGTCGTGGCCGCGCTGCGCAGGGCAGTTGGGGGCAGCCCGGCTATGTGGCCGGTGCCGGCTGCTTTGCCGATGAGCCCGACCGCGATGGCTATCGCAATCAGTCGATCAGCGGCAATGCCGGGGTGAACCTGAATGAGCAGTGGCGCTTGCAGGGCAATGCGCTGCTGGCACGCACCCGCACGCATTACGACGGCAGCTTCGTGAACGAGGCCGAAGGCCGCCAGCAGGTGCTGGGCGCACAACTTGGCTATCAGTTGAATGAGGATTTCTCCCTGACCCTGAATATCGGGCGTTCTGCCGACCACAGCGAAAACTACAAAAACGGCGTCTGGAAGAGCACCTTCAATACCGACCGCAGCCAGGCCGGGCTTCAGGCCGACTGGAATCCGGGCAACGATGCCCGCCTTCTGGCTGGCTTTGAATGGAACCGCGATGCGCTGGAAAGCGATACCGCCTATGTGCAGGATCGTCGCAATAATCGCGCCGTTTACGCCCAGTGGATGCAGACCTTCGCCGCGCACAGCCTGCAATTGTCGGCGCGCCATGACCGCAATGACCAGTTCGGCAATCGCACCACTGGCTCGGCGCAATGGGGCTGGCAGCTTTCCGAAGCCCTGCGCCTGTCGGCCAGTTGGGGCAATGCGTTCAAGGCGCCGACCTTCAACGAACTGTATTACCCTGGCTTCGGCAATGCCGCGCTGCGCCCGGAGCGCGCCCGCAACCTGGAGCTGGGCCTGCGTGGCGAGCATCTGTGGGGCGGTTGGAATGTGCAGCTGTACCAAAACACGGTCGATGACTTGATTGCCTATGATGCGTCGATTTTTGCGCCGGGCAATGTTGACCGCGCCCGTATCCGGGGCCTAGAAATCGGTGCCGATACCGATGTTGCCGGCTGGCAGGTGCGCGCCGCGCTGACCTGGCTGAACCCGAAAAGCTTGAGTGGCACGCATCGCGGCAATCTGTTGCCGCGCCGCGCCAAGCAGAGCGCGCGGATTGATGTTGACCGCAGCTTCGGCGATTTCGAGTTCGGTGCCTCGTTGCTGGGCGCAGGCCGTCGCTATGACGACCTTGCCAATCGCACCGCCTTGGGCGGCTATGGCCTGACCGATTTGCGCGCTGGTTGGCGCTTTGCCCCGCAATGGCAGTTGCAGGCCAGCGTGGAAAACGTCTTTGACAAGCGCTACGAAACGGCGGCGTTTTACCATCAGGCCGGTCGCACTTGGCAGCTGGCATTGCGCTATGGTGGCGTTCGCTAAGCCCGGCGGCTGAACCTCGCGGCGGCGTGGCTTGCCACGCCGTCCGCTCTGAAATTGGAGACTTCCATGCTTGCGGATACTGATACTTCTGTCCGGCAAACGCGCATCACCTTGTTTGCCCTGATTTTGGCGATGGTGCTGACCCGTTTTCATGAAATCGGTCATCTGCTGCATCTGTACGATGCCTCGATGGCTGTGTTTTTCTTGGGCGGATTGCTGCTTGCCAAGCACCGGCTGTTCCTGGCCTTCGTGTTGCTGGGCATCACCATCGACGTAACCGCCATCTCGCTGCGCGGGGAAAGTTTCTTCAACTCTCACTGCGTGACCCCAAGCTATGGCTTTCTGCAAGTGGCCTATGCCGTGTTGTGGTATAGCGGGCGCGCCGTCAGCCACAGGCTGTCAACGCAGATGACTTCGCTGTTGACCGTGGCCGTGGCCGGGTTTCTCGCCAGCAGCGCGGCTTTCATCATTTCCAATGGGTCGTTCTACTGGCTGGGCGGCCGCTATGCCGAGCCGCACATGGCCGAATACCTGGCACGCGCCTGGCGCTGGGGGCCGTCTTATGTGATGACCGCAACGGCCTATATTGGTGCCGGTCTTTTGCTCTGGCGCATCTTCGGCAGCCATATCGCCCGGACGCAGACGGCCAAGGCGTGAGCACACTGGACGAAGCCCGCTACCGTGAACGCGCCCAGCGCAAAAAAGCGCTGGTGGATGCCCGCATCGCCCGCGCCCAAGAAGACCGCGGCGTGGTAGTGGTCAATACCGGCAACGGCAAGGGCAAAAGCTCGTCTGGCTTTGGCATGCTGGCACGCGCCCTAGGACATGGCATGCGCTGTGGCGTGGTGCAGTTCATCAAGGGCAGTTTTGCCACCGGCGAAGAAGCATTTTTTCGCCGCTTTGCCGAAAGCCAATTGCGCTACCGGGTGATGGGCGAGGGCTTTACCTGGGAAACGCAAAGCTTAGAACGCGATCTTGCCGCAGCTTCGGCTGCTTGGGATGAAGCCCGCGCGATGTTGGCAGATGCGCATTTTCAATTCGTGCTGCTGGATGAGCTGAACATCGCGCTGGTGAAAAACTATGTTCAGCTGGATGCGGTGCTGGCAGCGCTCAAGAGCCGTCCGCATCATCAGCATGTGGTGATAACCGGGCGCGGCGCACCGGATGGGCTGATTGCGGCGGCGGATACGGTGAGCGAAATGCGGCTGGTCAAACATGCCTTCAAGGCCGGTATCAAGGCGCAGAAAGGCATTGAACTGTGAGTGCCGGTTCAACGGTATGAGGGGGGTGCGGACAAACCTGCATGGCGTATCGCCGTCATTCCGGCGCGGGCCGAAGTCCAGCGGCTTTGCCTTGTTTGTGCTGGAAGCTTGGCGCGGCGCGCCAGAGCAGGGCGGAAAGTCAAAAGCAACAGCACGCTTGCAAGCCCCAAGAGCCGCGCCATGTCCGCAATGATCGTTATCGCCGCCCTGTGTCTGGATGCTTGGCTGGGAGAGCCGCGCCGGGCGCATCCGCTGGTAGCCTTCGGGCGCTTTGCCACATGGCTTGAACGCCTTGTCTATCGCGACAGCCGCATGGCCGGTGTACTGGCCTGGGTATTGGCGGTCTTGCCCTGGGTAGCAGTCTCTATGGCGCTGGTTGGCGGGCTTGGGCGATGGCCGTGGCTTGAAGCTTTGTTTACTGCCCTGATGCTGTATCTGGCCATTGGCCTGCGTAGCCTCGGCGAGCACGCTGCGGCAGTAACAGCCGCCTTGCAGCAGCAGGATTTGCCCGCCGCGCGTCAAGCCGTGGGACAGATGGTCAGCCGTGATACCGGGCAGTTGGATGAAACCGGCGTTGCCACCGCAGCAACAGAATCAGTACTGGAAAACGGCTGCGATGCGGTGCTCGCGGCGATTTTCTGGTGCTTGCTACTGGGCGCGCCGGGCGTGCTGCTGTATCGGCTTGCCAATACGCTGGATGCGATGTGGGGTTATCGCAATGCGCGCTTTTCACGCTTCGGCATGTGCGCGGCACGTCTGGATGATGTGCTGAACTTCATTCCGGCGCGGCTGACAGCTTTGAGCTATGCCTTGCTGGGCGCTACCGGCAGCGCGTTGCGCGCCTGGCGAGAACAGGGGCATCAATGGAAAAGCCCGAATGCAGGGCCGGTGATGGCCGCAGGGGCAGGGGCATTGCAACTGCAATTGGGTGGCGCGGCAGCGTATCACGGCCAGATGACCGAGCGCCCGCAATTGGGCGCCGGTCGCCGCGCCGATGCCGCTGCCATCACTGCGGCCTGGCATCTGGTTCGCCGGAGCGCCTGGCTGTGGGCGGCTCTTGCACTGGTCGTCAATCTTGTCTGGAGCATCGGCAATGCTTGAGCATGGCGGGCGCTTGAACCGTGCCGCAGCCCGGTACGGCATTGCTGCCGAACACTGGCTGGACCTGTCCACTGGCATCAGCCCGCGCCCTTGGCCGGTGCCGCCAGTGCCGCCTACCATCTGGCAGCGCCTGCCCGAAGACGATGACGCGCTGCTGCCGATTGCCCGCCGCTATTACGGCACGGCCGATGTATGGCCGGTGGCAGGTTCGCAAGCGGCGATTTTGGCGCTGCCACGATTGCGCGCTCGCAGCCGTGTGGCGGTGCTGACGCCTGGCTATGCCGAGCACGCACACGCCTGGCAAAACGCCGGGCATCAGGTCGAGCTGCTGCCTGCCGACAAGCTGCTTGGCGCTGCCCAAACCCATGATGTGCTGGTGCTGATCAACCCCTGCAACCCGAGCGGCGCGGTGTTTTCACCAGCGGCGCTGCGCGATGCCCACGCCCGGCTGGCCGAACGCGGCGGCTGGCTGGTGGTCGATGAGGCCTTCATGGATGCCACGCCGGAAAACAGCCTGTGCGCCGACAGCCAAGAAGGCTTGTGGGTGCTGCGCTCGGTGGGCAAGTTCTTCGGCCTTGCCGGGATTCGCGCCGGTTTTGTTTGCACTGCCGCGGGCGCACTACAGCGCCTAGCCGAATATCTGGGGCCTTGGGCGCTGAATGGCCCGGCGCGTTGGCTGCTGTGCCGGGCACTGGCCGATACGGCCTGGCAGACGACGCAACGGCAATGGTTGCAGGCACAAGGCATGCGACTTGAATCCCTGCTTGCCGGTTATGGCATGCGCACTACCGGCACGGCATTTTTCCGCTATTGGCAAGACCCGCGCGCCGCCGAGCTGGCGGCAGCACTGGCTCGGCGAGCAATTCTGGTGCGGCAGTTCGCCGCGCCGTCCGCGCTGCGCTTTGGTCTGCCGGATACCCCGGCGGCCTGGCAACGCCTTGAGCATGCCTTGCAGGAGATTGGCGCATGAGTGGCAAAGTATTGATGGTGCAGGGTTGCACTTCCGATGCAGGTAAGAGCCTGATGGTTACGGCGCTCTGTCGCTGGGCACGGCGGCAGGGGCTGACGGTCGCGCCGTTCAAACCGCAGAACATGGCGCTAAATGCCGCCGTTACTGTCGATGGCGGTGAAATTGGCCGCGCCCAGGCAGTGCAGGCCGAAGCCGCAGGTGTTGCGCCGCATAGCGATTTCAACCCGATTTTGCTAAAGCCCCATGCCGATACCGGCGCGCAAGTAATCGTGCACGGCCAGGCCATCGGTCAGATGAGCGCAGCCGAATATCAGCGTTACAAGCCGCAGGCGATGCAGGCAGTGTTGGCCTCGCACCGACGCTTGCTCGAAGCCTTTGATCTACTGCTGGTGGAAGGCGCGGGCAGTCCCGCTGAAATCAATCTGCGCGCCCATGACATCGCCAATATGGGCTATGCCGAGGCGGTCGATTGCCCGGTGTTGCTGATTGCCGACATCGACCGGGGCGGGGTGTTCGCACATCTGGTCGGCACGCTGGATTTGCTCTCCGAAAGCGAACGCGCGCGCGTGGCTGGCTTCATCATCAACCGTTTCCGTGGCGATATCGCCCTGCTGATGCCGGGGCTGCGCTGGTTGGAAGCACGCAGCGGCAAGCCGGTGCTCGGGGTGTTGCCCTTCATGCCGGGGCTGCATCTTGAGGCCGAGGACGCACTGCCGAAGCTGTCCGACACCCAGACACAGGCGCAGTTACAAGTCGTGGTGCCGGCACTGCCAAGAATCAGCAATCACAATGACTTCGATGCATTGCGTGCCCATCCGCAGGTGGCACTGCAATTCATCCCAGCCGGGCAGGCGATACCGCCGTGCGACCTGATTATCCTGCCGGGCAGCAAGGCGACCTGTGCCGACTTGGCTTGGCTGCGTGCGCAGGGCTGGGAGGCGGCCATTGCCCGACATCTGCGTTATGGCGGCAAGCTGATCGGCATTTGCGGCGGCATGCAGATGCTCGGGCAGTCCATCCACGACCCGGACGGGCTGGAAGGTGTGGCAGGTCGTCATGCTGGTCTTGGTTATCTGTCCATCGACACCGTGCTGCACAAACAAAAACGTCTGGCCAATGTGCACGGATGCCTGCATTTGCTCGGCAAAACCGCGCCGGTATCGGGCTATGAAATCCATTGCGGGCAAAGCCGTATCGAAGGGCTTCAGCCGATACGACTGGCAAACGGCGAATACGATGGCGCGTGCTCATCCGATGACCAGGTGCTGGGCAGTTATCTACATGGCCTGTTCAATGCCCCCGAGGCGCTCGATCTGCTGCTGCAATGGGCCGGGCTTGCCAGCGCCCAGCCACTGGATCTTGCCGCCTTGCGCCGCGCCAGCATCGAGCGTCTGGCCGATGCGGTAGAGGCGCATCTGGATACGGCAGCCTTGAAAAAACTCATGGGGGTTCCAATATGCAACGACTGATTCTGGGCGGCGCTCGCTCCGGCAAAAGTGCCTTTGCCGAACGCCTCGCCCGCCAATCGGGCAAGCCGGTAACTTATATCGCCACCGCCCAGGCACTCGATGCGGAAATGGCCGCCCGCATTGCCCATCATCGCCAGCAACGTCCGCCCGAATGGTCGCTGGTGGAGGCGCCACTGGCGCTTGCCGAGGCGCTGCAAACCCATGCACAGCCCGAAGGCATGCTGCTGGTCGATTGCCTGACGCTCTGGCTCAGCAATCATCTGCTGGCGGCTCCAGAAAACCTGCACGCAAGCCAAGATGCGCTGCTTGCGACATTGGCCAAGATTCCGGGCGAGGTGATTTTGGTCAGCAATGAAGTCGGACAGGGCGTGGTGCCGATGGGCGCGCTTTCACGCCGCTTCGTGGACGAGGCCGGTCGCCTGCACCAGCGTCTTGCCGCGCATTGCGATGCCGTGGTGATGGTAGTGGCCGGGCTTGCCTGGCATCTGAAAGGAAAAAACGATGGAACTTGATTGGTTGCAGGCGCCGGTAGCGGCGCTGGACCTGCCGATGCGCGAGAGAGCCGTGCAACATCAGGCGCAGCTCACCAAACCTCCGGGAGCATTGGGGCGGCTGGAGACGCTCGCCATCACGCTGGCGGCGATGCAGCGGCGGATCAAACCGGCGATAGAAAAACCGTGGATTGCGATATTTGCCGCCGATCACGGTGTGGCAGCAGAAAACATCTCGGCTTTTCCGCAGGCGGTAACCGGGCAGATGCTGGCCAACTTTGCCGCAGGCGGCGCCGCCATCAACGTACTGGCGCAGCAGCTTGGCGCAAGGCTCGAAGTGGTGAATCTGGGGCTGGTGAATGACCCTAGGGCGATGTCCGGTGTAATCCGGACATGGATTGCCCCGTGTACGGAAAACTTCTGCCAGAAACCCGCAATGGACATGGCGCAACTTGGCGCGGCCTTGGCGGCAGGCCGTGCCAGCGTCCAGCGCGCCCGAGACGAGGCTGCGGATATTTTCATTGGGGGCGAAATGGGCATCGGCAATACCACCGCCGCCACCGCCTTGGCCTGCGCCGTGCTCGGGCTGCCTGCCGAACGCCTGGCTGGCGCCGGCACCGGGTTATCTGCGGACGGTATCGCCCACAAGGCCGCAGTCGTCAATCGTGCACTGGCCTTGCATGCCGGACAGGGCGGGGCGCTTGACTGGTTGCGTTGTCTTGGCGGCTTTGAAATCGCCGCCCTTGCAGGCAGCTATATCGCTGCGGCACAAGCGGGCTTGCCGATATTGGTGGATGGCTTCATCAGCAGCGCCGCCGCCTTGGTCGCCGTGCAAATCCAGCCGCAAAGTCGTAACTGGATGCTGTTTGCACATCGTTCGAAAGAGCAGGGGCACGGGCTGATTTTGCAGGCACTCGATGCCGAGCCATTGCTTGATCTGGAGCTGCGCCTTGGCGAAGGCAGTGGGGCGGCCAGTGCACTGCCGCTGTTGCAGCTTGCCTGCGCCCTGCATGGGCAGATGGCGACCTTTGCGCAAGCCGGAGTCAGTCAAGCATGAAACCGACCGGGTTTGATTTGCTCCGTCATGGCGATACCGGCAAGGCCAGCTATCGCGGACAACTGGACGATGCGCTGACCACACAGGGCTGGCAGCAATTGCGCCAGGCGGTGGCAGGCCGACACTGGGATCGCATTCTGACTTCGCCCTTGCAACGCTGCGCCGCCTTTGCCCGCGAACTTGCCAGCCAACGCGCACTGCCGCTGACCGTGGCCGAGGGCTTGGCCGAATATCACTTTGGCCGTTGGCAGGGGATACCGATTGCGCAGATCGCCGAACAGGATGGCGAGGCGCTGGCAGCATTCTGGGCCGACCCTTGGCATCACCCACCGCCTGGCGCGGAAACCTTGGCGCAGTTTGCCGCCCGCCTGCATGCGGCACTGGCGGCGAATGCGCCGACCACGGACGAGCGCGTGCTGGTGATTACCCACGGCGGCGCGATTCGTCTCTTGCGCTGCTGGGCAGAACAACGCAGTTTTGCCGATATGGTCGGTATCGACGTACCCCATGCCAGTCTCCATTACCTGGTCTGGCCCTTGCCGGAGCACCAACTATGAAAGCCTTTGCTGCCGCCCTTGGTTTTTTAAGTCGCATCCCGGTGCCGGTATCGGTATTTGCCGACAGCCGGGCGCGGCGACATTCGGTGCTGTATTACCCGCTGGTAGGCGCCTTGCTGGGCACACTGTTGGCGCTGCTGTATGCGCTATTGGCAGACTTCCTGCCTAATCTGCTGCTGGCGGCGATTATCCTGCTGGCCTGGGTCTGGTTGACTGGCGGCTTGCATCTGGATGGCCTAGCCGATAGCGCCGATGCTTGGGCAGGCGGCATTGGCGATCGAAAGAAAACCCTAGCGATCATGAAAGACCCGACCAGCGGCCCTGCCGGGGTCGCCGCACTGCATCTGGTCTTGCTGCTGAAATTTGCCGCCCTAGCAAGCCTGCCGGAAGCGCCGGTGGTCTTGTTTCTAGCGGTATTTGCCGGACGGCTGTTATTGCTGCCAGCACTGCTCACCACCGCCTATGTGCGCGCCGATGGCCTTGGCAGCGGCCTTGCCCCTACGCCTTGGGTCGGCTGGCTCATCACCCTGCTGGCGCTGCCGGTGCTGGCGATACTGCCGCCCAGCCTTGCGCTATCCCTGCTGGCTGGCCTGTTGCTGGTGTTCTGGCGCTGGCGCAGCGCCTGCATCAAACGCCTAGGCGGCACCACCGGCGATACCCTCGGCGCACTGGTGGAAATCACCGAAACCAGCGTGCTGGTGCTATGCGTGGCGCTTGGGCCGTATTTGCCGCAGATACGCTATTGAGCTTGCAGGCACGGTTTTCTCTGGAAAAACGCTGAAGCAAGAAAACCGTGAACAAGTGCCGTACCTGTCGGCCTACAATTTGCACCCTTGAAATGACTGGATCCCCCATGAAAAACCTTGCTATTTCCCTGGCACTGACCAGTGCCCTGTTGACCCTCGCCGCCCCGCAGAGCGCGCAAGCGCAGCGGGCAGCCGCTGCGCCCAAGTCGGCTAATGGTCAACAAACCTTGAACTTCGATGGCAAGCGCTATCTACATCGCTATTCAAAAAACGGCCAGCACGAGTTCACACCGGCAGGGCAGGAAGACTTGCAGCGCTGGCAGGAAATGCTGACCCTGGTCATGCGGCCGGGGGCTGATGCCGAAAACACCCGTCAATGGGCCGAAGCGATGGCCGCAGGCTACAAAGAAAAAGGCCTGCTGGTGCAGGCCGATCAGCCGCCAGGCGGCGAATACCGGATGCTGGGCGTATTGGGCGCACCGGGCATGACCGAGGTCAATTTTGTCCGTGTCATGCCGCATGGCTCGGGCGCAATGACGGTTCTGGTGCAGCGGCGTTTTTATGGCGAAGAAAGCCGACAAATGGCCGACTGGGTACGCGATAACAGCCCAAGACTCAGCGGATTGCTGGTTGATTGGCAGCCGCCGGCGGAAAGCCAGATCAAAGCGCTGCCGGAATCGCCCTGAATGCGTCGCCGGTCATTGGCGGCACAAATCGGTTAGTGCTTCATGAGCGTTGTCGAAGGCAAAGACAAAACCGCTTTCGACAAGTTTCACCGGCAGCACCCGCTGGCCTTGCAGCAACAAATCGGCCTGCTCGCCCAACAGCCAGCGCATCGGTGCGGCGGGTGTGGGCAGGCCATACGGACGACGCAATACCTTGGCCGCCACGCGGGTGAAGTCGGCTTGACCAAGCGGCTCGGGTGCGGTCAGGTTGAACACTTCAACAGCCGTGCCATCGGTGGCGGTTTCGGCCTGCGTCCAGACATACGCCATGGCGCGGACAACATCCTGCACATGCACCCAGGACAGCCACTGGCGACCATCACCCAGCGGCCCGCCCATGCCCAGATGCACCGGCAGCAACATCATCGGCAATGAGCCTTGGTGCCCCAGCACAAAGCCAAAGCGCAGCAGGGCGACTTTCACTCCCAAGGATGCCGCGCTGGCGGCGGCGGCCTCCCAGCGCTGGCACAGCTCGGACATGAAAATAGGTTGCGCAGGCGAGGATTCATCCAGTGGCCGGTTATCACCCAATGGCTGCACTCCGTAGTAGCCAATCGCCGAGGCAGAAAGCATCAACCAAGGCTTGTGCGGTTGCGTGCGCATCCACGCCACCAATCGCTGGGTCAGCCCCTCCCGGCTTTGTAGCAGCTGGGCGCGGCGGCGTGCACTCCAGCGCCACCCAAGGATGCGGGCTCCGGCAAGATTGATGACCACCTCTACCGGAGTGGCCGCCGGCAAGTCCTCCAGCTTGGCCACGCAGCGCACGGCACCCCCCAATTGCCAAGCGGCTACACGCGGGTTTCGGCTCAACACACTGACCGCATGGCCATCGGCCAGCAATTGCCGAATGAGCACTTGCCCGACAAAGCCGGTACCGCCGGTGACCAGTACATGCTGTGGTTTGCTGCCAAAACGTACAGGCGGGTGACGTGTCTGCATGGCAGAGTGGGCACGGCGAGCTAGACGCATTGCAGCCAAGCCATCGCGCAGCGCCGATATGCCCACGCCTACACCACACAGGGCAAGCCATGCCCCCAGCCAACCTTGTGGCTGCCAGACCAATGCCGTGGGCTGTGCTGCCCAGCCATGCGCCGTCAGCGCCAGCAGCATGATGAAGGCACCGGCATTGATGGCAAGCACGGTATGCGTGACACGCTCGGTGGCAGGCAAAAGGCGAGTGCGGTCTTCTTCGATGAAATCCCATAGCGTCAGGATGATTTCAACCACAAACACTGCCAGCAGTACCCATGCCCATAGCCCATGCCATGCCCAAGAGGAAATACCGATGAACAGGCCGCAATAAATGGATGAGCGCAGGGCATGGATGCCCAGCTCGCGCGCGGCAGTTTCTCGGCGTGCCAGTGCTTCAGTACCTTCGTGGTGGAAAAGCGTATCGAACGCGCCCAGCGCACCTTGAATGGCCATCAAGACCAATGCCAGCGTATGGGTGTCATACATGCTTTATCTCCTCAAAAACACCTGTCTGCCGGAACATCAGCCCGAACAGCGGATGACGGATTTCAATACGGATATTAAAACGCTCCGGGGTTTCATTGTGGTGCCAAAGAAATGTTTTTCCCGGTGTCATCCAGTGCGGCAAGCGCAGCCGACGACCAAAAACCTGCCAGAAATAATACCCGCTTTGAAAGTGCAGGCTGTCGCCATCAACAAACAAGTTCAAGCTCATGCCAAGCCCAGCACCGACAAACTCCAGCACCTGACCATTTTCATCTTCCAGCATATGGCTGACAAAACGCACTGGCGCACGTCCATGCAAGTGATAAATGCGCTGCTTGTAGATAGCCGGATCATTGGGCAGGCCGTAAACCTTGATATCCACGGGAACATCCTGCTGACTGTATGGAATCAGTGCCCCTTGAATCAGAGGTCGAGTCAAATAACCTAGGCAGCGCCCGATATGCGAGGCCATCAAGTCCGAGAGCAGGCCGCGGTAACGCAGCGGCTTTCCCGGCGCCGGGTTTTTCTCGAAGCGACGGCGAATATCCGGGTGAAGGCGCAGCCAATCCTGTCCCATCACCTCGCGGAACAGCTCGCCTTCGCCACGTGCCACTATCGGGCTGGATTGATGGCTATTGTTTGACATGGGGGTAGTGTAGGCGAACTATTTATGCCGTTTTTTGATGTCCTTGATGACGATTTTCTCTGTACCTTGGTAATGCGCCTCATTGAATGAGGCAGCTTTGACAAAGTCAATATCTGCCATTGTGCCCACATACCTGAAAGGCACCAGTGCGTGCACTTTGACGCTCTCATCGCCTGTTTTGTCGCCCCAAAGCACGAACTTCTTCAGGATGGGGATAAGTTGCTGGCGCAATGCTTCTGGTATGGGTTCTTTGGAGAGCCGGTGCGATGCATCGCAAAGTTCGTAGATGAAATTCTTGGCAAGTTCACTGTTTTCTTCGCCAATTTCCGGCTCAAAAACGCCCGATATCTCCACAAAGGCAGAAAAACTCTCCGGCGTGGGCAGTTCAGGCAAGGCGGCCAGGGCAAGCTCGGCAAAGCAGCCTTTGTTTTTGGCGGCC
Organism: Lysobacteraceae bacterium NML08-0793; assembly: GCA_002798275.1. Taxonomy (GTDB): domain Bacteria; phylum Pseudomonadota; class Gammaproteobacteria; order Xanthomonadales; family Xanthomonadaceae; genus Solilutibacter. The sequence goes on along the minus strand of NWQR01000007.1, from coordinate 82,418 downwards.
AGTATCAAGCCTTCCACGCCCTGTTCCAGATACAGGCAGACCACATCCACCCAGCTGGCGAATGGCACAACCAGTTGGTCATTCAGTGGTTGCCAATCGTATTGCTTGACCATTTCACGCAATGGTGCAACAAACTTGGCATCGGGCGTTTTCAGCAGTTTGAGCAAGTCTTCCACTTCCAACTCGCCCTTCTTTGCCAAGCGGTGCAGCTTTTTGAGGGCTTTTTCAGCTTCGTCAGTGGTCAGGGTGTTTTGGGCGGTGTTCATTGCATTCCTTGTAGGCAAGACAACAGTTGCAAGGCGCGCTCAGGAAAACTCTTGGAGCATGGCGCGTCTTAGCAGCTTTTGTTCATCATCAAAAAATCCCTGCGGCTCAAGGCCCACAAAAGGGATGAAAGGGGAAATCAATGGATGGTCAATAAAGCTGTTATCCAATCCCTTCAAGGCACGCAGGCGCAACAGCGCAAGGATTTCCCATGGCATCCATTGCTCGATGGGGTGTTCAAACTCGGGGAAAGCTTTATTGCTGCTGCGGCACTGCTTGAGATGGTAGTCGCACAAGTCGGCAAAAATCTGCTGGGCTTTGTCTTTGTTTTCTTCGGTGAAACCTGCGCAAGCTGTGCGATACAGGTCGTTGAATGTGAATGAAGATGCCTGTGATATATCTGCTTCCAGCGACAGATACTCTTTCGCCAGAAAGAAAGACAGCGGAAAGAGGGTGTGAGCGGCATCCATTTCCTGCGGACACGCACAATCACTCGGTTTTGCCAATAGGTTTTGAAAGGCAAAAAAGCTGTGCTTTTGCTCTTCTTGGCCAAAAAAGAATGACGCCAAGAACGCAAAACAGCTGTCGCTTGGGTTGAAGAGCTCTGGCTGGTCCTCCCCGGAAAGATGCAGGCGCACATAGGCCGCCGTGAGGTAATAGGCTTTCGACAATATGGCGCGAAACAAGGCTTCGTCAGGGGCTTTCAGAAAGTGCTCAAGCGGCAGGCACAACTCGTTATGCAGGTCGTGGATGACTTCTGCAATGGGGTAGGCGAGTTCACAGTCTTGTTCCAAAAAATCGTCATGCCACTTGTGGGTGAAATGGACTTTACCCTGCGTGATGTATTCCTGCACATAACTGCGTTTGCGCTGATAGATTTCTGCACTCGCGCTGCCAACCTGCTCGACCATTTCGGACAGTGCACGCTTCATGGTGTTGAGTTTTTTCTTGTCCATTGGAGTTTTCATCAAACAGTGGCGTGTGGCTCACGCAGGAGTGCGGCTGATTGTGCTTTGCGGAAAGACTCTTTCCCCCTCTTGAGGGGTTTGTGATTCTCAAGTTCCCGGTATCTGCTTGTATTTGTATTCATTTGCAAGGTAACGAGAGGCGAAATTTTTCATCTTTTTGTCTCCGTCATTTTCTGCAATTTTTTGCATCAGCTCAGCCTCTTTGGAGAAGCCCGGGATCTTCAATTTGTATACTGCCTCCATAAGCCGATATTGAAGGAATTCTGTCCCTTTCCATAGGTCGGGCATCTCTTTGGCGGCTTTGAAAATGCGCGACCGATCTCCCCAAAGCATCAATATGTACACAACATGATCTTTGCTGTAGAGCCATTTTTCTTCTTTTTTAAGTAGCTCAAACAGGTGGCTCTTGATTTTTTCGGATTGCGCAATCTCCGGGTAGTTCTCCCAGAGAATTATCAGATCGTTGAAGAATCCAGTGATTGCAGTATTCCACTCGTATCTTCCTGGCCAATCCTCATATTCATCTGTGTATTCTGAAAATGCAAAATAATATGCATTTTCAAGAATTTCAATCAAGTCATCTTCGTGTTCTTTGTACTTGTTTGGAGTGAAGTTGCAAATATTTAGCTTGTGAATGGAGAGTCTTTGTTGCTTTTCATGGTTGTATTTCATTGACATCTCCAGTCGCGTTGATCTGTCCGATTGTGATGCACCAGCCATTGCTCGATGATCACACGGGCTTCGACGTGGCTGCGGAACCACTCTATCGCCTAAGTGCCGCACTCAGGCCACCAAGCCCGCTGCATTTTGAACTATTCAGGCTTTGTCTGTAGCTCGCTGAAAACCAGCAAGTCCCCTAGCTTGGTCATTAAATCTCTAGCCTTTTCAGAAACAAACATCCCAAGCCTGTCTCCGCTTCCGTAATAGAAGTCTGACTCATCCTGCCAATCAAACTCCCAAAGTCCATCAGGCATTTTTTTGAAATTTAATGGGAAATCAGGGGCTATCAACCACAGGTCTGGCATTTTGCTGGCAGCCTCGGGGTCGTGTTTCCCCTTGGAAATTGCATCAGAAAATGAAAAATACTTGTCAAAGAAATCTTGTTTTAAATTCATCCAGTCCGCATTGATGATTTTCTTTTTGTTGGCCCTGATGGCGGAAAACCCTTTTAGCTCCTTGTCGAACACTTTCTTGATTTCTTGTGTAACCATCAGCTCGCTAAAGTGCAAGTATGCCCGGGGTACATCAGGGCCAAACCTTCTGACATTTACCGTATCAGGCTCAATAAACTCAACCTCTCCCTCCCACAATAAGCTGGCAAAATCTCCTGATATGCCAGTTTTCTCTTCAAAAAAGGAAAGGTTGCTTTTTTCTATTTCATACAACGCCATAACATCTCCGTGCTCAAAGTGAGTCAGGGCAAGTTTCAGGCAGTGACCTGCCAAATTTTTTAGAGCCGCTGACTCGAATGTGGTCTGGTCTGATTGTAATGCGCTTGCGGGTACACAGGCTTTTGACGCGATTATGGAGCCACTCTATCGGCTGCCTGCGTCCACTCAGGCGACCAAGCCCGCTGCATGTCCCGATGCCCAGGCCCATTGAAAGTTGTAGCCGCCAAGCCAGCCGGTAACATCGACCACTTCGCCGATGAAGTACAGCCCGGGGATGCGCTTGGACATCAGGGTGGCAGATGACAGCTCGGCGGTATCCACGCCACCTAAGGTAACTTCAGCGGTGCGGTAGCCTTCGGTGCCGCTGATGGTCAGCGGCCAATGGGCGAGGGTTGCGGCCAGATGGTCGATTTCACGCGGGTTGAATTGCCGCATCGGGCGGTTTTCCAGCCAGTGCTCGCACAGTCGCTGGGCAAAGCGTTTTGGCAGCCATTCGGCCAGTAGGGTGGAAAGCTGTGCATCACGACGCTCGCGCTGCCAGCGGGTGATGAGGGCAGGGATGTCCTGGCCGGGCAGCAGATTGATGTCAAGCGTTTCGCCTTCGCGCCAGTAGGAGCTGATTTGCAGGATGGCCGGGCCACTGATGCCACGATGGGTCAGCAGCATTTGGTTCTGGAAGGATTGTTTGCCGCAGGCGACTTCCACCGCAAATGACAGGCCACTCAAATCCTTGATGCGTTCAAGATGCGTGCCCGAGAGCGTCAGCGGCACCAGTCCTGCGCGGGTCGGCAGCACTGTATGACCGAATTGTCGGGCGATTTGGTAGCCGATGCCGGTCGCGCCCATGCGCGGGATGGATAGCCCGCCACTGGCAATCACGAGCGTTTGGCTGCGCATCTTGCCGCGTGTGGTGCGAGCGATAAAGCCGGTGCCGTCATGTTCAATGCCTTGCAGCGTGCAGCCGGTTTCAACCTGCACGCCGGCCGCACTGCATTCGTCCAGCAGCATCCGTACGATTAGTTTGGAGGATTCGTTGCAGAACAACTGCCCCAGTTCTTTTTCGTGATAAGCGATGCCGTGGCGCTCTACCATCTCGATGAAGTCCGCCGGGGTAAAGCGCGCCAATGCAGATTTGGCAAAATGCGGATTGGCCGAAAGATAGTTGCCAGGGGCAGCGCCTGTATTGGTGAAATTGCAGCGGCCGCCACCTGACATCAGGATTTTCTTGCCGCAGCGTTCGGCATGCTCCAGCACCTGCACCTGCCGGCCACGCTGGCCGGCGGTGAGCGCGCACATCAGTCCCGCCGCACCGCCGCCCAAAATCAGAACATCACACTCACGCACGGCGCTTGGGGCTTGTCATCAAGAGCGATTGCGCGGCTTACCGAAGCCGCCCTTGCCAAAACCGGCGCGTTTCTTGAAGCCGGGTTTGCGCTCGCCATCCTTGAACCCACCGGGACGGAAGCTGCCGGGTTTCTTCGGACGACGCTCACCGTTATCGTCGCGACCATGCCGCGCTCTGCGCTCAAAACGCGGATAGTCGTCCTGCTGTTCGATATCGGCGGCGGTAGCCAGCCGCATGCGGATGGCCTGACCTGCCACGCGCACTTTCTGCATGTATTGCAGCAGCTCCGGCGGCATGCCTTCGGGCAAATCTACCAAGGTGTATTCGCTGCGAATATCCACCCGGCCGATATAGCGCGATTCAAGTTCCGCCTCGTTGGCGATGGCGCCGACGATATTGCCGGGCTTGACCCGGTGGTTGTGGCCGACTTCGATGCGATAGGTTTCCATGCCCACTTCCGGGGCTTCGCGCGGCGGACGCGGGGCGCGACGTTCTTCAGGCTCGCCGCGCTCGGCACGCATCGCATTGCCCTGGTTTGGTGCGTAATCATCGCGGCGGGGCGGCTTTTCGCGCTTCTCGCGCACTGCCGGCGGCGGGTCATCGGGCAGGAACAGCGGAGTATCGCCCTGCACCATCTGAGCTAGGGCGGCGGCGATTTCCGCCATCGGGATGTTCTGCTCGCGCTCGTAGGCTTCCAGAAGCTCGCGGAACAATGCCGTATCCGGGCCATCGAGTGCGGCGCTGATGCGGTCGCGAAAACGGCTGACACGTTGCTGATTCACGTCCTGGGCGCTGGGCAGCTGCATCGGCTCGATCGGCTGGCGGGTGGCGCGCTCGATGGCGCGCAGCATGCCGCGCTCACGCGGAGTTACGAACAAAATCGCCTCGCCCTTGCGCCCGGCGCGTCCGGTGCGGCCAATGCGGTGCACATAGCTTTCAGTGTCGTAGGGAATGTCGTAATTGAGCACATGGGTGATGCGCTCCACGTCCAGGCCACGGGCAGCCACATCGGTAGCGACCAGCACATCCAGTTGGCCGTCTTTCAGTTTCTGGATGGTGCGCTCACGCGATTTCTGATCCATATCGCCATTGATGGCGGCTGCGGCGATCCCGCGTGCGCTGAGTTTCTCGGCCAGTTCTTCGGTGCCGAGCTTGGTGCGTGCGAACACGATCATCGCATCGAACGCTTCTGCCTCCAGAATGCGGGTGATGGCATCAAGCTTGTGCAGGCCGCTAACCAGCCAGTAACGTTGACGGATATTTTCGCCGGTGGTGGTGGTGGACTTGATCGCCACTTCCACCGGGTTTTGCAGATAGGTTTGGGCGATGCGCCGAATCGGCGGCGGCATGGTGGCGGAAAACAGCGCAATCTGGCGGGTTTCCGGGCATTTTTGCAGCACCGCTTCGACATCATCGACAAAGCCCATGCGCAGCATTTCGTCGGCCTCGTCCAGCACTAGGGTTTTCAGTGCGGACAAATCCAGCGAGCCGCGCTCCAGATGATCGATCACGCGGCCGGGCGTGCCTACCACCACCTGTACGCCACGGCGCAGCGCCTGTAATTGCGGGGTATAGCTCTGACCACCGTAAATCGGCAGCACATGAAAGCCGGGCAGGTGATGGGCGTATTTTTGCAGCGCCTCGCTTACCTGAATCGCCAACTCGCGGGTCGGTGCCAATACCAGAGCCTGCGGCACCGCACGCGCGGCATCAATGCCAGCCAACAGCGGTAGTGCAAACGCGGCGGTCTTGCCAGTGCCGGTTTGCGCCTGTCCCAGCACATCGCGGCCTTGCAGCAACGGCGGAATGGTGGCCGCCTGAATCGGCGAGGGGGATTCGTAGCCGACATCGGCCAGCGCCTTCAGCAAGGCATCGGGCAAGCCCAGTTCGGCAAATGTCGGGGCAGGGGAGGCGGGGAGTTCAACGCTCATCGCGGGTTCTCTCAAGTAAAGCGCAATGGCGCGGTAATGGCGGTCTATTCTACGCCTGTTATGCGTCTACGGCCTTGCGTTAGGATAGCGCCCCACACATTGGCAAGCGCGGAGAGTCATGTCGGCAGAAAAACAACTGATTGCAAGCCTCATCGCCCGCACCTTGGTGGCAGAAAAAGCCTTGCAACTATTGTTTGCGCGGGCGGCCTTGCCGGAGGATGCGCATACGCTGTTGCAGCTGAATCTGAAAATGCAGCAGTTGCATTTGCCAGATGGCTTGGCCGCGGCAGGTTTGAGCGATGAAGCAGTTGCGGCCGCAGAAGCGGCTTATGCACAAGCCAGCGAAGCTGTACTGCAAGCGGTGTCAAGCGGCAAATACAGTGCGCCAACCGGCTGATGGCGCTGTCTAGTCGTTTTGATCGAGCTGCGGCAGCGCGGTTTTTTTCTGTTTTTCCCGGCACTTGCTGAAGTCATTGCCGCAAATCCCGCATTCTTTTTCGATGCCGAGGTTGGCAATGCCCCCGCAGGAGCCGGCAATCGGCTTGCGTCCGGCCATCACGCCCACGGCCATGCCGGCCACCACTAGCAGTAAAACGACAAAGGCGGCAATCCAGGTCAACATGGTTGGTTATTCCTCACTGGGGTAGCGTGCTGCAAAAGGGCGGCTGACACGGGTTTCAAAGCCATCCGCGCCGCGGCTGATGAACAGGGCGGCGATATTGTGGGCTTCGGCATATTCAAGGCCGCGCTCGGGCCCCAGCACCATCAGCAGGGTGGAAAGGCCGTCGGCCTGCATCGCGCTTGGCGCAACCACCGTTGCCGAGGCCAGCCGATGTGTTACCGGATGTAGGCTACGCGGGTCAATCAGATGTGATTGGCGCTGACCATCCACTTCACGGTATTGGCGGTAATCGCCAGAGCTGGAAATCGACTGTCCGGTGAGGGGGATGATTTTCTGCGCCTGGCGTGTATCTTCCAGCGGCGCTTCGATGCCGATGCGCCAGGGCGTATTGCCGGGTTTTTGGCCTTCACCACGCATTTCGCCGGTAACATCAATCAAGAAATGCTCGATGCCGTGCAGGCGAAGGTAGTCGGCGATGCGATCCACCGCGTAACCGGCAGCAATGCTGTTGAAGTCGATTTGGATAGCCGCGTCTTTGCACAAGGCATCGCCCTCGATGCGCAGATGTTGCATGCCAATCAGTGGACGCAATGCGGCCAGTGTTTCATCGTCGGGCGCAGTCCAAGCTGTTCCCGGCTGATTGGCCGCTTTCGGCCCAAAGCCCCAAGCATCCACTACCGGCAACAAGGTGATATCGAAGGCACCTTCACTGTCATGAGCCAATGCTTGCGCGTGCGTGGCCAGTGCAATCGCCGCAGGTGGCATCGGCATGCAGCCCGGTGCTGCGGCATTGAACCGCGCTAGTGCAGAATCGGGCCGATAGGTGGAAACGGCCTGGTCGATTTCGGCCAGAATCGCCTCCACGCCTTGCTGCAGCTCGGCGCGCTGGCGAGCGTTGCCCGCCACATAGCTGATGGTATAGCTGCTGCCCATGGTCGGGCCGGCAAACTTCACCACCTGCTCGGACTGGCAGCTGGCCAGCAGCAGCGGCAAAAGGGCAACACAAAAGCGGGGCAGGGGGCGCATAGGAGAATCAAGTTTGATGCTTTGAAGGGTGCAGCCTGCTTCTGCGTAATATGTGCTCGCTTCGCATGACATGGACGATCAGCACATAAGAAGATGCAGACAGGCGATAGAAAATACGGCAGGGCGGCTCAATCAATTCCCGGTAGCGGCTTTGTTTTCCAAGCTCTGGGGGGTAGCGCCCACTTTCAGGATGCAAGGCTAATTGCTCGATATGCTTGAACACCCTCTGCATCAGCTGTTTTGCAGCCATCGGATTTTCAATGCCAATGTAGTCGGCAATTGCATCCAAATCTGCCAGCGCAGGCTCTGTCCAGATTACTTCAGCCACCGGGACATCCGCTCTTTGGCTTGCTCGTGAGAGAGAGTTCTGCCTTCTGCGATGGCAAGCTCGCCGCGTGCAATGCCTTCCAATAACGCCATGCGCTTTTGTTGAGCCTGATAACTCTCAACATCAACAAGATAAGCACTGGGCAGGCCGTGCTGAGTAATCAGGACTGGCTCACGGCTGCGCTCGACTTCAGAGAGCAGTTCGGTTGTTTTGCGTTTGAGTGTAGTTACAAGTTCAGTGCGCATGAAGTGATACTAAAGTGTCACTTGCTGATTGGCAAATTGCTCATAAAAACTGGGCAGGCGCGTGGCCTGCCCGTCAGGTTGCGGGGCTGCTTAGCCACCAAAATCATCCAAGAAGATATTGTCGCGCTCAACACCCAAGTCAAGCAGCATCTTGATGACAGCGGCGTTCATCATCGGCGGGCCGCACATGTAGAACTCACAGTCTTCCGGCGCCGGGTGGTCTTTCAAGTAATTCTCGTACAGCACATTGTGGATGAAGCCGGTTTTGCCGTTCCAATTGTCTTCCGGCAGCGGGTCGGAGAGCGCCAGATGCCAGGTGAAGTTGGGGTTTTCCGCGGCCAGCTGGTCGTATTCGTCCACATAAAACGCCTCGCGCAAGGAGCGCGCGCCATACCAGAAGCTGATCTTGCGCTTGCTGTTCAAGCGCTTCAACTGGTCGAAAATGTGCGAGCGCATAGGCGCCATGCCGGCGCCGCCGCCAATGAACACCATCTCGGCATCGGTGTCCTTGGCAAAGAACTCGCCAAAGGGGCCATACACCGTGACCTTGTCGCCCGGTTTCAGATTGAACACCCAGGAGGACATCTTGCCCGGCGGAATATCGTCGCGGTTCGGCGGTGGCGAAGCCACGCGGATATTGAATTTGACGATGCCTTTTTCTTCCGGGTAATTGGCCATGGAATAGGCGCGAATCACCGGCTCATCGACCTTGGAGACAAACCGCCACAGATTGAACTTGTCCCAGTCGTCGCGGAACTTTTCCGGGATATCGAAATCCTTGTAAGCCACCTCGTGCGGCGGGCATTCCAGTTGCACATAGCCGCCAGCGCGGAAGTCCACGTTTTCGCCTTCGGGCAGGCGCAGGGTCAGCTCCTTGATGAAGGTGGCGACGTTGTCGTTGCTTTCCACCGTGCATTCCCATTTCTTCACGCCGAAAACTTCTTCGGGCACTTCGATTTTCATGTCCTGCTTGACTGGCGTTTGGCAAGACAATCGCCAGCCTTCGCCCGCCTGGCGACGGGTGAAGTGCGACTCTTCGGTGGGCAGCATTTCCCCGCCGCCATCGAGAACCACGCATTTGCACTGCGCGCAGGTGCCGCCGCCGCCGCAAGCCGAGGACAAAAAGATGTTTTGCGCCGCCAGAGTTTGCAGCAGCTTGCCACCGGCAGGCACAGTGATTGAGCGCTCGCCATTGATCTGGATGGTTACATCGCCACTGGAAACCAGTTTGGAACGGGCAAACAGAATCACCATCACCAGCGCCAACACGATGGCGGTGAACATGCCGACGCCGAGCAGGATTTCAGTCGTCATCTTTTGCTCCTTACAGTTGCACGCCGGAGAACGACATGAAGCCCAATGCCATCAGGCCGATGATGATGAAAGTGATGCCCAGCCCTTGCAGGCCGGAGGGCACATCGCTGTATTTGAGCTTTTCACGGATACCGGCCAGGGCGGTAATCGCCAGCGCCCAAGACAGCCCCGAGCCCACACCATACACGGCGCTCTCGGCCAAGTTGTAATCACGCTGCACCATAAACAAGGTGCCGCCCATGATGGCGCAGTTCACGGTAATCAGCGGCAGGAACACGCCCAGCGCGTTGTAGAGGCTGGGCACGTATTTATCCAACAGCATTTCCAAGATTTGCACGATGGCAGCAATCACGCCGATATAGGACAGCAGTCCCAGAAAGCTCAAATCCACCTCTGGCAAGCCTGCCCAGGCCAGCGCGCCATCCTTGAGCAAATAGGTGTAAATCAGGTTGTTGGCCGGCACGGTAATGGCTTGTACCACCACCACGGCGATACCAAGACCGATGGCGGTTTCCACCTTCTTGGAAATGGCGATGAAGGTGCACATGCCCAAGAAGAAGGCCAGCGCCATGTTCTCCACGAACACGGCACGGAAAAAAAGGCTGAGATAGTGTTCCATCAGATGCCCTCCCGGTCGCAGACATGCGCCGCCATTTGGTAGGGCGGTGCTTCTTTTTGGTTGCCTTTCCAGGTACGCAGCGCCCAGATGATGAGGCCAATCAGAAAGAACGCCGAAGGTGGCAGCAGCAGCATGCCGTTGGGTACATACCAACCGCCATCATTGACGGTTGGCAAGATGGTGACGCCAAACAGCTTGCCTGCGCCAAACAGCTCGCGGATCACGCCCAGCAGCATCAGCATGGCGCTGTAGCCCAAGCCATTGCCGATGCCGTCAAAGAACGACAGCAGCGGCGGGTTCTGCATGGCGAAGGCTTCGGCGCGCCCCATCACGATGCAGTTGGTGATGATGAGGCCAACAAACACCGACAGTTGCTTGGACAGCGAATAGGCAAAGGCTTTCAGCGCCTGATCGACCACGATCACCAGCGAAGCAATGATCACCATCTGCACAATCATGCGGATGGAGGCGGGAATCTGCATGCGGATGGTGGAGATGAACAGGCTGGAAAAGCCGGTTACCAAGGTCAGTGCGATGGACATGACCAGCGCGGTTTTGAGGTTGGAGGTAACCGCCAGCGCCGAACAGATGCCGAGGATTTGCAGGCCAATCGGGTTGTTCTGGACGATGGGGTCAAAAAGTACCTGCCGAATGGTGGGTTGTGCCATGACTTAAATTTCTCCCGCCCGCAAATGGGCCAGTAGTGGCTCGAAGCCTTGTTGGCCAAGCCAGAAATGCAGCAGATTGTTCACCCCGTTGCTGGTGAGGGTGGCACCGGCCAGGCCATCGACCTGATGCAGCGCACGCGGGCTTGCCGGGTCAACCGTGCCCTTGATTACGTTGATGTCCAGCGCGCCCTGCGCATCCAGTATCTGTTTGCCCTGCCAAAGCGCCTTCCAGCGTGGATTGTCCACCTCGCCGCCCAACCCGGGGGTTTCGCCATGCTGATAAAAGCCGAAACCAGCGATGGTGTTGTAATCGCTCTTCAGGGCGATAAAGCCGTACAGGGTGGACCACAGCCCATAGCCACGCACCGGCAGAATCAGTGTTTCCGTCTTGCCGGCGGCATCTTCGACCAGATACACCACGCTGTAATTTTCGCGGCGGCGAATCGAGGCGATGTCCTCGTCGGCGCTGAGTGCCCGCGATTGCGCCGGGTCTTTGGCGGCCACCAGCGGATCGAAGGTTTCCGGGTTTTGCGTCTCGCTGTAGCGCCCGCTGTCGAGCTCCACTACGCGCGGTTTGATGCGGGTATCGAAAATGCGCTTGACCTCGCCATCGGGGGTGGCGGCATCGGCCAGCCCGGCAATCATCAGGATATTGCGCTGCTTGTCGAGCTGTCGGTTGACCACTTGGGTCGGCTTCAAGCCCACCGCCGCACCGGCCACCACGACCGAGCAGACCAGACAGACCAGCAAGGCGACGGTCAGGGTGCGCCCGATGGATTCTTGCGAATTACTCATGACGCTTGGCTCTCCGTTTGATGTTGGCGCGGATGACGAAATGGTCAATCAGCGGCGCGAACAGATTGGCAAACAAAATCGCCAGCATCATGCCCTCGGGGAAGGCCGGGTTGATGACACGAATCATCACCACCATCACGCCGATCAGTGCACCGAAAATCCACTTGCCGGTATTGGTCATGGCCGCCGATACCGGGTCGGTGGCCATGAACATCATGCCGAAGGCATAGCCACCCAGCACCAGATGCCAGTACCAAGGCAGGGCGAACATCGGATTGCTGTCCGAGCCAATTGCGTTCAGCAACAGGCTGAAGGCGACCATGCCCAGCATCACCCCGGCCACAATCCGCCAGGCGGCAATGCGCATGACGAGCAGGGCGATGCCGCCAATCAGGATGGCGAGCGTGCTGGTTTCGCCAATCGCCCCGGGCATGAAGCCCAAGAAGGCATCCCGCCAGTCAAGACCGCCTGCGACCACGGCATCAATGCCCTGGCTGGAGGCCACGCTAAGCGCGGTGGCACCGGCATAACCATCGACGACATTCCATACTGCATCGCCCGAGAGTGAAGCCGGATAGGCAAAGAACAGAAAGGCGCGTCCTGCCAGCGCCGGGTTGATGAAGTTCTTGCCGGTGCCGCCAAATACTTCCTTGCCCAGCACCACGCCAAAGCTGATGCCAAGCGCGACTTGCCACAGCGGAATGGTCGGCGGCAGGGTGAGCGCAAACAGCACCGAAGTAACGAAAAAGCCCTCGTTGACTTCATGGCGGCGGATGGAGGCAAACAGGATTTCCCAGAAGCCGCCGACAGCAAAGGTGACGGCGTAAATCGGCACGAAATACAGCGCGCCCAGCATCATGTTGTCGTACACACTGGCCGGGTTGAAGCCGCCAAGAGCTGCCATCGCGGCATAGCGCCAGTCGGTTTGTGCAGCCAAAAGCTCTGGCTGCGCGGTCAGAACCAGATTGGCCTGATAACCCGCATTCCACATGCCGAAGAACATCGCCGGGAAGGTGCACAGCCAGACCAGAATCATGATGCGCTTCAAGTCGATGCTGTCGCGCACATGGGCATTGGCTCGGGTCACACTGCCGGGACGATAGAAGAAGGTATCCACCGCTTCGTGCAGGGCATACCACTTCTCGTATTTGCCGCCCTTGTGAACGTGCGGCTCCATTTTTTCAAGCCAGGATCTCAAGCCCATTTCAGCCCTCCTTCTCGATTCGGGTCAGGTTGTCCCGCAGAATCGGGCCATATTCGTATTTGCCGGGGCATACATAGGTGCATAGCGCCAGGTCTTCTTCATCCAGCTCCAGACAGCCGAGTTTTTGCGCCATTTCGGTATCGCCCATAATCAGCGCGCGCAGCAGCTGGGTCGGCAGGATGTCCAGCGGCATCACCGCCTCGTAGCTGCCAATGGGCACCATCGCCCGGGCGCTGCCTTGGGTGGAGGTGGTGAGCTTCAGCCGCTTGCGCCCCAGAAAGCTGGAAAGGAACGCGCCCGTCACCGAGTGCTTGTTGGCGCCAAGACGCAGGTAATGCAGCATTTCGCGCTCGCGGCCTTCGCCAAGGCAGCTTACCTGCAAGTGGTAACGGCCAAGATAACCATACGGGCCTTGTGCCGTGCGTCCGCCGAGTACCGAGCCGGAAATCACCCGGTTCTCGCCGGGGAGCAATTGCCCGGCGGTCAGTTCGGCAAGGTTGGCGCCAAGCCGGGTACGCACAAGACGCGGCTTTTCCACCGCTGGGCCCGCCAGCGAAACAATCCGCTCCACCCACAATTTGCCGGTGGTGAACAATTTGCCGATGGCGATGACATCCTGATAGCCGATATGCCAGACCGTACGATTGGTCGATACCGGCTGCAAAAAATGAATATGCGTGCCGACAAGACCGGCAGGGTGGGGGCCGGCAAAGCGTTCGGTACGCACCCCGGCAACATCTTCGCCCGGCAGTTTTACGCCATCTGCCGTGCACAGCCAAACCGTAGAAGTCAGCCGCATCAGCACTTGCAGGCCGTGACGGAAGTCATCGGCATATTCGGCAATGATCGGCGCGGGGTCGGCAGCCAACGGATGGGTGTCGATGGCGGTAACGAAAATCGCCAGCGGCTCGGCATCGACTGCCGGGATTTTGCTGTAAGGCCGGGTGCGCAGCGCCGCCCAAAGGCCGGATTGCTGCAAGTTTTCGCGTACCTGCGCCTGCGGGATGCTGGGCAACTGTACCGGGGTGTAGCGGGCAAAATCCGGGCTTTCTTGCTCGCCTTCGATATCAATCACCACCGATTGCAGTACGCGGCGCTCGCCGCGATTGATGGCGCTGACAATCCCGGCAGCCGGTGCAGTGATTTGCACGCCTGGGCTGTTTTTGTCGGAAAACAGGGGTTGTGCGAGTTTCACCCGGTCGCCCAACTGGACAGCCATGGTGGGCTTCAAGCCGTGATAGTCCGCGCCAATGACTGCCACGCTGCGCACTGCGGGCGCAGCATCCACCTGCTGCACCGGCGCGCCCGCGATGGGCAAATCAAGGCCGTTTTTTATTTTGATCATGGGTTTTGGCGACCTGAGAGATGGATGAGGTGGCTATACCTGCAAGCAGCCCGGGCGGGGCTGCATCAAGGGCAGGGTATCTTAACGGAAGCCAAACCGGAACTTGTGATTGCTGCGTCAAAAACCCACATAGGGCAGCGCCAATCCCGTGAAATCCCGGCCATTTCCGCATGAACCTTGCCTTCGACAACTGCTTCACCACGCAATTGCCGCAAGACCCCAATCCGCTCAACCAGCGTCGCCAGGTCACAGGCGCCTTGTGGTCGGCCGTCGAGCCAAGCCCCGTGCCCGCGCCGCGCCTGATTGCCGCCTCGCCGGACATGCTCGCAACCCTGGGTCTGAGTCCGCAGGAGGCACAAAGTGAAACCTTTGCCGAAGTGTTCGCTGGCAATCGCCTGCTGCCCGGCATGCAATCCCATGCCAGCAACTACGGAGGACACCAATTCGGCAGCTGGGCCGGACAGCTGGGCGATGGTCGCGCCATCACGCTGGGCGAAGTACGCGTCCCGGATGGCGCGCATTGGGTCTTGCAACTGAAAGGGGCAGGGCAGACGCCGTACTCGCGCATGGGCGATGGTCGCGCGGTGTTGCGCTCCTCAATCCGCGAATTTCTGTGCAGCGAAGCCATGCACCACCTCGGCATCCCGACCACACGCGCTTTGTCATTGGTCGCCACCGGCGAAAGCGTCATGCGCGACATGTTCTACAACGGCCATACCCGGCCCGAGCCGGGTGCCATCGTCTGTCGCGCCGCGCCCACATTCCTGCGCTTCGGACATTTCGAGCTACCGGCCTCGCGTGGGGATATCGGCCTGTTGCGGCAATTGGTCGAATTCTGCATCGCGCACGATTTCCCGCACTTGGTCGGACGCGATGATCGCCATGCCGCCTGGTTTGCCGAAGTGGCCGAGCGCACCGCCAAATTGATGGCCGAATGGATGCGTGTCGGTTTTGTGCATGGCGTGATGAATACTGACAACCTCGGTATCACTGGACTAACCATCGACTACGGCCCCTACGGCTGGCTGGACGATTACGACCCCGACTTCACCCCCAACACCAGCGACCGTCAGGGGCGCTACCGCTTCGGCTTCCAGCCTCGCATCGCACTTTGGAACCTGCAACAGCTGGCTGTTGCCCTCTCGCCGTTATTCGACGATGCCGCACCGCTCCACGCTGCTCTGCAACACTACGGCCAAACCTACGCCCAGGCCGAGCGCGACAACGCCTGTAAGAAGCTGGGACTGCCCGCCGACAACCCACAGGCGCTAGATTTGATGCGCCGCCTGCAAGGCTGGATGCAGGCGGCAGAAGTGGACATGACCCTGTTCTTCCGCACCCTGAGCGAACAGGCTGCCGACGACTTGCGCCCGGACAGTTTTTCCGAAAGCTTCTACAGTCAGGAAAAACGCCTTGCTCACGCCGATGCGCTAAACACTTGGCTGGCCGACTACCGCAGCGCCCTCGAACACAGCGCCCAAAGCGAAACCGATCGCAGCCGAATCTGCTGCGCCGCCAACCCGCGCTTCATCCTGCGCAATTGGCTGGTGCAATCGGCCATCGAACAGGCCGAACAAGGCGATGAGAGCGCCATCCATAGCCTGCTCGAACTGCTGCGCAACCCGTATCAAGTACAGCCTGGCGACACTGCCTACATCGCCCGCCGCCCCGAGACTGCCCGCCACAAACCCGGCTGCTCGATGCTGTCTTGCTCGTCATGAAGCGCTAAAAGCAAAAAGCCCGGCAATGCCGGGCTTGTGTTCCTTTGGTGGGCAGTGCAGGGATCGAACCTGCGACCCTTGCCGTGTGAAGGCAATGCTCTACCGCTGAGCTAACTGCCCGAAGGAGGCTGCGCAGTATAAGCAGGCTTTTGGTATTTGCCAAGTATTTTTTATGTGCATTTGCTTCGGGCTTAGCCGAGCCTTTCGGCAAGCGCCTTGCGCACGGCGCTTTCGAGCATGTCCTGCATGGCAGAGAAGGGAAAGCCAAGTTCGGCGTTGAAGTGCACCTGTTGAGGCATCAGCTGAATGCTGCCATTCACGCCAGGACGCTCAAAGCGCAGCATGTCGCCTTGCCATTGGCAGACAAGGCCGTACTCCTGGGTCAGCTTGGCGGCCACCTGGTCAACTGCGCTGCGTGCCTTGTCCATCTCAAGGGTGGTGGGATGGACGATATTGATATTGCTCATGGTCTGTGGGCACAAGATGTATGGAAAGCGGCATTGTAGTGCGCGGTATGCCAAAATCTCGCGTTGTGAATATCCCCCGACTGCCCCAACTCATTCTGCGCTTCCCCGACCACCAGCACAGCGATCTGCCGCTGCATCACGGGGTGAGCCGGCTTTGCCGTGACCCGGACTTTGATCGCGGCCTGATGGTTGCGCGCGATGGCACTGGCTCGTTGATTGATTTTTGTCTGGATGCGCGTGGCCTGTGGCTGCATGTGGCAGAAGGCGTGGCCGGTGTGCATGTCAATGGTCGGCCGGTACGGAGCCTTGCGCTGCTGCATCCTGGCGATACCATCCATTGCGAGGGCGTGGAGATGCGCGTGGGCGAGGAGGGCGAGCGTGCTGCCAAAGCGCCACCCGCGTTTTTTGCCGATAACACACCGGAAAAACTGCCGGTGCCTGTGCTGCGCGGTTTGTGCGGCACCGACCATGGTCGGGCACTACTGATTGACCGGCCGCTGAAAGTGGGCGGCAAGGGTGCGGATATCGTGCTGGAAGGGCAGACGGACATCGTGGCGCACGTTCATTGCCAGCAGGGACAAATTTGGTTGCAAGTACCGCAGGGACAGCCGACCGTGCAGCTCAATGGCGAGCAGCTGATGCTTGCGCAATTGCAGCATGGCGATCAGCTGGTTTTCGCGCCGGGTAGCCGCTATCTGGTGGAGGCGCCCAACCAGTCTGCCGCCGTGCTCGCGGCCGCACAAAAGCCCGTGGCCGTGGCGCAACAAGTGCACGAAGACAATCTACCGGCACGCCGTGCGCAGATGCCTTGGTTGCTGTTGGCCGCCATTTCGAGTGCCGCCGTTCTGGCGGCTTTGCTCTGGTTTGGCGTGAGGTAGGCCCGTCCCCCTTGCCATTGGCGTTTTACTGTGTTGCGATGCCCGACCGATTACGGCCAGCTCCCCATGTCCCAGCGTGTATTCAATTTCAGTGCCGGCCCTGCAACCTTGCCCGAGGCGGTTTTGCGCAAGGCGCAAGCGGCGCTGCTGAACTGGCAGGATATCGGCGCATCGGTTGCGGAAATCAGTCATCGCAGTGCCGACTTCATGACGCTGGCCGCACAGGCCGAGGCGGATTTGCGGGCATTGCTGCATGTGCCGGACGACTATGCCGTGCTGTTCATGCAGGGGGGGGCGACTTTGCAGCAGGCCTTGATTGCGCTGAATCTGGCGCATCCGGGGCAGCGTGCGGACTATCTCATCACCGGACACTGGGGCAAGACTGCATTGAAGCAGGCCACGCCGTATGTGGATGCGCATATCGTGGCAAGCAGCGAGGCGCAGGGCTTTTGCAATGTGCCTGCCCGCGATAATTGGCGACTTTCGGCAGATGCGGCTTATCTGCATGTGACCGACAACGAAACCATTCACGGTGTGGCGCTGAACTTGCCGCTGGATGTGCAAGTGCCGGTGGTTGCCGATTTCAGCTCCAGCATTGCCTCGCGGCCTATCCGGGTGCGCGATTACGGGCTGATTTATGCCGGCGCCCAGAAAAACCTCGGGCCTTCGGGGATTACCGTGGTCATCGTGGCACACGATCTGCTGCGCCGCAGCGGCCAGCGCCGCGCACCGATTCTGGATTACCGCGCCCATCTCGAGCGCGAATCCATGCTCAACACACCGCCCACTTTCAATTGGTATCTGCTTGGCCTGTGTCTTGCCTGGATGCGCGAGCAGGGTGGGGTGGCGACGTTTGCCGCGCGCAATGCCGCGCGCGCACAAAAGCTCTATGCGCTGTTGGATGATTCCAACGGTTTTTATCGCAATCCAGTGGCCGTGGCGCATCGCTCCTGCATGAATGTGCCGTTTTTCCTGCCAACACCCGAGCTTGACGCAGAGTTTGTGGCACAGGCAAAGACGCGCGGATTGATCGGCTTAAAAGGCCACAAGGCGCTGGGTGGCATCCGCGCCTCACTGTACAACGCACTGCCGGATGCGGCGGTAGATGCCCTGATCGGCTTTATGCACGAGTTTCGCAAGCACCATGACTGAATCTCGCCCGACCACCTGGGTGGCTGCTCCCGGCCGCCCATTGCGGGGTGAAATATCCGCCCCAGGGGATAAATCCATTTCCCATCGCGCCATCATGCTGGCTGCGCTGGCCGATGGCGTTTCACATATCCACGGCTTTTTGGAAGGCGAGGACACGCAAGCCACAGCGCGAATTTTTCAAGCCCTTGGGGTACGCATCGATGCCCCCGGCGATGGCGAGCGCATCGTGCATGGTGTGGGTATCGAGGGGCTTGAAGTGCCTCGGCACACGCTTGATTGCGGCAACTCCGGCACCGCGATGCGGCTTCTTGCCGGGCTGTTGTCAGCGCAGCCATTTGCCTGCGAACTGGTTGGCGATGCCTCCCTTGGCCGCCGACCGATGCGCCGTGTTACCGAGCCGCTTGCCCAAATGGGGGCAGACATTCGCACAGGCCAAGATGGCACGCCGCCGCTGTCGATTCGCCCGAGCAGCCGCTTGCGTGGTATCGACTATCACAGCCCGGTCGCCAGCGCCCAGGTGAAATCGGCCATACTGCTGGCGGGCTTGCAGGCCAATGGCGAAACCTGCGTGCATGAACCGCATCCCACCCGCGATTACAGCGAGCGTATGTTGCAGGCTTTCGGCGTGGATATCGACTATCGCCCCGGTTTTGCCCGCCTGCGTGGCGGCCAACGCCTTGCGCCATGCGATATCGAAGTGCCGGGGGATTTTTCTTCTGCCGCCTTCGCACTCACCGCCGCCTGTCTGATTGCCGGCTCGGACATCACCTTGCGCAATATCGGCATCGACCCGCGTCGCACCGGGCTTTTGCAAGCCTTGCAGGCCATGGGCGCCGACATTCAACTGCAAAATCGCAAAGAAACCGCATTGGGTGAAGTCGCCAACCTGCGCATTCGCCATGCGCCACTGCGCGGCATAGATGTGCCGGCAGAAATCGTGCCGGACATGATTGACGAGTTTCCGATCTTGTTTGCCGCCGCCGCCTGCGCCAAAGGCCGCACCCGAATCCGTGGCGCAGCGGAATTGCGGGTAAAAGAATCCGACCGCATCAAGGCGATGGCCGATGGCCTGCGCGCACTCGGGATTGGCGTGGACGAAACGCCTGATGGCGCGGATATTCATGGCGGCGCGCCCGCAGGCGGGGAAATCCACAGCCACGGCGACCACCGCATCGCGATGAGCTTTGCCGTGTTGGCGCAATGCGCGAAGGCGGAAGTACGCATTGTCGATACCGCCAATGTGGCCACCTCGTATCCCGGCTTTGTGGCACAGATGCAGCAGCTGGGCTTTGGCTTGCAGGAGGGGTGATGGAGCGAGTGGATGATGCCTTCTGGATGCGGCAGGCGTTGGCGCTGGCAGCCGAGGGCGCCCGTGTGGATGATGAGATTCCGGTCGGTGCGCTGCTGCTGTCTGCCGAAGGCAAAGTCATTGCCCAAGGCTGGAATCGCAATATCAGCGAGCACGACCCCAGCGCCCATGCCGAAATCGTTGCCATGCGCCGCGCCGGGCAGTTGCTGGGCAATCATCGCCTGCTTGGCTGCACCCTATATGTCACCCTGGAGCCATGCGCCATGTGCGCGATGGCGATGATTCATGCCCGCCTGGCACGGGTGGTGTTCGGCGCTTACGACCCGAAAACTGGCGCGGCCGGCAGCGTATTCAACCTGTTGGCCGACCCCCGCCACAACCACCGTATCGAAGTTACTGGCGGCATCCTCGCCGATCAGGCCGGTCAAAGCCTGCGCGAATATTTCCGCAATAAACGCGGCAAACCCCTATCCACACTCCCGCAACCTTCCGAATGAACACACCCATGCAAGACAAAGCCCAAGAACGCCTGATCTGGATTGACCTGGAAATGACCGGGCTAGATACCGATCGCGACGAGATTTTGGAAATCGCCACCCTCATCACTGATGGCGATCTCAACATTCTGGCCGAAGGCCCGGCGCTTGCCATTGCCCAGCCGCTGGAAAAACTCGAAGCGATGGACGAATGGAACCGCAACCAGCACGGCAAGTCCGGCCTGTGGCAGCGCGTGCTGGAAGCGGGGGTTCCGATGGCCGAGGCCGAGGCGCAAACACTGGCCTTTTTGCGCCAATGGGTGCCTGAGCGCGCCTCACCGATGTGCGGCAATTCCATTTGTCAGGATCGGCGCTTCCTACATCGGCAAATGCCGCAGCTCGAGCGTTATTTCCACTACCGCAATCTGGATGTTTCAACGCTGAAAGAACTGGCGCGACGCTGGGCCCCGCAAGTGTTGGATGGCCTGAAAAAACAGGCTGCCCATACTGCGCTTAGCGATGTGCGTGAATCCATTGAGGAACTGCGCTACTACCGTCAACACCTAGCGCAGTTTGTCAGTCAGACCTGATTAGCTGGCGGCGCGGCAGTCGCCTCGGCGGCGGAAGCCGGGTGGTGATACACATGCATGTCGCGCTGCGGGTAGGGGATATTGATGCCTGCGCGAGCAAATTCGCGGTGGATGCCTTCATACAGGTCGCTGCGAGTGTTGCCAAAATCCGCCGTCCTTACCCAGACGCGCAGCACCATGTCCACACTGCTTTCGCCAAGTCCGGTAACCAGCACCGCCGGTTCCGGGGTTTTCAAGGTGCTGGGGTGGCTCGCCACCAGTTGCAGCAATACTTCACGCGCCTTGTCGATGCGGTCGTCGTAGCCGATGCCCACGGCAATATCAATGCGCCGCACCGGCTTGTAGGTCAGATTGACAATGGCCGACTTGGTGATTTCGCTATTGGGCAGCACGATTAACTCGTTTTGGTAAGTGCGCATGAACGTGGTGAAGATGCGCACCTGCTCCACCACGCCTTCCTGCCCGGCCACCTTGATGCTGTCGCCAGCCTTGAACGGGCGCAGCATGATGAGCATCACCCCCGAAGCAATATTTGACAGCGAGTCTTTCAACGCAAGGCCGATGGCAAGCCCGGCCGCGCCCAGCATGGCTAGCAGCGATGTGGTCGGAATCCCCAATTGCTGCAAGGCGGCCACAAACACCACCACCATCAGGCCGGCAAAGGCCACATTGCGCAGGAAGTTGCGCAGGATGTCATCCATCTGGAAGCGGATGAGCACCCGGTCAAGCCCGCGAACCAGCCATTTCGCCAGCCACCAGCCGACCAGCGCGATGGCCAGGGCAGCCAGAGCATCCAGTGATTTTTCGGCCAGATTGGCGCTCAACCACTGCTGGAAAACGAATGGATTATTGTCATTGGCCGCTTGTTGCATGGGCTTCTCCGAGGATTCAAAACAGGCGAACGCCCCTTGCGGGGCGTTCGGTCAAGTCTAACGGCGCAGCGTCAAGGCTGCGTCCAGAACTTGCCTCAGGCGCGCTTGCTCTTGGCCAGCTTCAGCCAGGTATCGACCACGGTATCGGGGTTCAGCGATACCGACTCGATGCCTTCTTCCATCAGCCACTGGGCAAGGTCCGGGTGGTCGCTCGGGCCCTGGCCGCAGATGCCGACATACTTACCCTTGCGGCGGGCGGCCTGGATGGCCATCGACAGCATTTTCTTCACCGCCGGGTCGCGCTCGTCAAACAGGTTGGCGACGATCGACGAGTCGCGGTCAAGGCCCAGGGTGAGCTGGGTCATGTCGTTGGAGCCAATCGAGAAACCATCAAAGATCTCCAGGAACTCGTCGGCCAACAGGGCATTGGACGGCACTTCGCACATCATGATGACTTTCAGGCCATTCTCGCCTTGCTTGAGGCCGTTGTTCGCCAGCACTTCGATGACCTTGCGGCCTTCTTCCAGCGTGCGCACGAACGGAATCATCACCCACAAGTTGTCAAGGCCCATGTCCTCGCGCACGCGCTTGACTGCGCGGCATTCCAAGGCAAAGGCTTCGGCAAAGCCGGGGTCGATATAGCGGCTGGCACCACGGAAGCCGATCATCGGGTTTTCTTCGTGTGGCTCGTACTTTTGCCCGCCAATCAGGTTGGCGTATTCATTGGACTTGAAGTCCGACAGGCGCACGATCACCGGGTTCGGTGCCACCGATGCGGTGATGGTGGCGATGCCTTCGGCCAGGCGATCCACATAGAAATCCACCGGGCTTGCGTAACCAGCCATCTTCTGGTCGATGCGCTTGCGGGTTTCGGCATCCTGACGGTCGTATTCCAGAAGCGCTTTGGGATGCACGCCGATATGGCTGGCGATGATCATCTCCAGACGCGCAAGGCCGATACCGGCATTGGGCAGCTGACCAAAGTCGAACGCACGCTCGGGATTGGCGACGTTCATCATGATTTTCAGCGGCGCCGGCGGCATGTTGTCCAGATCCGTGGTGCTGCGCTCAAAGGGCAGGGCGCCCTTGTAGATGAAGCCGGTATCGCCTTCGGCACAGCTCACCGTGACGGCATCGCCATCAGTGATGGCATCAAGCGCATTGCCGGTGCCGACCACCGCCGGCACGCCCAGCTCGCGGGCGATAATCGCGGCGTGACAGGTGCGGCCACCGCGATTGGTGACGATGGCGGCGGCGCGCTTCATCACCGGCTCCCAATCCGGGTCGGTCATGTCGGCCACCAGTACATCGCCGGGTTGCACCCGGTTCATGTCGTCCAGCGTGCGCACCACGCGGGCAGTACCGGCGCCAATCTTCTGGCCAATGGCGCGGCCTTCGGCCAGCACTTCGCCGCGCTGTTGCAAGGTGTAGCGCTCGATCTGGGTGGCCTTGGCGCGCGATTTCACCGTTTCCGGGCGAGCTTGCAGGATATACAGCTTGCCGGTTGCGCCATCCTTGCCCCATTCCACGTCCATCGGGCGGCCATAGTGCTGCTCGATGGTCAGCGCCTGGCGGGAGAGTTCGGCCACATCTTCATCGGTGATGGAGAACTGGCCGCGCAATTCCTGCGGGGTTTCTTCGGTGCGCACGCGCTCGCCGGGCACATCCGAATACACCATGCGCAGCTGCTTGGAGCCAAGCGCACGACGCAAAATCGCCGGCTTGCCAGCCTTCAGCGTGGGCTTATAAACATAGAATTCGTCCGGGTTGACCGCGCCTTGCACCACCATTTCGCCAAGGCCATAGCTGGCGGTAACGAACACCACATCGCGGAAGCCCGATTCGGTATCCAGCGTAAACAACACGCCCGATGCGCCGATGTCCGAGCGCACCATTTGCTGCACCCCGGCGGACAGGAATACGTCCTCATGCTTGAAGCCATGATGCACGCGGTAGGCGATGGCGCGATCGTTGTAGAGGCTGGCGAAAACTTCTTTCACCTTGTGCACCACATCGTCCGCGCCGGTTACATTCAGGAAGGTTTCCTGCTGCCCGGCAAAACTGGCATCGGGCAGGTCTTCAGCAGTGGCCGAGGAGCGCACCGCAACGGCGAGATTGTCGCTGCCAGCTTCCTTGGACATCTGCGCATAGGCAGCGCGGATATCGGCTTCCAGCGCGGGCTGCAAGGGGGCATCAATCACCCAGCTGCGGATTTCCGCGCCAGCGGCAGTCAGCGCCGGGACATCCTCTACGTCCAAACCTGCCAAGCGGTCATAGATGCGGGCATGCAAATCGTTGTGGGCGATAAAGTCCCGGAACGCATCCGCGGTGGTGGCAAAGCCGCCGGGCACTGAAACACCAAGCTCGGAAAGCTGGCCAATCATCTCGCCAAGCGAGGAATTCTTGCCGCCCACTTGGGCAAGATCGGACAGACGAAGGTCTTTCAGCCAGAGAATATTCGCGCTCAAGGCAGGCTCCATTGGTCGGGGGTCAAAGAAAATACGCGGCAATGCCGACAACGCGCTATTTTAGCAAGCCTGACCGTCTTGTTTGCTCTTGTTGCCGATATGCAGAACACTCGTCCCGTTTTCTATGTTTCCGATGGCACTGGCATTACCGCCGAGACCATCGGCCAAAGCCTTTTGACCCAGTTCACCGGCCTTGACTTCGCCAAAGACCGTCTGCCATTTGTCGATACCCCCGAAAAGGCCCGCATTGCCGCCGAAACCATCCGCAAAGCCGGCGAGGAGGCGGGGATTCGTCCTGTGGTGGTCAATACCTGCGTGGACGAAGAGCTCACCGCCATCTTGGCCGAAAGTGGGGCACTGATGCTGGATGTGTTTGCGCCCTTCATCGCGCCACTGGAAGAAGAACTCCAAGCCAAACGGCAGCCGCGCGTAGGCAAGGCGCATGGCATCGTCGATTTTGACAGCTACCACCAGCGCATCAACGCCATGAACTATGCGCTGACCCATGATGACGGCATGCGGGTGGACTACAGCGATGCCGACCTGATTCTGGTCGGGGTCTCGCGCGCCGGAAAAACCCCGACCTGCGTATATCTGGCGCTGCATCACGGCGTGCGTGCGGCCAATTACCCACTCACCGACGAAGACCTGGAAAGTGATCGTCTGCCGCCGCGCCTGCGACCTTATCGCAACAAGCTGTTCGGGCTGACCATTGATGCCGACCGTCTGCAACAAATCCGCCAGGAGCGTCGCCCAAACTCACGCTATGCCCAGCTCGATACCGTCAAACGCGAGCTGGCCGCCGCCGATGCGATATTCCGCAATGAGCGCATCCCGGTGCTTTCCACCACCCATGCCTCGATTGAAGAAATCGCAAGCCGGGTGCTGGAAGAACTAGGCATCAATCGCGAAATGTTTTGAGCATCCGCGTGAGCGTCGTCCTTTCCCGCATTGAACGCCTGCCCAAACTCAGCCGCCTGGGCTGGCTGATGGGGCTGTATGCAGAAAATCACCGCAAGCTGGAACGATTGTTCTCGCCGGCAAACCTTGTGGAAGGGCAGTACCACTGCGCCCCGGTACAGCGCCTGCCATTGCGACTTGAAATCGTCTGCCAGCACCGCTTCACCACCGAACTTGGCTTGAGCTATGAAATGCGCGGCGCCCCAAGCGACATTCCCGACCCGACGGCGCATATTCGCTTCTATCACGATGCCCGTCAGGCAGAAGCTACGCATTTTCATGCCAGCCCCCGCTGGCAGGACGTGCTCGGGCTTGCGCCATCACCTCAGGTGATGCTTGACCATCGACTCAAGATGAATACGTTTCTGTCCAAATGGCTGGACTATCTGCAAGAGCAGGGCTACGGCATGGCGCTACTGGAGCGTCGCTGAGGCTGAAGCCTGGTTCAGCCAGGTTTTGAGACGAGCTCGCTGGGCTTAACAGATTGATGTGAAAAGAGATTTGCAGGAATAAGAAAAATTTTTTGAAAAAAGTGTTGACGTGCGAGAAAAAGTCTCTAAGATACGCATCTCCACAGCACGTGGGGCCATAGCTCAGCTGGGAGAGCGCCTGCATGGCATGCAGGAGGTCAGCGGTTCGATCCCGCTTGGCTCCACCAAATTTTGCAGAACTGATTGCCTCATCAGTCTGCGACGAAACGACGTCCCCATCGTCTAGAGGCCTAGGACACAACCCTTTCACGGTTGCGACCGGGGTTCGAATCCCCGTGGGGACGCCAACATACAACCTCCAACGAAAGTTGGGGGTTTTCTTTTCAAAACAGCAACTCCGACGCCTCATCGGGTTGCTTTCAAATCGACGTCCCCATCGTCTAGAGGCCTAGGACACAACCCTTTCACGGTTGCGACCGGGGTTCGAATCCCCGTGGGGACGCCAATACAAGACCCCGGCCAAATGGTTGGGGTTTTCTTTTTGCAGCGGCGTGAAAGAAAGTCTCGCAATTTGAAAAAAACAGAGCAGGGTGCGACTGCTGACTACGATGGTTGTCATTCGGTGACAAAGCCGGAATTGACAAGCGTCCATCGCTGCCATCAGTCCAGCCAATGCCAGGTGCAATGATTGCAGCCGGTGGGGGTGTAGGGGGAGCTCTACGTTCCAACGCTCACCACCTACATGCGGTGCTGTTCTACGCGAAGAGCCAGCGTTCAACTATCAAAGGGCATGACATCAAGAGGCACAAGAAATGATTGATATCGAAAAAATGGCGGCGGCAATTGAAGCGGACTTGGGCGAATCTATCCCGGGTCTGCGTGAATCGATTGCCCAGCTTGAAAATGGTGGCGGTCGTGTTTTGACTGCTGAACAGCTCGAAGTGCGCCAGTCACGTTCCGCGCTTGGGCTATCGCAGGTGGACTTCTCGCACGCCGGTGTCTACGTTGCGCGATTGGGAGCAAGGTCGCACCAAGCCGCCAGGCGCGGCGCTTTGTCTCATGCGATTGCTGGCCACGCATCCACAGCTACTGGCCGCATAACAGCAAAGCCCCGGATTACCGGGGCTTTCTTCTGAAAAGTACGGATTCGCGGTACATCAGCCTATCTAACACTTGTGGAACGATGAATTCACAGTGAGGATTCACGAGCCGGACACCGGCCAATCTCCAACCCGACCAAGCGCCATGCAGGTTGACGTGATTCATCACGACATGCTGATAGTGAGCACGGGCGCAGTCATTTGGGCATGGCTGTCCTTCGATCCAGCAGGGCGGACGTTTGTTTAGCATGATATTTCCCCAGATATGTGCATATGGCAAGCACAGATGCTAGCAACAGCATACTTCGCATAATTTCCATTATGTTAAAACGAAGACTCAAGAAGAAGGCCAGGTCGCATGTTGGCCTTTGGTTCTTTCTGCAAGTTCTGGGGCTCGGGTCGTCTTCCTCTCCCACACGGTTCAATTCCAAATGCCTGCGGTGCTTTCGCTTGAGCGCTTCAGTCAGTTCTCGGGTATCGCTTGCAGAATCTGCATCACCAATTCTTCCGGGCTATTTTTGTCGGTATGCAGATGCAGCTCCGGGGCTTCGGGGGCTTCATAAGGCGAGTCGATGCCGGTGAAGTTCGGGATTTTTCCGGCGCGCGCCTTGGCGTACAGGCCTTTGGGGTCGCGCTGCTCGGCAATCGCCAAGGGGGTATCAACGAATACTTCGATAAACTCGCCCGTCGCAAACAGTTCGCGTGCCATGCGGCGCTCGGCGCGGAATGGCGAGATGAAGCTGACCAGCACAATCAACCCGGCATCGGTCATGAGTTTTGCCACTTCGGCTACACGCCGAATGTTTTCAACCCGGTCGGCATCGGTAAAGCCCAAGTCGCGGTTGAGGCCATGGCGGATATTGTCGCCATCTAGGATGTAGGCATGTTTGCCCTGTGCTTGCAAGCGCTGCTCCAGAAGATTGGCCAAGGTGGACTTGCCGGAGCCGGACAGGCCGGTAAACCAGATGCAGCGCGGGGTTTGTCCAAGGCTTGCCGCACGCATCTGTTGGCTGGTGCTGGCTGCATGCCAATGCACATTGGCTGCGCGGCGCAATGCAAAGTCGATGGTGCCGGCGGCAACGGTGGCATGGGTTTGTCGATCAATCAGGATGAAGCCGCCTAGGCTACGGTTTTCGCCATATGGCATGAAGGCGACTGGCTCGGCCAAAGCGATATTGCAGACGGCGACCTCGTTCATGGCGAGCTCGCGTGCAGCCAACTCGGCCTGGCTGTCCACATCAATGCGATGCTTGATTTCGGTGATGCTGGCGCTGACCATTTTGCTGCCGATTTTCAGCCAGTACGGACGCCCCGGCAGCAAAGGCGCTTCATCCATCCACAATAGATGGGCGGCGAATTGATCGGTGGTTTCGCAGCGATTGTCAGCCGCCGCAATCAAATCGCCCCGGCTGATATCGACTTCATCTTCAAGTGTCAGGGTAACCGCCTGCCCTTGATGTGCGCTTGGCAAATCGCCATCGGCAGTCACAATCCGCGCTAGCCGCGAACGCTGCCCGGACGGCAGCACCACGACTTCATCGCCAGGCTTGGCAATACCCGAGGCCAGCGTACCGGCATAGCCGCGAAAATGCTGATCGGGGCGATTGACCCATTGCACCGGCATGCGAAAGCCGGTGTCGGCGCCCGCCTCTACCCGGCTTGGTGCGGCATCTAGCACTTGCAGCAAGCTTTGCCCTTGATACCACGGGGTATTGCTTGATGGAGCAATCAGGTTGTCGCCTTGCAAGGCAGACAGTGGGATGGCATGCACGGTTTCGATGCCGAGCTTCTCGGCCAATTCGCGATATTCACGCTCTATCTGGCGAAACACGCCCTCATCAAAGCCCAACAAATCCATCTTGTTCACTGCCAGCACGATTTGCCGGATGCCAAACAGGCGCACGATCCAGCTATGTCGGCGGGTCTGGGTGAGCAGTCCCTTGCGGGCATCCACCAGTACTACGGCCAGGTCTGCGGTGGAGGCGCCAGTGGCCATATTGCGGGTGTATTGCACATGGCCGGGGCAGTCGGCGACGATGAATCTGCGTGCCGCGCTTGAAAAATACCGATAAGCCACATCAATGGTGATGCCCTGCTCGCGCTCGGCATCCAGGCCATCGACCAGCAGCGCGAAGTCGATATTGTCGCCTTGCGTGCCCTGCTTGCGGCTGTCGGCGGCGAGTGCGGTCAACTGGTCATCCAGCAGTTGCCGGCTGTCGTGCAGCAAGCGGCCAATCAGGGTGCTTTTGCCATCGTCCACGCTGCCGCAGGTAATGAAGCGCAGCAAATCGGTTTGCGCGGCCATCAGAAATACCCCTCCCGTTTTTTCTTTTCCATCGATGCCGACGGGTCATGGTCAATCACCCTGCCCTGTCGCTCGGAGCTGGTGGAGGCGCGCATTTCGGCGATGATGTCATCTAGGTTTGCGGCATCAGACTCGATTGCGCCGGTCAAGGGATAGCAGCCCAAGGTGCGAAAGCGTACTTGGCGCATCTGCGCCACTTCGCCATCGGCCAGGGGCAGGCGCTCGTCATCGACCAGAATCAGTGCGCCATTGCGCTCCACCACCGGGCGCATCGCCGCAAAGTACAGCGACGGCACCGGGATGTTCTCGCGTCGGATGTATTCCCATACGTCCAGCTCAGTCCAGTTGGAAAGCGGGAAGACCCGCACCGATTCACCGGCATGAATACGGGTGTTGTAGATATTCCAAAGCTCCGGGCGCTGGCGGCGTGGATCCCAGCGATGGCCGGTTTCACGAAAGCTGAAAATGCGCTCCTTGGCGCGCGATTTTTCTTCATCCCGGCGCGCCCCCCCGATGGCGGCATCCACCTGCAATTTGTCCAGCGCCTGTTTCAGCGCCTCGGTTTTCATCACCTCGGTATGCAGCGATGCCCCATGCGTGATCGGGCCGATGCCACGGGCTAGCCCGTCGGGGTTGATATGCACATGCAATGGCAATCCGGTTTCCTGGGCGCGGCGATCACGGAAGGCAATCATCTCGGCAAATTTCCAGCCGGTATCCACATGCAGCAGCGGGATGGGTGGACGTGCTGGATAAAACGCTTTTTGCAGAAGATGCAGCAATACCGAGCTGTCCTTGCCGATGGAATACAGCAGCACCGGATTGCGGAACTCAGCGGCAACCTCGCGCAGAATGTGCAGGCTTTCGGCTTCCAGCCGGTCAAGATGATCGCAGAACATGATGGGGGCTCAAAAACAGGCGGTCATTTTCACCCCCGACTGCCCCCTTGCCAAGGGGAGACAGGCGTGCAACCGGCTTCAGTCGTCATGACGTGTGCGCGCAGCTTCGCGTGCGCTGCGCAGGGCATCGAGTTTTTCTTTCAGCTTGATTTCCATCCCGCGCGGAACAGGCTGGTAATACACGCGCTCGCCCATCGCATCGGGAAAGCCGGTTTGCTCAAGCGCAATGCCGCCCTCGCGGTCGTGGTCATATTGATAGCCCTGGCCATAGCCCAACGCTTTCATCAGTTTGGTTGGCGCATTACGGATGTGCAGGGGCACTTCTTGGGTGCCGTATTCGCGCACATCGCGCATTGCCGCTTTCCAGGCCATATAAGCGGCATTCGATTTGGCCGTGCTGGCAAGATAAATCACCACCTGCGCCAGTGCCAGCTCGCCTTCGGGACTGCCAAGGCGCTCATAGGCATCCCAAGCTTCAGTGGCCATCGCCAGCGCCCTAGGGTCGGCAAGCCCGATATCTTCCACCGCCATACGGGTCAGGCGACGGGCAAGATAAACCGGGTCGCAGCCGCCATCTATCATGCGCGCGAACCAGTACAGGGCAGCATCGGGATTGGAGCTGCGCACGGATTTGTGCAGGGCACTGATTTGGTCGTAGAACTGCTCGCCGCCCTTGTCGAAACGTCGGCTGCGGTCAGCCAGCACTTGCTCGACAAGCGCAGGCCCGACAATCCCTTCGGCAGCCAGCTCCGCGGCGATTTCAAGCAAGGTCAAGGCGCGGCGCACATCGCCATCGGCTGCACTGGCGATAGCCTGCAAATCGGCATCGGCAATCTTCACCCCCTGCCCGCCCAGGCCGCGCTCGGCATCATCCAAGGCACGACGCAGCGCACGCTCAATCTCTACTGGCGAAACTGCTTCCAGCACATGCACACGGCAGCGCGAGAGCAAGGCGGAATTGAGCTCAAACGAGGGGTTTTCGGTGGTGGCACCGACAAACAGCACGCTGCCCTGCTCGATATATGGCAAGAAGGCATCTTGCTGCACCTTGTTGAAGCGATGCACTTCGTCCACGAACAACACCGTGCGCTGCCCGGCGTGGAAGCGACGCTCGGCCTCATTCAGCACTTTGCGCACCTCCGGCAGCCCCGACATCACGGCGGAAATCGCCACGAACTCGGCCGCTGCGTACTGCGCCAACAGCAGCGCCAGCGTGGTTTTGCCGCAGCCGGGCGGCCCCCAGAGAATCATCGAGTGCAGATGCCCGCTTTCCACCGCCCGGCGCAGGGCACTGCCGGGCGCCAAAAGACGTGGCTGGCCGACCATCTCATCCAGCGTCTGCGGGCGCATGCGCTCGGCCAACGGCGACAAACGATTGTCGCTGCCCGCCAGCAAATCCGTTTGGCGCCCTTGGCGTTTCATTGCACGCGCTTACTGGCCAATCACGTCCACCCCTTTAGGGGGGGTAAAGCGGAAAGTGTTGCCAGGCAGACGTGAATTGCGCTTCCAGGTGCCAAAGCTCATTACCGTGCGCTGCCCTAGCGCGTCGGTGATTTCCACCCGCGCCAGACCGCGCTGATTGAAGCCGAGCCGGGCTTTTTCAAAATTGGCATCGGCGCGTGTCTTGGGGGTCAGCGCCAGCCATTCCATGCCTTGCGCATCGCCCTCCTCCAGCACTTCAAAATCACGATCGAGTTTGCCCGGATCGACCAAAGCAGTCAGTGGGCTGGATTGCTCCTCCACCCCTTGCGGGCGACGGCTGACCTGTTGCAAATCCGGCTCGTAAATCCAGACAGTTTGCCCATCGGCCACAATCAGCTGCTGATAGGGGCGGACATATTGCCAGCGAAACAGGTTCGGCGCAGACATCGACACCTTGCCCGCCGAAGATTCTTTCAGGCCGCCCTTGCTGTCATAGACCTCCTGCACAAAGCCGCCATCTAGTGTGCGCAGACCGTTGCTGAAAGCTGTGAGCGCATCGCGCGCACCGGCCAATGCCGAGCCGCTGACAAGCATGAGCGCAATGGCAGAGAGGGAAAAATACGTATTCATGACAGGACTCCGTGGCAGAGAACGCAAGTCTGCGACAGCAAAGATGAATGGGGTATTGCGGCGGCATCGGGTGCGCCGCCGCGTTCAGCAATTTCAATCCTTGGGCGGTGGCGGTGCCAGCACGGTGCGGTTGCCATTGTGCTCGGGCGGGGAGACAATCCCTGCCGCTTCCATCGCTTCGACCAGACGGGCGGAACGGTTGTAGCCAATCCGCAAGCGCTGCTGCACGAAGGAAATGGAGGCGCGACGGGTTTCGGTTACCAGCTTCACCGCCTCGTCAAACAGCGGGTCGGATTCGTCCCCGGCCGCCTGCGGCGATTCGGGCAGGCCGGTCGCCCCTACGGTGCTGCCATCGTGCAGGGTTTGCACTTCTTCCAGCACGCCTTCGATATAGTCCGGCTCCCCTGCCCCGGCCTTGAGGTGCTCGACCACGCGATGCACTTCATCATCGCTGACAAAAGCCCCGTGCACGCGCTCGGGCATCGAGGTGCCGGGCGGCATATACAGCATGTCGCCATGCCCCAGCAGGGTTTCTGCACCGGACTGGTCAAGAATGGTGCGGCTGTCGATTTTGCTGGAAACCTGAAAGGCGATACGGGTGGGGATATTCGCCTTGATAAGCCCGGTAATCACATCCACCGACGGGCGCTGGGTGGCAAGAATCAAGTGCATCCCGGCAGCACGCGCCTTTTGCGCCAAGCGGGCGATAAGTTCTTCGACCTTCTTGCCAACGATCATCATCATGTCGGCAAATTCGTCGATAAACACCACGATATACGGCAGCGGCTCCAGCGGCTGCGGGGCTTCGTCCGGCGCGCCACTGGGACGGAACAGCGGGTCGAGAATCGGCTGCCCGGCATCGGCGGCATCGCTGACTTTCTTGTTGAAGCCAGCCAGGTTGCGCACGCCCACCGCACTCATCAGCTTGTAGCGGCGTTCCATTTCCGCCACGCACCAGCGCAGACCATTGGCGGCTTCCTTCATGTCGGTTACCACCGGCGCCAGCAAATGCGGGATGCCCTGATAGACGCTCAACTCCAGCATCTTCGGATCGATCATCAGCATTCGCACTTCTTTCGGGCTGGCCTTGAACAGCAGCGACAGCACCATCGCATTCACCGCCACCGATTTGCCCGAGCCGGTAGTGCCTGCCACCAGCAGATGCGGCATGCGGGCAAGGTCGGCCACGGTCGGACGACCGGCAATATCCTTGCCCAGCGCCAAGGTCAGCGGGCTTGCCGACTTGTCATATTCCTTGGAGCGCAACAACTCGGAGAGATAAATCATCTCGCGGCTGGTATTCGGGGTTTCAAGCCCGATCACCGACTTGCCCGGAATCACGTCCACCACGCGCACCGATTTGACGCTGAGGCCACGGGCGATGTCCTTGTCCAGCGAGGAAATCTGGCTGACCTTGACCCCCGGCGCCGGCTCAATCTCGAAACGGGTAATCACCGGCCCCGGATATGCGCCCACAACTTGAGCCTCGATGCGAAAATCTTTCAGCTTGAACTCGATTTGCCGACTCAATGCTTCCAGAGTTTTCTCGTCATGCCCCTTCGGCTGCGGCTTGGGATCATCCAGCAATGCCAGTGGCGGCAACTCGCCGGGTGCGCCGCCAGTAAACAGCGGGATTTGCTGGTCGCGCTTGGCGCGTTCGCTCTTTTCCACTACTGCCACCGGAGTCGGCTCGATATGTACCGGCTCACGGCGGGCGCGGCGCTGGGTATCCTCTTTGCGCGCCTCGCTGCGTTCCTCTTTTAGACTGCGAGCCTCCTTCCACTCACTGGCCTGCTGCTGACCGCGCCGGAAGCGCTCGGGCAGTTTCAAAACTTGCTTGCCAATCCAGTCCATCACCGAGAACCAAGACAGGCCGGTTGCCAGCGTTACCGCCACCATCCACAAGGTCACCAGAAACAGATTGCTGCCCAACGGCCCGAACAAGGTATGCAATGAATTGCCGACCAAAAGCCCCAGAAAGCCCCCTGCGCCACCGGAAAAGTTTTCGACCGGGCCAATGCGCAATTGCAGCAGCCCAACCGTGGCGATGAAAAAAGTAAAGATGCCCACCAAGCGCAAGGCTGGCCCCAGATCAGCATCGCCGTCGCCATCGGTGTCCATCTTGAACAGGGCAATCCAAGCCACCACGCCCAACAGCGGTGGCAGCAGGAACGCGGCATAGCCGCACAAGCTAATCAGCGCATCGGCAAGCCAGGCACCCGCATGGCCACCGACATTGTTGAGCGGGCCGGTAACGCTACCCGAGCGCGAAAAACCCGGGTCTGTCGGCGAATACGTCAGCAACGTGGCAAACAGATAGAGCAGAACCGGCGCGATGGCGATCATCAGCAAATCGCGCAGCATCTTCTGCCTGCGGGTACTGGGTTCGGCGGCCGTTTTTTCCATCTTCCCGACTCGGGATGGCTTGCGACGGCGAGGTTCGAGGGGTTCTTGTTCCACCTTGGGGACTTACCTGAATAAAGTTCTGTAATTTATTGATTGACAATGATTTGTCAATTTTCGACGTATTTCAAGTTGTCGGGGCTTGCAAATGCGCGATACCGCCCGCATTTGAAAATGGCGGCGCACACGCGCCGACCTTATCCCTTTCTCTTTGACCGCGAAATTATAGCCGCCATGTCCAGTTCTGCTTCCCAACATCACCGCCTCATCATCCTCGGCTCCGGCCCCGCCGGCTGGACCGCCGCCGTATATGCCGCCCGCGCCAATCTCAAACCCGTGGTCATCACCGGTATGGCCATTGGCGGCCAATTGATGACCACCACCGAAGTGGACAACTGGCCGGGCGATGCCCACGGCCTGATGGGGCCGGCGCTGATGGAGCGCATGCAGGCACATGCCGAGCGCTTTGATACCCAGGTGGTGATCGATCAAATCCATACCGCCGACCTTTCCAAGCGTCCCTTCCGCCTGATTGGCGATGTCGGTGAGTACACCTGCGATGCGCTCATCATCGCCACCGGCGCCACCGCCAAATATCTCGGCATCGAAAGCGAAACCCTGTTCAAGGGGCGCGGTGTATCGGCCTGCGCCACTTGCGATGGCTTCTTCTACCGGGAAAAGGAAGTGGCAGTCATCGGAGGCGGCAACACCGCCGTGGAAGAAGCCCTGTACCTGTCGAACCTAGCCAGCAAGGTCTATCTGGTGCACCGCCGCGACACCCTGCGCGCAGAAAAAATCATGCAGGACAAACTGTTTGCCAAGGTGGAAGCCGGAAAAATCGTGCCGATCTGGCATCACCAAGTGGCCGAGGTGCTGGGCGATGAAGCCGGCGTAACCGGATTGCGGCTGAAGTCCACCCAAGATGACAGCACCCGAGAAATCGCCGTGCATGGCATGTTTGTTGCCATCGGTCACCATCCGAATACGCAAATCTTTGATGGCCAGTTGGCGATGAATCACGGCTATCTCACCATCAAATCCGGTCTGGAAGGCATGGCGACCATGACCTCGGTACCCGGCGTATTCGCCGCCGGCGACGTGGCCGACCAGCACTACCGCCAAGCCATCACCAGTGCCGGCTTCGGCTGCATGGCCGCATTGGATGCCGAACGCTGGCTGGAAGCACAAGGCTAACCCGCACAAAGCCCTGCCCATGCAGGGCTTTGCTTTATCGCCTTTTACGGCAAATGGCTGGCTGAGCATTTCTGCCACGGTTGTGTGGCGGCTTGAGCTTGGCAGCAGCAAAAACCGGCTGCCAAAATGGCTGGCCGGACTGATGCTGGCACACAATCTCGACAGACACTGCGCGTCTTCATCCCGGACAAACCATACTACTGATGTCCCACCATACCCGTGATGGGCAAATCGGCGGCTCCTGACTGGCTCGAAAAATCATTATCTCAATGGAAATATCATCAATAGATGAAAATGGAACACCATCAAATGGAAGCAATCCCTTTTACTTTACATTAACAACGCCGGAGTTTTTGAAGTTGAACGCAAGCGCCAGCAAGGAATATCTTTTGGCGCAAAACGGGGTGCTTATAATTGGCCACTTTGACTGCGACAGACTTGTTTCCTCACCGAATGACAATATCTCAAAATGTTGCAAAAACACATGGCAAGACAGCATTACGAGCTTTTGAAATACTTCGATTGAAAACATAATGATTATATAACAATAAAATCCATCCAATATAAAATCACCCACAAGGGCATGTGCCACCTACACCTAAAAGAAACAGAACTTCGCTTCATTTTTATTTTGCTCTCCAGGCAATCAACTGCCTCTTGGCGCTATCATGCCAGTCCGCACTTTTGCTCCCTACCCTGCACCGCATGAGTGACAAGCGCCAACGCCAACTTGCCCGGATGAAAGCCATCGCGCTGGGCGCTTTGTTGTTGTCGGTGGCATTGCTGGTGGCTGCCCACCTGAATGGACGCGAAGGCATCTGGGCATGGCTGGGCGCATTTGCCGAGGCTGCTACCATCGGCGCGCTGGCCGACTGGTTCGCGGTGGTGGCGCTGTTCCGGCATCCACTGGGTTTGCCGATACCGCATACCGCGATCATCCCGCGCAAAAAAGCACGTCTTGCCGATGCGCTGGGCGATTTTTTGGTCAACAACTTTCTTTCCCGCGAGCAATTGCTGGCGCGACTGGATGCTTGGAATCCAGCGTTGCAGTTGGGGCGGTTTATGGATACCCCGACTCGCGTCGAGGCATTGGCAAGGCAGATGCAGACCTGGCTTGCCGACTCATTGCAGGCACTAGATTCTCCAGCCTTGGAGCAGGAACTGGCGAGCCTAATACGGCAGCAATTGCAGGCTTGGGACAGCGCCAAAACGGCGGCACGACTGGTGCGCGTATTGAGTGCCGGCGGACACCATCAGCAAGTCTTGAACGCTGCCCTGCGCGAAGTTTCACGCTGGCTGGACAAGCCCGAGGTGCGCGCCTTCATCAGCGAAAAGCTGGTGGAGATGGCGCGGCGCGAATATCCCAAACTCATCCGCCTGGCCGATGCCTTCAATTACACCGAAGAATTGGGCGTCAAACTCGCAGAAAAACTTGCCGTTGCACTGATGGATGAAATGCAGGCCGTATTGGACAGCCCCGAGCATCCACTGCGGCAGCGTTATGCCGAGCAAACCACACAGCTTTTGCAGCGTCTGGAAAATGATGCGGATTTCCGCGCCCGCGTGGATGCGTGGAAAACGCAATGGTTGTATAGCCCTGCATTGGGCGATTACAGCCAGCAGCTTTGGCAACGTCTGCGGCAGTGGCTGCATCGGGACTTGGCAGATGAAAACTCTCGCAGCATGAGCTATCTGCGCCAACAGGCAGCGCGTCTTGGCGCGCGGCTGCGGCAGGATGCGCTCTGGCAGGCCACGGTGAATGCACAAATCCGTATCGCTGCCGAACATCTGGCCGAGCAAGTCCGCGAGGTGGCGCCGACCTATATCCGGCAAACCGTGAATGCTTGGGACAGTGAAAAAATGAGTCGTGAAATCGAGCTTTCCGTTGGCCGCGATCTGCAATATATCCGCTTGAACGGCACCCTGATTGGCGGCCTTGCCGGGTTGCTGCTGCATGGGGTATTACGCCTGCTATGACGCGGATTATCTGGCTTGAAAACATGCCGGTCGGGAATTTTCCGCCGGTGGAGTTGGCGCTTGACGAGCCCAATGGCCTGCTTTGCGCCGGTGGCGACCTTTCGCCAGCGCGGCTGCTTGCCGCCTATCGCAATGGCATTTTTCCGTGGTTTTCCGAAGGCGAACCAATCCTCTGGTGGTCCCCGAACCCGCGCATGGTGTTTTTGACCGAGCAGTTTCGGCTTGCATCGCGCTTTCGCCGCAGCCTGCGAAAAAGCCCCTGGCAGGTGCATAGCGATACGGCATTTGCCGAGGTGGTCGGGCTTTGCGCCAGCATCCCGCGCGCCGGGCAGGACGGCACCTGGATTACCGACGAAATCCAGACCGCCTATCAGCATCTGCATCAGCTAGGGCATGCGCATTCGATCGAGGTATTCGAAGATGAGCTGCTTGTCGGTGGCCTGTACGGCGTAATGATTGGCCGGATGTTTTTTGCCGAATCCATGTTTTCGCGCCAATCGGGCGGCTCCAAAGTGGCATTGGCCGCACTTGCACGCTTTTTGCACCAACATGCCTGCCCGCTGATTGATGCCCAAGTGGAAAACCCGCATCTATTGCGTCTTGGCGGCATACGCATGCGGCGCACCAAGTTTGTCGCAACCTTGGCCAAGTACGCCGCCCTGCCCGGCCCTAGCCCTCGTTGGAGGACGCTTTTCCAGCCACATCCGGCCAGTCTTTTGGCTTGACAAGCAGCCATGGAAAAAGCATGGCATAATTGCGCGCTTTCGCCGCACGGCGGCTCATCACTATCCAGTTTTATCCCTATGGCAAAAGACGACGTCATCGAGTTCGAGGGCACCATCAGCGAAACCCTCCCCAACACCATGTTCCGGGTCAAGCTCGAAAACGGCCACGAAATCATCGCCCACATTTCCGGGCGCATGCGCAAAAACTACATCCGTATTCTGACCGGCGACCGGGTCAAGGTGGAAATGACCCCCTACGACCTGACCAAAGGCCGGATTACCTATCGCCATCGCTAAGTCGATGCAAATCGCTGGCTGCGCTGCATTTGCAGCGGACTTTTGAAAAATCCATGCGCTACTACCATAACCCCCGCTGCTCGAAATCCCGCCAGGCGCTGCAACTGCTGCGCGAACGCGGCATCGAGCCGGAATTGGTCGCTTATCTTGATACCCCGCCGGATGCCGGCGCCCTGCGCCAACTGCTTGGCAAGCTCGGCATGCGTCCGCGTCAATTACTGCGCAGCGGTGAAGATGCCTACAAGGCACAGGGTCTGGATAATCCCGCACTGGATGATGAGGCACTGATTGCCGCCATGCTGGCTACCCCAATTCTGATTGAGCGCCCCATTTTTGAAAACGGCGATCGCGCTATCGTTGGCCGTCCGCCCGAGCGCGTGCTGGAAATCCTCTAATACCTACTCCGGGTCTTCGTCCTGCTGGCTTTCAGGCCGGCGCAAAACGCGCGGGTTTTGAGCAGAAATATCGCCGCTAAAGCCGATCATCCACGGCTTCGCGCGGCCAGACCGATTTCACGTCAAACACCACCGCATCGGGTTTGCCCAATGCACGGATGGCAGCGGCATCCATGCTACGGAAAGCCGAGTGGGCAACCGCCAGTACGATGGCGTCGTAATGACCTGTCTGTGGGCTTGCCACAAGCTCGATGCCATATTCCTGTCGAGTTTGCTCCGCGTCGGCCCAAGGGTCATGCACCTCCACG
Organism: Lysobacteraceae bacterium NML08-0793; assembly: GCA_002798275.1. Classification (GTDB taxonomy): domain Bacteria; phylum Pseudomonadota; class Gammaproteobacteria; order Xanthomonadales; family Xanthomonadaceae; genus Solilutibacter. The sequence goes on along the minus strand of NWQR01000007.1, from coordinate 43,374 downwards.
GCCACACCAGCTGCCTGCATCGCGGCAATGACATCCATCACCTTGCTGTTGCGCAAATCCGGGCAGTCTTCCTTGAAGGTCATGCCGAGCACCAGTGCGCGCGTCTCATCCGGTTTTTTGCCCCGCGCCGCCAACGATGCCAACACCCGGCTTGCCACATGCGCACCAATCCGGTTGTTGATTTTGCGGGCGGTATCAATCAACTGCGGGTGGTAGCCGGCAGCTTCGGATTTATGCAGCAGGTAATACGGGTCAACGCCAATGCAGTGGCCACCCACCAGCCCCGGCTGGAATGGCAGAAAGTTCCATTTGCTACTGGCCGCGTCCAGCACATCGCGGGTATCAAGCCCCAAGCGGTCGAATACCAGCGCCAATTCGTTGATAAGCGCGATATTGACATCGCGCTGAATGTTCTCGATCACCTTGGCCGCTTCGGCCACCCGGATGGAAGGTGCCCGATGCGTACCCGCGCTGATGATGCGCCGATACAGTGCATCGACAAAATCTGCGGTGGCGGCATTTGAGCCGGAAGTTACCTTGACGATATCGGCCAAGCGCCGCTTGTGATCGCCGGGATTGACCCGCTCCGGGCTGTAACCGCAGAAAAAATCCTCGTTGAACCGCAGCCCGGAGCCTTGCGCCAACAGCGGCACGCAGATTTCTTCTGTGGTGCCCGGATACACGGTGGATTCAAAAATCACCACATCCCCCGCTGACAAGTGCGCGGCAACCAGTTCGCTGGCGGCAATCAGTGGGCGCAAATCCGGGTCGTGCGCGGCATCAATGGGGGTCGGCACGGTAACGATATATACATTGCAGTCTGAAAGCGCTGCGGCATCAGCGCCATAGCGAAGTTTCGGCGCGGCAAGCGCCGCATTTGGCACCTCGCGGGTGCGATCAAACCCCGCCTGCAACTGGGCAATGCGTGTTTTGTCGGTATCAAACCCCAGCGTGGGGAAATGCTGCCCGAAAGCCACCGCCAATGGCAGGCCGACATAGCCCAGACCAATCACGGCAATGTTTGCATCAGCAAGTTGTGGCACCGTACTCTCCATTGGTGCCCGGGGCGGGGATCGAACCCGCATGGTGTTGCCACCGAGGGATTTTAAGTCCCTTGCGTCTACCAGTTTCGCCACCCGGGCAAGCTGCGCATCATCGCATAACTGCAAGATATCTGCTGCTGCATCGACAGCAAAACCGGTATCCTTGCCGCTTTCTGCCGCTCGTGAAAGCCATGCCTCAAATCGCCTCGCAACTGGATGCCCGTTCTGCCGATTTCACTGCCAATGCCGAATACCATCGCGCCTTGACCCGTGAGCTGCATCAGCGCCTCAAACGCGCCGCCGATGGTGGTGGCGAGGCGGCAAGAAACAAGCACACCGCACGCGGCAAATTGCTGGCACGCGATCGCATCAATGCCCTGCTCGACCCAGGCAGTCCGTTTCTGGAGCTGAATGCGCTGGCGGCCGAAGGCATGTATGGCGATGCGGCACCGGCTGCGGGAATCGTTACCGGCATTGGCCGGGTCTGCGGGCAGGAGTGCGTGATCGTCGCCAACGATGCCACGGTCAAGGGCGGAACTTATTTTCCGATGACGGTGAAAAAGCATCTGCGCGCGCAGGAAGTGGCACGTGAAAACCATCTGCCCTGCATCTATCTGGCAGACTCCGGCGGCGCATTTTTGCCATTGCAGGATGAAGTCTTTCCGGACAAAGAGCACTTTGGCCGCATCTTCTACAACCAGGCACGCATGAGTGCGGAGAACATCCCGCAAATCGCCGTGGTGATGGGCAGCTGCACCGCAGGCGGCGCGTATGTGCCGGCGATGTGCGATGAAAGCATCATCGTCAAAGAACAGGGCACCATCTTTCTCGGCGGCCCGCCGCTGGTGAAGGCCGCCACCGGCGAGGTCGTTGATGCCGAAGAACTAGGCGGTGCCGATGTGCATACCCGCATCTCCGGCGTGGCTGACCACTTTGCCGAAGACGACCACCATGCACTCGCCATCGCCCGGGACGTGGTGGCAAACCTGAACCGCAGCAGGCAGGTGCCGGTAGCACTCAAGCCCAGCGTCGAGCCGCTGTATCCGGTCGAGGAGCTTTACGGCATCGTGCCGCAGGATGCGCGCAAGCCGTTTGATATCCGCGAGGTGATTGCCCGGATTGTCGATGGCAGCGAGTTTCAGGAGTTCAAGGCGCGCTACGGCAAAACCTTGGTCTGCGGCTTTGCGCATATCCACGGATGCCCGGTCGGCATCGTGGCCAATAACGGCATCTTGTTCTCCGAAAGTGCCCTGAAGGGGGCCCATTTCATCGAGCTATGCAATCAGCGTGGCATCCCGCTGGTATTTCTGCAAAACATCACGGGCTTCATGGTCGGCAAAAAATATGAAAACGCCGGCATCGCCCGCGACGGTGCCAAGATGGTGACGGCGGTGGCCTGCTCCAGCGTACCGAAGTTCACCGTGGTGATTGGCGGCAGCTTTGGGGCGGGCAATTACGCCATGTGCGGTCGTGCCTATGGCGGGCGTTTCTTGTGGATGTGGCCGAATGCACGCATCAGCGTGATGGGGGGCGAGCAGGCCGCCAGCGTGCTGGCGACGGTGCGCCGTGATGGCATCGAAGCCCGTGGCGGGCAATGGAGTGCGGAGGAAGAAGAAGCCTTCAAGGCGCCTATCCGCCAGCAATACGAAGACCAGGGCAATCCGTATTACGCCACGGCAAGGCTATGGGATGACGGCATCATCGACCCGGCCGATACCCGGCGCGTGCTGGGACTGGCGCTGGCCGCTTCGCTCAATGCCCCGATTGAGCCGGCACGCTTTGGCGTGTTCCGAATGTAACTGACCTTCGGGATTCCAAACACCTGCGTACAGTGGGCAAGGCTGTGGGCGCGTGATAAGTTCGCCTCTCCCGCAGCCTTGCTGCTCCCGATGAGAGAGAAGTCATATGGTGAGTTGGAGAGATCCCGGCAACAGTGCCAAGAAGGAAAAAGAAAAGGAAATCGCTGATTTTCCGAGCGATGCGGTTACAACGCCGTTCATTGCAACGCAATCCCAAAGCACACGTGAGGCCGGCGCATCGGCAAGCACTACACAGGGCAGCCGCGCCAAAGAATCGGTCATCGCCGCCGATCTCAGCATCGAGGGCAAGATTGAAGGCACCGGACATGTGCGCATCGCCGGCAAATTCAAGGGCGATGTCAATGTCAAAGGCGACCTCACCATCGAACAGGGCGCGCATTTGAATGGCTCGGTACATGCCGAGAAGGTAACGCTTTCCGGCGACTTGGAAGGCAATATCGACGCGGCCCGCCGCGTGGAGCTGCAAGCCTCGAGCAGAATGACCGGCGATATCAAAGCCGATGATCTCACCATCGTTTCCGGTGCACGCCTGCGTGGTCATGTCGAATGCGGCAGCTGGGATGGCAAAAGCGGCAAGAGCGAAAGCAAGCCGCAAGACGGCAAGGACGCCGCTGCCAGCGCATGAGCAGCCTGCTTGGGCGTGGCAAACACTCTGATATCGGGGCAACCCGTAGTTGCCCCCATTGCCGCGCCACCATTCTCGCCAGCGCCTCGGTTTGTCCGCAGTGCAAGGGACACTTGCGTTTTGATGCCACACCAGAACGCCAAGTGCTGGCATCGCCGCTGAAAATCGAAGGCAGCCTGCCTGGCCCGGCGCCTGGTGAGGCTTGGGAATACTCGATGGTGGCCGTAGTCAAGAATGAACGCGGCGAAGAAATCGCCCGGCATGTGGTGGGCGTCGGCGCCATGCAGCCGGGCGAAACACGCACTTTTTCACTGCATGTGGACTTGGTGGCCAGCACCCGGATGCGCCCGCGCTGATTTTCTTCTGCCAGACGCATCAAGCCATGCGTCGGCACGGCTATCATGATGGCCTGTTTCACTCCAAGAGCCCTGCATGAGCCAATCCATGGAACTGCTGCGCGAAGGCGCAGTCGCCCGCCTGCGCCTGACCCGCCCTGCCCTGCACAACGCCTTTGATGCCGGGCTGATTGCCGATTTGACCACTGCCCTGCACGAAATTGCCGCCGATACGCACGTGCGCGTGCTGGTGCTGGAAGGCGAAGGCGCTTCGTTCTCCGCCGGTGCCGATCTCAACTGGATGCGCAGCATGGCGCAGATGAGCGAGGCGCAAAACCGCGAGGACTCCCTGGCACTGGCTACGCTGATGCGCACCTTGAATGAATTGCCCAAGCCCAGCATCGCCCGGGTACAAGGCGCGGCCTTTGGCGGCGGCGTCGGGCTGGTGGCCTGCTGCGATATCGCCATCGGCGTGCCCGAAGCCAAATTCGGCCTGACCGAAAGCCGCCTCGGCCTTTTGCCTGCGGTGATTTCGCCGTATGTGGTGGAAGCCATCGGCGCACGCGCGGCGCGGCGCTATTTTGCCAGCGCGGAAATCTTCGATGCGGCAGAAGCCTTCCGCCTTGGCTTGCTGCATCAAGTGGTGCCGGCCGAAGCCCTAGATGCCGCAGTCAACAAACAAATCGCCCTGCTTTTGAAGGCCGGCCCACATGCCAGCGCCAGCGCCAAACGCTTGGTGCGCGACGTGCTTGCCGATACCGACAGCGCCCGACAAGATGCCGACAATGCCGCATTGATTGCCCGTTTGCGCGTATCGCCCGAAGGCCAGGAAGGCATCAGCGCTTTTCTGGAAAAACGCCCAGCCGCCTGGACGCAACACTGAATTGGAATCCCCATGTTCGACAAAATCCTGATCGCCAACCGTGGCGAAATCGCCTGCCGCATCATCCGCACTGCCCGACGCCTGGGTATCCGCACCGTGGCGGTGTATTCCGAAGCCGATGCCAATGCCCAGCATGTGCGTCAGGCCGATGAAGCTTGGCCCATTGGCGGCTCGCGCCCACAAGAAAGCTATCTGCGCGGCGAGGTGATTCTGGATGTCGCCAAGCGCAGCGGCGCACAGGCGATTCACCCCGGCTATGGCTTTCTGTCGGAAAACGCCGACTTTGCCGATGCGGTGGAAGCGGCCGGTCTGGTATTCATCGGCCCCAAGGCGGCTAGCATGCGCAAGATGGGCAGCAAGGCCGGTGCCAAGGAGCTGATGCAGGCCGCCGGAGTTCCGGTGGTGCCGGGCTATACCGGCGAAGATCAAAGCCCGGCGCGTTTGAAGCAAGAGGCCGACCGTATCGGCTACCCGTTGATGATCAAGGCCGCGCACGGCGGCGGCGGCAAAGGCATGCGTATCGTGCGCAGCGCACTGGAGTTCATGCCCAATCTCGAAAGCTGCCAGCGCGAAGCCGCCAATGCCTTTGGCCGCGACCGCGTGCTCCTGGAGCGCTATATCGAAAAGCCGCGGCATATCGAAATCCAGATTTTCGGCGATGCCCACGGCGAGGTTATCCACCTCAACGAGCGCGAATGCTCCGCCCAGCGCCGCTACCAGAAAGTGCTGGAAGAATCGCCCTCGCCGTTCCTCACCCCGGAATTGCGTCAGGCAATGGGTGCGGCCGCAGTCGCTGCCGGTCGGGCGATTGATTACCAAAATGCCGGCACGGTGGAGTTCATCGTCGGCCAGGACGGGCAGTTCTACTTCATGGAAATCAATACCCGCCTGCAAGTCGAACACCCGGTGACCGAACTGGTTACCGGGCTGGACTTGGTGGAATGGCAGTTGCGCGTGGCCGCCGGCGAAAAGCTGCCGCGCGGCCAGCAAAACATCTATAGCCACGGCCATGCCATCGAAGTGCGGCTGTATGCCGAAGACCCGGAAGCGGGCTTCCTGCCCGGCTCCGGCAAGCTGACTCAGCTGACGCTGCCGGAGTTCATGCCGGATGTGCGCATTGATTCGGGCGTGGTCGAAGGCGATACCGTCACCATCTTCTACGACCCGATGATTGCCAAGCTGATTGTCTATGGTCAGGATCGCAGGCAGGCGCTGGTGCGTCTGGGCGCGGCGCTGGCCGCCTGCGACATTGAAGGCCCCAAATCCAATATCGGCTTTCTTGAGCGCCTGATTCGGCACCCGGCCGTGGTCAATGGCGAAATCGACACCGGCTATCTGGACCGTCATCTGGACGAGTTCATTGGCAGCACGCACGCTCAAGCTGACGATACCCGGCTGCGCGCCATCGCCGCGGTCGCCCTGCGCCTGCAAGAAGCCAGCACGCCGGCGCGGCAAGCGGCTTCACCGTGGGAAGTGGCCGATGGCTGGCGGCTGGATGGACAGGGCGCATCGCCCCTGCGCCTGCAACACGGCAAAGCCGATATCCGTCTTGCCATCGCAGGCCATGGCGGCAACTACCGGGTGATTGAGGGTGAAACCACCACCACTTTCGAGGGTATGCGCCTTGAAGGCGGCGTGCTGAGCGGTCGCATCGACGGGCGAGCACAGCGCTTTGAAGTGCGTATCCAGGACGCACGCATCACCCTGCACGATGGCGAGCGTCGCCACCTTTTTACCCGGCTGCCCCTGCACCGGCTGGAAGACGAAGCCGACAGCCATGCCGATGACCGCATCCGCGCGCCCATGCCCGGCCGCGTGGTGCTGGTGCCCAGCCGCCCCGGCCAAAAAATACAGGCCGGCGACACCGTGCTGGTGATGGAAGCGATGAAGATGGAGCTGGTACTCAAAGCCCCGCGTGATGGCGTGATTGCCGAGCTGCGGGTCAAGGAAGGCGAATTTGTCGAAGCCGATGCCGTACTTGCCACCTTGGAAGCATGAGATGAGCCAGCCCAACCACGTCCGTATTGTTGAAGTCGGCCCGCGCGATGGCCTGCAAAACGAAAAGACCTTCATCGCCACCGCCGACAAAATCGAGCTGATCAACCGCCTGTCACAAACTGGCCTGAAAACCATCGAGGCCACCAGCTTTGTCAGCCCGAAATGGGTGCCGCAGATGGCCGATGCCGCCGAAGTGTTTGCCGGTATCGAAAAACATCCCGACATCAGCTACCCGGTACTCACCCCCAATCTGCAAGGCTATGAGCGCGCCAAAGCGGTTGGTGCCAAAGAAGTGGCCGTGTTCACCGCCGCCTCGGAAGCCTTCAACCTCAAGAACACCAATGCCGGGATTGACCAGTCCCTGCAGCGCTTCGCCCCGATACTGGAAGCGGCACGCGCCGACGGCATCAAAGTGCGCGGCTATGTCTCCACCGTGCTCGGCTGCCCGTATCAGGGCGAAGTGCCGCTGGAAGATGTGGTTCGTGTTGCCCGCGCCCTGCACCAGATGGGCTGCTACGAGATTTCGCTGGGTGACACCATCGGCGTTGGCACCCCCGGCAAAGCACGCGCCATGCTGCGCGTGGTGAGTGAGGCCGTACCGATGAGCGCTCTTGCCATCCACTTCCACGACACCTACGGCCAGGCACTGGCCAATATCCTCGCCTGTCTGGAAGAAGGCGTGGCCGTGGTCGATGCTGCGGTATCCGGCACCGGCGGCTGCCCCTATGCCAAGGGTGCCAGCGGCAATGTCGCCAGCGAAGACGTGGTGTATATGCTGCATGGCTTGGGCGTGGAAACCGGCATCGACCTCGACCGCCTGGTTGAAACCGGACAGTGGCTTGCCGAGAAACTCGGCCGCACCACCAGCAGCAAGGTGACGCGCGCACGAGCCGCCTGACTCCCCCCTTTGCAAGCCCTCAACAAAAAAGCTGGCCACAAATACTTGGCCAGCTTTTTCATTGATGCGCAAGAAAGCAGAACAACCTAGGCCAAAACTGCTTGACTCAAAAATGAGAATGAATATCATTTAATGCTTGTTTTTGAGGAGCATCCCATGAGCAAGCGAAAACGTAAGAACAAGAGTGGTTCCAATACAGATAATACAAATCAGCCCCCAGTCCTTGACCATGTTGAAGTTGTAGGCTCAAACGATATCCTTGATGACCCATGGCTTTGGTGGATGCTGTATGACTTCGAAAACCATTACCTTCTTGACTTCATCCCAGATGGCGCCATAGAAAGCGGCTGGCTCAATCCCCAGTGCACCTGTCCCAAAACAGCCGAAGAAACTGAAGCCTGGGTCGATGCCATTGCTTCCAATATGGCCAAGGAAATCAAGTCAAAGCCCGATTATCTCGAAGTTGAGTATGTTGGCGTCATTTACCGCCATACCGATGGACAAATAAAGGCCGGCGTCATTCTGCAAGGCAGCAGCAAAAACGCTCCCCTAGGAAGAGCAATCACTGAAAGCGGCACTACACCTGAAATGATCATGGCCGTTATTCATAACCATCCCGAAAAATCGTTCAGCTCTGGCGATAAAGAGAAAATGATAAACACACTTCCATCCGAGGGCGACTGGAAAAACGCTGAATATCTCTTTAAAGAAAGAGAGTCCGGGATTACCTACTACATTATCGGCACCGATCATAAAATACGAGAATATGAATATGAAGATCGGGAAGAGTGGATAAGGAAACTCGTTAGATTAAGAACTGGATCCGGGAATAGACGTCTTGTACCAACTCCATCCATACCTGACGACTTGCCGCCTCCTAATCCCTGTCCAATACATGGCGAGTCCCCATGAAGTCTGCCTTGCTTTTACTAACATTACTTGCCTCGCAGCCTTTCAATCAGGGCAAAGAAGTCATTACCGAGATCATAACGGATGGCCCTGGAACATTCAGCTCCTCTCGCTCCGAGGACATTGATTATGCCTTTAACTGCGGGATGAAAAGTATCCATGTCCGCGCAACCAATAGGGGGGCAAAAGAACGTGGATTTTACTCTCAAGACGAGAGTAAAGAACATGGAATCAAGCTGGCATCCATCAACGGCAGCCTGATTGACAGCCAGTTGCTGCACGCCATTAACGAACACATTGGAGAGAGATTCATTACCCGCGCCTGGGGCATGTGCAGCAAACTGGGCGCACGTATCGGTATCCAGTACCAGGAGAGCTACGACAACGTCCAGGCGCTGGAAATCGGCATTGAGGCTGATGGCAGTGGCTACTTGTTGCAGCATTATCAAAATTATCGATGGCGACTTTTGACAAATGCCCCCACGCTACAGCGATTTACGCATGACATGCAAATATCGCGCGAGCAACGTATCCGCTATCTTGCCAATTGCCCAAGAGAAACCAGCAGGTCACCGCGAACATACGTGCCCACGGAATTGCATGCGCTTATCGTTAATTGGCAGGATGAAAATACTGGAATTGTGCGCGGACGGGTATTGCAAGCCGACATGGATGGACACCCCGTCAGTCAAAGGCTTTTGAAAGTTTTGAATCATCACATTCCGCAAGGCGCATCCATCTGGCCTGTATACACTTTGTGCAGCTCAACAGATGACTTTTTCTATATCAATTTCTACCACACCCTGAAAAATCATGAGCAGGCCACCCCCTGGAACTTGACTTCACGAAATCTCAATGTTCAGGAAATCGCCTTAGACTTCAACAACCGAAGGCAGGCCACCAAAGTCAGAATATTGCCGAAATGGATTCATGACGATGATGAAGATGAAGAAGCAGGGGCGGATTGAGTGTCCACTAAAATCTTGACTCCATCCCGTCCAGTCAGCCGCCTGCTTTCATGAACCTTTTGCCACTTGCCAAAACCCTCGGGCTGTTCGCACTGACGGCGCTGGCTGAAATCATCGGCTGCTATCTGCCGTATCTATGGCTGCGCCAAGGCCGCAGTGCCTGGTTGCTGGTGCCTGCGGCGGTGAGCTTGGCGCTATTTGCCTGGCTTTTGACGCTGCACCCGCAGGCCAGTGGTCGTGTGTATGCGGCCTATGGCGGGGTGTATATCAGTGTGGCGCTTGTCTGGTTGTGGCGGGTGGATGGCATCAAGCCCGCCTACAGCGACTGGCTGGGTATCGCGCTGTGTCTTGCCGGGATGGCGGTGATTATTGCCGGCGGCGTACCGACCAAAACTTGATGGCTTGGGTAAAATCCCGCCTTTCCCTGTCTCACGCTGAGGTTCTCATGCAGATTTCCGCAACCCGCGCCATCATCACCGGCGGCGCATCCGGGCTTGGTTTTGCCACGGCCAAGCATTTGACCGCCCAAGGCGGCAAGGTGGCGCTGTTTGATGTCAACGAAGAAAAAGGCCAAGCGGCGGTGGCCGAGCTTGGCGCAGACAAGGCGGCGTTCTTCAAAACCGATGTCAGCAACGAGGCGGAAGTCATCGCCAATGTCGCCAAGGCGCGTGAATTCCTCGGCGGGCTGAATGCCTGCATCAATTGCGCCGGCATCTTGGGGGCTGGCCGGGTGCTGGGCAAGGCAGGGCCGATGCCGCTGTCGCAGTTCCAGACCACGGTGATGGTGAACCTCGTCGGCAGCTTCAATGTCGCCAAGGCCTGTGCCGACCTGATGCAACACAATGAAGCTGCTGCCGATGGCGAGCGCGGGGTCATCATCAATACCGCCTCGGTGGCCGCTTATGAAGGCCAGATTGGGCAGGCGGCGTATTCGGCATCGAAAGGCGGCGTGGTCGGCATGACCTTGCCGATGGCGCGCGAACTGGCGCGCTTTGGCATTCGTGTGATGACCATTGCGCCGGGCATTTTCTGGACACCGATGGTCGATGGCATGCCCGAAGACGTGCAGAAGTCGCTCTCGGCATCCATCCCCTTCCCTTCGCGCCTTGGCAAGCCCGAAGAATTTGCCGAGCTTGCGGCCTACATCATCGGCACGTCTTATCTGAATGGCGAAACCATCCGTCTTGATGGCGCGGTGCGTCTGGCAGCGAAATAACCACGGGAGTTTTCATGAAGGCTTACGACATCAAAAAAGGCAACGTCGTCGAACACAATGGCGGCGTGTATCAAATCCGCGACATCGAGCGCTCCAGCCCGCAGGGGCGCGGCGGCAATGTGCGCTTTCGTTTCACCATGTATTCGGTGCCGGGCGGCAACAAGCTCGATGCCAGCTTCGATGCCGACGACAATCTGACCGAAGTGGAACTGCTGCGCCGTCAAGCCACTTTTTCCTACAAGGACGGCGATGCCTTCGTGTTCATGGACGACGAGGACTACAGCCAGTATTCGCTGGATGCCAGCGCCATTGGCGATGATGCCGGTTACATCACCGATGGCCTGACCGGCTGCTACGTGCAAATCATCGACGACACGCCGGTGGCCTTGCAGTTGCCGACCTCGGTGGTACTGGAAGTCGTCGATACCCCGCCGGAACTCAAGGGTGGCACGGCCACCAAGCGGCCGAAGCCTGCGCGACTGTCCACCGGGATTGAAATCCAAGTGCCCGAATACATCAGCAATGGCGAAAAAGTCTGGGTCAATACCGCGACGGGTGAGTTCGGTGGCCGTGCGGAATAAGTCCGTGCTGGCACTGCTTGCCGCCCTGTGGCTTGGCGCCTGTACCGCCGAGCCGCAGGCTGGCGCACCGCCGCCGCCCCAGGGGGCACAAGAGGCCGCCGAAACCACCGTCAGCGCCGAAGTCAATACCGAAACGGCTACCCCCGCGACCGAAACCGGGGTGGATGCACAAAGCCTGCCGCAAGATGTGCAGGACTTCATCCTCAACCAGCGCATGTGTCGGCATTTCAATCGCCCGGTAGAAGAAGGTGGCAACAGCACCATGGCCGGCATCACCTGCCCGAAGGCCGACGATGCCGCATGGAAGGCTCTACTGCGCAAATATCAGAGCGATGAAACCATCGGCAGCGTATTGCTGGCCGAGCGCCCGGCAGAAAGCGTGGTCGAAGACCTGTGAGCATCCGTGCCGCCCAGCCCCGGGATTTGGCCGCCGTGATTGCAGCCATGCAGGACTTTTACACGCTTGAAAAACTGCCTTGGGATGCGGCGCGGCAAGAGACGCTGTTGCAAAACTTGCTGCAAACACCGGAAGCAGGCCGCCTGCTGATTGCCGAACAAAACGCTCAGCTTGCCGGTTATGCGGTGATTGGTTTTTGCTTCAGCCTGGAGTTTTCCGGGCGCTTCGCCCTGCTGGACGAGCTGTATGTTTTGCCTGATTTTCAGGGACAAGGGCTTTCCAAAGCATTGATGCAGGCCGCCGAGCAATTGGCACAGGAAAACCAGTGCAAGGCCATCCGGCTGGAAGTCAGCGATGACAACCCCAAAGCGCGCGATATTTACCTGCGTGCGGGCTACAAAATGCAGCCCCGCCGCCTGATGAGCCTGTGGCTGGAGCCCCTGCAATGACGCAAATCCAACCGGTTACCTTGCAGCTTGGTGATGTACGCCTTCTGCCCTTGCGGCTGGAGTACGCGCAAAGCCTGGCTGCCGCAACCGGCGATGGCGAGCTTTGGACGCTGCCTTTCACCTCCGCGCCGCAGAACACGCTGGCCGATTGCCAGCGCTATATCGAAAAAGCCCTTGAGGGTGAGGCGCGCGGCCAGATGTTGCCGTTTGCGGTGGAGGTGGCCGGGGAGATAGTCGGCACCACCCGCTATTACGACATCAGTCTGGATGTGCCACGGCTCAATATCGGCCATACCTGGTATGCCGCGCGCGTACAGCGCAGCCATGTCAACAGCAGTTGCAAGCGTCTGCTGCTGGGGCACGCCTTTGACACACTTGGCATGCGCACGGTTTACCTGAAAACCAGCACGGACAACCTGCGCTCGCGTGCCGCGATTGAACGCCTTGGCGCCCAATGTGACGGTATCCTGCGCCAGCACCGCCGCCACAAGGATGGCAGCCTGGGCGACACGGTTTTCTATTCCATCCTGGACAGCGAATGGCCGGCCATCCGCGCCCGGCTGGATGCCGGACTGAAAGCCTGAGAGGAAATCAGATGAAATCGCGTAATGGGTCTATCGCTGTTGTGATTGCCATCGCGCTGCTATGGCTGGTTGCCCGCGTCAGCCTTGATGTAGGCAGCGCCCCACCAGAAGCACCTGTCAATGCCGGGACGAGCAATACGGAAGTCGTTGACGTAGCTGCGCCTGCCGCCACGCCAGCGCCCGCTGCGCGGGCTAGCAGCCCCACGCCGGGCGATACCCAAGCCCTGCCGGATGAAGCCTGGCAAACCGTTGCGCTGATTCAACGCGGCGGGCCGTTTCCGCATCGTCAGGACGGCACGGTATTTGGCAACCGCGAACGTCTTCTGCCCCTCAAACCGCGCGGCTATTACCGCGAATACACCGTAGAAACGCCAGGGCTGCGCCATCGCGGCACAAGACGCATCGTTACCGGCGGCCAACCGCCGGATGTCTGGTATTACAGCGACGACCATTACCAAAGCTTTCGCAAGTTCACGCCATGACCGACAACCGCACTGGCCTTGTTTTTTTGCCCCCGGCGCAAATGCCCGCCTGTCTTGCCGGACTGCAAGCCGAAAATGCCGATATCCGCGAAGTCTGTCTGCGCAGCGTGCGCAACAAGAACGCGCTGCTGGCACGCTTTGCGCAGGCGTTGGATTTTGATGAGGGTATCGGCCAGAACTGGGACAGCCTCGCCGATGCCCTGCGCGATATCTTTCCAGTGCCTGCCGCCCGACAAGCCCTGCTGGTTTGCCATTGCCGCACATTGGCCAAGGCCGCACCGGAAGACTTGCAAATACTGCTGGAAATCCTCGCCGAAACCCAGGCGTTTTATGCCGAACACGGCCAGCCCGTTGAAATCGTGCTAGATGCAGAGCTGCCGGAAGGCTAACTCCGCCGCAGCCAGCGCCTAGCCATGCGTACCAGTGAGGCATCGCCGCTTTCGTCTGCGGCCAAAGCGGCGATATCGCGCCAAGCCAGCGCCAGTGATTCTTCGCTGACCACGAAATCTTCACTCTTACCTGCGCGTACCACATAGCGCACGTCGTAATGCCAATGCCCCGGCACATCGCCCCGCTCGGGTATCCAGTGCTTGTCGAGATCGAAAATCGCAGGCAGCACCACAAGCCCTGTCAGTCCTGATTCTTCTTCTGCTTCGCGCAGTGCCGCAGCGGCCAGGTCGCTATCGCCATCGGCATGCCCGCCCAATTGCAGCCAGCGTTGTAGCTTGCGGTGGTGGGTCAGCAAAACCCGTTTGCCATCGGCGCTGACCAGCCAGCACGAAGCGGTGAAATGCCCCGCCAGCCGACTGCGGCAAAACGGGTTCTGCCCCTCAATTTGCAGCAGGGCCAGATATTCGGCAGCGAGTTCTGCCTGCTCCGGGTATTGCCCGGCAAAAACTTGCAGGGCGTGTTCAAGCGTGCTCATTAGTTTCAACCTGCTTGGGCATCGAGTTCTTCCCAGCGCGCATAAGCCGCGTCCAGTTCTGCCTGTGCGGTCTCAAGCGCGGTATTGTCGGCCTGCACCTGTGCAGCATCGCGCTGAAAATAGCCGGGGTCGTTCATCCGAGCGCTGTGTTCGGCAATTTGCGCTTCCAGTGCCTCGATGCGGCTTGGCAGCGCTTCCAGCTCGCGGGCATCTTTGTAGCTCAGTTTCTTTTTGCTCGTGGCCGGTTTTTCTGCGGGTTTTTCCGTCGGCTTGGACGCGGCCGGCTTTTCCGGCACGCTGCTAGCCGCCTGCGGACGCTGACGCAGCCAATCGCTATACCCACCCACATACTCGCCAATCTGCCCATCGCCTTCCATCACCAGGGTGGAAGTCACCACATTGTCGAGAAAATCACGGTCATGGCTCACCAAAATCAGGGTGCCCGGATAGTCGGCCAGCAGCTCCTCCAAAAGCTCCAGGGTTTCCACATCCAGGTCGTTGGTCGGCTCGTCCATCACCAGCAGATTGGATGGGCGGGCAAACAGTTTTGCCAGCAATAAACGGTTGCGCTCCCCCCCGGAGAGCCGGGTAATCGGCGCACGGGCACGCTCGGGCGTGAACAGAAAATCCTGCAAATAGCCCAGCACATGTTTTTTGCGACCGCCAATCTCCACCGTATCGCTGCCTTCGGCGACGTTTTCCATGGCATTCCAGTCCTCACGCAAAGTGGCGCGATACTGATCGAAATACGCCACCTGCAACTGCGTGCCTAGCTGCACTTCACCGCTGTCTGCGGCCAGCTCACCCAGCAGCAGCTTCAGCAGGGTGCTTTTGCCGCTGCCGTTGGGGCCAATCAGACCGATGCGATCGCCACGCAGCAAAGTGGTGGAAAAATCCCGCACCAGCCTCTGGTCGCCATGCGCAAAGTTCAGGTTTTTCGCCTGAATGACCTTTTTGCCCGATGCCCCGGCATTGGCGACTTCCATTTGCACCTTGCCCTGCAACTCACGCCTTGCTGCGCGTTCGCGGCGCATTTCTTTCAGTCGTCGCACACGGCCTTCATCGCGGGTGCGACGCGCCTTGATGCCCTGACGAATCCAGATTTCCTCTTCGGCCAGCAGTTTGTCGAAACGGGCATTTTCCTGGCGCTCGGCATTCAGGCGTTCTTCGCGACGACGCAGATAATTGTCCCAATCGCCCGGCCAGCTGGTCAGCTCGCCCCGGTCGATTTCGACGATGCGCGTGGCCAGTTGTTTCAAAAACCGCCGGTCATGGGTGATGAACAACAATGCGCCCGGCCACTGCTTCAAAAAGCCTTCCAGCCAGTCAATCGCCTCGATATCCAGATGGTTGGTCGGCTCATCCAGCAACAGCAAATCCGGGGCAGACACCAGCGCCCGCGCCAGCAATACCCGACGCTTCATGCCGCCGGAAAGCCGGGCAAAATCCGCATCGCCCGCCAGCCCCAGCCGTTGCAGCGTGTCGTTGACGCGACGCTCCAGCGACCAGCCACCTTGCGCTTCAATCGCCGCCTGCACCTTGGCTAGCGCGCCTTCGTCCAGCACCTCGGCATGGGTCAGATGGTGGTGTTCGGCAAGCAATGCGCCCAGCTCGCCAAGCCCCTGCGCGACCACATCGAACACATCGCCACACGCATCTTGCGGCACTTCCTGCTCCAGCCGGGCGATACGCACCCCGCTTTCGCGGCGAATATCGCCATCATCGGGTTTGATTTGCCCCTCGATAAGTTTCAGCAAGGTGGACTTGCCCGCGCCATTGCGACCAATCAGCGCGATGCGCTCGCCCGCCTCGATGGAAAAATCCACCTTCTCCAGCAACAATGGCCCGCCAATGCTGAAATCGACGTCGTTCAAAGTGATCAAAGGCATACGCGCCCCATAGCAAACAAAGCGCAATTTTCCCATGCTTCAGGAGCCTGTCATGAAAAATCTGCTCACCTACAAGACCCTGCCGGAATGGAACCCGGACACCCTGCCCAAAGGCTTTCTGCAAAACCACAACACCCAAGAAGGCACCTGGGCGCAGCTTGAAGTACTGCAAGGCAGCCTGGATTTCGCCATGACCGATGCCGTCGGCAATACCCTTGCGCACTTCACCTTCAGCCCGGACAAACAACCGCCACTGATTGAGCCCCGGCAATGGCACCGCATCGTTTCGGCCAGCGCCGACATGCGCTGCCAGTTGCGTTTCATGTGCACCGCCGAGGACTATCCCGCCAAGAAATACAAGCTAAGCCGCGCGCACTCGGAAGTGATTGAAGCCCTGCCCCGGCTGCAATTGCCAGCCAACCCGCGCGCACTGGATGTAGGCTGCGGGCGCGGACGCAATACGCTGTATCTGGCACTGCATGATTGGGCTGTGGATGCCATCGACCACAACCCGCAAGCCCTAGAAACCCTGACGCAAATCATTGCCAGCGAAGGCTTGGAAAAGCAGGTCAATATCCACAGCCTGGACTTGAACCAAGCCTCCCGGCAAACCTTGCTGCAAGGCCAATATGATCTGGTGGTCTGCACCGTGGTGCTGATGTTTCTGCAAAAAGACGCCGCACTCGCCGTGGTGCGACAAATGCAGGACGCCACCCGCCCTGGCGGCTATAACCTCATCGTCTGCGCGATGGATACCGAGGACACACCCTGTACCCAGCCGTTTCCCTTCACTTTTAGCGAAGGTGAACTCTCGGCGATGTATCAGGGCTGGGAGTTTTTGAAATACAACGAAAACCCAGGGCACCTGCACAAAACCGATGCCCAAGGCAATCCCATCGCCCTGCGCTTTGCCACGATGCTGGCAAGAAAGCCCTAAGCCTTGAACTGCCCCGAAAGCCCCAGAAGCAAAACCCCCGCCTGCGCAAGCTGGTGGGGGTGTCTCATACGCTTGCCGCGTCAGTGCGTGTGACCGTCGTGGCTGTGATGCCCATGCCCGGATTTCGGGCAGTGGCAAACGCCGGTGGGGCCGTATTGCTCGCCAAAACGCAGCCCTTCGCGGTGGCGTTGCCAGTAGAAAGTTGGCGCGGGGGCTTGGCGGTTGCCGATTTCGGCCATGTCGGCGTCCACGTCAAACAGGCGGCCATTGACCATCACATAACGGGTATCGGCGGTGGCGCGGATATCGTCCAGCGGATTGCTATTGAGCACCACGAGGTCTGCCTTTTTACCGGCTTCCAGTGAGCCTAGTTGTTTGCCAAAACCGATCGAGTCCGCGCCGTCGATGGTGAAGGCGCGCAGCGCCTCCCAATTGCTGAAGCCGCCCTGCACCAAGCTCCAGGTTTCCCAGTGCGCCGACAGCCCTTGCAACTGGCCATGGCCGCCAACTTGGATTTTCACCCCGGCATCGCGCAGGCGTTTGGCCGCCTTGGCCACTTCGATGTGGTAGTAGTCCCAATCTGGCGCGGTCTCGCGGCGGATGCTGCGCGCATCAAGCGTTTCACGCGGGAAGAAGCGCGCCAGCTTGGCGTTCTCCCAGACATTGTCGCGGGCATACCAGAAGTATTCGCCGGACAGGCCACCATAGCTCACCACCAAAGTCGGGGTATTGCGCACATCGGTGCGTCGCCACAGCTCCAGCACATCGCGGTACAGCGGCGCGATCGGCAGGTTGTGCTCCACGGTGGTGACGCCATCGAGAATCATCGGCAGGTTGTGGTTGAAGGTGGAGCCGCCCTCTTCCACCACCAACATGCCCAGCTCGCGCGCGGCCTGATTGATTTGTTGATGCTGCTCGCGGCGCGGCTGGTTATAGCTCTTGACGCTGAAAGCGCCATGCGCCTTCATCCGACGCAGATGTGAGCGCGCGTCTTCAAGCGAATCCACCACAGCTTTGAAGTCGCCATCGGCGCCATACAGAATGGTGCCGGTGGAGAAGATGCGCGGCCCGACCAAGCGGCCAGCTTTCACCAGTTCCGCCTGCGAGAACACCAGCTCGGTGGTCGCCGAAGGGTCATGCGTGGTGGTGATGCCAAAGGCAAGATTGGCGTAATACGCCCAGTTCTGCTGCGGCACCACGCCGCCGCCAAAATGCGCCACATGGGCGTGTACATCGGCATAGCCCGGCACGATGGTCTTGCCGGTCGCATCAATCACCCGCGCCCCGGCCGGGATGCTGACATTGGCGCCAACGGCGCGGATGGTGTCGCCCTCCACCAGCACCGTGCCATTTTCGATGACCTCCTGCTGACGCTCAGCATCGCGCATGGTGATGATGCGGGCATGGGTGAAGGCCACCACATCGCGCGGCATATCCACCGGCGCGTTCAGGCCAAGCGTGATGCTGCGTGCGGTTTCCGGCTTGGCCGCCTGCGCTGGTGCGCCGGGCAAGAAGGTGAACACGTCTTTCAAATCGCGGCTGTAATAGGCATCGCCCACCATCCAGTGCAACGAGGCCGAGTCGGCCGACCAGTGCAGATAAGAGCCGACATCGCGGCTAACCTGCGCTACCGGCACGGCCTTGGTATCGCGGGAGAGCGCAATGCTGCCGCCGGTCTGCGGTAGTGGCGCGACATAGGCATTGAACAGCTCGGTAAACGCCACCCACTTGCCGTCCGGGCTGATGGAAACCGTATCGGGGTATTTCAAATCCAGCACTTCGCGCGGTTCTTCGCCGTTCACGCCCACGCTCATCAACTTCTTCGACAGCCCGCCGCCGATGAAATAGAACACCCGACGTCCATCGGCTGAAAATTGCGGGTTTTCGCCGCTTTTGGCGATGCGCCGCGGTGTGCTGCTGCCCGCATCCAGCACATAGATGCCGACTTCATTCGCCCAGCGCGAGCCGGTCGTGCCGCTGCCGCGTGTGCGGCTGAAAACGATGCGGCTGCCATCGGGCGAATAACGCGGGCCGTAGTAAAAGCCAGGCTCCGTATTCAAGACGCGCTCCTTGCCCGAGGCCAAATCGCGCTCGATCAGCATCGACAAATCCGCATCATTCCAAGTGGTATAGAGCAGCTTGCGGCCATCGGGGCTGAAGCTTGGCTGGTATTCGAACACGTTTTCGTGGGTGGTCAGCCGCGTCGGCGTGCCATTCGGCAGGCTGCGCTGATACAGATGCCCCAAGGCATGGAACACCACCTGCTGCCCGCCCGGCGCAGTGGCCACATCACGGATCATCTTCGGCGTGAATTGCCCGGCATCGAGTTTCTGCTCGAAACGCAACGGCTCGGCCAGACGCTGCTCCACCTGCGCGGTGAACGGGATTTGCCTCGCCTCGCCACTTGCCGCATCCACCCGCCACAGCTTGCCCTGCGCCCACACCACCAAGGCCGAGCCATCCGGCAACCAGTTGAAATTGGCATACGGGCCGAAAATCGCCCACGCCTCCTGCATATCGTGCGAGAGGCCATCCCACAGTGGCCGCGCATCCCCGGAAGCCAAATCAAACACATGCAGCACGCTCTTATCGCGCACCCGCTTTACAAACGCCAACTGCTTGCCATCGGGCGAAGGCTGCGGCCTCACCGCGCCGCCGGCGCTGTTGATGAGCGTGCTAATTTCGCCACTCTGCCGATCCAGCCGCTTGATGGCATAAATGGTGGCATGCGGGTTTTTGTTGTACTCGAAATACGGCCCGGGAGTAACGTCTTCGGAGAAATACACATAACGCCCGTCCGGCGACACCGCAGGCTCGCCCAAATCCTGCTGATCGTTCTTCCGCTTGGTGAGCTGCAAGCCCTCGCTGCCGCCGCCGACGTGATACATCCACAACTCGCCCGCCCCCAGCGAACGCTCGGCAGTGAAATGCTTGCGACCAATCAGATACTGCCCATCCGGCGTCCACGCCGGGTTGTTCAAGAGGCGAAAGCGCTCTTTCGTCACCTGCACCGGGTTGCGGCCATCCACACCGATGCGCCACAGATTGTTGCCGCCATCGCGGTCGGAAGTGAACGCCAATTGCTTGCCATCGGGCGAGAAACGCGGCTGCACATCCCAGGCCGCCCCCGAGGTCAAGCGCTGCGCGCGCCCGCCTTCAATCGGCAGCAAATAAATATCGCCCAGCATCGAGAACGCGATCTGCCGCCCGTCCGGGCTGATATCCAAATCCAGCCAAGTGCCCTCGTCCGTCTCGAACTTCGCCACCGTACTGCGCCCCTGCGGCGCATTGACATCCCAAGTCGCAGCTTTCTTGTCAGCAAAGGCATCAGGCGCAGCAAACAAGGCCAAAGACAAGGCAGAACACAGGGCAAGACGACGCATGGGCAAGCTCCGGGATGAAAGAGCGCAAGAATAGCGCGGAATCATCAGCCAGCCGAAGGTTTTGCCCAGTCACGATGCCGCTATGCCGCAAGCATCCTGCTAGGCTTATGGCTTGCGCGCAGCTTGCAGGATGGCTCCAGTAAGTGGGGATGATCAATGGGTAAGGAGTGGAGCGGATGGCGGTGGTTGGCATTCAGGTATCACAGATGCATCAAAAGGATCCTGGCTTACCGCTTGACCCCAACACGCCTCTACTTCGACCATGCATCCGACAGCGTCTCGGCCTGCTGCAGCACCAGCTCCACCGCCTCGGGCTGCTTGTCGGGCGGGTATTTCCACTTTTGCAAGGTGCGTCGCACCAGAATCCGCAGCCTGGCGCGCACGCTGTCGCGCTTTTGCCAGTCCACCGTGGTGCTGGCGCGCAGCTTTTCGGTGATTTCAGCGGCAATCTTTTTCAGTGTGTCGTCACCCAGCTCGCGCACGGCGCTTTCGTTGTTGGCCAGCGCGTCGTAAAAGGCAATTTCATCCGGGCCAAGCCCCAGCGCCGCATCGCGTGCCAGCGTGGCCTGAAAGTCCTTGGCCATCTGGATCAGCTCTTCAATCACCTGCGCCGTTTCCACCGCGCGGTTGTGGTAGCGGCGCAGGGTTTCCAGCAGGCGGTCGCCGTATTTCTTTTCCTGCACCACGTTGTTGCGCGTGCGCGCCTTGATCTCGTCGCGCAGCAGCTTTTCCAAAAGCTCCACCGCCAGGTTACGGCTGGGCATGTGGCGCACGTCTTCCAAAAACTCATCTGACAGCAGGCCGATATTGGGCTTGTCCAGCCCCGCCAGCGCAAAGATATCGGCCACCCCATCGGCCACGATGGCGTTGTCCAAAATCTGCTTCAAGGCGCTGTGCTTGTCGGCATCCGCCCGCTTGCGGTCCACCATGGTGAACTTGACGATGGCCGCCTTCACTGCGGCAAAAAAGGCGATTTCGGTGCGCAAGGCAGCCGCTTCATCCAACGTGCTGCACAGCGAAAACGCCTTGCTCACCGCCAGCATGGCATCCAGAAAACGCGGTTTGCCGTCTTTCAGGCTCAGGATGTGGTTGGCCACAGGCACCAGCAGTGGCATGGCATCGGTGGCATAGGCGCTGTAGTCAAAGCCATGCATCAGAGCGCGCACGATGTCCAGCTTTTCCAGCAGCACGGCCAGCGCCTTTTGGGCGTTATGCGTCGGCTCGCCCTTGCCTTTGGAGTCGGTATAGGTTTTCAGCGCCGCCTTCAGCTCGTTGGCAATACCGATGTAGTCCACCACCAGCCCGCCGGGCTTGTTCTTGAACACGCGGTTGACGCGGGCAATGGCCTGCATCAGGTTGTGGCCGCGCATCGGCTTGTCCACATACATGGTGTGGCAGCAAGGCGCGTCAAACCCCGTCAGCCACATATCGCGCACGATCACCAGCCTGAGCGGATCGGCAGGGTCTTTGAAGCGTTTTTCCAGCCGTTTTTTCACCTGCTGGCTGTAAAGATGCGGCTGCAACAGGGCCTTGTCTGCCGCCGAGCCGGTCATCACGATTTTGATGGCGCCTTTTTCCGGATCAGGGTCATGCCAATCCGGGCGCAACGCCACGATGGCGTTGTACAGCTCAGCGCAGATATCGCGGCTCATGCACACGATCATGGCCTTGCCTTCCAGCGTGGCGGTGCGCGTTTCAAAGTGCTGCACCAAATCTTTTGCCACCTGCTCCAGCCGTGGTCTGGCGCCCACCAGCCGCGCCAACTGCGCCCAGTCGCTCTTGGTTTTTTCGCGGCTGGCGGTGTCCTCCTCATCCTCGATGATTTCATCCACCTGGGCATTCAGGCTGTCAATCGCGTCTTGGTTCACATCCAGCCGCGCCAGGCGGCTTTCGTAAAAGATGGGCACCGTCGCGCCATCGTCCACCGCGTCCTGAATGTCGTAGATGCTGACGTAATCGCCGAACACTGCCCGGGTGTCCTTGTCCTCCTGCGCAATCGGCGTGCCGGTAAAGCCGATGAAGGTGGCATTGGCCAGCGCGTCGCGCATGTGCTTGGCGTAGCCGTACACGTATTGGCCACTCTTGGTATCCAGCCGCCCCTTCATGCCGTACTGGCTGCGGTGCGCCTCGTCGGAAATCACCACGATATTGCTGCGCGCCGACAGCAGCGGGTGCGCAGCTTCCCCATCCAGTAGGGCGAACTTTTGCACCGTGGTGAAGATGATGCCGCCCGCCTCGCGCGAGGCCAGCATTTGCCGCAATTCCTCGCGGCTGCCTGCCTGCACCGGCGTTTGCCGCAGCAGGTCTTCTGCCGCGCAAAAAGTGGCGAACAACTGCCCGTCCAGATCGTTGCGGTCGGTCACCACCACCAGCGTGGGGTTCTTCATCTGCGGCTGTTGCAACAACTTGCCCGCATAACAGGCCATGGTGATGCTTTTGCCCGAGCCCTGCGTGTGCCACACCACGCCTGCCTTGCGGCTGCCCGGCTGCACCTCGCGGCCATAGCTGGCGCGCGGCTCGCGCACTTCCAGCAAACCCTTGTCCACCTCGCGGGCGGCCAGCAGCGTGGCCTTGACCGCCTCACGCACCGCGTGAAACTGGTGATAACCGGCAATCTTTTTGATGATGCGGTCTGCATCCTGCTCAAACAACACAAAGTGCCGCGCGTAGTCCAAAAACAATGCCGGCTCAAAAAAGCCGCGCACCAGCGTCTCCAGCTCAAACTCCAGCCGTGGCCGGTCATCCTCATTGGCAATCGCCCGCCACGGCAACATGCGCTCCTGATTTGCGGTGAGCGAACCCAGCCGCGCCGTGAAGCCATCGCTCACCACCACCGCCACATTGGTGTTGAACAGGTCGCTGATGTCGTCCTTGTAGGTCTGAATCTGGTTGAAGGCATCCCAGATATCGGTTTGCTCATTGGCCGGGTTCTTTAGCTCAATCACCGCCAGCGGCAAGCCATTCACAAACGCCACCAAATCCGGCCTTCGCGGCTGCTTGCTGCCACTCACCGTGAACTGGCTGACCAGCAAAAAATCATTGTTCTGCGGGTTGGCAAAGTCGATGAACTGCACCAGATCCGTGCGCTTTTCATCCCCCGCCGAGAACTCCACCATCACCCCGGCCAACAACAGCCGATGCACCCGCCGGTTGCGGGCCACCAGCAGCGGCTCATTCACCGTCAACAACGCATGCGCCGCCTGCTCCAACGCCGCAGGCGGAATTTGAGGGTTGATACGCGTCAGTGCCGCCAGCAAACGCTCACGCAACACCACCTGCCGGTAATCACTGCGAGCGGGCTGCTCGCCATCCGGGGCAATCGTCAGGCCATCGGCGTATTGCCAGCCCAGCTCGCGGAACCAGTTGATGGTGGTGTCTTCGAGTTGTTGCTCAGTGATGCTCATGCTTGTCTCCATCTTCGGCCTTGAGCAGTCCGATGTGTGCAAATTCCACACATTGAGGTTAGCGATGAAATAAAAAAAAAAAATTAAATCAATTGCTTACATTGACCATCATGGACTTTGTCGGTTTGCGATGAAATGGCTCACGCCCATGACGGGATGTACCTTGCATAGCGCCGCGAGTCTGGCGCGTTGGGATCGTTCTTGACCAGCTCTTGCTCGATGGTTGCAGTGATGATCTGCGAAACCGTATTGCTGTTGCCCTCGGACAAACCGAAACGCTCGCGCAGCGACTGGTTGGTCATCTGCCTGCGCAACACGTACTGCAATACGCAGTGCTGATAGCAGGCTCGCACGCGGTCGCTTCCATTCATGTTGCGGAACGAACGCGGCCCATGAATCACCACGATGGTTCGCTTGTGGCCCGTCAAAAACTCCGGCGCAGGCAACTGCATCAGCTCGGCCGCCTCAATCACACGGTCGATGCCGCTGCTTTTTTCCTCGCATATGCCCAACCGTCGCATCAAATCGGCCAGCCGTTCATTGCGCGACTGATAGCCGTCAATAAACCGTTCCACTGGCACGATCGGCTCACCGGGGTTGGAGATTTCCACACGGTTGGAAAACACTTCGATCGTCGGCGATGCGCCTCGCATCTCGAAATCCTGATGAATCAGGGCGTTGGCCAACAATTCGCGGATCACCACTTCCGGCACCAGCTTGATCTGCTTGCGAATGGCTCCTTCGATCACCTCGTTCTGCGGCAGTTTGCCCATCACGTAGTGCACTAGGTTCGTGAATCCCACGGCATAGCCCTTTTCATCCATCATATCGGACACCGTCTGCATCTTGGATTCGCCGTCATATACGATCACCCGAGCCGCCTTGCGACTGACGCTGGAGAAACTGCGCAGGTTTTTGGCCAACAACATTGCGCCGATGTTCAGAATGTGAAAACCCGACGCGCTGCGCTCGATCAAACACTCATCCAGCAAGCGGGACAGCACGCCAGCCCGATCCGTGGGATAAGGCAGACCTAGCAATTCAAAGAACGTCTGCGTATCCAGCAACTGCACCACGTCCTGCGCTGTTGCATCCTTGAGTGCCGGAAACTCCAGCCAGTCAGGCTGTCCTTCGGCAAAAATACGGCGCAACTGATCCTCACTCATTGGCACCAGTTCCTCGCCCGAGCGCATCAGGTAGGCACCTTCGTAGTGATAGGCCGTTCCGCGTGGACGACCGGGAATAATGAACACCACCACCCGCCCGTCGGGATGCAATACCTCTTCCACATCCACGCGAAAGCCCAGCCACTGGAACAGTTTCTCGGCAATATCCTGCATATCGGGAAACGCCGCACTGCCCACAACAGGACGCGGTGGTTTGTCTGCAATGCCTAGCACCAGATGTCCGCCGCCTTCGTTGGCGATGGCCACGCAATAGCGGCATAGCTTTTTGGTGTCGTACTGATTTCTGGCCTCTTTAAACTCCAGATTCTGAGTTTCCGAAGCGCTGCTGCGCCACAGGTCAATCTGGGCAGCGGTGATGTTCATATGCTTACCTCCTGATCCATAGCAGCCACTGTCAGTTCACCGGAAATCAGCTTGGGTAGCAGGGTGTCGCGGAGTTGGGTAAGGGTTCGGGATTCCTGTGCATTATTGACCATTTGATCGAAGAGGGGACCAATCGTCATATCAAACGCCTTCATACCTTTCGGGGGGGCAACTCCTATTCGGGCATCTGTCAAATGCTTGCGCTGAATATGACCCATTGTCGTTGCCTTGTTGGCGGCAATAGCACGAAAACTTCGCAAATGATGACGAGTGGCGAAGTAATAAAACCATTTTGGAACCACATCGGATGTCACCTTGAACAAGTGCTGATTCAACGCACCTCGCCCACCGTTCCACACCTCGACTTCAAGCGAGCCTGACCAGGAGAAAAGCACATCGCCATTCTCAACCACATATTCAGGCTTAATTCTGGCACTTGCCCGATCTGCCCCATTCGTGTTCCCAGCACGTAGCTGCGCGATCTTGATGACTGGTAGAAACTCGCTATCACTTTCCGGAGGGAACTTCTGTAGCGCAAGGCCATTTAGATAGTTCGCAATCGAATCCAGCGAGCGTATTTCCCAACCCACTGGAATCTCGCCGTATTCGGAGTCTTGCATGGCTTCGGGGAACAGGTCGGCGGTGGTGGCGAGTTGGTTGTATTGGTCGCGGGGGAGTTGGTCGAGTTCTGCGTCGGTTTTGCCGCTGATGACGCGCATGGCGGCACGCTCCGGGTCTTGGCCTTGTTCGATGGCGGCGATTTTAGATTTGACAGGGTCGAAATCCACAAACCATGACTTGAAGATGGCTTGTGCCATGGCTTCCAGGGTTTGGTTGATGCGGCGGTTGAGCTCGATTTTGTCGTCCAGCGTACCGAGGATATGGGCGATGGCACGTTGCTCGATAAGTGGAGGACAATTTAATTCAATTTTATTCAGGTTTCCTTGCGTCAACTTCGGCATCACAGCACCTGTGAGATACCCGCTAATGTCCGTTCTAGCAAGGGCATACATTAGAAAACGAGTGTCCGCCTTGTCGTTTCCTGTAACTATGTGTGCATGATTATTCACCCAGAACTTTCCACGCGCCATGAATGCAATGGGCGTTTGCCGAGTCCTCAAATTTTCCCCATCTTCAGCAACCAATAGATAGTCGCCATCGAATAGATAGTCGTCCACATAATCAACAACTCCTGAGGCACCGTAATATGGAAAAGGTCCTGGGCGCCTTTCTGATTCTTTTACAGGCTTCCGTCTGCCGTCGTAGTTAACAGTCAGCTCGCCAAGCAAAGCCGTAGTCCACTCACTCCCCATTCCCCATCTCCTTTAATTCCTGCTCCAGCGCCTCGATGCTCGGCAGCTTGTCGCGCAGTTCTTGCGGTAGCTCATGCGATAGCTGGTAGCTGGCCAACCCCATTGGTTTGTGGATGTCCGATAGCGCGTATTCGGCCACCAGTTTGTCCTTGCTTTTGCACAGCAACAGGCCAATGGTGGGCGCGTCGTGCTCGCTGCGCAGTTGTTCGTCCACGGCCTTCAGGTAGAAATTGAGCTTGCCGGCAAACTCTGGCTCGAAGTCCACGGTTTTGAGCTCCACCACCACATGACAGTGCAGGCGCGTGTGGTAGAAGAGCAAGTCCAAAAAGAACTCGCGCTCGCCCACTTGCAGGGGCACTTGGCGACCCATATAGGCAAAACCAGCGCCCAGCTCCAGCAAGAATTGGGTGATGTGCTCCAGCAGGGCGTTTTCCAGTTCGCGTTCGGTATGCTCGGGCGTGAGGCTCAGAAAATCAAAGATGTACGGGTCTTTCAGCACCTGCGCCGCCAGGTCTGAGTGTGGTGCTGGCAAGGTCTGGGTGAAGTTGTTAAGCGCCTTGCCCTCGCGTTGCCACAGGCCGCTTTCGATTTGGTGCGTCAGCACGGCGCGGCTCCAGTTTTGGGCTTGAGTTTGCTGCACGTAGTAGAGCGCTTCGGCGTGGCTCTGGCATTTGCTGATGATGGCGAGGTTGTGACCCCAGGGGATGGCCGTCAATTGGGCAACAAGCTGTTGCCCAATTGGCTCCTGACACCAGAAAGTGAACCACTGACGGATGTATTTGAGATTGCGTAGCGAAAAGCCTTTGACTTCTGGGAATTCCTGCATCAAGTCGCGGCTAAGTTGCTCCAGAAAGCCACTGCCCCAGGCGTGGCTGGCTTGGCGCTGTGCGATGTCCGCGCCCAGCTGCCAATAGAAGTACAGCAGCTCACGGTTGACGGCCATGGCCGCCTTGATTTGCACCTGACGAAAGCGGCTTTTCAGCTCGCCCAGCCATTGCCGGTAGTCGGGCGCGGCGGTTGACAACTCAGAGCTCATAGCCCAACCCCGCCAAGTTCTTTTTGATTTCGGCTTCCAGCCTAGCGCTTTCGGCGAATTGTTCGGCCAGTTGGGCGGTGAGGCGCTGCATCTTTTCAGCGAAGGGTTCGCCGTCGTCGGCTTGCTCGGCCGCGCCAACGTAGCGGCCCGGGGTCAACACATGGTCGTGTTTGCGGATGTCGTCCAGCGTGGCGGCGTAGCAAAAGCCGGGGATGTTTTGATAGGCGCCCTCGCCTTCTGGCTCAACCTGTTGCCAGGCGTGAAAGGTGCTGGCGATTTTCTGGATGTCTTCTGCGGTGAAGTCGCGCAGCACGCGGTCTTTCATGTAGCCCATTTGGCGGGCGTCGATAAAAAGGAACTGGCCGCGGCGGTCGCGTTTTTTCTTGTCCAGCGCAGAGCCGTTTTGCTTGTCGCGGCTGAGGAACCAGATGCAGGCGGGGATTTGGGTGTTGGTGAACAACTGGCCGGGCAGCGCCACCATGCATTCCACGTAGTCGTCTTCAATCAGGCGTTTGCGGATTTCGCCTTCGTTGTTGGTGTTGCTGCTCATGGAGCCATTGGCCAGCAGCAGGGCCATGCTGCCGGTGGGGGCCAGGTGGTGCAGCATGTGTTGCAGCCAGGCGAAGTTGGCATTGCCTTGCGGGGGTGTGCCGGCGATCCAGCGCGGGTCTTGGCCAAGCTTTTCGTTCCACCACTCCTTCATATTGAAGGGCGGGTTGGCCATGACGAAGTCGGCGCGCAGGTCAGGGTGCAGGTCGTTCAACAGGGTGTCGGCGGGGCCTGCGCCAAAGTTGAAGTCGATGCCGCGGATGGCCATGTTCATTGCAGCCAGACGCCAGGTGGTGGGGTTGCTCTCCTGCCCGTACACGCTGATGTCGTGCTTGCCCTGCTTGATGTGCCCGCTGTGGCGCTCGATGAATTCATCGCTTTGCACAAAAAAGCCGCCAGAGCCCATGGCCGGGTCGTACACACGGCCTTGGAAGGGCTGGAGCATTTCCACAATCAGGCTGACGATGGATTTGGGGGTGTAGTACTGCCCGCCTTTCTTGCCTTCGGCCAGCGCAAACTGACCCAGGAAGTATTCGTAAACGTGGCCGAGGATGTCTTTGGATTGCAGGCGCAGCGGCTGGCCTTTGTAGTCTTTGGCGGCAAAGTCAGTGTCGGAGAACAGGGCGATCAGTTCGCCCAGCTTTTCTGAAGCGATCTGGGTGCGGGCAAAGTCCTTGTTCAGCACATTTTTCAGGCGCGGGTTTTCGCGCTCGACGGCTTCCATGGCGTTGTCAATCAACCAGCCAACCGAGCGCATTTCCTCGGCTTCGCTTTTGCCGGGCTTGTTCCACGGCAGCGGCGCTTTGGGGGGCAGTTGTGCGCAGTCGCGCAGGGTTTGCCAGCGGGCCTCCAGCGGCACCCAGAAGACGTTTTGCTCGGTGTAGTAATCGCGCACCTCCAGCTCGGCGTCGATGTTCTCGGCGTATTCCTGGGTGCCTTCGCCGCCATAAACATCCGGGTCCATGTAGTAGTCATGGCCCGGGTCTTTGAACTGCGCCTGCAGCTCGCGGCGGCGTTCTTCAAAGGCATCGGAGACGTACTTCAGAAAGATCAGCCCCAGCACGATGTGCTTATAAACGGCAGCGTCTAGGTTGGAGCGCAGCTTGTCGGCAGCCGTCCAGAGCTTTTTTTCCAGGTCGTTGAAGAATTGCTGTTCGGTGGGGTTCATGGGCGTGCCGAGGTTCCCTTTGTTGCAGTGGTTTTGGAAATAGGAGGTGTTGGACGGCGGGCAAGGATACCTACCCTACTTCATGCCTGCTTTCCTGCCTGCAACTCCACATAGGCGTATTCAATAGTGCGGCGAAACTCTTCAGGCAGGCGCGCCCAGTCGTGCAGGTCTATCAGCATCGGCAGGTTGCTCTCACGCAGGGCTTCTTGCAGCTCGCTTCGCGCATCGGTTTCAAGGCTCAAATTAGCCGGATTGCGCAACACAAGATCAAGATCGCTGCCTTCATGGGAAGTGCCAGTAACCCGGCTGCCATAGGCCCAGACTTGCGTGTGCGGTACATGTTGCGCCAATAGCTGGCGCAGCACGGCCAAATGCCGCGACGCGATATCAAGTTTGGCAGTCTCATGTTTGGGCATCGAACAACTCCTGCAAACGTTCGGCCAGGTTGCGCACATCCTGCAAATAACCGGGCAGGATTTTCAGGGTTTCATTGGCAAAGGCGGCGCCGTAGTCATGCGCGGTGGTGTTGCGGTTCTCGCGGTAGGCAAACCAGCGTTCCACGGCGGCTTCATCCATAAGCCCGTGTTTCAGGGCATAACGAAACAGGTCTTTGAATACCAGGCGGTCAACTTCTCGCGGGCTGCCGCCGTAGAGCTTGAGTGCCTTGCGCAGCAGCTTGCCAGTGGTTTCCAGCGACAACTCGAAACTTTTGATGGCCGCATTGCGAAACAAGTCATAGGCCACGTCTTGCTCTGATACCACGTCCTGCAAACGGTTGACGGCTTCTTGCAATGTGTCGGCGGTGCGGCGCAGGTGCTCGACATTCAGGCTCATGGACGTGTCTTCTGATTATTCAAATGGCTGAACAATATCACGCCCCCCCCCCCGCAATCCCCTTGCCGGGCTTGACCCGGCAATCCAGCGGCTTTCCTCTTGCATAAAGCAACGACACTGGATTCCCGCCTTCGCGGGAATGACGAGATAAGGCGCGGGGATGGCAGTCGCCAGTGTGAAGCGCCCAAACAAGCTCACTCCCACTCAATCGTCGCGGGGGGTTTGCCGGAGATGTCGTACACCACGCGGGAGACGCCGCGCAGTTCGTTGATGATGCGGTTGGAGACGCGACCGAGGAAGTCATGCGGCAGGTGCGCCCAGTGCGCGGTCATGAAGTCGATGGTTTCCACTGCGCGCAGGGCGATGACCCATTCGTAGGCGCGGGCATCGCCGACCACGCCGACGGATTTCACCGGCAAAAACACCGCAAACGCCTGGCTGGTTTTGTCGTACAGGTCGGCGCGGCGCAGCTCGTCAATAAAGATATGGTCGGCTTGCGCCAAGAGGTCGGCGTATTCTTTTTTGACTTCGCCAAGGATGCGCACGCCAAGGCCGGGACCGGGGAACGGGTGGCGGTAAACCATTTCGCGCGGCAGGCCAAGCGCCACGCCAAGGCGACGCACTTCGTCCTTGAAGAGTTCGCGCAGGGGTTCGACGAGGCCAAGCTTCATGTCTTCGGGCAGGCCGCCAACATTGTGGTGGCTCTTGATGACATGCGCCTTGCCGGTTTTGCTACCGGCCGATTCGATCACGTCCGGGTAGATCGTGCCCTGCGCCAGCCAGCGGGCGTTTTTCAGTTTGGCGGATTCTTCATCGAAGATTTCCACAAACAGGTTGCCGATGATTTTGCGCTTGGCTTCGGGGTCTTCCACGCCTTTGAGCTTTTCAAAATAACGCTCGGCGGCATTGACACGGATGACTTTGACGCCCATGTTCTGGGCGAACATCGCCATCACCTGATCGCCTTCCTGCCAACGCAGAAGGCCGGTATCGACGAACACGCAGGTGAGTTTGTCGCCGATGGCGCGGTGCAAGAGTGCGGCGACGACGGAGGAATCGACCCCGCCGGAAAGGCCAAGGATGACTTCGTCATCGCCGACTTGTTCGCGCACGCGGGCAATCTGGTCTTCGATGATGTTTTCCGCTGTCCACAGGGTTTGGCAGCCGCAAATATCCACCACGAAGCGGCGTAGAAGCGCTTCACCGCCGCGAGTATGGGTAACTTCCGGGTGGAATTGCACGCCATAGATGCGCTTTTCATCATGTGCGAAGGCAGCGATGCCAAGACGTTCGGTACTGGCGGTAACGGTAAAACCGGGTGGCGCCTTGGCCACATGGTCGCCGTGGCTCATCCACACATTGGCGCCATCGGGCAGGGTTTTCAAAACGCTCATCAGTGCGTCATTGCCCTGGATTTCTAGTTCGGCATGACCAAATTCGCGCTGGTTGCCAGCCTCGGTGGCGCCGCCCAGTTGCACGGCCAAGGTCTGCATGCCGTAGCAGATGCCCAGCAGCGGCACTGCGGCATCAAACACCTGCTGCGGTGCGGCCGGGCAGCCCGGCTGGGTGGTGGATTCCGGGCCGCCGGAAAGAATGATGCCGCGGGCACCGAAGGCGGCAATCTCTGCCGGGTCATGATCCCAAGCCCAGATTTCGCAATACACGCCGATTTCGCGGATGCGCCGGGCAATCAGTTGGGTGTATTGCGCACCAAAGTCCAGAATCAGGATTTTGTCGGTATGGATATCGTGTTGGGCAGTCATGGTGTCAGCAGTATTCGGTGGCGCCGGTGGCGCATTCAATGGAAGCGGCCTGGTGCCGAAAGATGGCAAACCAGGCCGCGAGGATGATGGCCGCCGCAAGCAACATCCAAATCAGAGGCTTGTAACGGCGGAACATGGTCAATCAGCCAAAGCAGGGGAAGTTGCCCTGCCTTTGCGGGCAATCAGGTGGGCAAGGCTTACGGCAATGACTCCTGCTACCAGCGCCAAAGCCCCGATGCCGGCCGCGTTTTGCAGCGGCGACATCATCGGCAATGCGGCTGCCCCTGCAGGGGAAACGGCTTGGTGAATATCGCGTGCCACCCACCAGGCAATACCGAAGTATCCAGCTGCAGGCAGCACTGCAAACCACAGCACGCGTTTGGCAAATGTTAATTGCTTCCAAACGATGCTGACTGCGGCCAGCAACAGTATCGGGGAAAGCGCGAGCAGCAGTGAAGCGAAGTACATATCAGCCGGCGCGATAATTCGGCGGTTCTTTGGTCATCTGCACATCGTGCACATGCGCCTCGCGCTGGCTGGCGGCACTGATTTTGACGAACTGCGGTTTTTTGCGCAGTTCTTCAATGCTGCTACACCCCACATAACCCATCGTGGCGCGCAAGCCGCCGGCCAATTGATGCACGACCGCACCCAGTGGCCCACGGTACGGCACGCGACCTTCAATGCCTTCGGGCACCAGTTTGTCGGCCTCGGCGCTGTCCTGGAAATAGCGGTCTTTGCTGCCCTTCTCCATCGCGCCTAGGCTGCCCATGCCGCGATAGCTCTTGTAGCTGCGCCCTTGGAACAACTCGGTTTCGCCGGGGGATTCTTCAGTGCCGGCAAACAGGCCGCCAATCATGATGGTGGAAGCCCCGGCAGCAAGCGCTTTGCCCAAATCGCCGGAATAACGGATGCCGCCATCGGCAATCAGCGGGATGCGGTCTTGCAGTGCATCAGCCACCATCGAGATGGCGCTGACCTGCGGCACGCCGACCCCGGCGACGATGCGGGTGGTGCAGATGGAGCCTGGCCCCACGCCCACTTTCACCGCATCGGCACCGGCATCCATCAACGCCAACGCGGCATCGCCGGTGACGATATTGCCGCCGATGACTTGCAGATTCGGATAGTTTTTCTTCGCCCAGGCCACCCGATCAAGCACGCCTTGGGAATGACCATGCGCGGTATCGACGATAATCACGTCCACCTGTGCGGCCACCAGCGCCTCGATGCGGGCTTCGGTATCGCCGCCAACGCCAACGGCCGCGCCCACCAGCAATTGCTCATCGGCATCGTAGGCGGCATTCGGGTTGTCGCGCTTTTTCTGGATGTCCTTGACGGTGATGAGGCCGCGCAGGGCGAAGTCGTCATTTACCACCAGCACTTTTTCGATGCGGTATTTGTGGAACAGCTCCAGCACCTCGGCATCGCTCGCGCCCTCCTTGACGGTGATGAGCTTGTCCTTGCGGGTCATGATGTTGTAAACCGGGTCGTCCAGTTTCTTTTCAAAGCGCATATCCCGCCCGGTGACGATGCCGACCAGTTGGCCGCCCTCGTCCACCACCGGCACGCCGCTGATATTGCGGGTGCGGGTTAGATGCAGCACATCGCCAATCGAAGTTTGCGGGGTTACGGTCAGCGGCTCGCGGATGATGCCCGATTCAAAGTTTTTCACGCGCGCCACACTGGCGGCCTGTTCTTGCAGCGACATGTTCTTGTGCAGGATGCCGATACCGCCCAACTGCGCCATGGCAATGGCAAGACGGGCATCGGTCACGGTATCCATCGCCGCCGAAACAAACGGCAGCTTCAGGTGTAGGCGGTTGGTGAGCTTGGCGGCAAGAGAAACATCCTTGGGCAGCACATTGGAATGAGCCGGAACCAGGGAGACATCATCGTAAGTGAGCGCTTCGGCCAGAATGCGGAGCATAAAATTTCCGGTGGCTTGGGAAGCGCGTCATTGTAACGCAAACTGCCTCTCAACCAAGCGGATGGATGGATTTGACTGTTGCAAAAACATGCAGCTATCCAGCAATGCCCAAAAGCAATACGGAGCCCGAAGGCTCCGTATGCAAAGGCCGATTGCGGCGCATTCAGGGGCGGCGATCAAGCTCCGCATCATCACGCGCCTTGGGCATCAGATCCTGCTTGGTCACCGTCAGCGGGCCGACGGTCAACATCGCACAGGCAACGAAGATGGACGAGGCCGTACCGACAATCGCACCAATCATCTGCGTCAGTGCCAGCCCTTGGAGCGATTCGCCGCCGAACAGGAACAACGCCAGCACCGACAGGAAGAACACGGCCGAGGTGATGATGGTACGCGAGAGCGTCTGGTTGATGGAGG
Organism: Lysobacteraceae bacterium NML08-0793; assembly: GCA_002798275.1. Lineage (GTDB taxonomy): Bacteria > Pseudomonadota > Gammaproteobacteria > Xanthomonadales > Xanthomonadaceae > Solilutibacter. Next base: position 9,088 of record NWQR01000007.1, on the reverse strand, counting down.
CGTTGAAGACCTCGAACGGCGTACCGCGCATGGTGCGGAAGTTTTCACGCACGCGGTCGAACACCACGATGGTGTCGTTGATGGAGAAGCCCATCACCGACAGCAAACCGGCCAGAACGGTCAAGTCGAACTCGCGCCCGGTGAGTGCGAAAAAGCCCGCAGCCACCACCACGTCGAACAAAGTGGTGATGCTGGCGACCACAGCGAACTTCCATTCAAAGCGCAGGCTGATGTAAATCAAAAAGCCCACCAGCACGAACAACACGGCTTGCAAGGCTTTGCTGGTCAACTCCGAGCTGACCAGGGCGCTGATGGTTTCGCGGCTTTTCAGCACCACCGGATTTTCTTGGGTGGTTACGGCAGTCACAATGAGATTGCTCTGCTCCACACTGTTGCCGAGCTTGTCGCCCTGCCCTTGCTCGGCACGCAGGCGCACCAGCACATCGGTGCCATTGCCAAAAGCCTGTACCTGGGCGTTTTCAAATCCGGCGGCGGCCAGTTTGCCGCGCAACTGCTCGATGTTTGGCGCTTTCTCAAAACCCAGCTCGATGGCAGTGCCCCCGGTGAAGTCCAAGCCGAAGTTGAAGCCCTTGACGGCGATACCGCCCAGCGCCACCACCAACATCAACAGGGCTGCAATCAAGCCAACCCAGCGCACCCGCATGAAGTCGAACTGGGTATTGCTGGGAATGAGTGTCAACGGAAAAATTTTCATCTGTTCTGTTCCTCAAATCGCCAGCGTCTTGAGCTTGTTGCGACGGCCATAAATCAGCGTGGCGATGGCACGGGTCACGGTCAATGCGGTGAACATCGAGGCCACGATGCCGATGATGAGCGTTACGGCAAAGCCTTTCAGCGGCCCGGTGCCAAAGGCATACAGCGCCACACCGGCCAGAATGCCGGTTATGTTGGCATCGAAAATCGAACTGGATGCCTTGTCATAACCTTCGGCGATGGCGGCTTTTGGCGGCATACCCGCACGCAGCTCCTCACGGATACGCTCATTGATGAGCACGTTCGCGTCCACCGACAAACCAATGGACAGCGCAAGCCCGGCAAAGCCCGGCAGGGTCATGGTGGCGCCAAAGACCGACAGCACGGCTGTCACGATAACCAAGTTGAACAGCAGTGCCACCGAGGTAATCAGACCGAACATGCGGTAATAAATCATGAAGAAAAACAGGGTGAACAAGAAGGCGTACAGCACGGCACGCACGCCGCGCTCGACGTTTTCTTTGCCAAGACTTGGGCCGATCACGCTTTCGGCGACAAAATCCATCGGCGCGGCCAAAGCACCGGACTTCAGCTGCTTGGCAAGGCTCTGCGCTTCGCTCTGGGAAAGCCCGGTGGTCTGGAAGTCCTTGCCAAACACGCCCTGGATGGTCGAGGCACTGATGACGCGCTCCTCGATGCGCGAGCTTTGCACTTCTTCACCATCCACGATGGTTACGGTCGGCACGCGCTCGATATACACCACGCCAAGACGCTGGCCGACATTTTCCATGGTGTGCTCCAGCATGCGCTTGCCACCGGCGGCATTTAGCGTGATAGAAACCGCCGGCGAGCCGGTATTGCCATCGGTGGTCGGAATGGCCGAGAGCAACTCGTCCCCCGATACCAGCACGCGCTTGGAGAGCAAAATCGGCGCACCGCTTTGCTGACGATACAGACGTGAATCCGGCGGAATCTGACCCGAGGCTTCAGCGGCGGCGGCGGTGGCCTCATCGCCGGTAACGGCACGAAACTCAAGTGTCGCGGTCGCGCCAATTTGACGCTTGGCTTCGGCGGTATCCTGCAAACCCGGCAGCTGAATCACCAGACGGTCATTGCCTTGACGCTGCAATACCGGCTCGGCCACACCCAAGGAGTTGATGCGATCGCCAATCACCGAGCGGTTCTGATCGACCGCCTCTAGGGCAATCCGGTTGATTTCCGCTTCCGGCAGGCGTGCAAGCAAAGTGCTGCCATCTTGCGTCGTCCAGGTAAAGCCCGGGCCGCCGGTCAGCGCATTGCCAAGGGTATCGGTCAGCACTTTTTGCGCTTCATCGGTGGATACGCCCGGCTCCAGACTCACCACGATGACATTATCCGCGCGATGCTCTACCGAACGATATTTCAGATTGGCATGACGCAATGCCGCACGCATATTGTCTGCATAGGCTTCCAGACGCTTTTCCAGCGCGGCCTTTTGATCGACCTGCATCAAGAAGTGCACGCCGCCCTGCAAATCCAGCCCCAATGACATCGGCTTGGCGCCAAAACGCTCCAGCCAAGCGGGCACGGAAGAAAGCAGATTGAGTGCCACCGCATACTCTTGCCCCAGCGCCTCACGGATGGCGGCCTGTGCCTTGGCCTGCTGCCCGGTATCGACAAGCCGCACCGCCACAGTGCCAGGCTTGGGCACTTCGATGGACTTGGGCTGGATACCTGCATCCACCAGCGCGCCATTGACAGCGCTGCGTACCGAATCGACATCGGCCGCGGTCAATGTGCCGCGTGCGGCGGTGATTTGCACCGACGGGTCTTTGGGATACAGATTGGGCAAGGCATAAATCGTGCTCAAAATCAGCACGAACACAATCAGGACATATTTCCAGCGAGGAAACTCGAGCATGACGTTCACTCATGCGGCAGCAACCGCACGACTCCAATAGTGGTAAAAAATCAGGCGCCCTTGAGCGTACCCTTGGGCAGAACTGCGGCAATGGCCGTCTTTTGCACGCGCACGCGCACGTTTTCAGCGATTTGCACCGTGACGAAACTCTCGCCAATATCACTCACCACGCCCGCCAAACCGCCATTGGTGATGACTTCATTGCCCTTTTCCAGCGCCGCCAACATGGTGCGATGCTCCTTGGCACGCTTCATCTGTGGGCGAATCATCAAAAAATACATGATGGCAATCAGCACAATCGGGAACAGCAGGCTGCCCATCATGCCGCCGGGCTGCGCTTGGCCTGCGGCCTGCTGGGCGTGGGCGGCGGGAATCAAAAAATCAAGAAGGTTCATCGGTCAACTCGGAAAAATCGAACGGGCAATTATGCCATGCCGGACAGGCCGCCGTAGTCGGCGCAAATGAAAGCCGCCGGGGAGACCGGCGGCTTCAGGCTTGTGCAAATCAATCGCCCAATTGCTTGCGGCGGATTTCCCAGCGCTCCTGGGCGTCGATGGTGCGCTCAGCTTCTGGACGTGCTTCCAAGCGCTCCAGGCCGATTTCTTCGCCGCTGTCCACGCAATAGCCGTAATCGCCCTCGTCCACCCGGCGAATCACGCTGTCAATCTTGCCGATCAGCTTGCGGTAACGGTCGCGGGTACGCAGCTCCAGTGCGTTTTCGGTCTCACGGCTGGCGCGCTCGGCCTCATCGCCGATATCGCGCACTTCGTCCTTGAGGTTTTCGATGGTCTGCTTGGATTCCTCGATGAGTTCTTCACGACGCGCCACCAGTTTTTGCCGGAAATATTCCAGCTGCAACGGGTTCATGTATTCCTCGTCGGCCGAAGGCTGATAGCCCTTGGGCAAGACCGGACGGCCGGTTTCCTCATCCACCTTGTATTTCGGTGCTTTTTTGTTGGCGACAATCGGGCTGTCCTTGGGCACCGCCGCCACTGCGCGCAATACCTTGCCCGGCGATGCCTTGGACTTTTCCGCCTTTGCATCGGTCTTTTTCTTGTCCGCCTTGCTGCTGGCAGCAGCACTCGCCTTGGCGGGCTTTTCCGGTTTCTCCTGTTTTTCCGGCTTGCTCTTGCCAGTTGCGGATTTGCTTGCGGCCTGTTTGGCGGGGGCTTTCTTCGCCGCCGACGGCTCGCCCCCGGCCTTCTTGCCGGCTGCGGGCTTGGTGGTTTTTTCCGCCTTGTCGGCTTTTTCGACAGACGCCTTTGCGGCGCCGGCCTTGGGTTTGCTTGCTGCCTTGCCAGTAGCCTCGGTATCGGTTTTTTTGACGGTTTTCTTGACTGCCACGATGGTTCCTTGAGATTCCCTTGAGCCGGGGAAGCGGGCTGTTATAGCCTAGGCGTCCTTCCCCTGCAAGCGGATTGTCGCCACATACAGGAAACACCTTGTCGTGATTGCCCGGATCCTGCTTTTTTTGCTGCGCGGCTACAAACTGTTCATCAGCCCTCTGCTTGGACAGCGCTGCCGCTTTGTGCCCAGTTGCTCGGAATATGCCATGACCGCCATCGAGCGTTTTGGCCCAGTCAAAGGCTGCTGCATGAGCGCCGCTCGCCTTGGCCGCTGCACCCCTTTCCATCCCGGCGGCCATGATCCGGTACCGCCTGCCCCCGCATCCGAATCCGTCCCTCCAAAGGAGTCCCCATGACATCCACGCTTATCGTCAATGCCCGGCTGGTGAATGAAGGCCGCGAGTTCAATGCCGACCTGCGCATCGAAAATGGTCGCATCGCCTTGGTCGGCGACAGTCTGGCCGCGCGCGCCGGTGAAGAAGTTTTCGATGCCGAAGGCCGCTGGCTGATGCCTGGCATGATTGATGACCAGGTGCATTTCCGCGAGCCGGGGCTGACCCACAAGGGGGATATCGCCAGCGAATCGGCTGCTGCCGTGGCTGGCGGCATCACCAGCTTCATGGACATGCCCAATACCAATCCGCCCACCTTGGACAGCGCCGCGCTGGAGGCCAAATATGCTCTGGCCGAAGGTCGCGCCTTTGCCAATTACGGCTTTTATTTGGGCGCAAGCAACGACAATATCGAAGCCATCCGGGCACTTGATCCGAAAAGCAGTCCGGGTATCAAGGTATTCATGGGCGCATCCACCGGCAATATGCTGGTCGATAACCCGGAGATTCTCGATGCCATCTTTCGCGATGCGCCCACGCCCATCATCACCCACTGCGAGGACACCCCAAGCATTGATGCACTGATGGCGCAGCATCTGGCGCAGTATGGCGATGCGCTCACGGCCGATTTTCACCCAGCGATCCGCAGCCGCGAAGCCTGCCTCAAGTCCAGCACGTTGGCCGTCGCCCTGGCACGCCGCCACGATGCCCGTCTGCATGTGCTGCATATTTCCACCGCCGACGAGCTGGCCTTGTTCGAGCCAGGCCCGCTGATTCGCGCCGATGGCAGCAAAAAGCGCATCACCGCAGAAACCTGCGTGCATTTTCTGCACTTCGCCCGCGAGGACTATGCCCGGCTTGGCAATCAAATCAAATGCAACCCGGCAATCAAGGAAGCCAGCGACCGCGATGCCCTGATTGCCGCCCTAGCAAGCGACATCATCGACGTTCTCGCCACCGACCACGCGCCGCATGGCTGGGATGAAAAACAGCAGCCCTATGCGAAAGCGCCCAGTGGCCTGCCCCTGGTGCAATACGCACTACTGAGCGCATTGGAGCACGCGCATACGGGCAGGCTCCAGCGCAGCCAAATCGTGCAAAAGTTTGCCCATGCCCCGGCGCAATTGTTCGATGTGGCCGAGCGCGGCTTCCTGCGCGAAGGCTATTTCGCCGACTTGGTGCTGGTGGAAGATCGCCCCCTCACCGTGCAACGTCAAGATGTGCTGTCCAAGTGCGGCTGGTCGCCGTTTGAAGGCCACACTTTCAAATCGCGCATCGCGGCCACCTGGGTCAATGGCCGAAAAGTCTGGGACGGCCAGCATCTGCTGGGGCAACCGGCAGGTCAGCGCTTGGTGTTTGCCCGATGAATATCGCCTCTGCGTGCCTTTTGGCATTGGCGCTTGCTGCATGCAGCCCACCCCGGTCGCAGCCCGCGCCTGCCACAATCGGGCTGGAGGCCACGTCCCAGCACGCTCCGCAAAATCAACCGATATCCGATATGCCGCCAGCCACCCGCCAGCCACCTGTTGACTTGCGCCCAGTTCTACCCGGCAGCCCGGTTCCCGGCAGCCGGATAGCCATCCCGCGAACAGTACGCGCCGGCGCAATATTGAACGGCCAAGTGCCGGTCGGCAGCCGGGTGGAGATTCAGGGACACGTCGTACCCGTGGATGCGCGCGGGCAGTTCAGCTATCCGGTGGCCAGCGATGCCAACGGGCAATTGCAGGTAAGCATCAAACGACCTGCACCCGATACCCGTCCCCCCATGTCGCTGCGGGTTCAAGTCCTGCCCTGAGCATCCAAGCCACATGGCCATATCGCCATGCCCCATCCGGGTGCGCCGCCCCTGCCCTCTGCTTGGCATTTTTGCTCTTGCAACGCGCCCTTTCACGGGATTGATGCAGCAGCGCCGCGCATCTAGCTCACCCCAGAACGGCCAGAAAATTGCGACCCCCATCACAAAAGCATCATTGATATTACATAACCGCCCGCATTTAGCAATCGTTTAGCTATATAGTGCCTGCGCACCCTCCCTGTCTTGGGTCGCTTCCCTTTACACGCAAGCTAAGGACATTGATAGATGAAGCACACACATAGCCACATCAAAAATTCTCGCTCCAAGCTTTTCCAAGCCATTTCCTTCAGCCTTCTGGCCGCCGCCCTGCCTATCGCCGCAGTGGCACAAGCTCCGCAAACCGGCCTTGCCCTTGAAGGCAGCCAATGCGCCGTTGGCAGCGATGCCGAGCGCCAGGATTGCCGCAATCAGCTGCTGTCGCAAAAGCTTGCCGCCCTGCAAAGCGTGTCCTTGAGCAGCAGCTCGGCCGCGACCAGCAACACCGCCACGACGGCCTATAGCGAAACCGCCGTACTCGGCGATGCCGACAGCTGGAAAACCGATGAGTTCATGCAAGACTGGGGACTTGAGGCGATGAATGCCCATCACGCCTATGCGCGTGGCCTGACCGGCTCGGGCATCCGCATTGGCCTGTTCGATTCCGGCGTTGGGCTTGAACACACCGAGTTTGCCGGCAAAGATCACCAGGGTCTAAAAATCGGCAACCTGCTGGAGGACGGCACCCGCTGCGGTGCAGATCAGGCAATCGGTGGAGAAACCGCTTGCTTTGGCACTGATGGTGGCCGCGCACAAATTGAAGCCACTTATTGGGACCCTAGCCTGGAGCCCTATCTGCGAGAGCAGTACAAATATCTGGCGGGCAAACTTGTGCTGTCCTATGGCTCCCATGGTACCCATGTGGCCGGTACCATGGCCGCCAACCGCGATGGTAACGGCATGCATGGCGTGGCCTTTGGCGCCAACTTCAGCTCGGCACGATTGTTTGCAGATGAATTCACCCATCTCAATCTCTTTTGTGCGTTCTTCGGTATCTGCAACAGGCTAGCCACCTATGCGGATGAAACTGCATTTGAAGACATGTACCAGCAGATGAACGCTGCCGGGGTGCGTGCCATCAACCATAGCTGGGGCTTTGGCAGTGAGCCTGAAGATGCCGAAGAGCAAGAGTTTTATTTCAACCATGAGCAGCTCACCAAACGCTGGCAAGTTATCCGGGATGGCTCACTGGCCAACGGTATGATCCAGGTTTGGGCCGCAGGCAACAGCGGCACCAATCCGAGCCCGGAAGAAAGCCCGATTGCCGGCATGCATGCTACTCTGCCGCGCTTTATGCCCGAGCTGGAAAAATATTGGCTGAGTGTGGTGAATGTGCGTCAGACCGATGATGCTGATAACCCCTATGTGCTCAGCAACCGCTCAATGAAATGCGGTTTCTCGATGGAATGGTGTATCGCTGCCCCTGGGACCTTGATTAACTCCTCGGTGATGGGCGGAGAAAGCCTCGATGGCGACATTGAAGAAGATGAAAACGGCAATTTCCGCTTGTTGGGTATCGACAAGCTGCGCGAAGCCACCACTTTTGACTACGACGACTACAGCGGCACCTCGATGGCGACGCCGCACATCACCGGTGCGCTGGCGCTGCTGTTTGAGCGCTATCCGTACCTGACCAATGCCCAGGTGCGCGATGTGCTGCTGACCACCGCGACTGACATGGGCGAAGCCGGTGTGGACGAGGTCTATGGCTGGGGCATGGTGAACCTGAAGAAAGCCATCGAAGGCTATGGCATGTTCCGCGTCGATACCGATGTCAGCATGGTCGCCAAGGCCGGCGGCACCCATTGGTGGAATGATGCCCGCGTCTGGGATGTCTGGACCAATGACATCACCGACTACAAAAACAATGCCACCTTCACCTTCTCCAGCCCCTACAGCGATGCTTGGCTGCGCATGAGTGGCAATAACAGCTTCTACGGCCTGACCGTCAACGGCGGCATCCTGGAGCTGACCGGCCACAACACCCTCGGCAGCGATGTCAACGCCAATGGCGGGGTGCTGCTGGTCAATGGCCGCCTCGACAACAACATCCAGGTCGGCAGTGACGGCGGCCTCGGCGGCACCGGCACCATCAACGGCAATGTCAGCGTGGCTGGCGCCATCGTTCCGGGCAATTCGGTCGGCACCCTCACCATCAATGGCGACTATGTGCAGCAGGCTGGCTCGCGCTTCGTGCTGGAAATGACCCCGCCCGACCAGGTGGACAAGCTGAACATCTCCGGCACCGCCACCCTGAACGGCGGCACCGTGGTCGCCGTGCGTCTGCCCGGCGCCTATGCCCTCGGCCAGAGCTACAACTTCCTCACCGCCGCAGGTGGCATCACCGGCACCTTCGCCGGTGTGGACAACAGCTATCTGACCCCGTTCCTCAACACCTCGCTGCGCTACACCACGACGGATGTGTTTGCCGACATCATTCGTGGCGCCTCGCTGGCCTCGGTCGCCGGCACCTACAACCAGCGGGTAACGGCCACGGCGCTCGATAGCCTTGCCGACAGCAACGACCTGCTGCAACGCTTGGTGCTGCTGCCCACCGCAGAAGCGGCCAATGCCGCCGCTGACCTGCTCTCGGGTGAAGCCAATGCCAGCGTCCGCAGCCTGTTTGCCGATGACAGCCGCCATGTGCGCAATGCCGCCCTCTCGCGCGCCCGCACCGGCCAGGATGCCTTCACCGGCCAGATGGAAGGCGGTGGCTTCTCCGCTTGGGCAGACGTGATGACCCGCGGCGGCCATCTGCAAGGCGATGCCAGCACCGCCTATACCCGCTACAGCGGCCACCAGTATCTGGTCGGCGCGGACTATCAGTTCGAGTCCGGCTTCCGCATCGGCGGCTTCGGCGGCGCCGGTCGTCTGGATGCCAATATCGGCAAGCGCAACAGCCAGG
>NWQR01000004.1 GCA_002798275.1 Lysobacteraceae bacterium NML08-0793 | reverse complement strand
CCGCAGTCGTGCCGAAGCCCGTGTAGTCATTGAGCAATGGCGAGTGCATTACAATCAGGTTAGGCCGCATTCGAGCCTGAACTACCAAACCCCGGAAGCATTCCGGAACACGTGCCATCAAGGCACACCCACCGAGGCCAATTCCAATAATCAGTGGCCCTAAAAAATCGGGCAGGTCAGCGCTTTCTGCGTTCCGAGACGTGGCGGCGGGGCTTGTCCCGACACCTTGAAGCCATACAAGGATTCCCACCACGCCAGCCGCCATTCAGCTTGCACTGCGCATGCTTTGCGCCTATTTGGGTCGTTTTTCCGTAATCTTGCCTTGAACAGTTCCGCCGCCCCTGCTGTCTGGATGGACAACGTGCGTCTGGTGCGTGGTGGGCGCACGATTGTGGACGATATTTCCCTGCGCGTGCCTACCGGCAGCATCACCGCCGTGCTGGGGCCTTCGGGCTGCGGCAAGTCCACGCTGCTCTCGGCGCTGACCGGGGAGCTGGTGCCCACCCGTGGTCGGGTGGAGGTTTTCGGCCAGACCGTGCCACAAGCGTCCAAGGCGCTGCTGGAAATGCGCAAGCGCCTGGGGGTCTTGCTACAGGGTAACGGCCTTTTGACAGACCTCACCGCAGGCGAAAACATCGCCCTGCCATTGCGCACGCATACCGATTTGCCGCCGCCGGTGCTGGACAAACTGGTGGACATGAAGCTGCACGCCGTTGGCCTTCTGGCAGCGCGCGATCTGTATCCGCGCGAGCTTTCTGGCGGCATGGCACGCCGCGTGGCGCTGGCGCGCGCGCTGGCGCTGGATCCGCCGCTGATGATTTACGACGAGCCACTGACCGGACTGGATCCGATTGCCTCCGGCGTCATCATGAACCTGATTGCCCGGCTCAATCGGGCGCTGGGACTGACCAGCATCGTGGTCAGCCATCATGTGCATGAAACCCTGCCGATTTGCGACCATGTGCTCGTTCTGGCCAATGGTCGGGTGATGTTCAATGGCAGCCCGGAGGCGTTGCGGCAAAGCTCCGAGCCCTTGGTGCGGCAATTCCTGAATGGCGAGCCGGATGGGCCGATTGCCTTTGACAGCCCGGTGAGGAAACAGGCATGAAAGCGCTTGCCGATACCATCCGCAGCATAGGCCGCGCCGGCTTGTTCACCTTGGCGGTACTGCGCGCCTCAACACCAAGCCGCGACCTGTTTGCGGAGCTTGTCCGCGAAATCTACAAAATCGGCGCACGTTCGCTGCCAATCATCGCCGTAGGCGGTGCATTCGTCGGCCTTTCAGTAATTTTGCTCGGTTATCGGGCGCTGGATACCTATGGCGCCAGCAACCAGGTCAGCGCCATGCTGGGGCTGGGCTTATACCGTGAACTGGCGCCCGTATTGACCGCGCTGCTGTTTGTCGGTCGCGCCGGTTCTTCCATCGCCGCGGAACTGGGGCTGATGCGCGCCACCGACCAGCTCACCGCGCTGGGGTTGATGGCGATTGACCCGGTGGCCAAGGTGGTGGTGCCGCGGTTTTGGGCCGCAGTCATCGCCGTGCCGCTTTTGACCGGATTTTTCGTCAGCTTTGCCATTCTCGCTGGCTGGTTCGAGGCGGTGCACATCCTCGGCCTGGACGCTGGCACGTTCTGGCAGGTGATGAAGGATATTGTCGATTTTCGTTCCGATTTTCTCGGCGCCTTTCTGAAGGCCGGGGTATTTGGCGCAATTACCGCGCTGGTCGCGGCGTATGTGGGGTTTCATTCCGAGCCAACCATCGAGGGCACCTCCATCGCCACCACTCGCGCCGTGGTCAATGCTTCGCTGCTGGTGCTGATGTTCAATTTCGTTCTGTCGGCGCTGATGTTCCGATGAAAACCCCGTTTATCGAGGCCGTTTCCCGGCCTGCTTTGTCCGCAAGGAGTTCCCATGAGTATCCGTGGTCCGCGTCTTGAGTTCGCCGTCGGCGCCTTTTTGCTGCTGGCGCTCGCCACCTTGCTGGTGCTGGCGATGGCCTCCACCAATGGCAGCTTCGGCTTTTCTTCCAAGACCTATCCACTGACCGCACGCTTTACCAGCATCGGCCAGCTGCGCGTCAACGGCCCGGTGAAAATCGGCGGGGTGAACATCGGCCGGGTCGCCGCCATTGAGGTGGACCCGGTGAAATACGATTCGGTGGTTACCCTAGCCATCGACAATACCTTCAAGGATTTGCCCGCCGACACCAGCGCCGGGGTGTTCACCAGCGGCCTGCTGGGCGAAGCCTATATCGGCTTACAACCAGGCGGCGACCCGGAAACCCTGCAACCGGGCGAAGAAATCGCCTTTACCCAGCCTGCGGTCGATTTGTTGCAACTGGCAGGTAAATACATGTTCAGTGGCGGCGGTGCCGGCAGCGGCGATACACCAGCCGAAGACGCGGCCACAAACCCCTGATTTCCATTCAATTCAACCTGTTACGGAGAGCTCACCATGACCCGTACCCTTGTTTCTCTTGCCATCAGCGCCGTGCTTGCCGCGGCCGCGCTTCCGACCCATGCCCAGCAAACGGCACGCGAGGCAGCAAGTGCACAGCCGGCTGCCAACAGCGCCAGCAAACTGGTGCTGGACAACAGCACCCGCATCCTGACTACGCTGGAATCGCGTCGCGCCGAGTTCACCCGCGACCGTGCCGCGCTCAACCAATTCATCAACAGCGAATTCAACCAGATGTTCGACCGCGACTACGCCGCGCGTCTGGTGCTGGGTCGTCATGCTCGCGGCGCTTCGGACACCGACATCAAGCTGTTTGCCGATGCGCTGACCGAAAATCTGCTGGCTCGCTACGGGTCTTCGTTGCTGGACTTCAATACCCGCCTGCGGGTGCGCATCAAATCCGAAACCGCCCTGCCCGGCAACCGTGGCGTGCGCGTCTCCAGCGAAATGCTGCGCGCAGGTGGTGAGCCGATTCCGGTGGACTATCTGCTGCGTCGGGTCGGCAACCAGTGGCAGGTGTTCGATGTGATGGTCGAAGGCGTGTCATTCGTGCAGACTTTCCGTAATCAGTTCGACAACCCGCTGACCCAGCGCGGCATCCGCGCGGTGGCAGCAGAGCTCAAAAGCGGCAAAATCCAGGCCAATGCCAACTGAAACACTCCGCATCGAGCGCCTTGATACGGCGCTGGTTTTCACCGGGGCGCTCAATCGTGCCACGGTCGCTACGGCTTGGCGGCAGACCAGCCAACTGCCGCCCGGCATCGAACAACTGGATATTCGTGCCGTCAGCCCGCTTGACAGCACCGGGATGGCATTACTTGCCACACTCACCGCACGCCTGCCAAACGCCCAGATTGTCGGCCAACCCGCGGGCTTTACCGAGCTGCGCGAAGCCTATCGGCTGGATGCACAACTGCAAATGTCTGTGAGCTGACCCCATGCGCCTGCGTCATTCCCTGTTGCTTGCCACGGCACTGCTGCTGGCCGCCTGTGCCGGAAAACCTCCCCGCGCTGCCAGCCCCGCAGCGGAAGTCCCGCCACACGCCCCTGCCGATGTCGAGGTGGCAGACGACAAGCCCGATGCGACCATGCAGCCGGGCAGCGCAGACCCGGCCGAGCCCGCGCAAGTTGCAGCCATTGCCCTGGTTGCGACCGATAACGGCGCAGTCAAGCCAGCGCCGATGGCGACGACAACTGCCGACCGCCCCGCTTTGGTGAGCGAAGACCCACACGCCGAGCCGCCTAGCGAAATCGAAGACGATTTCGTGCTGCTCTACGGCCAGGGTGAATACAACCCGGTGGCCGACCCGAGCCTGCCAGCAGGCGTGATGATGGCGCCGGTCAGCGACCCTTGGGAGCCGATGAACCGGCGTGTGCATGCCTTCAACAATTTTGTTGACCGCTATCTGGCCACCCCGTTGGCACGCGCCTATGTCGCCGTGGTGCCGCGCCCGATCCGGCTTGGCATCAGCAATTTCTTCAATAACCTTGGCCAGCCGCTTTCGGCCTTCAATGCCCTGCTGCAAGGCCGCCCCGGCGATGCCGGTTTTGCGCTGATTCGTTTCAGCTTCAACGCCACCTTCGGCATCGGCGGCCTGTTCGACCCGGCCAGCCGCCTGAATATGCCGTATATCAACGAAGATTTCGGCCAAACGCTCGCGGTATGGGGCTGGCGGCAATCGCGCTATCTAGAGCTGCCGTTCTTCGGCCCACGCACCCTGCGCGATGTATTTGGCATGGTTGGCGATACGCCATTCTCGGCACTGCCGCATATCAAGCACGACAAAAGCCGAATTGGCCTGCAATCGCTGCAACTGGCCGATATCCGCAGCCGCCTTTTTTCGGTGGACAGCATGCGTGAAGGCGTTGCCGACGAATATCTGTTGTTCCGCGATGCCTGGCTGCAACGGCGCAATTACCAAATCCTGCGCGATCTGGAGCAACCTAACCTGAAACAAGACGGCCTGCCCGATTACCTGACCGAGCCCGAGGACAATCCCAGCATTCCGGCAGATGGCATCCCGGTGCAGGGGCTACCCTGATTCCCGGCGCCGTCCAGCACCGCCTTGTTGTAGTGCCGTTTTTCAAAAAACATGCGCACAAGACCAAGTGCGGTTTTGCCGGGACAGCGGGCGCGATGGTAGGGCTGGCAAACGCTCAAGCCTCGTCCTCATCCGGCATCGGCAATGCCAGTCCATCGCTGGGCAGGGCTTCGACCTGCTTGAGCTTGCGCTCGATGGCACGGGTACGCACCCCGGCAGCATCAATGCTGTTGCGCACCGTATCCAGTTGATTGCGGGTTTTTTCCAGCACCGTGGCGAACTTGCCAAACTCAGTCTTGACCGCGCCCAAGGTTTGCCAGACCTCGCTGCTGCGTTTTTCAATCGCCAGAGTGCGAAAACCCATTTGCAACGCATTTAATAGCGCCAGCAAGGTGGTCGGCCCCACCAGCGTTACCCGATGTTCGCGCTGCATGGCTTCAAACAGGCCGGGGCGGCGGATGACTTCGGCATACAAGCCTTCGGTGGGCAGGAACAGCAGCGCAAAATCGGTGGTTTCCGGCGGCGCTAGGTATTTGCTGCGGATTTTCTTGGCTTCGTCGCGGATACGCATCTCCAATGCACGCGCGGCCTCCTGCATTGCGGCCGCGTCAGCACGCTCCTGGGCATCCAAAAGCCGTTCGTAATCTTCCTGCGGAAACTTGGCATCAATCGGCAGCCATACGGTTTCGCCTGTGCCGGCACCCGGCAGTTTCACCGCGTATTCCACCCGTTCGCTGGCATTTTTCACCGTCGCCACATTGGCCGCATATTGCTCGGCGGTGAGCACCTGCTCCAGCAAGGCACCCAGTTGCACCTCGCCAAAAGTGCCACGGGTTTTGACATTGACCAGCACCCGCTTCAAATCCCCCACGCCACTGGCCAATTGCTGCATTTCCCCAAGGCCGCGCTGAACTGCCTCCAGTCGCTCGCTGACCAATCGAAACGACTCGCCCAGCCGGGTTTCCAGTGTGGTTTGCAGCTTTTCATCCACCGTGGCGCGCATTTGCTCAAGCTTCTGGGCGTTGTCGGCCTGCATCGCTTTCAATTGCGTTTCCACCTGCATGCGCAGCTCGGTGATGCTGGCGGCATTACGCTCGCCCTGCTCCTTCAGACGGCTGCCCAGATGCTCGGCAAAGCGTTGTTGCTGCTCGGCCTGCTCGCGGCGAGCGCGTGCGCCATCCTCGCCAATGGCGATGCGAAACTCGTCCAAGCGCCGGTCGGTACGCTCGGTCAATTCATGGATACGTTGATTGAGTTCGGCATTGTGGCGCTGCTGCAACTGACCCGATTCACTGCGCGCGGCCTGCGCATCCCGGGTGAGGCTGGCCGCCAGTGCATCCAGCGTTTCGCGCAGCTCACCACGGCCATCGCGCTGTTCGTTGCGCAATGCCTCTTCGAGTTTTTCGCGCAAAAGCGCAAGCCCGGTATCGGGTCTGCGCAGCAAAAGCACAGCCAACAACACGATGGCGAGCGCCACCAGCAACAGCAGGATCAGCAGCAGGGATTCATTCGACATGCGCCAAGTTTAGCCACGGGCTGTCGCAAATCCTGCGACTGGGTTCTTCAATCCAGCACGCGGCAGAACACGGCTTTCAGATAGCGCGATTCGGGCACCTGCGCCAGCCACGGGTGGTCGGCGCCTGCGCCAGCCACTTTCAGTACCTGCACGGTGCGCCCGGCATAGAACGCGGCGCGGCGCAGCATGTCGAGGAATTGCTCCTCGCTCACCAAGCCAGTGCAGGAGAAGGTGGCAAACAGTCCGCCGGGCTTCACCACGCCCAAGGCCAGCTTGTTCATGTCCAGATATTTTTTCAGCGCGGCAATCACCTGTTCGCGGTCGCGGGTCATCTTGGCCGGATCCAAAATCACCACATCGAACTGTTCGCCGTTGTTCGCCGCATCGCGCAGCCACGGAAAAATATCGGCCTGCACAAAACGCGGACGGACATGGTTGAGTCGTGCATTGCCTTTGGCAATCTCGATCACTGCCGGGTCAATGTCCACCCCCACCACTTCTGTCGCGCCGCGTGCGGCGGCATACACGGCAAAGCCGCCGGTATTGCAGCACAGGTCTAGCACCCGCTTGCCCGCGCACTGGCGCGAAAGCCATTCGCGGTTTTCGCGCTGGTCGGCAAAGAAGCCGGTTTTGTGGGCGCCTGCCGGGTCGGCACGGAACTGGATGCCGTATTCGCTAATCACCGCCGGCTGCGTGCCTTGCGTATCGCGGTAATCAAAACTTTCCTGCTTTTGCACATGCTCATCGGCAAAACTGTGGAAGCGGCAGCCAGGAAACTGCCCGCGCAGGGCATTGAAGATGATTTCCCGATGCCGCCATGCCCCGGCGCTGAAAAAGCCAACCACAATCAGGTCGTCGTAACGGTCAACCACCAGACCACTGATGCCATCACCCTCGCTGTGAAATACCCGCCAGGCATTGCTGACTTCATCCAGCCGCAACACCTCGCGGCGCAGCTTGATGGCCTCGGCAATCTTGCGCTCAAACCAGGCCGCATCCACCTGCACCGCCGGGTCGGTTTCCAGCACCCGCAGCGCAATGCGTGAATGGCCGTTGTAGAAGGCATAGCCGATAAACGCGCCATCCACGCCACGCACTTCCACCAGATTGCCCGGCTTGGGGCGCTCGGCGGGTTTCTCCACCAGACGCTGAAAAATCCACGGGTGCGTGGATTTCCACGCATTCTTGAGCCGGATAACGGGAAGCTGAGTATTCATCCGCGCATTTTACGCGGGCTGGCAGCAACGCCAATCCGCAAGACAGCGTTGCATGAATGAAACCCCGTCCCGGCTTGCATTTGGCGCTTATGGCTCCACCTTTTGCGCATGGATATTCCTCACCACGACATCCCCGATACCCCGGAGCAACGCGCCCGCGACCGTCGCCGTGTGCTGCGCGCCTTCAATCTCGCTCTGGCATCGGTGCTATTGCTGGCCGTGGTGTTTTTCTCGCAAGAAAACTTCGATGCACGCGCCTTCAGCGTACAGCCGCATCTGCCGGAAGGCTTGTGGGGCATCCTCAGTGCGCCTTTTTTGCACGGCAGCCTCAAACATCTGGCCACCAATGCGGTGGCGATATTGATGCTGGGCACCTTGGCAGGCAGCGTGTTTCCGCGTGCCACGCTGCGCAGCCTGCCCTTGATTTGGCTGGGCGCGGGACTGGGCGCATGGCTCTTGGGACAGCCCGGGCAATATCATCTTGGCGCCAGTGGCATCACCCATGGCCTGGGTTTTCTGGTGTTTGCGCTGGGCTTGATTCGCCGCGACCGAGCTGCCATTGCCGCCGGCATGCTGGCCTTCCTGTTTTTTGGCGGCATGTTGCTCAGCATCTTGCCACAAGAGCCGGGGGTGAGCTGGCAATCGCATCTGGGCGGCGCCATCGGCGGTGCACTCGGCGCGCTCTTGTTCCGTCATGCCGACCCGATCCCGCCGCGCAAACGCTATAGCTGGGAGCTGGAAGAAGAAGCCGAGACCGAAGCCGAACGCCTGCAACAACAAGGGCTGGAGCTTGAGCGCCCTGAATATGTGCCGGTGATTTGGCATCGCGAACCGGGCGAAATGCCCACCGACGAGCGCAAAGTGATTCCCTTCCGCCGTCCCGGCCACTGAACGGCCTGCGCCTCAAGCCGACTTGATTCTCCGCCCGTAACGGCGTTCCAGCCACACCGCCGCGGCAAGTGCCACCGCGACCGGTGCAAACCAAGGGAAAAGCTGCACCCAAGCAGCCGGCAAATCCGCCATTTGCTGCACCCATGACAACAACTTCCTGAGGCCAAGGCCGAGAAAAGCAATATGCGTTGCGATACCGACCCCCAGCATGGATTGGTAGTGCAAACGCAGATGCCAGCCCGGTGCCTGCACGCGGCGGCGGGCAAATCGCCATATGCGAACGCCCAACAGCAGGCCAATGGCGGAATAGCCGATGAAAAGTGCCTGCCCCCAGCCTATCCCGACGCACAGCACCAGCACGGACATCACCACGGTCAGCCAAAGATTGAGTGACCAGCCGATGCGGCGCGTCATGCCTTGCCAGTCATGCTTGTCGGTTACGGCACGCCAGGCCAGCCACAGCGGGAGAGCCGTCAGGAGCAACAAATAAGCCAGAAACAATGCTGCCAGCCATTGCTGCTGCAACAGCCGCTCAATCACCAACGGCAGGCCACTGGCAATCACCACGCACATCGCTTGCATGAACAGCCTGCCAACACGGCGATGCCCCGGTGAGCCCTTGCGCAGCCATGCTGCAGTCCAGAAAGACAGCAGCGCCACACTGCCAGCCGCGATATGCAGCAGCAGGAAAATCTTGAATACCCACATCATTCAACTTCCTCGGAAAACCGGCAGACAGTCTCACCATCGACAGGCAGCCAAGGCAGTCCCGAACGTCACTCATCGACCCTGCCGGAAGTCACTTTTTGCGGAATTCAGCTTGCGGGGATTGCAACAGCAAATCACCATAACGGCATGAAATCACGCACAAAACTCCGGGTAAGTCCACTTGATGGCGTTGCCTTTGCCACCTTGCTCGTCATCGGCCTGAGCTTGCCGCAACTGCCTGTGGATGCGCGCTACCGCATTTATGCCGGGCTACTGGCTTTTGCTGCTCTGCTGTTGCTGGAAGACCATCTGTCACGCCGCTGGCAGGGACTGGTGTTGGCAGGGATGGGCGTGCTGTCGCTATGGCTGCTGCTTGCCTACACGATTGGCATGCTCGCCATCCTCAGCATCATCTGGGCGGCGGTGCTGGCTGCGGCCTGGCCGCTGCACCGGGTTTTGCTGGCAGTCGGGCTGTTTGACCTGCTGGCATTGTTCGGCCCCGGGGGGCTGGCTTACAACGGGTATCTGCCCGACCTGCTGTCACTGGCCTGCTTTCAGGGCTTCGCTGCACTGACCCTCAGCTATACCCGCCGTGCCGAGGAAACCCGCGACCATCTGGCACGGGTGAATGCCGACCTGCTGGCCACCCGCAGTCTGCTGGCCGAAACCGCCCGCAATACCGAGCGCCTGCGCCTTGCCCGCGAACTGCACGATGTGGTCGGCCACAAGCTCACCGCCCTACGACTCAATCTGCGCGCCCTGGCTGCCGGGCAGCCGTCCGAATCGCTGCATCTGGCCGAACAACTGGCCGCCGAGCTGCTAGCCGACATCCGTCATGTGGTGCAGGAAATCCGCGCCGATGACGGACTTGATCTGCACACGGCCCTGCACGCACTGGCCGCCCCATTCCCGCGACCACAACTGCGGATAAGCATCGCCGCCGATGTCAAACTGCACGACCCACTGCTCGCCGAAACCCTGCTGCGGGTTGTGCAAGAGGCACTGACCAACAGTGCCCGACACAGCAACGCCCGCAACCTGCATGTCAGGCTTGGCCATGAAGAAGGCCAACTGCACCTGCATATCGAAGATGATGGGCAACTCCAGGCGCCGTTGCGCGAAGGCAATGGCCTTGCCGGAATGCGCGAGCGCATCCATGAGCGCCACGGCAGGCTGGTGTTCTCATGCAGTGAAAAGGGAGCACTGCGCATTGACGCGGTGCTGCCGGCATGAAAACCGCACTGCGCCTTGCCCTGGCCGATGACCAAGCATTGATCCGCAGTGGCCTGCGGGTATTGCTGGAGCAACAGGGCTTTGTCATCGCCTGCGAAGCCGACAGCGGCAGCACCCTGCTGGCGCAATTGGCCAGCTGCCCGGTTGACCTGATTCTCAGCGACATCCGCATGCCGGAGATGGATGGCATCAGCGCCTTGCGCCAATTGCGCAAATCCGGCAATACCACCCCCTGCGTACTGCTCACCACCTTCGATGACAGCGAGCTGTTGCTGGCCGCCTGCGAAGCGGGAGCACAAGGTTTCCTGCTCAAGGATGCGGCCCCCGAGGATTTGTGCGAAGCAATTTGCCGGGCGCTGGCGGGTGAATCCCTATTGCAACCGCTCAGCCCCGGGCCTGTACGCGCACGCTATCGTTATCACGATCAGAATGCGCCCAAGGCTCTGTTTTCCGCGCGCGAAATCGCCATCCTTCGGCTCATGGCCGGTGGCTACAGCAACAAGGAAATCGCCCGCAGCCTGTTTCTGGCCGAAGGCACGGTGAAAAACTACGTCTCCACCATACTCGACAAGCTCGGCAGCCGCGACCGTACCCGTGCGGTACTGAAGGCCATCACCCTGCAAATCATCTGAACGCGGGCAGGCGCGGCGGCGTATGCTTGCCAGCATCTTTCCCACTTATCAAGGAGCCGTTTATGTCGCAGTGGTATTTCATCCAGCCCGGCCAGAACGAGCGTCACGGGCCGTTCGATACCGACCAGGCCTTCGGCCATGTCCAGCGTCACCCGGATGCGCTGTGCTGGCGGCAGGGGCTATCCGGCTGGCAACCGGCGCGGGCGATGCCGGAGTTTGCCGAAGCCTATGCCACCGGCCTGCCCGAAGACATGCCGCCGATTCCTCCACCGAACCAGTCCGCGCGCATGGCCAGTGACGATATCGACTACCGCATCGTTGGCAATGACATGCCGTTCGTGGAGGTGGAGCTGGACCCCGGCGAAAGCGCGGTGGCCGAGGCCGGGGCGCTGATGTACAAGGATGCCGCGGTGCAGATGGATACGGTGTTCGGTGATGGTTCCAAATCCGGCGGTGGCGGGATGATGGACAAGCTGTTTGCCGCCGGGCGCCGCGTGGTTACCGGCGAGAGCCTGTTCACCACGGTGTTCACCCATGCCGGGCAGGGCAAGGCCAAGGTGGCGTTTGCCGCGCCGTATCCGGGCACGGTGTTGCCGCTGCGGCTGGCCGAACATGGCGGGCGCATCATCTGCCAGAAGGACAGCTTTCTGGCCGGTGCGCGCGGCGTGAAACTCGGCATTTTCTTCCAGAAACGCATTCTCACCGGGCTATTCGGCGGCGAGGGCTTCATCATGCAGCAGCTCGATGGTGATGGCTGGGTGTTCGTGCATGCCGGCGGCACGCTGGTGGAGCGCGACCTGGCTGCTGGCGAGCGGCTGGATGTGGATACTGGCTGCGTGGTGGCCTTCCATCCCACGGTACAGATGGATATCCGCACCGTGGGCGGCATCAAGAGCATGTTGTTCGGTGGCGAAGGCATGTTTCTTGCCACCCTGACGGGTCCTGGCAAGGTCTGGCTGCAATCGCTGCCGTTCTCGCGCATGGCCGGGCGGATGCTGGCCGCCGCCCCGCAGGCCGGTGGCAAAAGCATGGGCGAAGGCTCGGTACTTGGTGGCCTTGGCCGTCTGCTCGATGGCGATAACGGCTTTTGATAGTCGACACAATGACCCTATGAACATCTTCAAGCTGCGTATCCATCTGCCCCTGATCCTGGGCGCTTTGGTTGCCGGTTGCGGCGGAGAAGCCGTCAAGCCCGCAGCACCGCCCCCTGTCGTGCAAAGCCCGCCGCCGAAAATCACCGTCGGGCTGGCGCTGGGTGGTGGTGCCGCCAAGGGTTTTGCCCATATTGGCGTCATCAAGATGCTCGAAGCCAATGGCATCGAGATTGATGTGGTGGCTGGCACCAGTGCTGGCAGTGTGGTCGGCGCGTTGTATGCCAGCGGCATGACTCCCTACCAGATGCAGCAGCAGGCGTTTGCGCTGGATGAGGCCAATATCCGCGATGTCAGCCTGTTTTCTGGCGGCCTTCTCAAAGGCCAGAAATTGCAGGACTACGTCAATCAGCTGCTTGGCCAGAAGCCGATGGAGCGTTTTGCAAAGCCGTTTGCCGCTGTCGCCACCCGGCTCGATAGCGGTGAGCGCACCGTGTTCGTGCGTGGCAATGCTGGTCAGGCCGTGCGCGCCTCCAGTGCGATTCCCGGCGTATTCGAGCCCGCTCCGATTGGCCGGCACCGCTATGTCGATGGCGGCATCACCAGCCCGGTGCCGGTGGATGCTGCCCGGCAACTGGGTGCCGACATGGTGATTGCCGTCGATATCTCCAACAAAGCTGCGGGCAACCGGCCCGGCCATATGCTTGGCATCGTCAACCAGTCCATCGTCATCATGGGGCAGCGTCTGGGCGAGGAAGAAATGAAGCGCGCCGACATCATCATCCGTCCGCGTGTAGGCAAGATTGGCCCTGCCGATTTCGACCAGAGAAATGTCGCCATCCTGGAAGGCGAGCAAGCCGCCCAGGCACTGATTGCGCCAATCAAGGCACGCATCCGCCAATTGCAAAGCGCCCGCATGCACGCCGCTCCGCCCAAACCCGAACCCGCTCCGGCATGTGAAAGCAGCCGGCTTGAACGGCTGCTGGGGCGCGATGGCTGCAAGCGCGATTAAGCAGTTTCAGCATGCAATCACACCCAATAAACGCTTAATTTCAGCTTGTTTTCAGGCTCGCATTCAGTTCTCGGCCACCTTGTTTAACCCCTTGTTTACGGCAAACGGCAAAACCTTTTCATTCGCCGGGGTCTGCACCACTATCCCTCCACCAGCCCCACACCGGGGCTGATGGAGAGCAATACAGATGAACAACAAAACCCTCCCCCTGCTTGCTACCGCACTGGTTGCCGCCTTGGCCTGCGGCAGTGCGTTTGCACAATCCGCCACCAATGGTCAGGCTTTTGTCCGTGGCGAAGTCGGCCGTACCCATCTGGACAACCGCGACAACTCCGGGCGTCTGAAGGACAATTCCTTCGTCGTTCGCGGCGGCTACATGTTCACCCCGAATATCGGCGTGGAAGGCTTCTATGGCCGCTATTACGGCAAGGCACACAAGTTTGCCGGCTTTGATTACGACAATGACGTGGATGGCTATGGCATCGGCGCGGTAGGCAAGGTGCGCTTTGGCGACCAAGCTGCCGATACCGGCTTTTTCGGCATGGGTCGCGCCGGTTACATGCGCTCGAGCTACGAGACTGCCAGCCACGCCACCATTGATGGCGTAAGCGTCCACAACTCGCGCAGCACGCACAGCCATCAGCCGTATTTCGGCGTCGGCGCCGGGTATGACTTCACCCCCAACATGGGCGTGAGCATCAACTACGACTACTTCCGCGGCAATGACACCCGCCTGCCGACCACCGGAGAAAAACTGCGCTACAGCAACCGCACGCTGGCAGCCGGTTTTGAATACCGCTTCTGATTCATGCTTCCCCCTTGAAGGCCGCATTTCGCGGCCTTCTTTTTTTCATGTTTTCAAAGCGCTTCAAGGCGTAGAATCGACAACATGAACAACACACCTCGCCGCGTAGAAAACATCATCACCGACAAGGGCAAAGTGCCGGTATATGCCACTGGCGTTGTCGAGCAGCCTTGGGACAACTACACCGCCGAAGAGCACGCCACTTGGCGCACGCTGTACCTGCGTCAGCGCGAGCTGCTGGTCGGGCGCGCTGCCGATGAGTTCTTGGCCGCCCAAGACGCAATGGGCATGGGCGAGGCCACCATCCCCAAATTCAGCGATATCAACCGCGCCCTAGAAAAAGCTACCGGCTGGCAGATCATCGGCGTGGAGGGGCTGCTGCCGGAACTGGATTTCTTCGACCACTTGGCCAATCGACGCTTTCCGGTAACGTGGTGGATTCGTCGTCCGGATCAAATCGACTACATCGAAGAACCCGACCTGTTTCACGACCTATTCGGCCATGTGCCGCTGCTGATGCTGCCGGTATTTGCCAACTACATGGAAGCCTATGGCCGCGGTGGCGTGAAAGCCCACGGCATCGGCCCGGAGGCGCTGATGCATCTGACCCGCCTGTACTGGTACACGGTGGAGTTTGGCCTGATTCAACAAGCCGACGGCCTGCGCATCTATGGCGCCGGGATTGTTTCCTCCAAGGGCGAGAGCCTGTATTCACTAGAGTCGGATGCCCCCAACCGCATCGGCTTCGACCTTGAGCGCATCATGCGCACCCGCTATCGCATTGATACCTATCAAAAAACCTACTTCGTCATTGACAGTTTCGAGCAATTGATGAACGCCACGCGCCCGGATTTCACTCCCATTTATCAGCGCGTCGCCGCCCTGCCCGCAATTCCCGCCGGGGAGGTACTGGACAGCGATCAGGTCATTCATCGCGGCAGTGGTGAGGGCTGGCCAACTGATGCGGATGTGTAAACATCCGATACCCCCTGCCTGTGCTTAACAAAAGCTCAACCAAGGCTGCGCCGGGCGCCGACTAGGCAGCATCGCAATGGCCAAAAACCTTCACCACAAAGGCAGGGGGGCGATGGCAGGCGGGGTTCGCCCCCAAATGGCGTGATTGGCTTGGGTGACGGCTTACAATACGCGCTCTCAACCCGGAGCCGCCGTATGTCCCAAGAAGATACCAGCCCTATTTCACTGACGCGCTTTCTGATTGAAGAAGAGCGTCAAGGCCGCGTCAACGCACAGCTGCGCCTGTTGATTGAAGTCGTTGCGCGTGCCTGCAAACGCATTTCCGTATCGGTGGGCAAGGGCGCGCTGGGCGGCGTGCTGGGTGATGCCGGCACCGGCAATATCCAAGGCGAAGCACAAAAGAAATTGGACGTGATTGCCAATGACGTGCTGCTGGAAGCCAACGCCTGGGGCGGGCATCTGGCCGGCATTGCTTCGGAAGAAATGGATCACAGCCAGCCGATTCCTGATGTCTATCCGCGCGGCAATTATCTGTTGTTGTTCGACCCCCTCGATGGCAGCTCCAACATCGACGTGAATGTTTCGGTCGGCACCATTTTCTCGGTGCTGCGTTGCCCCGAAGGGGTAACCGTGCCGGAAGACGCACACTTCTTGCAGCCCGGGCGCGAGCAGGTCGCTGCCGGTTACTGCGTGTATGGCCCGGCCACCACGCTGATTCTCACCATCGGTCATGGCGTGCACCAATTCACTTTGGATCGCGAACAGGGCAGCTTCGTACTGACCCAGCGGGACATGTCGGTACCGGAAGAAACCAAAGAATTCGCCATCAATATGTCCAACAAGCGGCATTGGGAAGCGCCGATGCAGCAATACGTGGACGATTTGCTGGTTGGCAAGGAAGGCCCGCGCGGCAAGGATTTCAACATGCGCTGGATTGCCTCGATGGTGGCCGATGTGCATCGTATCCTGACCCGTGGCGGCATCTTCATCTACCCCTGGGACAAAAAAGACCCCGGCAAGCCCGGCAAACTGCGCCTGATGTACGAGGCCAACCCGATGAGCTTCCTCATCGAACAGGCCGGAGGCGCCGCCACCAACGGACGTCAGCGCATCATGGATATCGAGCCTTCCGAGCTGCACCAGCGCGTGCCGGTGTTCCTAGGCTCGAAGAACGAAGTGGCTGAAGCCACCCGCTATCACCGCGACCACGACGCCAAGGCGCAATGAGCCACGCCGACTTCATCGAAGTCTATGCAGATGCCCTGCCCGCAGAGGTTTGCGGGCAGATCATCGACAGGATGAAAACCGCCGCGCTCTCCCCCGGCCAGACCGGTGGCGGCGTGTTTCCCGAGCTCAAGAACAGCCGTGACCTTGCCATCGACACACAACCGGAATGGCAGGCCATCAAACAGCAAATCAATCTGGCCATGCTGGGCTGTTTTCGCCAGTATCTGCGACGCTATCCGCAGGCACTGATTGCACCACTCATGTTGCAGGTGCCGGACAAGGATGGCCAGCCCAAACGCCTTGCCGCAGAAGACTTTGCCGAGATTAGCGATGAGCTGCTGACTGCGCTCATTACCCGCTGCTTTCAGCCTGGCGGCATCAATTTGCAGTGGTATCAATCCGGCACCGGCGGCTACCCATACTGGCATTGCGAGTTGTACCCGCGTGATGCCAGCGCCCAAACTCTGCATCGCCACTTGTTGTGGACGCTCTATCTCAACGATGACTTTGCCGAGGGTGAAACCGAGTTTTTCTTTCAGCAACGCAAAATCATCCCCAAAACCGGCAGCCTGCTGATTGCCCCCACCGCCTTCACCCATACCCATCGCGGCAATCGCCCCGAAGGCGGCGACAAGTTCATCGCCACCAGCTGGATTGAATTCCGACCGGCCGCAAAAATCTACGGCCGCTGATACAAATCCGGGCTGCGTCCGATAAGCGACACAGCCCTCAACAAGCCGGATTTCACCTTTCCCCTCTGAAGGGCTATCTCGGCTTACACTCCTGCTTCCCTGCCAAACCGTTGCCGCCATGTCCACACTTATCACCACCCTGCATGATGTCTGGAATGCTTTCTGGGATATTCCGCATATCCATGTTTGGCTTACCGTATTGTGGGCAGCTTATCTGCTTTGGCTGGCCGGCTGGATCGTGCTGCAAAAACGCGAGCCAGCCGCCACCTTGAGCTGGTTGCTCAGTCTTGCCCTGCTGCCCTATCTGGGGTTTTTCATCTATTACTGGTTGGGACCACAAAAAATCAAACGCCATCGCCTGCGCCGCGATAACTGCAAGGTGGCGTTTTCCCCGCAACAAGGCAGAGCCGAAAACCCCGAATACGCCGAGCTGCAACGTATGGCCTACGCTTGCACCGGGCTTTCGCCAAGCTCGGCGCAAAGTGTGGAAATGCTGGTGGATGGCGGCGGCAAATATCCCCGGCTACTACAAGATATTGCCGCAGCACAGCGGCTGATTCATATCGAGTATTACATCTATCATCCCGACCAAAGCGGCACTGCACTACGCGATGCCCTGACTGATGCGGCCAAGCGCGGGGTCAAGGTCAGACTGCTGGTGGATGCCGTCGGTGCCGCCAAGGCTTCGCAGAAGTTTTTCCAGCCGCTGCTTGATGCGGGCGGCGAGGTTGCCCGTCTCCACCCGATGCAGTTGGGCAGCGTTTTGAAGTTCTGGAAGCGCCCCTGGCTCAATATGCGCACCCACCGCAAAATCGTCGTCATCGACAACGCCATCGCCTATGTCGGCGGCATCAATATCACCGATAACCAGGACGAGCGCATCAATCCGCTGGCCTACCGCGATTTGCATCTGCGCATCCAGGGCAATGTCGCGCTGGAATTGCAGCGTCTATTCATCGAAGACTGGTTGTATGCAAATCCCGGCGACTCGGGCGCATGGGTAAGCCCGCTGGCTCAGGAATTGCCACCCGCAGGCGAGGGCGCAATCCCGATGCAAATCATCAGCTCCGGGCCTGATTCGGATTGGGAGGCGATTTACCGTGCCCATGTCTCGGCCATCCACGCCGCCACTACGCGCGTCTGGATGACCACGCCTTATTTTGTCCCCGGCGAAGCCGGGATAATGGCACTGACCTCGGCAGCACTCGGTGGTGTGGATGTGCGCCTTTTGGTGCCCAAAATGAGCGACAGCCGTTTGGTCACTTATGCAGCTCGCTCCTACTATGCCCAGCTGATCCGCGCAGGCGTCAAGATTTACGAGTACGGGCCGCGCCTTTTGCACAGCAAAACCCTGTTGATTGATGATGATTTGGCGCTGATAGGCACGGCCAATTTCGACCATCGCAGCTTCCGGCTCAATTTCGAAGTTCAGGCATTGATTCAAGATCGCGGCATGGCCGGTCAATTAAAATCACATATTGAAAATGAATTTGCCCACGCACCACAGGTTGAACTGGATAAAGGCAAGGCCCCCCTTTTCAGCGCACGTTTGCCAGAAGCGGTTGCCCGGCTGATGTCGCCCCTGCTTTAACGGTTGTTTTCAGTCCTCCGAAGGCTCTGCGATTTGCATCACAAATCGTTACACTGCCACTTTCCGTCGTGGAAGCTCTCTATGTACTGGTCATTATTGCCTGCCGCTGCCGTCTTTTTCTGGCTGGCGTTGCGCACGCCTTCGGTATTGCAGATGCTGGTCTGGTTATTCTTCACCACCGCCTGCCTGTTGTTCTGGGGCTGGCTGCATTACCGCAAATTGTTTCCAAAGCAGAACCGCGAGTTGCAACTCACCCCACTGGATCGGCAGCAACTTGAACAACTTCGCCAGCATGTACATGGCAACGGCGCACAGCCTGTCAATGCGCCTACGCAGACCGGCATAACGCCGCCTGCCCCTACGCCCACTCCATCAATGCCTGCGCAGCCGGCCGCAACTCAAGCACCAACGCCAGCGCCTGCTGCAACACCAGCGCCCACTCCCGCCCCGGTAGAGCGTCCGATTACCGGCCGCGCCGTTTTCATTCTTCCCGATGACCCGCCGCTGCCGCCCGGTGGCGGTAACCCACAGCCATGACTCGCCTCTCGGTCAACGTCAACAAAATCGCCGTATTGCGCAATTCGCGTGGCGGCAGTGAGCCCGATGTAGTACGCGCCGCACGGGTCTGCCTAGACTCCGGTGCACATGGCATCACCGTGCACCCCCGTCCCGATGCCCGGCATATTCGCGCCGACGATGTTTATACCTTGGCCGCACTTTGCGGGGAATACGAAGTCGAATTCAACCTGGAAGGCAACCCATTCGCCCCGGCGCGCCCCGGCTATCCCGGCTTTATCGAACTGTGCCGCACGGTTCGCCCGGCACAGGCCACCTTGGTACCCGATGGCGATGGTCAAATCACTTCCGACCACGGTTTTGATTTCAACCGCGATGTCCCTGCCCTGACCCCATTGGTTGAGCAACTCAAATCATTCGGCTGCCGGGTCAGTCTGTTTGCCGATGCCGAACATCCCGCCATTGTCCGCGCTGTCGAATGTGGCGCCGAACGCATCGAGCTTTATACCGGCCCCTACGCCGCCGGGCATGCCGAAGGCGATTCCACCGCGCTCCAGCATTGCATTCAGGCCGCACAAGCTGCCCAAGCCATCGGACTTGCGGTCAATGCTGGACATGATCTTTCCCAAGACAATCTCGGCGATTTTCTGCGCGCTGTTCCGCATGTACAAGAAGTCTCAATCGGTCACGCATTGATCGGCGAAGCCTTGTACAACGGCCTTGCCGCAACCGTACGCGCCTATCTAGATTGCATCGCCAGCGCAACCGGCGAAGTCTAAACTGCCCCTCAAAACTCAAAGCCGCGCCACACATTTGGCTTTGATCCATGAAATGAAAAAACGCCGTCTGGAAGCCAGACGGCGCATCAGTCCACTCTGATTCAAGTGCTCCGCCAATGGCGGAGAGAGAGGCTTACATGGGGTTTCCCCGTATGAAGCAGATCAATCGCCCTGCACAAAGCCGATTTTCTGCATATCAGCATTTTTTGCTGCGGCCAGCACCTTGGCCAATACCTCGTATTCGGCATTGTCATCGGTCTGGATCTGCAACTGCGGCTGATTGGTCGGATCCTTCTGAACTTCCGCCGACATCATGTTCTGCAAGGCATTGACCGGCGTCAGTGTGTCATTCCAATACACCTGATTGGCAGCATCAATGCGCAGCTTGATCGGCTCCGGCGGCTCCACTGGGTTTTCCGGTGCATCCGGCGGACGTGCCTGCGGCAAATCAATCTTGATTGGATACGACTCAATCGGCATGGTCACCATGAAGATGATGAGCAATACCAACATCACATCGACCAGCGGAGTGACGTTGATATCCGCCATTGCGCCTTTGCCACCACCTTGTGCAAATGCCATATATGTACTCCTTAGTGCTTCTCGGCAATCGACACGTAGCCAATATCCAGCATGCCCTGAGACTGGGCGATACGGGTAACTTCGTTGATCACGCTGAGTTTGGTGGTACGGTCACCGCGCAGATTCAGCTTCGGCTGAGGTTGCAGCTGTGCTGCACTGGAAAGCTGGCTTTCCAGCAACTCTTTGCTTATCGGCTGATCATTCCAGAACAGGTCACCATCGGCAGTTACCGAAACGGTAATCGGGCTGGGACCTGGGCCTGGTTTTTCCTTTTTATCGGCATCAAGATCTGCGCGCGGCAGTTCGACCTGGGTTTTATGGTTCATCAGTGGCGTAGTCACCATAAAGATGATGAGCAATACCAGCATCACGTCCACCAGCGGGGTGACGTTGATATCCGCCATCGCGCCGCCGCTGGAATCTCCGCTACTCATTCCCATTTTTCAATTCCTCAAGTCGAACTTTCGATAGCAAGGGAAGGAGTCGCAATCAGCGACTCACATCACCCATACGCGAGCCAGTGGCAAAGAAATCATGCAGATCGTGCGCAAAGGCATCGAACTTGGCGATGATATCGGTGTTCTGGCGGTTGAAGAAGTTGTAGATAATCACCGCCGGGATAGCCACGAACAGACCGATGGCGGTCATGATGAGTGCTTCACCCACCGGACCTGCAACGGCCGAGATCGATGCATCACCAGAAGCACCCATGGCGATCAGGGCGTGATAAATACCCCACACCGTACCCAGCAGGCCGATGAACGGTGCGGTTGCACCCACGGTAGCCAAGAGAGTCATGCCGTTCTGCAACTTGGAGCTTTCACGCACTACAGCTTGACGCAGGGCACGATCAACCAGTTCCGAACGGGTCATGTTGCCGGTCAGGCGATCATCATGACGCTGATGGTGAGCAGCAGCCTTGGCTGCATCCAGAGCAATCTTGGAGAACGGCTCGCCAGCGGGCTGTTCTTCCATGAAACGGATCGCATCCTGGGCATTCGGCGTCTGCCAGAAGGTTCCGACCACACGGTCGGCATTACCGCGCAACTGGGCGTACTTCACCGATTTGACGACGAAGTAGTAAATCGAAAGGACAGAGAACAGAACCAAGGTCAGGAACACGACCCAGAGCAACAGATCGAATTGCTGAACCAGGTCCTGAAAACCCATGGCCTTGAAGGCTTCGGCATTGGAGCCGCCGGCGGCGGGCGCGGGAGTTTGTTGCAGCATGACGCTTACCTTTGTTGAGTGGATGTAAAGACCCGAAGGTCAAGAAACGTGGAACTTACTACTTTTGGTGGAACTTTGATGAAACGAATTCAGAGGGTAAAGGCGATTTCAATATAGCCACTGCCATCACCTGATCCCGGACACAACTTGGCTCGACGTACAGCCTGCTGTGCTGCGCGATCAAGATTGCGGTTACCGCTGGAACGATCAACCTTGGCATCGGTAATGGCGCCAGAGTTGTTGAACGTCACCAAGATACGCGCCGTCCCGGTCACACCTGCGCGCATTTCTTCACGCGGATACTGCGGATTCGGGCGGGTACACATACTGGCAGTCAAATCGCCCGACGGGGGCGCCGGGGGTGCCGGCGGCACCTCAACTGGCGGTGCCGGGGGAGCCGGCGGCGGCGCCGGCGGATCGGAAGCACGATCGGAATACACCGGCGGCTCCACCACGGGCGGCGGCACGACCTGCGGCTGCGGCGGCGTTGGACGCGGCGGCTGCGGAGTCAGTTTGATTTCCTTGGGCTGCTCCTTCGGCGGCGGCGGCGGCGGCGGCGGCGGCGGCGGCGGCTCGATGAAGTTGACGGTCACGCGCTCTTTCTCGGCTTCAGCCTTGGCTGGAGGAGACACGGGCGCCAACATCAGCAGCAACGCGCCCACATGGACGGCGATAGCCACCGAAATACCGGCAATTCGAGCCCAACTCAGGCCTTCGTCTTCATCCCTTTCGGGGGTATATACGTAGCGGGCGGTGGTTTCCGTCATGCGCTTGCTCGTTGTTGATTCGGTTTGACGCTTGCGCGCCGCGGGGAACGATTCCTGCCTTTGCGGGACAGGAATCACTTAGCTTATATCAAATTCCAGTTCATGCGCCATGCATGTCTGATGTGATTCCGTTTTATAGAACTGCGTCTCTTTTTTATGCCATTTACTTCAAATTGGCAAGACGGGTTGCTTCCTCGCTGTTCTTCACACCCTTCTCCAAAGCCTTCTGGGCTGCTTCGCGGGTCTGTGCCTTCTTGCCTTGCTGGTTGTAAACCTTGGCAAGATTGAGCCAAGTTTCACCATCTTCAGCCAACGGTGCGGCCAACGCATAGAAACGTGCGGCAGCATCCAGATCTTCATCGAAATAGGCACGATTGGCGGTTACGGACCAAGCTTTGGACAAATCTGCATCTTGCGGCAGGATGCCCTTGGCGACGCCATCCTCAATCACCTTGGCCGCATCACGCCATTTCTCATCATTCAAAAGCCCCGAATACAAGGCGCGGTATTCACGCGCTTCGGTAAGCAAGCCCTTGCCACGGGCTTCTTCCAACAGGGCATTGGCTTCGCTGAATTTATCTGCCTGCTGCAAGGTCGCCACGGCGTTCATCAGCAAGCTCTTGTCCGAAGGATTTTGCATATACAAGGTCTTGAATACGACCGCGGCTTCTTCATTGCGCCCGGCATTGGCCAGCAAGCCACCCTTCATGGTCAGATACTTGGCATCTTCGGTTTTGGTTTCGGAGAGGAAACGGTCAATCGTGGCAATCGCTGCCGGATATTGTTCAGCCTGCGCTTGGGTAACCGCCAAATTGCTCATCATCCGATAGTGGCTGTTATTGTCCAAGCCATTGGCATCCAGAGCCGCCTGGAAGTATTGAACCGCACGCGCCGTTTCATTGGTTTCAAGCGCGGCAATAGCTGCCATTTGATAGGCAAAGGACTTCTCATAGGCATTATCGGTGCTCTCGGCAAAAGGCACGGCCTTGGCCAACAACTCGGCATGCTTGTCTTCTTCGTACAGTTTGCTCAGCGTTTGCAGTTCCCTGACGCCCTTTTGCGAGGCGCGCGTATCGGGCTCGGTGCGGCTGGCATTGGGGAATTCCGGTGCAGCCTTCTGCACTTGTTGCTGTTGCTGTTGTTGCTGTGCACGACGCTCACTACGTTTGCCCGCCAGTTGTGCCTGTGCAGGTGCCGCCATCAGGGCGGACAGGGCAAGCGCAACGGAAACAGTGATTGCACGATGAACGCGGGTCATTGGAACTCTCCTGAAAGCATCAAGCCGCTGAAGCGGCGCGTTGTGGAAGTAAAACTAACAGAACTTGAGCAGATTGGAAGCATTTTGCCAAAGGAATTGACTTCGATCAGACGCAAAATTTCTGCAACTGACTGAAAATCAACCGCAATTGGGTCTTCTCCCAGATGCGCGTGCCTGCTCGTATTCAGGCAACAAACCGTCTGCACGCTGGCTCATTTCCCGCAATCGGGACTGCGGATCCGGGTGGGTAGAGAGCCATTGCGGCCCTCGGTTGCCACCAACAGCAATCATGTTTTGCCACAGGTTGACCGCCTGTCGGGGATCGAAGCCTGCCCGCGCCATCAATTGTTGGCCGACGACATCCGCCTCGCTTTCCTGGGTACGGTTGTTCGGCAACAAAATCGCGCCTTGGGCAAGCATCCCGCCACTTTGGGTGGCAAGATTGCCAACACCTTGCCCATAGGCTGCACCAAGCAGGGCACCGACCAGCCCCACTCCCATTTGCGTGCCCATTTCCCGGGTGATGCGCTCGTCATGGTGGCGCGCTACGACATGGCCGATTTCATGTGCAACTACCGCTGCCAGCTGATCCTGGTTCTGCGCAACCTTAAAGATGCCGGTATAGATACCGACCTTACCGCCCGGCAAGGCAAAGGCATTGGGGCTGTCATCGCGGAATACGGCACTCTCCCAAGCATATTGCCGCCAGTTCTGCGGCAGCTCCCGCACGATGCTGTTGACCACGCAATCGACATAGGCGCGCTCGCGCGGATTAGTGCTCAGCGGTTTTTTGGCTTTCAGCTCGGCAAAGGCGCTGGCACCCATCTGATCGAGCTGGGATTGAGGGACAGCGCCCACCCGCTGGGTTCTACCTGTAGGCGAGGTCGTCGTGGCACAGGCTGCAACAGTGAGCGTCAAAGCGCAGGCAAGCAAACAAGAGCGATGGCGCATGGGGCAATCTTCAGCTTGGGAGCTGCTTTTTTAAACGCAAATGGAGAAAAATCCCGTCAATTTTTGTCACTGCCGGGATATCCACTCATTGCTGGTTCATGCAATCTATGCTTGTGGTTGATATGCGAAAGCCGCGAATTTCGCGGCTTTCGCAAGTCTTGTCAGACATCCAGATTGGCCACTTTCAAGGCATTTTCTTCGATGAATTCGCGCCGAGGCTCAACCACATCGCCCATCAGCGTGCTGAAGATCTGGTCTGCCGCCACAGCGTCTTCAATCTTTACCTGCAGCAGACGGCGGGTTTCCGGGTTGACCGTGGTTTCCCAAAGCTGTTCCGGGTTCATTTCACCCAACCCCTTGAAGCGTTGAATCTGGCGGCCACGCT
This sequence comes from Lysobacteraceae bacterium NML08-0793, assembly GCA_002798275.1. GTDB lineage: Bacteria > Pseudomonadota > Gammaproteobacteria > Xanthomonadales > Xanthomonadaceae > Solilutibacter. The sequence goes on along the minus strand of NWQR01000004.1, from coordinate 112,328 downwards.
TGGCTTCATCCATCAACCAGGCCTGGGCTTGGGCAAACGAATCAATCACCTGCTCACGATTGCCACGGGTGATTTTTGCGCCCTCTCGAATCAAGCCGTGTAAAAGCCCGGCGGCTTCTCGCAACGATTTCAATTCACCTTGCTCCAGCAGCGACAGCGGCAATATCTGCGTGAGTTCTTCGCCCATATGTTGCCGAGTAATCAACAATGCCGCCGCTTGGCCTTCCATCGCACCTTTGTACGACAAGCGATAGCGTGGTTTGCCAAGGCCGGTTTGATTGAGCTTCTCAACCATACCATCCAGTATGGAGATATCGCTAATCGCTGCCGGGTCGATATCCAGCAATGCCTCAAGCACGTTGGCGTCATAACGATGGGCAAGCCGGGCAATCGCCGCACGGGCATTGGCATAGGCCAGCAGCAATTTTTCCAGCGCCGCGCCTTCAATCGCCGGCTCACCTTCGGCCGGTATCAGTGCGGCACCTTCCACTGCATTGCCGGCCAAATACGCATCCAGTGCAGCATCGTCCTTCAAATACAGTTCGTTCTTGCCTTGTTTGATCTTGTAAAGCGGCGGCAGGCCAATATAGACGTGACCGCGCTCAATCAACTCCGGCATCTGCCGGTAGAAGAAGGTCAAGAGCAGGGTGCGGATATGCGAGCCGTCCACGTCCGCGTCGGTCATCAGGATGATGCGGTGATAACGCAATTTGTCCGGGTTGTATTCATCCTTGCCAATACCCGTGCCAAGTGCGGTAATCAGGGTGCCAACTTCGGCACTGGAAAGCATGCGGTCGAACCGGGCGCGCTCCACATTGAGAATCTTACCCTTGAGCGGCAGGATAGCTTGGGTTTTTCGGTTCCGTCCTTGCTTGGCCGAGCCCCCTGCGGAATCACCCTCGACAATGAAAAGTTCCGACAAGGCTGGGTCTTTTTCCTGGCAATCAGCCAGTTTGCCAGGCAGACCGGCAATATCCAGCGCCCCCTTGCGGCGGGTCAGATCACGCGCCTTGCGCGCCGCTTCACGCGCACGGGCGGCATCGACAATCTTGCTAGCGATGGCGCGAGCTTCGCTGGGGTTTTCCTGCAAAAATTCCTCCAAACGCTCCGCAAAGGTCGATTCGACCACCGGACGCACTTCGGAGCTGACCAGTTTTTCCTTGGTCTGGCTGGAAAAGCTTGGATCCGGCACTTTCACCGAAAGCACGGCAATCAAGCCTTCGCGCATGTCATCGCCGGTAAAGCTGATTTTGGCCTGCTTGGCGATGCCGCTCTGCTCGATGTAATGGGTCAGCGTTCGGGTCAATGCGGCGCGAAACCCCTGCAAGTGCGTACCACCATCCTTTTGCGGGATGTTGTTGGTAAAGCAGAACATGGTTTCCTGATAGGCATCGGTCCATTGCAGCGCCACATCCACAGTGATGCCATTGGCTTCGCCGGTTACGGAAATCACATTTGGATGCAGCGGGGTTTTCAACTGCGCTAGGTGTTCCACAAAGCTGCGGATACCGCCTTCGTACTGGAATACCGTGGTTTCGCCTTCGCCGCGTTCATCAATCAGGGTGATTTTCACGCCAGAATTGAGGAAGGACAGTTCACGCAGGCGACGGGCGAGGATGTCGTAGTGAAATTCGATATCGGTAAAGATGTCAGCGGACGGCCAGAAGCGCACCACAGTGCCACGGCGATCGCCTTGGTCGCCAACGCGCTTGGTCGGCGCCACCACTTCGCCCAGTTTGAATTCGACTTGGTGATGACCGCCATCACGCCAAATATCTAGGGTGAGCTTGTCCGACAGCGCATTTACCACTGACACACCGACGCCATGCAGGCCGCCGGAAACCTTGTAGCTGTTGTCGTCGAATTTGCCGCCGGCATGCAGCACAGTCATGATGACTTCGGCAGCAGAAACGCCTTCTTCCTTGTGGATATCCACCGGAATACCGCGTCCATTGTCGCTGACCGAAACCGAGCCATCCTGATGGATGGTAACGATGATGTTGTCGGCATAACCGGCTAGGGCTTCGTCCACGGAGTTGTCCACCACCTCGAACACCATATGGTGCAGGCCAGTGCCATCGTGAACATCACCGATATACATCCCTGGGCGCTTTCGCACCGCTTCCAGGCCGCGCAAGACGGTAATCTTGCTGGAATCGTATTGGGTATTGGCTTGACCCGTTTGGGTTTCAGTCGCTTCCGTCATGCGGATGGGAACTCCAAATAAGGCGCAAAAATGCACCGGAAGGCAGAAAATAAGGTCGCGATTGTAACATTGCAGGCGGTTCGTTGCCCTGCCCTACTGACTCACGCCTGCACCTGGATAATTCGCCCTTGTTCCACGTGAAACACCCGCACATTCCGTCCCTGCATTTCCGGGGGCAACTCCACCCCGGTCATGAACACCTGAGCCCCTGCCGATTCCAGCTCATCCAGCACACGCGCACGATGCTTGCCATCTAATTCCGAAGCAAAGTCATCCAAAAGCATCAAAGGCCATTCGCCACGAATTTCCCGAAAATGCCGCGCCTGGGCCAGCAGACAAGTCAAGGCCAACAATTTAGCCTGCCCACGTGAATAGGCTTCGACTTTTGATTTCCTCGAAAAATAAAGTTTCCAATCTGCACGATGTGGCCCATTCCCGGTGTACCCCAAAGAAAGGTCGCGCGCCCGATTCAACAGCAGCGCATCTGCCAATGTCATTTGCTCACTTTTCCAGCCTGGCGAGATCTCGAAAGAAATATCGCCAAATGTCGGTAGCAATTGTTCGCTTACAGTTTGCAAATGCGGCAATAGTGAATCTAGATAATTGCGCCGATGCCGATGCAGAGGTTCTGCTGCCTCGACTAGCTCAAAATCCCAAGAATCAAGCTGAACTCCGGATTGACGCTGCTTCAGCAAGGCATTTCTTTGCTTCAAGGCACGTGTATAACGCCGCCACAAAGCAAGATAGCCTTGTTCCACGTGAAACAAGCCCCAATCAAGAAAGCGCCGCCTAGGCTCGCCACCGCCCGACACCAAAACATGGCTGTTCGGTTCAAAAATACTGACGGCAAATGCAGCGCACAAATCGCCAAGTTGAGCCACATCCTTGCCATTCAATTTGGCTTGCCAATCCGCGCCCGTGTGACGCAATCCCGCTTTGTGCAACTGTTCAGACGAATCCTGCCATTCACAGAAAATCTGCACAGCCTCGGCTTCCTCACGAATCAAGCCATCCCGGACCCGCCCACGAAAACTGCGTCCAAAACCCAGCAGGTGCAAGGCTTCCAGCACACTACTTTTCCCTGCACCATTGTCTCCCGCAAGGAAATTGAGCCCTGTGGATGGCTGCAAGCGCGCCTCCTGAATGGAACGGATGCAGGCGAGATCAAGCCGAATAATGCGCATCGCAGTATCGAAACTTGGTTTTTCCAGATGCAAAACCGCCCGGACATGCCGGGCGGTGCTGTTTCACGTGAAACGTCCTTCTCATGTCAAAGGCGCAGTGGCATCACGACATGACGGCTGCGATTATTGCTGGCCTCCTGCACCAAAGCGGAAGAATTGGCATCGCGCATGGAAATCACCACTTTTTCATCCCGCAATGCACCCAGCGCATCCAGCAGGTAATTCACATTGAAGCCAATCGCCAAGGCATCGACATGTGTTTCTGCCTCAACCTCATCTTGGGCTTCTTCTTGTTCGGGATTATTGCTTTGTACTTTCAAAAGATTGGGCGAAACCTCTACCCGAACGCCACGATATTTTTCATTTGACAAAATCTTGGTGCGATCAAGTGCTGCACGCAAGGCTTCGCGATCCACCGTGATCTTCTTGTCTGCGCCAATCGGAATGACTACTTCGTAATCCGGGAAATTGCCGTCAATCAGTTTTGATGTAAACGTGACGTCATCGCGTTTTACCCGAATATGGCTGCGTCCGATTTCCAGACTGACACTGCGGTCGCCACCTTCCAACAACCGTTGCAATTCGTGAACGCCTTTGCGCGGGACGATAATTTTGCGTTTCGGCCCACTTTGTTCCAAGGGGCTTTCACAAAGCGCAAGCCGATGACCATCGGTTGCAACACAACGCAAGTCTTGTTCTCGGAAGTCAAACAGCAAGCCATTCAAGTAAAAGCGCACGTCTTGTTGCGCCATGGAAAACGCAGTGCGTTCAATCAATTCCTTCAAAGAGGATTCTGCGATTTGTACTTGCTCGATGCCGTCCAATTCATCGATGGATGGGAAGTCATGTGCAGGCAAAGTCATCAAGCTGAAACGGCTGCGCCCGGCTTGAATGGTGACTTTGTCTCCTGACTGGGAGACTGAAACTTTGCTGCCATCCGGCAGGGCTCGCACGATATCGAAAAACTTGCGTGCAGGAATGGTGGTTTCGCCGTTTTCCGCTTCTTGGGCGTCACAGCGAGCGACCATTTCAACCTCAAGATCTGTCCCAGTCAAAAGGATATGCCCATCTTCAACTTGCACCAGAAGGTTCGAAAGGATCGGCAGTGTTTGTCTTCTTTCGATGACATTTACGACTTGAGCCAGTGATTTGAGTAGCACTTCGCGTTGCAGAGAGAAACGCATATGGAATTCCTTGGACGTCAGTTAGACAGCTTCTATCAGAGTTATAACTATAAAGCAGGTTGAGGTTGTAAAGCGCTGGAAAAGTCTTTGCTTTTATCTAGTTTACTGATTTTCAAAGACTTTTCAGGTTTTGTTCTTTGTGTAAAACAATGCCGGGACTTGTGGATAATTTGCGGATGAATCGGGGCGCTCAAACAACTTGCAAGTTTTCCACAACTTTTCCCGTCATTACCGACAAATTGTTCATTCGGTCAGTTTTCGGGTCAATTTTTCCCAGTCTTCATAGGCGGCGGCATCTTTTTCCCGCAGGCCGTTGATGACTTTGATGGCATTCATCACCGTTGAATGATCGCGCCCGAAGGCTTCGCCAATTTCCGGCAAGCTGCGGTCGGTCAGCTCACGAGCAAGTGCCATCGCCATTTGCCGAGCACGGGCGATGGTGCGTTTGCGGGTGTCGGACAGCAGCAGGCGCAACTGAATCCCATAGTGATCGGCTACCACGCGCTGAATGTTCGGGATGTTGATCACCGCCTGCTGGGAGCGGAACAGATCTCGCAGCGTGTCGTTGGCAAATTCCATGGTGATCGGCTCCCCCATCAGATTGGCACGCGCCACCAGCGAGTTGAGTGCGCCTTCAAGCTCACGAACGTTTGACTGCATTCGCTTTGCCAGCATCATCACCACGTCTTCGGGAATGACGGTATTGCGCTCCCTGGCTTTGGCCAACACGATCTGGGCGCGGGTTTCGAAGTCGGGTGGATCGATGGCAACAGCAAGGCCGTTGCTCATGCGCGAGCGCAGGCGTGGCTCCAGTTTGTCGATTTCGCGCGGGTAGCGGTCGGAAGTCAGGATGATTTGTCGCTTGTTGTCGAACAAGGTGTTGAACGTGTGGAAAAACTCCTCCTGAGTAGAGGGCTTTTCTGCCAGCAGATGCACATCGTCAATTAAAAGCGCGTCTATCTTCATGAAACTACGCTTGAAACGATCGCGAGCCAATGAATTTTTGTTGGTGTAGTCTTCTTGCAGTGCGCGGAAAAAGCTGTTGAAGAAGTCATCGGCGCGCAGATACAGCACCCGTGCCTTGGGATTGTTTTTCTGGATGAGGTTGCCTGCCGCAACCATCAAATGGGTTTTGCCAAGCCCGGTGCCGCCGTAAAGCAGAACCGGATTGTTTTGCCGGTTTCCGGGGTTTTGCGCTGCCAGCAAGGTCGCGGCTCTGGCCATTGTGTTGCTGCGGCCTTCGACGAAATTGTCAAAGGTGAAATAGCTGTCCAAATGACTGTCGAAGGCGGTGTCCGTGCCTTGGGCATGGCTCTTGCCGGCGCTGGCAGCACTGGCCGACGCAGAAGCGGTGGGCGAGGAAACGGCGCTGTTCGAAAGGCTGCCGATTTTCAGTTCGACTTCATTGAGCTGGCCAAAATGCGCGGCCAGTTCGCGGATTCTGGGCAAATGACGTTCCCGCACTTCTTCCAGCACGAAGGCATTGGGAGCAAACAGCTGCAATGCTTGCCCACTCACTTTGGCTTGCAGCGGCTTGAGCCAGCTGTGCATGTCTTCTAGTGATACTTCGGCGGACAGGCGTTCAAGGCAAATGGCCCAGATATCCGGGGGGGCAGAATTGTGCGGGCTCAGGCTCATCGGCAGGCTCTAATGAAAGTCGGCAGGTGTGCAGCAAGAAGGGCTGCAAGTCGCTGGGAAAAGTGTTTCAGATTACCATTCCGGGGGAGGGGAATGCAGGGCATCACGGCGTTTTTGCGGCCGGAATGAAAATTGTACTTGACCGCGAAGATAGGTAAGGCTAAAGTTTCGGGTTCCGTTTTCAACCTTTGACGGCATTACCATGGCCACCAAGCGTACCTACCAGCCCAGCAACCTGAAGCGCAAGCGCGATCACGGCTTCCGTGCCCGCATGAAAACTGCCGATGGTCGCAAGATCCTGGCTCGCCGCCGCGCCAAGGGCCGCAAGGTCCTGTCCGCCTGATCTTTTGCCGCCGGCATTTGATGACCGGTGGTGATCTTGCGGGCTTGGGGTTTGCGCCCGAGTCTTCTGCGATGAGCAATCCCGCACCCGCCCGTTTTTCAAAAACGGTGCGGGTGCGTTCGCGTGTGCAGTATTCGCGGGTTTTCGAGCAGGCCAAACGCCATCATCATGCAGCCATGAGCCTGCATCGCGCGGTGTTGGATACAAGCACGACGGCGCGGCTCGGGCTTGCGGTTTCGCGCAAGGTGGACAAACGCGCGGTGGGGCGCAATCGCATCAAGCGCGTATTGCGCGAGACATTTCGCCAGCATCTTGCCCGGTTATTGCCAGGTGATCTGGTGGTCGTGGTCAAACCCGCGGCTGCTGGGCTTTCCAATGCGGCGCTTGCAGATGCTTTTTTGAGCGTCTTGTCGCGTTCTGGTGCATTGCCGCAAGCGACGGGCAGCGGCAAAATGCCCGCCGATTCTTATCTCTCACAACCCGGGGTTGGAAGTAACCGGCCCCCAAAGAGCACGTCTTGATGAACCAGTCTCGAGTTTTTCTGTTGATTGCCTGGCTCATGGTGGCCACTCTGCTGTGGATGGAGTGGGGCAAGGAGCAGCAAGCGGCGCGCGCGCCGGCAACCCCGGTCATGGCGACGCAGCCGGTACCGCAAATGGTGCCTGGGCAAGTCCCGCAGGCAGGGAGTCAAGTACCGTCTGCACCGGGTGCGCAAAGCACGGCGATGTCGGCCACGGCAGCAGGCAATGCGGTTGAAGCCCGCACCGATGTGCTGCATCTGACTTTCAATGGTGGCAGTGTGGTGGAAGCGGAGCTTCTGAAATACCCGCAGACCCTGGAAGCTGGCAGTGCGCCGGTCAAGTTGTTCAATGCCGACAACAACACCCTGTACAACGCTCAAAGTGGCTGGGTAGGGCAAAACGGCTCGAAAGCGCCGAACCATCTGCAGTTCCAGCCGGCAGAGCCAGGCAAGCAGTATGTGTTGGGCGAAGGGCAGACCAGCGTTTCCATCCCTTTTGTTTGGGAGGATGGCAGCGGCCTGAAAATCACCCGCACCTATACGCTCAAGCGCGACAGCTATGTGGTGGAGGTCAGGGACGAGGCGCATAACGGCGGGGAAAACCCGTGGAGTGGCTATATCTATCGCCAACTGGTGCGCGTGCCGCCGCAGATTGATGCCAGCATGTTCCACCCCGAATCCTATAGCTTCAATGGGGCGACTTGGTGGGATGGCAATTACGAGCGTCGGCCGTTCAAGGATTTTCTTGATGACGGCAAAATCAACCAGACCATTGAAGGCGGTTGGTTGGCGATGTTGCAACATCATTTCTTTACCGCCTGGATTCCGCAACAAGACCAATCCGCGCTATACACCCTGGATCAGCAGGGCGTGCTGGCTGCGATTGCCGCTACCGACCCGCAGTTCAGCTTGGCGCCGGGACAAAAAGCCGAAACCAGCGCCCGTCTTTGGGTCGGGCCGAAGTTGGTGGACAAGATTGCTGCCGAAGATGTAAAGGGCTTGAATCGTGCCGTCGATTACAGCCGCTTCTCGGTGTTTGCGGTGCTGGGGCAGGGACTGTTTTGGGTGCTTTCAATTTTCCATAGCTGGATTGGCAACTGGGGCTGGGCAATCATCGGTCTGGTGTGCTTGCTGCGCATCCTGATGTTCCCGCTGTCCAGCGCGCAGTTCAAATCCGCCGCCAAGATGCGCAAGTTCCAGCCGCGCTTGCAGCAACTCAAGGAGCGCTATGGCGATGACCGCCAGAAGTTCCAGATGGCGATGATGGAGCTGTATCGCACCGAGAAAATCAATCCGATGGCGGGCTGCTTGCCGATCATCCCGCAGATGCTGATTTTCATGACGCTGTACTGGGTGCTGTCCGAAGCGGTTGAATTGCGTCATGCGCCCTGGATTGGCTGGATTGAAGACCTGACTGCGCGGGATCCGTATTTCATCCTGCCGGCCTTGAATGCCGCGATCATGATTGCCACCCAGCACCTCACGCCGATGGCGCCGGGGATGGATCCGATGCAGCAGCGCATGTTCAAGTTGATGCCGCTGATTTTCGGTGTGATTCTGGCTTTCCTGCCTTCGGGTCTGGTGCTGTACCAGGTCGCCAACGGGGGGCTTAGCTTGCTGCAACAGTGGTATATGCTGCGCAAGTACGGTGAAGCGCCCGGCAAGGCGACCTTCATTCCCAAAGAGAAGTGAACCTGACCAAGCCCGCCGAGTGCGGGCTTGGTCTTTTGGAGCCAGCATGAAAGCGCAAACCGAAACCATCGTCGCCATCGCCACTGCGCAAGCAGCAGCAGGCGTGGGCATCGTGCGACTGTCCGGCAGTCGCGCGGGCGAAATCGCCGAAAGCATTTGCCGCCGTCCGTTGCCGGTGCGTCGTGCTTGTCATGCCAGGTTTCACGATCAAAGCGGCGAAGTGATTGATGATGGCATCGCCATTTTTTTTGCCGCCCCGGCCTCTTTCACCGGGGAGGATGTTGCCGAACTGCAAGCACACGGCAGCCCGGTGGTATTGCGTCGTCTGGTGGATATAGCGGTGAAACTCGGTGCTCGCCAGGCTCGACCCGGCGAGTTCAGTGAACGCGCCTTTCTGGAAGGCAAACTCGACCTTGCCCAGACAGAAGCCATTGCCGACTTGATTCACGCCAGCAGTGAACAGGCCGCCCGTGCGGCTCGACGCTCGCTGGACGGGGTTTTTTCGCAACAAGTGCAGCAGCTGGCCGCAAGCTTGATGGCGCTGCGGGTACAGGCTGAAGCCGCGATTGATTTTGCCGACGAGCCACTGGATACGCTTTCCGATACGCGCCTTGGGCAAACACTTGCAGCGATCCGCCAATCACTTGCCGAACTACTCCGCCGCGCCGAAGCTGGACAGCGGCTGCGCGATGGCCTGCATGCGGTGATTGTCGGCCCGCCTAATGCCGGTAAAAGCTCGCTTTTGAATGCCTTGGCCGCCAGCGAACGCGCCATCGTTACCGATATTGCCGGCACCACCCGCGATGTGCTGCGCGAAACCATCCATATTGCTGGTATCGAGCTGACCTTGGTGGATACCGCGGGGCTGCGTGAAACCGAGGATGCCATCGAGCGCGAAGGCATCCGCCGCGCCCGCGAAGAACTGCAACATGCCGATTTGGCCTTGCTGGTGGTGGATGCCCGCGACCCATCGCCTGCGGCTGAACTGCAACGTGAACTGGCGCATGTGCCGCATCGCCTATTGATCCACAACAAGATAGACCTTGCCGACTCCGCCAGCGCCGCCGAGGGTGTCCTCAAGGTGTCGGCGAAAAACCGCATTGGCCTTGCCGAGTTGGAAAACGCCATCCGCGATATTGCCGAACAAGGACTGGATGCGGGCGAAGGCGCATTCAGTGCCCGGGCTCGCCATGTGCGCGCTCTGCATGATTGCGCCGCTTGGCTTGCGGCCGCACAGGAAGAAATCGCCGCCTCACAACCGGAGCTGGCGGCCGAAAGCCTGCGCTTGGCACAAAACGCGCTTGGCGAAATCACTGGGAAAACCCTGCCAGATGACTTGCTTGGCGCGATTTTCAGCACTTTCTGCATCGGCAAATAAGCACGATGTCTTTTTGAGTTGCGCTTGCTTTGGAAATTCCGGGGCAGCTCACCTAGGCAGGCTCTAAACTTGTTACATCTGCAAATAGCGAGAATCCCATGCCTAGTTTGAGCAAAATCTGTGTATTGCCAGTGCTGCTATTGCTGGCCGGCTGCCAGCATGTGGTGGAAAAGCCCGCTGCATCGCAGGCGCAAGCGGTTGCGGCGGACGACAATCTGAATGCCGTGGTGTGGATGCAGCGTTCGGATGAATACGCCGCCGCCACCCGCAGCCTGTATCGCGCCGCCACCGGGCAGCTGGATGCAGCGCTGGCATCGGGCGAAGAAGCCCTGGCCGACAACGAGCGTAGGCAGGGCAATCGCGCGGCATTGCCACCGGCCATCATCATGGATATCGACGAAACCGTGCTGGACAACTCGCCCTATCAGGCGCGTTTGGTGGTTACGGGGGGCGAGTTCGACAACAATGGTTGGAATGCTTGGGTGGCGGAGAAAAAAGCCCGGGTGATTCCCGGTGCGCTGGAGTTCACTCAGGCCGCTGCTGCGCGCGGCATCACCATTTTCTATATCTCCAACCGCGATGCCGCGCTTGGCGCAGAAACACTGGAGAATTTGCGTGCTGCTGGCTTGCCGCTGAAAGAAGGTGAAAACGTGTTTCTCGGCCTTGGCATGCAGGTGCCTGGCTGTGCGCAGGTCGGCAGCGAGAAACTCTGCCGTCGCCAGTGGGTTGCAGAAAACTATCGGGTGGTGATGCAGTTTGGCGATCAGTTGGGGGATTTCCTAGAAATTCGCAGCAATACACCGGCGGCGCGTGCGGCATTGGCCGGGCAATATCAGGCCTGGTGGGGAGAGCGCTGGTGGATGTTGCCCAATCCCAGTTATGGCGGTTGGGAATCGGCGCTGCTTGGCGAAAATCGCCGTGCTGCACGCGATCTGCGCCGACGCATCAAGCGTGAGTCCTTGCGACAGGATAAGTAAATCAAATAGTTATCTATTAGAAGTTTAGGTGTTGCATAAAGTTTGTGGCGCAGGTAATCTTCGCCTGCCACAACATGTCCTCCGGCGTTGCCGGACTTTCAAGGAGACCTTCGCGTCTCCTTTCTTTTTGCCTGACGCTTGCCGACAGGCACCGGCTTTGGTCAAGATGCGCACATCGTGCTGATGGATACCCAAGCATGCAGAGATTTCATCGTCACTACTGGCAAAGTTTTGCGCTGTTTCTGGCCTGCGGCTTGATGCAGGCGTGCGCGCCATGCGCGGTTTTTTCCGGTGAAAAAGACAAGGCCGAGCAGGCTGCCGCAGTGCATGGCGCGGATTCGCCCGATGCCGCAGTAACGGATTTGATAGCGCATTTGCGTAATGACGATTTGCCGGCCATCGCTCGCAGCGCCCTGCCTGCCGAGCTATATGGGCAGGTGGAGGCGGCCTGGAAAGACGGGCGCAGCCGTTGGCCGCTGACCGAGTTGCCGCTGGATGACAGCATTCCGAAGATGCTGACGGCATTGACCCAAGCGGATGCCGAAAAAAAATTGCAGCAAAGTTTTGCAGAGCAATTGTCCGGGCAGACCCGTGCCTTGCAGGATGCCGCACGCGGGCTGGGTGTGTTTGGCAAGGAATATCTGGGCCGCGAAGGGCATTACAACCTGTCGCAGCGCCAGCACTACACGCAACTGATTGATGTGTTTTCAAGCTGGGCGGCCGGCGCACCGCTGGGCGATGCCGCGCGCGGCAAACAGAGTATCGGGCTTTTGGTGAAGGCCGCCGAAGAAGCTGACATCAGCGGTGATGAAGATTTCTCCCGGCTGGGGCTGGATGCCAGTCTTGAACGGTTGACCCCACTGTATGTGGCGATGAAGCAGATGCTCGGCCTGTACGGGCTGGACATGGAGGCAACACTTGCCAGCGTCAAAGTGGAAACGGTGAGTGAAACTGCCGATCAGGCCGAATTGCGAGTGAGTTATACGCTTGCCGGGCGGCCGGTGAAAACCTTGATGCAGGCGGTTCGGGTCGATGGCCGCTGGTATCTGGCCGATTATCTTGAAGCTGCGCGTGCCAGCCTTGCTGCTGAAAACACTGCGGAAACAACCGGAAAAACGCCGGAAGCACGGCCTGCCGACACTTCCGATGCCCCGGCTGGGGGATAATGCCGTCAATGTCGAACCAGAACTCTTTGCCACATCCCGAGCCTCTGCCGCCCGGCCAATCCTCTTCAGCCAAGCGCCGTGCAAAGTCGGTTACGGCAGCGCGTCCGCTTTGGGCGCGATTCTTAGGTAAATTGCTGGAGCCGTGGATTGCCCTCAAAATTGAGCCGGACAGCCCTGCCCAGCATGTGGATGCGCGTCCGATCTGTTATGTGCTGGAAGACTATGGCATCAGCAATGCCCTGATTCTGGAGCGTGCCTGCCGCGAGGCCGGGCTGCCTTCGCCGCTGGCCACCATGCAGGGGGATTTGCTCGGCCGAAAGCGCGCCTATGTGGCCTTGTCGCGTCGCCATGTCAGTGCGCTGGGGCTGACGCCCGGTGCTGAGCACAAAACCCATTCCGGCTCACTGGCGCGGTTGTTGCAGGCGCACCGCGATAACCCGGAACTGGATGTGCAACTGGTGCCGGTGTCGATTTTCGTCGGTCGTGCGCCGGACAAAAACAGTGGCTGGTTTTCGGTGCTGTTTTCGGAAAACTGGGCATTGGTGGGACGCTTCCGCAAGCTGTTGGCGATTTTGTTGAATGGCCGTGGCACGTTCGTGCGTTTTTCGCCGCCGGTGGCGCTGCGCGAAATCGTCGATGAGGCGCTGCCGCCCGAACGCACCGTGCGCAAGCTCTCGCGGGTATTGCGCACTCACTTCCGGCGTATCCGTACTGCGGTTATCGGCCCGGATCTTTCCACTCGGCGCATGTTGATTGATCGCGTGTTGGCTGCCGATTCGGTCAAACAGGCGATTGCCGACCAAGCGCGCCGCGAAGGCGGCAAGCAAAAAGGCAAATACAAAGCGGCGTGGAAAAAAGCCCATGGCTATGCCTGGGAAATCGCCGCCGACTATTCACACCCGGTGGTGCGTTCGGCCAGCTTTTTGTTGACACCGATCTGGAACCGCATCTATCGCGGCGTGCGGGTCAATCATCTGGAAGCCTTCAAGGCGGCCGCGCCGGGGCATGAAATCATCTATGTGCCCAGCCATCGCAGCCATATGGACTATCTGTTGCTGTCCTACATGCTGTACACGCAGGGCATCGTGCCGCCGCATATTTTTGCCGGCATCAATCTCAATCTGCCGGTGGTTGGCACCCTGTTGCGCAAGGGCGGGGCATTCTTTGCCCGGCGCAGTTTTCGCGGCAATGCGCTGTACACCGCGGTATTCCGCGAATACATGGCGCTGTTGGTTTCCGGCGGATATTCCATCGAATACTTCATCGAAGGCGGGCGCTCGCGTACTGGGCGACTGTTGCAGCCCAAGGGCGGCACCTTGGCGATGACCGTGCGCGCCTATTTGCGTCAGCCGACCCGTCCGGTGCTGTTCCAGCCCATTTACATCGGCTACGAAAAGCTGATGGAAGGCAATAGCTATCTGGATGAATTGTCCGGCAAACCCAAGGAAAAAGAATCCATCTGGCAGCTGCTCACCAGCCTGCCGCGTGTTTTGCGCAGCAATTACGGGCAAGTGGTGGTGAACTTCGGCGAACCCATTCGTCTCAATCAAGTGCTGGCCGAAAAAGCCGCCGGTTGGGATGGCAAGCCGGTTGGCGAGGAAGAAAAGCCGCAGTGGTTCGCCAATACCATCGACAGCCTAGCGCAGCAAATCCAAGTCAATATCAACCGCGCCGCGGACGTCAATCCGATCAATCTGTTGGCGCTGGCATTGCTGTCCACCCCGAAAAACGCGATGGGCGAGGCCGATTTGCTGGCGCAGATTGCGCTATCGAAAAAACTGCTGGAAGAAATCCCCTATTCGGACTGGGTTACCGTCACCCCGCACAGCCCACAGGAAGTGGTCGCGCTGGGAGAAGAAATCAATGTCCTGCAACGCATCCGTCACCCGCTGGGGGATGTACTGGAAGTCAGTGCCGAAAACGCCGTGCTGCTTAGCTACTTCCGCAACAATGTGCTGCATCTGTTCACTTCTTCGGCGTGGATTGCCGTGTGTTTCCAGCACAATCGGCGCATTTCGCGGCACAGCCTGATGCAGTTAGGCGCGAATGTGTACCCCTTCTTGGAGGCCGAGCTGTTTTTGCCGTGGACGGCAGCCCAGTTTGCCGAACGTATTTCCCGCACTATCGACGTATTCATCCGCGAAGGCTTGTTGGAGCAATTGGCCGATGACCAGCTGGCGCGCAATGCCGGACAGAGCGATGAACTGTTCCGTCTGCGTGCGCTGGGTAATCCGTTGCAGCAGGCGTTTGAGCGTTATTACATCGCCCTGTCGGTGCTGGCCAAGAACGGCCCCGGCACGCTTAGTGCGGGTGAGTTGGAAACCCTTTGCCAATTGGCCGCGCAACGGCTATCGCTGCTGTATGCACAGACGGCACCGGAGTTTTTCGACAAGACGCTGTTCCGTGGGTTCATCCAGAAGCTACGCGAGCTGGAGCTGGTCTGGACCGACGACAACGCCAAGCTGATGTTCGATGAGCGCCTGAATCAATGGGCGCGCGATGCGCGCATCATTCTGGGACGCGAGTTGCGCCACACCATTGAAAAGGTCAGTCCGGAAGCGGCTAAAAACGTCCATGACAGCGAGCCGGAAAGGGCTTGATGAAAAAGAAACCCCGTCATTGCTGACGGGGTGAAGTTTGCTCGATCACTTATGCCGGCTCGTCCGGGATTAACGCGCTTTCCAGCTGGGCAATCCAGTCCTTGAGTTGCAGCTTGCGCTTTTTCAGGCGCTTGATGGTCAGCTCATCGGGTCGCTGGCTGGCATGCAGAAGGGTGATTTCATCATCCAGATCACGATGCTCCTGCTTCAGCTGGGCAAGGCGATGAGCGATATGAGCCGGTTCAAGCGCGTGCATGGCCAAAGCATAACGGCAAACTACCGTCGGCGTCACCGGGCTTGCGCAAAGTGGCGAGACAAATGACAGGCGAGGCGTATGCCTCGCCTGTCGGTGGCATCAGGCATTCATGTCCAGCACGATGCGGCCTTCGATTTCACCGCGATGCATGCGGGCAAAAACATCGTTGATGTTTTCCAGCTTTTCGGTGGCAACGGTGGCCTTGACCTTGCCGTCGGCGGCAAACGCCAGCGATTCCTGCAAGTCCAGCCGGGTGCCGACAATCGAGCCACGGACGGTGATGCCGTTTAGCACCATGCCGAAGATGTCCAGCGGGAAATCTCCCGGCGGCAGGCCGACCAGCGACATGGTGCCGCCACGACGCAGCATGCCGGTGGCCTGTGCAAATGCCTGACGGGAAACCGCCGTAACCAGTACGCCGTGTGCGCCGCCGATTTCTTTTTTCAGGAAAGCCGCCGGATCGGTCTGGCTGGCATTGACCGTAACCGATGCGCCAAGGCGTTCGGCCAGACGCAGCTTGTCATCGGCCACATCCACGGCGGCCACGTTCAGCCCCATCGCCTTGGCATATTGCACTGCCATGTGCCCTAAGCCGCCGATGCCGGAAATCACCACCCAATCGCCCGGACGGGTATCGGTAACTTTCAGCCCCTTGTAAACGGTAACCCCTGCGCACAATACCGGGGCGATTTCCACAAAGCCGATATTGTTCGGCAAATGGCCGACATAGGCGGCATCGGCCACGACGTATTCAGCAAAACTGCCATTGACCGAATAGCCGGTGTTCTGTTGCTGCTCGCACAGTGTTTCCCAGCCGCCAAGGCAATGCACGCAGTGGCCACAGGCCGAATACAGCCAAGGCATGCCCACCCGGTCGCCTTCGCGCAGATGCTTGACGCCTTCGCCCAAAGCCACAACATGCCCCACGCCCTCGTGGCCGGGGATGAATGGCGGGTTGGGCTTCACCGGCCAGTCGCCTTCGGCGGCGTGCAGGTCGGTATGACATACCCCGCAGGCTTCCACCTTGACCAGAATCTGACCGGGGCCGGGGCGGGGCACGGTAACTTCTTCAATCATCAGCGGTTGGTCAAAGGCGCGTACTACGGCGGCTTTCATGGTTTTGTCCATCATCGTTCTCCGGCTCATAACGGACTTCCACCATGCCAGTTCCGGCTTTGCGGCGCTTGAGCAGAATCAATCCGGTTGCTGCCTTGCGGCAAGCTACAATGCGCGGCTGATGAACGCCATTCCATTGACACTGCTTTCCAGCGAAGAGCCGCCCGCCAGCGCGCAGGTGCCGAACCGCCATGCCAAGCGCGAGGCCGATAAGCTCGCCAAACGCCTGCGCCACCAGGTGGGCAAGGCGATTGCCGATTTCGGCATGATCGAAGACGGAGATAAGGTGATGGTTTGCCTGTCCGGCGGCAAGGACAGTTACACCCTGCTGGATGTGCTGCTGCAATTGCAAAAAAAAGCGCCGGTGCGCTTTTCCATCACGGCGGTGAATCTCGACCAGAAACAGCCGGGCTTTCCCGAGCACATCCTGCCCGAATATCTCGCTTCGATCGGCGTGGATTACCACATCATCGAACAGGACACCTATTCGGTGGTGAGCCGGGTGATTCCCGAAGGCAAGACCATGTGTTCGCTGTGCTCACGGCTGCGGCGCGGCGCGCTGTACACCTATGCCGAAGCACACGGTTTTACCAAGATTGCGCTCGGACACCACCGCGATGATCTGGTGAACACTTTTTTTCTGAACCTGTTTTTCCATGCCAAGCTCTCCGGCATGCCGCCAAAGCTGCTGTCCGATGACGGCAAGCATGTGGTGATTCGGCCACTGGCCTATGTGGCCGAGGCCGATATCGAGCAATATGCCGCGCACAAGGGCTTTCCCATCATCCCCTGCAACCTGTGCGGCTCACAGGAAAACCTGCAACGGGCACAGGTGAAAAAAATGCTGCGCCAGTGGGAGCGTGAAACCCCCGGTCGGATTGAAACCATGTCGCGGGCGCTGGCCGATATTCGCCCTTCGCAGCTTTCCGACGGCAAGCTGTTTGATTTTCTCGCGCTTGGCAGCCGCAGCGATGCACTGCCCGATGCCCATGCCTGGCTTGCCGGTGGTGATAAGCCGCACGGCTGATTTTTTCTGGAATGACGATGTTTTTTCGCAATCTCACCCTGTTTCGTTTTCCCACCCATCTTGATTTTTCCAACCTAGAAGCCCAGCTGGCCGAGGTGGCATTGAAGCCCGTTGGCGCGATGGAATTGTCATCGCGCGGCTTTATTTCGCCGTTTGGCCGTGGACAAGAAGAAGATGCCGCCCTGATACACCGCATCGAGGACAGCATCTGGCTCACCCTAGGGGGCGAGGACAAAATCCTGCCCGGTGCGGTGGTGAATGACTTGTTGCAGAAAAAGCTGGCCGAGTTCGAGCAGAAAAACGACCGCCGCCCCGGCAGCAAGATGCGCAAGCAGATGAAGGAAGACCTCATCACCGAGCTTTTGCCGCGTGCTTTCGTGCGTCCGAGCCGCACCGACGCCTTGCTGGACTTGAAGCTCGGCGTGCTGGTGGTGGATACCTCATCACGCAAAACCGCAGAAGCGGTGGTGTCGCAAATCCGCGAGGCCATGGGCAGCTTTCCGGCATTGCCGATCAATGCCGAAATCGCGCCGCGTGCCGTCATGACCGGCTGGGTGGCCGGGGACGCGCTGCCTGATGGCTTGTTGCTGGGCGACGAATGCGAAATGCGTGACCCGGCCGATACCGGCGCGGTGGTGAAGGTGCAGCGCATGGAGCTGGCCGGTGAGGAAATCGACACCCATCTGCAAGCCGGCAAACAGGTGAGCCGGCTGGCCTTGAGCTTGGATGATCATCTGAGCTTTGTGCTGGGTGAGGATGTGGTGGTGCGCAAATTCAAACTGCTCGATGGCGCCATTGACCAGCTTGAAGGCAGCGAAAACGATGACATGCGCGCCGAGCTGGATGCGCGTTTTGCCCTGATGGCGGGAGAGTTCAAGCGGCTTTTTGCCGTGCTTGAGGATGCGTTGAAATTGAGTGCCGCCGATTGACCAGCAGCGCCATGAAGCGCCACGGGCTTGCGGCAGTGCTGCGCGCCACGCCCGAGCATGTCGCGCTGCTGCTGCCCGATGGCCGCGAAATACAGGTGGCCATCAAGCGCCATGCACAGGCGCGACGGGTCAAGCTCAGCCTTGATGAGCGCGGTGCGCGTCTTACTTTGCCCACACGCGGCAACTTGGAACAGGCGCTGGATTTTCTGCACCAGCATCGCGCCTGGCTGGCGCAGCAGCTACACCATTTGCAGGCGGCATATGCGCCCGAATTGCGTATCGGCCAAACCAGCGGCCTGCCATTACGGGGCGAAGAATGCCCGCTGCACTGGCAGTCCGGACGGATTACCCGACTGCAACAACAGCCCGATGGCGTGTATTTCGAGGTGCGCGGGCTGGAGGCTTTGCAAGGGCAGGGAGCCAGTCCCGCCATCCGGCGCGCATTGCGTGATTTTTACGAAGCGAAGGCGCGCACCGATGTTGCGCATTGGCTGCCGCGCTACCGCGAGGGACTGCCCAAAGCACCTTCATGCATCCAGCTCAAGCGTACTCGCTCGCGCTGGGGCTCATTGTCGTGGAACGGCACTCTGGTGCTGGATTTGGCATTGATTCTTGCCCGCCCAAGTGCCTTTGAATATGTGCTGGTACATGAGCTGTGCCATCTGATTCATCACAATCATTCCCCCGCATTCTGGCAGCAAGTGGAACAGCGTTTCCCCGCCTGGCGCGATGAGCGCGACTACCTGCGCCAGCATGGTCTGCAACTCAAAACCCGATTGCAGCAATTGTTGGGGTAGGTGGGTATTGCGATTTGTGTCTGTACGCAAAGTGGGTTTACCGCGACAGGCATGGCGTTGACAATGGCCGCCTGTGTTTTGTCTCGAGTTTGTCAACGGGTATCTGCTATGACCTGTGCTTTTGATTTTGCTGCCACCACGATTGACGGCAAGCCGTTTGCGCTTGCCGCGCTGCGCGGAAAAGTATTGCTGGTGGTCAACACCGCCAGCGCATGCGGTTTTACCCCGCAGCTCCAAGGCTTGCAGGCGCTATCGGCGCAATACCAAAGCCAAGGTCTGGTGGTGCTGGGTTTCCCTTGCAACCAGTTTGGCGGACAAGACCCGAAACCAGATGCCGAAATCGCGCAGTTTTGCGAGCGGAACTACGGTGTCAGCTTTCCGATGATGGCGAAAGTCAACGTCAATGGCGATGAGGCTCACCCGCTGTTTGCATGGTTGAAAAGCGAGGCGCCGGGCGTGCTGGGCATCCAGGCGATCAAATGGAACTTCACCAAGTTTCTTATCGGTCGTGATGGTCAGGTTTTGCGCCGTTTTGCCCCGCAAGACAAACCGGAAAGCCTGACAAGCGCTATCGAACAAGCCCTAGCGGGGTGAGTCGCCATCTTGGCCGTGTGCGTAGCCTGAAGGCTCATACAAATTCGGAGGTTCTGGGTCATTGGCTCTGCATATCACCAACAGGGTTGATATGTAGCACTGGCTATACTCTGCCGTTCACCAAGCGGAAAAATCCATGCGTCGGATACGGTTGTATTTTTGTCTTGCCATCGTTCTTGGAGTTTTGCAAGCCTGCGTGCAGCAACCATCGGAATTGATGCAAAAAGCAGAGCAAGGAGATACCGAGGCTCAAAATAAGCTCGGCGCCATGTATTACAGGGGGGACGGCGTACATCAGGACTATACGAAAGCAAATCAGTGGTGGGCGCGTGCAGCCGAACAAGGACACCCGGATGCGCAATTCAGTCTTGGCATGATGTACGTATATGGTCATGGCGTTCGGCACAGTTATGCGGAAGCCGGAAAATGGTTTGCGCGTGCTGCGCAGCAAGGGGATGGCTTGGCGTTGAATGCCTTGGGATTGATGTATGAAAAAGGCCAGGGCGTAGAACAAAACTACGCGCGCGCCAAAGAACTTTATCTCAGAGCCTGCGCTGCGGGAGAGTGGCTTGGCTGTGAAAGCTACGCCAACTTGGAGCGCTAGAGCATTTGTGGCATGGGGCAATGAAGAAACTTGGAAACTCCCTTAGCCGCGCTGTGCAGCAAGAAAGGCGCGCAGTGATGCGGGTTTGAGGGGCTTGGTCAACAAGGTGACGCCGCTGCTGCGGGCACCGTGTTTGACCGGCGCACTGCCATCGCCGGTCAGCAGCACGGCGGGCAGCGGGCGGCCTGCGGCTTCGCGCAGCAGGGCAATCAGCGCCAGACCATCGATGCGGTCATGCAGGTGGTAATCGACCAGCAGCACATCGGGCTGATGGCGAGCCTGGACGGTCAGAGCATCGTCCACGCTGGCCGCACAAGCTACATCTACCTGCCAGCGCGCCAAAAGTGCGCGCATACCATCGAGAATATCCGGGTCGTTGTCCACGGAAAGCACTTTCAGGC
This sequence comes from Lysobacteraceae bacterium NML08-0793, assembly GCA_002798275.1. Taxonomy (GTDB): domain Bacteria; phylum Pseudomonadota; class Gammaproteobacteria; order Xanthomonadales; family Xanthomonadaceae; genus Solilutibacter. The sequence continues at coordinate 91,716 of NWQR01000004.1, read as the reverse complement.
CGACAAGGCCGCTGGCCGTGGCGGGAATGGTCGTTGGCAGAGGCGGGATTGGCTCGGCACGCGGCACGCGGATGGCAAACAGGCTGCCGTGGCCGATGCGTGAGTGCACTTCCAGTGGATGATCCAGGGTGCGGGCGATGCGCTGACAGATGGACAGGCCAAGCCCCAAGCCGCGCTCGCCTTGTCCGGGCTGGGCGAAGCGGCGGAACTCCTCGAAGATTTGCTGCATATGATGGGTATGGATACCAACGCCGGTATCCCAGACTTGCAGCACGATGTCCTCGCCGCGTTTTCGAGCCGTCAGCAGCACGCCACCGCTGCGGGTATAGCGCATGGCATTGGCGATGAAGTTTTGCAGGGCGCGGCGCAACAGGCGGCGGTCGCTTTGGACAAAGGTCTTTTCTGCGGCAAATACCCGCAATTGCAGGCCGCGCTTGTGGGCAATCGGCGCGTATTGGTGCGCCAACTCCTGCAATAGTTCGGCCGCATCCAGAGGCTGCACATCGGGCTTCAGCTCGTTGGCATCCAGACGGGAAATATCCAAAAGCCCATCCAGCAAGTCTTCTGCGGCCCGCAACGAGGCATCCACGCGCCCGGCAAGACGTTGCTGCTCGGCCATGTCCGGGCTTTCGCGCAGGGCGCTGGTGAATAGTCGTGCCGCGTTTAGCGGTTGCAGCAGGTCGTGGCTGACCGCGGCCAGAAAGCGCGTTTTGGATTGTTGCGCGGCTTCGGCTTCGCGGGTGCGCTGCTCCACGCGCTGCTCCAGCGTTTCATTGGCTTCGCGCAGGGCATGTTCGGCCTGTTTGTAGGCGGTGATGTCGCTGAAAGTGGTGACATAGCCGCCGCCCGGCAGTGCTCGGCCGCGCATTTCGATGACCTGACCACTGGCGCGGGTGCGCTCGAATACATGCGCTGTGCCGGCAGCCAGATGAGCAATGCGGCGCTGGATGAAGGTTTCGGCATCGCCTTCGCCCATTTCGCCATGTTCGGCATTCCAGCGAATCAGATCGGCGATGGGACGTCCCACATGCAGCAGATGGTCGGGATAGTCGAACATTTGCTGGTATTGCTGGTTCCAAGTAACCAGGCGCAGCTCGGCATCGACGACACTGACCGCCTGCGAGATGTTTTCCAGCGTGGTGGTGAGGATTTCACGGTTGAAGCGCATTTCTTGCCCGGCGTGGTCGAGCAGATTGACCACTTCGCCCAGCTCAAGGCCGGCACCGCGCAATGCGCTGGTCAGGGTCAGGCGGGCGGAGTCGGCGCCGATGGCCGATGCCAGCAAGCGTTCGGTGAACTGCATCAGGGCGCGGTCGGCGTTGGCTTCCGGCTCCCAATGGCGGTTTTGGCTGCGGTGATAGTCGGCAAACGCGCGTCGGGCGGTGCGCTCGCCGACGATACGTTCGGCCAGTGCCAAAAGGTCGCTGCCGAAAAGATTGCCCGCCCAGCCGGTGCCTACGGGCGATTCGCGCCGGTCGTGTGGGTCGAGAAAGCTGCCGGCCAGAAGATACTCGCGCAACCGTGGCCGCCAGCGCATCGAAACCAGCAAAAACACGCCGATATTGGCCAGCAGCGACCAGAACACGCCGTGGGTGAGCTTGTCCCAGCCCGATAGCGCGAACAGCTGCTCCGGGCGCAGCCAGTGGATGCCGAACGGCCCGGCTTCAAGCCAGTGCTGCCAGCCCAGCCAGCCGCTGTGTACCAGCGAGGGAAGAAACAGCGTATAGGCCCAAATCAGCGCGCCAGTGAGTGTGCCAGCGATGGCACCGTAACGACTGGCACCGCGCCAGAGCAGGCCGCCAATCAGTGCCGGGGCAAACTGCGCCACGGCGGCAAAGGCCAAAAGCCCGTATTCGGCCAGGCTGCCATGCCCCTGAACCGCGCGATGATAGGCAACCCCCAGCATGGCCAGCATCAGGATGGCGATGCGGCGCACCCACAGCACTTCGCGGTTGATGGCCGCACGCGCCACGCGATGACCGCGCAGGCGTAGAAGCACCGGCATCACCAGGTCATTGCTGACCATGGTGGCCAGCGTGATGCTGGCCATGAGAACCATCCCGGTGGCGGCGGAAAAACCACCCAAAAATACCGCCAGCGCCAAAGTTTCGTTGTCGAAATACATCGGCAGCGCCAGCACATAACTGTCCGGTGCGATGTTGTGGCCGGAAAAAAGTGCAGTGCTGGCAAGGCCGATGGGCAGCACCAGCAGTGAAAACAGCAACAAATAACCGCCAAACAGCCAGCGCGCCGGGCGCATGTCGGCCACATCTTGGCATTCCACCACCGCCACATGAAACTGCCGTGGCAGGCAAAGAATGGCCAGGGCTGCAATCAGGGTCTGCGCGACCACACTGCCCGGCCAGCCCTGGGTCAGCACGGTCTGCCCGGCATGCACGATGCGCGCTGGGACATTGCCGCTGCCGGGCAGATGCCAGATGGCAAACAGTCCCAGCGCGGTGAAGGCCATCAGCTTCACCAGTGATTCCATCGCCACGGCCAGCACTAGGCCGCGATGATGCTCGGTGGCATCGGTGCGGCGGGTGCCGAACAAAATCGCAAACAGCGCCAGTATCAACGCCACATACAGTGCCGGGTCTGCCAGCAGGCTAGGGCGCTCGGGCAGTGCCGCCAGCACTTCCACACTCATCGCCACCGCCGTGTATTGCAGGCTGAGATAGGGAATGGCCGCCACTAGTGCCAGCAATGTGACCAATGCGGCCAGCCCCGGCATGCGGCCATAGCGCGAAGAAAGAAAATCGGCAATGGAAACAATACGCTGCTCCTGGCTGATGCGAACCACCCGTTCCATCAGCTTCCAGCCAAACAGCAGCATCAGTATCGGCCCCAGATAAATCGGCAAAAAGCCAAGATCGCTGCGCGCGGCGGTGCCGACCGCACCGTAAAACGTCCATGAGGAGCAATACACCGCCAGTGCCAGCGCATAGATGACCGGCTGCCAATGGCGATGACGCTCGGGCAGCGGCCTGCGCTCGCCGTGGATGGCGATGATGAACAACAGCCCGACATAGACGCCGGAAATCAGCAGCAGAGTCCAGTTGGAAAACATGCGCCCGCCTTGTGTGCTTCGGCGCGAGTGTAAAGCCTGCGGCCACCGGAATAGGCTCAAAGTCGAAAGGCCGACCGGCAGCACGGCATACCGCACAGCCAAGACGGGCTGATTTGCCTCTGCCGCCCTTGCAAGTCCACCGGCATTGGAAAGAAAGAGCGCGCAAACAGGCGCTTAGACAGCGGTTGCCAACAACGTGCGGTTTATGTCGCTGACCTTGTTGACGCTGGTGAGGGTCATGGCCACGCGCATTTCTTTCTCGAACAAATCCAGCACCTGCGTAACGCCCGCGCCACCGGCGGCGGCCAGCGCATAGATATAGGCGCGGCCAATCATGGTGCAGTCGGCACCTAGGGCGAGCATACGCACTACATCTAGGCCGTTGCGGATGCCCGAGTCCACCAGAATCTTGAGCTGACCCTTGACCGCATCGGCAATCGGCGGCAGCGCCCGCGCGGTGGAGAGCACGCCGTCCAACTGGCGCCCGCCGTGGTTGGAGACGATGATGCCGTCGGCGCCAAAGCGCAGGGCGTCCTTGGCGTCCTCGGGGTCGAGGATGCCCTTGATGAGCATCGGCCCTTTCCAGAAGTCGCGGATCCACTCTAGGTCTTTCCAGGAGATGGAGGGGTCGAAGTTCGCGCCGAGATAGCCGATGTAGTCCTCCAGCCCGATCACCTTGCCCATGTAGGTGGAGATGTTGCCAAGGTCATGCGGGCGACCGTTTACGCCCACATGCCACGCCCAGTGCGGGTGCATCGCCGCTTGCAGGTAGCGGCGCAGGGCGGCATTGGGGCCACTCATGCCCGAATGCATGTCGCGGTAGCGTGCGCCGGGCACGGGCATGTCCACGGTGAACACCAGCGTGGAGCAACCGGCGGCCTGCGCGCGCTCCAGCGCGTTTTGCATGAAGCCGCGGTCTTTCAGCACATAGAGCTGGAACCACATGGGGCGGCTGAGCTTGGGCGCGACTTCTTCAATCGGGCAGACCGAGACGCTGGACATGCAAAACGGGATGCCTTTTTTGTCCGCAGCCATCGCCGCCTGCACTTCGCCACGGCGTGCGTACATGCCGGTCAGCCCCACGGGCGCAAGGGTGACGGGGATGGAGAGCTTTTCGCCAAAAAGCTCGATGCTGGTGTCGAGCTGGCTCATGTCCTTCAGCACGCGCTGGCGCAGGGCGATGTCGGCCAGGTCTTCGACGTTGCGGCGCAGGGTTTTTTCTACATACGCACCGCCGTCGATGTAGTGGAACAAAAAAGGCGGCAGGCGTTTTTGGGCGGCGGCGCGGAAGTCGGCGGGCGAGGAGATGATCATGGCGCTTGGGCTCGGGTCTTGCGGTGATTGTATTCAAGGCGCTAAACCTGCACATCCTGTCAGGGTGTCAGGCAGGGTTGCTGCAAGGCTTCTAAACCAGCTACGCCGAACACCTGCATCCTTGTTGGCCCAAAGTCGAAAGGGAAAGTGCAGCGGCAAGTGCCACAATGGCGGCAGGTGTTTCGAGGTCGCCCAGATGGAGCCAGTTCCGGGACTTGATTTGTCGCTGCCGCCGTTCGACCTGCTGGACGATGAGGGGCGCAGCCGGCTTGCCGCCAGTGTGGATCTGGCCTTTCACCGCGCCGGTGATTTGCTGATTGCAGCCGGACAGCCTTCGCCACACGCGGTGGTGGTGATGAAGGGACGGATTTATGCCTTCGACATGGATGGCGCAGGACATGAGCGCCGCTTTGGTGATTACGATGCTGGCGATGTATTTGGCGCTTGGGCGGTGATGGCCGGACGCGCACGGCACAGCTATCGCGCCGAAAGCGACTGCCTGCTGTTCTTGATTCCGGCCGAGGTATTCCGCGAACTGATTGAGCAATACCCGGCATTTCGCGCCTATTTCAATGAGGGGCTTTCAGCCAAGGGGCAGTTGGCCGACCGCAATCGTGGCCGCGACTCGGAGCTGGCCGAGCTAATGATTGCCCGCGTTGGCGATGCACATCTGGCACCGGCAGAACATATCGAAGCCAGCGCCAGCATCCGGCAGGCTTCTGCACTTTTGAAAGCGCGCCGGGTGGATTGCTTGCTGGTCGATGATGCTGCGCATGCCGCGCCGGGCATTGTGACCCGCACCGACCTTCTGGAAGCCATCACACTGAAAGACATCGCTGCCGATGCCGCCGTTGGCACGCTCGCCAATCGCCCATTGATTGCAGTACAGGCCGGTGATGCCTTGTTTCAGGCGTTGATCGTGATGACCGAGCGACATATCGAGCGCGTGGCCGTGGTCGATGGCGACCGGATTCTCGGCACACTCGGCATGGCCGAGGTGCTCTCGCATTACGCCAGCCATTCGCATCTGATCAGCCTGCGCTTGGCGCGTGCCAATACGCTGGAAGAAATCGCCGATGCCGCCAGTGGCATGACCCGCTTGGTACGCACCCTGCATGCCCAGGGCGCACGCATCCCCTATTTGATGGAGTTGGTCAGCGCGCTCAACAGCCGCATCATGCAGCGGGTTTTTGAGTGGGTGGTGCCCAAGCCGTATCACGACCAGCTTTGTCTTTTGCTGCTGGGCAGCGAGGGCCGCCGCGAACAATTGCTGAAAACCGACCAGGACAATGCCTTGATTGTGGCCGACACGCTGCAATGGGACGGTCTTGAAGCGGCGATGCAGCAGTTTTCTGCCGCGCTGGCGCAGATGGGCTACCCACCCTGTCCCGGCGGGGTGATGGTCAGCAATGCGCATTGGTGCATGCGGGCATCGCAATGGCGCGAACGGATCATGAGCTGGCGTTATCTGCATACCCCGGAGGCCGCGTTGGATCTTGCCATCACCCTTGATTCGCGCCCGGTAGCCGGCAATCAGGCGCTGTTTGCCCCGCTGCAAGAGGCCTTGCAGGCATTGGGTGAAGATGCGCGTCTGCTCAATCAACTGGCGGCGGCCACACTGCGTTTTGAAACGCCGCTGACATTGCTGGGGCATGTCAAAAGCGATGCGCATGGCACCGATCTCAAAAAAGGCGGGATTTTTCCGGTGGTGCACGGCCTGCGTTGTATGGCGCTGAAATATGGCATTTCCGAGCGCAACAGTTTCGAGCGCTGTGAAAAACTGGTTGCCCTAGGGCGTATTTCCGCAGCGCTTGGCCGTGATTTGCCGCAGGCGTTGTCGGTATTCCAGCGGCTGCGGTTGGATGCGCAAATCGCCGCACTGGATGCAGGCCGCCTGCCAGACAACCTCATCCATGCCGAGCGCCTGCGCAGGCTCGATCGCGAGCTTTTGCGCGATGCACTGCGGGTGGTCAAAGGCTTTCGCCAGCAAATCAAAACCGAGTTTCACCTGACCGAATGAGCCGTCCGAATGCCCTGCAACGCTGGTGGATGCGTCGCCAACATGGCGGCGGACAATGGGCTGCTCTGCTGGAAAAATCTCCGCCGGGCGAATGGGTCAGTCTTGATCTTGAAACCACCGGCCTGAACCCGGCCAGCGACCATATCCTGAGCCTTGCCGCGGTGCCTCTGTGCGATGGCAAGGTGCTGCTGTCCCAGCGCTTTACCCGCCGTATCCGTCCCGAGCGCGGCTTTGATATCGAATCCATCCGCCACCACCATATCACCCCGGAAGAAGCGGCTCTGGGAGTTCCGGTTACCCAAGCGGTGCGCGAATTTCTTGCTTGGCTGGGGTCGCGGGCACTGTTGGGTTATTACCTGGATTTTGACCTGCGCATGCTGGCGCCCCATGTGCGCCATATCTGCGGTTTTTCCCTGCCCAACCGGCAACAGGATTTGGCCGATGCGGTGCTGGCCGAGCAGCGTCGTCGCGCTCCCGATGCGCCGCCCAATCTCGACTTTGCCCATATCGCGGAGGTGCTTGGCGTGCCCATCATTGGCCGCCATACCGCATTGGGCGATGCCACCACGGTCGCGCTGTGCTGGCTGGCTTTGCAAAGCAAGGGCTGGCGGCCTTGAGTTTGGCCTTGCCACCCGAATATCGCTTGGGTAGAAACAAAAACCCCTGCCGGCAAAGGCGGGCAGGGGCGGGCGGGATCAGAAAACTTTTTCCGCTTCTGGCAATGCGTTGAAGCGCTCAACGGCATCGCGCAGGATGGCTTTGGCTTCTTCGGCATCACCCCAGCCGTCAATCTTGACCCACTTGCCTTGTTCGAGGTCTTTGTAATGCTCGAAGAAGTGGCCGATGCGCTCGGCCCAGTGCGAGGTGAGCTGATCCATGTTTTCGATATCCGCATAGCGCGAATAAATCTTGGCGACCGGCACGGCGATTAGTTTTTCGTCGCTGCCGGCTTCGTCGGACATCTTCAAAACGCCAACCGGACGGCAACGCACCACGCTGCCCGGCAGGAGCGGCAGGTGCAGAATCACCAGCACGTCGGCCGGATCACCGTCGCCGCACAGGGTATGCGGGACATAGCCGTAATTGCAGGGATAGCGCATTGGCGTTGACAGGATGCGGTCAACGAAAATCGCGCCGGATTCCTTGTCCACCTCGTACTTGACCGGGTCGGCATCCTTGGGGATTTCGATGATGACGTTGATTTCGTCCGGCGGGTTTTTGCCGGTAGTGACGCGACTAAGGCCCATGAGGCAGCTCCATTGTTGGGGATAGGGTTGCCAATTCTACGCGGGCGGGCGGCCATGAAAAACGGCGACCCGGGCAGAACCCGAGCCGCCGTTTGAACGTGGACTGCAATCAGGAATCCTGGTCGCGTTTTTTGTCCAGATACTGTTGCACCCAGTGTTCGGCAATGCGGCCTGCGGCATGGCGACCACCGACGCCGAAAGCGATTGCAAGTGCCACCGCCACCGCGCCGAGCGTCAGGGCAAAGGCCAGATACACGATGTCATTGGCCACGCCCATCGCGCGCAGCCCCATCGCCAGCACCAGGGCGGTAATCGCTACCCGGACGATGCGCGAGAGCAGCAGCGCATGGCCGGCATTGGCGCGCTGGATGGCAAGTGCGGCAAGGTTTGCCAGCCAGTAGCCAATCACCAGGATGGTCAGACCCAGCAGGATGTCGCCGCCGAAGGAGATGAACGTGGCGGCAAGGGCGCCGATCGCGGTAAAGCCGACCAGATTGGCCGCTTCCACGGTAGCAAACAGCATGATGAAGAACAGTGCCAGCTTACCGGCAAAGTCCGACAGCGAGGTCGGGGTGCGTGTGGGGATAGCGGAAACACTTGCCACTGGGGCGATTTCGTCATCGGCCAAATCGGCATCTGCGGTATCGGCCTTGGGCGCTGCGGCTACCGGGAATACATGACCCAGCCCCAGACGCTCGGGCAAGCGATCCAGCCCCAGGCTGGAGAGCAGGCGGGCAACCACGTCGGCCGCGAAACGGCCAATGAACCAAGCCAGCAGCAGTACGGCGGTCGCGGCCAGAATGCTGGGGATGGCCGACACCATGATGTCCAGCATCCGAGTCAGCGGCGCGGAAATGGCCGGAATCTTCAGCGCATCCAGCGCGGCAATCAGTGCCGGCACGATAATCAGGATAAAGGCTAGGATGCCGCCCAGCTGCGACAGGCGCAGGTCGCGGGTGGCCTCGTTGCGGGCGGAGAATTGGTCGATGCGGGTCGAAGCCAGCAGATTGCTGACCAGGCCGCGCACCAGCTTGGCCAGAATCCAGCCGCCGATGGCAAGCAGCGCGGCTGCAAGGATATTCGGCAACATCCCCATGATGTCGTTGGTCATCAACGTCAGCTGGGTCATCAAGCCTTCGATTTGCAGTACGCCCACAACCGCTGGCAGGAACAGCAGCAACACCAGCCAGTAGGCGACATTGCCCATGGCATTGGAAACCGGCGGCATATCCGCCTCTTCGGAGAGTTTTTCGTCAAGCTGGGTCGCGTTAAGCCCCTTGTTAATCAGGCTGCGCACCACCGTTGCCACAATCCATGCCAGCAGCGAGAGCAGCAGCGCCAGCAGCAGCCGAGGCAGAAAGGCGAGCACTTGGCTGACCAGCATCGACAACGGATCGGAAACGCCATCGACATTGAACACATTGAACATGCCAAGTGCGGCCAGCAACAGCACGAACCAGAACACCAGCCGCGCGGCCAGTTTTTCGTAGTTGAAGTCAGAGGCATCGGGCGTGGCACCATTCAAACGCCGGTTGAGGCCGATTCCCGACAGCCCCTTGCGGGTACCTGCCGACAGCACCAGCGCCACGATCCAGCCGACCAGAAAAATGGCAATGCCGCCAAGCAGATGTGGCAAATAGCTGCTCAGGGAGTATTGCAGGGAAACCTGCCAGGGAAGTTCAGGAGGCATATGGATCACCTTGGGTTGAAAGACCAAATGAGTGTAACGCCGCAGCGGTGAAACGCTTGTTGCGGTGCAGTTTTGGCAAGACGCGGGAGGCTTGATGGACAGGGTTCAGCCGCGTCATGACAGGCTGGCTGGGTTTTGAGCCGACCCCGGATATTGCCAATGCAGCGCTTTTTGATTGTTACCGCCCTGTTGTGTGCCAGCGGCATTGCCCAAGGTGCGCAGGAAAAACAGGAAAAACCGGAAATCACCCGCCAAGCCGCTAGTCCGCAAGCGGTCGGGGTGCTGCATACCATGCGCACCATTCCCGAAACCTGTAGCCGTGCACAGGGTCAATTCACTGGCAATGCCGCGCAGCCTTATCAGCTGGAAGTGGTGCAAAGCAGCAGCCAGTGTCGGCCACGCGCCTTGTTGCAGGATGCCGGCGTTGCAAGACCCAGTGCGCAGACCGGGTGGCTACTCAATGACATCGTGCGCGTGCCGAGTGCTGCCTGCCCTTCGCAGCAGGCAGTGCTGCGGGTCTGGCGGCATCCGGGCAAGGTGGCGCCTCCGAAACTGGATGCCCAAGGGCGCAGCCGCATTTATCTGCAAGACGCCATGAATGATGGCCCGTCCCCGGATGTGCCGAAGTTTGCGCTGGATTTCCGCATCGAAGGCAAAGCCTGCGATTGAGTGGCGCTTTCGCTCAAAATCCGCGTTTTGCGCTGGAAAGGAAGTGCAAGGCGGACAAACTTGTACGATTCTTTCGAAAACGGCCACGCAAAGCCGATCAACAGGCGTTGAAAAATGCGCTTATTCCGGCAGCAATACCCGTTTCAGGCGTGAGCCTGCGCCGGTTTTGATCTGGATATCGCTTTTGCGACAGCCAAAGTGCTCGGCCAGGAGCGCAATCAATTCGGCATTGGCCTTGCCATCCACCGGCGGGGATTTCAATTGCGCCAGCCAAATGCCGTCATCGCCCTCAACCAGCGACTGGCTGCGGGCATTCGGCTTGACCTTGAGTTGCAGGATGCGCATCAAAGTTTCAGCTTCAGATATTTCGGCAGGCCATCGCGGCTATAGGGCGGGTAGGCTTCACCGCGAATCAGCGGGTGCAGATAGCGACGGGCGGCCTCGGTGATGCCGTAGCCGTCCTCGCGGATGAAGTGCTCGGGAAAGGTTTTTTCCTTGTTGGCGATGTCCTGCAAGGCGGCCGGTTCAATCTTCCAGCGATAGGGCTGGTCGGCGCTGCGCACGATCACCGGCATCACCGCATTCATGCCCTTGAGAGCGTATTGCACCGCTTTTTTGCCGACGGCGCGGGCGTGGGCAAAATCGGTTTCCGAGGCGATATGGCGAGCGGAGCGTTGCAGATAGTCGGGCATCGCCCAGTGGATTTTGTAGCCGAGCTTTTCCTGTACGCGCCCGGCCAGATAACTGGCTACGCCGCCAAGTTGGGTATGGCCGAAGGCGTCCTTGCCGGCGCCGGCATCGGCTACGAAATGCCCTTGTGCATCGCGGATGCCTTCGCTTGCCACCACCACGCAATAGCCCACGCGCTTGACCACCGCATCCACGCGGGCAAGAAAATCGGCTTCGTCAAATATCCGTTCCGGGAACAGAATCAGATGCGGGGCTTCGTCCTCGCCCTTGCCGGCCAGTCCAGCGGCGGCGGCCAGCCAGCCGGCATGGCGTCCCATCGCCTCATAGACAAACACCTTGGTGGAGGTGGAGGCCATCGCGGCCACATCCAGTGCGCATTCGCGCACGCTGATGGCGGTGTATTTGGCCGCCGAGCCAAAGCCGGGGCAGCAGTCGGTAACGGCTAGGTCGTTGTCCACGGTCTTGGGGACACCGATGCAGGTCAGTGGATAATTGAATTCTGCCGCCAGTTGCGAGACTTTCAGTGCGGTATCGGCCGAGTCATTGCCGCCGTTGTAAAGAAACCAGCGCACTTCGTGCTTGCGGAAGGTTTCCAGCAATTGCAGATATTTTTCCCGGTCTTCCTGCAAGGACTTGAGTTTCACCCGACAACTGCCAAAGGCGCCGCCCGGGGTATGCGCCAGTGCGCGCAAATCGGCGCGACTCAAGGCTTGCGTGTCGATCAAATCGTCATTCAATACGCCGAGGATGCCGTTGCGCCCGGCCAGTACGCGGATGCCGTGATGGCGGGCTTCTTCTATCACCGCAGCAGCAGTGGCATTGATGACGGCGGTAACACCGCCGGACTGGGCGTAAACCAAGGTTCCTTGGGGCTTGCGTTGGGTTTTCGACATAAGTTGTAGCCAGAGAAGGGCAGGGATGCGTTAAGCTGGAGAGCCGCCGCGCTGCCTGCGAGTGTAGCGCCCTTGTATAACGCTTGATGGAGTAGATGCAATGCGATTGGTTCTTCTTGGCCCCCCAGGTTCCGGCAAAGGCACTCAGGCCGTGCGCCTGAAAGAACATTTGCAGGTGCCGCATATTTCCACCGGCGACATGCTGCGGGCAGAAATCGCCGCTGGCAGCAAGCTGGGTTTGGAGGCTAAGGACGTGATTGCCCGCGGCGAGCTGGTCAGCGATGACATCCTGCTCGGCATGCTGGAAGAGCGCCTGACCCGCCCGGATGTGGCCAAGGGTTTCATTCTGGATGGCTATCCGCGCAACCCGGCGCAGGCCGCGGCATTGGGCAAATTGCTGGAAAAAATCGGCCAGCCGTTTGATGCCGCAGTGCAATTGGATGTCCCGACCGAGCTTCTGGTCGAACGCATCGCCGGACGCGCCAAGGCCGAAGGCCGTGCCGATGACACGCCCGAATCGGTGCGCGTGCGGCTCAAGGTATATAACGACCAAACCGCCCCGGTGATTGATTTCTACCGCGAAAAAGGGCAGCTCACCGTGGTTGATGGCGTGGGCGAGCTGGACGAAGTATTCGCCCGCATTCTGCAAGCCATCGCATAACCGGCATGTTTTTTCTCTCAACGCCGGGCTTGCCCGGCGTTCGTTTGCAACCCTGAAGGCAGAGTGGCCTTGAAAATCCATATCCTCGGCATTGCCGGTACTTTCATGGGCGGCGTGGCCGCCTTGGCGCGTGAGCTTGGGGCTGAGGTCGAAGGCAGCGACCAGGCCGTGTATCCGCCGATGTCCACCCAACTGGAGAAACTCGGCATCAGGCTTGCCCAAGGCTATGCGCCGGGCAATCTTGCCGAAGATTGCGATACCGTCGTTATCGGCAATGCACTCTCGCGCGGCAACCCGGCAGTGGAGGCGGTGCTCAATAGTGGCCGCGCCTATACCAGTGGTGCGCAGTGGTTGGCCGAGCATGTCTTGCCGGGGCGCGAAACCATCGCGGTGGCCGGAACTCACGGCAAAACCACCACCACCACGATTACCGCATTTTTGCTGGAGGCCGCAGGACGTGCGCCCGGCTTTTTGATTGGCGGCGTGGCCGAAGATTTCGGTGTGTCTGCGCGCATCGGCGCAGGGCGTGAGTTTGTGGTGGAAGCAGACGAATACGACACGGCGTTTTTCGACAAACGCAGCAAGTTTGTGCATTACCGCCCGCAGGTCGCCATCCTCAACAATCTGGAATACGACCACGCCGATATTTTTCCCGACCTTGCCGCCATCGAACGGCAGTTTCACCATCTGGTGCGTACCGTGCCGCAGCGTGGCCGCTTGATAGTCAATGGCGAGGACGAAAACCTGCGCCGGGTGCTGGCGATGGGCTGCTGGACGCCAGTTGAAACCTTCGGCATTGGCGAGGGCTTCCACTGGTCGGCGCGACTGGACGCTGCCGATGGCAGTGCCTTTGGGGTATTGCGCGACGGCGTGGAAGTCGCCCGTGTCCAATGGTCGCTGCTGGGGCGGCACAATGTGCTGAATGCACTGGCTGCGCTGGCCGCCTGCGCGGCGGTGGGCGTGGCACCTGCCGATATTGCCCCGGCGCTGACACGCTTTCAAAGCGTCAAGCGGCGCATGGAAGTGGTCGGCGCGCTCGCCGGTATCACCGTGTACGACGATTTTGCCCATCACCCCACCGCGATTGCCACCACGCTGGCCGGTCTGCGCGCCCGGGTGGGCGATGCCCGCATCGTGGTGGCGATGGAGCCGCGCAGCAATTCGATGCGCCTGGGCGCCCATGCCGATGCACTGGCGCCATCGCTGGCAATCGCTGATGAAGTGGTGTTTCTTGCCCGCCCGGAACTGCCTTGGGACGCGGCGCGGGTGATTGCCGAGGTGCGCGGCGAAGCCGCAGCGGTGGCCGATGTCGATCGCCTGCTTGCTGAACTCAAAGCCCGCACCCGACCCGGCGACCATGTGGTGTTTATGTCCAATGGCGGCTTTGATGCTGCGCCGCGTCGCTTTGTGGAGATGTTGCGCGGCTAGTGATGGATGGCGGTGTGCGGTTAAACTCCGGCTTCCTTTCAAGCCCAGGGTTTATCGATGCGCCATTCCGTGCTGACGCTTTCCATCGCCACTGTTCTGTTGCTTGCCGGCTGCAAGGAAGAAGCCTCCACTGCGCCAGGCACTGCCGATTCGGCAACGGTCGCCAAGAGCGAGGCGGTGGTTGCCAAGATTGTCGATGAGCACTCCTATTCCGAGCCGGACAAGGTGCGCACCAAAGACTTGGCGCTGGATTTGTCGATAGATTTCAACCGCAAGGAGCTGGCCGGCACCGCCACCTATACGTTGGAATGGCTGGACAAGAGCAGCACCCAACTGGTGCTCGATACCCGTGATCTCAGCATCGAAAAAGCCGAAGGCGAAACCAGCGAAGGCGCATGGAAGCCGCTGGATTTTGCATTGGCGCCGACGGCCGATCCGGTGCTCGGCACCAAGTTGTCCATCCAGACCCCCGACCAGCCGACCAAGGTGCGCGTGACCTATCGCACTTCGCCGAATGCTTCCGGCCTGCAATGGCTGACCCCGGCGATGACCGAAGGTAAGAAATTGCCGTTCATGTTCAGCCAGTCGCAGCAAATTCATGCGCGCAGCTGGGTGCCGCTGCAAGATGCGCCACAAGTGCGTTTCACCTATTCGGCACGCATCACCGCCCCGAAAAACGTGATGGTGCTGATGAGCGCCGACAACGACCCGAAGGCCGAGCGTGATGGCGAATACGAATTCAAGATGCCGCAGCCGATTCCGTCCTATCTGCTGGCGATTGCTGCGGGTGATTTGGTATTCAAGCCGATTTCCGAGCGCAGCGGGGTCTGGGCCGAGCCGGCGATGGTGGACAGGGCGGTCAAAGAGTTCGAAGACACCGAAAAGATGATTGCGGTTACTGAAAAACTCTACGGCGCTTATCGCTGGGATCGCTACGACATGCTGGTATTGCCGCCATCCTTCCCCTATGGCGGCATGGAAAACCCGCGTCTGACCTTCGCCACCCCCACCGTCATCGTTGGCGATAAATCGCTGGTATCGCTGATTGCCCATGAGCTTGCGCACAGTTGGTCGGGGAATCTGGTGACTTTCGCTACCGACCGCGATGGCTGGCTCAATGAAGGCTTCACCAGCTATGTGCAGGCGCGCATCATCGAAGAAATGTACGGCAAGGAAATGGCCAACATGGAATATGTCATCGACCGCAACGAGCTGGAGCGCGAATACCGCACCCTCGACCCCAAATTGCAGGTGATGGCACTCAAGCCCGGTGATTTGCCCGACCCGGATGGCTCGTCTTCGGCCACTGTTTACACCAAGGGCGCATGGATGCTGCAATGGCTGGAAGAAGCCTATGGCCGCGATGTGTTCGACCCATTCCTGAAGGGCTATTTCGACCATTTCGCCTTCCAATCGGTAACCACCCAGCAGTTCCTCGACTACATCAAAACCCATTTGATTGACAAAAACCCAGGCAAAGCCACGCTGGAGCAGGTGGAGCGCTGGGTGTATCAGCCCGGCGTGCCGGAGTTTGCCCCGCAAGTTTCCTCGCGCGCCTTTGGTGTGGTGGATACCGCGCGCGCGGCCTTTACCGGCGCCGGCAATTTGCCGAGCAAGCAGCTGAGTGATGCCTGGTCCACCCAGGAATGGGTGCACTTTTTGGAAGGCATGCCGGAAACCCTGTCCGAAGCACAATTGCAGGCATTGGATGAGGCCTACCACTTCACCGGCACTGCCAATGGCGAAATCGCCATGCGCTGGTATCCGCTGACCGTGCGCAGCGGCTATTTGCAGGCACGCCCGGAAATGGGCAAGTTCCTGGAGCGCGTGGGTCGCCGGAAGCTCATCATGCCCACCTATCACGCACTGGTGGCAACACCCGATGGCCTGAAGTTCGCCAAGCAAGTATTTGCCCGTGCCAAGCCCGGCTATCACCCGATTACCACGGCCTCGGTGGAAGAAGTCATCCGCAAGGCCGAACAAAAATAAGGAAGGCAGGCGATGGCACAGATGAAACACGGGACTTGGCTGGCCTTGCTGCTGTTGTCATTGGCCGCCTGCAAACCGGCAGAAGACCCGGTAGAAGTCGCCGCCCGCGAGGCTTTGCAGCGTGAAGCGGCGGCGGCACCGGCGAAAAAATCGTATGAAGAAGCCCTAGCCGAAGAAAACTGGGAGCGCGCCTGGGCACAGGCCGACTTCCTGCGCCGCAATTACGCCGGTACCGAGGCGGCTCGTGATGCCGAAAGTCGCTATGCGGAGCTGGAAAGCCGGGTGAAGGAAATCCGTGCCGCGCGTCGCCTGCAATACCTATGGACCTATCAGGACAACCCGGCCGGCAAGGGGCGGCAACTGACCGCCGCCATTGATGCCAAACAGCGGATTGAGCTGGACGGCGGCCGCACTCCGGTGCAGCTGATTTTCCGCGACCACCCCGAATGGGGGCGCTCAAGCTATCTGGTCTTGAAGCGTGGCGACTTCAATTGCTATTCCGGCTGCAACCTCAAACTCACCATCGACGGCCAAACACGCACCCTGCGCGGCTCACGCCCGGATACCGACGAAGCCATCGCCATGTTCATCACCGACCATCGCGCCCTGTGGCGGATTTTCAAGACATCGAAAGAAGTCACCATTGAGTTCCCGGTCAAACCCTCCGGCACTCGCAGCGCCACCTTTGAAGTTTCCGGGCTGGATCCAGAAAAAATGCCGCGCTGGAACTAAGCGCCTGCCCCTTCCCCTGCCAGTGGGGGAGGGTTGGGATGGTGTTGATAGAGCTACGCCATCGAGTCCGGGCTTTCAAACCAGGCAATGCCGTGCAATATCACGGCTTCTTTCAGCTCTGCCGCAAGGGCATCCAGATTGCTGCGCGCATCGACTTGCCACCAGTAATCCGCTTCGATGCCGGGCAGCAATCTGCCAATGCGGATTCGCGCGTGGCATTCATGTTCCTTGGGCTTGTCATGGACTTCCCGCTCCATTTCTCTGGCCATATCAGGCAGATAGCGACCCAAATTGACGGTGAAAACTCCCCGGCCAGTTTCGTTGTACAGGCTGCTCTGGATATTGATGACCAAGATGCTGCCATCAGGCTCAATGCGGCGGAAGTTGCGCGCCTGCTTTTTGAAGCCAAGCGATTTCAGTGCATCGCCCAGCCCCAACTTGATGATGGAATCAATGCGTTTACCGGTATCGCTCATGGTCATGGCAGATGATGAATTTCCTGCCAATGCTGCCATAGTCAATGCGCCATCAGATATACAACGACCTGCCGCCATCCACGGCGATGATTTGGCCGCTGACATAGGCACTGGCATACAGTTGCGACACCATTTGCGCGATGTCCTCTGGGCAGCCTTGGCGGCGCAGGGTGGTGCGTGCTTCCACCATCTCCAGTGTTTCGGCTTTTTGTGGATTCTCCGACCAGAGGATATTGCCCGGCGCAATGCCATTGACGCGCACTTCCGGGCCCAGCTCCACCGCCAGTGCGCGGGTCATCATCGCCAGTGCCGCCTTGGCCATGCAGTACACCGGGTGGCCGGGCAGCGGGCGCTCGGCATAAATATCGACGATATTGATGATGGCGCCCCGTGCCTGCCGCAGATGCAGGGCGGCGGCTTGGGAGAGAAAAAACGGTGCGCGTGCATTGCTGGCAAACAGCGTGTCCCAGTCTTCGGGGGTAACCGTGCCGACGGGGGTGGCGTAATAGCCGGAGGCATTGTTGATCAGCAAATCCAGCCGCCCGAATGTGTCGATAGTTTGGTTGATGAGCGCCGGGATGCGTGAGACTTCCGCCAAGTCCGCCTGCAAGGCGATGGCACTGCCTGGACGGGTGGCGTTGAGCTCGCCTATCAATGCCTGCATCGCGGCGGCGGAGCTGCGGTAGTGCAGCGCCAGACAATGGCCTTCGCCATGCAGGTGGCGGGCAATCGCCGCGCCAATGCGCTTGGCGGCGCCGGTGATGAGCGTAACGGGGGGATGGTCGGGCATGCTGTGCTCCGTGACGGTTTCGGGAATGTTAACTTTTTGACAGCAATCAATCTTTTGCGGGTAGTCTGTTGCACCATGAGCCAATCTTTACAAGGAGAACGACATGCACCCGGTACTGGTAGAAATGCTGCAAAAGCCGGTGGGCTGGCTGATGATTGTCGGCACCATCATTTTGTTTGGTACGCCGCTTGCCGTGGGCTTTTTCCTGCGCAAGAAAATCCGTGAAGAAGAAGCGCGCGAAAAGAACAAGTGATTGCGTTTGACCGGGAGCAACAGGCAGCGGTTATGCTTGCGGCCTGTTTTGGCTACCGGTTTTTTTCATCATGAGCTCCCTGCCGCCCCCCGATGCCGATGCGCTTGCCCATAGTGCGCAGCTTGAGGCATTGATTCGTGCCGAAATCGCCGCCAATGGCGGCGCAGTGCCGTTTTCCCGTTTCATGGAGCTGGCGCTGTATGCGCCGGGCTTGGGCTATTACAGCGCCGGGGCGACCAAATTTGGAGCAGCGGGCGATTTTGTAACGGCGCCGGAGCTAGGCTCGCTGTTTGCGGCCTGTGTGGCCGAGGCGTTGGCACCGGTGATTGGGCAAATCGGCGCAGATGCGCAGTTTCTGGAAATCGGTGGCGGTAGCGGCGCATTTGCCGAAGCGGCATTGCAGCGTTTACAGGCACTCGATGCCGTCCCCGCCCGTTACGCCATTCTCGAACCCAGCGCCGACCTGCGCGAGCGCCAACATGCGCGTTTGCAGGCCAATCTGCCGCCTGCGCTGTTTGCGCGCGTGGAATGGCTGAACGGCCCGATGGAATCCCCTTGGCAGGGCGTGGTGTTTGCCAACG
This sequence comes from Lysobacteraceae bacterium NML08-0793, assembly GCA_002798275.1. Classification (GTDB taxonomy): domain Bacteria; phylum Pseudomonadota; class Gammaproteobacteria; order Xanthomonadales; family Xanthomonadaceae; genus Solilutibacter. The sequence continues at coordinate 73,213 of NWQR01000004.1, read as the reverse complement.
AAGTGCTGGATGCGCTGCCCACCTCGCGTTTTGTCATCAACGAACAGAATGAAGTCGCCGAAGAATATGTCGGCGCATTGGCCGATGGCGGTTTTTTCATCCGTGAGGCCGATGCCGATGTGCTGCTGGTAAATGCTGTGCGGCATGTCGAGCGTAGTCTGGAAGCGCCATTGCCGCCGGGCTATCGCTCTGAAATCCTGCCGCAACTGCCGTACTGGTTGCAGGCGGTCATTGGCCGATTGACGCGCGGCGCGCTGTTGTTTGCCGATTACGGCTATCCGCGTGCGGAGTTCTACCACCCCAGTCGCAGCGAGGGCACATTGCGCGCATTCCGCCGTCACCATTTGGTGGCCGATGTGCTGGCTTTCCCCGGTTTGCAGGACATTACCGCCTCGGTGGATTTCACGGCACTGGCAGAGGCCGGTGTCGGTGCCGGATTTGATTTGACCGGCTATGTTACCCAGGCCAATTTCCTGCTGGGCAATGGCCTTGAGGCGCGTCTTGTCGAGGCGGAGGCAAATGCCGCCGACGAAGTTGCGCGGCTGGCGCTGCGTCACGAGGCCAAGCAACTGACCCTACCCAAAGCCATGGGTGAGCGTTTTCAGCTGATGGGCTTTGAGCGCGATGTCGAGTTCGAGCATGCCTTCATGCTGGGCGAAATGAGCTGGCGGCTGGGCTGATGCGGCAAAGCGGCTATCGCCCGGGGCGCTCGCTAAAACCCTTTCGCCATCGCTGGCTTTGGGCATGCCTGTGGATGCTGGCGTTCGTCGGCGTATGGGTACTGTCGCTGCTGCCGCCGCGCGAGTTGCCGCAAGTGTCGGTGGGTAATGACAAGCTCGGGCATTTCATCGCCTATTTCGCGCTGATGGCCGGTGCCGTGCAGTTGTATGCACGGCGAGCTGCTTGGATGGTCATGGCGATTTTGCTGGCGCTGACCGGGCTTGGCATCGAGCACCTGCAAGTGGCGATGAATGTCGGCCGGGTCGGTGAGCGTGCCGATATCACCGCCAACATGCTCGGGATATTTGCCGGTTTTGCCACCGGCTTTACGCCGCTGCGTGATTTGTTGCTGCGCATTGATGGTGGAAATCGCAAGCTGGGCTAAAATTGCGCTCCTGCAAATTCCTTAGAGTTTTGATATGAGCGATGCCGCCCAAGCCAATCTGGCCAATGCCCAGCGTGAATACCAGGTACATCGCGCACAACTGCCGCTGTCCTGCCCGCTGCCGGAAATGGCACTGTGGAACTCGCATCCGCGCGTTTATCTGCCGATTGAAAGCGAAGGCGGCCAGGCCGAATGCCCGTATTGCGGGGCGAAATACACCTTGGTCGATTAATTGGATGGCATGAGCCGTCGCCTCACGGTTGTACAGCTTTTGCCTGCACTGCAATCGGGCGGTGTCGAGCGTTCCACCTTGGAAATCGCCCAAGCGCTGGTCGAGGCCGGGCATCGTGCCATCGTGGTATCGGCAGGCGGGCGGCTGGTCGCGTCGTTGCAGGCGGTGGGCGGCGAGCATATCCGGCTGGATATCGGTAAAAAATCGCCGCTGACCTTGACCCGGATTGGTGCGCTGCGGCGCATCTTGAGCGATATCGGCGCCGATATTGTCCATGCCCGTTCACGTCTGCCGGCTTGGATTGGACATTGGGCGATTGCCCGGATGCCCGCAGATAAGCGCCCGCGCTGGGTAACCACCATGCACGGGCTGAACTCGCCATCGCGCTACAGCCGCATCATGACCCGTGGCGAGCGGGTGATTTGTGTCTCCAATACCGTGCGCCGTTATCTGTTGCAGCACTATCCCGACACGCCTGCCGACAAGCTGCGGGTGATTCCGCGTGGTATCCAACCAAGTGATTTTTCGCGCCGTCGGCAAGTTGACCGTGATTTGCGCGCGGAGTTTGCGCGCTCGTTTCCGCAAATTGCAGGGGATGGGCCGCTGCTGTTCATGCCTGGCCGTGGCACACGCCTGAAAGGCCATGCCGATGCGCTGAAATTGCTGGCCGCCGTGCGCACACAAGGTGTGGATGCCCGGCTATGGATGCTAGGCGCCAGCGAGGCCGAGCGCAGCGACTATCTGCAGGAGCTGAAAAACCTAGCGGCCAGCCTCGGTGTGGCCGATGCCGTGGCGATAACCCCGCCGATTGCGCTCAGTGGCACGATTTATGCCGTGTCCGATTTGGTTTTGCAGCTTTCCCGCAAGCCCGAGGCCTTTGGTCGAACCGTAATCGAGGCGCTTAGCGTCGGTGTGCCGGTGCTGGGCTGGGCGCATGGCGGCGTGGGCGAGCTTTTGGCGGAACTGCAAGCCGAAGGCGGCGTGCCACCATTCGATGCCGACGCGCTGGCGACGCGCGCCCTGCAACTGCTTCGCCAGCCGCCGGTTTTGCCCATTAACATGCCCTACAGCCTGCAAGCGATGCAGCAGGCCACGCTATCGGTTTACCAAGAACTTGCATGAATACTGCCCCAAGCGCCACTTCCGATGATTCCCGTCTGCCACAGGGCTGGCGCTGGGCACCGGCCTGGGTGTTGGCCTATGTGGCCTTCTGGCCGGCCTCGCGCATTTCCGAGGCGATTCTGTCCCTAGGCGCTATCACCGCGCTGGTGATTTTGCTCAAGGCTCGTTTTCGGGGCGGCGCACGCCTGTTGAGCCATTCTGCCTGGGCGCTGACCACGGCGCTGTTCTTTTGCTATTGGCTGCCGCAGTTGGTGTCCAGCGTGGACGCCTTCGATGTGTCCGAGGCACTGCGAAAATCAGCCTCTGCACTGCGCTATCTGCCGTTTTTGTGGCTGGTGGCGATTGCCGTTGCCACCGGCGAGGGGCAGCGCAAGGTGTTTTCCGGCATCGCCATCATCATGACGGTCTGGGCGCTGGACTTGTGGATGCAGGGATTGAGCGAAGGCCGGGTGAACTTTTTGTACGGCATGCTCGATGGGCTGTACCAAATGATTCGCGGTCAGGCGATGTGTCATGGTCAGGAACTGCGCGGCTTTGACCGGCATAACGGCATTTTTGGCCCCTGCAACCCAATATTGGGGGTGGTGCTGGCGAGCTTTTCGCCTTTCGTGCTGCTAGCGGCGGCAAGACGCATGGGCGCGAAGGGCTGGATGCTGGCGGCGGCGATTATCGGCATGGCGGTGTTCTGGGCTGGCTCGCGCGCCAGTTGGCTGGGCTATGCCCTGGTGCTGCTTTTGACCGGCTGGCAGGTGCTGGGCTGGAAAAAACTGCTGGGCTTTTCCGTTGCCGGCTTGGCGCTGGCGGCGGCGCTTTTGGTATCGCCGTTTGCCAATGAACGCCTTGAGCGTACCGCTAGGTTGTTCAGTGGCGATGTGGCGGGCGCAGATGTGGCGCTTTCCGGGCGCATGCGCATTTGGGGCAGCGCGGTCTGCATGGTGGAGACACACCCGATCAATGGCGTGGGTGTGCGCGGTTTCCGTCATGCCTGGGACGACTGCGACCCGGTAGGCAAAGTGGCCTGCACGGATGAGGATTGCCCGGCCATTCCGGCACCGGAATGGGGTGAAGGCCCGGCATTGCACGCCCATCAGTTGGTGCTGGAAATCCTGAGCGAAACCGGCTTTTTCGGCTTGTTGCTATGGCTGGCCGGTGCGGCGCTGGCCTGGCGTGCCTGGCACTTTGCCAACGTAAGCGCACGCGAACGTGCCCGGCCAGCGATGCTGGCACTTGTGGTTACCACATTTCCACTCAATACCCACTTGGCGTTTTATTCTTCGGCCTGGGGCGCGGTATTCCTGCTGCTGGTAGCGCTGTATGCCGGCAGCCTGCTGGCGCGGGACGAAAATCAGGACTTGTCGTAAAGCGAAACACCATCGGGCTGGCGCTTGAAGCGGCGGTGTATCCATAGGTATTGGCTGGGCGCTTCGCGCACCATCGCCTCAATCGCGGCATTGATGCGGGCGGTGTCGGCGGTGACGTCGTTGCCGGGAAAATCCGCCAGCGGCGGCGCGATGCGCAGGATATAGCGACCGCCCTCGCGGCGATGGAAAAACGGCACAACCGCACAGCCGGTCAAGCGGGCAAGCTGATGGGTGGCGGTGATGGTGGCCGCAGGCAGGCCAAAAAACGGCGCAAAAACCGTGTCCTTGCCGCGCATGTCCTGATCCGGCGCATACCAGAGCAAGCCGCCGCGCTTGAGATGGCGGATTGCGCCACGCAGGTCGTCATTGCCGAACATGGACTGGGCATAACGCAACCGCCCGCGCAGCACCGCCCACTCGAATACCGGGTTGCGATGACGGCGATACATGCCGGCCAGCGGCACATGGTCGCAAAGCAGCCGCCCACAGATTTCCAGCGTCATGAAATGCCCGGACACCATCAAAACGCCACGGCCTTCGGCTTGCAGAGCTTGCAGATGCGCCAGCCCTTCAATCTGCACATCGCGGCGCATCGGCTCAATCCGCCCCCACCAGGCTCTGGCGAACTCGAACAACCCGATGCCAAGATCGCGAAAACTCGCGCGCAAAAGCGCCTCGCGCTCGGCATCGCCAATGGCAGGAAAGCACAAGGCCAGATTGCGCTCTGCCGCCTGGCGACGACCTTTCAGCAGCCTTGCGAGCATCAGACCCAATGGGGCGCCCAACGCGCGCTGCAAGCGCCAGGGTAGATGCGCCATCAGCATCAACCCGCCCAACAGCAGCCACATTGGCCAATGGCGGGGGGCAAGCAGTGAACGGGAAAAGGGCGGAGAAGACATGGCTGCATTTTAGCCATGCAAGCTGCACTGATGCGGGCGGCAGGACAGGGGGTATTTGCTTTGGGTCAAAAACGCCACGACAAATCGCGTTAGCCTGAAACAAAGGAATATCGCGGTTCCGGCGTTGACGAGTTGCTTGAGACAAGGAGATGGGCAATGAAAAAACAAGTCTTTTACTGGATGTCGGCAAGCCTTTTGTGGCTGGCCTGCTACAGCGGCATGCCATCCCAGGCACATGCCAGATGGATGGCCGATGGGGACAAGACAAACTGCCCGTCAATGCCAAGGCTTCTGCCAGATTTTGATACGGTTGAGATGGATGCCGATGGTTATCAGGCTGGAGACTTTGCGGTTGTTTCCCTTGACGGAAAAATGGGCATCATCCGCTTGGGTGATGGCAGGACGATACTGCCGTTGGAGTTTGACCTTGCCATCGGAGATGCGCCGCCATTTGTGGCATCCAAAGGCCGTGTTTGGTGGATAGTGGATGGAGATGGCGCTAAACGGCAACTGAAATTGACAGGGGTTCAGTCTGTTGATGCCTTTTCCGAAGGATTGGCCGCCTTTGAAAATCGCGATGGGCTTTATGGCTATATTGATGCAGAGGGTGCGCAGGTCATCCCGGCACGGTATCAGCAGGCCGGCAGGATGGTAAATGGAAGGGCTGCGGCAAATCTGGATGGCTCTTGGGGGGCAATCGACAAAACCGGAAAAGAAGTTTTGCCGTTTGTGTACGCATCTGTGCATTTGGACGCAGACAGCCGCTTGGTTTTTGTGCTGGAAAACGATGGGCGAAAGAATATCCTCGACCAGAACGGCAAAAGCCTTGTCGATGGGTTGCCTGATGATTTGAGTCTGATCAGCTTCAACCGGGAAACCGGAGTGATGGGCCTGAAAAGCAGGGCTGAAAACCGGATGTATTTGGCAGATGCCAATGGAAAAATGACAAGCAAAGGGTTTGACCTGATACTGGCCTATCACGAAGGCATGGCGCCGGTCATGGTGGGTCAGAAGTGGGGATATGCAGATGCTTTAGGCAGACTTTCCATAGCGCCTGAATATGTATTTTCGAGCAAATTCAAGGCCGGGCTTGCCAGTGTTGGCGGAAGCGATGAGCTTTTCTGGTTGATTGATAAAAGCGGAAAGCAGCAAGGCAAGGCATATTCATCGCTGGATGATTTTGAAAGTGGATATTATGTTTTCACGGATGATGGTGGGGCGGGGGTTATCGACTACAGCGGGCGGGTTGTGGTGTCTCATATTCCCGGAAGCATTGCTGCCATCGACAAGGATGCGCGCCGGATGTTGGTTCGCAAACAGGACGGCAGCTGGGGAATCGTTGACCCATCGGGCTGCGTACATGCCGGACAGAAAAGCTTTTGAGGTGCAGGCCAAGTCAAATTTGGCCGGATTTCGGTTCGGATGAGCTGGTTTTCGGCGTTCGGTAGTTCGCGGTAAATCAGATTGCTTGGCGCATTGTGAGTTTATTCGCTGCCCTTGTATTCTTTGAGGCGGTTGCCTTCGCCGATGTTTGTGCCTTTCAGGCGGCCTTTGTCGTTAAGGCCGTCTGAAATATTAGACGTAATTTTGTCGTGTTACGTCCACTTAGCGTGGACTAACACGACCTACGCCGACTGCTCCTTTTATTAGAAAATAAATTTTCTTACAAAAACAATTATGCTCTATATCCTCTGGCAAAACTAATGTGATGTAAGGATTAAGCTTGTTAGAAATAATCAAAAAAGGACCATCGTTCTCATTCGAGAAAAAACCAAATTCATCCATCTTATCAAACTCTTCCTCATTTTTTGCGATAAACAGGTATAAAATACCGTCATCTTCATCTACATCATAGAATACCTCATGCCAGACAAGGGAAGAAATTTTTTGAATACAGTTTTTAACAATATCAATATTTTCTAAATCTGTTTCTAAAATATAATCTACTCCACTAATTAACATTTTCCACCCCGATTCTTTTTTCTTAGCAGGCACTTCCCCATGTCTTTTTGCATCAGAGTGACCTGCCCCCGCCAGCCGTACCAGTCGAAGCTAGCAAATCCTAGCGTAGCCTTCCCCTCAATTGAGACAGTTCTAAAGGAGAACTTTTGGCAGTCTATGAGGATGACTGAAGGAGCGTTCTGATGCGCAAGAGCAAGTTCACTGAATCACAGATTGTGGGGATTTTGAAAGAGGCCGATGCGGGCATTCCCATCAAGGAACTGGTACGTAGCCACGGCATCAGCGTGGCGACGTACTACAAATGGAAGAGCCGCTATGGCGGCATGGATGTTGCGGAGTTGGCGCGTATGCGCGAGCTTGAGGCCGAGAACAGCCGACTCAAGCGCTTGTATGCCGAGCAGGCGCTGGAGATTCATGCCTTGAAGGATGTGATCGCAAAAAAGCATTGGGACCGCTAGAGCGGCGCGAGCTGGCGCAGGCTCTGGTGGTCGAGCATGGCTTGTCGGTGCAACGGGCGTGCCGCGCCAGCGGTCTGGCAAAGGCCTCGTGGTATCGAGCAGTGACGGCGACAAAGACACGGGATACCGACGTCATTGAGGCATTACAGGCGGTAGTCGCACGTCATGGGCGATGGGGCTTCTGGAAGTGCTTCCGGCGCCTGCGCCTAGATGGGCACCCTTGGAACCACAAGCGGGTCTGGCGGGTGTACTGCCAACTCAAACTCAATCTGCCGCGCCGAACGAAGAAGCGCCTGCCGATGCGGGAAAAACAAACACTGGAGGTGCCAATGCAAGCCAATATCTTGTGGTCGATGGATTTCATGGCGGATACGCTCTACGGTGGCCGCCGCTTCCGCACCTTCAATGTACTGGACGAAGGCGTACGCGAAGCCCTGGCCATTGAGATTGACACCAGCCTGCCAGCCGAACGGGTGATTCGTGCACTGGAGCAGCTGAAGCAATGGCGCGGCTTGCCCAAGGCCATTCGTTGTGACAACGGCCCTGAATACACCGCACAAAGCCTGGTCGACTGGTGTCGCAAGCATCACGTCGAGCTGCGCCACATCCAGCCGGGCAAGCCGAACCAAAACGCTTACATTGAACGATTCAACAAAACCTATCGCGCCGAAGTGCTGGACGCGCACCTGTTCGAAGATCTTGAGCAGGTGCGCGACATCACCGACCTTTGGCTGCAAAGCTACAACGAAGAACGCCCGCACGAGTCGCTCGGCAACCTGCCACCGAGCGTCTTTCGCCAACAATGCGAACGGGCAAATTCTCCTTTACAACTGTCTGCTTGACGGGGAAGGCTACGCTAGGGTTGAAGGTTACTGCATTTGTGGGGGGGATTCGGTTCGGTGCTGGGCATCGTATCGGTGCGGCTGGTTTGCTCGGCTTTGATGGTTTGATGGCAAGCCGGGGCGTTGTTGCGGGGGTGGGGGGCGATAGTCCTCATTCATCCTTTATCCTTGCGCCATGAAAAAGTCCTTGATTGAGCATCTGCTGCGCGGCCTGTATTCGGTCGTGCTGTATGCGTTGGTGCCGGTCACGATTTATCACTTGATTTGGCGCGGGTTTCGTCAGAGTGCGTATTTCCAGCGCTGGGGGGAGCGCTATGGCCGCTATGGCGATGCGGCGGCAACGCCGACGCCCTTGTGGGTGCATGCGGTTTCGGTGGGCGAGGTGGCGGCCGCCGCGCCGCTTGTGGATGCGTTGTTGAAGAAATATCCGCAGCGGCGGATGGTGGTGACTTGCATTACACCGACTGGCTCCGAGCGCATCCAGTCGCTTTGGGGCGGGCGTGTGCAGCATGTGTATCTGCCATATGACCTGCCCGGTGCGGTCGCGCGGTTTTTGCGGCATTTCCAGCCGGAAGTGGCATTGATCATGGAAACCGAGCTATGGCCGAATCTGCTATTTGGCTGCCGTGATTACGGGGTGCCGGTGAATATCATCAATGCCCGTTTGTCGGCGCGCTCGTTGCGTGGCTATCGGGTACTGGCGCCGCTGGTGTCGCGTGCCTTGGCAACTGTGCGGCGGGTTTGTGCGCAAAGTTCGGCAGATGCGGCTCGTTTCATCAAGCTTGGCGCGCTGCCTGAGCGCGTGGTGGATACCGGCAATTTGAAGTTTGATGTGGCGCTGCGCGAGGGGGTTGAATCGTTCCGGGCGATGTTTGTTCATCGCGTCGGGCGGCGCATGGTCTGGATTGCCGCCAGTACCCACCCGGACGAGGAGCTGGCCGTCATCAATACGCACCGGCGCTTGCGCCGTCGCTGGCCGGATCTGCTGCTGCTCTGGGCGCCCCGCCATCCCGAGCGTTTTGCGCCGGTTATTGAGCGGGTTCGCAGTTATGGGCTGCGTGTAGGCAGTCGGCAGCAGCAATACTGGCCGGATACCCAGGATGCGGTCTTCGTGGTCGATACCTTGGGGGAGCTGCCGTTGTTTTTCGAGGTGGCCGATGTGGCGTTTGTTGGCGGCAGCCTTCAGGAAATCGGTGGGCATAATTTGCTGGAGCCTGCCAGTGCCGGGGTGCCGATGGTCACTGGGCCGCATCTGTTCAATTTCGCCGAAATTTCCGCGCGTCTGCGTGAAGTCGGTGCGTTGCGGATTGCTGTCGATGCCGATGCGCTGGAGCCGCTGCTGGCGGCCTGGTTGCAGGATGCTAAGGCCAGAGCCAGCGCAGGTGAGGCGGCGCGTGCCTTGGTGGCGGCAGGGCGCGGGGCACTTTCCAAAACACTCGCGGCGGTGGGGCTGTAGTCAAAAATGCGGAATGCTGCCGCGATAGCCGATGGCTTCAGCCAGATGGGCGCGGTCAATCGCTTCGCAATCGGCAAGGTCGGCAATGCTGCGCGCCACCCGCAAGATGCGATGCAGGGCGCGTGCGGAAAGCTGTAGTTTTTCGGCAGCGGTTTCCAGCATCTTTTGTTCGGCAGCGGCCAATGCGCAGTCGCGCAACAGTTCTTGTTGATTCAGCAGGGCATTGGCTTTTCCGGCGCGCGCCAATTGTCGTTGCCGCGCGGCAATCACCCGCTGACGCACGTCGGCGCTGCTTTCGCCCGGCGGTGCGGCTGCGGCTAGGGTGGCGGGCGGTAGTCGTGGCATTTCTACATGCAGGTCGATGCGGTCGAGCAGTGGGCCGGAAATCCGCGCGCGATAGTGGGCAATGCGTTCGGGGGGACAGCGACAACGCCCGGAATCATCGCCTGCCCAGCCGCAGGGACAGGGGTTCATGGCCGCCACTAGCTGAAAATGGGCGGGAAACTCGCATTGTCTGGCTGCACGGGAGATGGTGATGCTGCCCGATTCCAGCGGCTGACGCAGCACTTCCAGCGCGGTGCGGCTCCACTCGGGCAATTCGTCCAGAAACAGCACGCCGTGATGAGCCAGCGAGATTTCACCGGGGCGTGGGGTTGAGCCGCCACCGGCCAGAGCTACGGCGCTGGCGGTGTGATGCGGGGTGCGGAAGGGGCGCTGTTGCCAGAGCGCGGGATTGAAGCCGTGGCTGGAAATGGATTGGATGGCAGCGCTTTCCAGGGCATCGTGTTCATTCATTGGTGGCAGGATGCCCGGCAGGCGGGCGGCCAGCAGGGTTTTGCCGCAGCCGGGGCTGCCCATTAGCAATAGATGATGTTGTCCGGCGGCGGCGACTTCCAGTGCCCGGCGTGCCTGCGCCTGACCACGAACATCGGCAAGATCGGGCATGGCTGCCGGAGGCAGGACTGCGGCTCTTTCCGGCTCTGGCAGTGCTGTGCCGCCGCGCAGGGCGGCAAAAACCTGCAACAGCGTGCGGGCGCAGCGGATTTCAGCATTCGGTGCCAGTGCCGCTTCGGCGCCATCGGCTGCGGGCAGAATCAGGCATCTGCCGCTGTTGGCGATGGCGAGTGCGGCTGGCAAGACTGCGCCAGTTCCGCGCAATTCGCCACTCAACCCCAGCTCACCGATGAACTCGCAGTTTTCCAGCGCCTGCTGCGGCAATTGCCCGCTGGCGGCCAAAATGCCAAGGGCAATCGGCAGGTCGAAGCCGCCGCCGTCCTTGCGCAAGTCCGCCGGGGCAAGATTGACCGTAACCCGGCCTGCGGGAAACTCCAGTTGTGCATTGATGATGGCTGCGCGCACACGCTCGCGCGCCTCGCGTACCGCAGCTTCGGGCAGCCCCACAATCGAGATTGTCGGCAGTCCACCACCGCAGTGCACTTCCACCATGACCGGACAGGCGTGCACACCAACCCGTGCCCGGCTCATCACTCGTGCCAGTCCCATTGGTTGCTCCTTTGAATCGGCGGGATTTGCCCGCGCGCAGGTGCTTAGTGCCGTGCGGCGGTATTGCGTGCCTCAAGCTCGGCAACGGCCTGTTGCAGCGCTTCGAGTTTTTCGCGGGTTTTCAAAAGCACGGCGCGCTGGACTTCAAATTCTTCGCGGGTTACCAGATCCAGCTTGGAAAGCCCGGCCTGGAGCACGCTTTTGAAACTTTCCTGAAGCTCTGCACGGCTCTCATGCAGACCCGGCGGCAAAAGGTTGCCCAAACGGCGGGCAAGGTCATCAAGTTGGGCAAGGTCAATCATTGCAGGCTCCTTGGGTTTGGGTGTGCAATCAGCATCGGCTTTGTCGCCTTGGCCTGCCATCAGCAAGACGGAAAGCGCGGCGGGAAAAATCCTATCAGTCCGGGGCAGAAAAGTTCAGCCCGTGCTGTCAGGTAAAGTACGCAGCAACCCGACAGGAGTGCTGTGATGAAGATGGTGATGGCGATCATCAAGCCGTTCAAGCTCGATGATGTGCGCGAGGCGTTGGCCGATACCGGCGTGACCGGCCTGACCGTTATCGAGGTCAAGGGTTTTGGTCGGCAAAAGGGGCATACCGAGCTGTATCGCGGTGCCGAGTATGTGGTGGATTTTCTGCCCAAGCTGAAGATTGAAGTGGCCGTGACCGATGACCAGGTGGATGCTGTGGTCGAGGCCATCATGCAGTCGGCCGGAACCGGCAAGATTGGCGATGGCAAGATTTTTGTCTGGGATTTGCAGCGTGCGGTGCGTATCCGTACCGGCGAAATGGATGCCGATGCGCTGTGAAGCTGTACCGGGGTAGCCTGAAAGCGGCCTTCTCGTAGCGAAAAACAAGACTTTGCAAAATACCCGGATGGCAGGTATCCGATATGCCATGCTTGCGCCGGTTTTCATCGTTTCAAGGCATTTATGTCCACATTGAATACAGATATTCCGGTCGAGCCGGCTGCCCTTGCACGCCCGGTCAAGCAATTCATCGTGCTGCTGGCGATGCTGCAAGGCTTGCTGCTGTATCTGGCAGAGCTGGGGCAAGACTTGGGTTGGTGGCCGTTTTCCACAGTCAACGGTTGCGTTTATTGGTACACCTTGGTGATGTCGGTGCCGACGGTGATGCTGCTCAGCGTGCGCCAACTGAACGAGCGTCGCTTTTGGTGGCAGACGGCAGCGGTTGCCACGGCTTTTGCAATGCTGGCGGCCTGGGCTGGCTGGAGCGCGAGCGGCGACGAAGGCATTAACGCCGACCGGGTGCTCTTGCCATTTGGCTTGGCGCTGGCGGCGGCCTTGTTCGTGGCTTTGCCTTATTTACAAACCAGCCTGCGTCATGGGCGCTGGAATGCGCATTACCCGGATTTGTTCGAGCTGGCCTGGCAGAACGGCCTGACCTTGATTTTGATGGCGGTGTTCATTGCCATCTGCTGGCTGCTGCTGTACCTGTGGGGCGGCCTGTTCAAGCTGATTGGCATTGAGTTTTTTGCCGATTTGTTCCGCGAAGAACCCTTTGTTTATCTCGCCACCGGGCTGATGGCCGGGCTTGGCATCCTGATTGGCCGCACCCAGCACCGTCCGGTGCAAATTGCCCGCCGGGTGCTGTTTGCCATTTTTACCGGCCTGCTGCCGCTGTTGGCGCTGATTGCCCTGATGTTTGTTGCCAGCCTGCCGTTCACCGGGCTGGAGCCGTTGTGGAATACCCATTCGGCGGCTTTGATTTTGATGAACGTGGTGGCTGTGATGGTGTTGTTTGTCAACGCGGTATATCAGGATGGTCAAGGTGCCATGCCGTATCCGCATTGGCTGCGCCGGATGGTGGATGCCGGCATCCTGACGCTGCCGGTATTTGCTGGCCTGGCACTGTACGCACTGATGCTGCGCATCGGCCAGTATGGCTGGACGCAGACGCGCATTGCCGGGATGGCGGTAACCGTGATTTTGAGCCTGCATGCGCTGGGCTATGCCATCGCCGTATTGCGCCCCGGTGCCTGGCTTGCCGGCATCAGGCGGGTGAATGTGGCGGTATCGTTGTTTGCCATTGTGTTGGCCATTTTGTTCAACTCGCCGCTACTTGACCCGCATCGCATCAGCGCCAACAGCCAGATTGCCCGGTTGGCGGCAGGCCAGGTGGAAAGTAAAGCGTTCGACCTTGGCCATTTGCGCTTTAAAAGTGGCCGACAGGGCTGGCTGGCCGTGCAGGCGCTGCAAAAAGAGGCCAAAGCCAGTGGCGATGTCGAGTTCGAAAAGCGCATCGTGGCGATATTGCAGCGCAATCATTACTATCAAAACAGCGAGGAGCTGGCCGCCAATGCGCTGAAAGAGGTCGCCGCCTTGCGCGAGGTCATCCATCTTGCCGCTGGCAGCCCCGCACCGGCAGAGGACTGGTGGACGTATTTGATGGGATATGAGGGCATGACCGGATGCAAGCAAATCGACAGCGATTGTGTGCTGTTGGTACGCGATTTTGACCGCGACGGCCAAGCCGACCATCTGCTGTGCAATGTTTCAGACAACTCGGCAAGGCTGGTGGAATGCCAATTGTTTTCGCATCATGCCGGAAACTGGCGCAGCGAGGGCCAGGTGTCGTTTTGGGAGCATCGAAACGAAGACGAAGATTCCTTGGCCGAAGCCGTGCGTCGTGGTGAAGTCACGCTTTACCAGCCACGCTGGCCGATGATTGAAATCCATGACCAGCGTGCCACCGTGTCCAGTGAACATGCCGATGCCTTCAAACAAGTCAGTCCGTGATTTTCACGGCACATGAAATGAAAAGCGCAGGCTTAGCCTGCGCTTTTCGCTTTCGCACTTCGCACTTTTGTCGCGTGCGTGCTTATTTTTTCAGTGCGGCGGCGACAAATGGCGGCAGGTGTTGCGCGCCGCTGTGGATGTCAGCACTGTAATAGCGCGTGTCGAAGGTCTTGGCTGCGGCATCCTGCTTGCGGAAGGCAAAATCGGCATCGGCGGTTTTGCGCGCCATGGTAACGCTCCACCAGCCGGTGGGATAGCAGGGCTGCGGGAACGGCAGGGTCTGGAATGACTGAAAACCGGCCTTGCGCATTTCATCGCGCATTTCGTTGATAAGGTCGAGCAGCGCCAGCGGCGATTCGCTTTGTTGCACCAAGATGCCGTCGGGCTTGAGCGCGCGCGCGCAGTCGGCAAAGAATGCCGCATTGAACAAGCCTTCTGCCGGGCCAACCGGGTCGGTGGAATCGACAATCACGATATCCACGCTGCCTGCCGGACAGTTCTTCATATAGGCCAAGCCATCGTCGAACATAATTTCTGCGCGCGGATCGGCATTGGATTGGCACAGCTCGGGAAAGTATTTTTCCGCCATGCGCGTAACTTGTTCGTCGATATCGCACTGGGTGACTTTTTCAACACCGGGGTGCTTCAGCACCTCACGCAGCGTGCCGCAGTCGCCACCGCCGATAATCACCACGCGCTTGGGGGCGGCATGGGTGAACAGCACCGGGTGGGCAATCATTTCGTGGTAGAGAAAGTTGTCGCGCGTGGTCAGCATCATCGCGCCGTCAATCAACATCAGATTGCCCCAGTCGGTCGATTCGTAAATCTCGATTTTCTGGAATGGCGATTGCACCTCGTCCAGCTTGCGGGTGATGCGATAGCCGATGGACGAGCCGGCCGGCTCAAAGTTTTCGTACAGCCATTCCTGCTGGGACATGGGATGCTCTCGTATGGGTGGATGGGCGCGAATTGTAGCGGCATGAGCTGTTGCGGCGGTTGACGCGAGGCAAGCGGAAAGCCGTTATTCATCTGGCCGGGCTGTCTTATGACGCTTGCCGTAAGGGCGAACTTTCATGACGATGGCAGACCGCATGGCCGCACAATTGCGCTCTGGCGCGCCGCTGATGTGCGGAAAACCCAAGTTTCGAGCCAAACACCATGATGACGCTTTATCCGCAAATCAAATCCGTGCATATGCATCTAGCGATGCTTTCGGGGTTTTTGTTTCTCATCCGTGGCGGTGCCGCTGTCCTGTTCAATGCCCGCTGGCCGCGCCATGCACTATGGCGTTACGCCAGCTACAGCATTGATACCTGCTTGCTGGCTGCGGCGCTTGTGTTGCTGTTTGCCCTGTACCGTGCCGGTGCGGTGGCGGCAGGCTTTTTTGCCAATGGCTGGCTTGCGCTGAAGCTGTTGCTGCTGGTGGTGTATGTATTGCTGGGGGTTTTTGCCATGCGCCCCAAACTTGGCCGCGCAGGCCGGATGGTTTGCTATGTCGCCGCATTGGGGGTGTTTGTCTGCATATACAACATCGCGCGTGCGCATCATCCGTTGGGCGGGTTGCTGTCATAGCGAAAGTTTTGAGCGCGCCCGACTAGCTGCATTGCAGCATATTGGTACACAATAACCATTCTGGTCCTCCATCGAATCGGAATTGCTGCATGAAAGACTCCGCTGCTACGGCTGCTACAGGCTTTTTTCATTCCTTTCGTGCCATTTGGCCAGGATTGGCGGTGGCGACCATTGCTGCGCTGGCGGCCACCTTTGTGGCAGAAAACTACGGCGGGCCGAAGTTTTTGTATGCGTTGCTGATCGGGGTGTCGCTGCACTTTCTTTCCGAGCATGGGCGGTGCCAGGCCGGCGTCGAGTTCGCAGCCAAAAAGCTGGTGCGCATTGGCGTGGCGCTGCTGGGCGCGCGCATTGCCCTGGCGGATGTGAACGCGCTGGGCGCCCTAGGCGTGGCCGCGCTGGCCGGGGCGGTGGTGCTGACCATCTTGTTCGGGCTGTTGCTGGCGCGGCTGCTGCGTCTGCCGCCGCTGCTGGGGCTGATCTCTGGCGGGGCGACGGGCATTTGCGGCATTTCAGCGGCGATGGCCATTTCGTCCACCCTGCCGCAAACCGAGGAGAACGAGCGCTACACCCTGATGACCGCCATTGGCGTGGCGGTGCTGTCCACCACGGTGATGGTGCTGTACCCCCTGCTGGTGCAGTGGGCGGGCTGGTCGGTGCCGATGGCGGGACTGTTTCTGGGCGGCTCCATTCACGATGTGGCGCAAGTGGTGGGCGCGGGCAACATCATCTCGCCCGAGGTGGCGCAGGCCGCCACGCTGGCCAAGATGCTGCGCGTGGCCATGCTGGTGCCGGTGGTGTTGGTGCTGGCGTTGCTGTTTCGCGATCAGGTGGCCGCTTTTGCCCGCGCCGGCGGCAAGGTGGCGCACCGCCCGCCGTTGCTGCCGCTGTTTTTGCTGGTGTTTGTGGCGCTGGTGGTGGTCAACAGCCTGGGCTGGATTCCCGCCCAGGCACAGGCGGCGGCGGGCAGCGCCTCGCAATGGGCGCTGGTCATCTCGATTGCGGCGCTGGGGGTGAAGACCTCGTTCGAAAAAATCCTAGCGCTGGGCTGGCGGCCGCTGGCCCTGATGGTGGGCGAGACCCTGTTTGTGGCGCTGTTCATGCTGCTGGCCGTCAGTCTGCTGGCGGGCTGATACCATCCCTTACCCCCCTCAACGCCCTCAACACCCCCCATGCTGCACATCGAATTTGGACCGCCCCACACCCAGCCTTGCCACTGCTGTGGCGAAAACGTGACCCGCCTGACGCGCTTTGTCAGCCAGGATGGCGAAGGTTTGGCCTATTACTACGCCCTGCTGGAAACGCACGCGGACGAGCCGCTGTCCGCCAAGCTGCTGGTGGTGATGTGCGAATGGGATGCCGAGGGTGATCACATCGTCCGCAAAACCGGCTTTCCCCTGCGCATGTGGGACGACGGGGAAAGCCTCAACGTCAGCCTGATGGAACAGCACGAATGCCCCTGGGAAGCGCTGCCCGGCGTGCAAATACTGGGCCGCGCGCAAAGCCTGGCTCATCCCATGAAGGCCGAGGTGTTCCACATCAGCGACCACATCGCGCTGGAGGATCACGAGGTGATCGGCTTTCTACAGGGCCACGCCTGAAGCCACGCGCCAAATGACCCGCCAGCCGCCACACCACCCAAAGCCATGCCCTGCCTGCGCACGCTTGTCGCCATGAGTCTTCTGTCCTTTCTTGGGGCCGCCCAGGCTCAGCCCCGCGAGGCCGAGGGGGAAACCGTCACACGCTACTTTCTGAACAGCTCCGCCCTGCACAAGCAGCAGACGCGCCGGGGCGTGTATCTGTACGACGAAATCACCGAAGCCGAAGCCCTGCAACACGCGCATGAGCGCGCCTACTTCGTGGGGCGCTTCCAGAATGGGCAACTGCGCGCCTATCAAAAAATCCTCCGGGGCGAAGTGCTGATGAACGTGGATGAAGCCGCGCTGGCCGCGCAGAACCAAAGGAACAGGAAGTGAGCACCCCCGCGCAACTTGTTGAACGCTTTCTGGCCGAAATGTTGGACTGGGAAGAGCACATGCACCGCATCAAAGCCCTGCTGCCTCAAAGCAAGTTCGACAGCGCGCCTTTGCCCGCGCTGGCGGCGCTGGACGATGTGCAGTTCACGCAAGCCGGCCCGGAGCTGCTGACCTGGTTGCAAGACGAGAACTACCCCATCTTTCATGAGGTGCTGGCGCTGCTCGCCCAGCGCCAGGCGTGCATTGTCCCAGCATTAGAGGCGGTGTTCCACACCCAGGATTGGATTTGGCAGCACGCGGTGCTGCAACACCTCTATCCCAGGCTGACGCCACAGAACCAAGCCCTGCTGCTGCCACAGATCCGGCAGCTGGCCCAAAAACCTCAGCCCATGGATGAGGACGCGCTTGCCCTGCAAGCCTTGGCTGCACGCATCCTGCGCGGCGAATCCACCTATCAAACCAGCACCACACTATGAATCTCATCCAGGCTCCGCTGCACTGTGCTGGGCAATGCAGCGCAGACTTGGGTGTTGCGGTTTTTCTGTGCGGTTTAAAAAACTGCGGGCGCCGGGCTTGGCGACCAAGCCAAATAATTGATTATCTAATTTCGCCTAATTTTTTTGTCAAATAAGTTATATCAGGTGGATTTTTTCTGGATGCCTTCAAGGAAGACCAGTGCCGAACTACATACCTAAATTCAAGCCCTTCCTCCGTCAATTCATCTTCACGCACAGGATCGTGAACTATCTCTCCCTTCTGATTGGTCAATTGAACACGAGACAAGCCATGATCATCGTAAAACTTATATATTGCTTTGTATTTTCTCTCAATAATATCTCCAAGCTCCTTGTTCAATTCCGGATCTTCGTCTATGTGTGCGTGGTACATCTCTTTGAAATTGAATACTTCTGCGCTCATTTTTCTTCCTCAAGAAATCGCCAAACGCTGGGGTTCAATCATTAATAACGGCATCCACCATTTCATGCACGTCCGTCAGGCTAAGGCTGGGTGCGGGTTCTTGCTGCAGTAGGCACGAGAATGATAAAGATTTTCTGGTGAACACATTGTGCTTAAATGGCTGCATGAAGAAGAAAAGCAATAAACAGCGCCGCGCCGAGATTTCCGAAAAGCGTCGGCAGCGCGCCCAAAGTTGGCAGGCGCAGCTGGCCGAGGCGCATACGCAGGATGCGCGCCGCCAAATTGCCGAGCGTGCCGCGCGGCAGGGCGAAGGCGTGGTGATGGCCGATACCCGTTTGCTGGCCGCGCACAACAACAGCTACAGCCTGCCGGATTACTACATCGACATGCCTTTTCGCTGCGACGACTGCGGCGCGCACGAAGTCTGGACGGCCAAGCAGCAAAAGTGGTGGTACGAGGTGGCGCTGGGCAATATCAACAGCACCGCGCGGTATTGCGCCGAGTGCCGCCGCAAACGCCGTGCCCAGCGGATGCAGAGCAAATGGAACAACCCCATAGAGCAGCAGCAAGCCGCGTTGCATGCCTTGGCCGGGCAGCGCCCGGATGCGGCGGCCTGGGAGGCCATCCACCAGGCCATTGAAAGCAAGCACTGGTCAACGCGCGTGGTCGCCATCCAAACCGTGGGGCAATGGTGGGGGCATACGCACAGCCCGCAAACGCTGGCCTGGCTGCGCCGCTGGCTGGACGAAGCCCCCGCCCGGATTTACGCCGACAACTGGCCGGCCATGGCCGCACGCGCCGCCGGCAAGGCCATCGCCAGCCACATTCGCGGCAGCGATATGCCCTGGGTGATGCAGTGGCTGCTGGAGATGGACGCGCAAGCGGTCACGCCCGAATCCTGGATCTGGCGTTTGATCGACGCCATGCCTGACGATGTGCTGCTGCAAGCGCTGAGCAGCCCCAGGTATCACAAGGCGCTGCACGACGACGCGGTGCTGGCGCCGCACCTGGCCCTCATGCTGGTGCACTGCAACGAAAACGCCCCCGGCAACTTTGCGCCTTGGGCAAAGCTGGCGCACCATGTGCTGGCCTCGCCCGTGCTCCGGGAAGACCGGCAGACCTGGTTGCAGTGGTTGCAATGGCGGTTGCAGCGGCACAGCGCCCTGCATGGCGACGGACAGAGCGCGCGCTGAACGGCCGATGCAAGGGGCGGCCACAGTCCCCATCCATGCCCATCCACCCCATGAAAAACTGGCTGAACAAACACCGGCAGGCAGCGCCAGCCAACACGGCGCAGCCGCCCGCCACGGCGGGCGATGACAGCGCCCTCATCCTCCGCGACTTGATGAGCCCTGACGGCTACGCGCGCGAGCGCGCCTTGCACCAGCTGGCTCCGGCCCAAGTCAACGGCCCCGTGCTGTCGGCCGTGCTGCTGCGCCTGAACGACTGGGTGCCCCAGGTGCGGCAGGCCGCGCAGGAGGTGTTGCGGCAGCTGAGCGCGGGCCTGGGCTTTGAGCAACTGCAAGCGGTGCTGCCCGCGCTTCAGGCGCTGGAGCGCGGCCGCCGGGCAGACCACAGCGAATCGCTGGATCTGATTCGCCGCAGCCTGACGCTGCAAGTGCAAGGCATGAGCGAAGCCCAGCGCCAACGCCTGCACGACCTGGCGCGGCGCGCCGGTGTCGGCCGCCTTTGCGTTTGATGTGCTGCTGAACTGGGCCAAAGACCCGTCATCCCACCCACAACAAGCCCTGCCCGCCGTGCTGGCCAGCGGCCAGTTGCTGCGCGTGCTGCCGCACTGGCAGCGCACGCCCGACGCGATTCGCCTGGTCTATCCCCGCCAAAGCGCTGTGCCCAAGCGGCTGCGCGTGTTCATGGACTTTTTGAGCGAGCGCTGGCAAAACCCGCCGTGGGATGCTTACGATGAAAAGTGGGGAAGCATCCATATTTGAACCATTCAAGGTTTCTTCATGCACATTGCGCACATCATCACGCCGGATGACTACAAGGGCGAGGCTGAAATTGTCATTGCCGCCAAAACCGATAAGCAAAAGCGTGAGTGGCGAGAGGCGCTGCCCGGCATGGTTGGCATTGAGCGGTTGGCCACGGCTTTTCGCATCAAGGCAGATTTGTTTGAGGCGATTTGTCAGATGCCGCAGCTGCGCGTGCTGTATTTGGAAACCCTGTTGCCCAGCCTTGAAGGCATAGAGCGCATGACCGGATTGCGCGAATTGCATCTGGCTTACTCACCCAAGCTGACCGACATTGCACCTGTGGGCAAGATGGTTTGGCTGCAAGCCTTGAGCATTCAGTTACCCAAAATCACGGACTACGCTGCACTTGCCAGTCTGGTGCAGTTGCGCAGCCTGGCCATTGATGGGCCGATGGATGGCAACCAAAAATTGGACAACATCCACTTTGTCAAAAACATGCGTGAGCTGCGCAGCCTGTCGCTCACCTCCACGAAAATGCGTGATAAAAACTTTGACGCGCTGCTGCATTTGCAAAACCTCGAAATCCTGGACATTTCATGGAACTACCCTGCCGCCGAGTTTGAAAAACTGCGTGCGCTGCCCAGGCTGAAAAACTGCCCGCAACTGGCATCGGCGCATTGATTCACAATGACGCATTCCACCGCCCAATGCTGAAATAATAGACCTATGTATGAGTTTGATAACGCACAGCGCCGCTATTTTGGACTTGAGCCAGTTGGGGATGATTGGGCGCGGTTTGTTTTTCCGGAAGGCGAAGCCTGCTGGCCACACGAGCCGCAAGACCGCGACGTGCTGTACTTCCTCGCCCAAGCCTTCCGCGCCCGCCTGCTGAAAACTCTGCCGGATACATATTATGGATAAAGATATCTTTCTAAAAGAGTTGATTGAATTCATCGCAACAAGTGCAAGTGATTTGCATCCAACTATTTTCAAAAAGAAAATTAGATTTGGGAAAGGTAAAAACATGTACTCAGAAATAGTTTTTGAATATATTCAAAGCGAGAAAGGGTACTCACTGCACCTCTCTTCTTACAATAAAGAAATTGGCAATTTTTTTGAAAGTGAATTAGGGAATGGCTTCTTGAGAATTATTGAAAACGCCCCAAAAGATTATCGCAATATTGTATTTTCACAGAATTCTTGCGCCACTTCGCATTATTACAAATCGTTTCCCGTCATTGCACAAAGCGATAGCTATGGAATAATTTTTCCTGCCGATGGCAATGCTGTTTTTGATGATGTTTTGGCGCACCTGGAAGCCCATCACTTTAAATTCATTAAAACTATGGAAGTGATGTCGCCTGCCATATTGGATTATATAAGGAAATTCCCATCGGCATTTGGTGTCAAGCAACGAGCTTTGACGGCTTTGTTTGTGATAGAGAAAAACAATCTTTCGATACAAGATGAAAAAGTACAAGCTTTATTTGAGTATGATGAAATGGTTCTTAAAAATGAGAGCAAATTATTCAGTCCATTTGATTTAATTTTTGGAAAAAATGGCTTTGAACAAGCCATTAAAGAGCGAATTTTATCCCGCCACCGAGTTTGAAAAACTGCGTGCGCTGCCCAAGCTGAAAAGCTGCCCGCAACTGGCATCGGCGCATTGATTCACAATGACGCATTCCACCGCCCAATGCTGAAGGAGTAAACCCATGTACGAGCTTGATAACGCACAGCGCGGCTATTTTGGACTTGAGCCGGTTGGGGATGATTGGGCGAGGCTGGTTTTCCCGGCAACGGCTTACCGACCAGAGTCGATTGTGTATTTTGATGGCGACATCATCAAAAAGCACATCCTCTCCACCGATAAAGAATACAAAGAGCTGCAATACCACGAGCCCACCCGTGAGCGGGTCATGCTGCTGCCCAAAACGGCCAAGGGCAAAGAGCAGAAGCTGAGCGCATCCACCCTTGAAAGCCGCACGGCGATTGGGGTGTATCTCAATGTGCAGCATTACGGCATGTTGCAGCTGGGGCATATGGATGCGCAAACCACGTTCTACAACAGTTTGTGGGAATATGCGCCGGTAGAGCACATGCCCATCAGTGAACAGGTTGAGCGTTTCATCAAGGACTCACCGGCCAATCACCTTGAGCAAATTGCAGCCTTCAAGGCGCAAAAGCGCCAGCGGTGCAAGTTCAAAAAAGGGGATTACTTCCGCTTCAAGCTCGACCGCACCCGCTTTGGCTTTGGCCGGGTGCTGTCGAATATCGGCAAGCTGCGCGAATCGGCCACGGCGGGCGCTGCGCATGGTTTGTTCAGGCTGATGGGTATGCCGGCGCTGGTGCAGTTGTTTGTATTTGCATCGCCCAACAAACAAGTGGACTTGGCGGTTTTGAAGCAGCAGCCGGTTTTGCCCGCTTCGATGATGATGGATAACGCCTTGTTGTATGGCGAGTACGAAGTCTTTGCACACGAGCCGATTGCCGATGCGCTTTATGACGTCCCCGCCTGGATACACGCCAACGCGGATGAAGTCAGTTTGGGTTGGGGGCTTGTTTTTATCCAAATGAATCGGGCTGCATTTGAAACCAAAGCATCCAGCAGCCTGGTTAAACTCATGACAAGCGATTTGTTTAGCAACCCCTCGATAGCATTCAGGCCGCAATATGCCAACTTTGAAATTGTGAGTTCGCTGCGCAGTGGTGCGCTGAGCATTCAAAACCAATATTGGGATGTGGATTTAAGAAACCCAAAATGGGCGCAAGCTCGGGCGGAAATCTTCGCAATCTTTGGTCTGGGTGCCGGCAAAAGCTACGCCGAAAACTGCAAGGCAGTGGGTCTGCCTTTGCCAAGTGAATTGCCTTGAAGACTCCCTATGACCAACATCCAATGGCAGCCATGCGCTATTTAGAGCCTGAAAACCATACACCTGACTGGCAAGCTTATTTTGCTTACTTGCAAAGCATCCGCCACCTGCTGCCTGCGCATGTGTGGCAGTTTGTGGCAGATGAAGGGCATTACAACCTGCATGACCGTCGCAGTCTGCACGATGCCTGGCTGGAGCAATGCAGTGTGGAAGAAAGTGCTGAAGGGTCACGTCATGAAATACGCCAAACCCATATCCGTCTGCGCTTTCTGGGGCCGTGGCATGACCGGCATATTCACCTGCACTATGTTGGCGTGCAGCGCTATAGCCTAGCGCAAAACGAGGACACCCCTTCGCACGGTGATTTATTGACGCACGAGCTGAGCCTGCAAGATGGCTTGCTGCTGCATGCATTGGCCTTTGCCAATGGCGCACGCTGGTATATTGCCTGCAAAGAATTGCAGCATTGGCAGGAAATGCTGACGCCCTCTGGAGAGGAAATTTAGTCAATAACCATGAATATAAAAAACACAACTGGATATTTGCGCCAAATATCATTCTGACTTTGAGCAACTCAAGTCCGATGAAATCGTGGCAGTGGCGATCGACACTATTGGAAAAATGCCCATTACAGGTATTCGTGAAATACTCGAAGACGGACAAAATGTGTCGTGGTATATCCATTGTGGCGAGCATTCGAAGGAGGATGATTTTTACAAGCCAGTGCATTGGGTGCATCTTGTAGAAATGCTTCCCGAGGTGTTGCCGTATTTGGGGCTTTCGCAGGGCTATCGCTTTATTATCGACGATGAAGGTTATGAAGACGTTTGGGTTGGTAGTCCCTGATAATTATTTTTCTTGGAAAAAGTATTCGGTAGGAAAAAATTTGTTCTTGGATTTTAAGCGCCCACAGATTGATGCGGCGGGCAGGGACATCAAGGCGTTTTATGCCTTTTTGGTGGATGACTTTTATGCCGCCTCATTTGCCGTGATCACGTGGCAGGACATGCAAGCCTTTGATCTGCAAGCCTCGATACTGGATGCCATTTGGGATGGCAGATGCAAGCTGTATGACGATTTTCCTTTGACAGCAGAACCCGCCTTGTATCAAGCGGTGCGAGCACAAACCGAGGTGTTGGATGATTTCGAGGCTATCCAGCAAGTGCGCAAAACTTTTGAAGAATCGCTGATCGCCGCCTTGCAGCAGCTCGATGGCGAAGGCGTATTTGGCAACCGGGCCGAAGACGGGATCGTGCTGTTTGCCTTACCGGCAGCGGGTTGGCGTCGGTCTAAATGAGCAATGCGCGCAAAACCCGCCGTGGGACAGGGGTGAGCGGCTTCAAGCCAAAAAGGTGCGAAAGGTCAGGCTCACCCGTGGCGCGTGGATGCGGGTGGATTTCAGAACAGCGTGCTGCCAGTGCGTTTGCGTGCTGCCGCGCATCACGATCAGCTGGCCGTGCGTCAGCGGCATTTCGCGCTTGTCGCCGGTGCGCTTGTGGCGCAGGGCGAATGTGCGGGTGGCGCCGAAGCTGACCGAGGCAATCACTGTGTCGGGGCCAAGGTTGGCTTCGTCATCGCTGTGCCAGGCCATGCCTTGCGTGCCGTCGGCATACAGATTGAGCAGGCAGGCGTTGAAGCGAAAGCCTGGGTATTCGGGGCGTATGGGCGCCATGCACTGCTCCACCCGCGCCTTGATGGCCAGCAGCCGATCCGTCCACGGCAGTGCGGTGCGCGTGACGCCGGAATAGGTGTAGCCAAAGGCCGCATCGCCATACCAAGCCACCTGGCGGGCGGTGCTTATGCGGCGGCCAGCAATCACCACCTCGTCGTGCCGCCAGGGGATGTCGGCCAGCAAGTGGCGCAGGTGCGCATCGGCCTCATCGGGCGCAAACACCGCGCCGTGGTCGTTGAGGATGCCGTCAAACGGCAGCAGGTTGTCGGCGGGGTCTTGCTGGGCGGCGAACAGGTGGGTCATGTCAATGGCTGGGCGGGGCTTTCGTCGCTCGCATCGTGATCGCACTCATCAATATGGTCTTCGTCTTCCGGTGCGTAAGCTTCCCCGTCAAGCATACATTTCAAAAGTAGAACTTCCGGCGAGGCGTATGCTTTAGCGGCCTGATCTACGAAGAAAGTGTGGGACATTACAGGGCAGTACAGGCTGTGCTGCGGGGGGGCGCTGGCTTGTTCAGGAACGGGCAGGGGCATGGCGCGATGCCAAGGTTGAACGCATGTTTCACATCTCTCCTTTATCCTTGCGCGATGAATTACTCCCCCATTGCGTTTGGCATGCTTTGTCTGGCCTTGCCGGGTCAGGCGTTGGCCGAAAAAATCAGCCGTATCGACATCCATGGTCTTGATGAGGCCATGACCAAAAACGTGCGCGTGGCGCTGTCGCTGGAACAGGCGCTGGAGCACAGCGTAACCACCCGGCGACTGGAATATCTTCTGGATACGGCCAAAGACGAGGCGCGCGAGGCGCTGGAGCCGTTCGGCTACTACTCGGCTGCGGTCAATATCAGCAAAAGTGGCGCAGACGATGCGCTGGTGATTGTGCTTGATATCGACAAGGGTGAGCCTGTCCGGGTGCGCAATGAAAATGTGCGTATCGAGGGCGAGGCCGCGGACGACCGTTACATGAAGGCGGAGATTGCGGCATTCAGCCCCAAGGTGGGCGAGGTTCTTGACCACACGCTTTATGAGGCGGGCAAGGTGCGCATCACCCGTCGTCTTGCCGAGCGTGGCTATTTCGATGCTGACTTCATCGCCCGCAAGGTGGAAGTAACCCGTGCCGAGCACGCCGCCGATATCGACTTGGGCTGGCAAAGCGGCGAGCGTTACGACATGGGCAAGATTACTTTCGAGCAATCGCCCAATGAAATCATCCGCCCGGAACTTTTGCAGAAGTTGGTGTACTGGGAAGAAGGTGACTATTACCACCAAGGACGGCTTGACCGGCTGCGCAAGTCATTGTTGACGCTGGATTATTTCAGCGCCGTCGATATCCAGCCCAAGCCCGACCAGGCGGAAAATTATCTGGTGCCGGTAGAAGTGAAGCTGACCCCAGCCAAGCGCAGTATCTATAACTTCGGTATTTCTTATGGCACTGACAGTGGCGCGGGGTTTACCGCCGGTGTGGAACGGCGTTATCTGAACCGGCGCGGCCACAAACTATTGAGCCAGCTCGATTACGCCCGCAACCGCAAGGCATTGACGCTGCAATATCGGGTGCCGGCGTTCAAATGGCTAGATGGCTGGCATACCGCCAGTTTGCAGGGGTTGGATGAGCAAAGTGATTATGTGGACAGCCGCAAGCTGGAGTTTGTGGCAAGCCGCAGTGGTGAGGTCAACCGCTATCTGACCGCGATTGCCTCGCTGCATGCGATGCGCGAGCGCTGGCTGTACGCGCACGAGGCCATACAGAATGCCGATGCGCCTTATCACTACGCCACCTATGTGTATCCATCGCTGCGTGCCGAATACATTGATGCCGATGACCGGATGTTTCCGCGTCGCGGCATTGGCAGCACACTGATGTTGCGTGGCGGGCTGGAAGGCGCAGGCTCGGATGCGACGTTCGGACAAGTCCATGCCACGCTGCGCTGGTATCGGGGATTGGGCGCGCGCAACCGCCTGATTGTGCGGGGCGAAGTCGGCCATACCTTTTCTGGAGGCGATGCCGAAATGCCGCCATCGCTGCGGTTTTTCGCCGGGGGCGACCGATCCATTCGTGGCTATGGCTGGCGCGAGGTCGGCCCTCGCGTTAGCACCGGCATCCCCGGTGACAACCGCCGCTATGCGGTGGGGGCGAAAAACGTCACCACTGCCAGCGCCGAATATGAGCATTACTTCACCGAATCGCTGGGTGCAGCCGTGTTTGCCGATATCGGCTCGGCGTTCAACGATCGCCCGCAGTGGCGCAGTGGCGTGGGTATCGGCGCGCGTTGGCGCTCGCCGGTGGGGCCGGTGCGGCTTGATATTGCGCGCGGCCTGAATGAGCCGGATTCGGCCTTCCAGCTTTATCTCAGCCTAGGGGCCGACCTGTGAGCAAGACAAGTTGGCAGGAAAAATGGCAGCGCTATCGTCGTTATGGGTTGGAGCCACTGCCCGCCGATGCCAGCGATGCGATGCGCGAGGCGCGGCTTGCAGAGCTGAAAAAACTGCGCAGGCAGCGTCAGCGCAAATACATGCTGCGCAGTGGCATTTTGACGCTGGCACTAACGGGCGCGGGGCTGGCAGCCGTGTGGTGGCTGGTCGGCACGCTGGCTGGGCGCAATCTGTTGCTGGCGCAAATCAAGGCGCGGCTGCCGGCTAATACTTCGTTTGAATGGCAAAGTGCCGAAGGCCCGCTGAGTGGGCCGATGACACTGCATGGCGTGCGCTTTTCCTGGACGGCCTGTGCCGATGCGGGCTTTGATGTGAACACCACGGCGATGGATTTGTGCAAAGACCAGCGCACCAGCTATTTCACGGCCAGCCGCCTGATGCTGCACCCGCAACTGCGGGCATTGTTGGGCGCTCGCCTGCGGTTGCAGGCGCTGGAGGTGGATGGCGCGACGCTTGTGCTGACCAGCACCGATACGCCTTTCGAGCTGCCCACCTGGCCGGAAGTCCTACCGCGCATCGAGCCGCCACTGGCGATTGAAGCCGACCGCGTGCGCATCAATAACTTGGATGTCAGCAGTGATGGCAAGCCGGTCATCGCCATTCATCGTCTGGATGGCGCATTGCTGGCCGAATCTGGCCGACTGGATGTGCGCCAGTTGCAACTGGACAGCGACAAGGGGCTGTTCCAGCTGCATGGCAGCTACGCGCCGGGTCAGCACTTTCAGACCGATCTCACCGCGACGGCGGTTTTTCCTGCGGCCATCGGGCAAACTCGCGGGCGCATCGGGCTGATTGCCCGCGGCAATCTTGAAAACATGCAGGTATTCATCGGTGGACGCGCGCCGGCGCCGCTGCGTGCCACGCTGAATCTGTACGCCGACGACCTGAAAGCCGCCCGGCAAGGCAAAACCACCTGGACACTGGCGGCACACAGCGAAGGGTTTGACCCGGCGATTTTCAGCGCCGGGCGCAGCGACAGCCTGATGCAGTTCAAGCTCGATGCCAGCGGGGAAGGCGGCGCAGCCAGCTTGCAGGGCGAATGGTCGCAGGGCGAGCAGAAAATCGTGTTGCAACCGTCGAAACTGCGGCTGGAAAACCAGACCCTGCATGCCGAGCCGTTGCAACTTGAAGTGCTGGGCGGCCAGTTGGCGCTGCAAGGGCAGGGGCAGTTCACCGGCGAAAGCGCCGAGTTCGATTTTGCCGCCCAAGCACGTGAGTTGGCATGGAGCGATGCCGCAGGCCAGACGCAAATCAGCGCCGATGGCGATTTCAATGTCCGCGGCACGATGCAGGACTGGCGCGTAACCGGCACGGCAAGCTTGGCGCGCGGCCAGCAAAAAGCCGATGTCAATCTTGACGGTCAGGGTGATGAAACTGGCCTAGCGCTAAAAAAACTCGCCGTAGCGATGCCCGAAGGGCGGCTTGATGCCAGTGGCCGGGTGGATTTTGCCCCGGCGCTGCAATGGCATATCGACGCGGTGTTGGCCGGCTTTGACCCCGGCTATTTCCTGCCGGATTTCCCCGGCGCGGTGCGTGGCGTGATTGCCAGTCAAGGGCAGATGCAGGCCGGCAACCAATTGCATGCCGACGTGAAGCTGGGCGAGCTGGGCGGGCAATTGCGTGGCCGCGCCCTGAATGGGCAGGCGAATCTGGCCATCCGAGGCGATGATTACAGCGGCGACTGGGCCTTGGGGCTTGGCAGCAGCCGCACCCACGGCAAGGCGCGCTATGGCCGCCAACTGGATGTGCAGGCCAGTTTTGCGCCACTGCAATTGAACGACTTGCTGCCCGCGGCGCAGGGTATTTTGAATGGCGAAGTCAAACTCACTGGCACCCCCAGCGCTCCGAATATCGAGGCCAATCTGACCGGGCAGGCGTTGCGTATGGGCGACTATCGCGCGGCCAGCCTCAATCTGCGCGGGCAGTTGCCGTGGCAGGGCGCAGGTGGCGATTTGCGCGTGGAAGCGCGCGAGCTGCAACTGGGCATGGCATTGGACACGCTGGAGGCCAATGCCCGAGGCGCGGTAGAAAGCCTAGCGCTGGATGCGCGCGCATCCGGTGAAATCGGGCGCATCCATCTTGCCGCCACGGCCAACAAGCAAGGGCAGAATTGGCATGGCAGCTTGAGCACGCTCGACTTCACCCCGGTGCGCGGCGCTGCATGGCAGCTACAAAGCCCGCTGCAATACGCACAAAGCGGCAGCAGCTTCCGTCTTGACCAAGGATGCTTTGCTTCTTCTTCCGGCGGCTCGTTGTGTGCAGGCGGGCAATGGCCGGGCAGTGGCATCCGTGTGGAAGGCCGCGCACTGCCGCTGCTGCTTGCCAATCCCTATCTGCCCGAGCGCGAGGACGGCAAACCTTGGATGCTAGATGGCACGTTGGACATGGATGCGCATATTCGGGCGCAGGGCAATGCTTGGGCTGGAACGGCGCAAGTGCGCTCGGCGCGCGGCGCACTGAAACAAGGGCAGCGCGATGGTGATGAATTGATGCGCTATCAGGATTTGACGTTGGATGCGGAGTTCGGCGCGCAGCAGCTCAAGGCGCAACTGTCCGCCGGTATCAGCCGCGATGGTCGCCTGAAAGCGGAAATGACCACCGGCTGGGATGAGTTCGCGCCGCTGGCTGGGCGGATCGATTTGGACATGCGCGACCTTGGCTGGCTGGAAGCCTTCGCCCCGGACATCGTCGATCCGGTGGGCACACTGACCGGCGTGGTAACGCTTTCGGGCACGCGCGCCAACCCATTGATCGGCGGCGATGCCGAGCTTGCCGGGCTACAGGCAGAAGTGCCGGCCTATGGGCTGGTACTGCGCAATGGCAAGGTCAATATGCGTGCCCAGCCCGATGGCAATGCGCGTCTTTCCGGCAGCCTCCAGTCCGGCGAAGGCGTGCTGAATCTGGATGGCACATTGGGCTGGCAGGGACAGGACACGCCGATCGTGCTGAATGTCCGCGGCAACAATGTGCTGCTTTCCGACACCCGCGACCTGCGCGCCGTGGTTAACCCGGATGTGACGGTGAAGATTCAGGGCAATGCGCCGATGGATGTCAGCGGCACGGTTACCATTCCTTCGGCACGCATGGACTTGGAGCGCCTGAGCGATGGGGTTTCTGCATCCCCCGATGTGGTGGTGCTCGATCCGGCCAACCCGGCGCGCAGCCGCAGCGTGTTGCAACTGGATTTGACCCTGGCCATTGGCGATGACGTACATCTACGCGGCTTTGGTTTGGATGGCACGCTGGGCGGAAAATTGCGGGTGCGTTCGCGTCCTGGCAGCGAAATGCGCGGCACCGGCGAGTTGAGCGTGGAAGGCAAATATGCCGCCTACGGGCAGAAGCTCGATATCGACCACGGCACCCTCACTTGGTCGAACGACCCGGTTTCCAACCCGGTGGTGGACTTGCGCGCACGTCGGGTGATTGGCGATGTCAGCGCCGGGATTCGGGTTACCGGTCGGGTCAGCCAGCCGCAGGCGGAAATCTGGTCCAGCCCGCAGATGGATCAGTCCGAGGCATTGGCCTATCTGGCGCTGGGACGCTCGCTGTCCACCGCCAGCGGCAGCGAGGGCAAGCAAATCAATGCCGCATCGGCCGCACTTAGTGCCGGCAGCACCCTGCTGGCCTCGCAACTGGCAACCCGCATCGGCTTTGACGATGCAGGCGTGATTCAGTCCAACACCTTGGGTGGCAGCGTATTCGGCGTGGGCAAATATCTGTCGCCGCGCGTCTATGTCGGCTATGGCGTTTCTCTGCTCGGCACCGGCCAAGTGTTGACGCTCAAATACATGCTGCGCCGTGGTTTTGACATCACCATCGAATCGAGCACGGTGGAAAACAAAGGCTCGGTGAACTGGCGCAAGGAAAAATAATCCGCCACCGCCCCCGCCGCGATGCGGGGCGTGCCGGGGCGCTTTGCCTTATCGCCTTCTGGGGGGCTGCGGTGGGGCGGCAAGCTCGCGGGCATCCAGAAAACCATCGCGGTTGCTGTCCTGGCGTTTGAATACCGCTTCGAGTGTGGTCAGATGTTCGGCCAGCGAGATGGCCTTGCCGCGCCCACCGGGCTGTTCTTCCGCGCTCAAGACGCCATCGCGGTTTTTATCCATGGCATCGAAGCCGTAGCGCATCCAGTCCTGATATTCGGCCAGCGAAACCCGGCGATCACCGTCGCGGTCGATGCGTTGCAGATAGTCGCTGACGGAGGATTGGGCAAATACCGGCGCGCTGCCAAGCAGTACGCCATAGAGCAGGACAAGACGCATCAGGCGACCCTCAGGCGGTAGCCGCGCAGGCGGCTGGCAAAGTTTTGCAGGGACTGGATGCCGCTGGCTTCAGCCGCCTGACACCAGGCTTGCAGGCGTTGCAGCGATTCGCTGGCGTTGACCGAGCGCGCTTCCAGCAGCGCAGCCAATTGTTGCCGATATTCAATCAAGGCTTGCAGCCGGGGCGAGGCCGCCACCCAAGCCTGCAATTCTTGGCGGGATTGCGGGCTGAGCCAGCGGCCATCGTCCTGCAAGCCCCTGCGCAGGCGACGCGGCAGCTTGCCGATGGCGCGAAACTCCTCGCGCAACGCCGGTGCCAATACGCCGCGATGAAAGTCGGTCATCGCCTGAAAGCGGTGTGCCAGCAGCGCCTTCAGGGTGTCGGTGTCTGGCATCGGGATGTTCGGACGGATGTCCAGGCTGGGCGCAACGCGCAGCACTTTGGCAAGCCGCAGCTGGCGCAACAACGAAATCACTGCCCAGCCGATATCGAACTCCCAGCGGCGCAGCGCAAACTTGGCCGAGGACGGAAACGCATGGTGATTGTTGTGCAGTTCTTCGCCGCCAATCCACACGCCCCAGGGCGAGAGGTTGGTGGCGGTATCGTGGGTATGAAAATTGCGATAGCCCCACCAGTGGCCGAGGCCATTGATGACCCCCGCTGCCCAGAACGGAATCCAGGCCATTTGAATGGCCCAGGCGGCCACGCCCTTGAAGCCGAACAGTACAAACAGCAGCAGCAACAGCAAGGCAGGGTCTAGGCTGGCGCGCGCGGTATATAGCTTGCGCTCAATCCAGTCGTCCGGGCAGCCCTTGCCGTATTGCTCGATGCTGGCGCGGTCGCGGGTGGCTTCGCGGTACAAGTCCACGCCGTGCCAGAACACTTTGCCGATGCCCTTCACCATCGGGCTGTGCGGGTCTTCTTCGGTTTCGCATTTGGCGTGGTGTTTGCGGTGAACGGCGGCCCATTCGCGCGCCACCATCGCGGTGGTCAGCCATAGCCAGAAGCGGAAGAAGTGCGCGATGACCGGATGAAAATCCACGCCACGGTGTGCCAGCGACCGATGCAAATAAAGCGTTACCGAAAAAATCGTCAACTGCGTGGCAATCAGCAGATAAATCGCAAGGCCGCCCCAGCCGATTTGGCTCAATCCCCCGGACAGAAAATCAACAAATGCAGCGGACATGGCAAGACTCTGGCAGACGGCGGAGTGCCGAGGACGCATCATGAAGCCATGGCCGCTTGCTGGCAAACTGCGCATTCCCCTGAGCGCCTCACCGCCATGCCCGAATTGCCCGAAGTCGAAACCACCCGTCGCGGTCTTGAGCCGCATTTGCTGGGACGCCGCGTGCGCCAGGTGCTGATGCGTCGCAAGGCGCTGCGCTGGCCGATTGCCGAAGAAGTCGGCCAGTTGTTGCCGGGACAGAGCATCCAGGCGGTGCGTCGTCGTTCCAAATATCTGCTGTTCGATACCGAGGCGGGCAGCGCCTTGTGGCATCTGGGCATGTCCGGCAGCTTGCGCGTTCTGCCCGAAAGCATCGCCCCGCGTCCGCACGACCATGTGGACGTGGTGCTCGATGATGGTCAGGTGCTGCGCTACAACGACCCGCGCCGCTTTGGCAGCCTGTTGTGGCAAGCGCCCGGCACGACCCACGCGCTGCTGGCGGGGCTGGGGCCTGAGCCGCTGTCGCAGGACTTCGATGGTGAATATCTGTACCGGCAAAGCCGTGGTCGCCGGGTGGCGGTGAAAAGTTTTCTGATGAATGCCGCGGTGGTGGTCGGCGTGGGCAATATCTATGCGGCAGAAGCCCTGTTCGATGCCGGGATTGCGCCGCAGTGCGAAGCCGGAAAAATCTCGCTGGCGCGCTATTTGCGCCTTGCCGATGCGATCAAGCGCATTCTTGCCCGCGCCATCACACAGGGCGGCACCACCTTGCGGGATTTCATCAATCCCGACGGGTTGCCGGGCTATTTCGAGCAGGAGCTGCTGGTGTATGGCCGGGGCGGGGAGGCGTGCAAAGTCTGCGGCACTTCCCTCCGGGAAGCGCGCATCGGCCAGCGCAACAGTGTCTGGTGTCCGCGTTGTCAGCGTTGATGTCGGTCAGCTCCGGTCGTCATCCGGCCATTACACTGCCCGGATGAGCAGTTCCGGTATCACCCAATGGTTGGATGAGGCGCGCAATGGCGACCGCGCGGCGCTCGATCGTGTCCTGCAAGCGCTTTATCACGAGCTGCATGCGATGGCCAAGCGCCAGCTGGGGACGGGGGATGAGCACACGCTGGATGCCACCGTGCTGGTGCATGAGGCTTATCTGAAGCTGGTCGGACAAGCGCATACGCAGTTTGCCGACCGTGCCGGGTTTTTCTCCTATGCCGCTTCTGCCATGCGCAGCGTGGTGGTCGATCATGCGCGTGCGCGGGTGGCGTTGAAGCGCGGTGGCGGCCAGACCGTGCAGCGCGTGGCGGACTTGCCCGAGCATGTGGATGGCGGCCTGAAGCTGGACGAAGACCTGCTTTCGCTCGATACCGCGCTCAATCTTTTGAGCGAACTTGACCCGCAGCTTGCCCGGATTGTCGAGCTGCGCTATTTCGCCGGGCTTTCCGAGCCGCAGGTTGCCGAGCTTGTAGCGCGCTCGGAGCGCAGCGTGCGGCGCGACTGGCAAAAAGCGCGGATGTTTTTGCTGCATTCCTTGCAGGGTGGCGATGGCGCTTGACCGCACCCGCTGGCAGCAGCTTTCCGAGGCACTGGATGTGCTGCTGGATTTGCAGCCGGCATCGCGTGCGGCACGGCTGGATGAAATCGCTGCGCAGGATGCGGCTTTGGCCGATGAATTACGCGCGCTTTTGGCGCAGCAAGAAGCCAGCGACAGCCTGCTCGACAACCCGCTGCTGACCGCGCCACCCGGCCCACGCGAGGGCGAGCGCATCGGCCCGTACCGGCTGGAAAAACTGTTGGGCGAAGGCGGCATGGGGCAGGTCTGGCTGGCCGAGCGTGCCGATGGCCTGTATCGGCGCCATGTGGCGCTGAAACTGTTGCGTCCCGGACTTGCCGACCCCAATTTGCGCCTGCGCTTCACCCGTGAACGGCAGATTCTGGCGCGGCTTGCGCATCCACATATCGCAAGGCTGCTGGATGCGGGCATCAGCAGCGAAGGCCAGCCCTATCTGGCGCTGGAAAAAGTCGAAGGCGAAGGGCTGCTGGATTACTGCCGCAAGCGTGGCATCGGCCTGCGTCAGCGCTTGCAACTTTTCCGGCAGGTATGTGCGGCGGTCAGCCATGCCCATGCCAATCTGGTGGTGCATCGTGATCTGAAACCATCCAATATCCTGGTAACCGAGGCGGGCGAAGTGCAGTTGCTGGATTTTGGCATCGCCAAACTGCTGGACGGAAATGAGGCCGACCCGCCCGAGGCCACGCATACCGGCGTGCGCAGTTTCACCCTGCATTACGCCGCACCGGAGCAAATCCGCGGCACCGCAGTTACCACGCAAACCGATGTGTATTCGCTAGGTGTGGTGTTGTATGAGCTATTGACCGGCGAAAAGCCCTATCGGTTGAAGCGCGAAACCAATGCGCAGTGGGAAGAAGCAATTTTGGCCGGCGAGCCGCTGCGGCCTTCGGTTACGGTGGCGCGTGCCGACAATGATGAAGCGATGCCCGCTATCGAGCGTCGCCGCTGGGCACGAATGCTGGCCGGTGATATCGACAATATCGTGCTGAAGGCGCTGGCCAAGCAACCGGCCGAGCGCTATCCCTCGGCAGAAGCCCTGTCGCTGGACATTCAACGGCATCTGGATGGCTTGCCGGTACTGGCGCGGCCACAGAGTCTCGGCTATCGACTGCGCAAGTTCGTCAGTCGGCAGCGCTGGACGATTCTGGTCAGCGGCATCGCCCTGTTCAGCCTGTTGTCGCTGCTGTTTTTGATCTGGAGCCAGCGCCAGCAGGCAGTGCGCGAAACCGCCCGTGCCCAGGCCTTGCAGGATTTCGTCATCACCCTGTTCGACAATGCCGGTAGCTCCGGTAGCGGCATGCCGCTGGATGTGGAATCACTGCTGGATGCCGGTGAAGCGCGCGGCGAGCGCGAGTTGGCACGGCAGCCGCGTGCCCATGCCGAACTGCTCGGAGTGATGGCGCGTATCCGCATTGCGCTTGGGCAATACGAAGAAGCCCGGCAACTATTGCAGCGACAGGAAAGCCTACTGGCGGCGATGCCGGACATCCCGCAGGCGCTGTCGCTGGATGCCGCCACCCAGCGCGGTCGCTTGCAGCGCCTGCAAGGCGAGCCGGCAGGCTGCATCAGAACCTTGCAGCCACTCCTGGCTGATGCGCGCATCGCACAGGCACAACTGCCCGCCCTAGTGGCCGATTACTACTCACAACTGGCACGTTGCCAGCGCAGCATGGGCGAGCGCCAAAGCGCCAGACGATTGTTTGAACAATCACTGGCGTTGCGCCGCAGCGTGCTGGCCGACGATATCGGCGTGGTCGAAAACCTGACCGACCTGGCCGCACTTTCGGTGGACGCCGGCGACTATCCGCAAGCCCTGCGTGGCTTTCAAAACGCATTGGCGCAACTGCGGCAGATTGCCGGTACACGCCATCGACTTGCCATCGACATCCTGCGCTCCATTGCCACCACCGAACAGCAAATGGGGCAAAGCGCCGCCGCCGCGCGCAGCTATGGCGAAGCCCTGCAGCTTTCCGAAGAACTGCTGGGCGTTGCCCATCCCGGCAGTATTGGCCTGCGTCGCCAGCAGGCGACTTTGCTGCTGGCGCTTGGGCAGTTGCAGGCGGCACAGGCGGCCTGGCAGCGCAATCACGAGCTGATTGGCTTGCGCTTTGGCACAGGCAGCGTGGAGGCGGCAGCATCGTGGGATGCCCTTGGACAAAGCGCCCATGCACTGGGCGAGCTGGATAGAGCGCATCAGCACTATCTGCAAGCGCAACGACGGATGCGCGAGCTGAAACTGTCGGCCATGCTTGCCGATACCTTGCAGCGCGATGCACAGGTATTGCTGGAGGCCGGGCAGGGTGATGCGGCACTGAAAAACCTGCAACAAGCCGCCCGCCTGCGCGATGCGCCAACGGCAGAAAATCTACTGCTTCAAGCCAATGTACTGATGCAGCAGGCGCGTTTTGCCGATGCTGCCGAAAGGCTGGACGAAGCCCGGCTGCTGGAAAAAAACAGCGCGGAAATATCAATTGCAAAGGCGCGCGCAGATGCCCTTGACCCGGCGGCCGATGATGAGCAGCGCAGCCAAAGTGAGGCCGCCCTGCAAGCGCTGCTGGGCACCGAGGTTAAAGACGAAAAAAACCTGCGACTGCACTGGCAGGCACAGGCAGAGCTGGCCAATTTGATTTGTCTGCGCGATGC
The DNA here is from genome assembly GCA_002798275.1 of Lysobacteraceae bacterium NML08-0793. Lineage (GTDB taxonomy): Bacteria > Pseudomonadota > Gammaproteobacteria > Xanthomonadales > Xanthomonadaceae > Solilutibacter. Next base: position 36,508 of record NWQR01000004.1, on the reverse strand, counting down.
GCAAACCGCCCTGGCCGCCCACGATGCCTTGCTGGAAACGCTGACCGAACTGCGCCCGGAAGGCGGCCGCCTGACACGCCGAGTCGAGGCCGACCGAGCCGCTTGCCTTGTGCGCAGCACCACCAGCCGTTGAAAGCAAGGCTTTGTCGGGGGTAAAAACTGCAATCAATTTTGCAATTTGTGATTCATGTCGCAAAGAGAGTCATTTATGGTTATTGACTGAATGCGAGTGATGGGGGGCAGACTTCAAGCTGAACATTTAATCATGGTGTTCGGGAGGTATAGACACTGCTCTGGAAAGATGTGCTGCAAGCCAAGTATGGCAACTGGCTAGAAGTATTACTTGGTTGGCGTGGCTGTAATTTAATTTCTTCTAAGTTCTTTGTTTGATTGTGAATTATTGGCTAATAAGGAGGTTTTATTATGATTTTAGAGTTAATTTTGGCTGCTGCCATTTCGGTGTATTCGGGTATTGATGGGGCGGATGGGGCGTGTATTGCTAATGCTTCTTCAGATTTTTCTTACTTTGACATGAATGCGGGTGAGCTGTTGATGGTAGGGGAAATGCACGGCACAAATGAGGTGCCAGCTGCTGTAGGAGGGATGATATGCGCAATGCTTTCCAAGAATGAAAAGGAAAATATAGTTCTGTTTATTGAGGCTCCCGATTCCGATCAGGGTAAATTGGGGTTGTTGGGTGAGAATTATTTTCTTGATAAAGGGAGTGTTTTTAGTCTTCTTGAGGGGACATCTTGGGTTGACTCTCATCAGGATGGGCGCGATTCAAGGGCGATGCTTGAGCTGGTAAATGGTGTTTATTTTCTAAAAAAGGCGGGAAAAAATGTTGATGTTTTTGCTATAGATCGTCCGAATGAAGGTGGTGATGACAGGAGTATATATATGGCTGAATCTATTTTTGTAAAAATGAATGAGCTTGGTGGTGATTATAAATATATTTCAATAACAGGTAATTACCACAATATGAGAAGGGCTGATGGTTTGTCTGTTTTTGATAGGCTGAATAAGATGGGGGTCTCAGCTGTTTCGTTGCGGGTTTCGGCATCAGGAGGGAGTGCTTGGCAATGTAGAGAGTCTTGCGGGGTGAAGCAGCTCCAAGACGTTGAGCAAAAAAATATACGTGGAATATTTAGAGGGGTGGTGCCGGGCAATGGGCATGATGGAATTATTTTTGTTGGTGAGCAGACTCCGTCTTTCCCTTTTGTTTTGATTGAGCTTTAAATTTCTTTGCCATTTTCAAAAATTTTTAATTTCATTTGTTATGTGGCATAAAATTTTATTTAATTTAATGTGTTTTTTTATTGATTCTGCTCCTAATTTTTTGATGGATTTGAATTGCAGGCGCGGCTGTAGTTTTGGGGCAGGTTTTTACAATAACGGCGGTTGCAATGGCTGGATTTCGCTTTCGCCGCGCATCACTTTTTTGAATTCGCGGCGGCTCACCGAGACATAGCGCTCGTTGCCGCCAATCTCCACCTGCGGTCCTTCGGCCAGTGCCCGACCGGCTTCGTCCACACGCACGTTCATGGTGGCCTTGCTGCCGGAGTGGCAGATGGTCTTGATTTCCTGCAACTCGTCCGCCCAGGCCAGCAGGGCGGCACTGCCGGCAAACAGTTCGCCGCGAAAATCGGTGCGCAGGCCGTAGCACAGCACCGGGATGCCGAGCGCATCGACCACTTCGGAGAGCTGCCAGACCTGCGGTTTGGACAAAAACTGCGCCTCGTCCACCAGGACGCAGTGCAGCTTGCCGTGCGCGGCAATATCGGCGCGAACCAAGGCTTCCAAGTCGTCCTGCTCGGCAAACCGGGTGGCTTCGGCCTCAAGGCCGATTCGGGAAGCCACCTTGCCTGCGGCGCGGGTATCCAGATGCGGGGCAAGAATCTTCACGCGCATGCCGCGTTCGCGGTAGTTATGTGCCGATTGCAGCAGGGTGGTGGTCTTGCCGGCATTCATTGCCGAGTAATAGAAGTAGAGCTTGGCCATTGGGGAACCTTGATAAAAAACTACTGCGCGTGCCTCTGGCGGCGGCGTGCGGTGCTCGGGTGGCGCTTTGTACTCATATGTGCACGGCGCTTGCCCCACTACCAGCTACCCGCTCGCTACGTTTTTCTTCAAGGTTTCTGGTGGTGGTCGAGACTTGAAGCAGGCTCTGACAGAATACGCGCCCGCCGATTTGCTTTCACGCCCATGCACGGATTGAACCCGCCCCAACGCCAAGCTGTTTTGCATACCGAAGGCCCGCTGTTGGTGCTGGCCGGTGCCGGTAGCGGTAAGACCCGGGTGATTGTGGAAAAAATCGCGCATCTGATTGGCAGCGGGCGCTATCCGGCGCGGCGCATCGCGGCGATTACCTTTACCAACAAGTCCGCCAAGGAAATGCGCGAGCGCGTGGGCAAGCGCCTCAAGGGCGATGCGGCGGACGGCCTGACCATCTGCACCTTTCATGCGCTGGGCTTGAAGATTGTGCAAATTGAGCACGCCCGCCTTGGTCTTGCGCGTGGGTTTTCGGTGTTCGATGCCGACGATGCGCTGGCACAAGTCAAGGACTTGATGGCCGGAGCCAAGCCGGATGCGGTCCAGGCTGCATTGGGTCTGATTTCGCGGGCCAAGAATGCCGGGTTGTCGCCGCAGCAGGCATTGAATGCCGCGCGCTCCACCCGCGAGCTGGAGGCAGCGCGGTTGTACGGCAAATATCAGGCGCGGCTGGAGAGCTTCAATGCGGTGGACTTTGATGATTTGATTCGTCTGCCGGTGCAGCTTCTGGAAACCGATAATGAGGCGTGTGCCGCATGGCGTGAGCGCATTGGGTATTTGCTGGTGGACGAATGCCAGGACACCAACGATGCGCAATATCGCCTGCTGAAAGCCCTGGCTGGCGAAGCCGGACAGTTCACCTGCGTGGGCGATGATGACCAGTCCATCTATGCTTGGCGCGGTGCCAACCCGGAAAACCTGATGCAGATGGGCCAAGACTATCCGAGGCTTGAAATCGTCAAGCTGGAGCAGAACTATCGCTGCTCCAACCGGGTGTTACGCGCGGCCAACCATCTGATTGCACACAACCCGCACGAGCATCTGAAAACCTTGTGGAGCGATTCGGCAGACGGTGAGCGCATCCGTGTCTGGGAATGCCGGGACAGCGAGCACGAGGCAGAAAAAGTGGCGGCAGAAATCCATTTTCTGCATACCACGCGGCAGGTGCCGTGGAGCGATTTCTGCATTCTGTTCCGTGGCAATCACCAGTCGCGGGTGCTGGAAAAAGCCCTGCAATTGCTGCGCGTGCCGTATCACCTTTCCGGTGGTACTGCGTTTTTGGAGCGTGCGGAAGTCAAAGATGCGCTTTCTTGGCTGCGTCTTTTGGTCAATCCGGATGATGACGCGGCATTTCTGCGCGCAGTGCAGTCGCCCAAGCGCGAAGTAGGGCAAGGCACCTTGTCGAAGCTGGCAGAACTTGCCCGCAATGCCGAGATGTCGATGCTGCGGGCTTCGCAATCGCTTGGCCTGTTGCAGCAATTGCCGGCGCGTGCGGCCAATGCGCTGCACGGTTTTACCGAAATCGTGCAGCAACTGCGCCAAGAAGCCGTCGAGCTATCTCCGGCGGATCTGGTGCGCAGCCTGACCCGGCGCTCCGGGTTGGATGCGATGCTCAAGGCACAGTGCAAAAACGAGCAGCTTTACCGTATCCGCAGCGGCAATCTGGAGGAACTGGCGCAATGGTTTGAGAGTGCCAAGGGCACCGGGCTTGGCGACCTGGCCGCGCAACTGGCGCTGGTTTCCCGCAATGACAAGGACGATGCCGGCAATCAGGTGCGGCTGATGAGCCTGCATGCCTCCAAGGGGCTGGAGTTTCGTTATGTGTTCATCGTCGGCATGGAAGACGGCAACCTGCCGCACGAGGCCAGTCTGGATGAAGGACGGCTGGAGGAGGAGCGCCGCCTGCTGTATGTCGGCATCACCCGCGCCAAGGAGCAACTTTGGCTCTCGCATTCCAAGCGCGCTACCCGCTGGGGCAGCGTGGTGAAGCTCTCGCCCTCGCGCTTTTTTGATGAGCTTCCCAGCGCCGAATTGCAGCGCGATGGCGCCGACCCGGTGGCCGATGCGGCGCGCAAGCAGGAGCGCGGTCGCGCGGCCCTGGCCGCCATCGGTGCGTTGTTTGACCAGTAGCGCGCGGGAATTGTGATGCCGCCCACAACTTGACAATTTGCTGCTCGAGATTGCGCAACAAGGCTTGCATCGCCTGCGATAAAGGCGCACTCTTGCGCACACATGAGCTACGGCTCCTCGCTCCCCAAGATGCCCGGTTGAGGAATCACGGATCCCCCCTGTTCCGTCCTTACCGGGCATCACCTTTTGGGGCTTTGCCAATCGGCAAACCGGCTCGGTGCCCGCAGAACATGCCGATAAAAAACGAGGGGCCGGACGTCCCCCGACATCCGACCCCTCTTGCTACCTCGTTGTGCGCGATGCCGGCCCCTGCTCCAATACCAGCGCGTCTTTGGACGCTGCCACTCCGAGTGCATCGGATATAAAGCAGAAAGTGTGCCAGCCTTCGCAGTAATGGCCATCAGTCCTCATCTGCTGGTCTGTGGCTGTCCGGGTCGGCCCAATGTGCCGGGAAAGCGGCTTTAAAGGTCAGTTTTTGCCGCAGATGTGCTGCAATACAATGAATACGCAGCCGTACTGTCGAACGGGTATCGGCTCAATCCCATAGGCACAAGAGGTGGCATGAAGGCATTTGGTTACATTCTGATGCTGCTTGTCGTTCTGATGACGGCGGTCTTTGCCATCCCGCTTTATGCCTCTGGCAAGGTTCTGGGCACGTTCATTGTGCTCGGCATTGCCTTGGCGTTGTGCTTCGGGGTCTATCTGGCTTATGGCCCATGGCATGCGCGCTATCTGGAGGCAAGTGAGCGCGCCATGTACGTTTTCATTTGTGTGGTTTTTTTGTTGACGAACCTTTACCAGCTTTATCGTGCGGTGGAAACGGTTTTTACCCAGCAATGCAAATTGTGGGACGAAACCGGGCGAGGGGCTTTATACGGCAAGCTCATCAATGCTTCATGCAAGCACTTCGGGATTTATGCCTATGCCGCCCTGCATCTTCTTATCGGGATAGTCGGGTTGTGGTTTGTTTGGATGATTTGGAAATCCCCACTGTTTCGTTCAAAGCTCAAGCGATCAGCGACTCAAACGAGGAGCGCTTTGGGGGCTCAAGTCGAACGGAACCGTTTTGCGGATGTGCCTGTGTCGTCTGCCACTTGCAGGCACAATACGCACCGCAAGCCGCCAAGAGGCGGGAGTGATGAAACATGAGTTCGGATTTTTATCGTTTTGATGTCATCGTGATTGGCGGCGGCCATGCTGGCACCGAGGCGGCGCTGGCCGCTGCGCGGGCAGGCAGTCGCACGCTGCTTTTGACCCACAGTATCGAAACCGTCGGCGCGATGAGCTGCAACCCGGCCATCGGTGGCATCGGCAAGGGGCATCTGGTCAAGGAAATCGACGCGCTGGGCGGGGTGATGGCGCGCGCGGCCGATGCGGCCGGTATCCAATGGCGCACGCTCAATGCCAGCAAGGGGCCGGCCGTGCGTGCCACCCGTGCCCAGGCCGATCGCAATCTGTATCGGGCATTCATTCGCCGTGCGGTGGAATCGCAGCCAAATCTGACCGTATTCCAGACGGCAGTGGATGACATCGTGATTGAAAACGATGCCGTGCAGGCGGTTCTGACCCAGACTGGGCTGACTTTTCATGCCCCGGCGGTGATTCTGACCGCAGGCACTTTTTTGGCGGGCAAGGTACATATCGGCCAGACCCAGTACGCGGCCGGGCGCATGGGCGATCCGCCTTCGACCGCGCTGGCGCACAAATTACGCGAAGGGCGCTTTGTGGTGGATCGGCTGAAAACCGGCACGCCGCCGCGTATCGACGGGCGCACGCTGGATTATTCGCAGATGAGCGCACAGCCAGGCGATACACCGCGCCCGGTGTTTTCCTTTATGGGCAGTCACGCCGACCATCCGCCGCAAGTAACTTGCTGGATTACCCACACCACCGAGCGTACCCACGAGATCATCCGAGCCGCCCTGCATCGCAGCCCGCTGTATTCCGGGCAGATTGAAGGCATCGGCCCGCGTTACTGCCCTTCCATCGAAGACAAAGTGGTGCGCTTTGCGGAAAAGCCCAGCCACCAGATTTTCGTCGAGCCCGAAGGGCTGGATGTGGTGGAAATCTATCCCAACGGCATCAGTACCTCGCTGCCATTTGATGTGCAACTGGCGCTGGTGCGCTCGATTACCGGCTTTGAAAACGCGCATATCACCCGTCCCGGTTATGCGATTGAATACGACTTCTTCGACCCGCGCGGCCTGCGCGCCACGCTGGAAACCAAAGCCGTGTCCGGGCTGTTTTTTGCCGGGCAAATCAATGGCACCACCGGCTATGAAGAAGCCGCCGCGCAAGGGCTGCTGGCTGGCATCAATGCCGCCCGGCAAGTGCAGGGCAAGGACGGTTGGAGCCCGCGGCGCGACGAGGCCTATCTGGGCGTGATGGTCGATGATCTCATCACCCAGGGCACGCTGGAGCCGTATCGGATGTTCACCAGCCGAGCCGAATACCGCCTGCAACTGCGCGAGGACAATGCCGATGCGCGCTTGACTCCGATAGGGCGTGCGCTGGGCTTGGTGGATGATGAGCGCTGGGCAGCGTTCAGCACCAAGCGTGAAGCGGTGGAAGCGGAAACCGCCCGCCTGAAAGCGCTATGGGCAGCGCCGAATAACCCGTTGGGCGTGGCTGCCGCCCGCGACATCGGCGTGGAAGTCAGCCGCGAAACCTCGGCCATGGATTTGTTGCGCCGCCCGGAGCTGGATTACGGCCGCCTGATGCAGATCGAGGGCATCGGGCCGGGGGTGGCCGATGCCAAGGTGGCCGAGCAGGTGGAAATCGAAGCTAAGTATTCCGGCTATCTTGAACGTCAGCGCGAAGAAATCGCCCGCGCCCGCCGTCATGAGGACAGCCCGATTCCCGACGGCTTCGATTACAACAGCGTGCGTGGCCTGTCGGCAGAGGTGCTGCAAAAACTGCAACGCACCCAACCGCAGACCATTGGCCAGGCGCAGCGCATCCCCGGCGTTACCCCGGCGGCGATTTCGTTGCTGCTGGTGCATCTGACCCGCGCGCGCCGCGAACAGGCAGCTTGAGGCCGCTTCGCCAAACGCGCATGCAAACGTCTGTTCCGCCGTTTCAGCATTTGCCTGGCAAACATCACGAGGTATTGCTGCTTTGCGACCACGCCAGTTGCGAGATTCCGGCCGAGTTGGCCGGTCTTGGCTTGGGTGAAGCCGACCGCAGCCGCCATATCGCTTGGGATATCGGCGCTGAAGGCGTGGCGCGCGCGTTGGCTGCAAGGCTGGACTGCCCGGCATTTTTTGGTGGCGTCTCGCGTCTGGTGGCCGATCTCAACCGCGCGCCGGATTCCCCAGAAATGGCGCTGCCCAAAAGCGATGGCAGTATCGTTCCGGGCAATTGCGGCCTGAACGACGCGGCGCGTGAGCGCCGCATTCGCCAATGGCATGCACCTTATCACCAGGCCATCGCGCGCCATTTGCAAACCTGCCTTGCGGCAGGCCGTCGGCCTGTTGTGCTTTCCATTCACAGCTTCAACCCGGAGCTGCACGGGCAGTTGCGCCCTTGGCCGATTGGGTTGCTGTGGAGAACGCCGGCGCCTTGGCTGGATGGCCTGTTCCATCGACTGCGGCAGCAAGGCTTGAATGTTGGCGACAACCAGCCCTACGACGGTTGGACGGCATTGGGATATACGCTGGAGCGCCATGCCATCCCGCATGGCTTGCGATATTTGATGGTGGAAATACGCAACGACGGCATCGCAACGTCGAAAGGCCAGCGCGAATGGGCCGAAAGATTGCATATGACGCTGGATGCGGTTGGGTTTTTCAGCCCCTGATATCGGTTTTTTGATGAAAAGAAACCCTGCCGCGATGGGCAGGGTTTTGCTCGAGCATGGGCATCCTCGCCCTATGCGGATTCTTCAGTGATTGGCGGCCTTTGCTGCGCCGAGCCCAGTTTCCGAGCGGATTTGCTGGGCGCGGAAGCCGTCTTTGTCCAGCTTGGCGCGGGCGCTGTTATCGGTGATGGAGAATAGCCAAATACCAACAAACCCCAAGGTGATGGAGAACAGCGCCGGTGAAGTATAGGGGAACGGCGCGCTGCCGGCAGGATTGCCGAGGGTGGCTTCCCAGACCGAAGGCGAGAGCACGGTCAGCACCACGGCGGAAATCAGCCCGAGGAAGCCGCCGATGACCGCGCCCCGGGTGGTCATGCCTTTCCAGAGAATCGACAGGAACAACACCGGGAAGTTGGCCGAGGCGGCCACGGCAAAAGCCAGCGACACCATGAAGGCGACATTCTGCTTTTCAAACGCGATGCCAAGCAGTACGGCGATGACGGCCAGCACCAGCACGGTGTAACGCGAGACTTTCAGCTCCTTGGCGGAGTCTGCCTGGCCTTTCTTGAACACTGTGGCGTACAGGTCGTGGCTGACTGCCGAAGCGCCGGAGAGCGTCAACCCGGCGACGACCGCGAGAATAGTGGCAAACGCCACGGCGGAGATGAAGCCGAGGAACACATCGCCGCCGACGGCCTTGGCCACCAGCACGGCGGCCATATTGCTGGCACCGGCGCCACCGTGAATCACGCCGTTGACGGTATCGGCAAACTCGGGATTGGTCAGCACCAAGGTGATGGCGCCAAAGCCGATGATGAAAATCAGCATGTAGAAATAGCCAATCCAAGTGGTTGCCCAGAACACCGATTTGCGGGCTTCCTTGGCATCGGGCACGGTGAAAAAGCGCATCAGGATATGCGGCAGCCCCGCCGTGCCGAACATCAGCGCCATGCCAAAGCCGATGGCGGAAATCGGGTCTTTGATAAAGCCACCCGGCCCCATGATTGACAGGCCGGCGGCGCGGGCTGCTTCTGCCGATGCGCCCTGATTGCTGGCGACGGCGGTTTTTACGTCCACCGCATGGGCAAACAGCCGTTCAAAGCTGAAGCCGTATTGGTACATGATCATGAAGGCCATGAAGCTCACCCCGAAAAGCAGCAGCACGGCCTTGATGATTTGCACCCAGGTGGTTGCGGTCATGCCGCCGAACAGCACATAAATCATCATCAGGCAGCCGACCAGCACCACGGCAATCCAGTAGTCTAGGCCAAACAGCAGTTTGATGAGCGAGCCTGCGCCAACCATCTGGGCGATGAGATAAAACGCCACCACCACCAATGTGCCGGAAGCGGCGAAGGCGCGCACCGGGGCTTGTGCAAAGCGGTAGCCGGCGACATCGGCAAAGGTGAATTTGCCCAGATTGCGCAGGCGCTCGGCCAGCAGGAAGGTCAGAATCGGCCAGCCGACCAGAAAGCCGATCGAATAGATCAGACCGTCATAGCCACTCATCATCACTGCGGCGGAAATACCGAGGAACGAGGCGGCACTCATGTAATCACCGGCAATGGCAAGGCCATTTTGGAAGCCGGTAATGCCGCCACCTGCGGTATAGAAATCCGCAGCCGACTGGGTGCGCCCGGCTGCCCATTTGGTAACCCAGAGCGTTGCCAGCACGAATACCGCAAACATGGTGATGGCGGTCCAATTGGTTTCTTGCTTGACGGTTTGGCCCACATCGGGTGCGGCCAGTGCCATTTGATTTGCCAGCAGCAGCAACGATGCGGCGATTGTGCGCATGGAGAGCTTCATTGCATCGACTCCTTCAGGATTTCTGCGGTCAGACGGTCGAATTCGCTATTGGCGCGCCAGACATAAATGCCGGTCAGCACGATGGTGAACAAAATCACGCCGGTGGCAATCGGGATGCCGACCGTGGTTACGCCGGTGCCCAGCGGCATTGAAAGCACCGCTTTGTCGAAGGCAATCAGGCCGATGAAGCCGTAATAGGCGATCAAGATCAGAATGGTGAGAATCCAGCCGAAAGTATTGCGCTTGCGTTTGAGTTCCCGATATTTGGGGTTGGCTTCGATACGCGCCATGATGGGGTCGAGGGCGTTTGACATGGTGGCTCTCCGGTGGATGGATTAAAAGCTGTACTTGACGCTGGTGTGGATGCGTTTTTGTTTGCCGGAGCTGCCGTTTTCCAGCGTGCGCTCGCTCCAGCCAAGCTCTGCCCCGACATCCAGTTTGGGCAGTGGCGACCAAATCAGGTTGGCGTGCAGCGACTGGCTGCTGCGGGTAATGCCAAGCCCGGTGAGGTCGGTGTCGTTGTCGAAATGCGCCGCCGAATACATCAGGTTGCCGCGCAGTTTCTGGTTGAAGGCATGTCGCCAAGCAATGAAGCCGCCGGTGCCGGTCAAGGGTCGAATCTCGCCCGTGGCATCGACCATCACGTCAGGGCCAAGCCCCAGCGACAGATAACGGCCAATGCCCTGGCCGCTGTTGATGGCATAGCGCAGATCATCTTGCGCTCCCAGCACGAACTTGCCGGACAGGCTGGCTGAAATACCCTGGGCGCTGTCCCCCAGTGCGCGGTATTGGCGCAACATCGCTGCCAGCGAAACATGTCCCCAATCCCCACGGGTTTGCCAGCGTGCGGTGAAATCCGGCAGACGGTTTTCGCCGCTGTTGTAGCGTGCTCCGGCAAGATGTGGCTGCACCCAGGTTTGCGGGTTTTCCAGCGCAAACGACCAAGCGTCGCGGGTGTAGCGGATTTGCGGCTGGCGCACGAATACCGTGCCATCGGTGACGCCGACAAAATCCACCGCATCGGGCAATGCCGCCACATCCATGAAGTTCGACCAAGTTTGCCCGGCCAGCCAGTTGTTCCAACTTACATACGCATGGCGCAGGGTGAGGGCATGGGTATTGGTGGCGGTTTCGTTGCCAAGCTGGCTGCTGCCGCCGCCGAAAAAATCCACCTCGATATAGGCTTTCAGCTTGTCGCCGGCATCGCTGACATGATCGGCACCGAGCCAGAAACGCGAAAACTGCGCGCCAAAATCGGTATAGGTCTGCTTGTCGCTGCCGCCTACTGGAATGGTGGATGGCACATGGAACATTCGTCCGGCGCTGCCTTCGGCAATTCGACCCGAATCGGTTTGGGTGGTCATCGCATCGAGCTTGATGAAGCCGCCATAGCTGAAACGGGTGCCGGGATTGGCGCCAGGCATCAGCCCTGTAGCGGGCGTGGCGGTGGCAGTTGCCGCCCTGTCGGCCGCTTCTCTAGCCGCTTCCATGCCCAGGGTGGCGGTAAGTTCGGCGCGCAGTTCGTTACGGACTTCGGCAATCTCGGCTTTCTGCGCATTCCGTTCGGCAGCGAGTGCGGCGACGATTTTTTCCAGCTCGGCAATGCGCGCTTCCAACTCGCGTTCCTTGGCCGTTTGTGCCAGCAGCGTGCCGGGCAGCGACAGGACGATGGCCAGTGCCAGCAGGCGTGTCCGGGGAGAAATCTTCATCAGCGGCAATCTCGCGCAATGGACCTGTGGCGAGATTCCGCGCACAGGCGGCATGCGCCTATTAGCCATTGGTCGAAGCTGCATCGCAGCATCGACCAAAGTCTAACGCCGCCTCTGCGCATATCGGGCAGACTCGAATCTGGATATTCGCCACTGGAGTGACTACTACATGAGCAGACCCGCCAACAGCATCCATGCACCGGCCAATTTCGCCGCCAATGCCAATATGCGCCACCGCGACTATGTGCGTGATTACGCCGAGTCGGTGGAAAACCCCGATGCCTTCTGGGCGCGTATTGGCGAGCGCATCGAATGGATGAAGTCGCCCACCATCATTCGCAATGTCAGCTACAACTTGGATGATTTCCGCATCAAATGGTTCGAGGACGGCGAGCTGAATGTCAGCGTCAACTGTCTGGATCGCCATTTGCGCGAGCATGGCGAAAAAACCGCGTTGCTGTTCGAGCCGGATGACCCGGCCACGCCATCGCGGAAAATCAGCTACCGCGAGCTGTATCTGGAAGTATGCAAACTGGCCAATGCGATGCGTGGCATGGGGATTGGCAAGGGCGATCGCGTCACCATTTATTTGCCGATGATTCCCGAGGCGGCAGTGGCGATGCTGGCCTGCGCGCGCATCGGCGCGGTACACACGGTGGTATTTGGCGGCTTTGCCCCGCACGCGATTGCCGATCGCATCAGCGATAGCCAGAGCAAATTGGTGATTACCGCCGACGAAGGCCGCCGTGGTGGCCGTACTGTACCCCTGAAAATGAACGTCGATGCCGCCCTCAAGCTACCGGGTACCGATACGGTGGAAAAAGTACTGGTGTTCCGCCATACCGATGGCAGCATTGATTTTGATACCCGCCGCGATATCTGGTGGCATCACGCATTGAAAGATCAACCGATCAAATGCGAGCCGGAGCGCATGAATGCCGAGGACCCGCTGTTCATCCTCTATACCTCCGGCTCCACCGGCAAGCCCAAGGGCGTGCTGCATACCACCGGCGGCTATCTGGTGTATGCCAGCTACACGCACGAAATCGTTTTTGACTTGAAGCCCGACGATATTTACTGGTGCACCGCCGATGTGGGCTGGATTACCGGCCACAGCTATATCGTTTATGGGCCGCTGGCAAACGGCGCGACTTCGCTGATGTTCGAGGGCGTACCCAGTTGGCCGAATGCCTCGCGCTTCTGGGAAGTGGTGGACAAACATCAGGTCACCATTTTCTACACCGCCCCGACTGCCATCCGCGCGCTGATGCGTGAAGGCGAGCACGCGGTAAAACGCACCTCGCGTGCCTCGTTGCGCCTGCTTGGCAGTGTGGGCGAGCCAATCAACCCGGAAGCCTGGCGTTGGTATCACACCGTGGTGGGCGAGGAGCGCTGCCCGATTGTCGATACTTGGTGGCAGACCGAAACCGGCGGCATTCTGATTTCGCCATTGCCGGGCGCCACCGACCTCAAACCCGGCTCGGCCACCCTGCCGCTACCCGGTGTGCAACCGATGCTGGTGGATGCCAATGGCAATGAATTGACAGGCGCGGTGGATGGCAATCTGGTCATCAAGGACTCTTGGCCGGGACAGATGCGCACCGTGTATGGCGACCATCAGCGCTTCATCGACACCTATTTCAAAACTTATCCGGGGCTGTACTTCACTTCCGACGGCTGCCGCCGCGACGAGGATGGCTATTACTGGATTACCGGCCGTGTGGATGATGTCATCAACGTCAGCGGCCACCGCATCGGCACCGCAGAGCTGGAAAGCGCGCTGGTGGCACATCCGAAAGTGGCCGAGGCCGCAGTCGTGGCATTCCCGCATGACATCAAGGGGCAGGGCATCTATGCCTATGTCACCCTGAAAGAAGGCCAGATGCCCGACGAAGAATTGAAGAAAGAACTCAATACCCATGTGCGCAAGGCGATTGGCCCGATTGCAAGCTTGGACTATCTGCAATGGGCGCCGGCGCTGCCGAAAACCCGCAGCGGCAAAATCATGCGCCGCATTCTGCGCAAGATTGCCGAAAACGCGCCTGACCAGCTTGGTGATACTTCGACCCTGGCCGATCCGAGTGTGGTGGATGCGCTGGTGGAAGCGCGCTTCCAGCCCAATCGCGGTTGATTTGGGGTGCGCCCGTCGGGTCTTTCGGATGCGCGCTGGCCTGGGGCATGACATGCCGGGAGCCTTGGCTCCCGGCTTTGCGGCAGGCAAGATGGAGACATGCCGATGATTCTGATTGCTGATGACCATCCCCTGTTTCGTGAAGCCTTGCGCGGCGCGATCAGTCGGGTACTGCCTGATGCCGAAATCCGCGAGGCCGCCGATGCCGATGGCCTGTATGCGCTAGTCGAGGCGATACCCGATGCCGACCTGCTGCTGCTGGATCTGAATATGCCCGGTGTGCAGGGCATGTCGGCACTGGTGCATCTGCGCGCGCAATATCCGCAACTGCCCATCGTGATGGTGTCCGCCCGCGAAGAACCGGCCTTGATGCGGCGCGTACTCGACCACGGCGCGCTGGGCTTTATCCCGAAATCGACCGACTCTGCCGGCATTGGCGAGGCACTGCTGCAAGTGCTCGATGGCGAATGCTGGGCGCCTGCCAATGTCCTACAAGCCCCACGCGCGGCCGACGACGAAGAACGTGAAACCGCCCGTCGCATCAGTGAACTCACCCCGCAACAGTTTCGCGTATTGCAAATGGTGTCCACCGGGCTTTTGAACAAGCAAATCGCTTGGGAGCTGGGCGTATCCGAAGCCACCATCAAGGCGCATATGACCGCCATCATGCGCAAGCTGGGCGCCAATAACCGCACCCAGGCCGTGCTTTTGGCCGGAAAATTGGCCGTTGATCCCGACAGCGTGGAAGCCCCGCCGGAAGAGTTGGAATAAGCAAGACAAAATTATTTCCGCTTGGAGACCGCCTAGGTTGCACAGTCAGCGGGGTATTTTCGGCAGCCGGGATTTTGAAATAAGTCGGTAGGCGAGATTCTTGTGTCGGTTATATATAAGTGCGCAGAGAATGGGGTTTGCGATTTAGTGGGCTTTTATCGCGGGACGGATTTTCAAAGGCAAAACATATGCCATGAGGCGCCCATTCCGACGCGATTGTTGGACAAGGCGTGCGGCAGGTTCGGCAAAATTCCTGTTTTGTCGGTGGCAATCAAGCGCGTGTGCAAGATGTGATGCGGGTAGTGAAAGGCAGAAAAATTCAAGAAATTGACTGTTATTGAGAATTATTCGCAACAAAAACAAGAAGGGGCGCGTAAACTATCGCGCGGAGTAGGGCGCGTGTTGCGCTTTCTTGACTTCAATCAAACGTGCACCTGAACAGGCACACAACAATGCGTGGTGCATTGAGGACTTTGCAATGACTACTGAAACCAAGGGCTACTACAACGACAAGGTGGTGCTCCAGTTTGCGCTGGCGACGGTGCTCTGGGGTGTCGTCGGTATGTTTGTCGGCGTGTTCATCGCGGCGCAGCTGTACTGGCCGACCATGACCGATGGCATTCAATGGCTGCAATATGGGCGTCTGCGTCCGTTGCATACCAATGCGGTGATTTTCGCCTTCGGCGGATCGGCACTGTTTGCCACCAGTCTCTGGTGTGTGCAGCGCACCAGCCATGTGCGGCTGATTTCCGACAAGCTGGCGGCATTCGTGTTCTGGGGCTGGCAGCTCATCATCGTGGCTGCGGCGATTACCTTGCCGCTTGGCTTGACCCAGAGCAAGGAATACGCCGAGCTCATCTGGCCGATTGACGTGGCAATTGCCGTGGTCTGGGTGGCTTATGCCGTGCTGTTCTTTGGCACCATCGCCATCCGCAAGGTCAAGCATATCTATGTGGCCAACTGGTTCTATGGCGGCTTCATCATCGCCGTGGCGCTGCTGCATATTGTCAACAGCCTGGCGGTACCGACCAGCTGGGCGCGCTCGTATTCGGTGTACTCCGGTGCGGTGGATGCCATGGTGCAGTGGTGGTATGGCCATAACGCGGTGGGCTTCTTCCTGACCGCAGGCTTCCTCGGCATGATGTACTACTTCGTGCCGAAGGTGGCAGGTCGCCCGGTGTTCTCCTATCGCCTGTCGATCGTGCACTTCTGGGCGCTGATTTCCATCTACATGTGGGCAGGCCCGCACCATCTGCAATACACCGCGCTGCCGGACTGGGCACAGTCGCTGGGCATGGTGTTCTCGCTGATTCTCTTGGCACCAAGCTGGGGGGGCGCAATTAACGGTGTGATGACGCTTTCCGGTGCATGGCACAAACTGCGCACCGATCCTATCCTGAAGTTCCTGATCGTTTCGCTCAGCTTCTACATGATGTCCACCTTTGAAGGGCCGATGATGTCCATCAAGACGGTGAACTCGCTCTCGCACTACACCGACTGGACCATTGGTCACGTGCATGCCGGTGCGCTGGGCTGGGTGGCGATGATTTCGCTCGGCTCCATCTATGCGGTGATTCCGTGGGCCACGCAGCAAAAGGGCATGTTCTCGGTGAAGGCCATCGACCTGCACTTCTGGCTGCATACCATCGGTGTGGTGCTGTATATCGCCTCGATGTGGATTGCCGGCGTGATGCAGGGTCTGATGTGGCGCGCCACCAACGCCGACGGCACGCTGACCTACAGCTTTGTCGAAGCGCTCAATGCCACCTATCCGTACTACCTGATCCGTCTTTTGGGCGGCGTGCTGGTGCTGACCGGCATGGGGGTGATGGTGTGGAACGTGGTCAAGACCATGCAGGGCGCCAAGAACCTTGCCCCGGTGCCGGTTTTGCCGCCGGATGCCTCCGAAGCCCGTGCCTGAGGATTTGAATCATGAGCAATGACAATAACAACACGGGTTTTTCCCACGAGAAAATCGAGAAAAACGTTGCGCTGATGGCGATTTTGGTCACCATCGTGGTGTCCTTCGGTGGCTTGGCGCAGATTGTTCCGATGATGTTCCAGGCCGAGACGGTCAAGCCGATTGCCGGTTTGAAGCCCTACCCGGCATTGGAGCTGGCCGGGCGCGATGTGTATATCCGCGAAGGCTGCTACAACTGCCATTCGCAGCAGGTACGCACCTTGCGCTTTGAAACCGAGCGTTATGGCCACTATTCGCTGGCCGGGGAATCGGTCTATGACCATCCGTTCCAGTGGGGTTCCAAACGCACCGGGCCGGATCTGGCTCGCGTGGGCGGTCGCTATTCCGATGACTGGCATCGCGTCCACTTGGAAGACCCGCGCGCGGTGGTGCCGGAGTCGAATATGCCGGCCTTCCCTTGGCTGAAAACCGGCACCATTGATGCGGAACAGTTGCAGGCCAATATGCGCGGCTTGCGCAAGGTTGGCGTGCCCTATACCGACGAAGAAATCAATGCCGCACCCCAAGCGGTGGATGGCAAGACTGAAATGGATGCAGTCGTGGCCTATCTGCAAGGACTGGGCAGAGCTGCACCGAAGGGAGGTTGAGGATGGTTTCAGGCATCGTTACCGCCATTTTGCTGGTGTTTTTCATCGCCGGTTGGATTTGGGCTTGGAGTCCCAAGCGCCAGCAGGCATTTGAAGCAGCTTCCCGGCTTCCGCTGGATGATCAAGAACCTGTTGCCAACGACACTGGCAACCGTAATCAGGAGCAAGCGTCGTGAACGACTGGACCTCTTCCATTACCAGCGGCTGGTCGATCTGGATCATTGCCCTGGTACTCATCAATGTCGTGGGTTGTATCTGGCTGCTGCTGGACAACTCCAAGCGCCGTCCGGGTGATCCGGCGCCGGAAGAAACCAGCCACGTCTGGGATGGCGATTTGACCGAATACAACAAGCCGATGCCGAAATGGTGGATCAACATGTTCTGGTTGACCATCGTGTTTGCAGCGGGTTACTTGGTCTATTACCCCGGCTTCGGCGCGTTTGCTGGTGTCAGCAAATGGACCTCGGCCTCGGAAATGCGTGCCGACCAAAAGCGCGAAAACGAAAAGCTCGAAGCGGCTTTTGCGCCGTATGCAGGCAAGTCGATTGACGTGCTGGCTGCCGATCCGGATGCGGTCAAGATTGGCCGCGGTATCTTCAACAATACCTGCGCCGTCTGTCACGGCACCACGGCCAAAGGCGCGGTTGGCTATCCCGATCTGACTGATCAGGTTTGGAATTGGGGCGGCAAGCCCGAAGACATCCTGACCACCATTCAGCAAGGCCGTCAGGGCGTGATGGCGCCGTGGGGAGATGTGCTGAAGGGTACGGGCGGCGACCAAGCAGTGGAGTATGTGGTGGCTTATGTCAGCTCGCTGTCGCAGCCGGGTGTCAGCATCCAGAACGACTTCATGGCAAGCCAGGGCAAGAAGCTGTATGAAGGCGTGTGCGTGGCCTGTCACGGCCCCGAAGGCAAGGGCGATCAGAAGCTGGGTGCGCCCAATCTGACCGACAGCTCTTGGCTGTATGGCAGCAGCGCCGAAGCACTGCGCAAGACCATCTCGGAAGGCCGTCATGGCGTGATGCCGGCTCACTTGGATTTGCTGGGTGATACCCGTACCCGTCTGGTCGGTGCTTATGTCTGGTCGCTCTCGCATGGAAGTGGCAATATGGCTGCCACGCCAGCGACTAACAGCCAGCAATGAGCCACTTGACCGATTCCAAACCCGACCTGCCCCGACCGCTGGTTCAGCGGCTCGGGGCAATTCTTTGGCCCAGCTTTTTCGCAGCCTGTGTGGCGACCATGGTGTTTTTTGCCTTTGTCGATCCCATCGCGTTGCGCGACATGACCTTCCCGGACTTGCCGATCAGCCGCATCACCGGCTACAGCATCGGTTTCTTCATGTTCTGGCTGGCCACCGCCTCCTCCAGCTTGTTTACCTGGATTCTGCTAAGACCAGCCAGCCGCTTCAATCGCGCGCTTCCGCCAGAGTAAGGCCGAAACATCATGAGCAAGAAAATCCCGCTGGATGTCGTTGATGACGCCAGCAATTCCTATTACGTCAGTGAACGCAAAATCTACGCGCGCGAGGTGAGTGGCCGACTGGCCAGCCTGCGGAAACTGGCGGTATGGGTGCTGCTGGGCATGTATTACGTGTTCCCGTGGATCAACTGGGATGGCCGGCAGTCGGTGTTGTTTGACCTGCCGGCGCGCAAGTTCTATGTGTTCGGCCTGACCTTCTGGCCGCAGGACTTCATCTTCTTGGCGCTGCTGCTGGTGATGGCAGGTTTTGCGCTGTTCTTCTTTACCGCACTGGCCGGGCGCTTGTGGTGCGGCTATGCCTGTCCGCAAACGGTGTGGACAGAAATCTTCATGTGGATGGAAAACGCCGTCGAAGGCGATCGCGGCAAGCGCATGAAGCTGGACAAAATGCCGTGGAATCGGGAAAAAATCCTGAAAAAAGGCAGCAAACATGTAGTTTGGGTGCTGTTTGCGTTGTGGACTGGCTTCACTTTTGTCGGCTTCTTTACGCCGATTCGTGATTTGCTGATGCGGGCGCCGCTGATTGCCAGCGGTTGGCAGTGGGGTGCATGGGAAACCTTCTGGGTGTTTTTCTATGCGCTGGCGACTTGGGGATTTGCCGGCTTTATGCGCGAGCAGGTGTGCAAATACATGTGCCCGTATGCGCGCTTTCAGAGCGCGATGTTCGATCGCAACACCCTCATCATCGCCTATGACCCGATGCGCGGTGAGCCGCGTGGCCCGCGCAAGCGCGGCTTGGAAAGCGTGCTGGCACGCGGCCGGGGGCTGATCGACAAGGTTTCCGCATACGAGTTTGTCTTCCGTGCTTCCGGTCATGCGGTGGCGCGGGATGCCGCCGATCAGGCGCGCGGTCACGAGGGCATGAGCGAAGACCGCCAGCCCGAGCCGCTGCCGAAGTTCCCGCCAGAAGAGCTCGGCGACTGCATTGATTGCACCATTTGCGTGCAGGTCTGCCCCACCGGCATTGATATTCGCAATGGCCTGCAATATGAGTGCATCGCCTGTGGTGCCTGTATTGATGCCTGCAATGAAGTGATGGACAAGGTGGGCTATCCGCATGGCCTGATCCGCTATTCCACGCAGAACGCGATCGACAGCAAGCCCACGCATATCCTGCGTCCGCGTGTGATTCTCTACGGCCTGCTACTGGGGGGCGTGTTTGCCGCTTGGGTGTTTGGCGTGGCAACGCGCACACCGCTGATTGTCGAAGCCCTGCGCGACCGCAATGCCTTGTATCGGGTGGTGGAAGGCGGCGAAGTTGAAAACGCCTACACTCTGCGCGTGGTCAACAAGGAAGCCCGCACGCACGAATACGTGATTACGGTCAAGGCCGAAAACGGGATTTACCTGCCGGGCGATGCCATGCGCGCCAAGGCGGCGCCGGAAGAGGTGTTGAGCTTGCCAGTGGTATTGCGCTCGCCGGGCGATGTGCGTGGCAGAAACCCGGTGAGCTTCGAAGTCAAGACCGAAGACGGTACCATTAGCCAAAGTGTTGAAAGCAACTTCTTTGGGCAAATGCAATGAGTCAAAGAGAAGAAAAGTCCCGTCGTGAGCCGATGTTGTGGCTGGTGGTGGGCTTGCCGCTGGTCGTGGTGGTGGCTAGTTTCATCACCTTGTATTTGGCGATTACGTCCGGCGAAGTGGCCGAGTCGCGCGATGAGGTTCAGCGGCTTGGGCGGGTCTTGCAGGAAACCGATCTTGGGCCGGATGAACAGGCCGCCGCGCTGGGTTTGACGGCGCTGCTGCGCGAGCGCGAAGGCAAGGTGGAAATCGTGCCGATGGCAGGCCGCTGGCAGCGTCAGAACCCATTGCGTCTTTTGGTCGAGCATCCGGTGGACAGCAGCAAAGATCGCACCTTGGAAATGACCCCGCAGCCGGGCGGCACTTGGTTGTCGTCGGCAGACTTTGAAACCGAACGCAATAACGACTGGAAGTTTTCTCTTGGCGATACCGATGGCACTTGGCGGCTGCGTGGGCGGATGCCCAAAGAGCAGCTTTCTGCCGTATTGACCCCAGCCGTAGGCGAAGCGGCGGCTGCGCCGGAAACCGCCAGCGCCACTGGCGCGCAGTGATATTCCGCCCGCCTGGCGTGATGGCACGACATGCCTGAACCTTCCACTGCCTGCTTCCATTGCAATGCGTCGTTGCCGCATACAGCCATTGCCGTGTCGGTTGATGGTCAATTGCGCCACTTTTGTTGCGATGGCTGTCGCGCCGCTGCCGAGTGGATAAGCACGGCGCATCTGGAGGATTACTACCGCCTGCGCAGCGATGCCCCCGAGCCGGTTGGCAATGAGCCGGTGGATTGCCGCATCTGGGATCGGGCGGATATTGTCGCCGGGCATGTGCGCCAAGGCGAAGATGGCAGCCACGAAATCACCGTACTCACCGATGGCATGCGTTGCGCAGCCTGTGCTTGGCTGATCGACAAGGCGCTGCGCCGCGAGCCGGGGGTGCTGGAAATCACTGCCAATGCCGTGACCGGGCGAGTGCGCATCCGCTGGCAGCCGGGGGCGGTCTTGCTCTCCGGGCTTTTGCAACGGATGAGCGCGCTGGGCTATCGCCCCTATCTTGCGACTGGGCTTGAGCGCGAGGAAGCTCGCCGCCGCGACCGTAATCGCTGGATATTACGCATTGGCATTGCCGGGCTGGGCGCGATGCAGGCGATGATGTTTGCCGAAGCCCTGTATCTGGATACTGCGCGTGAAATGCCAGCGGCCACCCGCGACTTTTTTCGCTGGATTACCGCATTAGTGTCGGCGCCGGTGGTGTTCTATGCCGGCTGGCCGTTTCTGGAGGGCATGTGGCGCGAACTGCGCATGCGGCGTTTGGGCATGGACACACTGATTGCTGCCTCCACATTGCTCGCTTGGGGTGCCAGCGTCTATCAAACCGCCGTGCAGGGCTATCACGTCTGGTTCGATGCTGCGGTGATGTTCGTGTTTTTGCTGCTGGCCGCGCGCATGATTGAACAGGGCGCGCGCAAGGCGGCCAGCGCCCAGGTCGATGCCTTGGCGCGAGCCAGGCCGATGCTGGCCACCCGCGAGAACACCGCAGAGACCGGCCGCGAACAAGTGCCATTGGCGCAAATCGGCGTGGGCGACATCGTACGAATCGCGCCGGGTGAGGCGGCTCCCGCCGATGGCCTATTGCTGGATGAAGCGGCAGCTTTTGACGAGGCGCTGCTTTCGGGTGAATCCACCCCGGTGCGCAAACAACCTGGCGATTTCATCTATGCCGGCAGTCTGTGCGTGGATACCCCAGCGCGGGTTCAGGTGCAGCAGGTGGGGGCGCAGACTCGGCTCTCGGAGCTGGCGCGGCTGGTAGAACAGGCGCAGGCTGCCCGCCCGCGGTTGGCAGAAGTTGCTGACGGCATGGCGCATCGCTTTGTGGTCATCCTGTTGTTGGCGGCTGTGGTGGTGTATCTGTTCTGGCGCAGCTACGACCCGAGTCGTGCATTTGAAGTGACCTTGGCAGTGCTGGTAGTGAGCTGTCCCTGCGCGTTGTCGCTGGCGATTCCTTCGGCACTGGCGGCTGCGCACGGTGCACTGTCGAAAATTGGCGTGCTGGGCGTGCGTGATGAGGCACTTGACCGTCTGGCTGCGATCGATGTGTTGGTGTTCGACAAGACCGGCACGCTCACCGATGGCGAGCCACGCATCGCTGCCGTGGAGCTGATGCAGGGCAGCGACGAAGCGCAGGCTTGGCGGATTGCCGCCGCGCTGGAGCAGGACAGCCGACACCCATTGGCGCGTGCTTTTGCCGCTGGCGCACCGCAGGACTTGCCCAAGCCCCGGGATGTGCGCCAATCGCCCGGCCGGGGGATTGCGGGCGTGGTAGACGGCCGTCACTGGCGGCTGGGACAGGCGGGCTTTGCTGCTCGGCAGATGTCCGATCACGGCCATGCCATTTGGCTGGGCGATGGTGAAAACGGCTTTGCCCGCTTCTTGCTGGCAGAAACGCCAAGGCACGATGCGGCCGATGCGGTAAAGGCGCTGAAAAATCTGGGCATCGAAGTCGAGCTTGCCAGTGGCGATGGCGAAGCTGCCGTCGCCAAGCTGGCCGCAGATGTCGGTATTGGTCAGTACGCTTCGCGGCAGACGCCGGAAGACAAGCTGGCGCGTGTGCGCAGCTTGCAAGCGCAAGGCAGGAAAGTGGCGATGGTGGGGGACGGCATCAATGATGCGCCAGTGCTGGCCGGTGCCGATGTTTCGCTGGCGATGGGCGAGGGCGCTGCCCTAGCGCAACGCGCGGCAGATTTGGTCGTTACCGCCCGGAGCCTTTCGCGTATCCCGCAGGCGATTGCCATTGCGCGCCGCAGTCGCGCCATCATCAAGCAGAACCTGATTTGGGCGAGCCTCTACAATGTCATCGCCCTGCCACTGGCCGCGACCGGCCACGTTACGCCGTGGATGGCTGCCTTGGGCATGGCGCTGTCATCGCTGTTGGTGACGGTCAACGCCTTGCGGCTTGTGCGTGTTTGAGCACGGTTTTCAAAATGTCCCGAGAAGTCGATACGCCTTTGTCCTTCACGTCCAGCCCTGCCATGAGAGCCCGTCAATGAACATCCTGCTTGCGCTTATCCCCATCAGCCTGATGCTGATTGCCGTGGCAGTGGCGGCGTTTGTCTGGGCGGTCAAACGCGGCCAGTACGAAGACCTCGATACTCCAGCGCTGGACATCCTGCGCGAAGACCCGAACGAGCGCATCGCCCGCGAGCGCGAAGCCGCGCAGGCCGCAGAACGACAACGCAATGCCGATTGATTGGCTGGTACTGGGCTCGGCTTGGCTAACCGGGCTGTTGGGCGGGGTGCATTGCGCCGCGATGTGTGGCGGTATCGCCACCGGCTTTGGAGTTAGTGCCCAGCGCAGGGGACTGGCCGATGCCGCCTTGGTCAATCTGGGACGGGTCTTGGGCTATGCGGTGGCCGGCGTGCTGGCTGGTGGCCTTGGGGGCGGCATACTCGCCGTAGCACGGCTGCCCTGGCTTGCCACCGGCTCGCGCATGCTGGTCGGTGCAGTGCTGATTCTGGCGGCTTTGCGGCTGTTGCTGCCGGCGAGGAAAACCGCTTTTCTGGCACGCCCCGGCCAGCGTGCCTGGCAACTCTTGCAACCCTTGCAGCGACGCTTTTCGCCCGCCAACACGCCCGGCAAACGCTTCATGCTGGGGATGCTCTGGGGTTGGCTGCCTTGCGGGCTCAGCACCACCATGCTGACAGCGGCCTGGCTCCAAGCATCGGCATTTCATGGCGGCATGACCATGCTGGCCTTCGGTCTTGGCACTTTGCCGCTGATGGTGCCGCTCACCTGGTCGGGGGCACGCCTGATGCGCTGGCTACAGCAGCGCCATTGGCGCATCTTGATGGGTGTGCTGGTACTGCTGACCGGCGTTTTGACACTGACTGCGCCGTGGCTGATGCAGGTGCCTGCCCTGCACGGCTTTTTGAGTGCAATGGGCTGTCGCAGCATGTGACTGCACTGCTGGCATAATAGGCCGCATGGAAAACGTCATTGCCGTTGATCTCCCCGGTTTGCGCCGCAGCTGCAAGCAGTGCTCGCTGCAACAGCTTTGTCTGGCCGGAGGCGGGATGAGTGGCGAGGATCTGAACCGGCTCGACGGCATCATCCGTAATCGCAAGCCCGTCCAAAGTGGCGGCTATCTGTTCCGCATGGGCGATGCGATGGGTTCGGTATTCGTGATTCGTGATGGCTCGGTCAAAACCGTCACCTACAGTGAAAGCGGCGATGAGCAAGTGCTGGGCTTTCATCTGCCTGGCGAGCTGATTGGCCTAGATGCGCTTGCCAGCGGTCAACATCGTTGTGATGCGGTGGCACTTACCTCGATCAGCATCTGCGAAGTGCCGTTTGATCGGCTGTCGAACATCGCCGCACAAATTCCCGGCCTGCAATCGCAGCTGATGCGGGTGATTGGCATGAATCTCGATCGCGATCAGGATCACAAGGAAATCTTGGTTCGCAAGCAGGCCAATGAACGCATCGCCCTGTTTCTGCATGGGCTTTCCGAGCGCCTGAGAGCGATTGGCCGTGATCCGTTGCGGATGCGTCTGCCGATGAGCCGGATTGATATTGCCAACTATCTGGGATTGGCGCTGGAAACGGTCAGTCGGGGCTTTACCCGGCTGGAAGAAGATGGCTACATCCATGTTCGCGGGCGGCAGGTGGAGCTGCTTGAAACAGAGGCGCTGGCGCGGCTTGCGCATGGCCTAGAAAACGAGGCGCTGGCCAGAAAGCGCCGTGAAGCGTGAGCCAGATCGCGGTTTGCAAGGTAAATGCCGCGACTGGCTTGTCGCTTTTGGGGCGCTGACAGACAATGCCGCAGCCGCGTATTGCGGGTCGATTTTGAACAACCAAAGCACATCATCCTGGGGGAATCACATATGCCGCGAATGACGCGAGATTTGGTGCGGGGGGCGTTGCTGACCGCGATGCTGGGCATTCTGGCCGCTTGTGGCGGCAAGTCTGATGAACAGTCGGGTCAGACCCAAGCCAGCACCGAAAATGCACCCGCGCAACCTGCGGTGTCATCGGAAGTTTCGGCCATGAATGCCGATGAATTGCGCGAAGCGGCGGCCAAGGCAGTTTCCGAGCAGCGCCTGTATGCTCCGGCAGGCAATAACGCCATGGAGTATTACTTGGCATTGCGCGACAAGGCATCTGGCGATGCGGCGATTTCCACGGCGTTGGCCGACTTGCAACCCTATACATTGATTGCAACCGAGCAGGCCATCACCCGTGATGATTTTGTCGAAGCCAAGCGGCTGTACGGTCTTCTGGAAAAGAGTGATCCCAATGCCCCGGCATTGCCCCGACTGAAAGCCAGCATTGCCGATGCGGAAAATACCCAGGCGCAGCGCGAGCAAGGCGCGCAAATGGATGAGGTGCGTCGTCAGGCGCAGGAAAAAAAGCGCTTGGAAGAGCAGCAACGCATGCAGCAGCAGGCCGCCGAGCAGTTGGCCGAGCAGCGCGCTGAAGAGCGGCGTCTGGAAGAGCTGCGCGCTGCGGAGGAGCTGCGTCAACGGGCCATCGCCACGCAGCAGGCCGAAGAGCGCAAGCAGGCAGAACAACGGGCTGCCGCTCAGCGGCAAGCGGCCGCGCTCGCAGCGTCGGCTCAACAACAGCAACAACAGGCCGCACCTGTCCCGGCGCCAGCGCCTGCACCCGTGCAGCGCAATACCGAGCTGCGCGCCATCAGTGCCCCACAGCCGCGCTATCCGGTGGATGCCTTGCGTACGGGCAGGTCAGGCACTGTGCAGGTAGAGTTCACCGTGGGCACTAATGGCAGCGTGACTTCCGCCCGGGTGGTGAATGCCAACCCGCCGCGCGTGTTCAACAACGAAGTGCTGAACACCGTCCGCCGCTGGCGCTTCCAGCCGATTGACGAGCCGGTTACCACCCGTCGAACCTTCACTTTCAGCCCGGAGCAATAAGGCGGCCTGCCAAGGCATTCTGTGCTGGGCGCGGCGGTCAAGTCGGCAAAAGAGCATCCGCTTGATATCGCAATGGGCTTCCGATGGTGCTGCTTCTTGTATTGCTAGCGAGGGTGAATCCAGCGACTGATGGCCTCCCGTGCCCGCACAGACTGCAGTGGAAAGGCTGTCTGGATAGAAAACTTCAATGGAATCAACAGGTAATAAACAGTTTGTGAAGAACTTGTAATTATCTGTAAAGCATGTACAATTGGTCACACTTTACCTGTGCGGTACATTTGTAATCGCACAGCGTTGGGGGCAGCTTTCAGATGGTTGATTGGGGGCTGGGGAGTTTATTGAGTGCTGTCAGATGCCTTGCTTTGTCAAGCCTAGGAAGGGTGGCGATGCGGGGTTCTGTCGGTTTTTGCGGCCAAGAGATTGCTCTTGGGTTTTGGGTGACTCTGTCATGTTCCAGAAAACTACCTCTTCCGATAACGTGCGCTTTTCACGGTTGTATTTGGCGCTTTCAATCGGCCTTATTACCGCGCCTCCTGCAGTTGCGCAGTTTCGTGATGCGGCAACGGAAGTCCCGCTTGGCAGCGCTCTTGGTCAGCAGGGTGTGCAGCAGGTCGATCGGATTCAGGTCAGTGTCGAGCGTGATGGCTTGCCTGCGGATGGGCAAACTCCGGCCAAGTTGCAGATTGAGCTGTTCAATGCTGCCGGTCAGCTGGTGCCGGGTGAAACCGTTGTCACCTTGCAGGCCTCCAATGGTCGTTTTCAGCTGCCGGGCGCAAACAGTGACGAGTTTGGGCTGATTACCGGCGATATCGACAGTGTTACCCCGGGCTTTCAAATCACCGCCAAAGATGGTCGTGCCGATGTCTGGTTGCGTGCTCCGGTAGAGGCGCAGCAGGTTGATGTGCAGGTTATTTCCGGTGGCTCGGTTGCGCGTGGCGCGATTACTTTCGTCCCTGAGTTGCGCGACATGCTGGCTGTGGGGATTGTCGAGGGCATCATCAGCTTCGATCGAAAGGTCATTCAGCCAGCGCGTCCGGATGATGGTTTTGAGGAGCGCATCAATAGCTGGTCGCGCAGCAGCGGTGATGGCAAGCGTCATGCGGCGCTGCGCACTGCCTTCTTCCTGAAGGGCAAAGTGCGTGGCGATGCGCTTTTGACCATGGCCTACGACAGCGACAAGCCGGATCGTGACCGCTTGTTCCGTGACCTAGATCCCGAGCGCTGGTATCCGGTATATGGTGATGCCTCGATCACCGGCTTTGAAGCGCGCAGCAATTCCCGCCTGTATTTGCGTCTGGACAAAGATCGCCATTACCTGATGTATGGCGACATCGCTACGGGTGATGGTTTTAGTGAGCGTGCGGGTCAGGGGAGTGTTGCCAGCACACAGGTGCGTGATCTTGGTCAGTACAACCGCGGTCTCACCGGCGTTCGTGCGCACCTTGAAAACGACAAGGGCTATCTGGATGCATTTGCCTCTGATGACAACCTGCGGCAGGTGGTTGAGGAGTTTCCAGGGCGCGGCCTTTCCGGTCCTTACACGGTCAGCAACAGCAGTCATGCCGTACTGGGTACTGAGCGCGTTGAGCTTGTCGTGCGTGATCGCCATGCGCCTTCGCGCATCGTTTCGGTCAAGCAGCTTGGGCGTTTTACCGATTACAGTTTTGAGCCGTTCAGTGGTCGAATTCTTTTCAATCAGCCGATTCCGTCGGTTGACGAGAGCCTGAATCCGGTTTCTGTGCGCATCACCTATGAAGTGGAGCAGGGTGGCAAGAACTTCTGGGTTTACGGCGTAAACGGTCAATATCGCTTGGGCAGCCACTTTGAAGTGGGCGGTGGCTACATCAAGGATGAAAACCCGCTCGCGCCCTTCCAGCTGGCAAGTGCCAATGCCACCGTTAACTTGGGTGAGCGCACTTGGCTGCGTGGCGAATACGCGCGCACTCGCAGCTTGGCCAGTTCTATTGGCGGCAATATTTATACCTTGGTGCCGCAGCCGGGTGCCGACAAGGTTGAAGGTGATGCTTGGCGCGCCGAATTTGGTCATGCCGGCAAGCAGTTCAGCATGCTGGCCTGGTATGGCGAAAGCGACGAAAACTTCAATAATCCGGCTTCCTCCTATTTGGGTGGGCGTCGCCAGGGTGGTTTGGATGTAGGCTGGCTGCTTGGCAAGCCGACTGCAGAAAGCACCCCAGCTTGGCGCATTTTTGCCCGGGGTGTTTGGGTCGAAGATCAGCGCTATGAAGCCGAGCGTACTCAGATTCAGGCAGGCTTGGGCTATCAGCCCAATGACAGGCTGTCGCTGGAAATCGGCGCCAACCATGTCAGCGAGCATGGCAATGGCGGTCTTGGCAGTGGTCTTTCCATTCCTGGCAACCTGTCCGCGCCCTTTGGTGTTGGTGTGGTTACGCCAGGTTTTGGCGGTGGCTTCTACGGTGGCTCCAGCACCGCGCTCAATCCCTATACCGGCCAAACCTTGTACAACACCGGCAGCAGCTGGAGTGGTGGCTATGGCAGCTGGATTGGCAATGGTTTGGCGGGTGTGCCGGTTGAATACACTGCGCTGCGCTTGGGGTTGACCTATCGTCCGGTTGATCGCTTCGACATCAGTGCCGAAGTCGAGCAGGATCTGGATCACAAGGAGCATCGTCGTGCAGCGGTGGGTGCGGGCTTCCGCGTACATGAAAAGACGCGCCTGTATGGTCGCTATGAATGGAATACCGGCCTTAGCAGTGTTGCGACCAGTGAAGGTGTGCTGGATCCGGTAACTGGTGAGCGTCGCCCCAGCCCATACGAAACCAATGCCTTCGTATTTGGCTTGGATACCGAATACATGGAAGGCGGCACGGTATTTAGCGAATACCGCATGTACGATGCCTTCAGTGCGCGCCAAGCGCAGTGGGCCAGCGGTCTGCGCAATCTCTGGCACATCAACGAAAACCTCAGTCTGCAAACGGGCTTCGAGCGCTTGCAGATTCTTGATGGCGAAGGGCAAACTGCGACGGCTGCGACTGTTGCAGCCGAGTGGCGTCCGGATGATCTGTGGCTGGTCAATGGTCGCTTGGAATGGCGACGTACCGATGCCAGCGGCTTTGCCGGCTATGGTCTTGGCAACAATGGCAATAACGGTGGCATCGGCAGTATCGACTGGCTGAACAATGGTTATGACAGCTGGCTGTCCACCATTACCGTGGCGCGCAAGCTGAGCCGCGACTGGACGATCTTGGCGCGCAATTATTACTTGCTCAACAAGTACAATAACGACACCAAGGACAGCTACGAAAATCGTTTCCAGGCCGGCTTTGCCTATCGCGATACCGATACCAATCGCGTCAATGTGCTGGGTAAGTACGAGTACTGGACGCGCCGCGATGTAGTGCTGCCAAACGATCAGTGGAGCCCCAATCCCGGTAGCTCGCTGGATCTTTCCAATAGTTACGACAAGCACATCGTCAGCGTTCACACAGACTGGCACCCCTCGCGTACCTGGTGGCTCAATGCCCGTCTTGCAGGCAAGCGTCAAACCAACTATTTCAGTGACAATACCCAAAGCCGTCATAACGCCTATCTGGTCGGTGCCCGCTTGACGCATGACATCACTGAGCGCTGGGATATCAGCTTGATGGGCTATCAAATGTGGAGCCCGGGCAGCAGCAAGCAGTTTGCTGCAGGTGCTGAAGTGGGTTATTTGCTCACCTCCAACCTCTGGCTATCGGCAGGTTACAACCTGCGAGGCTTCCGTGATGATGACCTGACTGCAGGTGAATACACCAACCAGGGTGCTTATCTGCGTCTGCGCTTCAAGTTCGATGAAAACCTGTTCGGCCGTGGCAAGGCTTCGGTCAATTCCGCATTGCCGCGTTGAGGAAAAAACCATGAACCACAACAACCAAGCACATCAGCACAACCGCATCACGGCAGGCGTTTTGAGCGCAGCCGTACTGACCTTGGCGTTCATCACCAGCCCACTTATGGCGCAGGAGTTGAATGCAGCCAAAGATCGCATCAGCAGCAATGCGATTCGTGCCGACCATGAGACTTATGAACAAATGCAGGGTCGTATCAAGGCACTGAATGACGGCGGCATTCGCGTGGACAACTACCATCTGTCCAAGGCGCAGTGCTGGCTGGATACCAGCTTCCACGAATACACCCGCAATGATCGCGGTGGCTATCCGCAAGCAGCATTGGGTGAAGCTGCCCGCATCGTTGGCGCGCTGGAAGGCAAGCAAGACCCCGGCAATGAAACCCCGCTGGTCAACAATGCCGAGCGTCTGCGTGAGGATCTCTGGGCTAAATTCAGTGGCCTGAAAACCCATCCGGGTTTCGCTTGCGCGGCTCAGGCTGTGGCCTGTGGCGAGGTGGAGCTGGTGCATGCCGGCAATGAAATCCACGACGGTGGCTGGCGCCATGCCAAGCCTTATATTCAGATTGCCGAAGATCATCTGAAGAAGGCTGAAGAGCGCGCTGCAACCTGTTTGCCGCCGCCGGCGCCGCCCGCGCCGCCGGCACCGCCGAGCATCGAGCGCTTCGATATCTCTGCCGATGCACTGTTCCGTTTCAATCGTGGCGACTTGGCTGGTCTTTTGCCGGCAGGCAAGGCGCGCCTGGATGAATTGGCTGCTCGCCTGACTACCGCTTACGTCAAGGTGGACATGATTCGTCTGGTTGGGCATACCGATCGTCTCGGTAGCGAAGCCTACAACCAAAAGCTTTCCGAACAACGTGCAGAAACGGTCAAGCAATATCTGCAAAGCCGTGGTGTCGGTGCCCAAATTGACGCGCGTGGCGTGGGCGAGAGCCAGCCCAGCGGTGAAACGGCGCAATGCAAAGGCGAACGTGCAACCCCAGCATTGACACTCTGCCTGCTGCCTGATCGCCGTGTCAGCGTCGAAGTCACCGGTAGCAAGCGTTAATCAAGGGCTTCAAGCAATACAAAGGGAGCGCGGTTTGCTTCCTTGCAAACCGCAACTGGGGCAGAGAGTTGCCCCACCAGCAACAAGCAAAGAGACTAGCTTCATGTACGCATTGGTCAAAACCTTCCGAACCCTGGCATCTGGCATGAACGCCAAGCGCGAAGCGCTGCGGCAGCATGTGGCTGCCCGTTCTGGCATGTCGATGGCGGCACTGACCCTGATGGCCGTGCTGGCTGCGCCGCAGGCGCAGGCGGTAGTGACCCGACTGGACGTCACCGTGTTGACCGACGGTACTCCAGGCCCCGGTCTTCCGAGCTGGGATGCTGCGGCTGGCCCGGGTTTTGATACGGGGCCGAACAACGGCGTCGTGCGTACCAATGACGAGTTTGAGTACAAGGTCACCATCCGTACCAATACGCAAGCGGACAACAATGTGCGTATTGTCAGCACGTTGCCCAGCAACCAGACATACTGGATGGGGGTGCCTACCGCTTGTGATGGCGCAGGCTCCAATGTGTCTTCGGATGGCCTAACCCTGACCTGCGTGGTGGCCAATATCGGTCCCTCCACCACCCGTGACATCGTGTTCAAGGGCTTTGTGCGTGGTACCGCTAGGCATGACACGCAGCTGGCAGCACCCAACACCGTGGTGGAAAGCTCTGCCAATGGTGCTTCTGGCATGGCGCCAACCCTGAATGCCGGCACGCTGAGGGTATCTGCTGCACCGTTCTATGATGCGGTGGTGCAAATGAGCTATCAGGGCAATCCCCAAGCCTATGGGTATTCCCTTCAGAGCAATGCTGCTGGCAATCTAAATGGCTTCTATCATCGCCCGATGGTGGGTTTGATTGGTCGCAACCCCAGCGGCTATGGCCGCAAGGGTGTGGAGCAGTTGCAAGGCAGCGTGAATGTAACGGTTGACTTGGCGGCCGGGTTCCCGAGCAGTGCCCTGCTTGGCAACTGGAATGGCAATGCACCTGCCGGTCAGCAGGCGAATGGCACCTTTGTAGTGGGCAGCCAGCCGGTGGCCTGCGGTAGTGCTGGCGCTGGACGGCCTTCTGTAGTTTTGGGCTCATCCGTCAACAACCACGATCGCGTGGTAGATACGGGTGGCAACAGCAGCGCGAGCAATACCGTGCCCAATGGGGGTAGCTGTGCGGTTGCCAAGAGTGGCCAGCAAATTACAGTCACCTTGTCGGGCATGGACACCACCATGCAGCGCCGTCCCACCATTACCGGGGGCAGTGCACAAAACCCCATCCATGAGAGCGAATGGTGGGTGTCCAACAAGACCGTGGTGCTCTGGACGCCAGAAGACGCCTATCCGCAAGCGGGCACCGTGACGCATACTTTCAAGTTGGCCGGCTTGAGCGGCACCTCTATTTCGGGTCAGCCAATCAAGTTCAATGAATACGACAACCCCAACAACAATACGGTCAGCTATGACGTAAACCGTACTTTGCCGGGGGGGGTTAGCAAGTACTACATCCCGGATACTCGGGCGGGTTTGCCTTACAACAGTACGCCTGATCCGGGGCATATCGGCGACCATATCGTTAATTACATGGCTGCTCGCCAAGTGGTCGGATCGCGTGTTCTTTACAGTAATCCGGGTGGTGAGCCGCACAGCAATGTCTATCTGTGTGAAGTGATTGACCGTACTGCGTTCAATCCCAGCACCCATACTGCGGCGCCGCTGATCGCTACCGCGCTTCGTTACAGGGGCAGTGTCGAATCTACTGATACCAGCGGCATCACCATCCAATATGGTCGCAGGAAAGCTGGGCGCTATTTCCCGAGCACAGGCACCGCAGCCGGACCGGGGACTGCGGCCAATGCAACTTATCCGGGCAATTCCGAATATCAGAGAGCCAGCTGCTTTGACAGTGCCGTAGAGTGGTTTTCTACGGCGGCTGCCGCAGGTGATGATCTGGTCTATATTCGTGCCCGCTTTGACCAGGTTCCCGGTGGGCATAGCGCGCGCCTGTACGTCTATGGCTTGGAAATGCGCGATACTTGGGCAAACACGATTAGTGTCCAAGGCTTCGGTGGTGACCCGCAAACTCCGGGCTTGACCCGTACTGGCGGCCAGGCGATTGAAGACGGCAGCAATATCCGTAATGTCGCCATGGCTTGGCTGGGGACGGAGAATAGCTCGACGCGTTTCTTGGGCACGCTTGACCATGTGCAGTTCCAGTCGATCAAGACCACCTCGCGTGTGTCGAAAAAGATCACCAGCCATAGCGACCCGATGAATCTGCCGCTGTCCGCCGGCACCGAAGTCGAATACACTTTGTCGCCACGGCTCTCGACCACCTTCCCGAAACCAAATCCGGCGAATGTGTTCACCTATACGGTGACCGATACCCTACCGGCAGGTATGACTTATGTGGCGGGCTCTGCGACCGGCTCGGGCTGGTCGGCTCCGACTGTGAATGGCGATCCGTCATCTGGTCAGACTCTGACTTGGACACGTACTGCCGTTGAGCCTTTCCTGGGCAATGACGGCCAGGCCGGCGCTGCGCTGCCTGACATTACCTTCAAGGCCACCATTAACCACGGCGTGCCGAACGACTCGGTTCTGGTGAATAACGTGGAGGTCAATGCCGCGCGTGCAATCGGCGGTGCGCTGCAAAACACCGACTACGAAACTTGCGTGGCCGGTCAGGCCTGTGTCAAGACGGGGTCCGCCTCGCTCAAGGTGCAGACCACCGCAGCCGTGGCCGTGCGCAAGACCACGACATCGCTTCAAATCCAGCCGGGTCAGGATTTCAACTACGAAATCGCTTACAGAGCGCCGTTGGGCAATGTTTCCGACCCGAATATCCCTGAGCTGATCGACATCTTGCCGTATGTTGGCGATGGTGTCAGCGATCCTGCCCGCGACTTCCAAGGTCGTGCAGATGTGGGTGGCCCAGGTGCGACGGTCATGACCGCTGGTGCCTACAAGCTGAAGTCGGTAACCGGCGCCAATGGTGAAGAAATTCGCTATACCAACCGTGCACCAAACCAGATTCATAATAATCCGCGCCATGCAAGCAACCAGACTGGCGGTGCGACCCGCTGGTGTCTGGCTAGCGAGTTTGGCTCGGCCGGCTGCCCTGCCAACATTGGTCAAGCCACGGCTGTTCGTGTCAATCCGACGCTGACCACTATGCAGGCGGGTGTCTGGTATCCGGTGCAGATGGTATTTGAAACCAACGCCACTGTTGCCAAGCAGGGGGACTTGTACTCCAACAGCGTGGGTGGCCACTCGGTTGACAGCGGCAGCACCTTGCAATTTGTGCATGCCTTCGCCCAAGAGCCGGTAAAGATTCTTGGCGGTGCCAACAAGCTGAGCGGCAAGGTTTATTACGACGCCAATGACAACGGTCAAATTGACAGCGGCGAAGTCGGTATCGCCGGCAACACCCTCACTCTGTATGCCTGTACAGGCGGGGCTAATGGTGTAGTTGACACTACCGATATGGGCACGGCTATTCCGCCGACCTGTACTGGCGATGACCAATTGCTGACGTTGAATGCCAGCACCGATACGGACGGTAACTATAGCTTTAGCAGCCTGCAAAATGGCTTGTATAAGTTGGTGCAACCGACCCAGCCGGCTGGCTACGACGATGGCAAAACCACTGCCGGTAGTGCAGGCGGTACTGCCACTGCCCAGGGCACCACGCCAAGCAGCATTACCAATATTGCGCTGACTGGCTCGACTGACGCCCAAAACAACAACTTCGGTGAAGTCAAGCAGACGATCGTTGCTGAAGACGACGATATGGGTCGCCACGCTGTGGGTGGTGCGGTGACGACGCCGAGCGTGCTGCTGGATAACGGCAATGGCACGGACAAGGCGAATGGTGCTGCTGCGACGACGAGCAATGTGACGATCCAAGCAGGCACGCCGTCGAACCCTGCGCTGACGATGGATACGACGACGGGTGTGATCACGGTGGCCGCGGGTACGCCAGCGGGTGTGTATCTGTATCCGTACAAGATCTGCCTGGTGAGCGATCCGAACGTGTGTGACGACGCGGTTGCGACGGTGACGCTGGTCGGCATCGACGCGGTGGACGACAACTACAGTGGCACGCCGATTGACAGTGCGACGGGCGGGAATACGCCGTCGGTGCTGGCGAACGACGATGCGAACGGTACGGGTGCGACGACGAGCAATGTGACGTTGACGCCGGGTACGCCGTCGAACACGGGTCTGACGATGAACCCGGATGGCAGCATCATGGTGGCCCCGGGCACGCCTGCGGGTACGCATACCTATCCGTACACGATCTGTCTGGTGAGCGATCCGAACGTGTGTGACACGGCGACCGCGACGGTGGTGGTGTCTGCCCAGACGATCGTTGCTGAAGACGACGATATGGGTCGCCACGCTGTGGGTGGTGCGGTGACGACGCCGAGCGTGCTGCTGGATAACGGCAATGGCACGGACAAGGCGAATGGTGCTGCTGCGACGACGAGCAATGTGACGATCCAAGCAGGCACGCCGTCGAACCCTGCGCTGACGATGGATACGACGACGGGTGTGATCACGGTGGCCGCGGGTACGCCAGCGGGTGTGTATCTGTATCCGTACAAGATCTGCCTGGTGAGCGATCCGAACGTGTGTGACGACGCGGTTGCGACGGTGACGCTGGTCGGCATCGACGCGGTGGACGACAACTACAGTGGCACGCCGATTGACAGTGCGACGGGCGGGAATACGCCGTCGGTGCTGGCGAACGACGATGCGAACGGTACGGGTGCGACGACGAGCAATGTGACGTTGACGCCGGGTACGCCGTCGAACACGGGTCTGACGATGAACCCGGATGGCAGCATCATGGTGGCCCCGGGCACGCCTGCGGGTACGCATACCTATCCGTACACGATCTGTCTGGTGAGCGATCCGAACGTGTGTGACACGGCGACCGCGACGGTGGTGGTGTCTGCACCGGCGTCGGCTGACCTGGGTGTGACCAAGGTGGTGGATAACGCCACGGCAGCGGTGGGTGAAGAAGTGACCTTCACGATCACCGTGACCAACCATGGTCCGTCTGCGGCTGCGGATGTGACGGTGGCGGAACAACTGCCGAGCGGCTACACCTTGGTGAGCGCCACGGCGACGGCGGGTAGCTACAGCGCCCCGACGTGGACGCTTGGCACGCTGGCCAACGGCGCAGTGGAAACGCTGACGCTGAAGGCGACGGTAAACGCGACGGGTGATTACACCAACACGGCGACGGTCAGCTCGACGACGCCGGATGGCAACCCGAACAACGATACCGACAGTGCGAAGGTGACCCCGCCTGCACCGCCGGCGTCGGCTGACCTGGGTGTGACCAAGGTGGTGGATAACGCCACGGCAGCGGTGGGTGAAGAAGTGACCTTCACGATCACCGTGACCAACCATGGTCCGTCTGCGGCTGCGGATGTGACGGTGGCGGAACAACTGCCGAGCGGCTACACCTTGGTGAGCGCCACGGCGACGGCGGGTAGCTACAGCGCCCCGACGTGGACGCTTGGCACGCTGGCCAACGGCGCAGTGGAAACGCTGACGCTGAAGGCGACGGTAAACGCGACGGGTGATTACACCAACACGGCGACGGTCAGCTCGACGACGCCGGATGGCAACCCGAACAACGATACCGACAGTGCGAAGGTGACCCCGCCTGCACCGCCGGCGTCGGCTGACCTGGGTG
>NWQR01000003.1 GCA_002798275.1 Lysobacteraceae bacterium NML08-0793 | reverse complement strand
GCTCGGCCTCCCGAAGAATCGCAACCATCTGTGACTCACTGAAACGGCTCTGCCTCATGTCTCTTCCTCTCTTGAAGGAGGCCATCTTCTCAACTTTCAAATGGTCCGAAAATCTCGAGGCAGGTCAGGTGCTATGCTGAAAATTCCAATAACCAAGGAATCCGATATGAAACGTCTGCTGTTTGCCCCGATCATCGCCTTGGGCATGAGTATCGCGCCGGCCTACGCCGCGCCGCCCAGCGAGCAGGATCTGGAAAAACTGATGCGTGTCATGGATGCAGAAAAAATCGTTGACCAAATGGTGCCGGTCATCATGTCGCAAACCAACCAGATGTTGGAGCAAAGCCTGCAAAGTTCAGGCGCCGATGAAAAAGCCCGCGTCGATGCCCAGCGCGTGCTGGCCTCGCAAGAACAGGCGTTGCGCAAAATGCTGGCCTGGAGCAAGTTGAAGCCTATCTATGTCCGCGTCTATGCCGATACTCTGAGCGATAAGGAAGTGCAGGCGCTGACCGCCTTTTACGAAAGCCCCGAGGGGCGCAGCCTGATGCAGAAGCTGCCACAAATCATGCAGAGCACCTTGGTGGAAATGCAGCCAATGATGATCGAGGCGATACAGAGCATGATGCAGAACATCGAAAAAGAAATCGGCAAGAACTAGCGGTAATGCCCCTTGGCGATTGTGAAAGCTGACGCATCCAAATCAGCTTGCTGGCATGTAAACCCGTAGCAGGACACTTGCCAGCGGCAACCTGACTTGGGTTTTGCGGGGAGCCTAAGGTGTTGAGCAATTACACGTTGTCGGCAGCTATTCCCAACAGCGACAGCGCCCGGGCAAACTCGCCCGAAGGTGCGGTTTTTATCTGCATCTGCTGCCCGGTATGCGGATGCTGAAATACCAAGCTTTCGGCATGCAGCAACATCCGGTGGATGCCCTGCATGCGGAAGGCGCGATTGTGGCGGCCATCGCCGTGGCTGGTATCGCCAATCAGATGATGCGAAAGATGCTTCAGATGGCGGCGAATCTGCCGGAACCGCCCCGTCACCGGGCTTGCGCGCAGCAGTGCGTAGCGCGAGCTGGGAAAGCCCTGCGAGGGCCAGGGCATTTCGCTGTGCGCCAAAACGGCAAAGTCGGTGATGGCCGGTTTTTTCTGCGGCTTTCCGGGGCCGCCATCAAGCGGGTAATCGACGCGAAAGGCGCTTTCCTTCGGCCAGCCGCGACACACCGCCAGATAATTTTTGGCGACTTCTCCCGCCATCCATTGCTTGCCCAGTTTTGATGCGGTTTCGCGGTCGAACGCCAGCAGCAGGCAGCCGCTAGTGGCGCGGTCAAGGCGGTGAATCAAAAACACCGGGCGACCTAATTGTTCGCGTAGCCGGTCGGCGGCAAAGTCGTGCTCGCCACGAGCCAGTGCGCTGTCATGCACCATCAGCCCGGCGGGTTTGTCCACCACGGCAAGGCAGCTGTCCTGCCACAACAGCGGTAGCGGTTCGGGGCGGTTTTCGGTC
This sequence comes from Lysobacteraceae bacterium NML08-0793, assembly GCA_002798275.1. Taxonomy (GTDB): domain Bacteria; phylum Pseudomonadota; class Gammaproteobacteria; order Xanthomonadales; family Xanthomonadaceae; genus Solilutibacter. Next base: position 231,616 of record NWQR01000003.1, on the reverse strand, counting down.
GGGTTTTCCTGCATCATGTCGGCCATTTTCCTCCTAGGGAGCCCCCGATGTCTCGTATCCGTTCGCTGTCGCTGGCCTGCGCCTTGGTGCTTGGCAGCACTTCCCTGTCGGTATTGGCAAACCCGACCTTGCAGCTGCCGCAGGGCATCAGCGCACAAAGCTGCGTGGAAGGTATTTGCGAATATCGCCTTGCCAATGGCCTGAAAGTATTGCTGTTTCCGGATAACTCCAAACCCACGGTTACGGTCAATGTCACCTATGGCGTGGGTTCGGTGCACGAAGGCTATGGCGAAACCGGCATGGCGCATTTGCTGGAGCATCTGGTTTTCAAGGGCACGCCGCGTTTTGCCGATATTCCCGGCGAGATGAAAAAACGCGGCATCAGCTTCAACGGCACCACCAGCCTTGACCGCACCAATTACTTCGGCAGTTTTCCGGCCAATGACGATACGCTGGGTTGGCTGTTGCAGTTGGAAGCCGACCGCATGGTCAATTCGTTCATCGCGCAAAAAGACCTAGATAGCGAAATGACCGTGGTGCGCAACGAGATGGAGCGCGGTGAAAACAACCCCGGTAGCGTGTTGGGGCAACGGCTACGCTCGGCGGCCTATCACTGGCATAACTATGGCAATTCCACCATCGGCAATCGCGCCGATGTCGAAAATGTGCCGATTGAAAACCTGCAAGCCTTCTATCGTCGCTGGTATCAGCCGGACAATGCCACGCTGATTATCGCCGGGCATTTCGATCCGCAGCTTGTACTGCGCCAGATACAGGCCAGTTTCGGCAGGCTAAAGCGCCCCGCGCGTATCCTGCCGCAGTACTGGACGCGCGAGCCCACCCAGGATGGCGAGCGCGAAATCACCGTGCGCCGTAGTGGCGACATGCGTTTGCTGATGCTGGGCTATCGCACACCTGCGGCCAGCCACCCGGACATGCCGGCATTGATGTTGCTGGGCAATGTGCTCTCGCACAGTCCCGGTGGGCGTTTGCACAAGGCGCTGGTGGAAACGCAAATCGCGCCGTTTGCAAGTGGCGGCATCAGTGCACAGCAGCAGCCGGATTTGTTCACCTTTGCCGCGATCACCGCGAAAGACGGCGATCCGGCCCAAACCGAAGCCGAGCTTTTGCGGCAGGCCGAGCACATATCCGCCATCCCGGTAACGGATGAAGAAGTAGCCGCCGCCAAGCAGCGCATCGCCAACAGCTATGAGCAGTCGTTCAACAACGTCAATCAAATTGGCCTTGCGATGAGCGAATACGTTGCTGCCGGGGACTGGCGGCTGTATTTCGTGTTGCGCGATGCGATGGAAAAAGTCAGCGCCGCCGATGTCAACCGCGTGGCGCAGCAATATCTGATTCCCGCCAACCGCACGCTGGCGCGCTTTATCCCCACCGAAAACCCGCAGCGTGCGGAAATTACCGCCGCGCCCGCGGTCGCCACTTTGGTGGACAACTATCAGGGGCGCGAGGCGCTGGAAGCGGGTGAAAGTTTCGATGCTTCGATTGAAAACATCGCCGCGCGCAGCGAGATTTACAGCCTGGGCGATGGCCTGCGCGTTTCGCTTTTGGCAAAGAAAAACCGCGGAAAAACCGTTTCATTCAATGCCACCTTCCATTTTGGCGACGCCAACAGCCTGCAAAACTTTCCGAATGCCGCCAGCGTGTCCGGCATGTTGGGCGGCATGCTGATGCGCGGTAGTCAGCGCCTTGGCCGCGAAGAAATAGACCAGCGTTTTGAGGCGCTGAAAACCAGCGCCAATGTCAGCGGCGGCCTGCAAAGCGCCAGTATTGGCCTGCTGGCGCGCCGCGACACGTTGGCCGAAGCCCTTGCCTTGGCGGCCGACATTCTGAAAAACCCGGCACTGCCGGAGGCGGAGTTTGAGCAACTGCGCCTGCAAGCGATCACCGGCGCGGAAGCCTCGCGCAAGGAGCCGGGCACTATCGCCGGTGAGGCAATGGCGGCACGCTTTGATCCTTGGCCGCAGGGACACCCGCTGGCGCATGTGCCGCTGGATGAGGGAATTGCCCGATTGCAGGCGCTGAAACTTGCCGAGCTGCGTGCCTTCCATGAGCAGTTCTACGGCACTGCCCAAGGGGAAATCGCCATCGTCGGGGATTTCGACCCGGCCACCATCAAGCCGCTGTTGGCAGAGCTTTTCACCGGCTGGAAAACCCGCGCGCCATATCAGCCGATTGCCACACGCCATCACGCCGTGGCTGCCGAGCGACACAGTTTTGAAACCCCAGACAAGGCCAATGCCATCTATATCGCGCGGATGAACATCGCACTCAACGATACCCATGCCGACTATCCGGCGTTGCTGGTGGCCAACAGCATTTTTGGCGGCAGCGGGCTGAAATCGCGGCTGGCCGACCGTGTGCGCCAGCGCGACGGCTTGAGTTACAGCATCGGTAGCGGCCTGGCTGCCGATGCCAGCCGTTCTGGCCAGGATGATGCCGGCAGCTTCTCGATACGCGGCATTGCTGCCCCGGAAAATATCCCGGCACTGGAGCGCGCCGTGCGCGAAGAGCTTGAACGCTTTGTGCGTGAAGGCATCAGCGCCGAAGAACTGGCCGATACCGTCAGCAGCATCCTGACCCAGCGCCAGCAGGCACGCGCCAGCGACGGCAATATCTCCGCCCTGCTCAACTACGACCAGTACCTAGGGCGGCAGATGCTCGACCGGCTGGCGTTTGAAGCGCGCCTGCGTGCCCTGACCGTGGCCGAGGTGAATGCAGCCATCGCCCGCCACATCCGGCCGGAAAACTTGAGCGTGAACGTCGCCGGCGACTTTGCCAAGGCGGGCGAGAAGGCCAAATAGGCATCACAGGGATGGCGCTACTGCGTGGCTGGGCTTCAGTCCAGCCACGGGTTGACTAGCGTAACGCCCAAGCCTTCAAAGTCTTTGACGTTGCGTGTGACCAAGGTCAGGTCGTGCTGCAAGGCGGTGGCGGCCAGCATGGCATCCACCACCGGCAGCGTGCGGCCTGCGCTGGCCTGCAAGCGACCCCAGCGGTCGGCAACCTGCGCATCTACCCCCAGCACGCGGCCCAGAAAGTATTTGGGCAGATCCACTTCCAGCCAGTCCGTCAGTGTTTGCCGAAAGGCCGCGTCGGCTACGCCTTCGATGCCCTTGCGGATTTCGCCCAGGCTCAGCACCGACAGGTACAGCGATTCGCGTGGGCGAGCCTGCATCCACGCCACCAGATTGGCATTGGCCTCGCGCTTACGCAGCTCGGACAGGACATTGGTGTCGATCAGGTAGCTCAAAACGACACCTCACGCGGCCCGCTGCCAGGGCCCCGGTCACGCTCGAAGTCGATCTCCTCGTGCCCGGCCAGCGGCGAAGCGCGCATGAAGTCCACCAGCGATTGCTCGCCACCCGAGAGGCGGTCGAACAGTTCGCGCGAGAGCACCACGGCCACGGATTTGCCGTGCAGGGTGATGTCCTGCGGGCCCTCCTGGGCGGCGTGTTTCACCAATTCCGAGAAGCGCGCTTTGGCGGCTTGCATTTGCCATGTCTGCATGGGTTCACTCCAAAAGACTTGATAGGTCTGACTTGTTGGGTCTTAATTTTATCAAGTCTCAAAGCGCATGGCGGGCGAACTTTCAGCGTTATTGCCGGATACCCATTGTCACCACCGCGTCAGCGTCAACACCAGCGCGATGGCCAATATCGGCAGCAGCACTTGCAGCGGATGCTGGCAAAAATGCTGCCAAAGGCCGGGTATCTTGCCTTGCGACCACCGTCGGGCGTTTTCCGCAAGGCTTCAAGCCGCCACCAGTTTTACCCGTGCAAAATTGCGTTTGCCAACTTGCAGCATGCCTTCAAAGCCGGGGGTGAACAGGCGGCTGGCATCTTCAAACACTTCGCCATCCACTTTTACTGCGCGTTCTTTCAGCTTGCGGTTGGCCTCGCTGTTGCTGGGCATGATGCCGGCGGCGACCAGCAACGCATTGATGCGCAGCCCTTCGGCCGGAACGGCCACTTGCTGCAATGGCAGTTGCGAGACATCGCCCTGGCCAGTCACGGCGGCATGCCAGCCGGCGATGGCGGTTTCGGCGGCCTCGGCATCGTGGAAGCGCGTGGCCAGCTCGCGCGCTAGGCGCAGCTTGACATCGCGCGGGTTGAGGCGGCCGGCGGCGACATCGGCCTTTAGTTGCTTGGCTTCTTCGATACCAATCTCGAAGCTGAGCAGCTCAATCCAGTCCCACATCAGCGCATCGCCAATTTTCATGGTCTTGTTGACGATATCAATGGCAGGCTCGGTTACGCCAATGTAATTGCCCAGCGATTTGCTCATCTTGTTGACGCCATCAAGCCCGACCAGCAGCGGCATGGTCAGGACGATTTGCGGCTTTTGGCCGCTGCCTTCCTGAAGGCCGCGCCCCATCAGCAGATTGAATTTCTGGTCGGTGCCGCCCAGTTCAACATCGGCCTTCAACGCCACCGAGTCGTAACCCTGCACCAGCGGGTAGAGAAACTCGTGGATGGCGATCGGCTGCTGGGCGGCATAGCGTTTGGCAAAATCGTCGCGCTCCAACATCCGCGCTACGGTGTGTTGCCCGGCCAGACGGATCATGTCGGCGGCGCTCATCTGGCCGAACCATTCGCTGTTGAAGCGCACTTCGGTCTTGTCGCGGTCGAGCACCTTGAATACCTGTTCTTCATAGGTACGGGCATTGGCCAGTACGTCCTCGCGCGAAAGCGGTTTGCGGGTTGCGTTCTTGCCCGAAGGGTCGCCAATCATGCCGGTGAAGTCGCCAATCAGAAAAATCACCTGATGCCCCAGGTTTTGAAACTGGCGCAGTTTGTTGAGCAATACGGTATGTCCCAGGTGCAGGTCTGGGGCGGTCGGGTCAAAGCCGGCCTTGATGCGCAGCGGGCGGCCTTCTGCAAGGCGTGCTTCCAATTCTTCGCGCTTGAGCAGTTCATCGCTGCCACGGGCGATAAGGTCGAGGGTTTGGGCGATATCGGGCTTGGACACGGGTGTTTCCTGAATAGGGAATGGGAGCATGATAACGGCGTAAATCTTCCGTTAAATGCGCAGGTTTACAAAATATTCAAACAGATCAATGAGTTGACGCAGCGATTCAACCTGTCTATGGTAGCGCGCTGATTTTTTCATCGCACTGCGTGGAGACCGCTGAATGACTGCTTCCAGTCCCGATGCCACCCGCAAGAAACAACGTCGCGCTTTGCGCGCCGAAGGGCTAAGGCGCTATGTCGCCAACCGTATTCCCGAGGGCTTCAATGGCCGTTGGTCGCGTCGCCAATGGGCACATGCCGGCCTTGCGGCCAGCATCGCCGGGCTTCTGGCCGCGCTGGTGCCGGGGCTGGATCAGGCGCTGACCTTGCCGGGTGATGCGCCGCGAGCTTCGCTGGCGCTGCCGTTGCCGAATCTGCACGCCAAGCGCAATGCGCCAACTTCCACCGAAAAAGGCGATAGCTGGCAAGTCATCAATGTGCGTCCGGGTGAAACCGCCAGCCAGATTTTCGAGCAACTGGAAATCCCGCAGGCCGATCTTGCCCGGCTGCTGAAATATCCGGGACTTGCGATGGAAATGCGTCGCCTGCGTCCTGGCGCGGAGTTGGCTTTCGATTTGCCGCCGGGCGGTGCCCTGCGCGGTTTCCGCTATACCCGGCTGGGGCAGAAGGTCGAGCTGGATCTCACCGGCGAGCGCATCACCGAGACGCCGATACAGCAGCAGGTGGATGTGCGTACCGTGGTGCTGACCGGCAAGGTGGGCAATTCGCTGTTCACTTCGGCACGCAAGGCTGGACTGACCCAGCAAAACCTCAAGGAACTGACCGACGACATCTTCAAATACGATGTTGACTTCCGTTCCGATCTGGAGCCGAATGACCGCTTCAGCGTGGTGGTCGATCAAACCTGGAAAGACGGCAAGCTGGTCAATACCGGGCCGGTGCTGGCTGCCACCATCACCACTGGCGAGAAGCTGCACAGCGGCTTCTTGTTCGAGCGCAATGGTCGCCGCAGCTATTACACCGCCGATGGCCGTTCACTGGAGCGTGCCTTCATCCGCATGCCCATTCCCTATGCCCGTCTGACTTCGGGCTTTGGTGGGCGCCGTCATCCGATTCTGGGCGCCATGCGCATGCACAAGGGCGTGGATTACGCCGCTGCCACCGGTACGCCGATCATGGCCGCCGGCGATGCCCGGGTGAAATCGGTCGGCTGGCAGGGCGGCTATGGCAAGACCGTGGAGCTTGACCACGGCCAGGGCAGAACCACGCTGTATGCGCATATGTCGCGCTTTGCCAATATCCGTCCCGGACAACAAATCAGCCAAGGCACGGTGATTGGCTATGTCGGCAGTACCGGCATGTCCACCGGCCCGCATCTGCACTATGAGTTCCGCATCAACGGCACGCACGTCAATCCGCTGAACATGACCCTGCCGCCACCGGCGCCGCTTTCCGGAGCCGACTTGACGGCCTTCAAGGATGAAACCCGTCGTGCGCTTGGCAAAATCCGCGAAGTGGAAAACATCGTGTTCCAGGGCGAAGAAGAAACCCTGGTGGCCGACAGCAAACCGGCCACAGCCAGCAACAACCGCGGCTGATTCAGCGCCACTTGTAGCAAAACGCCGGCATCATGCCGGCGTTGTCGTTTTGGGGCCAGAGCCCGGCTTGCGCTTGGCCTGCCGGGCAGGTGCGCGCCTCAAGCGCTATCCGCTGCCGACGCACGCTTGTCCAGTTCCGGCATCAACACGAAGAACAACAAGATGGCCGGTAGCGATATCAGGGCGGTCATCCAGAAATAACTGCCATAGCCGATTTTCAGCACGATGGCACCGGATGCGGCTGTCAGCAGCTTGCCGGGCAACATGGTGAGCGAAGAAAACAGCGCGTACTGGGTGGCGGTGAAACGCTGATTAATCAGCGATGACAAAAACGCCACCAGCGTGGTGCCCTGGAAGCCCTGCGCCAGATTTTCGCCGGAAATCACGATGGTGAGCTTTTGCAAATCGCCATTGGCACCGACCAGCCAGACATACAGCAGGTTGCTGATCGCGCCCAGCGCCACCCCGGCCAGCAACGGCCAGCGCACGCCCCAACGCGCCACGGCGATGCCGCCGAGAAACACCCCGGCCATGCCCACCCAGATGCCGTATACCTTGGTAATCGCGGCAATCTGCGTTTTGCTGTAGCCCTGATCCAGATAGAACGGCGCCATGATGCTGCCGCCAAGCGACTGGTCGGAAACCTTGGCAAGCAGGATGAACAGCAGCAGGATGATGGCAAGCGTGCTGCCAAAACGCTGGAAGAAGTCGGTAAACGGCTCGATCAGCCCCTGCTTGATGCGCTGTCCCCAGGTTTCATGCTGGGTGCGCAGGACGGCAGGCTCGGCTGCCAGAAGCAGTGCCAAGAGCGGAATCAACATCGCCACTGCCATCACCATATAGACCTGTGACCAGGCCATATAGTCGGCCAGCACCAAAGCGATTGCGCCGGTCAGAATCAGGGCGATGCGATAGCCCAGCGAATAGGTCGCCACTAGCGCCCCTTGTGCCTCTTGCGGGGCAATTTCCACTCGATACGCATCCACGGCGATGTCCAGCGTGGCACCGGCAAAAGCCACCAGCACCGTTACCCGGATGAACGGGGCAAGATTGTCCGGGGTCAGCAGCGCCATGCCGATCAGCCCGGCGATGATGATGATTTGCGACAGCAGCATCCAGCCACGCCGGAGCCCCAACCGCCCCAAGAGTGGCAAGCGCCATTGATCGACCAGCGGCGCCCAGAGAAACTTCAGCGTATAGGCAAGCCCGGCACTGGCAATCAGGGTGATGTCATCCAGTTTCAGATTGTTTTCTTTCAGCCAGTAGGCCAGTGTCCCGGCGACCAGCAGGAACGGCAGGCCGGAGGCAAAGCCGAAGAAGAACATCGTCCAGGCCGAAGGCGCGGAAAACGCCCGCCAGACACTCATTTTCTGCTTGTCCGCACTCATGCCTGCCACTCCGGCCAGTCATAGTCCACTAGATACGGGGCGTGGTCGGAGAACTTCGGTTCTGGGAAAACCGCCACTTCGCGGATATGCCCGGCAAGGCGCGGCGTGACCAATTGGTAGTCGATGCGCCAGCCGACATTGTTGGCGCGCGCCTGGCCGCGTTGGCTCCACCAGGTGTATTCGGCCACGTCGGGCTTGAGCACCCGGAAGGAATCCTTCCAGCCCCCCGGACATGGCCTAGCCAGGCCATCATGGCAATCATCGTCAATCAGCCCGGACAGCCAAGCGCGCTCGTGCGGCAGACAGCCGGAGTTTTTCTGGTTGCCGGTCCAGTTCTTGATGTCATTGCGCGCGCGGACGATATTCCAGTCGCCGCAAAGGACATATTCGCGGCCACTCTTTAACCACTGCGCCAGAATCGGCGCCAGCCAGCGCATCACATCCTCTTTCACCGCCTGGCGCACTTCGCCGGAGCTGCCGGACGGGATGTAGAACGACACCACGCTCAAATTGCCAAAACGTGCTTCGATATAGCGGCCTTCTTCGTCGAAATCCTCGCGGCCAAGGGCAGTAATGACTTCATCGGGCTGGCGACGGCTGTAAATGGCCACGCCGCTATAGCCTTTTTTCACCGTGGAATCCCGAAAATGCGCGTGATAGCCCGCCGGCAATAGCTCCGGGACTTGCAGTTGCGGGGTTTGCGCCTTGGTTTCCTGCACGCACAACACATCAATGTCCTGTGCGGCGAACCACTCGAAAAAGCCTTTTTTGGCCGCCGAACGCAGGCCGTTGGCGTTGAAACTCAATATACGCATCGCGGTATCCGTGTAGATGTGGGAGGATGATAGCAATGCCGTTGATGCTTTCTTTCCTGTCATGACCGACCATCGCACCCGTTTTCTTGCTGCCGCACTCAAGGCCGAAGCCCTGCGCTTTGGGCAATTCACGCTCAAATCCGGCCGCATCAGTCCGTATTTCTTCAATGCCGGCCGGTTTGATTCCGGGCAATCGCTGGCCACGCTCGGGCGTGCCTATGCCGATGCCGTGGCCGAGGCGGGGCTGACGTTCGACATGCTGTTTGGCCCGGCCTACAAGGGCATTCCCTTGGCTACCGCTGTGGCCTGCGCGATGGCGGCCGATGGTCGTGATGTGCCGGTGGCGTTCAACCGCAAGGAAGCCAAAACCCACGGCGAAGGCGGCAATCTGATTGGCGCACCGATGGCCGGGCAGCGGGTCTTGATTGTTGATGACGTGATTACCGCAGGCACCGCCATCCGCGAGGCTTTGGGCTTGATTGAGCAGGCCGGTGGCACGGTGGCCGGAATCGTGATTGGCCTTGACCGGCAGGAAATCGTCCGCGAGGGCGATTCGCGCTCGGCAGCCCGTGGCGTGGCCGAAGCCCATCAGGTGCCGGTGATTGCCGTGGCCAGCCTTGCCGATTTGCTTGATTTTTCCGCACAAAACGCCGACCTTGCGCAATGGCGCGACGCACTTGCCGACTATCGGGATCGCTACGGCGCGCGTGCAGACTGAAAATCCATCGGGGAAAACACATGTCCATCATCCGTTATCTGGCGCTCTGCGCATTTTTGGCTGTCCTGCCGGCGGCTGCGCAAAACAAGCCCGCCGAGCGCAAGCTCTATTGCTGGGATGAAGGCGGGCGCAGGGTATGCGGCGATGCGCTGCCAGCCTCTGCGGTCAACAGTGCCCGTACCGAGTTCAACAGCCGCACCGGCATGCCCCGCGCGCAAGTGGGGCGTGCGCTAACGGCGCAGGAGCAGGCCGCCGCTGCGGCGCAGGAGGCTGCGCGTCGCCAAGAGGCCGAAAGAATTGCCGCGCAGAAACGCTCGGATACCGCACTGGCCGAATCCTATGACAGTGAAGACGCCCTGCGGCGGGCGTTCAATGTGCGCTACGAGCTGGTGGATGAAGGCTTGAAAACCAGCGAGATGACCATCAAGAGCCAGCGCGAAAGCCTGCTGGGGCTGATGCGCACGGCGGCCAATCTCGAACTGGAAGGCAAGCCGGTGAATCAAAAACTGGCCGAAGATATCCAAGCACAGCGCAGCGCGCTTGTGGGGGCGATGCAGTTGCAGCAGCAACAGCACGATGAACGCAAGCAGCTGGACGCACAGCAAGAAGAAGCCCTAGCACGCTGGCGTAAGGCGCGCGGCGGCGAAGCGGCAAGCAATTGATTTTGAAGCAAGGAATAGCCATGTCCACAACACCGCCTTCACCCCCTCCAGCTGACGAATGGTTCTACGCCGATGCCGAACACCGGCAGCAAGGCCCGGTTGACCACGACAGCTTGCTTGCCCTGTACCGACAGGGGCAAATCAAGCCCGAAACGCTGGTCTGGAAAGCCGGGATGGAAAACTGGCAGGCATTTCTACAGGCGGTTCCCTTGCCGCCGCCGGACATGGCCGAGGTGTCATTCAATAGCCAAACCCCGACACCCGGCGCGATAGATACCGTTTCTCCGGCTCCGCCCGCCGTGCCAGCCGCACCTGCTGTTCCCGGCCAGGCGGCGGCTGCTATGCCCGCCCCGCCGAAAAAGAACGGCTGTCTGATTGCCGCCATCGTGCTGGCTGTACTTGGGGTGATTGCGATTCCGGTAATGGGCATTCTCGCCGCAATCGCCCTGCCGGCCTATCAGGATTACACGCTACGGGCAAAGGTCGCGGCCGTGAACGGCACGCTTGAAACCTACAAGCAAACGGTTGCCGCCTTCCATGCCGAACACGGGCGCTGCCCGGTCAATGGCGAGGCCGGTATCCCCGAGCGCGATGCGTTCCCGGAAGCCAATATCACCGATGTCTATGTGGGCGTGGATTCTGATGAAGACCAGTACGAGTGCATCATTGCTCCCACCTTGACCGGCTTTGGCAACTCGGCACTGGATGACGCAGAGCTTTGGTGGGCTTACGACGCCGACAGCGGTGAATGGCTATGTGGCTCGACCGCGCCCGACCGGGTATTGCCGAGCATCTGCCAAGGCTAAATGGCCTTTCTGCAACCTAGAAATTGATAGCAAGATGAACGAAACCACTGATTTTTCAACGGATGCCGCAAGCCCCGCCGAATGGTTCTACGTCGATGCGCAGCGCCAGCAGCAAGGCCCGCTTAGCGCCGATGCGCTCGTTGCGCAGGTGCAGGGTAATCGGCTTTCAGTCGATACCCTGGTCTGGAAAGACGGCATGAGCGACTGGCAGCCACTCAAGACCATTCCCGGCCTCTTGCCTGCCGGTCTGCTGGCAGCTGCCACGGTGCCGCCTTCGCAGATGGCCGGTCTAGCCGCAGATGCCCCCATCGACAGCTTCGACATCGTTTATGCCGGTTTTTGGCGACGCGTAGCGGCCAATGTGATTGATAGCTTCGTCATGGGCATGCTGTCCTATGTCATCCTGATTCCGGTGATGTTGGTGGCCGGCCTTTCCCTAGGGGCGCTTGGCGGCAACATCCCGGCCGAGCAGGAAGATACCTTCGGCCTGGTGCTGCTGCTGACCTATCCGCTGCTCTATACCTTGCAGGCGATTTACTTTGGCTGGATGCAGTCGCGCCCGGCACAGGCCTCGCTCGGCAAGATGGCTTGCGGCATCAAGGTGGTTGGCAATAATGGTGAGCGCATCAGCTTCTGGCGCGGTTTCTGGCGCTATTTCGCCTTCATGTTTGTCGGTTTTTTCACGCTGGGCATCGGCCTTGTCATGGCGGCTTTTACCGACCGCAAGCGCGGCCTGCACGACATGGTGTGCAACACGTTGGTGGTGGACAAATGGGCCTATACCCAGCAGCCGCAAATGCAGACCCGTGGCCTTGATATCGTCACCAAGGTAGTGCTGGGCATCTATGCTGCGCTGATTGTCCTGACTTTCCTGTTCATGATGCTGGTCATCATGATTGCCATTGCCGGACAGGCCTGATTTTTGACGCTGTTTTTCTCGAGTAATTTCTGATGTCCAAGCATCTGCTGATTGTTGAATCCCCGGCCAAGGCCAAAACCATCAACAAATATCTGGGCAAGGATTTCCAGGTACTTGCCAGCTATGGCCATGTGCGCGATCTGGTGCCAAAGGAAGGGGCGGTTGATCCCGAGCACGATTTTGCGATGCGCTACGAGCTGATCGAAAAAAACGAAAAGCATGTTGCCGCCATCGCCAAGGCCGCACGCGAGGCGGAAGACATCTATCTGGCAACCGACCCGGATCGCGAAGGGGAGGCAATCAGTTGGCATATCGCGGAAATCCTGAAAGAAAAAAAGCTGCTGCAAGACAAGCCGCTGCACCGGGTGGTGTTTACCGAAATCACTCCGCGCGCAATCCGTGAGGCGATTGCCCAGCCCCGGCAGATTTCCGCGCCGCTGGTGGATGCGCAGCAGGCACGCCGTGCACTGGATTATCTGGTCGGCTTCAATCTTTCGCCGGTCTTGTGGCGCAAGGTGCAGCGCGGCCTGTCCGCAGGCCGGGTGCAGTCGCCGGCATTGCGGATGATTGTCGAGCGCGAGGAAGAAATCGAAGCTTTCAAGGCGCGCGAATACTGGAGCATCGAAGCTGATTGCGCGCATCCCTCGCAGCATTTCAGTGCCAAGCTCAGCAAGCTCGATGGCGAAAAGTTCGAGCAGTTCACCATTACCGATGGCGAATCGGCAGAAGCTGCGCGTTTGCGCATCCAGCAGGATGCGCAGGGCATCCTGCACGTTACCGATGTTGCCAGCCGCGAGCGCAAGCGCCGTCCGGCGCCGCCATTCACCACCTCGACCTTGCAGCAAGAAGCCGCTCGCAAGCTCGGCTTTACCACCCGCAAGACCATGCAGGTGGCGCAGAAACTGTACGAGGGCATCCATATCGGCGAAGAAGGCACCGTCGGCCTCATCAGCTATATGCGTACCGACTCGGTGAGTCTGTCGCAGGATGCGCTCTCCGAAATCCGCGACGTGATTGCACGCGATTTCGGCATGCAGTCGCTGCCGGACAAGCCGAATTTCTACCAGACCAAATCGAAAAACGCCCAAGAAGCGCACGAGGCAATTCGTCCGACCTCGGCGCTGCGCACGCCGGCGCAGCTGGCGCGCTTTCTGAGTGATGACGAGCGCCGCCTGTATGAACTTGTCTGGAAGCGCACCATTGCCTGCCAGATGATTCCGGCTACGCTCAATACCGTAACCGTGGAGTTGGCTGCTGGCAGCCGCCATGCTTTCCGCGCCAGCGGCACCACGGTGGTGGTGCCCGGTTTCCTCGCTGTGTATGAAGAAGGCAAAGATCAGAAAAGCGCCGAGGACGATGACGAAGGCCGCAAGCTGCCGGCGATGAAGCCGGGCGAGAATATCCCGCTGGGCGCCATCACCACCCACCAACACTTCACCCAGCCGCCACCGCGCTATACCGAAGCCTCGCTGGTCAAGGCGCTGGAGGAATACGGCATTGGCCGTCCGTCCACCTATGCGTCCATCATCCAGACGCTGCTGTTCCGCCAATACGCCGAGCTGGAGGGGCGCGCCTTCCGCCCTACGGACGTGGGACGTGCGGTCAGCAAGTTTCTGGCTGCGCACTTCACCCGCTATGTGGATTACGACTTCACCGCGAATATGGAGGACGACCTTGATGCGGTCAGCCGTGGCGAGGAGGACTGGATTCCGCTGATGGAAAAGTTCTGGGGGCCGTTCAAGGCGCTGGTCGCCACCAAGACCGAAAACCTCGACCGTACCGACGCCGGCAGTGCCAGGGTGTTGGGGGTGGATTCGGTCAGCGGCAAAGAAGTCAGTGCCCGCATTGGCCGCTTCGGGCCGATGGTGCAAATCGGCAGTGTCGATGATGAGGAAAAGCCGCGCTTTGCCTCCTTGCAGCCGGGCCAGAGTATCTATTCCATCAGCCTGGAAGCGGCGCTGAAGCTGTTTGAGATGCCGAGAAAACTCGGTGAATCCAATGGCGAAATGGTCAGCGTCGGCATTGGCCGCTTCGGCCCGTTTGCCAAGCGCGGCAGCACCTATGCCAGTCTGAAAAAAGAAGATGACCCGTATGCAATCACCTTCGAGCGCGCGGTCGAGCTGATTGAAGAAAAGGAAGAAGCCGCCCGCAACCGCATCATCCAGCAATGGGAAGGCAGTGCGGTGCAGGTGCTGAATGGTCGCTTTGGCCCGTATGTCTCTGATGGCGAGATGAACGGCAAAATCCCCAAAGACCGCGATCCGAAAACCTTGACGCTGGAAGAGGCCACGCAAATGCTGGCCGAAACCGGCAAGCCGGTACGCAAGGGTTGGGGCAAGAAAGCCGCCAGCAAGACGGCTGCGAAAAAAGCGCCGGCCAAAAAAGCAGCCACCAAGAAGGCCGCCGCCAAAAAGGCACCGGCGAAAAAGGCCGCCAGCAAGAAAGCCGCCAGCCCACAGGTCGCGGATACGGATGATGCGCCGTTCTGATCGGGCGGATACGGCATGAGCCAGCACGGCAGCGCCACTGCCCGAGAGGCCGCCGACATTCTGGTTGCAGGTGGCTTGGTGCTTTATCCCACCGAAGGCGTTTGGGGGCTGGGCTGCGATCCGCGCAACCCGGCTGCCGTTCGACGGCTTCTGCAAATCAAGCAGCGTCCGGTGGAAAAAGGGCTGATTCTGATTGCCGCAGATGAAGCCCAGCTGGCGTCATTCATCGACATGGCGCGTCTGGATGCCGAGCAGCAGGCCGCCGTGCGGGCGAGCTGGCCGGGTGCCAATACCTGGATCGTGCCTGCCAGCGCCAATGCACCGGACTGGATTCGCGGCGCGCATTCGGGCATTGCCGTGCGCGTTTGCGCGCAGGCGGAAGTCATCGCGCTCTGCCGCGCTTTTGGCGGCGCCTTGGTATCCACTAGCGCGAATTTTTCCGGGCAGGTCGCGCCCACTTCGCGTGCCGAGCTTGACCCGGTACTGGTGGCCGAGGTCGATGCCGTGCTGGCAGGCGAAACCGGCGGTCGCAAAACCCCGAGCAGCATCCGCGATGCCGCCAGCGGGCAAATCCTGCGCAGTCCGGGCTGAACGGTCGAAGGCGTGCGGCTTTCCCCGTCGGGTGCGACAGGGCATCATGGCCTCATGCGCTCACTTTTCTGGCTCCTGGCATGTTGTGCATTTCCGGCCGCGTCCGCTGCGCAGCCTGATGACTTGACCGTGTACCGCTGTCGCAATGCCAAGGGCGAGCTGACCTTGCGCGATACGCCTTGTCTTGCCGGTGAGCAGCAGCAGACCCAGTCGATGATTCGTCCGCGCGATCCGGCACCGCGCCCGACCACGCAGGCGGCAGCGCCGGTTCCGACCACTGCGCCGATGGTGCAAGCGGTGCCGACCTATCTGCCGCTGCGCACTCTGTACCAATGCACCGCGCCTGATGGCAGTCGCTATCACAGCGAAACTGCGCAGGGCAAACTGCGCTGGCAGCCGTTGTGGCTGGGGGTGCCTGGTTATCAGGCTTATCCGTATCCGCCGGTGCGGATTGCCGATGGCCGCGCCAGTGTGGAATACCAAGGGCGTCATGGCAGTGTGCGGCTGGAATCAGGGCGGCAAGTGCTCGGCCATGCCGATGTTCGTATCGGTCATACCTATCCGCTGCCCGGCGTGGGCAGTTGGGTGCATGATTCCTGTATTGCCCTCACCGAAGCGGAAACCTGCGCGCTGCTTGCCGAGCAGCGTTCGCAAATCCGCCGCCGCTATCCACATGCCATGCCCAGTGAGCGCCGCGAACTGGCACGCGAATCCACCCTGATCGAACAACATATCCAGCAATGCAGCCGTTGATGAAACTTGCCTCACTCTCTTTGTTTGCCCTGTCGCTCTGCTTGCCGGGCTTGGCTGCCAAGGCGCAGCAGAGCGTTACCATCTACCGCTGCGTGGATGCGACCGGCATCGTTACGCTGCAAAACGGCAAGCCCTGCGCGAAAGGGCAGCAACAGCAGTCGCGGCGCATGGATGTTCCGGCAGCGCCATTACCGCAGCCGCTTCCAGAGCCAGCCCCGGTGCCTGCACCTGCGCCACCGCCACAACCGGCAGCCCCTGTCGCACCGGCACCGGCGGTTGTCGCCGCGCCTGAGCCTTTGCCGCCACCGCCGCTGTATCGCTGTCGCACTTGGGGCGGCAAGAACAGTTATCTGAACGAAGACGGCAGCCCGCCCAAGCGCTGCGAGCCCTTGCGGGTACAAGGTTTGGACGGCAGTGCCAATGCCGGGGGAATCGAAGCCTGCGAAATGCGCGAGGATCATTGCGACCGCATCCCGGATGAGGAACTGTGCACGGCCTGGAACGAATACAACCGTCAGGCCGAATCCATGGTGCGACTGGAAAACCCGGATATTGCCGCCAAGGCGAATGCGCTTTACCACCGTACCCAGCAGGTGATGACCACGACGGTCTGTGCCAACCCGAAAAAACCGTGAAGCCTGTTACAGCCAGCGCCGCACCCGTTGGCTGTAAGCGGCGTAATCGCGGCCAAAGCGTGCGTGCATCATGGTTTCTTCATGCGGGATGACCGCACTGTTGAGCAGCCATAGCGCGGCAAGCCCGGTCAGCCAGCCCCAGGGCAAATCAAACATCAGCGCCAGCCCCAAATAGCTCAAGACTAGGCTCAAATACATCGGATTGCGCGAATAGCGATAGGGGCCGTGAATCACCAGCCCGCTGGGCGAGCCGCCGGGCATCAAGGTGGTGCGGCGCTGCCAGAACAGGGCGATGCACCACAGCGCCAGCAACAGGCCGATATTGGCAAGCACCGTGCCCAGCACATGGCTGGCTTGTCGCCAGTTGCCAGTGAATACCGGCAAATCGAAAGCCTGCTGCAAGCCCAGTGCCAGCGCTAACGCCAAGAGGAAATGCACCGGCGAGGTGATTCGCACCCACCAGCGGGCAGCGCGCTGCGATTTAGAAGCCATGGGCAAGAAAGCCGCCATCGACCGCGATGCACTGCCCGGTGATGTAGGCGGCAGCGGGCAGGCACAAAAACGCCACCAGCGCGGCGACTTCATGCGGCTCGCCAATCCGCCCCATCGGCGTGCGCAGCAGCACATCATCCAGATAGTCGGGGTCGGCCAGTTTCGGCGAAGTGCGCCGGGTACGGATATACCAGGGCGCAACAGTATTCACGCGCACGCCATCCTCGGCCCACTCCACGGCCAAATTACGGCTCATCTGGTGCAATGCCGCCTTGCTCATGCCATAGGCCACGCCGGTGCGCACATGAGTAGCGCCGGAGACACTGCCGATATTGACGATGGCAGAAGCGGCATGACGGGTCAGCAGAGGATGGGCCAGACGACACATTTCAAAGGCGCTGAAGGTGTTGATTTCAAAAATCTCGCGCCATTCGTCCTCGGCATAGTCATTGGCGGCGCGGCTCAAGTTGCCGCCGGCATTGTTGACCAGGATATTGAGATCGCCGCCGAAATCCGCTGCCCAGTCGATCAGGGCGGCGCGATCGTCCGGGTCGGCCACATCTGCGGCAAAGGCATAGGCCTGCGCCCCGGGAATCTCGCTTTCCAGTTCTTCGCGTACCGCCTCCAGCGCGTCCTCGTGGCGTGCGCTCATCAATACCGTGGCACCCAGCGCCATCAACTCGGCACTGATTGCCCGGCCAATCCCGGCACTGGCGCCGGTTACCAATGCCAATTGCCCATCCAACCGCCAACGCACCCTGCTCATCCGACTCGCCAAAACCATAGATTGGGGCGACATGATAATCACTGTGCAGGCTGTCGTTGTGGCGTCGCAGGGACATGGCCGATGACGAAGAGGGTGGTTGACAGTGAATGAATGCTCATTCACTATTTGCCGGTCTTTCATTCGGGTACGCACTGGCGTGCCCATTCTTTTTCATTTGACGAGCACGCAAGTCATGGCTTCCAAAACCCTGCGGGCAACTGCCCTGTCCACCCTGATTGCTGCCAGCCTGATGCTGGCGGCCTGCAACAAACAACAAGCTGCGCCGGCCAATGCCGCGCCGCCGCCGGTGCCGGTATCGGTGGTAACGCTGACGGCGGGAAATGTGGCGCTGGGGCGTGAGTTGAGTGGGCGCGCCAGTGCTTCGCAGACGGCCGAAGTGCGTCCGCAGGTAACCGGCATCGTCGAGAGGCTGCTGTTCAGTGAAGGCGGCAGCGTCAAGGCCGGTCAGGTGCTGTATCAAATCGACCAGACCGCTTTCCGTGCCGCTGCCGGTAGTGCCGAAGCCAGTCTCGCGCGCGCCCAGGCTGCGCTCACCACGGCTCGGCTGAATGCCGAGCGTTCGGCAGAATTGGTGAAGATTGATGCGGTCAGCCGTCAGGAAGACGAAACCGCGCAGGCCACCTTGCGCCAGGCGCAGGCGGATGTGAATGCCGCCCGTGCTGCGCTGCAAAGCGCGAATGTGCCGCTGGGCTTTACCCGTGTGAGTGCGCCGATCAGTGGCCGCATCAGCCATTCGTCGGTTACTCGCGGTGCGCTGGTGACGGCAGGCCAGGCCAGCGCGCTTGCCACCATCCAGCAGCTTGACCCGATGTATGTGGAAGTAACGCAATCGAGCAGCGAGCTGTTGCAGTTGCGGCGCGAAATCGAGGCGGGTCAGGCGCAGGCGGCGGGCAGTGTGCCGGTGGAAATCGTGCTGGAGGATGGCAGCGTGTTCCCGCATGCTGGCCAGCTGCGCTTTGCCGAGGCCACGGTGGATCCGACCACCGGCAGTGTGTTGTTGCGGGTGGTGGTGCCAAATCCCGAACAACTGCTGTTGCCGGGGATGTATGTCAGGGCGCGTTTGACCAATGCCGAACGGCAGGGCGCGATATTGGCACCGCAGCAGGGCATTACCCGCGATGCCAAGGGCAATGCCACGGCGTTGGTGGTGAATGCCGAAAACAAGGTCGAGCCGCGTGAAGTGGTGGTGAGCCGTGCCATCGGCGACAAATGGCTGGTGGAATCGGGGCTTGCCGCCGGGGACAAATTGATTGTCGAAGGCTTGCAGAAAGTCAAACCCGGCAGTGCAGTAACGCCGACCGAGGCCGGGGCTGCCGCAGCGGCTGCCGGAACTGCCAAGCCCGAGGCCGACAGCGCCCCGGCCAATGCCGCGTCGGCCAAGTAAGCAAGTAAGCAGGAGCCTTTTCCATGGCACGTTTTTTCATCGACCGGCCGATTTTTGCCTGGGTGATTGCCATCATCCTGATGCTGGCCGGCATCATGGCGATTCGCCAATTGCCGATTGAGCAATACCCGGACATCGCGCCGCCGCAGGTGTCCATCAGCGCCAACTATCCCGGTGCTTCGGCCAAAGTGGTCGAAGATGCGGTAACGCAGATTCTGGAGCAGGGCATTCGCGGGGTAGACGGGCTGTTGTATATGTCCTCGTCCAGCTCCTCCAATGGCCAGTCCAATATCAGCCTGACCTTCTCCAGCGGTACCGACCCGGATATCGCCCAGGTGCAGGTGCAGAACAAATTACAGGCGGTAACCCCGCTGTTGCCGCAGGAAGTGCAGCAGCAGGGGGTAACTGTCGGCAAGGGGCGAACCGGCTTTTTGATGGTGGTCGGCTTCATTTCTGAAGACGGCAGCATGAGCAATGACGAGATTGGCGACTATGTGTCCAGCAATATCGTTGACCGTTTGGCGCGCTTGCCCGGCGTGGGCGGTATCCAGCAATTCGGTACGCAATTTGCGATGCGCATCTGGCTCGACCCCGGCAAGCTGGAAACCTATGGCCTGACCAGCGCAGAGGTGATTGCCGCGATCAAGGCGCAGAATGCCCAGGTAACGCTGGGGCAGTTGGGCGCCACACCGGCAGTGCCGGGGCAGCAGCTCAATGCCACCATCACCGCGCAGTCGCGTTTGAACACGCCGGAGGAGTTCCGCAACATCATCCTGCGCAGTCAGACCGATGGCGCCCGCCTGACCTTGGGTGATGTTGCCCGGGTGGAAATGGGCGCGCAGGATTACAGCAGCGTAACCCGTTACAACGGCCAACCTGCTGCTGGTATCGCGGTGAATCTGGCCACCGGCGCAAATGCGCTGGATACCGTGGATGTGGTGCGCGCCGAACTTGCCAAGATTGAAGGCGCATTTCCCGCCGGCCTGAAATGGGAAGTGCCGTTCGATACCTCGCCGTTTGTGCGGGTGTCGATTGAAGGCGTGTTGCACACCTTGCTTGAAGCGGTGCTGCTGGTGTTCGTGGTGATGTTCCTGTTCATGGGCAATTTCCGCGCCACGCTGATTCCGACCATCGCCGTGCCGGTGGTGCTGCTTGGCACCATGGCGGTGCTGTATGCATTTGGCTTCACCATCAACATGCTGACCATGTTTGCATTGGTGCTGGCCATCGGCCTTCTGGTGGACGATGCCATCGTGGTGGTGGAAAACGTTGAACGCCTGATGCGCGAAGAAGGGCTTTCGCCCAAGGAAGCGGCGAAAAAATCCATGACGCAGATTACCGGCGCACTGGTCGGCATCGGCGTGGTGCTCTCGGCGGTGTTCGTGCCGATGGCCTTCATGGGCGGCTCCAGCGGCATCATCTATTTGCAGTTCACCGCCACCATCGTAACGGCGATGGCGTTCTCGGTGCTGGTTGCCATCGTGCTGACTCCGGCGCTGTGCGCCACCATGTTGAAGCCGATCAAGCAAGGCGAAGGCCACCACCACGGCAATGGCCCTGTGGGGCGTTTCCTGGCTTGGTTCGACCGCACTTTCAACAGCGGCAGCGAAAAATACCAGCGCGGCGTGATGGCGATGCTGACCCGCCCGTGGCGTTTTGTGGCGATATTCGTGGCAATCAGCGCGATTGCGGTATGGATGTTCCTGCGTCTGCCGACCGGCTTCTTGCCGCAGGAAGACCAAGGCTCGGTGATGGTCATGGTGCAGACACCGGCTGGCGCGACCCAAGAACGCACGCTCGAATCCATGAAGAAAGTCGAGCAGCATTTTCTGGAAAACGAAAAAGACGTAACTCAATCCATTTTCACCGTGGCCGGTTTCAGCTTTGCCGGGCAGGGGCAGAACATGGGCATGGGCTTTGTGCGTCTGAAGGACTGGTCCGAGCGCACCAGTGCGGAAAGTGGCGTTCCGGCCGTAGTGCAGCGTGCCTATGGTGGTCTGATGCAGTTGTCCGATGCGATGGCATTTGCCATGGCGCCGCCTGCCATCATGGGGCTGGGTACGTCTTCGGGCTTCTCGTTCTATCTCACCGACAACGGCGGGCTGGGCTATGACGGGCTGCTGGCCGCACGCAATCAGTTCCTCGGCATGGCCGCGGCTGAAGACCAGCAATACATCACCGGGGTGCGCCCCAATGGTATGGAGGCTGCACCGCAGCTGCGCGTGGTGGTGGATCAGCAAAAAGCCCAGGCGCTCGGGCTTTCGCCTGCCACCATCAACAGCACCCTCGCCACCGCTTGGGGCGGCAGCTATATCGATGACTTCATCGACCGTGGCCGGGTCAAGCGCGTCTATGTGCAGGCCGATGCGCCGTTCCGCATGACGCCGGATGACTTCCTGCGTTGGTCGGTACGCAATAACGCGGGGCAGATGGTGCCGTTCTCGGCCTTTGCCACTTCGCATTGGGAATATGGCCCGCCCAGCTTGCAGCGCTACAACGGCGCCGGTGCACTGGAGCTGCAAGGCTCGCCCAAGCCGGGCGTGAGCTCGGGGGATGCGATGGCGGAAGTCGAACGTCTGGTCGCACAACTGCCCGATGGCGTGGGTCTGGAATGGACCGCGGCTTCCTATCAGGAGCGCGAGGCCGGTGGCCAGATCGTGATGCTGTATGCGCTGTCGTTGCTGATCGTGTTCCTGTGTCTGGCCGCGCTGTATGAAAGCTGGTCGGTGCCCACCGCAGTCTTGCTGGTGGTGCCGCTGGGTGTGCTCGGGGCGGCGCTGTTCACCGGCCTGCGCGGGTTGGAGCGCGATGTTTACTTCCAGGTGGGGCTGCTGACTACGGTCGGGCTGACCAGCAAGAACGCGGTGCTCATCATCGAGTTCGCCAAGCAGTATTACGAGCAGGGCACCGATCTCATCAAGGCGATCATGATGGCCGTGCGCGACCGCCTGCGCCCGATCGTGATGACCTCGCTGGCCTTCGGCTTTGGCGTGCTGCCGTTGGCGCTGGCCACCGGCCCCGGCTCCGGCGCACAACGCGCTATCGGTACCGGCGTGCTGGGCGGCATGGTAGTCGGCACCTTGCTGGGCGTGTTCTTCATCCCGTTGTTCTACATGGTGGTGGTGCGGTTGTTTGCCCGCAAAAAACCGGCCACCGCGCAAGAAGAGGTTTCCAATGGCTAAGTTTCATGGTTTGACGCTGGCGCTCTTGACCGCGCTTTCCACCGCTGGCTGCGCCACCTTGGTGCCGGACACGCCCGCCCCCGAAACCGGCATCCCGGCGCAATGGCAGATCCCGCCCGACCGGCAAACCGGCGATGCGCGGACGCTGGACTGGCGCGGCGTGGTGCAGGATGCGCGCTTGCAGCGGGTGCTTGAGCAGACCCTTGCCAACAACCGCGACCTGCGTGTGGCGGCATTGAATGTGGAGCGTGCCCGCGCGCAATACCGCATTACCCGTGCCAACCGTCTGCCGGTGCTGGGGGGCAATCTCACCCAGACCCGCAGCGGCGGCGATGCCCCCGTCAGCGAGAGCTATAGCGCATCGTTGGGTCTTGCCAGCTTCGAGCTGGATCTGTTTGGCCGGATGCGCAACCTGAGCGAAGCGGCCGTACAGCAATTCTTTGCCCAAGAGGAAAACCGTCGCGCCACGCAATTGAGCCTGCTGGCAGAAACCGGCCGCGCTTGGTTGACGCTGGCGGCCGATCAGAGTCTGCTTGCGATTGCCGAGGACACCTTGCAGGCCTATCAAGAAACCCTGCGCCTGACCGAGCGCCGCCATGAACTTGGCGCAGTCAGCGGGCTGGAAATCGCCCAGATGCGCGCGCAGGTGGAAACCGCGCGCGGCGATGTGGCGCGCTATGCCGCCCAAGTGCAGCTTGACCGCAATGCTCTGGATTTGCTGGTCGGCATGCAGGTGGCCGAGGCCGATTTGCCGCAGGGCATGCGTGATGAAGAAATCGCGTTGACCCCGCTGCCGGCCGGGGTGGCTTCGGACGTGTTGCTGCGCCGCCCGGATATCCGCGCTGCCGAACATGCCTTGTTGGCGGCCAGCGCCAATATCGGCGCTGCGCGTGCGGCGTTTTTTCCGTCCATCAGCCTGACCGCCAGCGCGGGCACCGCCAGCAGCGATTTCTCCGGCCTGTTTGATGCCGGCACCCGCTTCTGGCGCTTCGTGCCGCAAATCAATATCCCGATTTTTCAGGGCGGCGCCTTGCGCGCCAATCTGAAAGTGGCCGAAGCCAACCGCGACATCGCCCTAGCCAGCTACGAAAAAGCCATCCAGACCGGCTTTCGTGAAGTCGCCGATGCCTTGGTGCAGGAGCAGGCACTGAGCACGCGCCGGGCAGCGGCCGAAAACCTGCTGCAAGCCGCCCGTCAGGCCGAGCAGCTTTCCAGTGCACGGCGTGATGCCGGACGCGACAGCTATCTCACCCTGCTCGATACCCAGCGCACCCGCTATGCGGCCGAGCAGGCAGCCATCGCCATTCGGCTGGCGCAACAGGCCAACCGCGTTACCCTGTACCAAGTGCTGGGTGGCGGGGTAGAGGCAGAAAACGCCCAATGAGTCGCGCCCGCCAAACCGCCGGCAGCAGCCGGGCGGCACATAGCCAGGCGCAACGTGAGCGTATCTTGAGCGCGGCCGAGCACTGCTTTACCGAGCATGGCTTTCACGCCGCCAGCATGGCGCAGATTGCCAAGACCGCCGATATCAGCACCGGCTTGATCTATCGCTATTTCAGTAGCAAGTCCGAGTTGATTCACGGCATTGTCGAGCGTCAGATGCAGTGCTTTGCCGAGGACATCCAGACCTTTGAACGCGATAATTCGGCGCCAGCGGCGCAGGTGATGCAGGTCATGCGGGGCGAGCATCAGCTGCGCCCCTGCGGAACCCGCTCGCATCTGGAACCGGCGCTGGTGCTGGAAATCAGCGCCGAATCCGGGCGCGACCGACTGATTGCCGAGGCGCTGGCGCGCTTCAATCAACAGATTGACCAGGCCATCAGCGACTGGATGGCGCGCCCCAAGGCCGAAGGCGGTTTTGCCGTGCCCGCGCACAAACTGCCCCAGCGCAGCATGGCGCTGCGTGCCCTGCTCGATGGACTGAAGCAACGTCAGGTGCGCGAGCCGGACATGGACATGGCCGCGGTGGAGGCGATGCTGCAAGATGTGCTGCCGCTGCTGATGGGCGAGTGAGTTTTCACAGCTCGCCATCCGGCGGCGTGCCGCAGCAGTGCACGCCGTGCACGTTGGGTTATTCGGTGCGGTTATCGCTCTTGCTCGGCAAGCAGGCGATATTTGAGCGCGCTATAGCGCATATGCTCGCGGTGAAAAGCCAGGCCGCTGGCGCCATCGAGGATGCCACCGCGCAGAATCAGATTCTTGACCGCATACGCCAGCGCGGCCAGCAGGCCACGGATCGCACCGCCGCGCCTGCCTGCATGTGCCTTGGCCCACAGGGCGGCGTAGCGCGTGAGTTTTTCGCGGTATTCCTGTGTATTGCGGGCGGTATCGTGCTCCAGCCGGATGCGGCTTGGCTTGACCACATGACCTTGCGTGTCCAGGTATTCATGCACCGGCACATCGGCATGGCGCAGATGCTGGCGGAACAATCGCTCAATGGGCTCGCGGCTGAAGCTGCCAAACTGCATCGGCTTGCCCAGCCAGTGCGTGCGTCGTTGCAGCAGCCAGACATCGGCGCTTTCTATTTCACCCGCAAACAGCGCATGCAATGCCTGCTGCGCGGCAGGCTCCAGCCATTCGTCGGCATCGAGCAGAATCACCCAAGGTTGCGAGGCCAAAGCGATGGCGGCGTTTTTTTGCCGCGCGAAGCCGTCCCAGTCGCGGTGCTCGACCCGTGCGCCAAGCGCACGGGCAATCGCCACGGTGTCGTCGCTGGAGCCGGAATCGAGCACGATCACTTCCGCGCAGACTGGCAGCAGCGAACTTACGCAGCGGCCAATCCGGTCGGCTTCATTCCGGGTAATCACGACCGCAGAAAGCGGCAATTTTTGGGGCGGGGTAGGCATGGCGGTGGAGTATGTCATGCGACACTTGGCAGATGAACGTCCAGCCGCTGTCCATCGTCCATCTTTTGTTGACCCGACGCTTTGCCGGTAGCGAGCGTCATGCCGTTGAGCTTGCCAATGCACAGGCCGAGGCCGGACACGATGTCAGCATGATTCTGCGCCGTGCAGGCGCAGAAAACCGCGCCGATGCGATTGCCTGCCGACTTTCACCGAAAGTGAAAACCATCGTGGTCAGTGATTGGCTGGCCATTTGGCAGGCCAGACGGCGGGTGAAAAAACTTGCCCCGGATATTGCCCATGCGCATCTGTCCGGCGCGGCGCGAGCCTTGAAGGGCCTGCGCGGCAGTCGTACCCGGCGGATTGCGACCCTGCATATCCGCTACAAGCCGCAGCAGCACGAAGGACTGGATGGGCTGATTGCCATCGCGCCCTGGCAGCTGGAAGCAATGCCCGCTTGGATGCGTGCGCGCAGCGTGCAAATCGACAACTGGACATTGCCGCAAACGGCCAGCCCTGATGCACGCGAGCGTCTGCGGGCGGAGCTGGGCATTGCGCCGGATGCTTGGGTATTTGGCGCGTTGGGGCGGGTGGAGCACAGCAAGGGGCTGGATGTATTGCTCGCCGCTTGGCAGCGTGCGGCCTTGCCACCGGATGCCCGCTTGTTGATTGCAGGTCAAGGCGGTGCTTGGCAGACGCTGCGGAAACAGGCCGACAGCCGTGTGCTGATGCCGGGCTTTGTTTCCCGCCCACGCGACTGGCTGGAAGTTTTTGATGTATTCGTTTCCACCGCGCGCAGCGAGCCTTTCGGGCTGGTGCTGCTCGAAGCGATGGACGCTGGCCTGCCGATGATTGCCAGTGCCAGCGAAGGCGCCCGCCATCTGCAAACCGTGATCGCCACGCCGTTGCTGCCAATTGGGGATGTTGCGGCGCTTGCCGAAGCGCTGCGCGATGCCTGGCAACAGCGCCCGCCGCGTCGCAGCTACCCGATGCAACGCTTCCGCATCGACGACAAACTGGCGCAGATTGAAGCGTTCTATCGCCAGTAATCAAGTGGGGCGGGCCAATATGCCCACCCCATGATGACTTGCCAATTTACTCTGCCAGTGCGGCGTAACCTGCCGAGCGCAATTCCTCCGGGGCAAAGTCATCCACCGTGATGGTGTCCAGTGTGAGCTGGCGCAGGTGATAAAGCTGGCGAGCTTCCTCCAGGGTGATCCAGCCTTCGTCGATGCCCTCTTTAAGCTGATCCTCAAACTCCAGGGCTTCGATATCGCTGTTTTTCAGGGCTTTCATGAACTTGCGCTCGATAGGCTCTGCGGCAACAAAATCCGGCAAATAGCTGACGATGCGACCGGCTGGGTTGTGCTCGCCGGGGGTGGTGAACACGCCTTGCATCAGGCGCTCGCGTGCATCGCCGGGGTTCATCAGCAGGCTGGCGACCTTGTGCCCCAGACGGTCGGAAGGCGCTTGGGCGCGCCGCCCCCAGGGAAAGACAATCGGCCACAGCAGCCAAGCCACCGGGCGCACCGGGAAATTGCGCAGCGCGGTGGAAAGCGCGGTTTCAATCTTGTTGACGGCATCGTGCACGGCCCAAGCGAGCAGCGGCTGGTCGCTTTCGGGATAGCCTGCGTCCTGATGGCGCTTCAACATGCTGCTGATGATGTAGAGCTGGCTGAGTACATCGCCCAGACGCCCGGAGAGTGATTCTTTGAACTTCAGCTTGCCGCCAAGCAGCAGCATGGAAACATCGGCCAGCAGCGACAGATTGGCCGAGTAGCGGTTTAGCTTGCGGAAATAGCGTCGGGTATAGGCATCGCCCGGCGCGCTGCCGATGCGTGCGCCGGTCAGCCCCAGCCAGTGGCTGCGCACGGCATTGGAAATGGCATAGCCGATATGCCCGAACAGTGCGTTGTCGAACGCATCCAGCCGTTCGCTCGGGTTTTCCAGCTGCACTGCGCGCATTTCCTTCATCACCCACGGATGGCAGAGAATCGCACCCTGGCCGAAAATCATCAGCGAACGGGTCATGATGTTCGCGCCTTCCACAGTGATGGCAATTGGCGATGCCTGCCAAGCGCGTCCGGCAAAATTGCGCGGCCCCAAAATGATGCCCTTGCCGCCGACGATATCCATCACGTCCTTGGCGACAATCCGCCCCATTTCGGTGCAGTGGTATTTGGAAATGGTCGAAGGCACCGCCGGGTTTTCGCCGCGCGCAACGGCAGCGGCGGTGGCTTCTGACAGCGCGCTGATGGCATAGGCATGGCCGCCGATGCGGGCAAGGGCTTCTTCCACCCCTTCAAAGCGGCCGATGGACAAACCAAACTGCTTGCGGATGCGTGCATAGCTGCCGACGGTAACTGCGCCCATCTTGGCGCCGCCACTGGCGGTGGAGGGCAGGGTGATGGAACGGCCAATCGACAGGCATTCCATCAGCATCCGCCAGCCTTGCCCGGCATAGTCTTCGCCGCCAATCAGCTGCGACAGCGGCACGAATACATCGCGCCCCTTGATCGGGCCGTTCTGGAAGGGCGAGTTCAGCGGGAAGTGGCGGCGGCCAATTTCCAGCCCCGGTGTATCGCGTGGCACCAGTGCCAGCGAAATGCCGATGTCCTTCACATCGCCCAGCAGGCCGTCCGGGTCGTACATGCGGAAAGCCACGCCAATCAGGGTGGCCACCGGGGCGAGGGTGATATAGCGCTTGTTGAGCGTGAGGCGGATGCCGACCACCTTGGCGCCATTCCAGTTGCCCTCACAGACGATGCCGTAGTCGGGGATGGAGGTGGCATCCGAGCCTGCAAACGGGCCGGTCAGGGCGAAGCAGGGCACTTCGCGGCCATCGGCCAGACGCGGCAGATAGTGGCGCTTTTGTTCTTCGGTGCCGTAGTGCATCAAAAGTTCGGCCGGCCCCAGAGAATTGGGCACGCCCACGGTGGAGCTGACCACCGAGCTGATGGAGGCCAGCTTCTGGATTACCTTGTGGTTCATCAACGCGGAAAAGCCCAGCCCGCCATATTCCTTGGGGATGTTCAGCCCGAAAAACTTGTTGCGCTTGATATAGTCCCACAACTCCGGCGGCAAATCCGCACGCACATGGGTGATTTCCCAGTCGTTGACCATTTGGCACAGGGTTTCGGTGGGGCCATCCAGAAATGCCTGCTCTTCTTCGGTCAATACCGGCTTGGGTTGGTTCAGCAGCGCCTGCCAGTCGGGCATGCCGGAAAACAGTTCTCCCTCGAAACCCACCGTGCCCGATTCAAGTGCGGTGCGTTCGGTATCGGACAGCGGTGGCAGGATGCGGGTGTAGAACTTCAAAAGCGGGGCGGTAATCAGCGCCTTGCGCAGTGGCGGAATCAGCAACGGCAAGGCAATCAGCAGCACCAGAGCCGTGGCAATCAGCGTGGCGGTGAGATTGGCCTTGAGCAGCCACGAGGCCATCAAGCCGGCAAAGGACAGCGCCACCCAAAATGCCAGCGGCCAGCGGTGATAGGCCACAAGCCCTGCGGCCAACAAAATCACGAGGAAGGGCATGATGATGCTCATAAGGCACTCCGGTACGAGTTGGGGTTTGGCGATGTCGGAAAAGTCGGGCTGTCTATTCCATACGCAAAAGTATGGAGCTGCTGCGGGGCTGTCAAGCTGCAATGCGGGAATGAAATCAAACGACAACATACGCAACTTGTCCCCTGCGTATGGTTTAATTCGCAATCATGAATGAAGTATCGCCCAAAGCCGAGCGCAATGGCCGTCTGAGTGCCGATGACTGGGCCGTTGCCGCACTGGAGCAAATCGCCGAACAAGGTGTTCTGGCCGTGGCCGTCGAACCGCTGGCGCGTCGCCTTGGGGTGACCAAAGGCAGTTTCTACTGGCACTTTCCTTCCCGCGATGCCTTGTTGCAGGCGGCGCTGGAGCGCTGGGAAACCCACGAACAAGAAGTGGTATTCGCCCCGCTGGAAGCCTTGGAAAACCCCGCCGAACGCTTGGGCGCACTGTTCAAGCTGGTGGCAAACGAAGTGCAATCGCATGTGATTTACAGCGAATTGCTGAAAGCCCTAGACAACCCCAGCGTGCAGCCGGTGATAAGTCGCGTTTCCAAGCGCCGCATGGATTATCTGACCGCTGCCTTTCGTCAGGCAGGGTTGGATACCGTGGCTGCGCAGCATCGCGCGCGCCTAGCCTATGCCGCCTATGTGGGCTTTTTGCAGCTCAACCTGCAACTGGGGCAGCGCGATATGCAGCGCGAAGAGTTTGAAGACTATGTTGCCCACATGATGGCAACGCTGATTCCGCAGCGTGCCTGATGACCCATCCCCAACCTTGAGAGAAGCCATGACCAGCCAACTCCCCGCCTTGAACCAATGGGTTGAAGAAGTCGCCCAGCTGACCCAGCCCGACCACATCCATTGGTGCGATGGCTCGGATGCCGAAAACGCCAAGCTCATCGAGCAGATGCTGGCCGATGGCACCTTGTCCAAGCTCAACGAAAGCAGCCACCCGGAAAGCTATCTGCATCGCTCGCACCCGGACGATGTGGCGCGCGTGGAGCATCTGACCTTTGTTTGCACCACCGAGCGCGAGGACGCCGGCCCGAACAATCACTGGATGGCGCCTGCTGAGGCGCGCGCCAAGATGCGCGAACTGTTTGCCGGCTGCATGAAAGGCCGCACCCTGTATGTGGTGCCGTACTGCATGGGGCCGATTGATTCGCCGCTGTCGCGTTGCGGCGTGGAAATCACCGACTCGCCTTATGTGGTGGCGAATATGCGCATCATGACCCGCATGGGCAAGGCGGCGCTTGAGCGCATCGAGCGCGAAGGCAGCTTCGTCAAGGGGCTGCACTCCACCGGCGATTTGAACCCCGAGCGCCGCTTCATCATGCACTTTCCCGAATCTCTGGAAATCCAGTCCTTCGGCTCTGGCTACGGCGGCAACGCCTTGCTGGGCAAGAAGTGCCACGCGCTGCGCATCGCCAGCCACCAGGCACGCAGTGAAGGCTGGTTGGCCGAGCACATGCTGATTCTCGGCATCGAAAACCCCGCCGGTGAAAAACACTACATCGCCGCAGCCTTTCCCAGCGCTTGCGGCAAGACCAACCTTGCCATGCTGATTCCGCCCGAAGGCTATGTGCGCGATGGCTGGAAAATCACCACCATCGGTGATGACATCTGCTGGATGCGTCCGGGCAAGGATGGCCGCCTGTACGCCATCAACCCCGAAGCCGGTTTCTTTGGCGTGGCACCCGGCACTTCGGCCAAATCCAATCCCAATGCCTTGGCCTCCATCCAGCGCAATACCATCTTCACCAATGTCGCCGTAACCGATGACAACCAACCGTGGTGG
This sequence comes from Lysobacteraceae bacterium NML08-0793, assembly GCA_002798275.1. Taxonomy (GTDB): domain Bacteria; phylum Pseudomonadota; class Gammaproteobacteria; order Xanthomonadales; family Xanthomonadaceae; genus Solilutibacter. Next base: position 201,217 of record NWQR01000003.1, on the reverse strand, counting down.
GAAGGTCTGGACAAGCGCGTGCCGATGACCGACTGGAAGGGCAATCCGTTCAACGCCGAAGCTGGTACCCCGGCAGCGCATCCCAATTCGCGCTTTACCGTCAGTGCCAAACAATGCCCCAGCTATTCGCCAGAAGCCGAAGCGCCGGCTGGTGTGCCGATTTCTGCCATCGTCTTTGGTGGCCGTCGCGCTTCGCTGGTGCCGCTGGTATTTGAAGCCCGCGACTGGACGCATGGCGTATTGATCGGGGCGGCAATGGGTTCGGAAACCACCGCCGCGGCCACCGGCGCGGTGGGCGTGATGCGTCGCGACCCGATGGCGATGAAGCCCTTCTGCGGCTACAACTTTGCCGACTACTTCAGTCACTGGCTGTCGTTCGACCAGGCCGATGTCCGCCTGCCGAAAATCTTCCACGTCAACTGGTTCCGCAAGGGCGATGGCGGCGACTTCCTCTGGCCGGGCTTTGGCGACAACATGCGCGTTTTGGAATGGATGTTGAAGCGCGTGGCCGGTAGCGTCGGCAGCCAAGAAACCCCGATTGGCCACCTGCCGCATCCTGCCGACATCAATCTGGATGGCTTGGAATTGGGTGATGAAGCCATGCAAAAACTGTTCGACTACGACCGCGAAGGCTGGGCAGCCGAATTCGCCAGCATCGGCGAATACTTGGAAGAATACGGCCCGCGCATGCCCGAGGCGCTGAAAGCCGAGCAAAAACGCATCCACAAAGCGTTGAGCTAAACCAAACCAAGCCCCCTACAAGCCGACGGCTCGCAGAAACTGCGAGCCGTTGTTTTTGCGCCTGCGCAAATTTGCCAAACCACCGCTATCCCGGCATTTGCAAACTGGATCACAGTTGCGCCGCCAAGCTGAATGCGAGCCTTTCGAGTGTGTAAAGTTTGCGTTATCCTCGCCGACGGTTTCGCATCGGCTCTGCCGGAGCCGTGCGGAAATCGCTAACCATTCAGGAGATACTCCCCAATGTTGAACACCAAGAAGCAAAAGCTGACCAGCGCGATTCAAGTCGCCCTGTTCGTCAGTGCCGCCACTTTGGTCTCGGGCGCTGCCTTTGCCCAAGAAGAAAGCAAAGCCAAAGAGCTTGACCGTATCGAAATCACCGGCTCGCGTATTCGTTCGGCCGATGTTGAAACCGCCAAGCCGGTTTTCACCATTTCCCGTCAAGCCCTGGAAGCCCAGGGCGTGGTTTCCGTGGCCGATGTGCTGCAAAACATGACCGCTGCTGGCTCGCCGCCGATCAGCCGTTCGCGGCCGCTTTCCTCGGGTGAGAGCGTCGGTGGTCAGTACATCGACTTGCGTAACCTTGGCGCCAATCGCACCCTGGTTCTGGTCAATGGCAAGCGTCTGCCGATTAACACCGACGGTCTGCAGGATATCTCCGCTATCCCCAATATCATGGTCGAGCGCATCGATATCCTGAAAGACGGTGCCTCTTCCACCTACGGCTCCGATGCCATTGCCGGTGTGATCAATATCATCACCCGCAAGAACTATGAAGGTGCGGAAGTCGAAGCCTATTACGGCCAATACAGCCAGGGTGATGGCGCCAAGGAGCGCGTCTCCGGTGTGGTGGGTGTCGCTGGTGAGCGCGGCTATATCACCGTTGGTGCCGAATATCGCAAAGAAGGCGAAGTCTGGGCACGCAATCGCTGGTTCTCCAGCGACAGTTATCCGGGTTACCCGCAATACAGCTACACTTCGGTAGGGCAGTGGGGTACTTACACGCTGGATGCCAGGCCCGGTCGTGGCTCCGTGTGGCATGCCGCAAATAAGGATGGTAATGCGCTGGGGGCGGCGAACTTCCATCGTCAGGCTTGTCCGGATGATTGCAGCAAGCCTTCCGACCAGATGCATGTCCTGACCCCGCTCAGTGCACGTACCCTGTCGCTTAGCGCAGGCTATGACCTGAGTGACAATATCCGCTGGAATACGGACATCAGCTATAGCCAGCGTGAAGCGGTGCGCCAGATTGCCGGCTATCCGTTGCAGTCGGCCGCCAAGGGTGTTGATGCACCGATGTCGAAAGACAGCTACTTCAATCCGACCGCTGGCGCACAGGATGTACATTGGCGCCGTCGTGGCTGGGAAATGCCGCGTATCACCACCAGCAATCTGACCAGCTGGCGTTTTGTGACCTCGCTGGAAGGCAGCTTCGAGTTCGGTGAGCGTTATATGGACTGGGAAGCCGGTTATTCCTATGCCGACAACAAGCTGGTGACCATCAATACCGGTAACTTCAATGTCCAGAATGTGCGTGCGGCAGTTGGCCCGTCCTTCATGAACGCTTCGGGCGTGGTGCAGTGTGGTACCCCCGCCAATCCGATTCCGCTGGCAGACTGCGTGCCGTGGAACCCGTTTGCCGGTTTCGGTACCGGTGCGGTGGTCAATTCACTGGCTGACCCGGCACTGCAGAAGTTCCTGTACCCGACCGAGCATGCCACCGGCAATACCAGCACCAAGATGGTGTTCGCCAATATCAGCGGCAACCTGTTCACCCTGCCGGCGGGTGACCTCGGCTATGCCTTGGGCTATGAAAAGCGTACCGAGAAAGGCGGGTACTATCCGGACGCGCTGGCGCAATCCGGGCAGACCACCAATCTGGCTGCCGGTCCGACTGCGGGCAAATATGATGTCACCGAAGTCTTTGCCGAGCTGCATATCCCGGTGCTTTCCGGCGTGACCGGCTTCCAGGAGCTGAGCTTTGACCTGGCCTCGCGCCACTCCCGGTACAGCACCTTCGGCAATACCACCAACAGCAAGTTTGGCCTGAAGTGGAAGCCGATTGAAGACCTGCTGGTACGTGGTACCTGGGCGCAGGGTTTCCGCGCTCCGGCTATCAGTGACCTGTATGCAACTGGTTCGCAGAGCTTTGATACCTTTGCTGATCCCTGTGACTCGGTCTACGGCGTGGCGCGCGGCACCCCGGCCTGTTTGGCTGATGTGCCGGCCAATTTCCGTCAGCTGAAGCAGGGCTTCCTGCCCAGCGATGGTGTCTCTGCACAGACCCCGGTGCCGTTTATCAGCGGCTCCAACCCGCTGCTGCAGCCGGAAAAATCGCGTAGCTGGTCGGCGGGTCTGGTGTACAGCCCGAGCTTCCTTGAAGGCCTGAACGTGGCGCTGGACTGGTGGCGTGTGCGTATCGACGACACCATGGTCGGTGATTCTGCAACGGCTATCCTGGATGACTGCTATGTCAAGGGGGTTGCTTCCCGCTGCACCCTGTTCCGTCGTGATTCGTCGCTGGGTCATATCGTCACCGATCTGCGTCGTGGTGATCGCAATGCCGGGTTCACCGACATTGAAGGCTATGACCTGAGTGTGGCCTACCGCTTTGATACCGAACGCTTTGGCCGCTTCGGCATCAACTCGGACAGCACCTACTTCAGCCGTTATGCCTCCAAGTCCACCAACGATGTAGATACCCCGATCAGCCAGTCGGTGAGCTTTGGCTCCACCTTCCGCCTGCGCTCCAACCTGGGGCTGAGCTGGGATTACGGCAACTTTGGTGTCACCTGGACGGCGCGCTACTACTCGGCGATGAAGGAGCGTTGCGAGTTTGATGAGCGTTGCAACATCCCGAACTATCAGGCTCCGGATACCCTGGGCAAGGTGGTTCCGCATCACCGCAATGGCTCGACCACGTTCAACGACGTGCAGTTCCGCGTCAAGACCCCGTGGAATGGCACGGTGTCCTTCGGCGCCAACAACGTGTTTGGTCGCTATGCGCCGGTGATGTACAGCCAGCCGAGCTCGAACTACGCCTATTACGGCGGCTTCGATATCGGTCGCTTCTGGTACTTCAAGTACACCCAGAAGTTCTGATAATCAGGCGGTATGTGTCAAGGAAAAGGCTCCGGTTTCGGAGCCTTTTCTTTTGCGGCCATTGTTGCGTGTTGCATGGCGATTCTGGCTTGCGGCTTTGAAGTCACTACGGGGCTATGGGTACTGCCGTCGGGAATGAATTACCCGCAGGATGGATACCTGTCCGGCTTCAATTTCATACACCAGAAAGTAGTTCGGGTGAACCAGATATTCGCGGGTTCCTAGAGTGATTCCTTTACGGAAACCCATCGGCACTATGGACAACAGTTCGGCCGCTTTCTCTATATGCGTTTTGAAACGCTCAGCCGCATCAGGGTTCTTGTCGGCGATGTAGCCGATAATTTCCATCAGGTCATTTTTTGCCGAGTTCTTCCAGACGACCGGAAGCATCAGACTCTTGCTCGCTTGGAAGCGATCAAGGCTTCAACTTCGGCCATGACTTGATCATGCGGGATGACCGGCTTTGTGCAGGCTCGTGCTTCGGCTACTTTGACAAGCACCCATTCACGATAAGCCGCTTCGGCCTCGGCGGTTTCAAACTCGGAAATCAGCGGATCCAGATGATGGAGTTGAGCATTCATGCAGGCATCTTATCAGCTGGATTATCGGGGATACGCGACGGCCTCAAATCCATGCCGCTGGGCATGCGCGCTACAGCGTGGGGAATCACTCCCCACTCCAGGTAGCAGCGCTCCTGCTGCCGCTGTCACATCACTTCAGTCCAGCCGTGCGGCCGCCGCTGATAATGCGCTCGCCCAGGCTGACGAACTCAAGTCCCACTTGGGTAACGTGCTGGTTTTCTATTTCGCGCACAATCAGCACGGCAGGGCCGAGTGTCAGGCGGTCGCCAATTTGTGGGATTTCATCAAAGCGCTGGTCAAACAGTTCGGCGGCGGTATGGTTGGCTAGGTGTTTAGGGATGCGTAGGCCGTAGAACTGTGCCAGCTCGCCCAATGCCACATTGCCCGGCAACGGAAATTTGCCAAGGCTCTCCTGCGGCTGGTCGTCGGGTTTTTCCGAAAACATCCAGTCCACGCGCCGGGCGGCACCGGCGGGTGCCAGCAGATAGGCGTAGTCGTGGGCTTGCAGTGCGCCGGCTTCTTCGGCGGTCAGCACCTTGCCATCGCGCACCGCCATCATCAGCCGTACTTTCGGCGGCCAGGTATCGGTTTGCAGCGCCTTGCAGCCGCTGGGGACGCGGTAGCCCAGCAGGTCGTAGTCCAGTTGTCCGGGCAAATCCAGTTGTACGCGGCGGGTATCGGGGTCATTGCGCGGCACGGCCACACCAAACCAGTGGGCGGCACGGGTGAGTGTCCAGCCCTGAATCAGCATCGAGGTGAGCACCACCACGAAGGCCACATTGAAATACAGCGGTGCGTTGGGCAGCTCCACCAGTAATGGAATCGAGGCCAGAAAGATGCCGACCGCGCCGCGCAGTCCGACCCAGGCGATGAAGCCGGTTTCGCCGGGGCGGTAGCCAAATGGCAGCAGGCATAGCAGCACGGCCAGGGGTCTGCCAATGAACATCAAAAACAGCGAAACGCCCAGCGCCGGCCAGAGCACGTCCAGCAGGCTGCTGGGGGTGGCCAGCAGTCCCAGCAGCAGAAACATCACCAGTTGTGCAAACCAGGTTACGGCATCTTGCACGGCCATCACTTCGTTGCGGGTGCGCACCGGGCGGTTGGCCACCACGATACCGGCCAGATACACCGCCAGAAAGCCGCTGCCGCCAAGCCAGCCGGTGATGGCAAAGACGCTGACGGCACCGGCCATTGCAAGCCAGGGGTGCAGGCCGGAGGGCAGGTCGTAATGATTCAGCGACCAGACAATCAGCCGTCCGCCGAGATAGCCCAGCATCGTGCCGCAGACGATGCCCCAGACAATCTGCCCGAGTATTTCCGTGACGGTAACGCCCTTGCCGGCCAGCCAGCCGGTGATGGCGATGGTAAGAAACACCGCCACCGGATCATTGGCGCCGGACTCGACTTCCAGCGTGCTGCCGGTGCGGCGCTCAAGATGCAGGCCGCCTGCACGGATGAGAAAGAACACTGCGGCAGCGTCGGTGGAAGAAATCACCGTGCCAAGCAGCAAGGCGCGCAGTGGTGAGAGATCCAGCAAAAAATGCGCGGCAATCGCGGTGAAAGCGGCGGTCAGCACCACGCCGACAGTGGCCAGCATCACCGAGGGCATAACCGTGCCGCGGACTTGCGAGGCGCGGGTTTGCAGACCACCTTCAAACAGAATCAATGCCAGCGCCAGGGAGCCGGCCAAATAGGTGAAACCGGCATCGCTGTATTCGATGCCGCCTGGGCCATCCACGCCAAGCAGCAGGCCGAGCAACAGGAACACCAGCAGCAGCGGTGCGCCAAAGCGGCGGGCGAGCAGCGACGAGGCAATCCCGGCCAGCACCAGGAGGGCACCGAACAGCAGCTTGATGTTGACTTGGTCGAGGGTTTCCACGCGGATGACCGACAAAGGGGCGAGCCGGAAGTCTAGCCGCCCTTGCCGGGCATCGTCACGGTATGCGATTCCGGTGGTTTTGCATCAAAGGGCACTGCCCCGCCCGATTCTCCGGGCAGAGCCTGTGCCGGGGCTTATTGCGCTACGCGGGGGGTGCGACCGGCCGGTGTAGTCAGCAGCCGATTGATGTTTTGCAGGTCGGCCACATCCAGCGTGCCTGCGGCTTGACGCAGGGTCAGATGGCTTTGCAGATAGCTGTATTTGGCTTCGGCATAAGCCTGCTGTGCATTGAACAGGTTTTGCTGGTTGATGAGCACGTCAATCACCGTGCGGGTACCGACTTCCAGCCCCACTTGCGAAGCTTCATGGGCGCTTTGCGCGGCGACCAGTGCCAAGCGGCGTGCCTCCACGGCGCTGATGCCGGCGGCCAGGTTCTGATAGGCGCTGCGGGTATTGCGCTCCAGTGCGCGCTTTTGCTGCTCCAGTTGCTGCTCGGAAACATCGCGCTGGGCAATGGCTTGGCGCACCTGCGATTGGGTCGCGCCACCGGCAAAAATCGGCACCGAAAGCGTCAGGCCAATACTTGGGTTGCGGCTCCAGCCATCGCTGCTGGCGCGGTTACCCAGTTGTTCGATGGTGACATCGCTGCGGCTGTAGCCATAGCTGGCATTGGCGCTGATGCTGGGCAGGTGGCCGGCGCGTGCGGTGCGGATGTTCTGTTCGGCAGCGGCCAGACGGGTTTTCTGCGCGGCCAATGCCGGGTTGTGGTCGATGGCTTTTTGCACCCAATCCTCGGCACTGCCTTCGGTGGGCAGCTCCGGTACGAAGTCATCAGGCAGCGCCATCATCGCGTTGATCGGCTGGCCGGTGATTTCCGCCAGTGCCTGCCGGGCATCTTCCAGCGCATTGCGGCGCAGGATGGTATTGGCGCGCGCGGCTTCGTATTGGGCGCGGGCTTCATGCTGGTCGGTAATCGGGGCAAGGCCGACTTCCAGACGTTTGCTGGCGTAGTCGAACTGCTTTTTCAGTGCTTCTTCTTGGGCTTCGGCGGCGGCGAGCGTTTCCATCGCCACCAGTACATTGAAATACGCCTGCGATGTGCGGGTAATCAATTGGTCGCGGGCCGATTCCAAATCGTGCTCACCGGCCTGGGTTTGCAGCTGCTGGGCGCGGTGACGGCTGATGGTCTGGCCGTCATAGACCATCTGGTTCAGGTTGACGCCGACATTGCGATTGGTGCTTTCCTGTACGCGCTGGCCGCCGGAGATGATGGCGCCGGTGGTCGGATCAATCTGCGGTTGACCCGATTCGCTGGTGCTGCGGCTACGGCTGATGCTGGCGCTGCCATTGATTTGCGGCAGCATCGCGGCGCGGCTTTGTACTTGGCCTTCGCTGGTGGCGCGCTGCCCGGCTTCGGCGGCAGCCAGTTGCGGGTCTTGTCCACGCGCAAGCTGATAGGTCTGCATCAGGTCTTCGGCCTGCGCAGCGGCGGGCAGCAGGGCGGTGGTCAGAGCCAGAACAAGCGGGCGAAAACGCATCGGAGAGTCCTCGAAAAACACGGAAGGTGGCACATCCGGCGGCGGCTGGCGGATGCCGTTACAGGGTGAAGCGGGGCACCGGGGCTGCACCGGACAGATAGGGCAGGTCGGTTTCAAACAACGATTGGCGCTGCGTCTGGTTGACCGTGCCGGTGAAAATCTCGGCCTGCATCACCGGCGACTGGCCGTGAATTACGAACAGGCGACCAGTCGGCGCGAGCCAGTTGAAGAAATGCGCTGGCACTTCGGCCACTGCGCCGGTTACGCAGACCACATCGAAGCGTTCGCTGCCTTGCCAGTCCAGTGCATCGGCAACTTCCACCGTGGCATTGCCGTGGCCTTGGGCGGCCAAGCGCGCCTGTGCAGCTTCGGCCAGTGCCGGGTGGATTTCTAGGCTGTGCACGCTGCGTGCCAGCTGGGCAAGACAGGCGGTGAGATAGCCGCTGCCGGTGCCGATTTCCAGCACGCGCTCATGCGCTTGCGGCAGGATGCCCTGCAAGGTACGGCCTTCGATGACCGGCTTCATCATGAATTGGTCGTGGCCAATTGGCAGGCTAAGGTCGGCATAGGCCAGCTCGCGGTGTGCGGCATCGACGAACAGCTCGCGCGGGGTATTGCCGATGACCGTAAGCACACGCGGGTCGAGGACTTCCCAGGGGCGAACTTGTTGTTCGACCATGTTTTCACGGGCTTTGGCGTAGTTGATCGTCATGGCGATGGACTGGCTGAAAAGAGGCGGCAATTCTAGCTTGTCTTGGCTGTGGGGCGGCTGACTTGCCGCAAGATTCATCATGCCGCCAAGGATGCCGGGGCGGCAGTGCCAAAAGTCAGGGGCGGGCGCTGGTGGGATTCATGTCACTCGCGCCAGCATTCTTTGGGAACCGATAAGACGCGCCCAGCGGGTGCCAAGGTCGAGCATGCAGACATAGCCGGCTTCGCCCAGCAGTCGCCACAGGGTGAGCAAGCTCCATTGCAGGCGTGTTTCGGCGGCGCATAGTTCGGCTTCCAGCCCCAGTTGTCGGGCAAACAGGGCGCAGCGTGCTAGGTGATAGCGGCTGCTGAGCAGCGTAACTGGCCCTTGGTGCGGGGTGTCGGCCAGTAGGCTGCGGGCATTGCGCAGGTTTTGCAGCGTGTCGCGGGATTGCCGTTCTAGGTGTAGTGCTTGCGGATGGATGTGGATGTGCCGGGCAAGTGCGGCATGGGCGATTTCTGCTTCGGTCAAATCGCCTGCGGCGCCGCCGCCCAATAGAAACAGCCGTTCGGGGCGATATTCGGGCCATAGCGTGATTACCCGCTGGATGCGGGCGGAAAAATCGGCATCAATATGGCCGCCGGGGGCATGCTTGCCAAACAACAGCAGGGCATTGCGATGGCGTGGCTGGCAGCGGCTGCGCCGTGCCACTTGCACGACATGCCAGAAATAGCCCAGATACACCAGCCCGGCACTGAGCACGCAAGCCAGCGTGGCAATCAGCCCCACATGCAGCACATCCAGATCGAGCATGAGTGATGCGCGGTGGCGGGTGCGGCTGGTCATTGGCGGATTTTATGCAGATTGCGCTGGCAACGGTGGGCAAGGGCAGGCGGCTATACTCGCATTGTTCTGAACCACGGAAAGCCTGTGTCTTCTTATTCCCCCTCCCTGCCTGCGCCGATGCGCGGGCTTGCCATCCGCCATTACACCGCGACCACTGCCTTGGGGCAGGGGCGGATGGCGCAGCTTGATGCTTTGCGCGCTGGTCGTAGTGGTCTTGTCCGCAATGACTTTGGCCCGTTGAATGCAGGCGCGCCGCTGCCGACCTGGATTGGTCGGGTCGCCGGGCTGGAAGATGCCCCCTTGCCGGCAGCGTTTGCACGCTGGGAGTGCCGCAACAACCGTCTGGCCTGGTTGGCCTTGAATCAGGATGGCCTGTTGTCGGCAGTGCAGACGTTGCGCGAGCAATACGGTGCCGAGCGCGTGGCGCTGGTGATGGGTACTTCCACCTCCAGCATCGGTGCGACGGAAGAAGCCTATGCCGATTTGGATGACGGACATTTCCCGGCGCATTTGCAGCGCCCGCAGGTGCATACCCCGCACTCGCTGGGCGAGTTCGTGCAGGCGGCCACCGGGCTGCGCGGCCCTTGCGTAACCGTGGCCACGGCGTGCTCGTCCAGCGCCAAGGTATTTGCGCAGGCGGCGCGGCTGATGGCCGCAGGAATAGTGGATGCGGCGCTGGTCGGCGGAGTGGATACCTTGTGTGGCAGCGTGCTGTACGGTTTCAATGCGTTGGGACTGGTCTCGGCCAATCCTTGTATGCCGTTTGATGCACGCCGCGATGGCCTGTCGTTGGGCGAGGCCGGTGGTTTTGCCATCCTTGAGCGTCGCACCGAGGGCGATGGCGGCGGGCTGTATCTGGCCGGGTTTGGCGAATCCAGCGATGCCCATCACATGTCAGCACCGCACCCGCAGGGGCTGGGCGCGCAACTGTCGATGCGCGATGCGCTGGCGCGTGGCGGCATCCAGGCCGAGCAACTGGGCTATCTCAATCTGCACGGCACCTCCACCCCGGCCAATGATCGGGTCGAGGCGCTGGCAGTGGATGCGATGTTCCCGGCGTCGCTGCATGCCAGCTCCACCAAGGGTTGGACCGGCCACACGCTGGGCGCCGCCGGCATTGTCGAATCGGTATTCGCGCTTTTGGCGCTGGAGCACGGATTTTTGCCAGGAACGCTCGGCAGCCATACGCCGGACCCGGCCTGCGGCGCGCAGATTCGCTTTGTGCCGCAGCAGACCAAAATTACCTATGCCATGAACAATTCCTTCGGCTTTGGCGGCAACAATTGCTCGCTGCTGTTCGGGAGCGCCGCATGAACAGCAAACACCCGCCCACACTGCGCGCCTATCTTGAAGGCATCGGCTTTTGGGCCAGCGGCCTGCCCGGCTGGCAAGCCGCATGCGAGCTGGCAAAAACCGGCAGCTTGCCGGATGAGGCACCGGCGCGCCCTTCACCGCAACTTCTGGCTGCCAATGAACGCCGCCGCGCGCCCGAATCGGTGGCGGTGGCGCTGGATGTGGCACTGGCCGCCTGCCAGATGGCCGGGCGCGATGCCGCCAGCTTGCCCTCGGTATTTGTTTCCACGCATGGCGACTTGGGCATCACCGATTACATGAGCCAGACCTTGGCCAGCGGCGATCCGGCCTCGGTTTCGCCGACCCGCTTTCACAACTCGGTACACAATGCCGCTGCCGGTTACTGGACGATTGGCGCCGGCTGCATGTACCCGACCACGGCCATTTCGGCCGGCATAGCCAGTTTTGCCCAAGGGCTTTTGGAGGCGCTGACGCAATTGCAGGCAGGCGAGCCTGCGGTATTGCTGGCGGCCTACGATGCCCGCGCTCACGGCCCGCTGGCAGAAGTGAGCCGAAGTGAGGGATTGCTGGGCGGCGCATTGCTGCTGGCGCAAACCGGCACCGGCGTGTGGTTGGAAGCTTGGCTTGAAGACGGGCAGCCCGACGCGGGCAACGGCGTTTTGGCACGCCATGCCAGCGCCAATGCCATGGCGCCGATGCTGCCGCTGTTTGACCTGCTGGCGCTGGGGCATGATGGCGAGGTGCGGCTGGCGGCGGGTGCTGGCCGGGTATTGAGGGTGCGCATCGGCCATGACGGGGATGCGGCATGAAACTTGACCGGCACAATACCGCCGTGGTGATTCCCGCCCTCAACGAGCGCCTGCGCATCCGCGAAGTGGTCGAATCGGCACTGCACGAGGTCGATAGCGTCATCGTTATTGATGATGGCTCCGATGACGGCACGGCGGATTGTCTGCAAGGCTTGCCGATTACTCTGCTGCGCCATGCCACGCGGATGGGCAAGGGCGCGTCGTTGCGCGATGGCTTTGCCGAGGCGCTGCGACAGGGCAAGGCGGCAGTGGTAACGATGGATGGCGATGGCCAGCATCTGGCCAGTGATGTGCCGCGCCTGATTGCCGCTGCCAACCGCCACCCGCATTGCCTGATCAACGGGGCGCGTCTGCGCCGCCGCGAGCAGCAGCCGCTGTATCGCCGCATCGGCAACGATTTTGGCGACTGGGGCATTAGCTGGGGCTGTGGTTTTCGTATCCGCGATACGCAAAGCGGACAGCGCCTGTATCGCGCAGCGGCCTGCGCATTGCGCGATATTCCCGGCGAAGATTTCGTGTTCGAGGCGCAAATGCTGATTTCCTGCGCCCGGCAACTGGGCTATCGGGTGGTATCGGTGCCGATCGAGGCGCGTTACAAAAACGTGCATGGCGATCAGGCGTTCCGCCGCAGCCACTTTCGCCCGCTGCGCGACTTGTGGCGCATCACCAGCCATGTGGTCAGACAAGTCTGGCAGCATGGCGATGTCATCACCCAATACCGCCTGACCCGCGCCAATCCGCCGCGCATCGACGATGCCGATGGACGGCTACAAACCGCCCCGGAGGAGGCCTCGGCATGAGTATCGAAAAACGCGATGTGGTGATTCTGGGCGGCGGCCTTGCTGGCCTGACCCTAGCGCTGCAACTGCGCCGACAGGATGCCGATATCCGTATCCGCGTCCTGGAGCGCCGCCAGCACCCGGTGCCGGAGGCGGCTTTCAAGGTGGGCGAGTCCACCGTGGAAATCGGCGCACACTACTTTGCCAATGTGCTGGGGCTGCTGCCGCATTTGAAAACGCAGCACATCCGCAAATTCGGCTTCCGGTTTTTCTTTTCCGATGCCAGTGTGAATATCCAGCGCAGCACTGAACTTGGGGTCAGCATGCTGCTGCCCACGCCGTCCTGGCAGATTGACCGGGGGCGCTTTGAGAACTTTCTGGCCGAACAATTACCGCTGCACGATATCGAGTTTGTCGATGGTGCCAGCGTGCGCGAAGTAACCCTTTCAGACAGCGATGCGCCGCATCGGCTGCGCTATCTGCACGCAGGGCTTGAGCATCAACTGGAGGCGCACTGGCTGGTGGATGCCGCCGGACGCGCGGGGCTGATAAAGCGCAAGCTGGGGCTTGAAAAAAACAATGCGCACGATGTCAATTCGGTTTGGTGGCGGGTTGAAGGATTTGTCGATCCCAATGACTGGAGCGAGGATGCCGACTGGCAGGCGCGCTGCGTTCCGCCTGACCGCTGGCGCTCCACCAACCATCTCTGCGGCCCCGGCTACTGGGTGTGGATGATTCCGCTGGGCTCGCATGCGCACTCCATCGGCATCGTTGCCGACCAGCAGATGCATCCGCTGGAAAGCCTCAACAGCCACGAAAAAGCCATGCACTGGCTGCGTCAACACCAGCCACGGCTGGCCGATTTGCTCGCCCGTCCGCAGCACGCGCTGATGGATTTCCGCTTCCTGAAGCATTTTTCCCATGAGTGCCAGCAGGTGTTTTCCACCCAGCGCTGGGCCTTGAGCGGCGAAGCCGGCTATTTTGCCGACCCGTTCTATTCGCCCGGCAGCGATTTCATCGCCATTTCCAACAGCTATATCGCCGAGCTGATCCGGCTTGAGCGCAGCGGCCAACCCATCGGCCTGCATGTGGCACTGTTCGAGCAGCTCTATCGCGGCTTCTACGACAACACCATGTCGCTGTACCTGGGGCAATACCCACTGTTCGGTAATGCCGAAGTGATGCCAGTCAAAGTGATTTGGGATTACACCTTCTACTGGGCCTTGCTCGCGCCCTTGTTTATTTCCGGGCGGATTGCCAATATCCAAGTGCTTTCACGCCTGCGCAGCGACATGGAGCGTGCCGCGGCGCTTAACGCCGCCATGCAGCCGCTGCTGCGGCAGTGGGGTGAGCACTCCGACTACGGCACGCCCGACGATGGCCGTCTGCTCGACCAATACCGCATCGGCTGGTTTCATGAAATGAACCGTGCCTTGGGCGATGTGCTGGACGATGAGCGCTTCATTGCGAAAATCCACGCCAATATCGGCCAGCTGGCACAGCTGGCGCTGGAAATCGCCACACAGGTAAAAGCGCGCTACCGGCAAGTCGATACCGCGCCATTGCTGGCATTGCTGCAAGATGTGACAGCGCCAGAACCTGCGATGCTCGACCCCGCGTGGTTTCCGGGATAAGTGCGCTGGCCGGGTAAGGCCAAAACCTCAACTCATGCCGCCGTCGATGCTGATTACTTGGCCGTTGATGTAGGCGGCTGCGTCGCTGCACAAAAATGCGGCAAGGGCGGCGACTTCTTCGGGTTTGCCAGGGCGAGCGGCCGGCACCATCGCCTTGATTTGTTCCGGGGCAAACAATGCGTCGGTCATATTGCCGGTAATCACCCCCGGGGCAATCACGTTGACACTGATGCCGCGGCTGGCCATTTCGCGTGCCAGTGATTTGCTGGCGCCATGCAGGGCGGCTTTGGCGGCGGCGTAATTGCTCTGGCCGCGGTTGCCAAGTACCGCGGCAACGCTGGAAATACTGATGATGCGTCCCCAGCGGGTGCGTGCCATCGGCAGCAGCAGCGGCTGGGTCACATTGAAAAAGCCGTGCAGCGAGACATCAATTACGCGTCGCCAACGGGCGGGCTCCATCCCGGCCATCGGTGCATCGTCATGGATGCCAGCATTGTTGATGACAATTTGGATTGGGCCTTGTTGCAGCAAGTCGGTAATCGCTTCGCCGCTGGCGGTGCCGCAGCTGACATCGAACACCACGACTTCGGCGCTGCCGCCTTCGGCTCGGATCGCTGCGGCGACTTGTTCGGCGCGTTGGCGGTTGCGGTTGGCATGGACGATGACATGGTGACCGGCGCGCCCCAAGGCGTGGCAGATGGCACTGCCGATATCGCCACTGCCGCCGGTGACAAGGGCGCGCTTTCCGGTTGGGTTGGAGAGAGAGGTGTTCATTGGGATTGGGGCTGTTGCAGGATGACCGAGGCGCGCCCGGTGGCGAGAAGCTGTGTATCGGCGCTGATGTGGAACTGGTATTGCTGGCTGCTTTCCGAGGCCATCAGCAAGCTGGCATGGCAATGCAGATCGCCCGGCAAATCATCAATGCGGGACACATGCAGCGTCACATCGCGCAGCGCCACCAGAAAGCCGCGCCGGGGGACGCCGCCTTGTTGTTGCAGCAGGCCGCCATGCACGGCCATCGCCTGTGCGCCGTATTCGCATAGATGCACCGCGCGCAGGCGACCATCGCTGCGCAGCGGGTTGTCGGCATCGCGGTGCGATGCGGTGGCAAGGCGCACATGTTCGGCGTCAAAGTCCAGCAGCTTTTGCCACAGGCACATCGTGCCTTGGTGTGGAACCAGTGTGTCGATGCGAATATCAGTGTGCATGGCGGGCAGGTTGACGGGAAATAAGAAGCCCCAGGATGAAGTTCAACAGCACGCCGAGCGTGACCGGCAGGCCAATCGCGCGCAAGACCGGGATGGACGAGAGCGCCAGCAGGAAGAACACCAGCACGGTCATCAGGCTGCACACAATCAGGGCGTGCAGGGTGCGCAATTGGTCTTCGCGGCTGTCGCCTGCATGGTCAAAAAACAGCGCGTAATCCAGACCCAGCCCGGCAGCCAGAATCAGCGCCACCAGATGGAACAGGTTGAGCTCGATGCCGAAGGCGCGCAGCAGCGCGACAATCAACAGGGTGGTTAGCGCCATCGGCAGCAATACCCGCAGGCTGCGCTGGCGGTTTTTCAAGGCCAGCATCACGGTTGCCGAAAGCAGCAGCGCGGCCAGTGCCAAGGACCACAGCACCCGTTTGCGGTATTGAGCCACCAGCGATTCGGAGACGTTTTTCATGTCCAGCAACTGGATGCCGAGCCGGGCGGCCTGCCGGGAAAACTGCACTTCATCCTGCATCCCGCTGACCGAAATCAGTGCGGTGCTGCCGTTGGCGCTGTTGCGCAGCAAGCCCGCCACCAGTGGTGCCAGCGGGGTGTCGGCCAGATCTTCCAGGCGCAGCGGTTTGGCGCTGCGGGCAGTGCCGATGTCGTCGATAAAGGGCGCGAAGATATCGGCTTCGAAGTCGCTGTCAACAAGTGCCGCTGCCAGCTCTTGTTGCAGTGTGGCCTGATCCGGCAGGCGCGCTTGGCGTGCCCGTTGTTTGTCGGCAGAGGGCAGATAGCGTGCCGCCATGTCATAGCCGGTGATGATGCCTTGCGCGCGCATTTGCTCCAGCGCCGGAACCAGTGCTTCGCTTTTTTGCAGGGCTTCTTCGGTATCGCGGCCACGCACGGCAATCAGATAGCGCACATCCGGGGCGGCCAGTTGCTGGCGCAGACGGATATCGCGTTGCAACGCCTCGGGGGGCACCGGGGTCAGGCGGGACAGGTCGTTTTCCCAGAACGGGCCAGGTGCTAGGGTGGCGACGGCAATGCTGGCGAGTGCCAACAAGGCCAGCAGCCAACCCGGTGGCCGTGGCAGGCGCTCGATGCCTTGCCAGAGGGTTGCCATCAGTGGCGATTGGGCGACATCGCGCGGTGCGGGATCAATCAATGCGGGCAGCAGCAGGCGTGTGGAGAGTGCGGCCACCAGCAGCCCGGTGATGGTGAAGGTGGCCAATTGCTGCAAACCTTCCACCCCGGAAAGCAGAAACGTCATGTAGGCAATACAGGTGGACACCACGCCGGTGGCCAGCGTCGGCCAAATCGAGCGTGCATTCTGCCAGGGGGTAATGCCGGGACGCTGGTGCGAAAACAGGTGAATCGGATAGTCCTGCACGACCCCTATCAGGGTGAAGCCAAACGCCACGGTGATGCCGTGCATGCCCTCAAAAAACAGTGCCACGGCCAACAGGCCGGCAATTCCGGCGCTGGCCAGCGGCAGCACGCCAAACAGTGGTTGTTTCCAGCTGCGATAGGCGACCAGCAACAGCAGAACCAGACCGACGCCATCGACCGTGCCAATCCAGCTGGCTTCAGCCGCCGTGCGGCTGCCAATCTCCACCGAAATCGGGCCGGGGCCGGTCATTTCCAGTTGGCTTGCCGTCCCTTGGCTTGCCGCCTCGAAGGCGCGCTGCACCGCCGCCACCGCGTCGGCCTGGCCGGTGGGGTCGAATCCCGGTGCATGGGTCTGCGCAAGCAGGAGTGCGCTGCGGCCATCGGTACTGAACCAGACATCATGCAGCCGCTGCGGAGCATCGGCAGGCTCCCAGCCTTCGACGAGCTTCAAGGTTTCCAGCGTCGGGTCGGCCGGAATCAGTGGCTCCAGCCAAGCGGCGGCGGGCGAGCCGAGGTCGGCAAGGCGGGCGGCCAGTGCTTCGCGCAAATGGTTGCGGTCAAGTGTGTGCTCATCTAGGCCGGGCGAGAGCAGATAGCGATAGGCGTGCAGATGCGCCGGGATGGCTTCTGGCCCCTGATTGCTGCCATTGGCAACGAGCAAAAATTGCGGGTCGGCAGACAGGCTTGCCGCCATCGCCGCCGATTGCGCGGCCAGGGTCTGTGGGCTTTCGCCCTGAAGCGCAATCAGGATCAGGCGCGAGCCGGGGCCTTCGCCCAGCTCGTCCATCAGCAGGCGTTGTTCGGCGGTAACCGGCGCAGGCATGAACTTGCGCAGGTCGCCACTCATTTGCAGGTTGCGGGACAGCCAGCCACCTGCCAGCAGCAACAGGGCAAACCAGATCAGGGCAGCGGCAAGGCGGGTGGCGGGTGAGTTCATTCGCAACGCGGTGTCAGGCGTCCCGGCGGCTGTGGCGGTGCACTTCGTCCACCAGCACGGCGACATGCTCGGGGTTCATGTCCGGGGACATGCCATGTCCCAGATTGAACACATGTCCATCACGCGAGCCGCCGTTGGCGAGGGCGTAATCATCCAGCGCTTTGCGCACTTCGGCGCGGATCGCCTCGGGGCTTGCGTACAGCGTGGTCGGGTCGAGATTGC
Organism: Lysobacteraceae bacterium NML08-0793; assembly: GCA_002798275.1. GTDB lineage: Bacteria > Pseudomonadota > Gammaproteobacteria > Xanthomonadales > Xanthomonadaceae > Solilutibacter. Next base: position 183,556 of record NWQR01000003.1, on the reverse strand, counting down.
CTTGCAGGGCGACTTTGCCGCCACTGCGACTGCGGGCATCGCCAAGCGAGCTCGTCCAGTCAATGCCCAAGGCATCGGTGCCGGTTGCGGCCAGTTGTTCGATATGCTGGCCGCAGCCCTTGCCGAACAAAATCAGCGGCGTGCGTTCGGCACCTTCGCCGCGCGGCAGTTCGCGGGCGATGCGTGCCAGATATTGCAACGAAAACTCGCGGTACAGCGCTGGAGACAATACCCCGCCCCAGGTGTCGAATACCTGCAATGCCTGTGCCCCGGCGGCGCGCTGCGCGGCGAGGTAGGCGATGACCGCGTCGGTTACCACTTCCAGCAATTTGTGCAGCAGTGCCGGCTCGCTGTAGGCCATCGCCTTGATCCGGGCAAAGTCCTTGCTGCCACCGCCTTCCACCATGTAGCAGGCCAGTGTCCAGGGGCTGCCGGAAAATCCGATCAGCGGCACTTGGCCATCCAGCTCGCGGCGGATGAGGCGCACCGCATCCATCACATAACCCAGCTCGGTTTCCATGTCCGGCACGGCGAGTTTGGCCACGGCGGCTGCGTCGCGTACCGGGCGCTCGAACTTCGGGCCTTCGCCTTCAGCAAAGTACAGCCCTAGCCCCATCGCATCGGGCACGGTGAGGATGTCGGAAAACAAAATTGCCGCGTCCAGCGGGAAACGGCGCAGAGGTTGCAGGGTGACTTCGCAGGCAATGTCCGGGTTTTTCGCCATCGCCAGAAAGCTGCCGGCCTGCTGGCGGGTGGCGCGGTATTCGGGCAGATAGCGCCCGGCCTGACGCATCAGCCAGACCGGCGTGGCATCCACGGGTTCACGGCGAAGGGCACGCAAAAAGCGGTCGTTTTTCATGTCGGAGTTCACTATGGGTGGTCGGTGCCGTGCGCGGATACCAGCAAGAAGCCTTTTTTGAAATGGGCATCTCGCGCCTTTTCCAGCGCGGCAAGCGCTTGGGCAGGGTCAAGATATTGCTCGCTGCGCAGCGTGGTTTTTCCCTGGCCTTGCTGTCCGGTTTCACGCAGCAATGTCCAGCCCCCGAACAAATCCGGTTGCAGGGTGAGCTGGACAAAACGCGGGGCTTCGGCCGCTTCTGGGGGTTGTTGCAGGCGCAGGCGCATCGGCACATTGTAGAGGTAGCGCGCAAGACATTGGCTTTCCCCGCCCTGACGGGGCGTTGCCCAAGCCATCGGGGAAGCAGGCGTGGGGTATGCAGAGCCAGCCGATGAGCCGAAATTGGAAAAAATAATTTTGTCTGATCAAAGCATGGAGGGTCGCGCAGCTGGGTTGGGCGGGCCTTGCGTCTTGTATCTTGCGGGCTGGGCTTTCAATGGGGCTGCAAAACCGCCAGTACCTCGCTGGCATCCACCTCGCTGACCAGTTCGGCTTTGCCGGCACCGCGCCAGAGCACAAAACGCAGGCCGTTGGCGGTGGCTTTTTTGTCCAGACGCATCCGCGCAAGCAGGGCTTCGGCATCTAGGCCGACAGGCAGGGTGATGGGCAGGCGCAGGCGCTTGAGCAGATGCGCAAGGCGCTCGCCGTCCTCTTGCGGGGCAAGTCCGAGACGGCAGGATAGGCGTGCGGCCAGCTCCATGCCCACGGCGACGGCTTCGCCATGCACCAGGCCGCCGAAGCCTTGTTCGGCCTCGATGGCGTGGGCAAAGGTGTGGCCGAAATTGAGCAGGGCGCGTTCGCCATGTTCAAACGGGTCGCGCGCTACCACGTCGGCCTTGTAGCGACAGCTGGCAGCGATGGCATGTCGGAGTGCGGCCTCATCCAGTGCCAGCAGGGCATCGCTCTGCTGTGCCAGCCAGTCCAGAAATGCCGCGTCGAAAATCGCGCCGTATTTGACCACTTCGGCAAGTCCGGCGGAGAGTTCGCGGGCGGGCAGGGTGGCGAGTGTGTCGGTATCGACAATCACCGCGCGCGGCAGATGAAAGGCGCCGACTAGGTTTTTTCCGGCCGGAATGTCCACGGCGGTTTTGCCGCCGACCGATGAGTCCACCATGGCCAGCAGGGAAGTGGGCAGTTGCACGCAGTCGATGCCGCGCATCCAGCAGGCGGCCGCAAAGCCGGCTAGGTCGCCGACCACGCCGCCGCCAAGGGCAAACACGCAGGCATCGCGGGTTGCCCCTTGTGCGGCCAGTGCGTCAATTAGCGTGGCGAAGCTTGCTAGGGTTTTCGAGGCTTCTCCGGCTGCAATCGTGTGCAGGCGAATATCGGCCTGCGGCTTGGCGCGAGCCAGTGCGGCCATCAATCGGGGGGCATGGTGGGCGGCAACATGGGTGTCGCTGACGACCAGCGCATGCCGTCCTCGCCAGGGTGCGGCCAAGTGGGCGGGCTGGTTCAAAAGCCCTGCGCCAATTTCGATGCGGTACGGGGCGTTGCCGCCGACTTCAACGGTCTCGATATTCATCCGGGGTGAATCCATGGGTTTGCAGCACAGCCAGCAGCAGCTGGACGGCTTCTTCTGGGCTGTGGCCTTCGGTATCAAAATGCAGATGCGCCACTTGCGCGTACAACGGGGTGCGGGTCAGCGCCATTTGCGTGAGCACTTGTTCGCGGTCGGGGCGTTGCAACAGGGGGCGGCTACGGCAGTAGCGGAGCCGATGCAATTGCCCGGCAACATCGACATCCAGATGCACCACGAAGGCGTGCGCGGCCAATTGCGCGCGGTTTTCTGCCGACAACACCACGCCGCCGCCGGTGGCAATCAATTGGCGTGGGCTGGCAAGCAGCTCCGCCAGTAAGCGTGATTCGCGCTGTCGAAAACCGGCTTCGCCCTCGCAGTCGAAGATTTGCGCAATGCTGGCGCCAGTGCGTTCTTCCAGCGCGCGGTCGGCATCGACAAATGGCAGGCCGAGCCTTTCTGCTAAGCGTTTGCCGATGGAGGACTTGCCAGCGCCCATCGGCCCGACCAGCACCAGATGCGGGGCTTGGGTGTGCGCGAGAGGGACAGAGTGCATTGCGGACTTCATCGGGAGACAATACCGCAATGAACAGCGAACCTCTCCTTGTCGAAGCGATTGATACTTTTTCCAGCCTGTTTGCGCGCGCGCGCGAATGCGAGGCCGATGCCACCGGCATGACACTGGCTACGGCCGATGCCGAGGGGCGTCCGGCGGCGCGCATCGTGCTGCTGAAAGATTTTGATGCCCGTGGTTTCGTGTTTTACAGCCATACCGATGGCCGCAAGGGAATGGAGCTGGCTGCCAATCCGCAGGCGGCGCTGTTGTTTTGGTGGCCGCATCTGGGCGAGGCCGGGGTTGAGGTGCGCATCGAGGGGGCGGTCGAGCCAGTCGGCGCGGACGAGGCCGATGCGTATTTTGCCAGCCGCCCGCGGATGAGCCAGATCGGTGCCTGGGCATCGCGGCAATCGCGTCCGCTGGATGCGCGCTCGACATTCGAACAGCGCATCGCCCAGTTCGAGCGTGAGTTTGCCGACCGTGATGTACCGCGCCCGGAAACTTGGTCGGGCACCCGCGTGCTGCCGCGTGCCATCGAGTTTTGGTACGGCGCCAAGTTCCGCCTGCACGAGCGTTGGCTGTACGCGCGCGATGCCGATGGCCGCTGGAGCAAGCGCATGTTGTACCCCTAAGGCACGGGCTTGCGTCGATGATGGGGCCCAAGCGAATTGTTTGTCTGACCGAAGAACCCACCGAAACCCTGTACGCGCTGGGGGAACAGGCGCGTATCGTCGGCATCTCCGGCTTTACTGTGCGGCCTGCGCAGGCGCGGCGTGAAAAGCCCAAGGTCAGCGCTTTTACCAGTGCCAAGACCGATGCCATTTTCGATTTGCAGCCGGATTTGGTGATCGGCTTTTCCGATATTCAGGCCGATATCGCCGCCGAACTCATCAGGCGTGGCGTGGAGGTCTGGATTGCCAATCACCGCAGTGTCGCGGGCATTCTCGACTACATCCGCCGACTGGGCGCGCTGGTGGGCGCCGCTGCCAGAGCCAATGCCTATGCAGATGAATTGCAGCGCGGCATCGAGCAAGTTGCCGCGCAAGCGGCGCGACTGCCACGACGTCCCAAGGTGTATTTCGAGGAATGGGATGCGCCGATGATGAGCAGCATCCGCTGGGTCAGCGAGCTTGTCGAAATCGCCGGGGGCGATGACATCTTTCCCGAACATGCCGCCGAGCCGCTAGCCAAACAGCGCATTCTGGCCGATAGCGATGAAGTCATCCGCCGCGCGCCGGACATCATCATCGGCTCTTGGTGCGGCAAGCGTTTCCGTCCGGAGAAAGTCGCCGCAAGACCGGGCTGGGCGCAGATTCCGGCCGTGGCCAATGGCGAGCTGCACGAAGTGAAATCAGCGTTGATCCTGCAGCCTGGCCCGGCGGCTCTCACCGATGGACTGGCCGCACTGGCGGCGATTATCAGGACTTGGGCAGGTCGCGGCTGAAGCGCATCTGCGCGCTGGCTTGATGGAGACGTGCGGCGATTTCCACTTGCAAGGTGGTCGGGGCGATGGCATGGATTTCGGCAATCCAGTCGGCAAAACCGGCGCTGTCGATACGCCGCATGTTTAGCGGTTTCAGGCTTTCGGCAAGCCCGGCGGCGCGCGCTTCCAGATGCAGCGCATCAACCGGCACGGCATCGCCTGCGGCATTGCGTGGAGAAATCAGCAGCAGCCAATTATCGTCAGCGCGGCGCACCCCGTATTGCTGGGCAATGGTTTGGCTCAAATCATTGCTGCGTATCAGGCGCGCTTCCAGCACCCACTCGCCCAGCGTGGCGCGTGCCGCTTGGCTCGGTGCGTTCTGTCCAAGCGGTGTGGCCGGACGTGGCGCATCCTGGCCGCATCCGGTCAGTGCCAATGCCAACAACAGTGCGAACGGCAGAGTTTTCATCAGGCGTTGGCCTCGGCAAGTTGAATGCCGCGTTGGCGGGCGGCGTGTATGGCACGGGCGACGATGGCGCGGAAATCATCGGCTTCGAAACTTTCAATCGCCGCCTGGGTGGTGCCGCCCGGTGAGGTGACGCGGCGACGCAATTCGGCGGCCGGGGTGGCGTCATGGGTCAGCATTCTGGCTGCGCCAAGCAGGGTCTGGATGGTGAGGATGCGTGCGGCTTCTGCGTTCAGCCCTTCGGTCTCGGCGGCGGCCTGCATCGCTTCTGCCAGCAAAAACACATAGGCCGGGCCACTGCCGGAAACAGCCGTAACCGCATCCATCAGCGACTCGTCCTCGATCCAGACCGTTGCGCCTGCGCCTTGCAACAGGGTTTGGGCGGTCTGGCGCTGCGCCGCGCTCACTTGCGGGTTGGCATATAGCCCGGTTACACCAGCACCGAGCAGCGCCGGGGTATTGGGCATGGTGCGCACCACGGCATGTGCGCCGCCTAGCCATTTTGAAATCTGTGCACTGGTGATGCCGGCCGCAACCGATACCAGCAGCGGCTGCTGGGTCATGGCCTGTGGGGCAAGTGATTGGCATACGGTTTTCATCACCTGGGGTTTGACCGCGAGCAGCCAGGTCGGGCTGTCCGCCACCGCCTCTGTGGCTTGGTCGAATACCTGCACGGAAAAGTCTGCGGCCAGTGCCTCGCGCAGTGCCGCCACCGGCTCGGCAACACGGATTTTCTCCGGCGCGGTGCCAGCGGCAATCAGGCCGCCAATCAGGCTGCGCGCCATATTGCCGCCGCCGATGAAGGTGATGGAATCGGAAACAGGATTCATGTGGTTACTTTGAGTTGAGTCAAAGTCAAGAGCATAGCAATCGGGTGATGCTGATGCCCGGACGTTTGGACAAGCATCAAGCACTCGGTTGCGGCGCGATGCACGTTTTGATGGCGATCAGCGGCGAGGTTTGCGGAAACTTGAACAGGCGTCCGGGGCGTTATACTTCGCCCGGGGCTGGGGAACCGGCATTCGATCACAGTTTCAAAACGCCAGGGAGAACGGATGGATATTGCAGAATTGTTGGCCTTTTCGGTCAAGAACAAAGCGTCGGACTTGCACTTGTCGGCAGGCTTGCCGCCGATGATCCGCGTGGATGGCGATGTGCGCCGCATCAATATCCCGCCACTGGATCACAAGACCGTGCATGCGCTGATTTACGACATCATGTCGGACAAGCAGCGCCGCGATTACGAAGAATTTCTGGAAACCGACTTTTCGTTTGAAATCCCGGGGCTTGCGCGCTTCCGCGTCAATGCTTTCAACCAGAACCGCGGTGCCGGTGCGGTATTCCGTACCATTCCCTCGGAAGTGCTGACACTCGACCAACTGGGCTGTCCGCCGCTGTTCCGCGAGCTGGTCAACCAGCCGCAGGGGCTGATTCTGGTGACCGGCCCGACCGGCTCGGGCAAATCCACCACGCTTGCGGCGATGCTCGATCACATCAACAAGAACGAGTATGGCCATATCCTGTCGGTGGAAGACCCGATCGAATTTGTGCACCAGTCGCAGAAATGCCTTGTCAACCAGCGTGAAGTGCACCGCGATACCCACGGCTTCAACGAGGCGTTGCGTTCGGCGCTGCGTGAAGACCCGGACTACATCTTGGTGGGCGAATTGCGCGACCTTGAAACCATCCGTCTGGCGCTGACTGCGGCCGAAACCGGGCATCTGGTGTTCGGCACTCTGCATACCAGCTCGGCCGCCAAGACCATCGACCGTATCATCGACGTGTTCCCGGCCGGTGAAAAACCGATGGTGCGCTCGATGCTGTCAGAAAGCTTGCGCGCGGTGATTTCGCAGGCACTTTTGAAGAAAGTTGGCGGTGGCCGTACCGCAGCCTGGGAAATCATGGTTGGCATCCCGGCGATTCGCAACCTGATTCGTGAGGACAAGGTGGCGCAGATGTATTCGGCCATCCAGACCGGCCAGCAGTACGGCATGATGACGCTCGACCAGCATTTGCAGGACTTGGTGGCGCGCGGCTTGATTTTGAAGCCGCAGGCGCGTGAATACGCCAAAGACAAGCGCCTGTTCGACTAAGACCCACCGGCACGAATTTTTCTGGAGCATTCATCATGACCACACCCGCCGAGTTCACCTCGCTGCTGAAACTGATGTCCACGCAGCGCGCATCAGATCTATTCATCACCTCGGGCATGCCGCCGTCAATGAAGGTCAACGGCAAGATCACGCCGGTAAGCCAGGAGGCGTTGTCCTCGCAGCAGAGCCGTGATCTGGTGTTGTCGGTGATGACCCCAGCGCAGCGCGAGGAGTTTGAAAAAACCCACGAATGCAATTTCGCCATCGGCCTTGCCGGGGTGGGGCGTTTCCGTGTCTCGGCTTTCTACCAGCGCAATCAGGTTGGCATGGTGCTGCGCCGGATTGAAACACATATCCCCACCACTGAAGAACTGAACCTGCCGCCAATCATCAAGACGCTGGCGATGACCAAGCGCGGCATCATCATCTTCGTCGGCGCAACCGGCACGGGTAAAACCACCTCGCTTGCGGCGATGATTGGTCACCGCAACAAGACGGCCACCGGGCATATCATCACCATCGAAGACCCGATTGAATTCGTGCACAAGCATGAAAGCTGCATCATCACCCAGCGCGAAGTCGGCATCGACACCGATAGCTGGGAAGCCGCGCTGAAAAACACCCTGCGCCAAGCGCCGGATGTCATCATGATTGGCGAAGTGCGTACCCGTGAAGGCATGGATCACGCCATCGCCTTTGCCGAAACCGGCCACTTGGTGCTGTGCACTTTGCACGCCAATAATGCCAACCAGGCGATGGATCGCATCATCAACTTCTTCCCCGAAGACCGTCGCGCACAGCTGTTGATGGATTTGTCGCTGAACCTCAAGGCGGTGGTGGCGCAGCAGTTGGTGCCGCGCGTGGATGGCAAGGGACGGCGCGTGGCGATGGAGATTCTGCTCGGTACGCCGCTGGTGCAGGATTACATCCGCGATGGCGAAATCCACAAGCTGAAAGAAGTGATGAAAGACTCCACTCAGCTTGGCATGAAAACCTTTGACCAGAGTTTGTTCGAGCTGTATCAGGCGGGCGAAATCAGCTATGACGATGCGCTGCGCTATGCCGATTCGCAGAACGAAGTGCGCCTGAAAATCAAACTGGCACAGGGCGGCGATGCCCGCACGCTGGCGCAGGGGCTCGATGGCGTGGAAGTGGCCGAAGTCCGCTGAGGTCTGTGCGCGGTTTTGGCCTGTTTGCGGCCTTGATTGAAGCCAAGCTGCATCCCCGCCGATTGCGGGGATGCGGTCTGTCTGGACGTGTGGAAGTGCCGCAGCATGGCGGCGCTGTATGGCCGGGGAAGGCGCAGCCGTAGTTTGCGCAAGCGCTGGCTTTGTTTACCAGATCAAATTCACCATCAACACAATCACTAGGGTGTAGATCAGCGACAGCGGCAGGCCGGTGCGCCACAGGTAGCGGGCGTTGTAGTTGCCAGGCCCCATCACCATGGAAATCACTGGGTTGGTGGAGGTCATGAAGTTGTTGCTGGCCGAGAGCGCCACAATCAATGCGAATGCCATGGGGTTGCCATTGGCCGCCAGCGCCAGATTGATGGCCAGCGGCACCATCATGATGGTGGCGCCGACATGGCTCACCACCAATGAAAACGCCACGGTGAGGATGGCAAGGGCGATTTCAATCAGCCATAGCGGCGTGCCTTGCGGGATGCGGTCGATGCTGTGTCCGGCAATCCACGCGGCGGCACCGGAAGAATCCATCGCCCAACCCAGCGGAATCAGGCAGGCCATCAGAAATACGGTTTTCCAGTTGATCGAAGCATAGGCTTCGTCCATCTGGATGACCCCGGCAATCAACATGCCGGCCACGCCGGTCATCAGGGCGATCGGCACCGGAATGCGCGAGGACAGTGCCAGCAGCATGGTGACGGCGAAGATGGTCATCGCAATCTTGAACTTGTGCGGGCGCTGCTCGTTTTTCGGAAAGTCGGTAACCACCACAAAATCTTTTTTCGCTGCGGCGCCGGCTAGGTCACGCCAGACGCTGTGCAGCACCAGCATGTCGCCGGCCTTCAACGGCAGCTTGCGCACCTCTTCGCGGATGACTTCCTGATCGCGGTTGACGGCCAAAAGGCTGAGGCGATATTGCTTGCGCAATTGCAGTTCGCTGGCGCTCTTGCCGATGAACAGCGAGTTGGGCGGAATCACGGCTTCGGCAATGCCCGCGCGGCTGGGATTGAACAAGTCCGCAAACTGACGCAGCCGGGCGGCAAGATGCAGTTTGTTTTTTTGCGAGAACTGCGCAATCTGCTCGCGCACGCCCATCACGCCCAGCACATCACCGACCCAGATGCGGGCATCGGCAGAAGGGGCAAGGCGGGATTCGTCGCTGGATTTGAGCGCCAGAATCAGCGGAGCGTCCGGCATTGCTTCAATCTCGCCCAACATCATGCCAACCAGCGGGCTGTCGGCACTGACGGTCAATTCATGCACATCGCCTTCGATGCCGTAGGCTTCGGCGAAATAGCTCTGGATGCGTGCCGGGGTAACGCCCTCGCCCTGGCCGGAAAGATGGCGGGTGCCGAACCAATGGAAATAAGCCAGTGATGCGGCCAAGAGGGCAATGCCGATGGGCAGCGGCGCGAACATCCCCAGAGGCTTCAGGGTGACGGCGCCAGAGGGCAGGTTGGCATTGGCCGAAATCAGCAGGTCGTTCAGCAGAATCAGCGGCGAATTGCCGACCATGGTCAGGCCGCCGCCCATCACGATGGCCGCGGCAATTGGCAGCAGCAAACGCGCCAGGGCAACGCCGGTACGCGCAGAAAGACGTGCGGCGACCGGCATGTAGAGCGCCATCACGGCCGGGTTTTGCATGATTGAGGAGTTCAGCCCGGCAACTGCGCTGGTAAGGAACAGCAGCTTGCGCTCACTGCCATCGGCGCGGCGCAGCAGCCAGCCTGCCAAGCGGTTCAGTGCGCCGGTACGCTCAAGCCCGGCACCGAGAATCATGGTAGCGATGATGCTGATGACCGCGTTGCCGGCAAATCCGGCAAACAGGTCTTCGGGAGCGACAAGGCCGGTCAGTCCCAGCAATACCAGCACCACCAGCGCGACCACATCGGCGCGAATCCGGTCAAACAAGAACAGCACCATGGTCAGCCCCACCAAGCCGAGAACGAGCTTCATGTCGGTGGTGAGGGTGAGGGCTGGACTCATGGCGGCAGGGATTTGTTAGTTGCTGGCGGAATCGGGCAGTGCGCAGCGGTCGTAAATCATGTCCCAGACACCATGTCCGAGCTTTTGGCCGCGCGTTTCAAAATGGGTTTGTGGTCGCCAGGCCGGACGTGGCAAATGTCCGCGCGCACCGCTGCGGTTGACCAGCCCCGGCGTTGCATCGAGCACATCCCACATCTGCTCGGCATAGTCCTGCCAGTCGGTGGCCAGATGTATGCGGCCAGTGGGGGCGAGCTTGCGTACCAGCAATGCGGCAAATGCCGGGTTGACCAGACGACGCTTGTTGTGGCGTTTTTTGTGCCAGGGGTCGGGAAAGTAAATCCGCACTTCATCCAGGCTGCCATCGCCGATTTCGTTTTCCAGCACTTCCACCGCATCGTGGTGGTACAGCCGTGCATGGCGGGCATCGTCTGCATCCAGCGCGTTCAGCAGTCGCCCAACGCCGGGGGCGTGGACTTCAATGCCGATATGGTCGCGGTCTTTGTCCATTGCGCAGGAATGGCGGAAGGCAGCGCCGTTGCCAAAGCCGATTTCCACAATGCGCGGCGCCGTGCGGCCAAACAGTGCGTCGAAGTCGCGCGGCTGGCCTTGATAGTCGATGCCAAAACGCGGCCAGAGAGCATCGAAGGCGCGTTGCTGTGCCGGGGTGAAACGCCCTTGGCGCAGTACGAAACTGCGCACCCGGCGCTGCCCCTGTTCCACCGTGAATGGTTTGGGCGGCGCCTTGCTGCCAGCGCTGGCGAACGGGTCAGTCATCCAATCAGCCCATCCAGCGGCGAAGATGCACTGGCAAAGCGTTTGCGTGGAATGCGCCCGGCAAGGAAGGCATCGCGCCCGGCCTGGACAGCAAGTTGCATCGCCCGCGCCATGCGCACCGGCTCGCGGGCACCGGCAATGGCGGTATTCATCAGCACGCCATCACAGCCCAGTTCCATCGCAATCGCGGCATCCGATGCGGTGCCAACACCGGCATCGACGATAATCGGCACGCGCGCGTTTTCGATGATTTCAATCAGGTTGTAGCGGTTCTGGATGCCAAGCCCGGAGCCAATCGGCGCAGCCAGCGGCATCACGGCAACACAGCCGAGGTTTTCTAGTTGCTTGCACAAAATCGGGTCGTCGCTGGTATAGACCATCACGTCGAAGCCGTCCTTGACCAGCAGCTCGGCGGCGGCCAAGGTCTGTACTACATCTGGGTACAGGGTGCGCTGATCGCCCAGCACTTCCAGCTTGACCAGGTTGTGCCCGTCGAGCAGCTCGCGTGCCAGGCGGCAGGTGCGCACGGCTTCCTCGGCTGTATAGCAGCCTGCGGTATTGGGCAGAATGGTGAATTCGTCTGGCGGCAAAACATCCAGAAGATTCGGCTCACCGGGGTTTTGGCCGATATTGGTGCGGCGGATGGCCACGGTTACGATTTGTGCGCCGGCGGCCTCGGTGGCAGCACGGGTTTCGGACAAGTCCTTGAATTTTCCGGTGCCGGTCAGAAGGCGGGAACGATAAGTTTTGCCGGCAATGGTCAGCGGCTTGGGGTCGATAAGCTCATGCATGCGGTCATTATATGACCGTGCATCCGGGATGACAGGTGGCCGGATGCAAAAACCCCGCGCTTTGCAGCGCGGGGCGGGGCGTGCTCAGGCGCTGAGGGTTTCCACCATCTTCAGCAGGCGTTCCTTGGCGGCCAGCTTGTCGCGTTTCATTTGCGAAAGCTCCATGTCGCCGATCGGCAGCACGCCAAGCTCGGCATCACTCACTTTCTTGTCCAGCTCCTGATGGTGGTAGTAGAGCTGGCGAAACTCCACGTTGTTCTTCATCAGGCTTTCCAGTTCTTCTTGCGAACGGTCTTCAAACATGTGAATCCTCCTGGTTTTGAGTGGGCGATGCCATGACGGCATTGGCCGTCGGCCATCTCACCTTACTCTGTTTGCAGCCAGTTGCAATCGACCCGGATCAAATCAGCCGCCGCCCAAGGCGTGTACCACCTCGACCACATCGCCATCCCGGAGGGCATGCTCGGCATGCTGCGAGCGTGGGATGATTTCGCCATTGATTTCCACTGCCACGCGGCGCTCGCCCAAGCCTTCGGCTTGCAGTAATTGATGTAGGGTGAGTGGGGTCTGGAATTGGCGAGCTTCGCCATTGAGCTGGATATTCATGCCGGTATTTTCGCGGCTTCGCGGCGGGATTTCATCCGCCATCTGATGCGCTGCCACTTGACCGCCCGGCAGGATATGAAAACATCCCCGCCAATTCCGAACCAAACCAAGGACTTCACGATGAACACATCCTCCCTGCTCCGTCGCCCGCTGGCGGCCGCCTTGGCACTGGCGGCGGCGCTGACTTCTACGCATGCGTTGGCGCGCGATGACGATGCGCCCTTCAGTCGCACGGTATTTTTTGGCGACAGCCTGACCGATGCCGGGTTTTTCCGCCCGCTGCTGCCGGCCGCTGCGCAGCCGGTAATTGGCCAGTTCACCACCAATCCGGGGCTGGTTTGGTCGCAATATCTGGCCAATTATTACGGCGCCGACCGTTCCACCGCATGGCTTGCTACGGGCGCGCTGCCCAAGGCCGATGATGGCGACAATTACGCCGTCGGCGGTGCGCGGGTGGCAACCGACAGCATCGGCGCATTGGGCTATACGCCGTCGCTGGATTCGCAGCTGAGCGAATATCTGCGTCGCAATGGCGGGCGTGCCGATGCCCGCGCGCTATACACCGTTTGGGGCGGTGCCAATGATCTGTTTGCCATCACCGCCGGGGCACCTGCGGCCAGCACCATCGCCGATGCGGTCAGTGCGCAGATTGGTCTGGTCGGCAAACTGCGTGCTGCCGGTGCCGAATACATTTTGGTGCCGACCATTCCCGACCTTGGCGTTACCCCCGGTTTTCTGGCGCAGGGCAGCGCCGCCGCCGCCCAAGGCACGGCATTGTCGGTGGCTTACAACAACGCGCTGTATCAGGGGCTGGCCGCCCAAGGCTTGCGAGTGATTCCGCTGGATACCTTCAATCTGCTGCGCGAAATCACTGGCAACCCCGGTGCCTACGGCTTGCAGAACGTTACCGGCACCGCCTGCCAGCCACAAATCACGGCGCAATCGCTGACCTGCAACCCAACCAGCTATGTCAGTGCCGATGCACCGTGGACATATGCCTTTGCCGATGGCGTACATCCTTCCAGCGCCGCTCATGCAATGTTGGCCGACTACGCGGTGGCCAGCATCGAAGGCCCGCGTCAGGTTGCACTGCTGCCGCGCTCGGCCATCGCCACGGGGCGCGCTCGCAGCCAGATGGTCGCGGCACAACTGCAATCGCGCAGTGATGAGGCTGCCGGACGTTTCTGGGGTGGCATGCGCGTGGATGCTCGACGTGCCAAAAACGAAACCACCGATGATGGCTTTGGCGGTGGCGGCGCCGAATTTTTGGCAGGCTACGACCGCGCCAGCGGTGCACTGGCATATGGTGGCTATCTGGCGCTGACCCGGCAAGAAATCGACTATCGGCAAAACCGTGGCGACTTCAAGCAGCGCGAGGCCGGGCTGGGCGGTTATCTCGGCTGGCGCGGTGAATCTTTCTGGGTGGACGGGCAAATCGGCTGGAGCCGATTGGGCTTCGATGTGCGCCGCGATGCGGCACTTGGCAGCGGCAAACGTCGCCATGAAGGCAGTCCCGATGGCAGCCGCCTGCATGCGGCATTCGGCGCAGGCTGGCAGATGGGCGGCGAAACCTTCCGTCACGGCCCGCTACTGCGCGTGCTGGCACAGCGAGTCAAGGTGGATGGCTATACCGAATCGCAGCCGCAGCTTGCCACTGCCCTGGCTTTCCCGGAACAGCAGCTTGATGTGGTGAACGTCGCCGCAGGCTGGCAGGCCGAATGGCATCTGGGCAGCACGCAGCCGTTTGTCAGCCTCACCGCAGAACGCGAATACGGCGACCGCCCGGAACAAGCCTTCGCCCGCATGACCACGCTGGCTGTGGGCGGCGATTACGCCGTGCCTGCCCCGCTGCATGACCGTCGTTATGCCAATCTGCATGCTGGGCTGCGTAGCCAGTTGCAGGGCGTGGATATTCAGGGTGGCGTGAGCCTTGACCTGGGGCATGACAACGGCAGCCAGGCCGGGGTGTATTTCAGCGCAGGCAAAAAGTTCTGATTGCCAAAAATGGTGCGCAGAGCATAGACTTGCGCACCGCGCGGGTGTAGTTCAATGGTAGAACTTCAGCTTCCCAAGCTGATAGCGTGGGTTCGATTCCCATCACCCGCTCCAAATCACCGCAAAGCCCGGCCATGCGCCGGGCTTTTGCATATCCTTCACCCGTGCATCGCGGCTGGTAGGGGCATGTGCAGTCCTTGTCAGGGGCAATTCTCATTTTTGGCCGGGTCGCGATGGCGAAGAACTGGGGGATACTGCGCGCATGAAACTTGCCATTCTTTCGCGCAACAGCAAGCTGTATTCCACCCGCCGCTTGACCGAAGCGGCGCGGCAACGCGGGCATAGCGTGCGCGTGCTCGACCCATTGCGCTGCTATTTGCGGGTTTCCGGCGATGGCTTTGACATGCGTTACAAAGGCCAGCCGCTGGCCGATTATGATGCCGTGATTCCACGCATCGGCGCTTCGGTGATGCGCTATGCCAGCGCCGTGCTTCGCCAGTTCGAGCTGATGGGCGTGCATACGCCGAACCCTTCGGATGCCATTTTGTGCGCACAGGACAAATTGCGTGCCCATCAATTGCTGGCGGCTCGGGGCATAGACCTGCCGGTAACCGTGTTTGGCGACAATCCGGACGACACCGCAGATTTGCTGTCCATGCTGGGGCCTGCGCCGCATGTCATCAAACTCAAGGAGGGCGCGCAGGGCGCCGGGGTAATGCTGACCGAAAAACTCGCCGCTTCCACTAGCGTGATTGAAGCCCTGCGCGGTCTGCATGCGCAGTTTCTGGTGCAGCAATTCGTGCCGGAAGCTGCGGGCGCGGATTTGCGCTGCCTGGTGATTGGTAACGAAGTGGTGGCGGCCATCCGGCGCCAGGCCCGTGAGGGGGAGTTCCGTTCCAATCTGCATCGTGGCGGGACGGCGCAATCGGTGATACCCAGTACAGCCGAGGCGCGCATCGCGGTGGCGGCCACCGCCACTTTGGGGTTGGGCATGGCCGGTGTTGATTTGATTCATTCAAAACGCGGCCCATTGGTGCTGGAGGTGAATACCTCGCCAGGGCTGGAAGGTATCGAGGCCGCTACTGGGCTGGATATTGCCGGCATGATGGTCGATTACGCGCTGGCGGGTCGGAAAACCCGCACCATGCTGAACCAAACCGGCGAACGGCAGTCGAAGAAATCACGCAGCTAAAACATGCCGCGGCAGGCTGTGCCAGAATCCCCCCATCTTTGCGGCAAGACCGCACCAAGGAGCATCTGATGCGCATACTCGTAATCGAGGACAACCAGGACATCGCCGCCAATCTCGGCGATTTTCTTGAAGACCGTGGCCATACCGTGGACTTTGCAGCCGATGGCGTAACCGGCCTGCATCTTGCCGTGGTGAATGAATTTGATGCCATCGTGCTGGACCTGAACCTGCCGGGCATGGACGGGCTGGAAGTGAGCCGCAAGCTGCGCAACGAGGCGCGCAAGCAAACGCCGATTTTGATGCTGACCGCACGCGATACGCTGGACAACAAGCTGGCCGGGTTCGAGTCCGGCGCGGACGACTATCTGGTCAAGCCGTTTGCCTTGCAAGAAGTGGAAGTGCGTCTTGCGGCACTGGCGCGGCGTGGCAAGGGGATGCAGACGCGCGAGCTGCAAGTGGCCGATTTGGAATACAACCTCGATACCCTGGAAGTGCGCCGTGCCGGCAAGCTGTTGCAGCTCAACCCGACGGCGTTGCGCATTTTGCAGGCCTTGATGGAGGCCAGCCCGGCGGTGGTGACGCGTCAGGATTTGGAAACCCGCGTCTGGGGCGAGGAACTACCCGATTCGGATTCACTGCGTGTGCATATCCACGGCCTGCGCAGCGCCATCGACAAGCCCTTCGGCAGCGCGCTGATTCAGACCCGCCACGGCATTGGCTACCGGATTGCAGCCCCGGATGAGCGCCAGTAACCCCGAAGCCCAGCCGCAGCCAGGAAAAAAACGCACCCGGCGCAGACGGCTGCGCAGTCGCATCATCTGGTCGTTTTTCTTGATGGGACTGGGACTGACCCTGCTGTTTGCCTATGCCACCGAAGTGGTGCGCACCAGTGTGCAAAACCAGTTGCTGGAGGACACGCTCAACAAGAACATCGCGGCGGCCGCACGCACGTTTGCCGAAACCGGCGATCCGAATATCGCCCCGGAAGTGGAGGTGGAACAGATGCGCGCCTTCATCTATCCCCCCTCGATGTGGGACAGCGTGCGCAACAACCGCCCGGAATGGGCGGCGCTGGACGATGGCATCCACCCGATGATTGGTACGGATGAGCACGACAACCCCTCGCCATACATGCTGGCAGTGCGCAAAACCCACGATGCTTGGTTTTTTCTGGCCTACGACACCGCCAAGGCGGTCAGCGCCGAGCAGCGCATCCAGCAGGCGCTGCTGTTTGCGGTGGTGCTGTTCGGCCTGTTGTCGCTGCTGCTGGGCTGGTGGTCGGCCTCGAAAGTGATGAGCCCGGTCACCGATCTTGCCAAACGCCTGCGCAAGGCCGGCAGCAGCTCCGACCCAGAACAGTTGGCGCCATTTTTTGCCGACGACGAAGTGGGCGAGCTGGCCAAGGCACTGGATGATTATTCCGAACGCCTGACCGATGTAGTGCAGCGCGACCGCGAGTTCAATGCCGATGTCAGTCATGAGCTGCGCACGCCACTGGCCGTGATTCGCAGCGCCACCGAGCTGCTGCTGTCGCAGGACAATCTGGACGAAAAAACCCGTCAGCGGCTGCTGCGCATCCAGCGCGCCCAGCAAAACGGCACTGATCTCACCAGCGCACTGTTGCAACTTTCACGCAATGAGCGCGTACATGGCGCCACCGATGTGGCACGGGTGGCCGAACATTTGCTGGATGCGCACCGTTCGCAATTGCGCGGAAAATCGCTGGTACTGCGGCTGGAAGGCGAGCCGGGACTGATTGTGGATGCGCCGGAAGCGGCAGTCAGCGTGGCGCTTGGCAACCTGATTGGCAATGCCGTCAAATACACCCCGAGTGGCGAAGTGGTGGTGCGACTTGTCGAAAACGCCGCCCAAGTCATCGACACCGGCCCTGGCCTTTCTGAAGAAGAAGCCGCACGCCTGTTTGAGCGCGGTTATCGCGGCGCCCACGCCGAACATACCCACGGTGGTGGTATTGGCTTGTCGATTGTGCGCCGCCTGTGCGACCTGTACGGCTGGCATGTGCGCGTGGTGCCCGGCGCAGAACGCGGCGTGATTGCCACTTTGAGTTTTGTGGATACACCGGCGCCCTGAATTGCAAAGTCGGTTTTGAACAGAATCAGCGTGAACTCAACTGGCGAGCGTTCAACCGGCAGGTCTGCCGCGCCACCAGCGCATGAGGCCGGTGAAAAACAAAAATGCTGCGGCAAGGCCAGCCAGTGCCGTGAAAATCTGCATCGCAAGACCGCCCACGGCGCCGATATGCAGCGGATAAAAACTCATCTGGATGCGCTGCCCCAACGCCTGTCGGCGCGCGTCCACCACTTGATGCAAGGTTTTGCCATCGCGGCTCACTATCACTTGGCTGCGGCCATTGGGGTGCCATTCGCCCGCCGCTTGCAGACGGATGTTGACCGCATCCTTGTCATCCTGCGGCAGACTGACACGGTGGATGCGGGCATCGGGCAGAGCCTGCTGTGCGCTTTCAAGTACCGTTTGCCAGTCCACATCGGCATGATTTGCGGCAGGTTCTTCCAGCATTGGCAGGGGCGTGCCGCCGAATACGGAGGTAAGCCCGATGCGAAACAGATTCGGATAGACAAACGACAGGCCGGTCAATACCAGCAATAGCAGCATGGGCAGAATCAGGGCTCCAGTGCTCTGATGCCAGCTATGCCAGCGGCGCAGCGCCGGTTGGCGATACCAGCGCAGTGATAGCCAAAACCCGCCGGGTTTTGGCCACCACAGATACAGCCCGGTCAACAACAGCAGCAGGCATGGCCATGCCAGAATGCCCAGCACTTCACGTCCGGGCTTGCCGGCCAACAGCTTGACGTGGAAGTCATGCAAAAACATCAGCCAGTCTTTGCCAGGGCGGCGGATCAGCAGCAGACGACCATCGTCGGGGGCGAAGTATCCCCGGCTGCCGTCGCGGTAATGTCCTTGCCAGACTGGCAGGGCGGGGCGTGGTAAATCCAGCGAGCTCAAGTCGTTCGCATGGGGGCTTTGGCTGATGTGATGCAGGACTTGGGCATGCGCAACGGGGGCGTGCTCGGCAAGTTGCGGGTATTGCCAGCGCAGCAACGGATTGTGAAACACCAGCACCGCGCCGCTGATGCCGAGCAGGGCGAAAATCAGCCCGACCGAAAGCCCCGCCCAAAGATGCAGGCGGGACAACCAGCGGCGCAGCGAGCCGTTGCGCATCAGAAGCGCTGCGACCAGCCCAGCGTCAGTACTCGGCCACGTCCTGCGGTGTAAGTGTCATTGCGCGGCGTGGTTTGCGAGTAATAACTGATGAATTGCCGGTTCAAAAGGTTTTCGATGCCGACTTGCCATTCACCGTGCGCAGTACGGAAGCGGGTATGCGCATCCAAGGTGAAATAGCCATCAAAACGTGCTGCCTCCACGCCGCGCAAGTCAAAGCGGCGCGCGCGCATTTGGTTGGCCTGCAACCGGCTGTGCACCAAGTCATTCCATTGCTGCTCCCAGAACAGGCCGAGGCGATCGGGGCTGATGTTGACACCCGGCAGGTCGCTGTCCACGCGGTTGTCGCCGTTGCTGTCATAGCGGCCATCACTCTTGGCAAACAGCAGCCCGATACGGCTGGCATCGGTTGGTCGGTAGGCTAGGCTGGCTTCGATGCCGTCAATCTCGGTGCGCTCACGCACCACGTTATAGGTCTGCATTCTGCGGTCAAAGGCCAGTCTTGAGCCGAGCTTGGCATGGGAGCGATACCAAGCCAGATGCACGTTCCAGCGCTCATTTTCGTAGTCCATGCCAAGTTCGCGGTTGTCGGCAATCACCGGGGTGAGATCCACCAGCGTGGTTACGCTCTGCCCCGGCTGATTGATGGCACGCAACACCCGGCCAATATCGGCCACGGTATAGCCCTCGCTGTAGGAGGCATACAGCTTGAGTGCCGGGGTAGCCTCCCAGACCACGCCGAAATTGGGCAGAGTTTCGCGGCTTTTGCGCGTACCGCCCTGTACCTGCTGTCCGCCGTTGTACTGTGGCAAGGTGGTGTAGCTGTCCACTTTCAGTGCGCCGCGCTCATGACGCAGACCGCCGGTCAGCATCAGGCTGTCGGTTAGATGAAATTCGCCCTGCAACAGCGGTGCCAGCGCACGGTAGCGTGATTCCGGCACCCAGTTCAGGCCGCTGCGAATCCAGGCTTGGCGGGTAGTGTCCTGAGATATGTCCAGCCCCAGCAGAATTCGGGCGCGACCATCCCAAAGTCCGCGTGACCAGCTGAGTTTTGCGCCGCGTTTGTGCGAGATGTTTTCTGATTGGTCCTGCCAGCGCTGGCCGTCATTCCAGAAATTGTTGACCGTGGTCAGACCGTAGCGTCCGGCAAAGTTCACGCCAAACAGCTGCGCTTGCAGATAGCCACCCCACAGGTCGTTGTCGCTGTAATCAAGTGATACCGATAGCGCATGGTTCTGCGCTGCCTTGCCGCCACTACTGCCTCGGGTGGAGGTGGCCAGCCGGCCGGTGGTGATATCGCCATCAATCGCGCGATAACCATTGTTGCCGCGTAGGCGATAGTGGTTGATGGTTGCTTGCAGGCGGCGTCCTTCATCTATTTGCCAGCCAAGTTTCAAAAACAGCCCCAGGCTTTTGGCGTCCATCAGGTCGCCCTGGACATCATTCACGGCGATGGCATCACCATTGCCGTCGTAATACAGCCCTTCACTGGCATGCGAGATACCCGCTACCAAGTCAAACACCTGCTGACGGGTACCGAACAGATAGGAGGCGCGATAACCACTGCTGTCCGAATGATTTGGCAGTGCGCTGGAGATGCCCAGCGCAACATCGCTATAGTGCTCGCCCGGCTTGCGCGGCGCGCGTTTGGTGATGATGTTGATGATGCCGCCAGATGCGCCCAGCCCTTGCAGGGCATTGGCACCGTGGATGACTTCGATGCGCTCGATCATGGCCGGGTCGATGGTATGCCCATCACGGCCGCCTTCACGCAAGGGCGTGGATTGTGGCATCCCGTCCACCAGATACAGCGGCTTGCGTCCGCGCAGGGTTTCTCCGCCGCTGGTGAGTTTCTGTCGGGAAGGTGAGAACGAAGGCACCAGATTGCCCAGCACCTGGGAAATATCCTGCGTGAGTGCCAGTTGCTGGCGCAGTTCTTCCTGACTGATGACGGTGATGGTATTGGGCATGGCCGCATCGGATTCGGGCATGCGGCTGGTGCTGGCCGACACCGTTACGCGGTCGAGAGTATCGGCAGTAGGGCGGGCATCTTGTGCGGCGGCGGGCAGATGGCTGAGCGTTGCCGCAATGGCCAGTGCCATAGGGCGGGAGATGAAAGCAGGCATGCAAACCTAACAAGGAAAGTGGGGTGCGCGAATGATAATGCTTATCATCAATGAAGTGCGGTATGCCCCTTGGCAAATGCGGCTTCGATCTGTGCGTGCCCAGCGTGTCGATTGCTTTTCCGGGGGGGAGGGGGCAGTATTGCCGGTCATCTTTCAGGACGCAGCGGCATGCAAAACAATATCGGGCAGGCCAGATCCAGGCAAAACACGGCGAGTGTCATCGTTGTAGCCGCGCTGCTGCTCATGGTGGCGAGCTATAAGCTCGGCAAAAATCTTGCCGAGCGCGACAACCAGCTAAATTGTGTTGTCCAAGCCGGACAAATTGTCCGCTGATTTCAACCACGAAACGCCGGGTTGTCCGGCGTGTGGGCATCAACATTCGATCACGTTGACGGCCAGCCCGCCGCGGCTGGTTTCCTTATATTTGTCCTGCATGTCGCGGCCGGTATCGCGCATGGTTTTGATGACCTTGTCCAGCGACACCTTGTGCTTGCCGTCGCCGCGCATCGCCATGCGGGTGGCGTTGATGGCCTTGACTGCGCCCATCGCATTGCGCTCGATGCAGGGGATTTGCACTAGCCCGCCAATCGGGTCGCAGGTGAGGCCAAGGTTATGCTCCATGCCGATTTCGGCGGCGTTTTCGATTTGGCTGGGTGTACCGCCAAGGGCAGCGGTCAGACCGGCTGCGGCCATCGAGCAGGCCACGCCGACTTCGCCCTGGCAGCCGACTTCGGCGCCGGAAATGCTGGCGTTTTCCTTGTAGAGAATCCCCACCGCCGCGGCAGTCAGCAGAAAGTCGAACACGCCTTGCTCGTTGGCGCCGGGGCAGAAGCGGTCGTAGTAATGCAGCACCGCCGGGATGATGCCGGCCGCGCCATTGGTCGGTGCGGTTACCACGCGACCACCGGCGGCGTTTTCCTCGTTCACCGCCAGTGCGTAGAGATTGACCCAATCGAGAATGGTCAGCGGGTCGCGCATCCCGGCTTCCGGGCGCTGCGCCAGTTCGTTGTGCAGGGTCGGTGCACGGCGCGAAACATGCAGGCCACCGGGCAGGGTGCCGGCTTCGCGGATGCCGCGCGCCACGCAGGACTGCATCGCGCCCCAAATCTCGCGCAGGTTGGCGATGATGTCTGCATCGCTACGCCAAGCGCGTTCGTTTTCCATCATGATGCGGGCAATCGACAGGCCGGTTTCGCGGGCGCGCGCCAGAAGCTCGTCGCCACTGGAAAACGGATGCGCCACTTCGGTGGTGTCGGCTACGATTCGGTCTTCGGCGGCCTCGTCGGCATTCACCACAAAACCGCCGCCGACCGAGTAGTAATCGCGGCTGGCGATTTCATTGCCGCTGGCATCAAAAGCGATGAAGCGCATGCCATTGGTATGGAACGGCAGCTTCTGGCGCTTGTTCATGATGAGATCGGTTTTTTCGTTGAAGGCGATTTCGTGCTCGCCATCCACGCGGATTTTTTTCTCGCCACGGATGCGCTCAAGCGCGGCGGGGATGATGTCCGGGTCGATCTGGTTCGGGCGGTGGCCTTCCAGCCCCATCAGCACCGCCTTGTCGGTGCCGTGGCCGCGCCCGGTCAGCGCCAGCGAGCCGAACACTTCGGCGCGGATGCGGGCGACATCAGCTAGCTTGCCGGTTTCGTTCAGATGGTGGCGCACAAAACGTGCGGCGGCGCGCATCGGGCCGACGGTGTGCGAGGAGCTGGGGCCAATGCCGATTTTGTAGATGTCGAAAACGCTGACGGCCATAGTCGGGACTTGTGAAAAACTGCGGCTATTCTAGGGGCGAACCCGGAATGACGCTTTGCAATGCACTGGATACTTTATCAACGTGATGACTGCCATCTTTGCGATCAGGCACTGGCGATACTGGCGCAAGTGCCGTGGCCGGAGTTTGACAGCGTGTTTGTGGATGAAGATGACGCGCTGCAAGCGCGCTACGGCTTGCAGGTGCCGGTGCTGCACCATGCGCGCAGTGGCCGGGAACTGGCTTGGCCGTTCGATGTGGCCACTGCACGGGCATTTTTACAGGCTACAGACGCGGATTAACACCGGCCGCCGGGCAGCATGCGCGTGAGCGTGGCATCACGCTTGACGAAATGGTGATACAGCGCCGCCGCCATGTGCGCGGAGGCCAGTAGCACCAGAGCAAAGAACAGCGGCTCGTGGATTTGGTGCATCACTTCGCCCAAGGATTCGTTCGTGGCAACGAAGGTGGGCAGGGTGAACAGGCCATAGAAATCGACTGCGCGCCCGCCATAGGCGGACATCAAAAAGCCACTCAACGGCACTGCAAACAGCAGCAGATACAGCGCCAAATGCCCCAGATGCGCCAGCAGGCGGTTGGCGGCGCTGACCTCCGGCAAGGCAGGTGGCGCCTTGCTCAATAAGCGCCATGCGACCCGAGCGATGGCAAGCAGCAAGATCAGTACCCCGGTGGATTTGTGCAGCATCATCACTGTGCTGCGCATTTCACGCGGAAAACCGTCCATGAGCAGGGCAACAATGCCTTGGACTAGTAGTAGAACGACAATGCTCCAATGGAAGAACTTGGCAAGTGCATTCCAATCGGTGCTGGCAGGACGAATCGTCATGAGGCTGGCTTCCGAACTTGATCAGCAGGCACTTTACCCTGCAAATCGTGCCGGATGTGAAAAGACTTGCACTTGTCGGCATTGCTCGCCAGCATCGGCAATCACCGCTGATTGGGGAAGGATGATGCGCTGGCTTGTTGGGATTCTGGGATTGGTCTGGTGTTGCGTTGCCGCCGGGGTGCGGGCGCAGGTGCCGGAAGTGCCGCATTTGCGTCTTTTGGAGGCGCGCGATGGCCTGCCTTCCACGGAGTTGACTGCCATCGAAATCGACCATGCCGGGTTTGTCTGGGTAGGCAGTGCCGACGGTTTGGCGCGTTATGACGGGCATGGTTTTCGCATTTGGCGCTATGAGCCGCATGTGGAAGGCGCATTGCCCAGCAACTCGGTGCAGGCGCTGCATGTGGACAGCCAGGATCGGCTCTGGGTGGCGGTGGAGTTCGGCGGGCTTGCGGTGCTTGGCAAGGATCGCAGCCGTTTTCAGGTGATCAACAACAAGACCCATCCGCAGCTGGGCAATGGCGATGTATTTGCCATCGCCAGTCATGCCGACAAACACTGGATTGGCACTTCCAATGCCGGGGTGTTTCAGGTCATTACCGAAGGAGACTCGTCGGCCCGCTGGCGGCTGGAGGCGCTCTCGGCACTGCCGTCGAAAACCGTCTTGTCGATGGTGGCCGATACCCAGGGCGGGCTGTGGATAGGCACCAGTCGCGGGCTGGTGTATTGGGATGGCAAGACGCTGCATCCGCAGACACTGCCAGAGGTGGATTCGCCCGGCATGGTGTATTCGCTGCTGCTGGAGCACGGCAGGCTGTGGGCGGGAACGGCGGCCGGGGTATTCCGGCGCGAGGTCGATGGCCGCTGGGTGCGTCTGCCTTGGTCGCCGATGTTCGAGCGTCCCAATGCGGTGGTGTCGATGGCACGCGGCACTGACGGCACGATGTGGTTGGGCAGTCAGCGCAGATTGTGGCGGGTGGCCGGGGACAACGCTATTCCGCTGCCGGTAACGGCCGATCCCGGTGCTACTTCGCGCTTGGTGCTGGGGCTGAAAATACAGGGCGATGGCGGTCTGTGGGCTGGGGTATCGGGCGTGGGGCTGGGCTTTTTGCGCGCGGATTGGCGCAGCGTTGCCGAGCTTAGGCAGGGCGATGGCGAATATGGGCTGGCATCGCCGATGTATCGGGCGCTTGCTCCCTCGCGCAAGGGCGGGGTATGGATTGCTGGTGTGGACGGTCATATCGAAAGGATTGATGCCGCCGGCGTGGTCGAATACATCAATCTTGTGCAGCACCATGAAGAGCTGCGCCGGATCAAGCCGATGGTGATTTACGAGGATCGGAAACAGCGCCTGTGGCTGGGCGACAGCCGTTTGGGACTGATTCGTCTGGATGAAAAAAACCAGTTGCGGCGCTGGCATGCGGAAAGCCCGGAAGATGCCCTGCCTGCGAACGGCTTTCTTGACCTGATGACCACCGGGATTGGCGATACCTTGTGGCTGTCGATACAGGGCTATGGCTTGCAGCAGCGCGATATTGAAACCGGCAAAGTGCTGAAAACCATCGAAGCCAGTGAGCAGGGCGGGCTTGGCAGCGGCGACAGCGAAGATATCGGGTTGGGGCCTGACGGGCGGCTTTGGGTGGCTGGCAGCCACGGCCTTGGCTGGCTGGATGAGACAAGAAATCGTCTGGTGATACCGGACAGCCTAGCGGGCAAGCGGGTATTTGCCTTTGCTTTCGATGGCCCGGATGTCTTGTGGTTGCATCGTCTGGAAGGGCTGGAGCGCTACCAGTACCAAAATGGCGCATGGCAAAAAGTGGCCGAAGTTACAGCCGGGCAGGGGCTGCCGGTCATCGAGGCCGGTGGTTTGGCGATTGATGCGCGGCACCGGGTTTGGGTATCGGGCCGACGCGGGCTGTTCCTGTGGGACGGGCAGCGCACCAACCTACATGCTTACGGCATCGCCAATGGTTTTGTCAGCCAGGAGTTTCTGGATCGCGCCTTGGTGCTCACCGACAAGGGATTGCTGGCGGCGCCGACCGATGCTGGGTCGGTGGTGCTGATTGATACCCGCTACCCGGATCCTGCAGCGCGCAAGCCGGTGCTCAAGATTGACTCGGTCGATGTGCGTCGCAATGGCGAATGGGTCAGCCAGCGTCTGGGCGATGAGGCGCTGGTGTTTGGCGCGCAGGATCGGGAATTGCGCCTGACCGGACATTTGTTGACTTTCGATGACCCGGCTGCGGTGCGTTACTGGAGTCGCCTGCAAGGCTTTGACAAGGACTGGGTGGATCATGGCGCGCAGGGCGAGCGCATCTTTACCGGCCTGCCGCCAGGGCAGTATGTGCTGCATATGCGTGCCCGCGATGGTTACGGCAACATGGCCGAAGAGCAACGCTTGGCGTTTGTGGTTACCCCGCCGTGGTGGCGCTCGCGCGTGGCGATGCTGCTGGCTGGGGCATTGCTACTGCTGGTTCTCTGGGCGTTGATTCGCATCTGGCGCCAGCGCCTCAAGCGCAAGCACGAATGGCAGCTGGCCGAGCAACGCCGCCTGCTGGCCGAACAGGCATCGGAGGCCAAGACCCGTTTTCTTGCCACCATGGGGCATGAAATCCGCACCCCGCTGACCGGCGTGCTGGGCATGTCCGAGCTGTTGCAGAGCACGGCACTGGACAGCCGCCAACGCGCGCAGGTGGAGGCCATCCACAGTGCCGGCAAGCATTTGCTGCATCTGGTCAATGACGCACTGGATCTGGCGCGGGTGGAAGCGGGCAAACTGGTGTTGGTGGATGCGCCATTCGACATGCGGCAACTGGTCAATGAAGTGGTCGCGCTGATGCAGCCGCTGGCGATGAAAAAGGGGCTGAAATTCGATTGCCAAATCAGCGCCGATGCCCCCGGCTGGCTATTGGGCGACCGCACCCGTGTGGAGCAAATCCTGCTGAACCTTTTGGGCAATGCAATCAAGTTCACCGAATATGGCCAAGTATCGCTGCAAGTGATGGCCGATGAAGCTGGTGGCGTCGCCTTCCATGTCCGTGATACCGGGCCGGGTCTTGGCGAGGAAGAACGCAAACGCCTGTTCCAGCGTTTCGAGCAGGGCGACGCACCACGCAATGGTGCCGGTTATGGCGGCAGTGGTCTTGGGCTTGCCATCAGCCGCGAGCTTGTCTTGGCGATGGGCGGACATATCGAGCTGCAAAGCAAGCCGGGGCAAGGCAGTTGTTTCAGTGTTGCGCTGCCACTGCCGCTGGCAGAAGCCGTATCGACGCCGGCAACGACAACGCCTGCGCCCCCAGCGCCAGGCAGCCAGCGGCATTTGTTGCTGGTGGAAGACGACCCGCTGGTGGCCGAAGTGCTGGTGTCTTTATTGCAGGCGCAGGGGCATCGGGTCTGTCATGCCGAGCATGCGTTGGCGGCACTGGCGGAAAACGCCAACCATGTGTTCGATGTGCTGCTGCTGGATTTGGATTTGCCGGGCATGAACGGTTTTGATCTTGCCGCGCAGTTGCGTGCTAGCGGTCAGCGCGCGCCGCTGATTGCTGTAACCGCCAGCAGTGCGCCGGATTTAGAAGCCAAGGTCAACGCGGCAGGCTTCGATTACCTGCTGCGCAAGCCGGTGACTGCCGAGGCGCTGGCTGCCGCGCAGGCCGCCGTCATCGGGCATGGCCAGCAGAGCGGTAACGGCTGAGCTGCGCTGCGGGCAGGGGCAGGGCGATTCAGCGCTCCAGAATCGCCACCACGCCCATGCCGCCGGCGGTGCAGATGGAAATCAGACAGCGGCCACCGCCACGCGCGGCCAATTCTTTGGCGGCGGTGGCGACGATGCGCGCGCCGGTAGCGGCAAACGGGTGGCCGGTCGCCAGCGACGAGCCGTTCGGGTTGAGCTTTTCCGGGTCGATACGGCCAAGCGGGGCGGCAAGCCCCAGCCGGTCACGGCAGTAATCGGCGCTTTCCCAAGCAGCCAGGGTGCACAACACTTGGGCGGCGAAGGCTTCGTGGATTTCATAAAAATCGAAGTCTTGCAGCGTCAGCCCATTGCGCGTCAAAAGCTCGGCGACGGCTACCGTGGGCGCCATCAGCAAACCTTCGCCAGCGACGAAATCCACCGCAGCCACTTGGGCATCGCGCAGCCAGGCCAGCGGCTCGATGCTGTTTTGCTGCGCCCATTCGGCGCTGGAAACAAGGCAGGCGGCCGCACCATCGGTCAACGGTGTGGAATTGCCCGCAGTCAGCGTGCCCTGGCCGCTGGTTTTGTCGAACGCGGGTTTCAGGCTGGCCAGTTTTTCCACCGTGGTTTCCGGGCGCAGGATATTGTCGCGGCCCACGCCGCGGAACGGCGCCACAAGATCATCGAAAAAACCGCGCTCATAAGCGGCGGCGAGCTTGTGGTGCGAGGCGGCCGCCAGCACATCCTGCGCCTCGCGGCTGATATGCCATTGGCGTGCCATGTCCTCGCAGTGCTGTCCCATCGACTTGCCGGTGCGCGGCTCGGCCACACCGGGAAAGCCCGGCTTCAGCCAACCGGGACGGAAGTGCTTGAAGGCGGCCAGTTTGCCGCCGATGCTCTTGGCCGCATTCGCCGCGAGCAGTGCCTGACGCAGTTTTTCGCCATAGACAATCGGCACGTCCGAGGTGCTGTCCGCGCCGCCGCCGATGCCGACTTCGATTTGTCCAAGCGCAATTTTGTTGGCGACATGCAGGATGGTGTCCAGCGAGGTGCCGCAGGCCCGTTGCAGGGTGATGCCGGGGGTCAGCGGGGAAAGCCCCGAAGACAAAGCCGCCTCGCGTCCCAGATTCCAATCGCTGGAGTGCTTGATGACCGCGCCCATAGCCACTTCGCCCAGTTGCTGGCCTTGCAGACCGTACTTTTCTACCAGCGCGCTCAAGGTGCGCACCGAAAGCGCCATGTTGCCGATACCGGCATAGGCACTGTTTTGGCGGCAGAACGGGATGCGGATGCCACCTAGGATGGCGACGGGACGGGCTTGCAGCATGAACTTTCTCCTGACCATGCGCTATCGCACGGATTAAACTTGAAGTCTAAACCGAATCCGTATCCATACCTGCCCCCATGACTCAATCCGACTCCGACCTTTCCGTGCTGGCCGTGATGGCGCTGGAATGGATGCCCGGTGCCAACCCGCCGCAAGCGGCGCTGTCGCAACAAGCCGCCGGGGCGCTGGCCGAACGCATCGGCCACGATTTGGCCTTGCTGGTGCCGGAAGTGACCGGGCTGGACTTGATGGTGATGGGCGCGCATTTCGATCCGGCAGAAGCCCTGCGTGCAGGCTGGCCGCTGCACCGCCGCCTGCATGAGCTGCGCCTGCGCGCACCGGGACGCCATGCTGTGCCGCGCATCATTGCACTGGGCGCAGACGAGGCTGGCGATATTCCCCAGCCCTTGCAGGCAGAAGATGGCCTGCGCGGTGGCGCGTTGCGCGTGGTGCCACTGCTGCTGGCCGGTGAAAACGCCAAGAGCGTGGGCGACCAACTGGAGGCCGTGCTGCTCGACCGTGGCATGGCGCGCGCCGAAACCGCCTTGCAGGCACAACAGGCTTTCGCCACGCGGGTGGAGCACGCACGCTATCTGACCATCCACGATTTGGCCGCGATGATGGCTCTGCAATACCGCAATATGGGGCTAGAGCCGCTATGGACGCTGATTGAAACGGCCTTGCTTGCGCCGGACAAGAGCGCGTGGCTGGATGCCCCGCCCGAGCCGCTGCTGTACTTGGCCGACGGGCAAGTGCGTGCCGGGCTGTTTTCCGATGCGGCTTGGTGCGAGCGTTATGGCGGCGGCGAGCAGGATCCGGCGCGGCTGGCGCGGATGCGGGGGTTTTTCGATGCACGCCTGCGGCAGTTCGCTGCGGTACTGGAAGCGCACGGCCTGCCGCTGTTGTATGTGGACATTCCCGCCGGGCGTGATGCCCGCGTGGTACTTGCAGAGGCCTGATGATGAAAATCGTGTTGACCGCATTTGCCCGTCCCCGGCTGTTTCCGCGCGATGGCCGCGCGAGCGCTATTCAAGATTGCAGCGCCGAAGCGTTTGAAGCGTATTTGAACGCACATCCGCCGCTGAAGGTGCTGGACGGTTACGCGCCGTTTTGCAAACTGCATGTGTACCGTAACTGGACCGCCACGCGCTGCTCGGTGATCGCCATCAGCGATGCCAACCGCAGCCAATTGCGCAGCGCCTATGAAGCCCGCAATCGTGAGGAGTTGCCGGTGCTAGTGCGCTGGTTCGAGGGCATCGAGGCGCCGCGCGCCGAATATCTGATCCCGATTCTCTACAGCGCCGAGCAATTGCAAAAAGAGGGCAGTCCGATCGACGGCGATTGGGGCATTGTCGGCTGCCTTTACACCATGACCCCGGAGGAAATCCCGATGGCGCCGATTACCATGATGCGCAATGCGTTGGGCGTGGAGGAGGGCGGCTCCGGCGTTGCCATCGACCGCGATGCCTATCGGCGCAGTGTCGAGTTTTGGTCGCAGCACGCCAACTGGCGCTGACGGCTCCAGCGCGTTATTCCGGCGCCTGCAATAGCCCTTTGCGGCGTAGCAGGATTTCCACCGGCACGGTCAAAAATGGCGGGATGGCGGCAAAAATCGCCAACAGCACCGCCCATAGCGGCCAGCGCAGCCTGCCCCAAGCCAGCACCGTAACCACGAGATAGGCCAGAAACGCCAGACCATGCAGGCGGCCAAACAGCCAAACACCGGTATCGGTGGTTTGACTGCCGTATTTGAGCCACATGCCAATCAACAGCCCAGCCCAGGTCAAGGCTTCAATCAGGGCAATGGCGCGGAACAGTTTGCCGATGGGTGCAAGTGGCTTTTTCATGTCGGTCATTGCGCCTGGGCAGAAAAATCGCTGAGCGCGCTGCGCGCCAGCAGGGCGTTGTACCAAGCAGCGACCGCCGGCGGCAGGCGCGCTTCCTTGACGATGCTAAGCAGAACCAGCAGCGGGAACAGACGGATATCGCTTTCGCCAAGCTCGCCATCGGGCGGCGGAATCAGGCCATCCAGCTCGGTCAGCAGCGGGTTGAGTTCGGCCAGCAATTCAGGGGTGGCGGCGATCAGGGCATCGAGGTCGCCAAAGGCGCGGATTTCGCGCTCGATATAGGCGGCGCGCGCTTCGGGGGTGGCGAGTTCCGCAAAGTCGCCCCGAGTGATGCGTGGCACGGCCAGGCGGAAAATCAGCTTGCCAGCGCGTTCGGACCAGTCATCCAGAGCCGGACGCTCGGCCGCGGTCAGCAGAGGCGGGGCGAACTGCGCATCCAGATAGCGCACGATATCCATGCTCTCGGGCATCGCGCTGCCATCGGCCTTTTGCAGAATCGGCACCTTCTTGCGCCCGATCAGCCGCGTCGGCGTCTCGACATCGTTCTCCAGCACCACCTGCACCGGCAGGTCGAGTTTTTTCAGGCCGCGCAACAGCAGGACGCGCAGGCAGAACGGGCAGTGCTGGTAGATATAGAGCTTCATGGCGTGATTGGCAGTGATCGGGCAGCAGCGATTTTATGCCGCCTGCGAGGCATCGTCAGCGGCGGTATCTTCTTCGCTTTCTTCGGGCACCATCGACAGCGCGCTGCCGCCTTCATTGCCGGCGCCACGTTGGCTTTTCAGCTTGATATTGAGGCGCAGCTCGTTGGCCGAGTCGGCATTGCGGATGGCTTCTTCGTAAGAGATAAGCCCAGCGTCGTACAGGTCGAACAGTTCGCCGTCGAAGGTGCGCATGCCAAGCTCTTTCGACTTTTTCATGATTTCCTTCAGCGAATGGAAATCGCCCTTGAAGATGCGCTCGGATACC
Source organism: Lysobacteraceae bacterium NML08-0793 (assembly GCA_002798275.1). Taxonomy (GTDB): domain Bacteria; phylum Pseudomonadota; class Gammaproteobacteria; order Xanthomonadales; family Xanthomonadaceae; genus Solilutibacter. Next base: position 152,339 of record NWQR01000003.1, on the reverse strand, counting down.
GTCGGCGTATTGAGCAGGATTTCCACCGCCGCCACGCGGCCATTGCCGTCCTCGCGGCGAATCAGGCGCTGCGAAACAATCGCCTTGAGGTTGGCCGACAAGTCCATCAACAACTGGGTGCGGCGCTCCTCGGGGAAGAAGTTGATGATGCGCTCAAAAGTTTGGCTGGCGCTGTTGGCGTGCAGGGTGCTGAGGCATAGATGGCCAGTTTCGGCAAAGGAAATGGCGTGCTCCATGGTTTCGGCATCGCGGATTTCGCCAATCAGGATCACGTCCGGCGCCTGGCGCAAGGTGTTTTTCAGCGCGTTGTGCCAGTTGTGGGTATCCACGCCCACTTCACGGTGGGTAATCAGTGATTTTTTCGAAACATGGGCGTATTCCACCGGGTCTTCGACGGTGATGATATGGCCGCCGCTGTTGCGGTTACGGTGGTCGATCATGGCGGCGAGCGAGGTGGATTTGCCGGAGCCGGTTCCGCCCACCATCAGCACCAGGCCACGTTTTTCCATCACCACGTCTTTCAGGATTGGCGGCAGACGCATCGCATCGAAATCGGGGATTTCCGCAGCGATGGTACGCAGCACCATGCCCACATAGCCTTGCTGCACGAATACATTGACGCGAAAGCGCGACACGCCGGGCACATGGATGGCGAAATTGCATTCCAAATCGCGGGCAAACTCCTCGCGCTGTTTGTCATTCATCAGCGAATCGGCAAGACAGGCCGTTACTTCGCCATGCAGCTTGGTGGTGTGCAGCGGCACCATATTGCCGTGGACTTTCAGACTGGGCGGGAAATCGTGGGCAATGAACAAGTCCGAGCCGCCTTTTTTGGCCATCGTGGCCAACAGGTTGTGCATCAGATTGCGGGCTTGTTCCGGGGTCGGGAGCTGCATGGGGGATCCAGAAATGAGAAATGCGACACGAAATTGAAGCAATTTTCATGCCATTGCGAAACGACACGCTTGGGCTTGCGAATGACCGATTTTCTGCCCATTGCACCGCGGTTGCGCTGGCATATTGCCGAAATTACCGGATGACGTGCGCAGTTTTGTCAGTTAATGTCGCGGCTCTTTTCAGCAGACATGCCCCGCCTATGAGCACCTTGAGCCACGAACTTCTCTCGCAACTGCCAGCCGGCGCTGTGCAGCAAATCGCCGGTCAGCTGGGCGTTGACCCAAATCAGGCGCAATCGGCCATCGGCGCCGCCCTGCCACTGCTGCTTGGCGCGTTGGGCAAAAATGCCAGCCAGCCGCAGGGCGCGGAGGCGCTGTTGGGCGCACTGAATCGTGACCATGCCGCATCCGGCGGCATCGGCGAGCTGCTGGGCAGCGTGCTGGGTGGCAACAGTCCGCAAGGCAATGGCGCAGGGATTCTCGGTCATATCTTTGGCGGCAATACCGGCAAGGTGGCACAGGGTCTTGGACAAACCACCGGCCTTGGCAGCGACAAGGCCGACATGCTGATGAAAATCCTTGCCCCGATTGTCATGGCCTGGCTTGCCAAGCGCATGCTCGGCGGCGGTCAAGCCACCGATGCCAATGCACTGGGCGCCGCCTTGGGCGCAGACGCCAAAGCCGCACAGCAATCCGGGCTTGGCGGCCTGCTGGGCTCGGTGCTTGACCAAGACGGCGACGGCCAACTGGGTCTGTCCGACCTGATGAAAGTCGGCGGCTCCCTGCTCGGCGGCAAACACTGACTGCTGCCCGTTCCCCCACAAGCGACCTGCGGGTCGCTTGCGGTTTTGCAAAGTTTGTCATTCCGGCAAAGGCCGGTGAGGCTGCGCTTGCACCTTTCGCTGCTTTTCCGGAAATGGGTTAAGGCTCACGGCTAGGCGGGCGACTTGGCATGGTTCGTTTCATCACCCGCCGAGCCCGTGTTATGGTGTAAATATCTTGTAACACATTGGGTCGAGCCATGAATGAGGCAACTTTTACTTTTCGTGTGGATGAAGCGCTAAAAGCGGAGTTTGCCCAGGCCGCCAAAGCACGCGATCGCACCAGTGCCCAGCTTTTGCGAGACTTTATGCGCGAGTTCGTGCAGCAGCACACGAGTGGGCATGAGGCATGGTTCACTCAACAAGTACAAATAGGGCTTGCATCTGCCAAGCAAGGGCATTTGCTGCCTGCCGCCGAAGTTGAAGCAAGGTTTGCCGCACGTCGCGCAGCAACTCGTAAAAGGCTTGAGGCAGATGGCTGATGGAGCTGGTTTGGACATTGGCGGCTGTCCGTGACCGTGAGGCGATTTACGACTATATCGAAACGGACAATCCAGCGGCAGCACTCACACTGGACGAGCTTTTCTACCAGAAGTCTGCCTTTTTGATTGAGCACCCAAGACTGGGGAAAGTAGGACGTGTGGCAGGCACACGCGAATTTTGGGTGCATTCCAACTACGTTCTGATTTACGACATAACCGGCCAGAAATTACGCATATTGCGTGTACTGCATGAAGCAATGCGATGGCCATTATCCGAATAACGGCAGAGATGAGCGCGAATGAGGGAGAGAATCTATAAACTCGATGTCAAACGCAGCCGCCGCTTGCGTAAAAAGCTGCACCTAGGCGAGTTTCAAGTATTGGGCTTTTCATGCCCGGTGACGCTTGCTGGGGCGTTGAGCGAAGAAGCCAATGATGCCCTGCTTGACCGCTTTCTTACCGAGGCGATTGAAGCTAATAACCTCGCCTTTGGCGGCGGTTGGGACTACAACTACATCGTGCACTGGGAATACCGCGAAAGCGTCAGCGAAGAACTGCGCCAGAAAGTCATCGACTGGCTCCGTGCACAGCCGGAAATCAAGGACGTGCATCCATCGCCTTTGACCGATGCTTGGCATGGGCATGAGTGATGTTCACCCTACAAAAAACGGGCGCTCTTGGCGCCCGTTTTCGTTTCCCACTTGAAGCAGCCGCTTAATAGCGATAATACTCCGGCTTGTACGGGCCGTCCACCGGTACGCCGAGGTAGTCGGCTTGCTCTTGCGTCAGGCGGGTGAGTTTCACGCCGATTTTTTCCAGATGCAGGCGGGCGACTTCTTCGTCCAGTTTCTTCGGCAGGATATACACCTTGTTGGCATAGCTGTCCTTGTTGGCCCACAGGTCAATCTGCGCCAGGGTCTGGTTGGAGAAGCTGTTGCTCATCACGAAGCTGGGGTGGCCGGTGGCGCAGCCTAGGTTCACCAGACGGCCTTCGGCGAGCAGGAAGATGCTGTGGCCGTCGGCAAAGGTGAACTTGTCCACCTGCGGCTTGATATTGGTCTTGGTAGCGCCAGCGGCATACAGGGCATCGACCTGGATTTCGTTGTCGAAGTGGCCGATGTTGCAGACGATGGCCTGGTCTTTCATGCCCTGCATATGAGCCAGGGTGATGATGTCCTTGTTGCCGGTGGTGGTGACGTAGATATCGCCCACGCCCAGGGTGTCTTCCACGGTCTTGACTTCAAAGCCTTCCATCGCCGCTTGCAAGGCGCAGATCGGGTCGATTTCGGTCACGATGACGCGCGCACCATAGGCACGCAGCGAGTGTGCCGAGCCTTTGCCGACATCGCCATAGCCGCAGACCACGGCGACCTTGCCGGCCAGCATCACGTCCATGGCGCGCTTCAGGCCATCGGCCAGCGATTCGCGGCAGCCGTACAGGTTGTCGAACTTGCTCTTGGTGACCGAGTCGTTGACGTTGATGGCCGGCACCAGCAGCTTGCCGTCCTGCGCCAGTTGATACAGGCGGTGCACGCCGGTGGTGGTTTCTTCCGAAACACCCTTCCATTCGGCGACGACTTTCGTCCACCAGCCGGGGCGTTCGCTGGCAACGCGCTTCAGCAGGTTCTTGATGACTTGTTCTTCGTGGTTGCCGGACGGGGTATTGACCCAGGCGCTGCCCTGTTCCAGCTCGTAGCCTTTGTGAATCAGCAGGGTGACATCGCCACCGTCATCCACCACCAACTGCGGGCCCAAGAAGCCACCGTTGCCATCGGGGAAGGAGAGCGCATCGAGGGTGCAGTCCCAGTATTCCTCCAGCGTTTCCCCCTTCCAGGCGAACACCGGGGTGCCGCTGGCGGCAATCGCGGCAGCGGCATGGTCTTGCGTCGAGAAGATATTGCAGGACGCCCAGCGCACATCGGCGCCGATGTCTTTCAGGGTTTCAATCAGCACTGCGGTCTGGATGGTCATGTGCAGACTGCCGGTGACGCGCACGCCCTTGAGCGGGGCCTCGGGTGCGTACTTGCGGCGGATCGACATCAGGCCGGGCATTTCGGCTTCGGCAATGTTGATTTCTTTGCGGCCCCAATCGGCCAAGGAGATGTCGGCAATGCGATAGGCATTGCCCGGTGCGGCAACAGGTGCGCTCATGGTGATGCTCCGTGAAAAGGTGAAAGGTTCACGGGCGCCGTTATGTTGGATATGGGAAAACGCGCCGAGCCTGGTGGGAAACCCCATCGCAGCGCCCCTCGGCCGGGAGATATTGTATCGCCTGTGCTGCTGGATGGGGCTGGCTTGCGCTGCGGCAAGTGGTAGGCGTGTCATTACATATCGAGGAGGAGGGCGAGCTGGCTACGGTGGGCAATCGTGATAGTTGGATGAATCGAAACTGTCTGCACAACAAAATCTTTACACAGCGCCAAGTGCTTTGTGATTCCCTTGGTGCGGGTCGGTCACAAGTGAAGGGTGTGATGTCGAAGGCAATGTTTTCCCTGTCTGCGGGTTGTCTGTTGCTGGCGGCCTGTACGGGTCAAGGCGATGAAGCACGCAGCGCTGCATCATCTGCACAGGCGCCGGCAGTTGCGGAGGTGGCACAAGCGTCCACGGCAGTCGCTGCTGAGCTGCCCAGTGAGGTGCAACGGCAGGCAATGGCGCTGATTGGTGAGCCGGTGCCAGATTTTCCACTGATTCCTGTCATCGTGGTGCCGGATATTGTCGGCGTGCAACCTGCCCAGCGTGAATTTGAAGCGGCGATGTCCAGCGCCTTCCAGCAAGTCGGGCAGGTACCGGGAGTTACCGTAACGCCGGCACGTTGCGAGGGTGAGCAGTTCTTGGCCAACAGCGGCGGTATCACTCGGGTGCATAGCGACGGGCAGATTTATCGCAACAGCCGCAATGGCGTGTTTCGCATCAATCCTGACGGCTCGGGCTATGCCAATACCACTGCCGGTGTGGTTCGGGTGAGTGAGTCGGGCGAAATCTATATCAGTGGTCAGGCCGAGGCCGATGGCAGTAGCGCCACGGTGCGTATCAAGCCCGATGGTTCGGGCTATTACAGCGGACGTCATGGAACCATTCGGCTGGATGGGCAGGGCGATGGCTACTGGAGTGGCGTGCAAGGCACTATCCGCATTAACAAGGATGGATCCGGTTATTGGAGTGGTGCTGAAGGCACAGTGCGCATTGCGGCGGATGGTTCGGGTTACTGGAGTGGTGAGTACGGCAGCTTGCGCAATGATGGCGATGGCTATGGCAGTTGGAGCAAGTATCCAGGCAAGCGGATTCCGATGGCGCCGTTGCCACGGGTGCCACCTGCCGGACGCTTTCCGGCACAGGAGGGCTTTAGCCTGCCGGGTATCCCTTGCGGTTTTATTGTCACCTTGCAGGATGCGGTGTTGTTTGACTTTGACAAATCCGACATTCGTGCTGATGCCTCCAGCATACTTGATGCCTTGGCCAAGGCATTGGCCGGGGTGACGGTGCAGACGATGGAAGTGCGTGGCCATACCGACAGCAAAGGCAGTGATGCCTATAACCAAGTATTGTCCGAACGCCGTGCGCAGGCAGTGGTCAACGCCTTGCATGCTCGGGACAGTGGGCAGGGAGCCAGTGCACGCGGCTTGGGTGAGCGTGAGCCAGTGGCGCCCAATGAAATCAATGGCCAAGACAATCCTTCCGGGCGGCAGCTTAACCGGCGTGTGGAAATCTTTGTGCGAACATGACTTTTGACCGCTGAAAGCAAGTATCCGGATATGGCAGGCTATGGGTTTGTCTGTTCCGGGAGATTTGCATGCGACTTCGGTTACTGGCGACTGCCGCCACCCTGGTTTTGTTTCAGTTCGTGCCTGCGGGTTTGGCACAGGATGCCTATCGTGAGCCTTCGGCGGCGCTGAAGGCGATTGCCGATGCGCCGCGTGCCCCGCAAGTCGTGCTCAGCCCGCGTCGGGATTTGATGGCGTTTCTGGCAAGTCCGGGACTTCCGGGAATCGACGTGGTGGCACAGCCGGAAGAAAAACTTGCCGGTTTGCGCATCCATCCTCGGGTATTGGCGCGCAGCAACTTCAGTTTTGGCAATGATCTGTGGTTGCAGGAGGTGGAAACAGGGCGCGAGATTCGCATTCAGGGATTGCCGCAGCCATTGTCGATTGCCAGTCTGGGCTGGTCGCCCGACCAGCGCTATCTGGCCTTCAATCAGGTGGATCCGCGTGCCGGTACCAACAGCTTGTGGGTGGTGGATGTGGCCGCTGGCAAGGCGCGGCAATTGAGTGCCGGGCTCAATACCATCAGTGCTCGTCCCTTTGGATGGCTGCCCGACAGCCAGCACCTGCTGGTGACTTTGCAGCCGCAAGGCGCGCGGATGCCGGTCAGCGATGGCATCCCCACCGGGCCCAATGTGCAGCACACCGGCGTGGGGGGGCGCATCACCAGTGTGCGTACCTATCAAGACCTTTTGAAAAACGAGGCCGATGCGCAGCGGTTTGAATATCTGTTGACCACGCAGCCTGCGCTGGTGAGCGTGGATGGTACGGTGCAGCCGCTTGCCGAAGCGGCGATGTACACCGCGCTTTCGGTATCGCCCGATGCCCGGCATCTTCTGACCCAGCGTATTACCCGTCCCTTCTCCTATCTGGTGCCGATGAGTTTTTTCCCGCGCGTGATTGAAGTGCGCGACATGCACGGCAAGCGGCGCCTTTCAACCGTGCGCCGCAGGTGCTTGCCCGGCTTTCCATGCGCTATTCCGGCATCCACTGGGGGCGTGGGGATTTGGCGCTGCTGACCGAATACTGGTGGCGCAATCGTCAATTCAAGACTTGGCAGATTGCACCGGACAAGCCGAATCAAGCGCCGCGACTGTTTGAGGCCGGCAGCAGCGAAGACCGCTATGCCGACAAGGGCAGCCCGGTCTTGAGGCAGGATGCACGTGGCCGCAGCGTCCTGCTGACTTCGCCCGATGGCGGCAGTATTTATCGCATCGGCATGGGCGCATCGCCCGAAGGCGACCGCCCTTTTCTTGACCGGCAACGGCTGGTCGATGGCAAAACCGAACGCCTGTTCCATTCCACCGGCGAGCAGTTCGAATATCCGGTGGGGCTGCTCGATGCTGAAGGCAAGCGCATCATCACCAGTCGCGAGACACCCAGCGAGCGTCCCAATTTCTGGCTGCGCGATTTGAGCGCGACAGACAAGCCGCGCGCCCTGACCCAATTCCCGCATCCCACCCCGCAACTGCGCCAGGTGCAGAAGGAGCTGATCCGCTACCAGCGTGCCGATGGCGTGGCATTGACCGGCACGCTGTATCTGCCGCCGGGCTATGTGGCCGAACGTGATGGCCCGCTGCCGCTGTTGATGTGGGCTTACCCCGGTGAGTTCAAATCCGCCGCTGCAGCCAGTCAGGTGAGTGGCTCGCCGTATCGCTTCAACAACATCAGTTATTGGGGGGCGCTGCCCTATTTGGCCGAAGGCTATGCGGTGCTGGACAACCCCAGCATGCCGATTATCGGTGAGGGTGATGCCGAGCCGAATGACAGCTATGTGCAGCAATTGCGTGCCAATGCCGAGGCTGCGGTGGAAGAAGTCGTGCGTCGCGGCGTGGCCGACCGCCAACGCATCGCCGTGGGCGGGCACTCCTATGGGGCATTCATGACTGCCAATCTGTTGGCACATACCGGCCTGTTCCGTGCCGGTATCGCCCGCAGCGGTGCCTATAACCGCACGCTTACTCCGTTTGGTTTTCAGGCCGAGGAGCGCAATTTCTGGCAGGCCAGCGATACCTATGCGGCGATGTCGCCATTTTTCCATGCCGACAAAATCAAGGCGCCGATTTTGTTCATCCACGGGGAGCAGGACAATAACGCCGGGACGTTCCCGATGCAGAGCGAACGCATGTATCAGGCGGTGCGCGGCCTTGGCGGGCAGGCACGGCTGGTGATGCTGCCGAATGAATCTCATGGCTACCGCGCACGCGAATCCATCCTCACCATGATGGCCGAAACCCATGACTGGCTGGAACAGCATGTCAAACCTGCGCCGCAAACGGAAAAACCCAAGGCGCAGAATCAGGCCAGCGCGGATTGAGCCGAAAAACGCGCCGCCAAGTGCGGCGCGTTTGAGGGCCGGGTGCAAGGAAAATACTGGTCGCGCAGGGGCGGCTCATGACATCAACGCTTGGGCCAATCCTGCTGGCCGGCAGCTCAACCGGCGTGTGGAATCTTCGTGCGCAGTTGAACCGGCCAGCCGCGCACGAAAACGCCCCGGTTTGTGGCCGGGGCGTTATTGTTGTGCCGGTGAAGAAAATTACTTCTTCTTCAGCTTGGCCTGCTTGCGCAGTTCTTCGGCCTTGTCGGTCTTTTCCCAGCTAAAAGCGGTGGCTTTTTGCTTTTTGCCATCGCCATCGACATAGGTGATTTCCTTCGGCTTGCGGCCAAAGTGGCCGTAGGCGGCGGTCTGCTGGTAGATCGGGTGAATCAGATCCAGCATCTTGATGATGCCGTAGGGACGCAGATCGAAATTGGCACGGATCAGCTTTTCGATTTCCGCATCCGGGATTTTGCCGGTGCCAAAGGTGGTGACCGAGATGCTGGTGGGTTCGGCCACGCCGATGGCATAGCTGACTTGCACTTCGCACTTGTCAGCAAGACCGGCAGCGACGATGTTCTTGGCCACATAACGGGCCGCGTAAGCGGCGGAGCGATCCACCTTGGACGGATCCTTGCCGGAGAACGCGCCGCCCCCGTGGCGTGCCATGCCGCCATAGGTATCGACGATGATTTTGCGCCCGGTCAGGCCGCAGTCGCCCACCGGCCCGCCAATGACGAAGATGCCGGTCGGGTTGATGTGCACCTTGTTTTTGGCGAGCGATTCAAACCACTTCTTCGGCAGCACCGGCTTGATGATTTCTTCGCGCACCGCTTCAATCAGGTCTTTCTGCTTGATGCCGGGATCGTGCTGGGTGGACAGCACCACCGCATCAATGCCTTCGATGGTATGGCCATCCTGGTTGTAGCGCAGCGTGACCTGGCTCTTGGCATCGGGGCGCAGCCATTTGAGTTTGCCGTTTTTGCGCAGCTTGGCCTGTTGTTCCACCAGACGATGGCTGTAGTAAATCGGCGCGGGCATGTATTCCGGCGCTTCATTGCAGGCATAGCCGAACATCAAGCCCTGATCGCCGGCGCCCATTTCTTCGGGTTTTTTGGCTTTCTTGGCGGTGCCGTCCACACCGGCGGCAATGTCCGGGGACTGCTTGCCGAGCATGTTGATGATGGCGCAGGTGTGGCCGTCAAAGCCGACATCGGAATTGTCATAGCCGATGTCATTGATGACCTTGCGTGCCAAGCCCTCGATATCCACCCAAGCCTCGGTGGTAACTTCACCGGCCACGATGGCGGCGCCGGTCTTGACCAGCGTTTCGCAGGCAACGCGGGCGCGCTTGTCTTGCGCCAGGATGGCATCGAGCACGGCATCGGAAATCTGGTCGGCGATTTTGTCCGGATGGCCTTCGGAGACCGATTCGGAGGTGAACAGGTAGCTGGACATCGGCTTATATCCTTTTATTCGGATGAAAAGATGCGCTCATCTTACACCTGAAATGCCGTCGATGCACGGTTTGCGGGATTTGTCCCAAAATCATTAAGCCGATGTTGCCAAAGCTCGGACAGGTTAGGATGCCGAACCACAATCTGGAGCCATCTGGCATGAATCAAGACCTCAATGCGCTACCCAGGCGCACCCTCGTAACCCGCATGCTCGATGCCGTCGAGCGCGTGGGCAACAAACTGCCCGACCCGGCAGTGCTGTTTCTGTTGTTCATGCTGCTGGTTTGGGTGCTGTCGTGGTGGCTTTCTGGCATGAGCTTTGCCGAGATCGACCCGCGCAGTGGCGAGGCCATTCGGGTCAAAAATCTTCTGGCCGGCAGCAGCCTGACCGACTTCATGGCGCAGATGGTCAATACCTTTGTTACTTTCCCGCCGCTGGGCGTGGTGCTGGTGGCGATGCTGGGACTGGGCGTGGCCGAGCATACCGGCTTCATCAGCGCCGGGCTGCGCTCGATTTTGTCGATTACGCCGAAGAAGTTGCTAACGCCGATGCTGATTGGCGTGGGCATCTTGAGCCATGTCGCGGTGGATGCCGGCTATGTGCTGGTGATTCCGCTGGGTGCGGTGATTTTCTACGCCGCAGGTCGGCATCCGCTGGCCGGGATTGCCGCCGCTTTTGCCGGGGTGTCGGGCGGTTTTTCCGCCACCATGTTCGTGCCGTCGAGCCTAGATCCGATGCTGGCGGGGCTGACCCAAACTGCCGCGCATATCCTCGACCCGCAGGTCAGCATCAATCCGCTGAACAATTTTTACTTCACCACCGCCTCGGCGTTTCTGGTGATGCTGGTCGGCTGGTTTTTGACCGATAAGGTCATCGAGCCGCGCCTTGAGGGCACGCAAGTGGATGGTCATGCCGAGGACATGCCTTCATTGGAGACGCTGCAACCGGGCGAGCGTCGCGCGCTGCTGGCGGCCTTGGCAGCGATTGCTCTGACCCTGGCGCTATTTGCGTTGAGCTTGTTCCTGCCTGGCACCCCGTGGGCGGCGCCGGCCGATCAGGTACCGGCCGCAACCCATCCGCTGCTGGCACCGGCTGCGCCGCTGATGAAGTCGATCGTGCCGCTGATTTTCATCTTTTTCCTGATTCCCGGCATGATGTATGGCTATGTGTCCGGCTCGGTGAAAAGCCACCGCGACATCATCGCCGGCATGAGCAAGTCGATGAGTGGCATGGGCTATTACATCGTGATGGCATTCTTCTGCGCGCAGTTCATCTGGGCGTTCGGCCAGAGCCAGATCGGGGCGCTGGTCGCCATCAAGGGCGCCAATGCCCTGCAAGCCAGTGGCCTGCCGATGGGCATGGTGGTGGTCGGCATCGTGCTGTTGTCGGGTTTTGTGAATCTCTTGATTGGCTCGGCCTCGGCCAAGTGGGCGCTGATTGGCGCGATCATGGTGCCGATGCTGATGCAGCTTGGGGTTTCGCCCGATCTGACCCAGGCGGCCTACCGCGTGGGTGATTCCAGCACCAATATCATCACCCCGCTGCTGCCGTACTTCCCGCTGATCGTGGTGTTCTGCCAGCGCTATGTGAAGTCCTCCGGCATCGGCACCTTGCTGGCGTTGATGCTGCCGTTCTCGGTTACGCTGCTGCTGGTATGGACGACCTTCCTGCTGGCTTTCTGGGGGCTGGGACTGCCGCTGGGTGTGGGGGCCAGTTATACCTATCCGGTGGGCTGATAGCGCCTGTCATGCGAGCAACAAAAACGGGAGCCATTCGACTCCCGTTTTTTGTTGCGCTTATTTCGCTTCTTTCATGCCGCGTTTGAGTAGCGGGGTTACAAGGAACATCAGCACGCCTGCGCCAAGGCCAATCCACATCATGCGGGTGAACACGTCGTTGTAAACGGCCAGCGTTTCAGCGGTGCTGGCCTTGGGGCTGACCGAGGCCCAAGTGCCCATACGCCCGGCGATGATTTCGCCAAAGGCCGAGAACAGGAACCAGGCGCCCATCATCATGCCGACCGCGCGCGGGATGGATAGGACGGTGACGGCCGACAGGCCCACCGGGGAAAGCATCATTTCGCCCAGCACCAGCACGAAATAGGCCAGCACCATCCACCACAGGCTGATTTGTTCGCCGCCCTGGGCAATCGCGGCCACCAGTACGCCAAAGGCCAGGCCGCAGAACACCAGCGCCCAAGCGAACTTGGCCGGGTAGCTCGGGTTCAGACCCCAGCGATCCAGACGCGGCCAGAGCAGGGTGAAGACCGGGGTCAGCGCGATCACGAACATGGCGCCTAGCGCAGTGGTTTGCCCGGCGGTCAGGCTGATGCCAAACAGGGTGCGATCCATCACGCGGTCGGCCATGGCGACCCAGGGGCCGTAGGTCTGCTCGTACAGCCCCCAGAACAGCGCGCTGACGGTGATGAGCGTCATCAGCATGATCATCCGGCCTTTTTCGGCGGCGCTGATGCCGGAAAACAGCAGGCGGATGAACCAGATATACAGCCCGGCGCCCAGCACCACGGCGAGCACTTCGGTCAGGGTTACTTCATGGCCGCCCAGAAGGCGCGAAAGCGGGGCGAAATCAATGCGGATTTGCAGGATTTGCCAGACTGCGACACTTAGCAGCAGGCCGCCCAGATAAATCAGCCATTCCCGCGACAGACCAAGAAAAAACGGTGCGCCAAGCCGCGCCGGATCCGTCGGCTCGCCCTGTCCGCGCAGATGTTTGCGGCCGATGACAAATTGCACCAGCCCGAGCGCCATCATGACCCCGGCCAGCCCAAAACCATAGCCCCAGCCATATTTTTCGCCGATATAAGCCACCACCAGCGAGGAAGCCAGCGCACCCAGATTGATGCCCATGTAGAAGATGCTGAAGCCCGCATCACGGCGCGGGTCGTTTTCGGCATACAGGCGGCCAACGATGGTGGAGATGTTCGGCTTCAAAAAGCCCACCCCCACGGCAATCAGCGCCAACGAGAAATACATTGCCTGGATGGCGGTGGCGTCCTGCACGGCCTGCCCCTGCACCCCTTGTGCCTGGCTGCCGGTATAGGCCATGCCCAACTGCCCCAAGGCGAGCAATATCCCGCCATACAGCACCGCCTTGCGCATGCCCAGATGCTTGTCGGCCAGGATGCCGCCCAGCAGGGGCAGGGCATAGGCAAGACCCGCATAGGTGCCGAGCAGGAGATAGCCGTTGTTGTCAGGGAACAGATGATGCTTGGTGAGATAAAGAAACAGCAGCGCCTTCATGCCGTAGAAGGCAAAGCGCTCCCACATTTCCGTCAGGAAGCAGACATACAGCCCCTTGGGATGACCGAGAAACTCGTCATTGTTTGGTTGGGGCAAGACAGTGGTAGACGACATCTTGATGACACCTTGTCAATGCAAAGAGGCTCAACTTTAGAGCCGTAGCCGGAGCTTGACCACCTTGTCATGCGGGGCAATCGGTGGTGGCGGCATGGAAGCTGCAAACGGTGTCACATAATTACATCGACATGCTGCACTGCGTCATCATTTTTGATTGACGGCAAGCGGGTGCTCGGTAATCCTCGCCCGTTGTCCCCTGTTTGGGCGGCATTCATTCAACAGCTACAGGAATCACGCATGAGTGCAAATCAACCCGCTTTTCAGCCACCACCGGGTGGTGATTTTCTTGGGCATCCCAAGGCACTTTGGAACCTGTTTGGTACCGAATTCTGGGAACGCTTCATGTATTACGGCATGCGCGCCATGCTGGCGGTGCATGTGGCCGCGCAGTTTTTTGCGCATCTGTCCGGCGCCGAGGCGCGTGAGCAGGCCAGCCTGACCTATGGCGGCTTCACTTCTCTGGTGTATATGACCGGCATCCTAGGCGGCTTTGTCGCTGACCGCATCTTGGGCTATCAGCGTTCCATCATGCTGGGCGGGGTGCTGATGGCGATTGGCAGTTTCATGCTGATGGCGCCCGACCTCACCACCTTCGTGCTGGGGCTTGCAGTGCTGGTGATTGGCAATGGCCTGTTCAAGCCGAATATCTCCACCATGGTCGGCAAGCTCTACGCGCCGGGCGATCCCCGCCGTGATTCGGGCTTCACCATCTTTTACATGGGCATCAATGCCGGGGCGCTGATTGCCCCGATTATCTGCGCCACCCTGATTGGGCAGAAGTTCGGCTATCGCTGGGGCTTCTTCACCGCCGGTATGGGCATGCTGCTTGGCCTTACGATCTTCCAGATATTCAAGGGCTGGCTGGGGCATGTAGGCACCGCGCCGGAGGGGCAAAAGGGCATTGGCCCGATTCTCAAGGTGCTGGTGGGGGCGGCATGTCTGGTGCTGCCGGTGTATTACCTGCTGAGCAAAAGCGATGTGCTGGCCGTGGTGCTGGGCGTGATGATGGCGATATTGGCGCTGTACTTCATCTGGAGTGGCATCAACAGTGGCGAGAAGGCGCAGCTGCATCGCTATATCGCCATGCTGATTCTGTTCTTTGCCAACATCCTGTTCTGGTCACTGTTCGAGCAGGCCGGTTCCTCGCTCAACTTTCTGGCACAAGACCATGTGAAGATGCCGGAAGCCACGCTGTTTGGCTGGCAGCCCACCTTTGAAATTTTCCAGTCGGTCAATCCGGTGTTCATCATCCTGCTGGCGCCGCTGTTTGCCTCGCTCTGGGTGAAGCTGGACAAGGCCGACTGGAACCCGTCCATCCCGCGCAAATTCGCCATTGGTTTGCTGGGGGCGGCGCTGGGCTTTTATGTGCTGGTATTCGCCATCAAAAACACCGCCGATGCCAATCAGAACATCTCCTGGATCTGGCTGACCCTGACCTATCTGATTCACACCATGGGCGAGCTGTGCCTGTCGCCGATTGGTCTGGCCATGGTCACCAAACTGGCGCGTCCGCAGGAAACTGGTCTGGCGATGGGCGGCTGGTTCCTGTCGATTGCGATGGCCAACTTCGTCGCCGGTCGCATCGCCGCGATTGCTTCTGGTGGCACGGGTGAAGTGGCCGATCGTGCCAGCGCTCTGGCCAATTACGGCAGCACCTTCAACCAGTTGTTCTGGCTGGGGCTGGGTTGTGCGGTCGTGTTCTTCTTGCTGTCGCCAGTCATCAACAAACTGATGCACGGGGTGAAGTAACAAGCCGCGCCATGCAAGACGAAAAACGCCGGGGAAACCCGGCGTTTTTTGTTGGTGCCTGAAAGCGACAAGCTCGCCATCCAAGCGCAGGGCGGTTTGGATGGTTTTGCGGAAATACCCGCCTCAATGGGGCGCCCTCACGTCAGGCGGGCGGCAAGCTTGTCCAGCAACGCATCCAGCATTTGTTTTTCGTCCCGGCTCAAGCCTGCCAGCAGTTTGCGCTCCATTTGCAGCGCCAGCGGGGCGATTTGTGCGTGGATGCGTTTGCCGCTGGCAGACAGGGACAGTACCGAACGGCGGCGGTCATCATCGTGGGTGCTGCGGCTGATAAGCCCACGTTCCACCAAACGCGCTAGGGCGCGGCTGACGGCCACCTTGTCCATCGCGGTGCGCTCGGCCAGTTCATTGGCGGACAGACCGCTGTAGCGACCAAGCACGGCCAATACCCGCCACTCGGTGATGCTGATCTGGAACTGTTCGGCATAGAGCTGGGCGATGCTCTGACTGATGCGGTTGGACAGTACCGACAGCCGGTAGGGCAAAAAAGCGTCGAGGTCGAATGGCGCTGATGGCATCAATGGCTCCGGCAAGGTTTGCGGCAGTGCATCTTGCTATTGGTTTCATTTGAAACTATAAAGCCCGCTTTGCCAACCCCAGAAATACGCTAGGAGCTGACATGACCGTGCAACGCGCCGTGATTGACCAAGACATCGGGATGGTCCCGACCACGTTTGAAAACCCGATGGGCATCAACGGGTTCGAGTTTGTCGAATTTGCCGCCCCGGCAGGCGAGGGCGCACGCATGCGCGAATACCTCGAAGGCATGGGCTTTACCGCGATTGCCAAGCACAAGCACCGCGACATCACCCTGTTCCGCCAGGGGGGCATCAATTTTCTGCTGAATGAATCGGCCGACAGCTTTGCTTCGGACTTTGCGCAAAAGCATGGCTCGTCGGCCTGCGGCTTTGCGATCAATTTCAAGAAGCCGTCCGGCGAGGTGCTGGCACATGTGCTGGCCAACGGCGGTGAGGCGATTGATTTCAAGGCCGAAACCCGCGCCGTAGATGCACCGGTCATCAAGGGCATTGGCGACTGCATGCTGTATCTGATCGACAATGACAAGGCAGATCTGTATGCCGACTTCGTGGCCTTTGAAGGCGTGGACACGCAGCCGAAGGGCTTTGGCCTGACCTTCATCGACCATCTGACGCACAATCTGTTCCTCGGCAATATGGACAAGTGGTCGGAGTACTACGAAAAGCTGTTCAACTTCCGCGAAATCCGCTACTTCGACATCAAGGGCGCCAAGACCGGCCTGCTGTCCAAGGCGATGACCGCCCCCGATGGCATCGTGCGCATCCCGCTGAACGAATCCAGTGACGAAAAGAGCCAAATCAACGAATACCTGCGCGACTACAAAGGTGAGGGCATCCAGCACATCGCGCTGTTTACCAACAATATTTACGACACCGTCGAAGCGATGCACGCACGCGGGGTGAAGTTTCTCGATACGCCGGATACCTACTTCGATGTCATCGACATCCGCGTGCCGAACCACGGCGAGGATGTCGAGCGCCTGCGCAAGAACTCGATTCTGATTGATGCCGACCCGGACACCAAAAAGCGCAAGCTGCTGCAAATTTTCACCCAAAATGCCTTTGGGCCGATTTTCTTTGAAATCATCCAGCGCAAGGGCAACGAAGGCTTTGGCGAAGGCAACTTCCAGGCGCTGTTTGAGAGCATTGAACGTGACCAAATGAAGCGCGGCGTGCTGTAAAAAACTACTGCGCGAACGGCTGGCGGCAGCCAGCCGTCCGCTCGCTACGTTTTTCACTGTTAACTAGCGCTTATAGGGCGGGCTCGTGCCCACCACCACCCAAAACGGTGGGCAGCATGGCCACCTATAAATGGAGTGATTGCGATGAATGGGGTTGCCGTGGATCTGATTGCCGCGCTGGCGGTATTGCAGTTCCTGTTTTTCGGTTTTCTGGTCGGGCGCGCACGCGGCAAATATGGCGTGAAAGCCCCGGCGGTTACCGGGCATGAAATATTCGAGCGCAGCTATCGGGTGCAGATGAACACGCTGGAATTACTGGTGGTGTTTCTGCCCGCCCTGTATCTGGCCGCACGGTATTGGACATCGGCATGGTGCGTCGGTTTGGGCGCGGTGTATCTCATTGGTCGCTTGATTTACTGGCGTGCCTATGTGGCCAATCCGGCAAATCGTGCGCTGGGTTTTCTGCTGTCGATGCTGCCGACGATGGGGCTGTTGCTGCTGGCATTGCTGGGTATCGTCCAAGCACTGATTTGACTTGTTTCAAGAGGTTTCCATGACACTTTCCTATATGAGTGGCTTTGGCAACGAGTTCGCCACCGAAGCTATCCCCGGTACCTTGCCCGATGGCCGCAACTCGCCGCAGGTGGTGGCGCACGGCCTGTATGCCGAACAAATCAGCGGTACGGCCTTTACCGCACCGCGCCACCAGAACCGCCGCACTTGGACGTATCGCATCCGTCCGGCGGCGATGCACGGCAAGTTCACGCCGTTTGCGCAGCCGCGCTTCCATAACGACTTCGTGCAAGGGCCGATTACGCCGGATCAATTGCGCTGGAGCCCGCTGCCGTTGCCGGAGGCGCCGACCGACTTCATCGAAGGGCTGTACACCATGGCCGGTAACGGTGCACCTAGCGCCGGCACCGGGATTGGCGTGCATTTGTACGCGGCCAACCGCGATATGCAGGGGCGTTATTTCTACAACGCCGATGGCGAAATGCTGATCGTGCCGCAGCAAGGACGGCTCGTCATCGCCACCGAGCTGGGGGTGCTGGAAGTCGAGCCGCAGGAAATCGCCGTGGTGCCGCGCGGTATCCGCTTCCGCGTGGCCTTGCCCGATGGCGCATCGCGCGGTTATGTGTGCGAAAACTTCGGCGCCTTCCTGCGCATTCCCGATCTTGGGCCGATTGGCAGCAACGGCCTTGCCAATCCGCGCGATTTCCTCACCCCAGTGGCGGCTTTTGAGGATTTGGAAGGCGATTTCGAGTTGGTCGGCAAGTTCCAGGGTTATCTCTGGCGCGCCGATATTGGCCATTCGCCGCTGGATGTGGTCGGCTGGCACGGCAACCATGTGCCGTACAAATACGATCTGCGCAAGTTCAATACCATCGGCTCGATCAGCTTCGATCATCCCGATCCGTCCATCTTCCTAGTGCTGACCTCGCCCAGCGACACCCCCGGTGTGGGCAATCTGGATTTTGTGATTTTCGGCCCGCGCATCCTGGCGATGCAGGACACCTTCCGCCCGCCGTGGTTCCACCGCAATATCGCCAGCGAGTTCATGGGGCTGATTTACGGCGCGTATGATGCCAAGGCCGAAGGCTTCGCCCCCGGCGGCGCCTCACTGCACAACTGCATGACCGGGCATGGCCCGGATGCGGCGACGTTCGAGAAAGCCTCCGCTGCGGACCTTTCCAAACCCGACTACATCAGCGGCACCATGGCGTTTATGTTCGAGAGCCGCGGGGTGATTCGCCCGACGCAACAAGCGCAGGATGCCGAGCATCGCCAGCGCGATTATCAGGCCTGCTGGGCGGGGCTGAAAAAGCATTTCAAGGCGCCGTAAACATCCGCAGTTGCTTTTGATTTTTCGCCGGGCTTTGGCGCGAGCAACATGGGGCTTTGCAAAGCGCGTCAGCTTGGGCGACTTCCTTGCCCCCACTTTCTTTGCAAAAGAAAGTGGGGGGCTGCCGGAGCCGTCCCGGCGGTGAGAAGCTGCCTGTGGCTGCATCATTCAAAGCGGGGGCAAACCAAGGCATTGCGATGCGCAAGCGCTGTCCATGTCCAATGGCAGGGGGTGGCGGAACCGGGAATGGATAAAATCCTCGCCCAGACCGCCGTTCAATGTCCGTCATCATGATGCAAAAACCGCGTATTTTTCCTGCTGTCCTATTGTTTGCGATGGTTCTGTCCGGGGGCTGCGGCAAGTCCGGCTCTGCCGGGTCGCCGGGGCGTGAGAGTCAGGGCATCCCGGTGAGTATCGAACAGGCGCAGCAACAGACGTATGTGGAAAAAACCGAGGCCACCGGCACGGTGGTGGCGCGCGAGTCGGTTACGCTGACTGCCAAGGTCAGTGAGCTGGTGGAGCGGGTGCATTTTGAAAGCGGGCAGGAAGTCGCCCGTGGCGCGGCGCTGGTAACGCTTTCCGGGCAGCAGCAACAGGCCAATTTGCAGGCCGCAGAAGCCAATGCCGCAGAGGCCGAGCAGCTTTATCAGCGCTATCTGCAATTGGCCGAACAGCAATTGATTGCCCGTGCCACGCTGGATACGCAAAAAGCCAGCCGCGACGCCAGCCGTGCCCAAGTCGCGCAAATCCGGGCGCAATTGGGGGAGCGGGTTGTCCGGGCACCATTCTCGGGTGTGCTTGGTATCCGCCAGGTCAGCCCCGGTGCGCTGGTTACACCGGGCACGGTCTTGACCACGCTCGATGACATCAGTCGTGTGTATGTGGATTTCCCGCTGCCCGAAGCGCAGTTGGCACATCTGGCAGTGGGACAGCGCCTGACCGGCGCCACGGTGGCTTGGCCTGGGCGCACCTTCGAGGGCGTGGTCAGTGCCATCAATACCCGTATCGATCCGGCCAGCCGTGCGGTCATGGTGCGCGCGGACTTTGCCAATGACGACCGCGCGCTGCGCCCCGGCATGTTGTTCAGCATCAAGCTGCAACAGGCCGAACGGCGTGCGCTGATGGTGCCGGAAATCGCCATCACCCAGGTTGGGCGCGAGCGCTTTGTGTGGAAGGTGGATGCAGAAAACAAAGTGCGACAAAGCCCGGTGGAAACCGGCCAGCGTGAGGCCGGCAAAGTGGAGATTACCCAGGGGTTGCACGAGGGCGAGCGCATCGTGGTTGAAGGCGTGGGCAAGCTGCGCAACGGCCAGAGCGTGGTGGATGCTGCCGATGCCGCCAAGCTGGACGAAAAAGCATCATGAAACTTTCCGACATCTCCATCCAGCGGCCGGTGTTTGCCACAGTCTTGAGCCTGCTGCTGATCGTGCTCGGGGTGATGTCGTTCCAGCGCCTGACAGTGCGCGAGTTGCCCGCCATCGACCCGCCGGTGGTATCGGTAGATGTCAGTTATCCCGGTGCTTCGGCAGCGGTGGTGGAAACCCGCATCACCCAACTGCTGGAAAGCGCGCTGGCAGGCATCGAAGGCATCAATACCATCGAATCGAGTAGCCGCAATGCCCGCGCATCGGTAACTATCGAGTTCAATCTCGACCGCGATATCGAGGCCGCCACCAATGATGTGCGCGATGCCATCAGCCGGGTGGTGGGGCGCTTGCCGCAGGAGGCCGACCCGCCACGGGTTGCCAAGGTGGAGTCCGATGCCGAGGTGATTGTCTGGCTCAATATGCGCTCGACGGTGATGGACACCCTAGCGCTGACCGACTACGCCAATCGCTATATCGTTGACCGGCTTTCTGCACTCGATGGCGTGGCGCAGGTGCAGGTGGGGGGCGGGCAAAACTATGCCATGCGCATCTGGCTCGACCGCGATGCACTGACCGCACGCGGCCTGACCGCGGCCGATGTGGAAAGCGCTTTGCGTGCGGAAAATGTCGAACTGCCGGCTGGGACGCTGGAATCGGCGCAACGCGATTTCACCTTGCGCATGCAGCGCGATTACACCCAGGCCGAAGAGTTTGCCCGCCTGCCGATCAGGCGCGGCAATGACGGCTATGTGGTGCGCCTTGGCGACGTGGCGCGGGTGGAATTGGCCGCTGCCGAGCGACGCGCCTATTTGCGCAGCAATTTTCAGCCGAATGTCGGCCTTGGCATCGTGCGAACCTCGACTGCAAACGCGCTGGATGTGGCGCGTGCTGCCCGCGCCGAAGCCGAGCGAATTCAGCAAAGCCTGCCCGAAGGCACGGAGATTTTCGTTGCCTATGACAGCACTATCTTCATCGACGCCTCCATCCAGCGGGTTTATCAGACCTTGGTGGAAGCCGCCATTTTGGTGGTGGTGGTCATCTGGCTGTTCCTTGGCAGCCTGCGCGCGGCGATTATCCCGGCGGTTACCGTGCCGGTGTGTCTGGTCAGTGCCTTTATCGCCCTGTATGCCTTTGGCTATTCGATCAATTTGCTGACCCTGCTGGCGCTGGTGCTGTGCATTGGCTTGGTGGTGGACGATGCCATCGTGGTGCTGGAGAACATCCAGCGCCGCGCCGATTTGGGCGAGCCCCCGCTGGTGGCAGCCAAGCGCGGCACCCGACAGGTGGCATTCGCGGTAATTGCCACGACCGCCGTGCTGGTGGCGGTGTTTTTGCCGGTGGGCTTTATGGAAGGCAATAGCGGGCGCCTGTTCCGCGAACTGTCAATCGCGCTGGCCAGCGCGGTGGCGATTTCTTCTTTTGTAGCGCTGACGCTGACACCGATGATGTGCGCGCAAATGGTGCGTGCCCACGGCAAGGAAAGCGGCTTCAACGCCTGGATGAACCGGCAATTGAAACGCCTAGGCGATGCCTACGGGCGCAGCATCAACCGCATGTTGGCACTGCAAAATCGCCGTATTGGCCTACTGTTGAGCGGGGTGATGCTGGCCTGTGTTGGCATGGCGGCATGGCTGTACCCGCGTGTGCCCAGCGAGCTTGCCCCGAGCGAAGACCGTGGGCGGTTTTTCGTCAGCATCAATGCCCCCGAAGGCGCCGGGTTTGACTACACCGTGGCGCAAGTGCAGCAGGTGGAAGAAGTGCTGCGTCCCCTGATTGGCGATGACAAGCCGATTGTCCGCGCCAATTCGCGTGCGCCCGGCTGGGGCGGCGGCGAGGACATGCACACCGGCAATGTCATCGTTTTCATGCAGGACTGGGAAAAGCGCGATGTCAGCACCGAAGAAGTGGTGAGCCAAGTGCGCCGCGAGCTGGGCAAACTGCCCGGCGTGCAGGCGCGCGCTTCGGCGCCCGGTGGCCTGGTGGGCGGACGCGGCGGCGGACGTTTCAGCCTAGTGCTGGGCGGGCCGAACTATCAGGAACTGGTGCAATGGCGTGACCGCATGATGGCGCGCATGGACGAATATCCGGGGCTTTTGGCACCGGATTCGGATTACAAGGAAATCCGCCCGCAAATGCGCGTGCAAATCGACCGCGCCCGTGCCGCCGACCTCGGCGTTTCCGTGACCGAAATTGGCCGCACGCTGGAAACCATGATGGGCAGTCGCCGTGTGACCACCTTCGTAGACGATGGCCGCGAATACGATGTCATCATGCAGGGCGAGCGCGATAAGCGCATGACCCCGGCAGACCTTGGACAAACCCAGGTGCGCGGTCGCAATGGCCAGCTGGTGCCGTTGTCCAATCTGGTTACGCTGGAAGAATTGGCAGAGCCGGGACGCTTCAACCGTTTCAATCGCCTGCGCGGCATTACTATCAGCGCCGAGTTGGCACCGGGCACCAGCATGGGCGAGGCTATCGCTTGGGCACAAAATGCCGCCCGCGAAGAACTGCCCGGACATGCGCAGATTGACTGGAAAGGCGAATCGCGCGAATACCAGCGCACCGGCAGCGCGGTTCTGGTGACTTTTGCCATGGCGCTGTTGATTGTCTATCTGGTGCTGGCCGCCCAGTTCGAGAGCTTTGTGCACCCCTTGGTCATCATGTTCACCGTGCCGCTGGCGGTGCTCGGCGCGCTGCTGGGGCTGTGGTTGACTGGCGGCACGCTGAACCTGTTCTCACAAATCGGCATCGTGATGCTGGTTGGCTTGGCGGCCAAGAACGGCATTCTGATTGTCGAATTCGCCAACCAGTTGCGCGATGAAGGCCGCAGTGTGAGTGATGCGATTGCCGAAGCCAGCGCGGTGCGCCTGCGGCCGATTCTGATGACCTCCACCGCCACCGTGGTCGGTGCCTTGCCGCTGGTGATTGCCGGTGGCCCCGGTGCAGCCAGTCGTGCCGCCATCGGCATTGTCATCATCTTTGGCGTGTCCTTTGCCACCTTGCTGACCTTGTTCGTGGTGCCGGCCTTCTATGCCCTGCTGGCTCCGTTCACCCGTTCACCGGATGCGCTGAAGAACGAACTGGAGCAGCTTGAAGCCACAACCCCGCCAGTGCAGGGGCATTGATGGCGCATGGCGACAGTGGGGGGGGCTGGATCTGGCAAAACCGTCGGTGCGTATCGGTACTGACTGCGAACGGGTTGGCAGATAACGTCCGGGCGGCCGCGCGCAGGGCAACAATCGGGGAAAAATCGGTCACAATCACGCCTTCCCTCATCCTGAACGGGAGCAAACCTTGGAAGCTTGGGTCAAAGCCATCAATGATTGGGTCTGGTCAACGCCGCTGATTGTGCTGTGTCTGGGGGCGGGGCTGTATTTCTCGCTGCGCACGCGCTTTGTGCAGGTGCGGCAAGTACGGGAGATGCTGCGGCTGTTGTTGACCGACAACCGTTCCGAAGCCGGTGTGTCGTCGTTTCAGGCGCTGGCGATGTCGCTTTCGGGGCGGGTGGGTATCGGCAATATCGCCGGTGTGGCGACTGCCATCGCTTATGGCGGGCCGGGGGCGGTGTTCTGGATGTGGGTGGTGGCGTTTCTTGGCGCATCCACGGCGTATGTGGAATCCACGCTCGGGCAGATTTACAAGGAAAAGGACAGCGAGGGGCGCTATCGCGGCGGCCCTGCGTATTACATCGAAAAAGCCACCGGACAAAAATGGTACGGCTGGCTGTTTGCCATCACCACGGTGGTGGCCTGCGGCCTGCTGCTGCCGGGCGTGCAAGCCAACGGTATCGCTGATGGTCTGAAAAATGCCTGGAAGATTCCACCGGAGATGACCGCCACGGTAGTGGTGGTATTGCTCGGCTTCATCATTTTTGGCGGGGTCAAGCGCATCGCCCGGGTTGCCGAGGTGGTGGTGCCGTTCATGGCGCTGGCCTACATTCTGGTGGCGCTGGTCATCATGCTATTGAATGCCGACAAGCTGCCAGCGATGTGGCTGCTTATCATCAAAAGCGCCTTTGCCAGTGAAGCGGCCTTTGGCGCGATGGTCGGGCAGGCGATTGCCTGGGGCGTGAAGCGCGGCATTTATTCCAACGAGGCCGGGCAGGGCACCGGCCCGCATGCCGCCGCCGCCGCCGAGGTTTCGCATCCGGCCAAGCAGGGGCTGGTGCAGGCGTTTTCGGTGTATGTGGATACCTTGTTGGTGTGCTCGGCCACGGCTTTCATGATGCTCTCCACCGGGACTTACAACGTCATCGAGCGCAGCCAGAATGCGGCCGGGGAAACAGTAGAAAGATTGCTGGTGGAAAACCTGCCGGGCGTGAACGTGGGGCCTGGGTTTGCCCAGAATGCAGTGGAATCGGTATTGCCCGGTTACGGCGCGGGCTTCGTGGCGCTGGCGCTGCTGTTTTTCGCCTTCACCACCATCATGGCCTATTACTACATGGCCGAAACCAATGTAACTTTTCTTACCCGTGGCAAGCATTCCACGGTGTTGATATTTGCGCTGCGCCTGCTGCTGCTGGCCGCGGTAACCTTCGGCGCGGTACGCACGGCCGATATGGCTTGGGCGATTGGTGATATCGGCGTAGGGCTGATGGCTTGGCTCAATATCATCGCCATCTTGCTGATTCAGCGCCCGGCACTGGTGGCGCTGCGCGATTACGAAAAACAAAAGAAGGCCGGTATCGCCGAGCCGAGCTTCGACCCGGATGCGCTGGGTATCAAGCACGCGGACTTCTGGCGTCGGCGCAAGGCAAAACAGCATGCAGATTGAACGACCGAACCCGTGGAATCGTACCGGGGGACAGAGCAGCCATGACGGCGCGCCACGGCGCGAATTGCGCCTGTATGGCGTGAATGCGGTGCGGGCGATGTTTGCCCGAAGACCCGAGGCACTGCGCAAGCTGTATCTGTCCCACGGGCGTGCCGGTGCCTTTGCCGACCTGATGAAGTGGTGTGCCGCGCAGCGCATCGGCTATCGCATCGTGGACGAGGACGACCTGCGCAGGCTTGCGGCCAGCAGTCATCATGAAGGCGTGGTGGCCGATGTCGTGCGCGAGCCATTGCAGCCACTGCCCGAGTGGCTTGCGGCACTGCCGGAAGGGCCGTGTTGCGCCCTCTGGCTCGATGGCGTGGGCAACCCGCACAACCTCGGGGCGATTTTGCGCAATGCCGCGCATTTTGGCGTGAGCGCGATACTGCTGCCCCAGGGCAGCACGCTACAACTTTCCGGTGCGGCCGCGCGGGTGGCCGAGGGCGGAGCCGAAGCCGTGGGCTGGGTACAGATGAGCGATACCGGCATCGCCCTGCATGCCTTGCGCGCAGCCGGTTTCAGCCTGGCTGCGACCTTGGTGCAGGGTGGCGATGATGTATTTGCCACGGCACTGCCCGAGCGTCTGGTGTATGTGCTGGGCGCAGAGCAAACCGGCATGCGCCGGACGCTGGTGGAAAGCTGCGATATGCGGCTTTCCATTCCCGGTAGCGGTCAGGTGGAAAGCCTGAATGTGGCCAGCGCCACCGCCGTGCTGCTGGCGGCTTGGGCGCGGCGTTGAGGTTTATTGTTGGGCATCGTCCTGCCCGGGCGGGGGCGGGACGGGCTCGTCGGCCTTTGCGGCCAGATGCAGAGCGGACTTGCCCATCATGTGGGCGCTGACCGGGGCGGTGAGAAACAGGAATACCGTAATTAGCAGTTCGCGGGGATGAAAGCCGTGGCCGTAGTAGCCGTGATACAGCACCGAGGCGGCCAGAATGCAGCCGACCCCCAAGGTGCTGGCCTTGGTCGGGCCGTGCACGCGCTGAAAGAAGGTGCGCAGCTTGACCAGCGAAAATGCGCCCAGAAAGGTGAAAAACACGCCCACGCCGAGCAGGGCGATGAGCAGGATGTCGATGAGGGTTTTCATTCCACGATGTCCCGTCGGATGACGTATTTGGCCAGCACCAAGGTGCCGAAGAAGCCGAGCATGGCGATAATCAGTGCCGCCTCGAAATAAATGCCGCTTTTGATGTACATGCCAAGCAGCACCAGCTGGGCGATGGCGCTGACATACAGGGTATCGAGCGCCAGGATGCGGTCGGGGGCGGTCGGGCCGCGCAGCAGCCGCCAGAGCGAAAACAGCATCGCCGCCCCAACGATATGCATGCTGATGAGCACAATGCTGTCAATCATGGGAACACCTTTTTCATCGGCGCTTCGTAGCGGGTTTTGATTTCGGCAATCAGCGCCTCGGGGTCCTTGACGTTGAGGCAGTGAATCAACAGGTATTTGCGGTCTTCAGACAGTTCGGTGGCCAGCGTGCCGGGGGTCAGGGTGATGATGCTGGCAAGCGCGGAAATACCGTGGATATTGGTCAGATCCAGCGGCACCCAGACGAACTGCGAATGCAGCCGGTGGTTCGGCCCCAGCACCTGTTTGGCGACGGTGACATTGGCCTTGAAGATGTCCCACAACAGCATCAGCCCCAGTTTGGGCAGATGGCGCAGTTGGCCGAGCCGGGCGAATTCGCGCTCCAGTCGTTCGGAAATCCAGGGCAGCACGATGGCCAGCAGCAAGGCCATCAGGATATTCGCCACGTCCACTCCATCCACCAGCAGCAGCCAGAAGATGAAAACCGTGAGGCTTTGTGGAATCGAGGGCAGGAAACGTCTTTTCATGGCATCGGCTCCCGCAGTTGCGGCAGGGTTTCGCGCAGCGCTTGCAGATAGTCGGCAGGATGCAGGATTTGTGTGGCAATGGCCTCGGCGAAATCCAGCAGCGGCTGTGCGGCCAGGGTCATGGCGAAAACATAGCCCAGCAACAGCACCACGGCGAAGGTTTCCTGGCGGTGCAGTGGCGGTGGGGATTGGTTTTCCGGGTACGGCTCGACTCGCCAGAACAGCTGCGTGCCCATCCGAGCGATGCCGATGATGGACAGCAGGCTGCTGGCCAGAATCACTGTCCAGACTGGCGCGATGACGTATTCGGGGGTGGCCATCAGCAATGCCAGCTTGCCGATGAAACCCGACAGTGGCGGTAGGCCGGAAATGGCAATCGCGCCCAGCAGGAACAGCACGCTCAACACGGTTTTGTTGGCAATCGGCGCGACCTGCCGCAGCAGCTCGCCGGTATCGCCGCGCACGCGCAGAATCAAATCGGTCAGCAAGAACAGGGCGGCGGCGGCAAAAGTGCTGTGTGGCAGGTAATACAGCCCGGCGGCTAGGGTATCGGCGCTGCCGAGCGAAAACGCGACAAACAAGGTGCCTGCCGAAAGCAGTACCAGATAGGCAATCGCCGCCCGCAGCCGCGCCGCGCCCAGCACGCCCAGCGCGGCCAGCACGATGGTAACCAGCCCGGCGACCAGCAGCCATTGGCGGGCAAAGCCGGACAATTCACCGGCATTACTGCCGAACATCAGCGTGCCGGTACGCAGTACGGCATACAGGCCGACCTTGGTCATGATGGCGAACAGCGCAGCCACTGCCGCCGGTGCGCGCGAATAGCTGTCCGGCAGCCACATGTATAGCGGCAGCAGGGCGGCCTTGGCGCAGAACACCAGCAGCAACAGGCCGCCGCCGGTGCGCAGCAGGGTGGCCTGGGTTGGAGTTGCTAGGGCGATGCGGGCGGCCATTTCCGCCATGTTGAGCGTGCCAAGCACCGCGTACAGCACTGCCAGCGCAATCAGGAACAAGGTCGATGCGGCGATATTGAACACCACATAGTGCATCCCGGCACGCAGGCGCGGGCCGCGCGCGCCGGAAAGCAGTAGGCCGTAGGAGGCAATCAGCAGCACCTCGAAAAACACGAACAGGTTGAACAGGTCGCCGGTCAGGAAGGCGCCATTCAAACCGGCCAGCTGAATCTGCAACAGGGTGTGAAAATGCAGCGCGCGCCTGTCCCAGCCGGCGCAGGCATACAGCAGCACCGGAATCGCCAACAGGGTCGTGGTCATCACCATCAGCGCAGCCAATCGGTCGAGCACCAGTACGATGCCGATTTGCGCCGGCCAGTCGGCCAGTAGATAGATGTCGATGTCGCCGTGCAGCGCGCGCCGCAAGAGCGCCACGCTGGCGATGGCAAGCAGTGTCATGCCAAGCCAGGCAACGATGCGCAGGATGCGCACCTCGTGCTTGCGCTCCAGAAGCAGCAGCAAGGCGCCGGTCAGAACCGGAATCAGAATCGGCGCAATCAGCAGGTGTTGCGACAGACTTTGCAGCAGCGTTTGCATCATTTGAAATGCTCCGGCCGGTCGCAGTCTTCAACGCCGTCAACGTGGTCGCTGTGCAAATCGTGGTGTTCGCGCATCGCCACCACTACGGTGATGGCGGTCATGGCGAAGGCAATCACGATGGCGGTCAGAACCAGTGCCTGCGGCAGCGGGTCGGCATAG
Source organism: Lysobacteraceae bacterium NML08-0793 (assembly GCA_002798275.1). Lineage (GTDB taxonomy): Bacteria > Pseudomonadota > Gammaproteobacteria > Xanthomonadales > Xanthomonadaceae > Solilutibacter. Next base: position 124,132 of record NWQR01000003.1, on the reverse strand, counting down.
TGCCAAAGCGTGGCAGGCACGCCATCGCGCAATACCGGCGGTGCACCGGCACGCAGGCGGCCAGAGGCAAAAATCAGCAAATTGGTGGCGTAGGAAAGCAGAGTCAGTCCCAGAATCACGTCAAACGTGCGGGCACGCAAAATCAGATATGCCCCGCTGCCGGTCAGTGCGCCGATGGCGCTCGCCATTGCCCATTCCATCAGTTGTCCCTCGCCGCTTGCCGTTGTTTGACCGTGCCCATGGTGGAAAGCATCAGCAGTGCGCTACAGAACACCACCATGTAAACCCCGGTATCGAAAACCAGTGCGCTGGCGAGCGAGAGCTTGCCAATCACCGGCAGGTGCAAATCCAGATGGCCGCTGGTCAGGAACGGATAGCCAAACAGCAGCGAGCCCAGCCCGCCGAGGGTGGCGACTATCCAGCCAAGGCCGATGCCGCGTAGATAGTCGAAGCCGAAAGTCGCCTCGACCGTGCGTGCGCCCTGCAAAACATACTTCACCAGAATGGGCACGGCGATGGCCAGCCCGGCGATGAAGCCGCCACCGGGAGCGTTGTGTCCGCGCAGAAACAAGAACACCGAAACGGTCAGCGTCAGCGGCAGCAGGAGCTGGGTGAGGTCGGCCGGAATCGGGTATTTCGCCGCAGGGCCTGGGATGACCTCGTCCGGGCTCAGCCGCGTCCATTTCAGCAGCGCGTGCACCACCAAGCCAGCCACGCCGAATACGACGATTTCGCCATAGGTATCAAAGCCGCGGAAATCCACCAGAATCACGTTCACCACATTGCGGCCATGGCCTTCGGGCAGTGCGCGCGCCAAAAACGCATCGGAGATGGACTGATCCGGCTGGGTCATCATCGCCAGCGCCAATGCGGTGGCGGCGATGCCGACAATCACCGCCACGATGATGTCGCGCCATTTGCGCACCAGACTGGGTGCCGGTGGCGACTGCTTGGGCAGGTAGTTTAGCGCCATCATCATCAGTGCGATGGTGACCATTTCCACCATCAACTGGGTGAGTGCCAGGTCGGGCGCGGACAGGTACACAAAAATCAGGCTGACCATCAAACCCACCACGCCAATCACGATCAGTGCTGTCAAACGCTTGCCGTGGGTGGCGACCGTGCCCAGCGTGCCGGCCACCAGCACGACCCAGAGTAGCCAGCCCATCAGCGGCATCGTCTGCACGGCATGGACGTTGGCAAGATAACTGCCCGGTGCCATCAGGAACGGCAACATGCCGACCGTCATCGCCGTCAGCAGCAGCCACAGCAGGCTGCGCCGCAGGCCGCCGCTGGCCACGCGCTCGGTGAAGCCATTGGCAAGGGTGAACAGCACTTCGATGTTCCAGTGAAAGAAATTGCGCCCCAAGGTGCGCTGCACCACGGCATGCAGGTCGAGCATTCGGCGCAGGCCGAAATACAGCAGACAGCCGAGCACCATGCCGCCCAAGCTCATCAACAATGGCAGATTGATGCCATGCCATAGCGCCAGACTGTATTCGGGTGCGTTCTCGCCCAGCACGCCATGAACGGCGGTTGCCAAGACCGGCGCGACCGTCATGGCCGGGGCGATGCCCACGGCCAGACACAGCATCACTAGGATGATGACCGGCGCGCGCATGAACAGCGGCGGCTCGTGAACTTCTCGATTGACCCGGCGCGGCCCGTCGCCAAAGAACGTGTCATGCACAAAGCGCAGGCTGTAGGCCACGCCGAAAGTGCCGGCCAAAAATGCTGCAATCACGGTGATCAGGCGCGGGATGTCCTTGCCGATTTCCAGCACTTCGGCAAAGAACATTTCTTTGGAGAGAAAGCCGTTGAGCAGCGGAATCCCGGCCATCGCCAGACTGGCGATGATCGCCAACGTACTGGTGATGGGCATCAACTTCATCAGGCCGCCCAAGCGGCGCATGTCGCGGGTGCCGGTTTCGTGGTCGATGATGCCGGCGGCCATGAACAGGCTGGCCTTGAAGGTCGCATGATTGATGACATGAAACAGCGCTGCGACCACTGCCAATGGCGAGGACAGCCCCAGCAGCAGCACGATCAGCCCCAGATGGGAAATGGTGGAATAGGCCAGCAGCCCCTTCAGATCATGCTGGAAAATCGCATTCCAGGCGCCAAATACCAACGTGGTGGCGCCAACCAGACTCACCACATGAAAGAACAGATCGCTGCCGGCCAGTACCGGATGCAGGCGCAGCAGCAGGAATACCCCAGCTTTGACCATGGTGGCCGAGTGCAGATAGGCCGATACCGGCGTGGGCGCGGCCATCGCCTGCGGCAGCCAGAAGTGGAACGGGAACTGCGCGCTCTTGGTAAATACGCCCAGCAGCACCAGCATCAGGATGGCCGGATATTCGCCGCTGTGGCGAACCAGATCGCCCGCGGCCAGTACATCATCGAGCTGGTAACTGCCGACCACCTGTCCCAGCAAGACCATGCCGCCCAGTAGCGCTAGGCCGCCAAGCCCGGTAATCGCCAATGCCATGCGTGCCCCTTGCCGGGCATCTTGGCGCTTGGACCAGAAGCCGATGAGCAGGAACGAGCTGATTGAGGTCAGCTCCCAGAACACCGCCATCAACAGGATATTGCCGGCCAGCACCAGCCCCAACATCGCGCCCATGAACAGCAGCAGATAGCTGAAAAACCGCGCGGCGCTGTCCTTGGGGCTCAGGTAATACGCCGCATACAGCACCACCAGCGCGCCGATGCCAAGCACCAGCAGCGCAAACAGCCAGGCCAGCCCGTCCAGCCGCAGGGTGAAGTCCAACCCCAATGACGGCACCCAGGCGAAATTGAACAGCGGGATGGCGCCTTCGCGCACCGCAGGGGTTTGCGTTGCCAGCAATGCCAGTCCGAGTAATGGCGCTATGCCTGCAAGCCAGGCCACCTGTCTGCGTGAAAGGCCGGAAATCAGCACCAACAAGGCAGCAGCGAATGGAAGCAGCAAGATCAGGCCAAGCATGGAGCCTCGGAAGTATTTGATTCAGAAAGAAATCCGGCAGGCCGGCGGGGCATTTTAGCGGAACCCCGGCAAATTGGAGTGAGGATGCCTGCCCACGCCGACATGGCCGACATCGCCAACACGCACGGCCTCCGGCAAAGTGACCGGGCAGTCCACGGCAACCGACCCGGCCTGCAAGAGCGGGGCGGGTCGGGCGCTTTCGGTCGGCGGGGCGCCGGTCAGAGCATCAGCCGCGTACGATCAGCGTATCGGTGATGGAGGTTTCCAGAAGGCGCTTGGCAACACTGCCAATCAGGGCATCCATCAGGCGGCTGCGACCATGCGTGGCAATCACACTCAGATCCAGTGCCTCGTCAAGACTGGCCTGCCGCAGCAGGCGCACCGGATTGCATAGCTCGGCACGCGGCTGCCAGTGTGGGGCAAACAATTTGGGCAGGGTGTTGTCGCGCCATTGCAAGAGTTCGCTGTCGGCATCTTGGTGCGCCTTGGCAAGCATCGCCTCGCGGCTTGGGTCATCGCCGGTCAGGTCGCTCAAGGACACTTCATAGCCATGCAGCAGCACGCGCTTTTGTGCATCGTCAAACCATTGGGCAGCCAGCACGGCGGCCTTTGCCGAAGGCTCGGACAGGTCGGTAGCCACCCCGACATGCTTGTAAGGCCCGCGCGGGCGGCACTGCACCACCAAAATGGGGAGCGGCGAGTGGCGGCTTAGCCAGACCACCGTGGAGCCGAGCGAGACACGTTGCAGGGCATCGCTGCGGGCAATGCCGGTGATGATGAGGCCGCAGCCGTATGTTTCTGCCACGCGCAATGCGGTCTGCCCCACATGTGCGGCAGCTTCCACATGCACCTCGATTTCGACATCCGTTTCTGGCAATTCTTCGCGGACCCGTTCGGCGACTTGTTCTTCGACGCTGGGCGTATCGTCCGCATCATCGTCATCACGCTTGAAATGGTTGGGCTTGCTGAAGCTGGATTCGGCAGAGAGCACCACCAGCAGTACCAGCTTGGCTTTCCAGTGCTCGGCCAATTGCAGTGCACGGTCGAAGGCGCGGTCGGAACGGGCGCTGAGGTCGGTGGCAAGCAGTATCGCTTTCGGGGTGTCCTGGGGTTTGGCAGAAGCAGGCATGGCAGATCCTTGTAGGTCAACAAGTTTGTAATCCGGCATCGCCAGTGTATCGCTGCCCGAGGCATTCGGCAGCGTTATTCTTGTGCGATAGCGCGCAAATTCGGACTTTCATCTGCACACATGAAAAACGCATTGCTACTGGGCGGCAGTGGCCAGATTGGTCAATCTCTGCTGCCGCGACTTTTGAACGATGGCTGGGCGGTGATGGCGGTTTCAAGACGCGCGGCGCAAATGCCGCAAACGCCGGGGGTGGCTTGGCTTGCCGGTAGCTTGCAGCAGATGCCGCGATTGCCGCATCCGGCGGCGCTGATTGTCAGCTGCGGGCCGCTGGATGCGTTTGCCGCTTGGTATGCACAAGGCGACCAAGCCGCCAGCCGGGTGATTGCCTTTGGCTCGACCAGCCTGAAGGTCAAGCGCGATTCCAGCGATGCGGCCGAGCGCCAGACAGTGGCGCGGCTTGCACAGGCGGAAAGCCGGTTGACCCAGGCCTGCGCCAGCCAAGGCGCAGGCTTGACCTTGCTGCGGCCAACGCTGGTTTACGGCGCGGGGATGGATCAGAGCCTGACCCGGATTGCCGCGCTGGCTGGGCGTTATCGGCATTTTGCCCTGCCTCGCACAGCCTGCGGCCTGCGCCAGCCGGTGCATGTGGAAGACCTGGCCGATGCGGTCATTGCGTGCCTGCATCATCCGGCAAGCATTGGGCGCAGCTATGACCTGCCGGGTGGCGAAACGCTCGATTACACCGAGATGGTGCGACGGGTGCTGGCAACCCTGACGCCGGTGCCGCGTCTGCACCGGCTGCCAGGTTCGCTGTTTTCCATCTTGTTATGGCTGGCGCGCGCCAGCGGCAAGGTCAGTGGCTTCAACAACGCCATGCTGGCACGGATGCAGCAGGATTTGGTGTTTGACAGCCAACCTGCGCGGATGGATTTTGGCTACGCGCCGCGCACTTTCCAGCCAATTGCGAAAGGTTTGGTGGAGGCGGATGACCGTGTTTTAGGGTAGGGAATTTATTTGCAATAATCTGCGGCAGCCAATCATTCCTGTCGCCAGCCGGACTTGATTTTTCGAGGCGGTAAGAGGCGTCGAATTTTCAGGGAGCAACGATGAAGATCAACGAAGGGCAGGCGAAGCTGGCGGTATTGATCGACGCAGACAATACCGCTGCGGCAGTAGCGCAGGGGCTGTTTGAGGAAATTGCCAAATACGGCATTGCCAGCGTCAAGCGTATTTATGGTGACTGGAGTAGCTCTCATCTTTCCGGCTGGCGAAATATTTTGCTGCGGCATGCCCTGACACCTGTGCAGCAGTTCGCCTATACCAAGGGCAAGGATGCCACCGACATGGTGCTAATCATCGATGCGATGGACTTGCTCTACAGCGGTAATTTCCACGGCTTCTGCTTGGTGTCGAGCGACAGCGATTTCACCCCACTGGCTGCGCGCATTCGTCAGGCTGGCCTCACGGTGTACGGCTTTGGCCGGAGAACCACGCCCGAGGCATTCCGTCAGGCCTGCGACCGCTTTTTCTATGTGGAAAACTTGGGTGAAGAAGCAAAGCCGGACGAGGACGTGGGAGACGTAGCTGCCAAGCTAGGCAACGGTAATGGCAAAAAACCGGACGAGGCCAGAGTGCCTCCGCCAAGACAGATGGACGAGACTGTCCAGTGGCTGCTGTACAAGGCAATCAAGGATACGACTGATGAGGCCACGGGTTGGGCACCGGTCAGCTCTATTGGACAATACATCAGCCAGACACAGCCGGACTTCGATTCGCGCAGCCATGGCTATGACAAGCTTTCAGGCATGTTGCGCGATCTGCGCGGGCTGCAATTTCGCACCGATGGCACACAGATGTTCTGCCGCAAGATTCCCTATCGGGATGCCCTCAAGCTGTTGAGCGAGTGTCTTGCCAAGACCAATTTTCTCAATGCCCAAGGCACGGCCAGTATCAATGCGGTGGAGAAATGGATGAAGCCGCGTTGGAATTGGAGCGACTACGGTTTTACCGATTTCAAGAACTTTCTTGAAACCGTGGATGGAGTGGAGATTAAGGGTGATCGGATGCGGTTGCTGCCAAGAACGCCGACCCGTTGACCGCTTGATCTGCCTCAGCCCGCTTTGGCACGCTTACGCAGGGCAATCACCAGTACGCCACCCAGCACCATCGCGCCGCCCAGCCAGACCTTGAACCCCGGCGTATCGCCCCAGAATGCGATGCCAAGCGCAATGGCGATTACCGGAGTCAGCAACAGCCAGGGCATCAGCACGGCCACCGGGTAACGCTGCACCAGAAAGAAATACAGCCCATGCCCCAGCAGTGAGGAGGCCAGCGCGGCATAAATCACGCCACTCCATGCCGGCAGACTGACCGTGGGCAAGGCTTTCAGCGCGCCCGGCTCGAAAAACAGCGACAGCAGCGCCAGCGGTAGCACACTGCACAACGCCGTCCAAGCCTGCTGATTCAGCATGCCCACACCGGACAGCCCGCGCATCATCACCGTGCCGATGGCAAGCGCCAGCGCCGACAGCAGCAGCGTAATCACCGCCGCGGGTTTGGCCAGCACTTGCGGATCAAGCGACAGCACCAGCACGCCGAGAAAACTCACTGCGATGGCAAGCCCGGTACGCCAGCCGAACTTTTCATCCAGCCAGAACCAAGCCAGCACGGCACTCATCGGGATATAGCTTTGCAGCAGGATGGCGGGCGAGGACAACTCTCCGGCCAGTGCCACGCCCCAAAAGCACAGCGAAAAATGCAGCACGCCAACCAGCGTGGAAATACCGAACAGCCGCCAGCCCTGCCCCTTGGGCGCTGCACGCACGAATGGCAGCAGCACCAGCCCGAGAATGGAAAAACGCAGCAGGGTAAAGGTCAGTGGCGGGATTTCCCGAAGACCGATGGCCGACATCAAAAAGTTCAGCGCCCAAATGACGCATACCGCCCACAGCAGCAACAGATCACGACGGCTGATATGCGGCAGACTCATGACGGCTCAATATTTCCAGCCAAGTTGGCGGTAGAGCTTGTTCAAGACCCACAGCGGGCCAATCAAGAGATAGGTCAGATCGGTCAGAAAACTGGGACGACGGCCTTCGAAATGATGACCGATGAACTGCCCGACCCAGGCCAAGGCAAATACCGCCAATGCCAGCCAGGCAAGATGCCCCGTGCCAAGTTGCAGATGCAGCCAGCGCGTGCCCCAGGCAAAGCCGATAAAAATCAGCAGCATGCCCATGCCGAGCGGCCGCGAATGGCGGTAATAAAACGACCAGACCAGAAACATTGCCAGTGCCGCAAAAGCGCCCGGCCCAAATAGCGTGCCCGGCACCGGGATACACCACAGCAGCGCCACCACCGCCCACAAAATCAACGGCACACAGCACACATGCAGCCACTGATTGAGCACATTACGGTGGTCGGCGGAATAACTGTCAAACCACTGGGTGAGCTGGCGGTGAGCCTGTTCGCGGTCGTGACGCATTAGTGTGGTTCTTGTTGGGCGGGAGGTAATTGTTCAATGTCATTCAGTAGGCGCACCAGCGCCCGCCCCATGGCATAGGCTAGGTTCACTGGCACGGCATTGCCGATTTGCTTGTACTGGGCGCTTTGTGAGCCAGCAAACCGCCAGTTGTCGGGAAAAGTCTGGATGCGGGCATATTCACGCACGGTCAGTGGGCGGGTTTCTTCGGGGTGGCAGCGTTCGGTTTGCTTTTGTGCTGGGGCGCAGGTCAGGGTGAGACTGGGTTCGTCCCAGGCCAATCGGCGTGCCATGCCGGTTTTACCGCCCCCTAGGAAATAGCTTCGCTGCATATAGTCGCGCTGAACGGCATCGGGCAGGTCGCGCCAGTAGCCGCCCGCGGGCACCATTGCCATCACAGCGGCCTTACGTGGTGGGTATTTTTGCCCCTCGGAGGCCGGAACATCGTCAGGGTAAAGCTCGCCTGCCTTGAGCGCGTCGCGCAAAGTCAGAATGCGGTGATAAGGCGAAGGCCAATGGAATCTGGCTTTGTCTGCCAAATCTTTGCGGATACCAACCAAAAACAGTCGCTCACGTTTTTGTGGCACTTTGTAAAACACCGCTTTGAGCACTCGGGGGGATACAAGCTCATAGCCTAATTCGCTGATGATGTCGCTGATGGTTGCCAGCGTTTTTCCGCCCTCATGGGCAAGCAGACCACGCACGTTTTCGGCCACGAAAATCTTGGGCGCAGCTTCTTTTATTGCACGGGCAAACTCGAAAAACAGCGTGCCTCGGGTATCTTCAAAGCCGAGTTTCTTTCCGGCATAGGAAAATGCCTGACAAGGAAATCCACCGGAAATCATGTCAACCTTGCCGCGATAGGGCGCGAAGTCAATTTGTGCGATATCGCCCTCGACCACATTCCAGTGTGGACGGTTGATACGCAGAGTTTGACAGGCTGCGTGGTCAAGCTCGTTCAAGAGCAGCGATTCGAATCCGGCCATCTCCATGCCGATGGCCAGTCCACCGGCGCCGGCAAAAAGTTCCAATAAGGTGTATGGACGCTGTGGGGTGGTTTCGGCTTCCCGTTGCCATTGGCTGTTGAACAGCAAGCGTGCTTGCTCAAAGGTTTCAAGTTGCGACTTGTGATACAGCCGATAGTTGTTGTCGCACATGCGCTCGGGAACGAGTGTTCCGTTTTTGTCCCAGCGGCGCAGGGTTTCCTTGGAAACTCCAAGAATATCGGCCACTTGTGCGATGGTGTAGTGCTCTGGGCTACTCATGGCGCAAACCTTGGTTATGGTTACTTTTTTAGTAAAGTAACCAATGCCGCTACACCTGTCAAACCTTGGGCATGGTTATTAGTCAATTGCTCTTGGCAAGTGCTTGAATGGTTGGATGTTTTGCCAGCTCTTGGATGACACCCTCCAATTCTTTGCTGCAATCCACTTTGTTGGCGACACCACCAATCGCGCTAATCAGTGCGTGGTAGAAGTGTTCATCGCCGGTCAGGCGATGCCAGAAGTCCTGTCCGATAACGACTTCATAGTCATATTGACTGGTGATGCGCTTGTAATGGGCGCTGAGCGCCTCGGGCTCGCCATAAAGCACGCCAACAATCATGTCGTCATTGGGGATGCGCAGGTTATTGGTGCGCGACAGGTTGCGAACCGCCTTGAAGTGATTGGCGATGGTTTCGACATCATCTTTGTTGATGGTATTGGGACCCGCTTTGACTTGGCAGTATTTTCGGCGGCCATCAAGCTGGTCTGTGAACTCGATATCCATACCACTGGCAGTGCTACCAACGGCATCTTGGATGGCGCTGATGAAGCTCTGCATCTGGGTTCCAAAGGTGGTGTTGATGGATGTACCCAGTGCGCGGGGAAGTATCAATGCACGGGCAATACTTTCCGGTGTGGCGTTTCCTGCCATGAAGTTGGCGAGATAGACCACCAGAAATGGGTTGATTTTGAATTCTTTGGGTGAAACGAGTTTGCGAGTGTTTTTGAGATGCGCTGTAGCCACAGTCTCTTCGAACCAAGTACAAGCGGCATCCAGAATCTTTTGTTTTTCAGTCGCGCTAAGTGGCATGGGGAACTCCGAAAAACACCACCGCGAGTGGCGGTGGTGATGGGGCAGGTCAATCCAGGCTAATCCCGGCAAGTTTCATCAGTGCTTCGGCATAGCGGGCGCGGGTGCGTTCGATGACTTCTGTCGGCAGGTGCGGGCCGGGTGGGATTTTGTCCCAGGTGAGGGTTTCCAGATAGTCGCGCACGATTTGTTTGTCGTAGCTCGGCGGGCTGCTGCCAAGCCGGTAATCCTCGGCCGGCCAGTAGCGGCTGGAGTCGGGGGTCAGCATTTCGTCCATGATGTAGAGCTTGCCGTCTTCGTCGGTGCCGAACTCGAACTTGGTATCGGCCAGGATGATGCCGCGCTGGGCAGCGTAGTCGCGGGCAAAGCTGTAGATTTTCAGCGTGGCATCGCGCACCGCTTCGGCCATTTCGCGGCCGATGAGGTTCACCGCCTGGGCAAAGTCGATGTTTTCATCATGGTCGCCCACGGCGGCCTTGGTGGAGGGGGTGAAGATGGGCTCTGCCAGTTGTTCGGCCTGCTGCAGTCCGGCGGGCAGGGCGATGCCGCTGATGTGGCCGCTGGCTTGGTAGTCTTTCCAGCCGCTGCCGATGATGTAGCCGCGGGCGATGCATTCCACCGGCACCGGCTTGAGCTTCTTGGTGACCACTGCGCGGCGGGCGTAAAGCGCCGGGTCAGTACCGGGCGGCAGCACGCTGGCGACCGCATCGCCGGTCAGGTGGTTGGCAATGATGTGCCGGGTTTTGTCGAACCAGAAATTGCTGATTTGCGTCAGCATCTCGCCCTTGCCCGGAATCGGGTCGGGCAGCACCACGTCGAAGGCGGACAGCCGGTCGGTGGCGACGAGTAGCAGGCGGCCATCTTGCAGGTCGAAAACATCGCGTACTTTGCCACGGTGCATCAGGGTGAGGCCGGGCAGCTCGGATTGGGTCAGCGTGGTGGGCATGGAGGTCTCCTTGGCAGGCTGGCAATTTTAATGGGTTGCGCCGGGTAAAATCCCCGGCATGAAACGCTGGTACGGAAAAATCCTGGGGGCTTGCTTGGGCATGCTGCTGATGCGGGTCAATCCGCTGTTTGGCGCATTGCTTGGCCTGTTGCTGGGGCATGCTTTCGATGCGGACTGGTTTGGGCGCGCTTCGCCCTATCGGGTGCTGGGTGTCAGCGCCGATGCCAGTGATGCGGAAGTCGAGCAGGCCTGGCGACGGCTGATTTCCCAATACCACCCGGACAAGTACGTCAATGCCGCGCCGGAGCTGCGCGCGCGTGCCGAGCGTGCTGCCCGCGATATCAATACCGCCTACGAACATATCCAGAAACTTCGGAAAAAATCCTGATGAGCCGCCAAAGCACTGTTATTGCCCCGTCCATTCTTTCAGCCGATTTCGCCCGTCTGGGCGAAGAAGTCAACAATGTGCTGGCAGCCGGTGCGGACTGGGTGCATTTCGATGTGATGGACAACCACTATGTGCCCAATCTCACCATTGGCCCGCTGGTTTGCGAGGCGCTGCGCAAGCACGGCATCCGTGCGCCCATCGACGTGCATCTGATGGTGGAGCCGGTGGATGCCATCATCCCGATGTTCGCCAAGGCCGGCGCCACGCATATCAGTTTTCATCCCGAAGCCAGCCGCCATGTGCATCGCAGTATCCAGCTCATCAAGTCGCTGGGCTGCCAGGCCGGGCTGGTGCTGAACCCGGCAACGCCGGTGGAGGTGTTGGACTATGTGCTGGAGGAGCTGGACTATGTGCTGCTGATGTCGGTCAATCCCGGCTTTGGCGGGCAGGCGTTCATTCCGTCCACGCTTGAAAAGCTGCGCCGGGTGCGTGAGCGCATTGACGCCAGCGGCCGCGTCATCCGGCTGGAAATCGACGGCGGGGTCAAGCCGGACAATATCGCCGAAATCGCCGCTGCCGGCGCCGATACCTTTGTGGCGGGTTCGGCCATTTTCGGGCAGCCCGATTATGCCGAGGTCATCAATCAGATGCGGGCGCAGGTGGCGGCGTTGTGATGACGGCGGCGCGTCAAACTTTGCTGATTCTCAACGGCAAGGCTGCCCAGCGCGAGGAGTTGCGGCAGGCGGTTCAGGCGCTGCGCGAATCTGGCGCGGCGCTGGCCGTGCGGGTGACCTGGGAGGCCGGCGACATGGCGCGCTTCGTGGCCGAAGCCGTGGCACTGGGCGCTGACAGGGTGATTGCCGGGGGCGGCGATGGCAGCATCAACGAGGCGGTGAATGCGCTGATGGCTTTGCCTGAAACCCAGCGTCCGGCGCTTGGCATCCTGCCGCTGGGCACGGCCAATGACTTTGCCGTGGCTGCGGAAATCCCGCCCACGCCGCTGGAAGCCTTGCAATTGGCGCAGGCGGCAGCGCCGACCTGGGTGGACTTGCTGCGCGTATGCGCGGCGGACGAAGTGCGCTGGAGCATCAATCTGGTGACCGGCGGCTTTGGCACCCAGGTGACGCTGGAAACCGACCCGGAGCTGAAAAAGCATCTGGGCGGCATGGCCTATTTTCTGACTGGCCTCGCCAAGCTGGGGCAGGCCAGTGCGATGCAGGCGCAGTTGCGCGCCGAAAATTTCGACTGGCAGGGCGAATTCGTGGCGCTGGCCGTGGGCAATGGCCGTCAGGCAGGCGGCGGGCGGGTGCTCTGCCCCGAGGCCAGCCTCAATGATGGCCTGCTGGATTTCACCCTGGTGCCGGAATTGCCCGATGGCGGGCAGATGCTGTCGATGCTGGGCGCGGCCTTGTCGGAAGGGCGAGAAGCGGCACTGGCGCAGGCGGCGATACAGGGGCGCGGGCAGTGGATGGAAGTCAGCGCCAATCAGCCCTTCGCCCTGAATCTGGATGGCGAGCCGTTTACGGCGGCGGCTTTTCGCATCGACTGCATGCCCGCCGCCCTGCGGCTTTGCCTGCCGCCTGCCAGCGCATTGCTGTCGGCGACAGTTTCCGGCACAGTAGCGCCATGAAAACGGTGACTTTGCCAGTCTCGAACAACGCTTGGCGATGGTGACACAGTCCCGCGATTGTTTTGCCTGTCCGTTGTTTTCCGAGTGTTGCACATGTCCGTTTCCAGTTTCGAGTCGCTGGCCGCCGAAGGCCATACCCTGATTCCCGTTGTCCGCGAAGTGCTCTCCGATTTGGATACGCCGCTGTCGGTGTATCTGAAATTGGCCGACGGCCCGTACAGCTATTTGTTCGAGTCGGTGGAAGGTGGCGAGCGTTTTGCGCGCTGGTCGATTATCGGCCTGCCGGCACGGCGGGTATATGCCTTTTACGGCCATGAGCTGCGCATCAGCGAGGAAGGCGTGGAAGTGTCGCGGCGCATGCTGGACGACCCGCTGGCAGAAGTCGAGCGCATCCGCGCGGCACAGCGCGTGCCCAGTGTGCCGGGGCTGCCGGGGTTTTCCGGCGGGCTGGTGGGCTGGTTCGGCTTTGAGAGCATCGGCTATATCGAGCCGCGCTTTGCACAAGGCCACAAGCGCGACGAACTGGGCACCCCCGACATCCTGCTGATGCACAGCGATGAGGTCGCGGTATTCGACAATCTCAAAGGACGGCTGTATCTGGTGGTGCATGCCAATCCTGCCGAGCCGCATGCCAAGGCGCGTGCCGAGCGACGCTTGGATGCGCTGGTGCACCGGCTGCGCCAGGCCGGCAGCGGCTATCCGGAAACCCTGCATGGCAAGGTGCTGGACGAGGCCGATTTTGTCAGCGGCTTCAGCCGCGAAGGCTTTGTCGCCGCGGTGGAGAAAGCGCAGCAATATATCCATGCCGGTGACATCTTCCAGGTAGTGTTGAGCCAGCGTTTGTCGGTGCCGTTCCATGCGCGCCCGGTGGATGTGTATCGCGCACTGCGGGCGATGAACCCTTCGCCATATATGTATTTTCTGGATACCGGCAGTACCCAGGTGGTCGGCGCTTCGCCGGAGATTCTGGTGCGTCAGGAGGCCGGAAAAATCACCGTGCGGCCGATTGCCGGTACCCGCCCGCGTGGCGCCACGGCAGCGCAGGATGCCGCGCTGGAAGCCGAGCTGCTGGCCGACCCCAAGGAGCTGGCCGAGCATCTGATGCTGATTGACCTGGGGCGCAATGATGTGGGGCGGGTCAGCCAGCCCGGTACGGTGGCGCTGGGCGAGTCTTTCAGCATCGAGCGCTACAGCCATGTGATGCACATCGTCAGCGAAGTCACCGGGCAATTGCGCGAGGGCTTGAACTATATGGATGTGCTGCGCGCGGCATTTCCGGCAGGCACGGTCAGCGGCGCGCCAAAGATTCGCGCGTTGGAAATCATCCGCGAGCTTGAGCCGGTCAAGCGCAATGTGTATTCCGGTGCGGTCGGCTATCTGGGCTGGAATGGCGATGCCGATACCGCCATCGCCATCCGCACGGCGGTTATTCAGGATGGCCGCCTGCATGTGCAGGCTGGCGCGGGCATCGTTTACGACTCCGACCCGGAAAAAGAATGGGACGAAACCATGAACAAGGGACGTGCGCTGTTCCGCGCCGTGGCCGAGGCCGCCAAGGGGTTATGACGTGATTTTGATGATCGACAACTACGACAGCTTTACTTTCAACCTGGTGCAATACCTGCAAACCCTGGGCGCCGAGGTGCGGGTCGAGCGCAATGATGCGATGAGTGTTGCCGAAATCGAGCGTCTGGCACCGGAAAAAATCGTCATTTCTCCGGGGCCGGGGGCACCGGATGCGGCTGGCGTGTCGATGGCGGTGATTGAACAACTTGGCAGCCGCATTCCGATACTGGGCGTATGTCTTGGACATCAGGCCATCGGTCAAGTGTATGGCGGCCATGTGGTGCGCGCAGGCCGCATCATGCACGGCAAGACTTCTGCCATCCGCCACCACGGCCAAGGCGTGTTTGCCGGGTTGCCCGACGGCTATGAGGCCACCCGCTATCACTCGCTGGTGGTGGACAAAACGCGCCTGCCGGACTGCCTTGAAATTACCGCCTGGACGGAAACCCCGGACGGGCAGATGGAAGAAATCATGGGGCTGCGGCACCGCGAATATCCGGTGGAAGGGGTGCAGTTCCATCCCGAATCCATCCTGACGCAACATGGTCATGCACTGCTGCGCAATTTTCTGTCGCGCTGAAAAACGCCTGCCAGAGTTTTTCCGCAAGCCCCGCACGTTTTTCAGGATGCCCAAATCATGCCGATTACGCCGCACCAAGCCCTGCAACGCACCATCGAACATCGGGAAATCTTTTTCGATGAGATGGTCGATTTGATGCGACAAATCATGCGCGGAGAGGTTTCCGCGCTGATGACTGCCGCGATTCTCACCGGCCTTCGGGTAAAGAAAGAAACCGTGGACGAAATCGCCGGTGCCGCCACGGTGATGCGCGAGTTCTCGCATAAGGTGGCGGTACCCGATCGCCGTCATTTGGTCGATATCGTCGGTACCGGCGGCGATGGCGCGCAGACTTTCAATATCTCCACCGCCGCGATGTTTGTGGTCGCCGCGGCCGGAGGTCGCGTTGCCAAACACGGCGGGCGCAGCGTTTCATCCAGCTCCGGCAGTGCCGACGTGCTGGAGGCGCTGGGCGCGAAAATCGAGCTGGCTCCGGCACAGGTGGCAACCTGCATCGAGCGTACCGGCATCGGCTTCATGTACGCGCCGCTGCACCATCCGGCCATGAAACAGGTAGCGCCGGTGCGCCGGGAAATGGGCGTGCGCACGCTGTTCAATATCCTGGGGCCGCTGACCAATCCGGCGGGTGCGGAAAACATCCTGATGGGCGTGTTTCACCCAGATCTGGTCGGGATACAGGTGCGCGTACTGCAAGCCCTCGGCGCCAAGCGTGCGCTGGTGGTATGGGGGCGCGATGGCATGGATGAAATCTCGCTGGGCGCTGCCACCTTGATTGGCGAGCTGCGCGATGGCACGGTGCGCGAATACGAAGTGCACCCAGAAGACTTCGGCATCCCGATGGCGCATACCCGCAATCTGCGCGTTGCCGATGCGGTCGAATCGAAAGCCATGCTGCTGGCAGCACTGGGCAATACGCCCGGACTTGCGCTGGAAATCGTGGTGCTGAACGCCGGGGCGGCGCTGTATGCGGCGGAGGTGGCCGAAAGCATGGCCGACGGCGTGGCGCGCGCGCGCGCAGTGATTGCATCGGGGGCGGCGATGGAAAAATTGCAACAGTTTGTCGAAGTAACCCAGGAGCTTGCCGGTGAGTGATGTATTGCAGCGGATATTGATGCGCAAACGCGAAGAAGTGCGTGAGCGCAGCGAAAAACAGCCAATTTCGGTGCTGCAAGCCCGGCTGGCCACGGCGCCGGCCTTGCGCGGTTTTGCCGCTGCGCTGGAGGCAAAAATCGCTGCCGGACAGGCAGCGGTGATTGCCGAGGTGAAAAAGGCCAGCCCGTCGAAAGGCGTGATTCGTGCGGATTTCAAGCCGGCCGAAATCGCCCGCAGTTATCAGGCCGGTGGCGCAGCCTGCCTCTCGGTGCTGACCGATGTAGATTTTTTTCAAGGGGCAGATGCGTATCTGCAAGACGCGCGCGCCGCCTGCGATTTGCCGGTATTGCGCAAGGATTTCGTCATCGACCCTTGGCAAATAACCGAAGCGCGCGTGCTGGGGGCAGACTGCATCCTGCTGATTGTCGCGGCGCTGACCGATGACCACCTGCATGCACTGGCGCAGCAGGCACTGGCGCTGGGCATGGATGTGTTGATTGAGGCACATGATGCGGCAGAGCTTGAACGCGCTCTGGCGGTGCCGGGGCGGGCGGGCAAGCTGCCGCTGATTGGCATCAACAACCGCGATCTGCGCAGCTTCAATGTCACCCTTGATACCACGCTTGGGCTGCTGCCGCGCATCGGGCAAAATCGGCTGCTGGTAACCGAAAGCGGTATTCACACCGAAGAAGACGTGCAGCGGATGCGCAATGCCGGTGTTCAGGCTTTTTTGGTGGGCGAAGCCTTCATGCGAGCCGAAGATCCCGGCAGCGCGCTGGCCGCGATATTTTCCGGTGCATGATGAACCACACGACACAAACACAGGCCAGCGGCGAGCTGGTGGTCTTTGATTTTGACCATACCCTGTATGACGGTGATTCTTTTACCGATCTGCTCAAATGGCGGATTGTGCGCAGCCCGTGGCGGATGTTGCTGGCCTTGCTGATTGCGCCGGTATGCGCACCGATGATTGCCTTTTTGCCGACCCGGCGGCGTGGCATTTCCGCGTTTGTCTGGGTGGGGACGGTCGGGCTGCACCGTCGGCGAGACCTAGACGACCTGATTGATGCCTATGTGCTGAAAAACCAGCAGGAAATCCGCGCCAGACTTTTGCCCGAGGCATTCAAGGTCTTTCATCGCCATCGTCAGGCAGGTGATACCGTGATTGTCGCCACCGGTGCGCCCCCCGAGCTTGCCCGGGCGATTCTTGGTTTTGTCGCGCACGAGGATGTGCCGGTGATCGGCACGCTGGTAGAGCCAAAATTCGGTGCCATCGGTGCACTGCGGCACTGCCACCACAAGATGAAAATGCAGATGATCCGTGAGGCCGGGTTCACCCAGCCGATTGCCTGCGCCTATAGCGACAGCAGTGCCGACCTGCCGCTATTGATGGCGGCCGACAAGCCGGTGGTGGTTAATCCCAAGGCGGCCTCGGTGGGTTTGTTTCAGCGGAAATTGCCGCCGGGCACGCCGATTCTCAACTGGGGTTGTCCTGGCCGCGCGGGCCAGCCGGTGGGTGATTAACCGGGTTTGCCGACGCTTTATGCGCCCAGATATTTGACAAAGCGCAAGGTGCCATCGCTGTAGCCGCAGGCGCGATAGAAGGCTTGGGCATCCACACGTTGCGAGCCGCTGGTGATTTCCAGACGGGCAGCGCCGCCAACGCGGGCACGGCGTTCGGCCTCGCGTAGCAGCTGCCGTCCCAGCCCCTTGCCCTGTGCCTCGGGAGTAACCACCATCGCGGTGATGCGGCAGGTCGTGGTGCCCAGTGGCAGGTAATACATGAAGTCCAGTGCAATCAGGCCGCAAACCACGCCCTGATGGCGAGCCAGCACCAGCGCCTGGCGGTCATTGGTGATGATGTTATGGATGCGCTCGCTGGCGTCTTCACGGTCGCAGGGATAGCCCAGCTCGGACAGCAGCAGGGCGACATCATCGGCATCCATCAGGCTGGCGTTGCGCAAATCGACGTTTTCCAGTTCACCCTGCATCGGGCAGTCCTCATTCTTTGGGCTGGTAGAGCACGATGGTCTTGCCGCGCGCGTGCAGCTTGCCATCGGTTTGCAGTTTTTTCAGCACCCGCCCGGCCATCTCGCGCGAGCAGCCGACAAGTCGCGCCAGCTCCTGCCGCGATACCCGGATTTGCACGCCTTCGGGATGGCTCATCGCATCGGGCTCTTCGGCCAAATCATGCAGGGTGCGGCTGATGCGGTCGCTGACATCCAGAAACGCCAAGCGACCGGCCTTGCGACTGGTGTCGCGCAGGCGGCGGGTCAGTTGATTGCCGATGCCATACAACAGCTTGGGCGCATCGGCGGCCAGCGGCCCGGTCAAAAGCTGCATGAACTCCTGATAGCCGATTTCAGCCATTTCGCAGGCAGTGCGAGTGCGCAGCACCACTTCGCGCTGCTGCGATTCGGTGAACAAGCCCATTTCGCCAATGAACTCGCCCGGGCCGAAGTAGCCCAGAATCAGCTCACGATTGTCGTCCTCCTCCACCAGTACACTGACCGAGCCGTCAATGAGGTAGTACATGGTGTTGGCAGGGTCGCCGGGGCGGAAGATATAGGTGCGCGAGGGGTAGCGGCGCTGCTGGGCATGCGCCAGAAAGCGCTCGATGGTTGCGTTGTCGGGCGCCAGCGGGCTGTCTATGCGACGCAGTGCGGTCTGGAGAGTAGCGGGGATTTTCATAGCCATGCCCATGAGAGCCAAACGGCAAGATTAGTGGAGAGTGAACGGTTGGGCAATTGCCCCTTGCGCATCACGCGGCAAGGGCAGATGCGTCCGAATTGCCCCCATGCAACAACAGATGCCCCATAATGGCGGTTTGCAATCCCGCTTTCATGGAGTCCCGCCTGTGGTCAAGCCGCTGCCGCGTCTCAAGCTGCAAGGTTTCAACAACCTCACCAAATCGCTGTCGTTCAATATCTACGATGTGTGCTATGCCGCGTCGGAAGAAGAGCGTCGTCGCTATATCGAATACATCGACGAGCAGTACGATGCCGATCGCCTGACCCAGATTCTGACCGATGTGGCCGAAATCATCGGTGCCAACATCCTCAATATCGCCCGTCAGGATTACGAGCCGCAGGGCGCTTCGGTAACCATCCTGATTTCCGAGGAGCCGGTCATCGACAAGGCCGATGCCAAGGGCGTGATTTCCGATGCAGTGGTGGCGCATTTGGACAAGTCGCACATCACCGTGCACACCTACCCGGAAACCCATCCGGACAACGGCATCGCCACCTTCCGTGCCGATATCGACGTTTCCACCTGCGGGGTGATTTCGCCGCTGAAGGCGCTGAACTACCTGATCGAATCGCTGGAGTCGGACATCGTGGTGATGGACTATCGCGTGCGCGGCTTTACCCGCGACGTGAAAGGCAAGAAGCACTACATCGACCACAAGATTAATTCCATCCAAGACTACCTGCACAAGAACATCAAGTCCCGTTACGAGATGCTGGACGTGAACGTGTATCAGGAAAACATGTTCCACACCAAGATGCACCTGAAGGAGTTTGATCTGGACAACTATCTGTTCGAGGAAAAGGCGCGCAACCTGTCCTTCAAAGAACGGATGAAAATCGAAGCGCGGCTGCGCCGCGAAATCGAGGAGCTGTATCAGGGGCGCAATTTGGCGGACTGATTGGCTGCCTGTTGTTTGCCTTTTTCAAGGAGGCGGGTATAATCTCGCCTCTTTGCTGTACCCCAACCCACAACGCGATGGCAAAGTTCCGCGCCGCCCGGCGCGCAATCAGCCCGACAATTTCAACCAATTGAGTTTTTCAATGAAAACTTTTACCGCCAAGAACGAGACCGTCCAGCGTGACTGGTACGTGGTCGATGCCGAAGGCAAGACCCTCGGTCGTCTCGCCGCAGAGCTGGCTTACCGCCTGCGCGGCAAGCACAAGCCCGTTTACACCCCGCACGTTGATACCGGCGACTATATGGTCGTGATCAATGCCGAGAAGATTGCCGTAACCGGCAAGAAGCTCTCGGACAAAAAGTATCACCGTTTCACCGGCTATATCGGCAACCTCAAGACCGAAACCTTGGCCGAAGCGCTGGAACGTCATCCCGAGCGCGTGATTGAAATCGCCGTCAAGGGCATGCTGCCGAAGAACCCGCTCGGCCGCGCCATGTACAAGAAGCTCAAGGTCTATGCTGGCCCCGAGCATCCGCACGCTGCCCAGCAGCCGCAGGTTCTGGATATCTAAGGTCTGACGATAATGGCACTTCAACAGAATTACGGCACTGGCCGTCGCAAGTCCTCCACCGCCCGCGTGTTTCTGCGCAAGGGCTCGGGCAATATCACCATCAATGGCCGTCCGCTGGACGAGTTCTTCGGTCGTGAAACCGCACGCATGATCGTGCGTCAACCGTTGGAACTGACCCAGTCGCTGGACAAGTTCGACATCGTGGCTACCGCCAGCGGCGGCGGCACCACCGGCCAGGCCGGCGCCATCCGTCTGGGCATCGCCCGTGCGCTGGTGGAATACGATGAAACCCTGAAGGGTGAACTGCGCAAGGCTGGTTTCATGACCCGCGACGCCCGCGAAGTGGAACGCAAGAAGGTCGGTCTGCACAAGGCACGCCGCGCCACCCAGTTCTCCAAGCGTTAATCCCGGCACTCGCTGCTGTTGTGGCAGCCTGCATGTACCCAAATACACGCGGCGCTGCCACAGCTTGCCAGCAGACACGGGTCTATACGGCCATCCCGCGCAAACACTTTTGTTTGTAGCGGAAAAGCAGTACAATCCACAGCCTCTAGCCCCGTCGCCAAGCGGTAAGGCACCTGACTCTGACTCAGGCATTCGGTGGTTCGAATCCATCCGGGGCTGCCAAATCCGAATACTCGTCCCATGCGAGAACCCGGTCAAAAAAGCCCGCCTTCCGGTGGGCTTTTTTCGTTGCTTTGCAGGAGTTTTCCGTAGCGATGTTCCAGCCGCCGTTTTCAACGCTCGAATCATTGCTGGCCGATATCCGGGCGCAGGGCTATGCGCTGCTTGCGCCACAGGATGTGCTGCGCTTGCTGGGCGTAACGATGGACGAGCTGCAAGCCCTGCAATCTGCCTGGGAGGATTTGCCGCCGGATGAATATCTGCGCGATGGAGGGCGCTATCGTGCCCGCCGCCACGCCAGCTATCACTATCAGGCCGGGCTGCTGCATGACGTGCCGCATCGCGCACACTGGCAATCGTTGGAATACAACGCCCTGCATGGCGGCATGTCGCGCTGGTTTGCGCCGGTGGCGGAGACGACTCGCAGCCAGCCTGCCTGGGAGAAGCTGATTGTCGGCATCGGCATGCTCTGCGATGCGCTGGCCGGTGGCAAACACTGGTCGGTGGAAGCACATCAATTCCGTATTGATACCGGCGATGGCATTGGTCGCCCGACGCCAGAAGGCGCGCATCGTGATGGCGTGGATTTCGTGGCAGTTTTTCTGCTGGCCAGGGTGCGAATCAAGGGGGGCGAAACCCGCGTATTCGAAGCCGATGGGCCGGCAGGTCGGCGCTTTACCCTGCAAATGCCCTGGAGTTTGCTGCTGATGGATGATGCGCGGGTGATTCACGAGTCCACCCCGATTCAGCCTGAAACCCAGGGCGCAACCGGGCATCGCGATACCTTGGTGCTGACCTATCGGGCTGGCGGCTTTCAGGACGAGGATGCAGCGCCGGGGCAGAAGTGAGCACTCGGCAATTACAATAACCGTACTTTACTCATGGAGCTTGCATGAAACTTGGTTCTCTCAAAGAAGGTGGCCGCGACGGTACCCTGATTGTTGTTTCCCGTGATCTTGCCCGCGGGGTGCGTGCCACTGGCATCGCCGCTACCTTGCAGGCCGCATTGGAGGACTGGAGCAATGCCGCGCCGCGCCTGAATGCCCTGTATCAGTCGTTGAACGCGGGCAGCGCAGAAGGCGCATTTGATATCGACATGAAGGCGCTGGCCGCCCCGCTGCCGCGTGCCTACGAGTTTGTCGATGGCAGCGCGTATCTGCCGCATGTGGAGCGCGTGCGGCGCGCTCGTGGTGCGGAAGTGCCGGAAAGTTTTTATGTTGACCCGCTGATGTACCAGGCCGTCAGCGCCGGGTTTTACGGGCCGCGCGACCCGGTAAAAGTGGTTAGCGAAGATTACGGCATCGACCTTGAAGCCGAAATCGTCATCGTGACCGACGATGTGCCGATGGCGCTCACCCCGGCGCAGGCCGCCGAGCATATTCAGTTGATTGGGCTGGTGAACGATGTCTCTTTGCGCAATCTGATTCCGCCGGAGCTTGCCAAGGGGTTTGGCTTTTTGCAGTCCAAGCCGCGCTCGGCGCTTTCGCCGGTCTTTGTTACCCCGGACGAGTTGGGCGATGCTTGGCAGGACAGCAAGGTGCATTTGCCGCTGCTGACCCATATCAATGGCAAATGGTTTGGCGCACCGGAAGCCGGCGTGGACATGCAGTTCAATTTTGCGCAACTGGTGGCGCATGCGGCCAAAACCCGCCCGCTTTCGGCCGGGACCATTGTTGGCTCGGGCACCATCGCCAATGAGGACACCGCCAAGGGCGCGTCCTGCTTTGCCGAGCAGCGCACCGTGGAAACCCTGCGCGATGGCAAGCCGAGCACGCCGTTTATGTCGTTTGGCGATGTGGTGCGCATTGAAATGAAAGACCGCGACGGCAACGATATTTTCGGTGCTATCGAGCAAGTCATCGAACGGCAGAGCGCGCCGTAACCAGCGCACCGTGCAGGCGCCATTTGGCGCCTGCTTTTTTAGTGGCGCCGGGATGTGCGCTGGGCAGGGCAAAGGCAGCCTGGCGCAGCAATGCTCAAACATGCCCTGCCTTGTTTTCATTGGTCGCTACTACTTGCCGCCAGAACAGGGCGGAAACTCAAACGCAATAGCGGCTTGCCTAGAGATTCTGAATCTGGCGCATAGCCGACGAAAGACTTTGAACAAGCTCCAAGGAGCACGATATGTCCGAAATGATTTTGTATTCCTATTGGCGCTCCAGTGCCGCTTACCGCGTGCGTATTGGCTTGAACCTGAAAGCACTGCCGTATCGGCAACATAGCGTGCATCTGCTGCGCGATGGTGGCGAGCAGCGTAGCCCGGCGTATCGCGCCTTGAACCCGCAGGCGCTGGTACCGACCCTGCAACAGGGCGATTTGCGGCTGACCCAATCACTGGCGATTCTGGAATATCTGGACGAAACCCAACCAACGCCGCCCTTGCTGCCACCGGATGCCGCAGGCCGCGCCCGCGTGCGTGCCTTGGCACAATTGGTGGCCTGCGATATCCACCCACTCAACAATCTGCGCGTGGGGCAATATCTGAAGGCCGAATACGCACTGGAGCAGGGCGCAGTGGAAGACTGGATGCGCCACTGGATGCGCGAAGGTTTTACGGCGATGGAGGCCGCGCTTGCGCAAAGTCCGGCAACCGGACTGTTCTGTCATGGCGATACCCCGACGCTGGCGGATATTTGCCTGATTCCGCAGCTTTACAACGCACATCGATTCGGCCTTGAGCTAGCCGCTTTTCCCACGCTTGCCGCCATCGAGGCGCGCTGTCTTGCTTTGCCGGCCTTTGCGACGGCAAGCCCTGAAAACCAACCCGACGCGGTGTAATCCCCGCAATCAAGACGCCCCGCATTGCGGGGCGTTTTCGTGTGCTTGGTGAATGGGGTGGGGAGTCAAGCCCACCGGGGCAAGGCAACTTCCGCTGTCAGTGCTTGGGCAGTGGTGCCGGTTGCGATTCCCCCGCGCGATACGGGTATTTGGCAAAAATAGCGGTAATGGCCGCATCAATATCAGCAGCGCGTTCTTCTGGTGTGCGGCGCACCACTCGGCCAATGGCATCGCCCGTCCAGACCATGCGGTTGTGTTCGGCATCGACCAAATCAACCGTCAGCGTGCCCTCGGTATAACGGCTGACAACCGCCTCGTCATACCAAATCGGGAAAGCGACATAGGCGCGTGCGCGGTAGCTCCAGAAATACTGGAAATCCATTCGCGGTGCGGTGTAAACGTCGTTGCGCTCTTGTACGGCAGCCTGGAAGTTCACCCGCAAATCGGCCTTTTCGGCATTGAAGCGGTAGCCGCGCGCTTCCATTTCGCGCTCGATATTGCGCTTGATACGCTCGCTCATCCAACTGGAATAACCTGCCTGCTCCATCGCAATCGGCGTGTACCAGCCCCAAGTCTTGTACTTACCGAAGTTGGCATCCGGGTCATAGTCGGTGCGAACGTGCGGGCCAGAAGCACAGCCGGCCAAAAACAGCAGCAGGGCGGTTGCGGCCAGCAGATTGCGCAAGGAAAAGTGAGAAAGGATTTTCATGATGGGCACCCCGTATGGATGGAGCAACAGTGTAAACAGCCGACTGCATGCCCCGGTCAAAACAGCCCGCCCTTTAAGCGGGCTGTTGCCGGGGGTTCAGTAGTGCTTACTCCAAGTGATACACCTTGGCGCCTTGTTCGCGGAACTCGGCGGATTTTTCATTCATGCCGGCTTTCAGCGCTTCTTCGGCGCTGATGCCGTGTTCGGCGGCGTAGTCGCGCACGTCCTGGGTGATTTTCATCGAGCAGAAATGCGGCCCACACATGCTGCAAAAATGCGCTTGCTTGTGCGCTTCCTTGGGCATGGTTTCGTCGTGGTACTCCATCGCCCGCTCCGGGTCCAGCCCCAGATGGAACTGGTCCTGCCAGCGGAACTCGAAGCGCGCTTTGCTGAGCGCATTGTCACGCACCTGCGCGCCGGGGTGGCCTTTGGCAAGGTCTGCGGCATGGGCGGCAATTTTGTAGGCCATGATGCCTTCGCGCACATCCTGGCGGTTGGGCAGGCCAAGGTGTTCTTTCGGGGTGACATAGCACAGCATCGCGGTGCCGTACCAGCCAATCATCGCTGCGCCAATCGCGCTGGTGATGTGATCGTAGCCGGGCGCGATGTCAGTGGTCAGCGGCCCCAGGGTGTAGAACGGGGCTTCGCCACATTCGCGCAGCTGCTTGTCCATGTTCTCCTTGATGAGCTGCATCGGCACATGGCCGGGACCTTCGATCATGGTTTGCACATCGTGCTTCCAGGCGATTTTGGTCAGCTCCCCGAGCGTTTCCAGCTCACCGAACTGCGCCGCGTCGTTGGCATCGGCAAGGCTCCCCGGACGCAGGCCATCCCCCAGCGAGAAGGCCACGTCATACGCCTTCATGATGTCGCAGATGTCCTTAAAATGGGTGTAGAGGAAGTTTTCCTTGTGATGCGCCAAGCACCATTTGGCCATGATGCTGCCGCCGCGGCTGACGATGCCGGTCACGCGCTTGGCGGTCAGCGGCACATAGCGCAGCAAGACGCCGGCGTGAATGGTGAAGTAGTCCACGCCCTGCTCGGCCTGTTCAATCAGGGTGTCGCGGAAGATGTCCCAAGTGAGCTCCTCCGCACGGCCATCGACTTTTTCCAGCGCCTGATAAATCGGCACGGTGCCAATCGGCACCGGCGAGTTGCGCAGGATCCATTCGCGGGTTTCGTGGATGTGCTTGCCGGTGGACAGGTCCATCACCGTGTCGGCACCCCAGCGGATCGCCCAGACCAGTTTTTCCACTTCTTCGGCAATGCCGGAGCTGACTGCGCTGTTGCCGATATTGGCGTTGATCTTGGTCAGGAAGTTGCGGCCAATGATCATCGGCTCGCTTTCGGGGTGGTTGATGTTGTTGGGCAAAATGGCGCGGCCGCGGGCGATTTCATCACGCACGAATTCCGGGGTGATGATGCGCTGGATATTGGCACCGAAGTTTTCGCCCGGATGCTGGTTCAAAAGATGCGCCTCGCGCACTGCTTCCAGCCGCTGGTTTTCGCGAATGGCGACAAATTCCATTTCCGGGGTGATGATGCCGCGCCGGGCATAGTGCATCTGCGTGACATTGGCGCCGTCCAATGCACGACGCGGTTTCGGGCGATTGGGAAAGCGCACCGTGGCGAGCTTCGGGTCGGCTTCGCGCGCGCGGCCAAATTCAGAAGTAATCCCCGGCAGGGCTTGGCTGTCGCCACGCTCGGCAATCCACGCCGCGCGCAACGGCACAAGACCTGCAGCGAGGTCGATGTCGGCCTGCGGGTCGGAATACGGGCCCGAGGTGTCGTACACGGTGACGGGGGCGTTTTCTTCGCCGCCAAACAGCGTGGGCGTGCGGGTCAGCGCGATTTCGCGCATCGGCACGCGGATGTCCGGGCGCGAGCCTTCGACATGAATCTTGCGCGAGCCGGGAATCGGCTGGGTCACTTCGGCAGACAGCGCTTCGGTCTGCTGGATAAGTTGGCTGGGGATGGCATTCATCGAACTTCGTCCTGTGGCAAAGGGCAGTGCCCGTGGCGGAACGAAGCAGGCATACGGTGATGCACGATGCAGCTCTTTTTTGGGGAGCCTCTGAAAAGCGTAGCGAGCGGGTGACTGGTGGTAGAGGCCGGAGCGCAGGAAGCGCAGTGTACGTGGTGGTACAAAGAGCCGCCCGAGCACCGCCGCCAGACGCACGCGCAGTAGCTTTTCAGAGGCTCCCGAGCTCCCTACGGTGGTGCTAACCACATCAGGTTCAAAGGGTGTTTCTCAACCGGCACGCCGGTACCCCTGCTTCTGCCGCGCATGGTAGGGCTTTGCGCTGCTTTTTTCATCCACCGCTGCCGCATGGCATCATGCGCGCCCCTTGTTTTTCATCGGAATGCCTCATGTCCCAGCTTGCAGAAGCCCGTGCCTTTGCGCCTGCCAGTGTCGGCAATATCGGCGTGGGTTTTGACTTGCTGGGACACACGGTGGGCGGGCTGGGGGATACCGCCTGGGTGCGCCGCATTGACGCGCCGGAAGTCCGCATCAGCGCGATTGAGGGGCATTTTCCCGGCATTGAAACCATTCCGCTGGCGGCAGCGCGCAATACTGCCGGTCGCGCATTGATGGCGCTGCGGGCGCAAACCGGGATTGATTTCGGCTTCGAGCTGCGTCTTGCCAAAGGTATTCCGCTGGGCTCAGGCCTAGGCGGCTCGGCTGCTTCCTGCGTGGCAGCGCTGGTGGCGGGCAATGCCCTGCTGCCCGAGCCGCTTGAACGCCATGCACTGTACGACTGTGCGTTGGAGGGCGAATCTGTCGCCAGCAACAGTCGCCAAGGCGACAATGTGGCGCCGATGCTGCTGGGCGGCGTGGTGCTGGCCGACGCGCAGCGCATGATTGCGCTGGATGCGCCGGACTGGCTGTACGCTGCGGTGGTGCATCCGGAGCAAACCTTGGAAACCCGTCATGCCCGTGCCGTGCTGGCGGCGCCTTATCCACTGTCGCAGGTGGTGCAGCATTGCGGCCATCTGGCGTTGTTTTTGACCGGCCTTGCCCGTGGCGAGCGTGCGCTGATTGCCGCAGGTTTGCAGGATGTGCTGGTCGAGCCGCGTCGTGCTGCATTGATTCCGGGGTTCGCGCAGGTCAAAGCCGCCGCGCTTGCGCACGATGCCTTGGGCGCCAGTATTTCCGGTGGCGGGCCGAGCGTGTTTGCCTGGTTTGATGATGCTGCTCGTGCCGGTGCAGCCGCCGATGCCATGCAGCAGGCCTTTGCTGCGGCCGGTTTCGACTCGCAAGCCTATGTCGGGCCGGTCAATGGGCCGCGTGCCGAGCTTCTTGCCGTTGACGCGCCGAGCCAGGTTCAGCGGCTAGCAGCTTCCAGCCGATAGTCGATGGCGGCCTTTTGCCACTGCCCGTACGCATCCTGCGCGCGCACTTCAACGTGGTGGATGCCTATCGGCAGGCGGGTATCAAGGGCGGCGCGCCAAAGATGCGTGGACGCACGCGCTTCTGGTGAACGGTCATAACCGCGCAATTGCCTACTGTCATCATCGCGGGCGTTTTCTGCCGCAAGCCAGGGGTCGGGGCCGACAAATCGCTGCATCGGCTGCCAGGCGCCGCCATCAATCCGGTATTCCACCTGCGCATCGGGCGGCGCGGCAAACACATTGGCATACACGCCCCAGGCCGGATATGCGCCTTGGCGTAGCACTTTCGGTGCATGCAGGCGCAGGACTTGGGTGAACGCTGCATCTTGGCCATCCTGTTTGGCCGGATGCCAGGAAAGCCGATAACTACCATCGCCATCCAGATGCAGCCGGGCATATCCATTGGGCGTGCCATCGGCCATGGTGGCATCGGGAATCCCGGCAGCATTCGGTGCCCCCGACCAGAACGCACCGCAGGCAGCACCGACATTGAACTCATGCAAGGGCTGCGCCCCATGCCAGCCGCTTTCGGCGCTATGCCAATGATGCCCGAGCGTATGCTGATGGCCGCTCAAGACCAGCACATGCGGAAAATCCCGCAGCAGCGCGAACAGCCGCTTGCGGTCAGCCGCCCGGAAAGTCTCCACCCCAGCCTCTTTGTCGAACAAAGGGATATGCACACCCAACACCAGCAGCGCGTCTTTCGGCACGCTTGGCAGATAGGCTTCAAGAAAAGCAAATTGGTCTTCGCGCAGGCCGCCGACATAGCGTGGCGATGCCCCCGGCTGGTAAATCACGTCATCCAGACCGACAAAGACCAGCCCCGGCTCTTCCCAGGCTAGGGTGTCCGGGCCGAAGTGGCGGTGATAGCTGAGCAGTGAACCGGCATCATCGGCAGCCTCGAAATCCAGATCATGATTGCCGGGGATATGCAGCCACGGCGTTGCCAGCCGAGCCATCTGTGCCTTGAGCTGCGGATACAGGGTCAGATTGTCATCGACCAAATCCCCTAGGGTTACGCCCAAGCGGGCGCGGGGTTTGTCCAGCAGCGGCTCGATGATGTCGCGGCGAAAATAATCCAGCTCGGTCGCGTCCTCGGTCTGGCTATCGGCCAGCAACAACACCTCGAAACCGCGCGCATCGCCATGCGGGTTGGGTAGCAGCGCAAAATCACGGCAGCCACCCCCGACATGCCAGTTGTCGGGCAGCCCATCGGCACGCGACGGCAGCGCATGCGTGGCGGGTTTGATCAGCAGCAGCGTGCCGTGCGCCTTGCTGCCGGACAAGCGATAACGGCCATCGGCATCGGTCTGCACCAGTTGTCGGCCATCATGAAGCTGCACTCCGGCCAGTCCCGGCTCGCCTGCATCCTGACGCTGGTTGCCATTGCGGTCTTCCCAGACCCGGCAAGTTGAGCCCGCCGCCCAAGCATCGGCAAACGGTATCGACAGCGCAAACAGCAGCAACAACAATCGCATGACAAGGCTCCAGACAAGCGGCGCAACATTTTAAGGCGCGGGCAAAGGTGCATCGGCGCTGCCGGGCAGCATGCGTGATTGCATGGACGACGGATACCGCCGCTTAGCGCGCCAGCAAGTCCGCCAGCAGGGCTTGCGAGGCGCGCAAATCCGCCACCTTGCGGTCGATATCGGCGCTGACCGCTTGCAGCCGGGCGCGCAAGCCGCTGCAAAAGTCCTGCGGCTGCTCGCGCAGGCAGTCGCGCAATTGGGCGATCTCCTTCAGCGGCAGCCCGGCCTGGTTGAGCAGGGCGATCTTCTGCACGTAGGCCACGTCGTCGGCTTCATAAAGCCTGTATCATCTTTTGATACCTTTGTTAAAGGCAAATAGGGGCACAACATGAGCGAAAAAATCAGAGGAGCAGAGTTTTCACTGTCCAAAATCTTCAGTTCAGACTTTGACTACACCATTCCAAGCTACCAGCGCCCCTACGCTTGGACCCGCGAAGAAGCAGGCGAGTTGTGGGGCGACTTGTACGACTTTTTCGTCAAGACCGATGTGCAGGATGACTATTTTCTGGGCAGCATCGTGCTCATTAAGGAAGAAGGCAAACCGCCCGCCGAGGTGATCGACGGGCAGCAACGCCTGACCACATTGACCATCTTGCTGGCAGCCCTGGCGCAAGTTTCCGACAACAGCACCAGCGCGCACTTCCGAAACTACCTCTGCGAGCCAGGTAACCCATTGGAGGGGCTTGAGCCCAAGCCACGTCTGCGACTGCGAGAGCGCGATGCGGGCTTTTTCAAGAAATACGTGCAAGATGTTCATCTGGATGAATTGAGCAAAGAAGACCCATCGCAACTCAACAACGAGTCACAGCGCAACATCCAGGGCAACGCTAGCTTTTTTCTGGAACGCCTGCGCGCAGAACAAGGAAAAGACTCGGACTTTGCTAAAAAGTTTGGCAGTTTTTTGGTTCAGCGCTGCTTCTTGGTGGTGGTGTCCACACCCAGCCAGCAATCGGCCTTTCGGGTGTTTTCCGTGCTCAACAGCCGTGGGCTGGATTTGTTGCCCACCGACATCATCAAATCCGATGTGATTGGCAAGATGGCGCCTGAAAACCGGGAGGACTTCAACGACCGCTGGGAAGACTTGGAAGTGAGCACCGGTCGCGATGGCTTTGCAGAGGTGTTTGCCCATATCCGCATGATTTATGCCCTCGACAAAGCCCGTCGCTCTCTGTTGGAGGAGTTTCGCGAGCGCGTGCTCAGCGAAACCAATTCAGCGGAAGATTTGTTCGATCAGGTGATAGAGCCGTATGTGAAGGCCTATCTGACAGCCAAGAATAGCACCTACGTTTCGAGTCAGAACGCCAGCGACGTGAATGACTTGCTGGGTTGGCTCAACCGCATCGGGAACGCCGACTGGATGCCTTGCGCCATGCTGGTGCTGGCCAAACATTCATCTGAAACGCAGGGCGTTCTGATGTTCATGCAGGATCTGGAGCGTTTGGCTGCCTTCATGAATGTGTGCGGCTACAACGTAACACAGCGCATCGCGCGCTATGTGCCCGTGCTGGCTGAATTGCGGGAAGCCAAGACACTGGCTAAACCCATCAAGGCGCTGGATTTGAGTGAATCCGAAAAAGAGCAATTCAGGCACTACCTACAAGGTAATGTGTACGACATGCCCAACCGCCGCCGAAATTACCTACTGCTGCGCTTGAACGCCTTCATGGGTGGAGCGCTGCCCTCTCCCACGGCCTTGTTGACAGTCGAGCACGTCTTGCCACAGACAATGAGCGCAGATTGGTCAAAGGACTGGACGGCCGAAAGCCATCAGAAATGGGTGCACCGTCTGGGCAATCTGGCGCTGCTGGGACGCTCGCGCAATTTGCAGGCACAGAACTACAACTTCGAGCGCAAGAAAACGGCCTACTTCAAAGGCACGAAAAACGTGCCCGACTACTCGCTGACCGTCTCGGTACTTAACGTACCCGAATGGACGCCGGAGGTGGTAGAGCAGCGGCAGACGGAATTGCTGGGTGTTCTGTCTGAAAATTGGTGCATTTCCTGAGGCTTCATTTGATTAGCTGCGGCCAATACCGCTATCTGTCGCGACCAATTAACCAGTGCAATCATCCAGACATCTGAAATACATATGAATCCTCAACTGACCCAAGCCGTTGAAAAGCTGATCGATGTCGGCTGCCACTACCGGCTGGATGAGCTGGCCCAGTGCTACACGCCCGATCTGCAGATCGTGATCCGGCAGGACGATGGCAGCCTGGCGCAATTCGACTACGCCGCCAACCTGGCGTTTTTCCGCGGCCTGCGCGATGCCGGCGCCGCACCGCTCAATACCGCCGTCCGCTTTGAGCTGGCCGAGGTGCAGGGCGATACCGGCTACGTCATCGCTACCCGCCGCATGGACCTGGGCGCCGGTGAAAAAACCATCGTCTTTACCCTGATGCTGCGCCAGCAGGACGAGACATGGCGCGTGTTTCGTGAGCACGCCGTGGTGCTGCCCTGACTGAAAAGCGGAGCCAGGCTCAATCCCCCGTCGTCCACGCCACCAGCTTCAGCACCAGCGGGCGGATTAGCAGCAGGCTGACAAAGGCCACCGGCCAGGCCAGCACATAGGCGCGCAGGGTGCGCATCGGCCAGCCGCTGTCGATGCCGGTGTTCAGCGCCACCAGCACCGCGCTCATGATCAAGGCCATCAGCATGGTGGCGTAGAAGGTAAAGACGATGCCGCTGTATTTGCTGGGGATTTTTTTCATCGGATTTTTCGATAGGCGGGGGAGGGCGTGCTTTTTAGCACGTCGTGGTTATTCGCTGGCAAACATCACAAACGCAGGCCCGTTCCCGATTGCTCAAGCGCTGGCCGCCGCACCGCCCTACAGCCGCGAGTGCGCTTGCCGCTGCTGCACCAACTGCCAAAACTGTTCGGCTACATCGGCAGGGTTGATGGTGGCGGGGTATTGCGCTTCGGCAGGCGTGCGCTGCACAAAGCCGTTGACCACCACCTCTGCCAGATGCACGCCGTGCGCGGCAAGGCTTTGAGCCAACAGGGCATTGGCCTTGTGCTGCGCCGCGACTGACACGGCGAGGATGCCGAAGTCTTTGGCAAAGGCATCAATGTCAGGCTGCTGCAAGGCCATCACGCCGCTGGTGGCCAGCACCGCGCCGCGTTGCCGTGCAAGCAGCGGCAGCAGGGTTTGCACCACTTGCAGATATCGCACCACGCGCAGGTTCAGGCTTTGCGCCAGCACAGCGGGCGAGGCATCCAGCAAATCGCCATCCACATCGACAAAGGCATTCCAGTGCAGCAGGCCGATGCCGCCTGCTGCCAACTGGGCTTGCAGCATGGCCTGCAAGGCCGCTTCATCGCTTAAATCGCAAGCCGTGCCTTGGGCGTGAATGCCTTGCGCCTGCAAGTGCCGGGTGGCCGCGGCGAGTTTGTCCGCATCACGCGCCACAAGATGCAGCGGATGCCCGGCTTGGCCAAAGCGCTCGGCTACCGCATGACCAATACCAGGGCCGTAGCCACAGATGAGCAAGACAGGTTTTGTTGACGCCCCGGATGACGGCGATGCTTGTTCGCCTGAATCCATGATTTATTCCGTCGTCCGCGCCACCAGCCTCTCCACCAGCGGGCGAATCAGCAAAATGCTGAAAAAGGCCACCGGCCACCCCAGCGCATAAGAGCGCAGGGTGCGCATCGGCCAGCCGCTGTCGATGCCGGTGTTCAGCGCCACCAGGGTCGCGCTCATGATGAGCGCCATCAGCGTGGTGGAGTAGAAGGTGAAGACGATGTTGCGGTATTTGGCAGGGATTTTTTTCATGGTGAACCTTTCGTCAGGCGCGGCGCTGCACATGCTGGGAGGCGCCGCCGCGCTGTGGCGAGGCATTGTGAATAGTCGATAAAAGAAAGAAAACACGCTAAATTGGCGAAGATTGACGATTCATGCACAACATACGGACACTCATGCCCATGAATGAAGCCGAACTCCAGCAGCAGTTGGCACGTGGTGAGGACAGCCGCCAGCAGTTCAAACGCGATGCGAGCAATGCCGACAGCTTGGCCGCAGAGTTGGCGGCATTGGCCAACAGCGGTGGGGGCATGTTGTGGCTGGGTGTGCAAGACGATGGGCAAATCAGCGGATTGACGGCGGCGGATGTGCGCCGCCTGAACCAGCTGCTATCCAATGCTGCCTCGCAGCACATACGCCCACCGGTGCACCCACAAACTGAAAACATTCAAACCGCACGCGGTGTGGTCATCGCGGTGACCGTGCCTGACGGCCTTGCCAAGCCTTATCTGGACAACCAGGGGCGCATCT
Organism: Lysobacteraceae bacterium NML08-0793; assembly: GCA_002798275.1. GTDB lineage: Bacteria > Pseudomonadota > Gammaproteobacteria > Xanthomonadales > Xanthomonadaceae > Solilutibacter. The sequence continues at coordinate 90,749 of NWQR01000003.1, read as the reverse complement.
GGGTCAAGGCGGGTGCAGACAAGCGCCATGTCACCGCACGCGAGGAAATCCAGCGCCTGTTTCAACGCGCCGGACTGGTTCATGCCGATGTGATTGCGGTTGAGCGCAGTTCTGTGGCTGATCTGGATGAAAAGGCTTTTGCAGAGTACTTTCAACGGCGCTATGGCCACATGCCCGAGGAGGCCGGTCAGCCCTTGGCGCAGCTGCTGAACAACCTGGGGTTGGCCGACGGCGCGGCGCTGAACTTGAGTGGCCTGCTGCTTTTTGGCAGGCATCCGCAGCGTTATCGCCCTGCCTTCATGGTCAAGGCTGTGGCCCTTCCCGGCGTCACGCTGTCTGACAGTCGCTATCTGGATAGCGAGGACATCGACGGCACGCTGGCCGTGCAATATCAGCGCAGCCTGGCCTTTATCAAACGCAATCTGCACCATGTGCAGGCAGGCCGTGGCTTCAATACCCTGGGGCAGCTGGAAGTGCCCGAGGCCGCCCTTGAAGAGCTGTTGGTCAACGCCTTCATTCATCGCGACTACTTCACCAGCGCATCCATCCGCGTGCTGGTGTTTGCCGATCGCATTGAAATCATCAGCCCCGGTCATCTACCCGATAACCTGAGCGTGCAGGCCATCCGTCACGGCAGCACCAACCGTCGCAATCCCACGCTGACCGGACATGCCACTCACATCCTGCCGTATCGGGGGCTGGGATCGGGCATCGCACGTGCACTGCGGCAGTGGCCGACCATCCAGTTTGAGGATGATGTGCCCGGCAATCAGTTCAAGGCGGTGATTGCCAGAACCCATGCGCCGCTCACCGGGGAAGTTACCGGGGAAGTTACCGGGGAAGTTACCGGGGAAGTTACCGGGGAAGTTACCGGGGAAGTTACCGGGGAAGTTACCGGGGAAGTTACCGGGGAAGTTGCCGGGGAAGTTGCCGGGGAAGTTGCCGGGGAAGTTGCACGCCTGCTGCGCGCGCTCACGGGCGAAATGTCGCGCCAGCAACTGCAAGAAGCCTTGTCACTGCGGCATGAAGATCATTTCCGCAAGGCCTATCTGAAGCCCGCGCTGGCCGCCGGCCTGATCGAGATGACGCAGCCCGACAAACCACGCAGCCGCACCCAACGCTACCGCCTGACCGGGCAAGGTCGGCAATGGCTGACCACCAGGTCATGACCCCTCGTATGAGCCTCGACTGGAACGACTTGCAGCACTTCGTCACGCTGGTGGAGCAGGAAACGCTCACCGCAGCGGCGGAGGCGCTGGGCGTGCAGCACAGCACCGTGTCGCGGCGCATTGCGCAATTGGAAAGCGCGCTTGGCGTGCGCCTGTTCGACCGCATCGGCAAGCGCTATCTGCTCACCGAAGACGGCACGCGCATCCACGCCCAGGCGCAGGAGCTGGCAAAAGACATCCTCGCCCTGCAACGCCTGGCGCACGGCGCGGGCGACCGGCAGGCGCGGGTGGTGGTGTCTGCGCCGCCGCTGGTGTTGCGCGAATTGCTGCCCGCCCGACAACTGGCCGCCTTTGCCGAGCTTGAGCCGCACATCTGCCTGGTCTTGCAGGGCGAGGCGCGCATCAGCGACCTGCACGCCCGCCAGGCCGACATTGCCCTGCGCCTAGTGCGCCCCGCGCAAAACGATCTGGCCATCCGCCGCCTGCGCAGCTTGCGCTTTGGCTTTTACGCCCGCCCGCCATACCCGCAGCGCCCGCGTGCCGACTGGCGCTTTTTGCTGATTCCCGCCGACGCCCGTCAGGGGCGCTGGGCGCGGCAGATCATTGGCAGCGATGCCCCGGCCTTGGAGTGCAACGACTTTTTGCTCATCAAACAATGCCTGCTCGAAGGCATGGGCGTGGGGCTGCTGCCGGAATTTTTTGTCCGCCCCGAAGACCCGCTTGTGCCCCTTGCCATACACGCCGCCACGCCCGAAGTGCTGGAAGAAGACTTGTATTTGGTGATGCACGAAGACGTGCGCCGATCGCCCGCCGTGCGCGCGGTGGCGGATTTTCTGGTGCAGGCATTGCTTGAGGACGCATCCCCTCGTTCTTAATCTTCGCCGTTGCTATTCACCATGGCGAATATCGCCGCCAAGCGTTGCGGATTTTGTTGGCAATGCTAATGCCTATTTGCGTTAATTGCATATTCATTGGCGGCATCCCTTATGGAGAAGTGTTCTTGATTAATTTTTCCAGAATTGTATTCCAATAGTAATTCCGAAAATTTCATGTAGTAATTTTTATAAAATTCTTTTTTGGCAATTGATGAATAATTGTGAAATTTCAAATGCAATAGTTGAATTTCTTCTTTGCTGAAATTATTCAATTTGTTGCTGACTAGATATGAGGCCATGAGCATCGTGTCGTGTTTTTTGAATTCATTCATAAATTTTTCAAGGTCTTCAAATGTGTAGCTTTCAGACTTTAATTTCTCTCCAAAGTGGCAAATTATTTCAAGATTTGCAAAGTAGGATATCTTTTTGTTGGAATCGTCTTTGAATTTATTTATAGTGAAAAAACAAAAATCCTTGCATTCCTGATTTTTTGATTTTGCGCCCAATATCCCGAATGATTTAATGCATCTCCATAGAATCTCGGGGTTATTTTCATTTTCCAATAAATTATTTTTTATGCTCATGAGGAAGAGCAGGTTGTCGGCGAAATTTTTCTGATGAGAAATGCTCCATTCAGAAGACGAGGCGCTCAATAAATCCTTTGCCAGAGATAACTTTTCTTCGGAGGTGAGATTCCCTGATGGCACTTTTTCCATGAGTTCTTTATGTTGATTTTTTTTCATTTGGCAGTGTGCCTTTTGTCTTGTTGATTCTGGATGCTGGGAGATTTGGGGCTCAATTGGCTGTTCTTGCGGACTCTTCATCGAAAGACTGCATAAGTTATCGCGTCGTTGGTTGAAGCGAAAATTCGTCTCTTTGAGGTACAGGTAGAGCATCTCTTTGCAGATGTTCTCATGTTTGGTCAAGTGTGGCTTGGCATATGCGCAGAATAACCCAATGCTGTTGATGTGAGGCGGGTCATCGGCGAGCTTGTTGCCCCCATGATTTGCATAAACCAAAACCGGCCATGAAGTTTTCTAGGCTTTCTAGGCCTTTTCACTCAAGTACATGAGCGGTCTTTTTTCTATGTGGCTCAACAGGGGCATCAGCTTCAACTTCAAATGACTCCTTGGGCCGGGGTTGTTTATCGGGGTAAATGCGTGTGGCTTAATGGCTAAGCCGCTTGGTTTTTGTCCATCCGCAACAGGGTTTGCAGCAGGTCGGGGGTGTAGAGCGGGGTCAGGCTGCGGTATTCCCACAGGCGCATGGGCGCGACTTGGGTGTGCTCCACCGGGGCGAAGTGTGGCGCGGCGCGGCAGATGGCGGCCTGGGCTGCGGCGGTGTCGCCTACGGCGTGGTAGAGGCGGGCGGCGTTCATGTGATGGTCGAATGAATCGACCAAGGCGCAGTGGGCTTCGTAGTAGGTCAGTGCGTCGCGGGTGCTGGCCTCTATCAGCACGAAGTGCAGCAGATAGCGCACGCCGTCGGCGCTGTCGGGGCGGTATTTGGGTTTGTATTGTTTGAGCTGCGCCAGCAGGTCGTCCATGCTGCGGCCACTTTGCCGCTCGGCGGCGGGGGCTGGATCCGGCGCGGTCAGGGCGGCCAGCGCGTTTTGGGCGATTTTGAGGCTGGCGGGGAAGGCGGCGCGCAGTTGCTTTTGCGCATGCGCCACCTGGCCGTTGGCTTTGGCGGCCCAGGCGTAGGCCAGCAGGTGCTCGGCCAGGGGGTTGATGGCGTACCACTGCTTGGATTGGGGCCACCAGCTTTCGTCCAGCGTCATGGCGCGGGCAAAGTCGCTTTGAAAGTAGGCCACCTCCGCCTGGGCGGCGGCTTTTTGCGGGGCAAAGCCGTCGATTTGCGCCAGTTGCGCCAGCCCCTCTTCAATCTGTCCGCTGCGCAGGATGTCGAACACGGCCACCAGTTTTTTGGGGATGCGCGCCACAGGGTTGGCGGCTTTTTGCGCTGGAGTTTGGATGTTGCGGGCCTTGGGGTCGGTGGCAAAGATTCCAAGGCGCGGGGCGCGCAGCTCGGCCGTTTGCTGGGCGATGAGCTCGGCCATTTGCCGGGCCAGTGCGGCATCGCGGTCTTGGCTAAGGGCTTGCGCCAGGGCGGCTTCGGCCAGCAGCCTGACGCGGCCGTGGTATTCGTCTTTGGAACCGTCTTCACGGATGTTTTCGGCCAGGTCTTCCTCCGCGTTTTGCAAGCGGGTCAGCGCCAGGATGTTGTCGTTGTAGGCGTCGTACATGCCCGCGAAGCGGGGTTTGGGGTAGCTGCGCACGCTGTCCACGGCGGCCAGCAGGGCGGCGCGCTCGTCCGCGCTCAAATCGGGCAGAGCCAGCAAGATGCCCAACAGCGTCTCAACCGGGTGCCACACGTCAAAGTTGCCGGCAAAGCGCTGCGCCGCCAGGGCGGGCAGCAGCAGGTGCAGGGCCTCGCGCTGGTCGTGCACGTAAAAGCTGGCGGTCAGCGCCAGCAGGGTGTCGCGGCCCTTGGCGTTGCTCAGGGTGCATTGCTTGCGCAGGCCATCCAGCGCCTTTTGCTGCACGGGGTTTTGGCTGTGCGTGGCCAGGGTGTCGAGGTCAAGGTTCATGTCGGTGGCTCCGGAAAGTTTGGCGCAACGCCCAGCGCGTGGGGCGTTGGGCGTTGCCGCCATCATGGCAGCGCGGGGCGGCGTATGGCAGCGCTCAGGGTCGGAATACCTTGACGGCTGCGCCGCGCTCGACCTGCCAGTGCTGGCGGCTGCGGCCATCGGTGAAGCAGTGCTGAAAACACCCGCAGTCCCAAATCTGAAAGATAAACAGTAGGGGGGCAAATATGTGGTCGATGTGTATATCACCGGCCCAAATGGCAGGCAGGAAGTCCTGCGCCCCGCGTGGCTGATACTCCCACGGGGAGCAAGCGCCTAAGATGACGGCCGCATATATCCGCGACGATGCTGACAAGCGGCATCACAAAAGGAGCCGAAATCATGACTGCCATCCACGAACTCGACATGGTTCAAACCCTGGTGGACATTGCTGCCCGCGATGATGATCAGGCCATCACCAAGGGCAGTGTAGGCACAGTGGTCGCCATTGCCACCCGTCCGAGCTTGGCCTATCTGGTGGAATTTGCCGACGAAGACGGCCGCACACTGGCCATGCCGTGGATGCTGCCCGGGCAGTTGCGCGCAGCACAGAGCTGTAATCGCCGTGCGCGCCGGGGATGACCACCAGCGCATTTGCGGTGTTGAAGGAAAGAGACAAGTACACATCTTGCCGATGGACATGCGCTTCCAAGCGCAAATCAGCTGGCTTTGGGGCGCGGCAAGACAGGACAGGCAATGGCAGTTTCATCCGTATCCGGGCTAGCATCTGCTTCTGACCTTTTGAGAGCATCGCCGTGCCCAAGTTCACCGCCCTTGCCGTCTTTCTTGCCGCCTGTTTGTCATCTGCCATGAGCCACGCCCAAACTCCGCACGCGCCTGCCGCGTTGACTGCCGAAGATTACGCCCGTGCCGAAAGCATGCTGGCGCACCATGTGAACCCGCTGCTGGATGATGTGCTGAAAAGCCTCACCTGGCAGGACGATGGCCGCCTGTTCGGGCTGAAAATGCGTGAGGGCAAGGCCTCTGCGCTGCTGTGGGATATGAGCGGTAACGTGCAGACTCCGGGTTTTGCCGAGCCCGAAACGATGGCCGTCCGGTTAAGCCGGGTGCACGGCAAAACGGTATCGGACGATTGGTTGTTGCATATGCAAAATCCGCAGCTTGATGCCACGCATATCGCGTTTGGCTATGAGGGCGAAAACTACCGTTGCAGCTTTGACTTCAACGACTGCCGCAAGCAATCGACGACAAACCGCGACAAGGCCGCCCCGGCAGTGAAATCGCCCGATGGCCGGCGCGAAGTGTTTATCCGCAATCACAATCTGTGGCTGCGTGATATTGACAGCGGCCGGGAAACGCAGCTCACCCAAGATGGCGTGCTGCATTACGGCTACGCCACCGACAATGCCGGCTGGGTGCATAGCGACAAGCCCATCGTGCTGTGGTCGCCGGATTCCCGCCGCATCGCCACGTTCCGCCATGACAGTCGTAAGGTGCGCAGCATGACCATGGTGGGCACCCAGCCCGGCGCCCCGGAAGTGCAGCAGTGGAAGTATCCATTTGTCGGCGATGAACATATTTTCATGATCGAGCGCGTGGTGATTGACCTGACAGGCAATTCGCCCCGCCTTGTGCCATTACAAATGCCGCCTGATTTCCACCGTTCCACCAGTTGCGACCACATCAGCTGCGATGGCGGCTGGGAAGATGTGCAATGGGCGGCCGACGGCAAGACGCTGGCCTTTGTCAGTACCGGGCGCGGGCATCAGTCCGCGCAACTGCGCCTTGCCGACACCGCCACCGGCGCGGTGCGCGATGTGTATCTTGAAACCACCAAGACCCAGTTTGAAAGCGGTATTGGCGGCGTGGTGAACTGGCGCTACCTGCCCGAAAGCAATGAGTTCATGTGGTGGACGCAGAAGTCCGACTGGGGGCATTTGTATCTGCATGACCTCACCACCGGTGAGCTGAAACACGCGATTACCGAAGGCGCCTGGAATGTGCGCGAAGTGCTGCATCTGGATACCGCAAGCCGCACCGTCTGGTTCTACGGCCAGGGTCGCGAAGCCGGGCGCGACCCGTATTTGAAACATCTGTATCGGGTCAGCCTCGATGGCGGGCAAGTGCAGCTTTTGACCCCGGAAGATGCCGATCACGATATCCGCATTTCCGCAGACGGCGCGTATTTCGTCGATACCTATTCCAGCACCACCAAAGCGCCGGTTACGGTGCTGCGCCGGATGAGTGATGGCGAGCAAGTCCATGAGCTTGCCCGTGCCGATACGCGACGACTGCAAGCAACCGGCTGGCACGCACCAGAAAAATTCGTGGTCAAGGGGCGCGATGGTGATACCGATATCCACGGCATGATGTGGAAGCCCTCGCATTTTGATGCCAGCAAAAAATACCCCATCGTCAATTACATCTATCCCGGCCCGCAGGTCGGCTCGATTCGCACCCGAGGCTTTGCCGCGGCGCATGGCGATCATCAGGCGCTGGCAGAGCTCGGCTTTATCGTCGTGGCGATGGACGGCATGGGCACCCCCGGCCGCAGCAAGGCATTTCAGGATGCCTATTACGGCAACATGATTGACAACACTTTGCCCGACCAGGTAGCCGGGATGAAACAACTGGCCGAGCGTCATGCCTTCATCGACCTTGAGCGCGCCGGTATCTGGGGGCACTCGGGGGGCGGCAATGCCACCGCCACCGCCATGTTCCGCTACCCGGATTTCTTCAAGGTGGGGGTTTCCCAGGCGGGCAACCACAACAACCTCAGTTACGAGGATGACTGGGCCGAGCGCTACCACGGCCTGCTGGTGAAAAACGCCGACGGCAGCAGCAATTACACCGGCCAGGACAATGCCCACTATGCCGAAAACCTGAAAGGTAAGCTGTTTCTGATTCACGGCATGCTGGATGACAACGTGCCGGTGCAAAACACCTTGCTGGTGGTCGATGCTCTGACCCGTGCCAACAAGGATTTCGACCTGCTGTTGTTGCCGCATGCCCGCCACGGCTTTGGCAATGGCGAGGTCGGCATGTATGTGATGCGCCGCCGCTGGGATTATTTCGTCAAGCATCTGCTGGGTGCCGAGCCACCGGCACAGTACAAGGTTGAAGCGCCACGTTAAATAACGGCTCCGCAGCGGGCGGGTGAGAAAGTGCGCTCTCCCGTCTGCGATTGCTTTGAATCAAAAGCAGTCGTTTCCTGCCAGTCAGTCTTTGAGACAGCCATGCCGCGACAGGCTGGCAAGAATCACCGACGCACTGGCGGGCTGGCTTGCCAATTGCGCGCGCAGTTCCTTGCAGATGCCCGCTTGGCTTATCGACCGCAGCCTGCCGCCCAAACTGCTGTCCCGGAAATCAAGCCGCAGGCGCTCGGTTGTGGCGGTCATTGGCGCTGGTCTGCGCCGCAGCGGGTCGGGCGCAAAGTTTTCTCCGGGCGTTGACTGCCCCGGCGTTTGCTTCGTTGCACCGGCAAATCCGTCATCCACCATGTCGCTTGCCGGATTGGCCGCTGGCGCAGATTTTTCCGTATCCAGCGCGGCCGTCGAAACCTGCGGCCTAGGCGGTGGCTTGAGTTGTGGTTTGGATTGGGGCGTGGACGGCGCTTGTGCGGTATTGGGCAAGGGCGCGACGGGCGGCGCGGGCTTTATTGGTGAGATGAAATACAGCTGCACCCGCTGCGGCGAGGCTATTGGCAGCGGGCGGGCGCGATCGGGACGTGCCAGTTGCAAAACAAAAACTGCATTGACAGACAATGCCACCAGCCAGGCCACAATCTTTGTCTTGTCTGGAAGGGGCATCATTCGCAACAGGCCCTCTCAATGGGGTGTTTGCATGTTTTATCACAGCCTGCCCCGGCGCTTTGACATTTCCCCACCAGCCGCTAACCTTGCGCCTCTTTCATACTTCCCCCGCTACGTATGTCCCAGTCCCAGGAACCCTACAAGTACGAACCGCTGGCCTTTTTGCCGCGTCTGATTTTTGCTTCGCGCTGGTTGCAATTACCGCTGTATCTCGGCCTGATTGTGGCTCAGGCGGTATATGTATTCCTGTTCATGAAAGAACTCTGGCATCTGATTTCCCATGCAACCGAGTGGAATGAGCTGGAAATCATGCTGATGGTGCTGGGCTTGATCGACGTGGTGATGATTTCCAACCTGCTGGTGATGGTGATTGTCGGCGGCTATGAAACTTTTGTGTCGCGCCTGCGCCTAGAAGGCCATCCCGACCAGCCCGAGTGGCTCAGCCATGTCAATGCCAGCGTGTTGAAAGTGAAACTGGCGATGGCGATTATCGGTATTTCCTCGATTCACCTTTTGAAAACCTTTATCGCCATCGGCAATCTGGGTGCGGAAGGCGGCTCCAACTACACCGTAGAAGGGGTGCTCTGGCAGACCATCATCCATGTCGTGTTCATTATTTCGGCAATCGGCATTGCCTGGACCGACAAGCTGATGAGCAGCGCCGCCAGCAAGCATTGAGTGCTGGCCGGAAAGCCGGACGGCGTGCGCCGCGTTTGTCGGCGCCGGGCTTAGCCAGCACAACGGCAAAGCTCGCCCCTCCGGCTAAAATGCGCCGATGGATGTTTCTCACCTGATTGATGACTTGAACCCGGCGCAGCGTGAAGCCGTGACCGCCCCGCCGGGGCATGTCTTGGTGCTGGCCGGTGCCGGCTCGGGCAAGACCCGTGTTCTGACCCACCGCATTGCCTGGCTCAACGAAGTCCACGGCATACCTGCCCACGGCATTTTGTCGGTAACCTTCACCAACAAGGCGGCTGGCGAGATGCGGCATCGCGCCGGCAGCTTGTTACAGGGCGGGGGGCGTGGCATGTGGATTGGCACTTTCCACAGCATTGCCCATCGCCTGCTGCGGCTGCACTGGCAGGATGCCGACTTGCCCGAAGGCTTTCAGATTCTCGACAGCGACGATCAGTTGCGCCTCATCAAGCGCGTGGTGCAGCAACTGGAATTTGACGAAACCCGCTTTCCACCCAAGCAAATCATGTGGTGGATCAATGCGCAAAAAGATGAGGGCCGCCGCCCGCAACATATCCAGCCCAATCCCGCTGACGAATGGGCGCATGTGCGCCTGGCGGTATATAGCGCCTATCAGGAGCGTTGCGACAATGCCGGGTTGGTGGACTTTGCCGAAATCCTGCTGCGCGCGCTGGAATTGTTGCGCGACACGCCGGTATTGCTGGCGCATTACCGGCGGCGGTTTTCCGAACTTTTGATTGACGAGTTCCAAGACACCAATGCCATCCAGTACGCCTTTGTCCGGTTGTTGGCCGGGGACAGCGGTCATGTTTTCGCCGTGGGCGATGATGATCAGGCCATTTACGGCTGGCGTGGCGCAAAGGTGGAGAACGTGCAGCACTTTCTGCGCGATTTTGCCGATGTCACCACCATCCGCCTGGAGCAGAACTATCGCTCCAGCGCCAATATCCTGAATGCCGCCAATGCGGTGATTGCCCACAATCCTGAGCGATTGGGCAAAAACCTCTGGACCGATTCGGGCGAAGGCGAGTCGATTGATCTTTATGCAGCCTTCAACGAAATCGACGAAGCCCGCTACGCCATCGAGCGCATCCGGCAATGGGTCGGGCAAGGTGGAAGCTGGGGCGATGCAGCCATCCTCTACCGCAGCAATGCGCAATCACGGATGTTTGAAGAGGTCCTGCTGGCCGAGCAAATCCCTTACCGCGTGTATGGCGGCATGCGCTTCTTCGAGCGCATGGAAATCAAGGACACGCTGGCTTATCTGCGCCTGATTGCCTCACGGGCGGACGATGCCGCATTCGAGCGCGCGGTCAATACGCCCGCACGCGGCATTGGCGAGCGCACATTGAACGAAGTGCGGCGCATCGCCCGGGGCGCAGGGGTTACGCTCTGGCAGGCTGCCGAGCTTGCCGTCGGCGACAGCCAGCTCACTACTCGTGCAAAAAATGCCCTGTCCGGCTTTTTGCAGCTGATTACGCTGATGCAGCAAGAAGTTCAGGAACTGCCGCTGCAAGACAAAATCGACCATGTGCTGATGCGTTCGGGGCTGCGTGCGCATTACGAAAAAGAATCGCGCAACAGCCTCGACTCGCGCGTGGACAACCTAGACGAACTCATTAGCGTGGCTTCGCGTTTTGTGCGCGGCAGTGACGAGGAGATGATGGCGCTTTCCGAGCTGGTGGAGTTTCTCGCCTATGCTGCGCTGGAAGCTGGCGAAGGGCAGGCCGATGCCGGTGATGAGGGCGTGCAACTGATGACCCTGCACAGCGCCAAGGGGCTGGAGTTTCCACTGGTGTTTCTGGTCGGGCTGGAAGAGGGGTTGTTCCCCAATGCGCGCAGTGTGGAAGAAGCCGGACGATTGGAAGAAGAGCGCCGTCTGGCCTATGTCGGCATCACCCGCGCCCGCGAAAAACTGGTGCTTTGCCATGCCGAAACCCGCCGTCTGCACGGGCAGGATCTGATTGGCCTGCCTTCGCGCTTTCTGCGCGAAATTCCTGCCAGCCTGATTCACGAAGTGCGCCCCAAAGTTCGCACGGCACGCGCACTGTCCGAGCCAGGGCGCAAAACAGGCCACGCCTCACTGGCGCCACCGTCCGGCGTGTCGTTGGGGGCGTATGTCCGCCATGCCACTTTCGGCACCGGGACCGTTACTGATATCGAAGGCAGTGGCGCGCATGCCCGCGTACAGGTCAATTTCGATGATGTTGGCAGCAAATGGCTGGTACTGGCCTACGCCAATTTGCAGCCAGTCTGAAAGCGCCGCTGGCTGCGCTGCTCGGCTTGCGGTACTTCGGCTGGCGTCAAGCCTCCATAAAAACACACCCCGACCAAAGCCGGGGTGCGTTGAAGCGTTGGGTGTGGGGTGATTTTTCAGCCGTTGAAAGTCTTTTCGTCAAAGCCCTGGGTAATGCCGGGGATTTGGGTATTGAATACGTCCGCATACGGGTCGTGCTCGGCATGGCTGCCTTCGGACAGGCGGAACTTCAACGCCAGTCCGTCGCGTGAGTCGGCGGCGTTCAAGGCTTCTTCCATTTCGATTCGGCCTTGCTTGTAGAGATTGAACAGCGCTTGGTCGAAGGTCTGCATCTGGTCGGCCAGCGATTCTTCCATCGCCTGCTTGATTTTGTGTATTTCGCCACGGCGCATCAAATCACGCACAAACGGCGTGTTGATCAGCACTTCCACCGCCGGCAGACGCTTGCCATCCTTGCCCTTCACCAGACGCTGGGAAATCACCGCATTGAGGTTCAGCGACAGGTTCATCAGCACGTTTTTGTGCGCAGCCTCGGGGAAGAAGTTCAGGATGCGCTCCAGTGCCTGGTCGGCATTGTTGGAGTGCAGCGTGGCCAGACATAGATGGCCGGTTTCGGAGAAGGCGATGGCCGCCTCCATGGTGGTCGCATCGAGGATTTCGCCGATCAGGATCACGTCCGGCGCCTCGCGCATGGCGTTTTTCAGTGCATTGTGGAAGCTTTGGGTATCAATGCCGACTTCACGCTGATTCACCAGCGAACGCTTGTGGCGATGCAGGAACTCGATTGGATCCTCGATGGTGAGGATATGCCCGGTCATGTTGTTGTTGCGGTGGTCGATCATCGACGCGAGCGTGGTGGACTTGCCCGAGCCGGTGGAGCCGACCACCAACACCAAACCGCGCGGCTTGGTGATGATGTCGCGCAGCACTGGCGGTAATTGCAACTCTTCAATGCTGGGAATCTCGGTACGGATGGTACGGATGACCATGCCGACTTCACCGCGCTGGCGGAACACGTTGACACGGAAACGACCGGCATCCGGGATCAGGATGGCCATGTTCATTTCCATGTCGCGCTCGAATGCCTCAATCTGATCCTTGTCCATCAGCGAATAGGCGATGCGCTCGACAAGACCCGAAGGCAGGCTGGTGGTGCCAAGTGGATACAGCCGTCCCTCCACCTTGATATGAATCGGTGCGCCGGTCGAAAGAAACATGTCCGAGCCATGTTTTTCGGCCATCAGTTTCAAAAAATGCGTAATGTCCACAACAACTCCATTGCAAGGCTTGGGGATGAACTGGGTAAACGATACTGGCTGCCCGCCCGGCATGCCAGTAGCGATTGGAAGCGGAGGCGTGCCCCCCCGCAGCATAGGTAGGTATGCGGGGGCGGGGGGGTATCAGCCTTCCGAGAGCAATTTACAGCCGATATTGACTGGGGCTTGTCCTGCCTTGGAGAGCGTTTCCCAGTAGAAGTCGCAGTTCAGAAGGTTTGCATTCGAAGACTTTTTGCCCGAGGTGGCATTGATCATGACCTGTGGTTGGCCGATGGTTTTGGCTAGTTGCGCCTTGTTGATCACGTCTTCGGACAGCGTGATGGTTTCGGCGCCCTGCAGTTCTTTTTTGACGCGACCAAGCTCGATCAGATCAAATTCATTGGTCTGTGATTGTGCCGAAGCCATTGGGTCGCCACCGTAAATCACCTCGACCAGAATGGTTTCACCGCTGCGCTTGATTTCTTCCGTGGCTTTTGGAGAGAGCGTCAAATTGATGGTGACAGGCGTGATTTTGGGCGCCGGCATGCTTCTTTTCAGCTCCTCTTCGCTTTGCGCAGGGCTAGTGGGCGGCTCGCTGGCGGCAACAGATTGCTCGGTGGGGGTGTCGGTATCGGCGTCTGCCGTTTCGGTCTCGCCCTGACGGGCACAGCCAGTGAACAGCGTGGCCGTGAGCAAGATGGAACAAGCTGAAATCAAGCGAATATTCATGGCAATAGGTTCAATGAGTCGAGTTGGTAAGGGGCGTGCTGGTTACGGGAGGAGCCGGGCGAGAGGGCACGGGGCCTGGCAGCGGTGGTGGCGGTGCCAGCGGTGCGGCTGCCGGGACTTCCAGCGTATTGAAGCTGTCGATAATGGCCTGACTGATCGCGGCGATGGACTCATCGGTTTCCACGATATACGGCACGATCATGATGACCAGCTCGGTACGAGCACGTTTCTTCGAATTGGTTTTGAACAAATTGCCAATGATCGGGATGTCCTTCACCAGCGGCACCCCGAGACTGCCACGGGTATGACGTTCGGAAATCAGTCCGGCAATCACGATCGAGCCGCCATCGTTCAGGCTCAAGGAGGTTTTCAGTGCACGGTTGAAAATCGACGGTGAGCCGCCAATGGTGGTGCCGGTATCGGTAACCTCGCTGACTTCCTGGGAGATTTCCAGATCCACGCGGTTATTCGACAGCACCGTGGGTTTGATATTGGTGATGATGCCGGTTTTGCGGTATTGGATCGCTTGCAGCAGATTAGTATTGCCGTTGCTAGTCTGGTTGGAGGTGGTTTGCATGGTGATGGTCGGCACTTCGGTACCGATATCGATATTGGCCTCGGTACCGCTCTTGACCAGCAGGCGCGGACTGGAACGCACGGTCACCCGGTTGTCGTTGGCAAAGGCATTCAATGCCATGCGATTTTGTCCGGCAATATCCAGCAGATAGGTCAAACCATTGCCGCTGCTGGATGAGGACGAGCCGGAGCTTAACCGGCCATCAAAACGGCGGAATCCGTTCTTGGCAAACCAGCTCACCCCGATGGACATTTCATTGTCCAAGGTAACTTCGGCGATCGTGACTTCAATCAATACTTGGCGAGGCGCGCGGTCAATTTGCTTGATCAAATGCTGCATGCGCTCCCATTCGGCAGGTGTACCCTGGAAAATCAGCGCATTGCGTGGCTCATCGAGCATCAGTCCGTTGCTTTGTCTTGGGGTTCCGGCTGAACTAAGCGTGTTGCTGGCAGATGGCTGCGATGTGCCGGTAGCTGCACCGGCGCCGGTGTTGCTGCTGCTCGCGGTATTGGTGTTGGTATTGTTGATATTGGCAAGCACCTGTCCCGAGGACTGCATATTGTACGTGCCGAGAATGGCGAGAATATCGGAAGCCCGGGTATTGCGAACTTGGTAATAGAACAGTGATCTGTCACCGGCGGTTGGTGAGGGGCGGTCAAGCTCTTTTGCCCATTGCACCGCATAGTCCAGTGCTTCCTGGTTGGTAGCGAACAGCAAAATGGTATTGGTGGCCTGAATCGGCAGCAGCGTGATGCTGGCAGTGGTGCCGGGGCTGCGGCTGACGCTGTAGCCCTGAATGGTCAGGGCATCGTGCAGCTGTTGTGCCAGTTGGTCTGCAGCGACAAAGGCGGGATCTATTCGGATGCTGATGCGCCCATTCATGTTGGGGCGATCAAATACTTGGATTACCGACATCGCCTGGCGGATGGATTCGGGCTTGCCCCGGATCAACAGCGAGTTGCGCGTGGCATCGTCATTGACTTCCAGCTCCTCTCCGAAAATGGTAGTCAACCAGCGGCGCATGTCCGCCGAGCGGGCGGCTTTCAAATCCATCAGCTGAAACACGGGGCGATGGGAGATGGGCGTATCCGGCAGCGCACGGCCGCTAATCACCAGAGGCGGCAGGGCGGAAGAGCCGGTAGGGGAAACCATCACGCGGATAACGCCACCTTCGCGGCGTACTGCGATGCCGTAATCAGCCAATACCTGACGAGCGACCACATACAGTTCCTGGGGCGGAAGGCGCTCAGAGGTATTGAGTGTGACCAGCTCCTTGAGATCGACTACCTGCGGGTCGATTTTGACCGTCAGCCCCAGAAGATTGCCGAACACTTCATTGGCAAAGACGCTGATCGGAATACTGTCAACATTGATGGCCAGCGCGCCCGATCGTGCCAGCGGCGGGATATCGTCTTTTTCTTCAAGCCCGGCGACTGCCGGTGGCGCACTTGCAGCTTTGGGTGTTTCATGTTCGGACAGCGCCGATCTTCCCGCGCCCAGTGCAGTGGCAGGATTGCTTTCGGGGGCCTGCTGGGGGGCGGTCGCTTGCTGGGCACTGGCGGTGTTCCAGCCAAGTGCAAGCGCCAGGCTCATCGAGAGCGTGGTGGCGTTGAGGCGGCCTGATTTTGACATGGAGAAATAGCTCATTTTGTAGTTTCGCTGCTGCTTGGCTGCTCGTCGGAGGGCGCTTCTTCTTTCGGGCAGCCCTCACCAACTTTGCGCGTGGGGTCTTTGGCAAGCATCATATAAGTCATCCGGCATTGCTTGTCCTCGACCTCGATATGGTGGCTGCCCACCGCCACGAGGGTGGCGCCATCAGGAAGTTTTTCGCCAAGATGGATGCGTTCGACAGTGCTGGATTCGGTGAGTTCAACCAATGCGACCGGGCCACTGGCAATGCCGGCCAGACGCCAGGGCTTGGGGCCATTGGCAGCGCTGCTCGGATCGGGCTGTCCCAGCCAGATGTTTCCGGCGGCAGCCTCCTTGCCTGCGTTGCTGTTGCGCGCAAGGTTCAAGGTTTCTCCAAACACCCAGCCATCCGCTTCGGGTTCAGCCTTGGGGAGTGGCGGTGGTGGCAGTGCCCACCCGGCAATCAGACCGGCGAGCAAGGCCAAGGTTGGCCAGATGGCCCAGTGTTTGAGGTATTTCACGGCGTGCTGCCCGCATCGGTTTCGCTGCTGCGATAGTAAGCGATGATATTGATCGTTGCACCGAGGTTGGAGGCAGTGCTGGTTATTTGTGAAGTTTCCACCATGGCCAAGTGGGGGGCGGATTCCACCATGTCCATGAAGGCAAAGACGAGCGCCGGGTGCGAGGACATGGTAACTGTGGCACGTATCCGGTAAATGCCCGGATGTGCCTCCATTTCAATCGGCGCAGAAACGGAGATTCTCGCATCCTTGTCTGTTTCAAGACTTTTACTCAGCCCCTGTAGCCAAGTTTGCATTTGTGCCTGAGCCATGCCGGGGGTGGCAACGGTCGGAATCTCCTCCAGCATGGCGGCTTTGGCGCTGGCGGTTTCTTGGCTGCGATTTTTCCAGATATCCTGCTTTTGCATTTGTCGTGCCTTGCGCAGCGCAAGCTCGCTTTGAATGGCACGCTGTTGATGGGTTTTTCGCCAGCCATCCAGTGCCTGTATGGCAATGGCGAATACCAGCACCATGGCCAGCAGCAAGCCGATTTGCAGGCGCGGGTTACTGCCAAGTTGCTGGCGCAGGCTTTCCATTGATTTCATGGCGTGACCTCAGCGGGCGCATCTTGTTGCAGTGCCGGAAGCGAGGGCATGACCTTGGCACGGATAACAATGCGTTGGGCGGAGTTGCTGTCGATATTGGCGCTGACCGAGTCGAACATTGGCGAAGCCTCCCAAGCGCTGACCAAGGCATCAGGGGCAGCATCGGGCATGATGAAAGCGACTTCAAGCTTCCCGGGCTCGGGCTGTGCCCAGTTGTTGATCTGCCAGTTGGTGGTTGGCATGACGTTTCTGACTTCGGCCAGCAATGCACTTTGTGTCTGGATTGGGCGCAGTTGCAGCAACTCGATTAGTTCGGCGGCATTGGCCTCGGCTTCGGAGCGTGCAGCAAAAACGGCATCGACCTGTGTGCCCAGTTGGCTGCGTGTCTGCTCGGCAGTGCGCAAGTCGGTTACGCCGCGCAAGCCGGAGCCGAGCTCAAGCCCGACCAATAGGCAGCCAATCGAAGCCAAGGCAATGGCTGCGGGCTTCAGCCAGCCAGAAGCGCCGATAAGCCCGGTGCGACGGGCGCCGGTACGTTGGAACCAAGATTGCGTCTGATATTGCGTCTCTGAAACCTCGGGCAGATCACTGGCCGGCTGACCTGCGCTGCGCAAGAAAATCGTCCATTCGGCTTGGCTTGGAATATCGGGCCACCAGCGGTCTGCCAGCAGATGCTGCTGATCCCAGATCCTGCCGTTGTAGCCCTGTTCCAGGCGCAGTAATTCGGCGCCATTGGTGTCGGTCGATGGGGGGACAAAGCCTGACTCCGCCAGCATTGGCGAGTCGGGTTGAAAGTCGTTGCCCAATAGTGCGGTGACCCGGCTGCGCGGCCAGTACCAGATTGCTGCGTGCGCGCCAAACCAAGTCAAATCATATTCAGGGTCGGGAAATGGCGAGGCGCGGCGTACGGCAAGTTCGATGAATTCGCGCCGTTGTTTGGCCGGGATGCGGGAAGCATCAATGCTTGAAAACAGGCAAAGCTCGCGTCCTACTACAACCAGCAGGCGGCGACCTGAGCCGCCCGGCAAAGAAGTGGTTCCTTCAGCGCCTGCCCGTATTCTCTTGGGGGAAAAGTTCCGACGTAGGCGACTTGTCCAGAGACTGGCCTGATTCTTCATTGTGTGGAAGCTCGATCTCGTAGTCGATCCGCCAAGGCGGAAGGCCGTTGGGAAGTGACGAAAGTGTCCAGTGGATCAGCCGTCTTCCGCCTCCATGACGATTCCATAGAATAAGATTTCCCGATGGGTTTGGGAAGAGGGTCAGGGCATCCTCGGGGAGTGTACTGAGGGGGAATTGGGTCTGTACGCTGTGGACGGACACGAAAGGTACTTCATCACGCATCTGCACCATCCGGCTTGCGCTTTCTACATCCATGCCGGGTAATAGCCGCAGGACTTCTATTGGCGCGGTATTGAGATTGAGCTGGGGGGTGCGGGCAATGGTCATGATTTGCAGCAGATGTTCATCGCTCACGGGGGCAAGCAGATCGTTCCATTGCAGGATTTGTCGCAGTTCAAGAGGTGTTGCCAGCGGCTGATTGCTGGGGCCGGGCAAACCGACGGCCTGATATTGTTCCTGCTCGGCGCCATTTAAGAGGCGAAGGTCATCCTCGTCCTGATAATCCTCCAGCGTATCCAGATATTGCTGATAGCGCTCTACCGTGACTCCCAGCATTTTCAACATATTGTGAATCATGAAGGGGTCGCCCCAATTCGGATTCAGCAAGCCGCGGTCATCTTGCAGGGCAAAGGCAGCTTGGCCAATGCCAATATAGGCGCGGCGATCCAGCCGGATTTCATTGCCGGTGATGGCGCTGCCGAACAGTTCGATATTTTCTTCATCGGAAAACTGTGGCGGGGTGATATAGCGCTCGGTACTGAGGCCGGCAGCATTGCGCGGCTGGGTGGACAGCATGAACAACAAAGTGTCGCGGGTGGAGAGCATGTCCAGCTCGCCTTCGAAAATATCCAGCTCCTCCTGTGCGCGTTCAATTGCCGCTTGGGTGGTTAGTGCGGCGCTGCCGGCAAGCAATGTCAGAACCACCAGTGTCAGTAGGACGATAATCAGCACGAATCCGCGCTGCTGGTGCCGTGCTGGAGGGGCTGGCCGCATTTTCACTCGAAGTCATCCTCGACGGAGAACGCCCGGTAGTAAGGGTTGAGCGGGCCGACCACATGGGCTGCCCAGCTGCGGCTTTCGCCATTGGCATAGTCGATGTTGAGCCGGATAGCTTGGGGGAGCTGGGTCGGGGCTTCGCCAAGGACTTCGGGTGGCCACTGCGGGTGGATGCCGCCATCTTTGTCCATATAGGCAAATTGCGCGCTGGCGCCTTCGGGAATTGGCAGCGTTTGAGTGCGGCCATTTTCTTCCAGCACAAGTTGAATATCGCCGCCATCGGCGCTTTCTAGTACCTGCCAGCGGATTGGGGTCATGGCACCGGAGGTCGAAAAAATCGGGTTGATGGTGAATCCTGAGAGATTGCTGGAGTTGCCGGCAAAAGGTGTTTTTTCCACTGGCATCAGGCCACGCATCGAGCTGCGCCACCAGGCCGCAGTCAAGGTATTGATTTCCGTCTCGTTGCCAATGCGTGCAAAAGTGGCCTCGGCCTGCTGCCATTGCATCAGCGACTGAAAGCCCAGCATCACTGCCATGCCGGAGATCATCATCACGACGATCATTTCCATCAGGGTAAAGCCGCGTGCGCTTGCGTAACGCATTACAAGTCTTCTTCCGAGAGCGTCATGGTGGCAATCCAGCCGGCCTTGCGCAGACTGAACGCATGGGTAACTTGCCCTGCCCGTAGGGTTTCCACATGCAGTTGATACAGGGTGAAGTCAAAAGGCGCAGCCGAGTTTGACTGAGTGATGCCGGTGCGGCGGTCGGTGATCGGCTCTGCTCGCCAGCGTATCGTCATCTCGCCGACATCGCGGCTGCCTTCTTCTTCCTGCATCGGGTTGATGCCTTCAAGGACTTCCAGTGCCGTTCTGGCATCAATCAAGCCGCTATGAACGGCTTGTGCCCGACCCGCCGCGATTGTATTGCTGCCAAGCCAGGCATACAGCGCCAGCAATGTCGTGGCCATGATGACCAGTGCCACAATCGCTTCAAGCAGGGTAAAGCCCGTTTGCCGACCAGAACGCATTGCAGTGGAGCGGGGGACAGGCATGATGGGCTGGGGTCAGAGCAGTATTGGGTGACAGAAAGGGGTTTGGATGCGCAGGCGCAGTTCCTGATGGGGAGTGGTCAAGGTAGCGTCAGTCTGCTCACAGGCGCCGCTGGCATGGATCTTCAGCGGCTGATCCAGCTCCATTTCCCAGCCGGCTGGCAGCGGGATCAATTCATGCACTTTTTCTGCCGAGGTTGAGCTATCCAGTGTGACTGCCGCCTTGTCGCGCCTGACTTTGGCCGGGATGGCGGCAATTTCTCGTAATACCGAGTGCACTTCATCGCGCTCCTGCCAGCTGGCGACCATACGCATCCCCGAGGGGGCGACCAGAGCCATGGCAAGTCCCATCACCGCCAACGCCACCATTAATTCCAGCAGGGTGAAGCCAGCGGATGGGCGGTCGGGCTTATTGTTGCCCGGGAAGATAGCCGATGTCCGCATCATAGCCCTCGCCACCGGATTGGCCGTCGGCACCGAAAGAGTAGAGCGAGAAGGGCGAAGAGCCGCTGGCGGTGGGCGAGTACTGATACGGATTGCCCCACGGATCCTCAGGGAGTGCTTCATCTAGATACGGGCCGCGCCAGCGCTGTGCGATGCGGGGGTCGCTGGGCGCGTTATTGAGGAGGGACAGCCCTTCTTCGGCTGTCGGTACGCGACCAATATCCAGTCGCATGGTTTGCAAGGCACCGCGCAGCATTTTGACCTGGGTTTCGGCGGTCTGTACTTTGGCCTTGTCCGCTTGGCCAAACAATCTGGGGCCCACCAAGCCCATGATGAGGCCGATGATGACCAGCACCACAATCATTTCAAGCAGGGTAAAGCCGCGTTGCGGGCGCGGTGAATATGGGGCTTTGCGCACGATTTAGTCCATCAAAAGTTCCGGGAAGCCGCTGAAGTATAAGCGCAGGCAGGGCGAAAGAACTGAATTTGCACTATCGCCTGTTACTCTATGTGCCCCTTTATTTTTGCCCCTGCGGGCTTGCCGGATGTCCCAGCCCTCGCTTTCGCTGCCCCTGTCTTCCCATCAGCGCCTGCTGCGCAATTTTTCGCTCTGGCGCACGCTGGTGGCGCAGGAGATGGCGGCGCGCTATCGCGGCACTTTGCTGGGGCGCTTGTGGCCGATATTGCTGCCGTTGTTGATGTTGGCGATGTACGGCTTTGTGTTCGGCTCCATTTTTCGTGCGCGCTGGCCGGGGCTTGCCGAGGGCGACAATCTGGGCTTCGTGCTCAATCTGTATGTCGGCCTGTTGATTCACGGGATGTTGTCCGAATCGGTGGGGCAGGCGCCGGGACTGATGCAGCGGCACAGCAATTTTGTGCGCAAGATGGTGTTTCCGTTGCCGGTACTGGTGGCTGTGCCGCTTGGGGTGGCACTGATTCATGCGTTGATTGGCTTGTTGCTGCTGGGGCTTGTGGCTGCATTTTTTCATGGCACGCTGCACCTTTCCGCGCTGGCGGTGCCGCTGATTTTGCTGCCCTATCTGCTGCTGCTGTATGGTTTGTCGCTGCTGATTGCTGCGCTGGGGGTCTATCTGCGCGATTTGGGGCAGGTCATCAGTGTGGTGATTACCATGCTGCTGTTTACCGCGCCGGTGTTCTATCCGCGCGATATGGTGCCGCAGGTGCTGCATGGGCTGGTCGATTACAACCCGATTACTTGGCCGGTAACGGCTGTGCGCGATGCCATTTTGCATGGGCAGTGGCCGGCGCTTTCGGGTTTTGCCATTTATTGTGTCGTTGCCGTATTGCTGCTGTTTGTCGGGCAGCGTGCCTTTGCCGTATTGCGCCGAGGCTTTGCCGATCTTCTTTGAGCCACTATCCACATGACCGTATCCACCGCACAACCTTTGGGGCAACTGTTGCTGGCACGCCAGGCCATTACCGAGGCCGATCTTGGCCGTGCGCTGGAATTGCAGCGTGAAGTCGGCGGTCGCGTCGGCAATTTGCTGATGCGTATCGGCGCCTTGTCCGAAGACCAATTGCTCGATGCGCTGGCGCAGCAGTTGGGGCTGCCGCTGTTGGGGCGGGATCTTGAGCCGCCTTCAATTTATGAATGGAGCTTGCCCGAAGGAGTGGACTTGCCCGGCGACTGGATGATCGACCGCCAGGCGCTGATTTGGCAGGACGGCGAGGGGCGAGTGCTATGTGCCAGCCGCGACCCGGCGGCGGCAGAACTGCGTGAAGCGCTGGAATATCTCTTTCCCGAACACGAACGGGTCTGGGTGCTGGCACCCAGTCAATTGCTGGAGCGTCTGCTGGATGCACTGGGGCATGCGCGCCGTGCCGATGCTGGCAATGCCGATGATATTCGCCACCTGCGTGAGCTGGCCGAAGAGGCTCCGGTGGTGGAGCTGGTCAATAGCCTGATGGCGCAAGCGGTGGAGCAGCGGGCTTCGGATATCCATCTTGAGCCGGGCGAGCATGAGTTCGTGGTGCGTTTCCGCATCGACGGCGTGCTCTACAGTCGCCTGCATCTGCCGCGCGATCGCTTCAACGCCGTTGCCTCGCGCCTCAAGCTCATTTCCGGCATGGATATTGCCGAGCGCCGCCTGCCGCAAGATGGCCGCCTGACCGTGCGTGCCAGTGGTCAGGCCATGGATATTCGTGCCTCGGCCTTGCCCGGCGTGCATGGCGAATCCATCGTGCTGCGCCTTTTGCCCAAGGAGCGCAAGGATCTGGGGCTGGAGCGGCTAGGCATGGCGGCCGATCATCTGCAAACGCTTTCTGCATGGAGCCGCGAAGCGCATGGCATCGTATTGGTGACCGGGCCCACCGGCTCGGGCAAATCCACCACCTTGTATGCCACTTTGGCGGCCAGCAATGACGGCCTCAAGAAACTCATCACCGTCGAAGACCCGGTGGAGTTTCAGCTTGAGGGCATCACCCAGATTCAGACCCATGCCGATATTGGTCTGACCTTTGCCAATGTGCTGCGGTCGATTTTGCGTCAAGACCCGGATGTCATCATGGTGGGCGAAATCCGCGACCGTGAAACTGCCGAAATCGCCATCCAGTCCGCCCTTACTGGCCACCTAGTGATGTCCACCGTACACACCAATGATGCCATTGGCGCCTTTACCCGCCTGATTGACATGGGGGTGGAGCCATTCTTGGTGGCCGCGCCCATGAAAGGCCTGCAAGCGCAGCGATTGGTGCGCAGGCTTTGCCCGCATTGCGCCCGCTCTGCCCAGCATGTGCTGCCGGCGATTGTCGAAGAAACCGCCCCGTGGGCTGCCAAGGTGCTCGCCGGACAGGCGCCACAATGGCGTGAGCCGGTCGGCTGCACGCATTGCCAGAACACCGGCTACCGTGGGCGCGTGGGCATCTATGAAATGATTCCGGTCAGCGAAGCCATGCAGCAGGCAGTGGTGGCCGGTGCCAGTCATCAAGAGCTCAAGGCCATGGCGCGTGCCGAAGGCTGTCGTTTTCTGCGCGAAGATGGCCTGCTCAAAGCTTGGCAGGGCATCACCAGCGTGGACGAAGTATTGCGCGTGACTGCCGTATGAGCCTGCTGCGCATGAATATGCCCGTATGCAAGATCAATATCCGCGCCCAGATACAGCCACGGGGTAGCTGCGCAGTTGCCCAATTCCCTCGGTTGCCCGCAGACTTGCGCCAGCATCGGCAAAGGCAGGATTGAAATGCGTCGCTTCCGCTACCAGGCGCTGAACTCCGAAGGCGTCAAGCTCGACGGCGAAGTGGTCGCCGCAGGCGAGCGCGAGGCCGCCCGCAGTATTGAACAGCGCGGCCTGATGCCGCTTTCGGTCAAGCCCGCTGATGAACAAGCCGCCCCCAGTGGCGTATTGGCCGGACGCAAGGCCAAATTGAACGCCCAAGACCTCATCTTGGCTTTGCAGGAGCTGTCCACACTGCTTGCCGCAGGCGTGGGGCTGGCCGATGCGGTCAATGCCCAGGCACGCTCCAACCCGCATCCGAAAATGCGCGATGCCTTTACCGGCATTGCCGCCGCATTGCGTCAGGGGCAGCCGTTCTCGCAAGCCTTGGCACAGGCCAAACTGCCACTGCCGCGCTATGTTGATACTTTGGTGCGCAGCGGCGAAAAAGCTGGGTTACTGGCCAAATCCTTGGCCGATGCCGCCGCGCAGATGGACTACGACCGCAGCGTCCGCAATGAAATGCGTCAGGCGCTGACCTACCCGGTGGTGCTGGTGCTGGCCGGTATTGGCGCGGTGGTGATGATGTTCACTTATGTCGTGCCCAAGTTCGCCACCTTGCTCAAGCGTGCCGAAGACCTGCCCTGGCTCGCCTCGGCCGTGCTCAATACCGGCATGTTTGCCCGCGAAAACTTTCTCTGGATCAGCATCGTCATGATCGGCGTCGTGCTTGCCGCAAGCTTGGTGCTGCGTCGTCCTGCCGCCCGTGCCAATCTGTTGCAGAGCATGGAGCGCATTCCGGTGCTGGGCACTTGGCGCATCGAGGCCGAAGTCGCTGCCTGGGCGCGGGTATTGGCCACCTTGCTGGGCAACCGCGTGCCGATGCTCGAAGCTCTGGCGCTGTCGGCAGAAAGCGTTGCTTCGCCACGCCGCCGGGCGCGCCTAGAAGAATCCACTCGCGCCGTCCGGGGCGGACGCACCTTGGCCGATGCACTGGAAGAGCAAGGCACACTTTCACCCACCGGCTACAACCTGATTCGGGTTGGCGAGCAGTCCGGCGAACTGCCCGCTATGCTTGACTCGCTCGCCAAGCTCTACCGCGAATCCGGTCGCACCCGCATGAAGCAATTCCTTACCCTGCTCGAGCCTGTCGCCATCCTGTTGATTGGCGGGGTTATCGGCATCATCATGACCGGTATCATCTTGGCCATTACCAGCGCCAATGATATTGCCGTGTGAGTGCGTTGAATGCGATCAGAGTGCCGGCATGCCGCGTGTCTGGTCGGGGTCTTGGCTCGGATATTTCAGCCCAGTGTTGTAGGAAAAGTCTGAATTTCGCCTTTTCTCTGAAGAATTATTAATAAAATCAATGAAATGCGTTGCCGAATTGATAATTGTCAATAATTCTAAAAACTGTGATATTCGTCAATAAATTTGAAGATTAAAGGTTGACTTCCCCCCTTATGTCTCGTTAACTTAGTGTTGTAGCACGTTGGGGGTATAAGTGCTGGGGGGCTAGCGAAGTAGCTCAACACACAACGCTTTCGACTAGTTGTTCCATCTAGGAGGCATGCTGGCAGTGTCAGCTGCGCCAAGGTGGGCAAGCTACGATGCTCGAGTAACTTACAACCTAATGGAGTTAACCATGTTTAAGCTGAATAAGCGTCTGCTTGCTTCTGCAATCGCCGCCGCTGTTGTCCTGCCGGGTGCAGCTTCTGCCTCTCAGTTGATCTGGCAGCCGAACACCCAAGTCACCTATGCGCGTGAACTGATCGTCAACGACGGTATCAGCCTCGTGACCCCGCACGGCCTGCGTCTTGACGCTGAGCCGATGGATGCCGCCCAGATGGCAACCGTCCGTGCAGGTGATGTTCTGCGCTTCAAGGTCACCCTGTATGATGGTGTCGTTTTCAACGAAAACGCCCTGCGTCCGCTGGAAGAAATCGTCGGTAGCTACGTGGTGGGTGCCGAACTGGGTGGTGACGGCATGACCCCGCTGTCGGCTGGCACCAACGGTACTGTCAGCAATATCTCCTACACCTCTGGTGGTACGGAACTGATCTTCGACGTCGTGGCTCCGGGCAATGGTCAAGTGCTGACCCCGACCGAGCCGAATGGCTGGGCGATCTCGATCAACGGCATGGACATCAAGAACCTGGTGAAGGTCATTGGTAAGGATGTTGCTGGCTTGGGTGCCGTCACTGCCGAAATCACCGTGCAGAACGTCACCAACGGTGGTCGTCAGATCCTGACCGGCCGTCAGGTCATTGCTCGCTCCAAGTGGGGTGTGGTGTACAGCTCGCTGCCGACGGGTAACGACAAGGCGCGCATCGACGTGATCGATGCCAACACCTTCCTGTGCTGTGGTCAGACTCCGACCGCTATTGAGCAGTTCAAGGGTCGTGCCCGCTTCTCGCCGGAAGGCGACGTTGGTGGCGCCAGTGCGGCCGGTTGGACTCTGAACGACATCCGTCGTTGGAGCCCGGGTGGCGTGCGCATCGACATCGCCAAGGCGCCGGCAGAAAACGGTGGTGCCGCGCAGTACGTGCTGAACTTCAGCGGTAACGCAGTGGGTGGGTCCCGAGTGGCTTGGTGGAATATCCCGACCCGCGCCAAGTTCGACATCAACATGGTGGGCACCGACCTGTCGGCCTTCACGGGCTCGAAGGGTGAAGTGTTCCTGTCTCGCAGCAACACCTGCGTTGACGCTGCTCGCTTCCCGGCTGGCGTGCTCCGCAGCTTGAGCGCTGACAACACCACCTTCAAGTTCACCTTGCCGGCCAGCACCATTGCTCAGCTGCCGGGCACCCAAGTCACCAGCGCACCTCCGGGGCCGACCGATGTCTACTTCTGCTTGGTCAGCAATGCACTGGATAACGTGATGGTGGAAAGCCCGACCCTGAGTGGCAACATCGGCGTTGATTATGACCTGCCGACCCAGCGTCTGACCCCGCCGCGCGGCAACTTCGAACTGCACCCGCTGCTGGAAAATGGCGTGAGCATGGTCTTCCAGAACGTCAACCCGGGTAAGAATGCTACGGCTCAGTCGTTCCTGCGCCTGACCAACAACAATGCATTTGATTGCCCGGTCTTCATCGACGCCAAGGACGATGCTGGTAAGCACTCCGGCAGGTTCAGCTACACGCTGGCACCGCACGCTTCCGAGCAGTTCAACATCGACGTGCTGGAAAGCGGTGTTGATACCCGCGGCCGCGCTGTGAAGGGTGCTCTGGATCCGAACGATCGTGGCACCGGCAAGTGGTACGTCCGCGTCACCGCTGGTTGCGGCAACTTCAAGGGCTCCGCTCTGAACCGCAACTCGACCAACGGTACGGTCACCAACCTGACCCCGGAAAAGACCATTGGTAACCAGTGGCTGACCCCGGATCAGAAGCTGTAATTCGTAGCACACAGCTTCAAGGTTGATGCAACAAGAAACGGGCGGCGAAAGTCGCCCGTTTTCTTTTACTTGCACGTACTGTTGCGTCACTGCGTGGTGCATCGTGGCGCTATTGCCATCAGGTGATGAGGGGCTCGACAGAAAGCTGATGGGGCCAGACTTTGGCGTATGGCGGTCGCGGGATGCCATGCGCTGACGTATACTTTCTCGGTATTTTTCAGCCTGTTTCTCCATGAAATCTCCCCCGCTTGCTGTCCTCGTTTTGGGCATGCATCGCAGCGGCACTTCAGCCGTAACCCGCTTGCTTAACCTGTGTGGCGTGTATCTGGGCAGTGATCTGATGCCAGCCGGGGATGACAACCCGCTGGGCTTTTGGGAGCACGCTGCGGCAGTGGAGATTCATGAGGCCTTGCTGGCCGAACTCGGTATGGCTTGGGATGATGTTCGACCGATGCCTGAAGGCTGGTTGGCTAGTGCTGCAGCAAGGCGGGCGGCAGAAAAAATTGCCAGTTTGATTGAGCGGGAATTTGCCGGGCATAGCCTCTGGGGACTGAAAGATCCACGTCTGTGTCGTTTGGCGCCGCTGTGGATAGAGCAATTGCAGCGCCAGGGTATTGAGTCAAGTGCCCTGCTGGTCAGCCGGGATCCCTTGGAAATCGCCCAATCGCTGTACAAGCGCAACCAGATACCACTACCCGTGGGGGAGCTGCTTTGGGCGCGCTACATGGGCGAGGCAGAGGCGGCCAGTCGAGGTCTGCGCAGGTCTTTTATCGGCTATCAGCAAATTTTGCAGGACTGGCGCGCTGGACTTGAGCAGATTGGCTTGGATTTGGCTTTGCCACTTGTGCCTGATGTGGCACAAAGTGCAGCCATAGAGGACTTCCTGCGTCCGCAGCTGCGCCATCATCGTGTTTCCGGGCAGGCTGGGTTGCCATTGCTGGCACCCTTGCGTAAGTTGTATGCCGTCGATGCTGGACAGGTGTGGCAGGGGCAGCTTGAAGCTGGCGTGGATGAGCTGCTTGATTCGGCGGCGCCCGTGGTGGATGGTCTTGCGGCAATGTTGGCAGACAGCCGCAGACAAACCGATGCTGTCAAGGCGGCCGAGACGGCTCTAAAGCAGCAGTTGCACAAGTCGCATGATCAGGTCGTCATATTGGATGAGCGGCTGCAAAATTTGGAGCAGGAATATCGGCGTGCAGCAGTCGAGCACGAGAAGACCGTGTTCTGGGCCAGGAAGCTTGATGATGAATTGCAAAATTTGCGCAAGCGGCATGGTAATCTGGTCGGAGAGCACGAGACCATTGTGACTTGGGCACAGGGACTTGATGCCGAGCTTGACGGATTGCGACAGGACTATGGCAAGCAGGTGGCCGAGCATGCGCAGGCAGTTGCTTGGGCAAAGGAGTTGGATATGCAACTGAGTGATTTGCGGGACAAGCATGGTCAGACTGTGGCTGAGCATGAGCAAACGGTTGCTTGGGCAAAGGAGCTGGATATGCAACTGAGTGATTTGCGGGACAAGCATGGCCAGACTGTGGCTGAGCATGAGCAAACGGTTGCTTGGGCAAAGGAGCTGGATATGCAACTGGATGATTTGCGTGAGGCACATGCCAAGCTGGTGGTTCAGCGGGAGCAGGCGGAGGCGCGGGCAGAGCGGTTGGATGGCGAGCTGAAGGTTTTGCGTGAGCAGAAGACGATTGCTGAGCAACTGTACGGCGAGCACGAGCAAGCCTTGATGCAGATACAGAGCTTGGAAACAGAGTTGGCCAACAAGCGCACTGCCTTGCAGCACATGCAGCGCCAATTTGACTTGCAAAAGGGCTATGCCGAACAGTTGCAGCAAACGCTGCGCAGGCTGCTGGCATCCAGTTCTTGGCGTGCAACCGGGCTTTTGCGACGTTTGAAGGCAAGGTTAAGTGGCACGCACGCGGAGATAAAAATACCCGAGCCACCAGTGATGCGACCATGGGGCGCCTCACAGCAGGTCATAGCAGAAAAAGAAAAATCCTTGGATGACTCATTGTCGATTGCGGGTTTGGCTTTTTCACAATGGGCATCCCCTAAGGTTTCGGTGGTGATTCCAACTTATGGCAAGTTGGATTACACCCTGCGCTGCCTGCGATCGATTCAGGCGTTGCCTGATAATGCGACGTATGAGGTCATTGTGCTTGAAGATTTCTCCGGCGACTCGGCAATGGAGGCGTTGCGTGCCGTGCCTGGATTGAGGTATCACGAAAATCCGAAAAATCTGGGTTTTCTGATTTCCTGCAATCAGGCGCTGGAGCTGGCGCGTGGTGAATATGTTTGTTTCCTCAATAATGACACCGAGGTGCAGCCGGGCTGGCTGGATGCAATGCTTGCGGTATTCGATGCCCATGCCGATGCCGGCATGGTGGGGTCAAAGCTGATTTATCCCGATGGGCGCCTGCAGGAGGCCGGTGGGATTATTTGGCGTGATGGCTCGGCTTGGAACTATGGAAGGTTGGGGGATGCCGATGCAGGTGAATTCAATTATGTGCGTCGAGTCGATTATTGCTCGGGTGCTTCTCTGTTGATTCCAAAAGCACTGCTGCATCAGTTGGACGGCTTTGATCCGCATTTTGCTCCGGCTTATTGCGAAGACTCCGATCTGGCATTTCGTGTTCGAGAGGCTGGATTTGAAGTGTATTACGCGCCATGTTCGGTGGTGATTCACTACGAAGGTGTTTCGCACGGTACGGATACAGCCAGTGGTATCAAGGCTTATCAAGTAGAAAATCAGAAAAAGCTTTTCTCACGCTGGAAAGAAAGGCTTAAGAAACATTACCCCAATGCCGAGAATGTGATTCGGGCTCGTGATCGAGCTTGGGAAAGATCGGTGGTGTTGGTGGTTGATCATTATATTCCGCAACCGGATCGTGATGCAGGGTCGCGTACCATGCTGGCCTTTATCCGTGCATTGGTCGATGCGGGCTGTGTAGTCAAGTTTTGGCCGGAAAACCTTTTTTACGACGGTCAATATGCACCTGAATTGCAAGCCATGGGGGTGGAGATTTTCCATGGTGTGCACTGGGTGGATGGGTTTGAGCGCATGCTGGATGAATACGGGGCGCAGCTGGATGCAGTGCTGTTGTCGCGCCCGCATGTGAGTCGTCCGTTGGTTGATGCGGTACGTCGCAAAACTTCTGCCAAGGTGGTGTACTACGGCCACGACTTGCATTTCATGCGAATGCGCAGCGAGGCCGCCCTACTCGGGGCAGAATCGCAATTGGCTGTCCAAGCAGCTGAAATGGAGCGTGCCGAGCATGAGCTTTGGCGTAAGTCGGATGTTGTGCTTTACCCTTCGGAAGAAGAGGCAAGCCTAGTGCGCTCACTGGAGCCAGAGGTGGATGCACGCGCCATCACCGCCTATGCCTATGACAGTTTTGCGGACAATGCGGTGCCAGATGGGCGAGCCGGGGTGTTGTTTGTCGCGGGTTTTGCACATCCGCCGAATGTCGATGCGGCGTTATGGCTTGCCAATGAGATCATGCCGATCCTGTGGCAGCGTTACCCGGATTTGAAGCTTTGGCTGGTCGGCTCCAATCCGACTGAGCAAGTGCGTGCACTGGCTGGCTCGCGCGTGGAGGTAACTGGCTATGTCAGTGATGAAGTGTTGGCGCAGCACTATGCCAATGCCCGGGTCGCTGTGGTGCCGCTACGTTTTGGCGCCGGAGTAAAAAGCAAGGTGGTGGAAGCC
This sequence comes from Lysobacteraceae bacterium NML08-0793, assembly GCA_002798275.1. Taxonomy (GTDB): domain Bacteria; phylum Pseudomonadota; class Gammaproteobacteria; order Xanthomonadales; family Xanthomonadaceae; genus Solilutibacter. The sequence continues at coordinate 60,159 of NWQR01000003.1, read as the reverse complement.
CTGCAGCAAGGTTTGCCATTGGTCACAACCGATGTGGGCGCTCAGGGTTTGCCTGGTATTGAAAATTTTGTGGTGATTGGCCAGACGGCAGAGGAAATTGCTTCCGGCATTGGGCGTTTGCTGGAAGACGACGCGGCTTGGCTGGCGGCCTCACGGGATGGGGCAAGTCACGCGAAACTGCATTTTTCTCGTGATGCAGTACGCAAGTCATTATTAAGTGCTTGTGCTATCAAGGACAAGATAAAGCAATGAAGTTGGTACGTGCTCGCGCACCTTTGCGCCTTGGGCTTGCCGGTGGTGGCACCGATGTTGCACCGTATTGCGATTTGCATGGCGGTTTCGTGATGAATGCCGCTATCGACAAATATGCCTATGCGATGGTGCAAGAAAGTGTGGATGAGTATTGGCATCTGGAATCACTTGACCATGATGCGCATTGGTCGGCAGCCGAAGGGGCGCTGGATGATGCGAAAATGCCTAATGAAGTGCGGCTGCTGGCAGGCTGTTATCGACGCATCGCTCGTGATTATCTGAATGATTCGCTGCCGCCTATTCATTTGCGGACTTGGTCGGATGCACCGCCGGGCTCTGGTTTGGGCTCTTCATCCACTTTGGTGGTTGCCATTATTACGGCATTGGCAGAGTATTTTTCACTGCCGCTGGGCGAGTACGAAATTGCACATCTTGCCTATGAAATCGAACGCAAGGACTTGGGGCTTTCCGGTGGCAAGCAAGACCAATACGCGGCGGCATTTGGTGGTTTCAATTTTATGGAATTTCATGCCGAAGATCGGGTTATCGTCAACCCGCTGCGTATCAAGGAATGGGTGGCGCAGGAATTGGAAGCTTCGCTGGTACTGTATTTTACTGGGGTTTCACGAGAGTCGGCGCGGATTATCGATGAGCAAGTGAAAAATGCCGGTGCTGCTGGAGGGCGTTCCATTGAGGCTATGCACGAGTTGAAGCAAGAGGCCGTTCAAATGAAAGAGGCGTTATTGAAAGGTGATTTTGATGCTTTTGCCGACACCTTTCAGCGCGGCTGGCTGGCCAAAAAGCGTACTGCCAATTCCATCAGTAATCCGATGATTGACGAGGTCGAGCGTATCGCCATGGCCAATGGCGCGCGTGCGACCAAGGTTTCAGGTGCGGGTGGCGGTGGTTTCATGATGTTTGTCTGCGACCCGCGCGAGCGTATTCGGTTGGTGCGAGCATTGCACGGGCAGGGAGGCAAGCTGCTGGACTTTCATTTCAACCCGCAAGGTGCGGTCGCTTGGAGAGCGCAACGATGAAAACCATGATTGCCGCGGAGTTTGACAAGGCGCTGGCAAATTTTCGGCTGATGGCTCAAGATGCAGCGCTTGCAGACGATCTACAAAAAGCCGTGCTGATGTGCTGTGAATCGTTGGAAAATGGCGGCAAACTGATGTTTGCCGGTAACGGTGGTAGTGCCGCCGATGCTCAGCACTGGGCAGGAGAATTGGTCAGTCGCTTTTATTACGATCGGCCTGGTCTGGCGGCAGTAGCATTAACTACCGATACCAGCATCTTGACTGCAATCGGCAATGACTACGGCTATGACTATGTGTTTGCCCGCCAGATTGAGGCGCTGGGGAGGGCGGGGGATGTGTTTGTCGCCATTTCCACATCTGGTAATTCGCCCAATATCATGCGGGCAGCGGAAGCTGCTCGTGAGCGCGGCATCAAATTGATTGGATTTACCGGCCAGGCAGGCGGCAAGCTGGCTGCGCTTTGTGATATTTGTTTTCGCGTGCCATCTAACGAAACCCCGCGTATCCAGGAGGGACATGAATTCATCGGCCATATGTTGTGTGCACTGATTGAAGCACGGGTGTTTCCGCGTGAGAATGCCTGAAGAAGCCATCGTTTTGGTAGGGGGGCAGGGAACCCGACTACGTAGCGTAGTTAGCGATGTTCCAAAACCATTGGCACAAGTGGCAGGAAAACCTTTTTTGTGTCGCCTGCTAGACAGGCTGGTTGCCGACGGAATGACACATATCGTATTGGCCAGCGGTTATATGGCTGAAAAAATCCAGGCGACCATTGGCAATGAATGGCGCGGGGTCGAAATAACTCATGTCATCGAGGAGTATCCGTTGGGAACGGGGGGGGCGCTGAGAAATGCAGCTGCTGCCTTGCATTCGGATGCCGGTGTGCATGTCTTCAATGGCGACACTTGGCTGGAATACTCACCTGCTGCCTTGCGTGAAACTGTGATAAATCACGGAGCTGCCATCGGTATGGCATTGGCACGGGTGGATGATGTGGGGCGCTATGGCGCAGTGCGGTTACAAGGTGAGCAGGTAACGGGCTTTGAGGAAAAAGGTGGGCGGGGCGCAGGCTATATTAATGCCGGCTGCTACTTTATAAGCGCCGCAGCTTTGGTAGCAATGCAGATCGAGCCGCCGTTTTCGTTCGAAGAAAAAATCCTGCGGCCGGCTTGTTTGGCGGGGAAAGTGGTGGCATTGACCCAGAGCAGAGGATTTATCGATATTGGTGTGCCGGAGGACTATCAACGCGCCCAGGAGTTGTTTTCATGAATAATCCCGCTGTCCGCTCACCGTATATTGACCCTGCTGTCGAGAAAATTTTGCTGCTCGCCGCAATGCCTCGGAAAGCCTTATTTCTTGATCGCGACGGGGTAATCAATATCGACCACGGCTATGTGCATCGCCCCGAGCAAACCGATTGGCTGCCGGGAATCTTCGAGCTTTGTCGTAAAGCAAAAAGCGAAGGGATGCTGTTGATTGTGGTCACCAATCAGGCCGGAATTGGTCGCGGCTACTACAGCGAACAACAGTTTCTTGAATACACTGCCTGGATGCATCAGGTATTTTCAGAACAAGGCGCTCCTCTGCTGGCGACCTATTATTGCCCACACCATCCGGAAGCGGCTGTTGGTGAGTATCTGACTGCCTGCCATTGTCGGAAACCGCAGCCAGGTATGTTGCAAGCAGCCATGCGCGATTGGGGAATTGATCCGGCATTGTCGTTGATGATTGGCGACAAGTACAGTGATATGCAAGCGGCTCAGACTTCCGGATTGAGTTTTAGCTTGGAGGTAGAGGAGCGCTTACCAGCTTGGGAAGTTTTGCGCATCAAGACTGCAACTAAAGGTTTGACATCAGCTGATTTTTCGGAAATAAGACTCGTAGAAAATTGATGGAATTTCTTTCGAGATAATGGAATGATGAGGATTTCGGGGTTTTGAGGAGATGGTCCATGCTAAAAAATAGAATAAGCCTGACCCCGATTTTTGGGGTAAATCATGTCGGTGATGAGGATGGATGGCGGCATTGGCAGTGCGAGAATAATGATCCGCAATTTTTGCTTAGCCGCAAAGATGGTGGGCAGGGTTGGGCTGCTGGCTGGTATCGCTTGGTTATAGAGTTGCGTGGCAATCCCGAGCAAATTCTTTCGCCTTGCCTTTATCCTGATTATGGGGAAGGGGCCAGTGAATCGACTTTGATACCGCTGTGGTACCGAAAGGATGAGCAGCGAATTGATTGTATTATCGTGCTGTTGAAGCCGGCACAAAGTCTACGCTTTGATCCAACAGTTCAGATATCCGAGTTTTCACTGGGTAGGGTCAAGATGTCTCGATTGACTCGGCCGGGAGCCTATGGAGGCATGATTAGGGCGCTATGCAGTGAAGTTGAATCTCCAAGGAAATTCGGTTTTCTCGATCTGGTTGGTGATATTTGGCTGGATATTCGCCAAGGTGGCTTGAAGCACATGGTGGCGGAGCTTAAACGACGCTACCTTGGCGCATTTCCCGATGCCGGTCTTGATTACTCGAACTGGATAAGGATGTTTGATTTTTCGGATGATAAAGCACTGGCAGCGAGACTGGGGGGGCTGAAGGAAAGGCCGCTGATATCGATTGTTGTTTCAACTTATAACACCCCAGGAAGGTGGTTGCGCAGGGCGCTGGATAGCGTATTGGCGCAGGCATACCCCAATTGGGAGTTGTGCATATCCGATGATGCTTCCACAGATGCTGAGGTTGCAAGAATATTGAATGAATATGCCGGCAAGGATGGACGGATACGTCTGGTTTTTCGAGAGGAGAATGGCCACATTTCAGAGTCTTCCAATTCTGCGTTGGCACTGGCGCAGGGGGAGTTTATTGCGCTCTTGGATCACGACGACGAGTTGCATGTGGAGGCACTGCTGTGTGTTGTCGAGGAAATTAACAAAAATCGTGGCCTGAAATTGATTTATAGCGATGAGGACAAGATAAGCGAAAAGGGGGTTCGCTTTGATCCTTATTTCAAGTCTGACTGGAACTATGAGTTGCTGCTTGGGCAGAACTGCATTTCTCATCTTGGTGTTTACGAGGCTGGCTTGCTTCGTGAGTTGGGTGGGTTTAGAAAAGGGCTGGAGGGCTCTCAGGATTGGGATTTGGCTCTCCGTTTTTCTGAGAAAGTGCGTCCAGAACAAATCGCGCATATTCCCAGGGTGCTTTATCATTGGCGTGCAATTCCTGGCTCGACTGCGCTGGGTGTTGAGGAGAAAAGTTATGCGGCTCTGGCCGGAAAGAAAGCGGTTCAGGAGCACTTGCAAAGAGTCGGGAAGAAGGCGGATGTCAGTCTGTTGGCAGGAGGGTATTTGCGAACCCGATACTTTCTTTCCGAAGATGTGCCTCGGGTAAGCCTGATCTTGCCTACCCGTGATCGGGCTGATTTGCTGAAAGTGAGTGTGTCCAGCATTCTGGAGCGGACAAAGTATCCGAATTTCGAGCTGTTGATCATGGATAATCAGTCGAAGTTGCAGGAGACTTTTGATTATTTTGAGTCTTTGCGGAGTGACTCCCGGGTGCGGATTGTTTCTCATGATGCAGAGTTTAATTACTCTGCAATAAATAATCATGGGATAGCCGAAGCTGATGGTGATGTTATCGGATTGATAAACAATGATATTGAGGTCATTTCGGCGGATTGGCTTGAGGAGATGGTGGGGTATGCGATTCAGCCGGATGTGGGAGCGGTTGGTGCAATGCTTTATTACCCAAATGATACCATTCAGCATGCTGGGGTGGTGAAGGGATTGGGCGGTATTGCCGGGCATATTTATTCTGGAGAGCCGCGCGGAAGTTTTGGCTATTTTGGCAAGGCGAAGTTGGTGCAGGCTATCAGTGTGGTTACAGGCGCTTGTCTTTTGGTGCGCCGCAGTGTGTTGGAGCAGGTTCAGTATCTGGATGAAAACTTGGCGGTGGCCTTCAATGATGTGGATCTGTGCCTTCGGATACAGCAGGCAGGCTTTCGCAATGTTTGGACGCCATATGCAGAGCTTTATCACCATGAGTCGGCTACGCGCGGGTCGGATAATACTCCTGAGAAAATGAATAGATTTCTCAGGGAAATTGAATTCATGCGGAAGCGTTATGGCGATTCATTGGAAAAGGATGCGTTCTACAATCCCAATCTTTCATTGGATCGTGCGTTCTCGCTGGTTTTCCCGCCACGGGTTTGACACGGCTTTATTGGAACGGGATGCTGCTTTCCGGCGTGCCTGACCGGCTATAATGCTTCGCCGTATTTGCAAGTACATAGATTTGGCAGCAATGGCAGTAGAACACAGTGCGGAGCCTGCCTTGCAGGTAAAAGGCATCAGCAAGCGCTATCGGCTTTGGGCAAGTCCTTCCAGCCGGTTGTGGCTGCCGCTGTTGTATCGCCTCTCTGGGATGCTGCCGTCTGCTTTGAAACACAAGTTGCAGGCGCGTTTAAATGCCCAGGTGCATGAGCACCAGGCGCTTGAGGACATCAGCTTTACGCTGCCACGCGGGGCGGCATTGGGCATCATCGGTCATAACGGCAGTGGCAAGAGCACTTTGCTGCAAATTGTGGCTGGCGTATTGGAACCCAGTGCCGGCACGGTTGCGGTCAATGGCCGAGTGGCGGCATTGCTGGAGTTGGGTTCGGGTTTCAATCCGGAGCTGACCGGGCGCGAAAACGTGCGCGTCAATGCCGCGATTCTGGGCTTGAGCCCGCAGCAGGTGGATGAGCGCATGGCGCAGATCATCGCCTTTGCCGATATTGGCGAATACATCGACGAGCCGGTCAAAACTTATAGTTCGGGGATGGCGCTGCGGCTGGCCTTTGCAGTGCAGGTGCATACCGACCCGGATATTTTGATTGTGGACGAGGCCATGGCCGTTGGTGATGCGGCGTTCCAGGCCAAGGCGATGGCACGCATGGACGAGATTCTTTCCCGTGGCACCACTTTGCTGTTTGTCGGCCATGACTTGAATGCGGTCAAGGCTTTTTGTCATCGGGCGATGCTGCTGGAAAAGGGGCGGATCGTGCTGGAAGGCTTGCCGGATGAAGTGATTACCGAATACTTGCATCGCACCCACAAGCGCGCTTTGCAGGCACGCGGTGATGCGCGTGGCAGCCGGGTGGAGCGCCTAGTCGATGGTTACGGCCTTGCCGATAGCTGCGTGGTGGCAAGCCATGTCAATGGCGGATTGACGCATGTCAGCCTGCGTTATGGCGAGCGCCTGGCGTTCATGCTGGAAGTGCAAGTGGGTGAGGGCGTGGAACGGCCCCAGTTGATTTTCGACGTGATGGATGGTCGTGGCTTGCAGTTGACCGGGCGGCGGATTCCGTTGCCGGCACGGCCGGGCAGAACTCGGTTGAATATCGACATGGCGGCAGAGTTTCAACAAGGCATTTACCGCATCCGTACTCGGGTGGTGGATGCGCCCAGTATTGAGCAAACCACGGTGCTGTCCCGGCAGGAAGGTCGCCTGTCGTTTGAGCTGGTGGATGATAGCCGCGAACGTTTTACCGGGTTGTTTGCCGTGCCGATGCAGATCGAGGTAACGTATTTGTGAGCCCCAAAGTGCTGTTTCACCGTGATTTTCGCCAGTACACCGGCGGTCATGGCAAGGTTTGGGATTATTTCAATCATCTGCGTGCGCTGGGCTGGGATGCGCGGGTGTATCTGACGGCGCAATCGCTGCGCGATGAAAGCAATCCGTGGATGCAGTGCCCGGAGCTGATTGTCGAAAAGTTCAATCCGCAGGCGGCTGATTTATTGTTTCTTGCCGGGATGGATTGGCAGGCGGTGCCGGCAAATATCCCGCTGCCGCCAATCATCAATCTGCTGCAAGGTGTGCGTCATGCACAAAGCACGCCGGAATTGCCGCTGCGTGATTTCCTGTCGCGCCCGGCTTTTCGGGTTTGTGTCAGCCAAGCCGTGGCCGATGCGGTACAGGCGAGCGGCGAGGTCAACGGGCCGGTGCGGGTGATTCCGGCCGCACTGGACATGGCCGTAAATGCACCGACAGCGGCAGGCGCCCTGCAAGGGGCGATTTTTATCGGCGCGCAGAAACAGCCGTCGTTGGGGGCGGCCTTGGCCGATTGGCTGCAAGCGCACGGTTATGCGGTGGATTTGCTGTTGGATATGCTGCCGCGTGCGCAATATCTGGCGCGACTGTCGCAGGCGGCTGTTGCGGTGACGCTGCCTATGTCGGACGAGGGTTTTTTTCTGCCGGGGCTGGAGGCGATGGCGCTGGGCAAGCCGTTGGTGATGCCTGCGGCTGGCGGCAATCTGCAATATGCCCGCGACGGGCAAAACTGTCTGATGCCGCCACTGGCGGTCGAGCCACTGGGGCAGGCCGTATTGCGCATTCATCAGGATGCCGAGCTGCGCGAACAATTGGTGCAGGCCGCGCATCTGACCGCATTGCGTTTTGCCCCAGCCGAAGAGCGGCAGGCACTGGCCGAGGCTCTGTATGAATGGAGATTGATGTGAGCGCTGGGCGCGATATCGTGTTGACTGGGGTGCCACGCTCGGGCACCACGCTTTCTTGTCGGTTGTTGAATGATGCGGCCGATACCGTGGCACTGTTTGAGCCGATGCAGGTAGAGCTGTTGCCGGTGGATGCGCCTGCGGCGGCAGTGGCGCAAATCCATGACTTTCTGGCACAAAGCCGCAGCCAGTTGCTGCACGAGGGGCAGTGCTGGTCGCAGCATGTGGATGGGCAAGTGCCGGACAACCCAGTGTCCAGTCGGCGCGAGGAAGACGGCAGCCGGCTGCATCAGGCGGTGCGTGGACGCATACGCATCGAAAAGCCCTTGCGGCCGGACTTCACACTGGCCATCAAGCACAATGCGGCGTTTACCGCCCTGCTGCCGGCGTTGATCAAGACCCAGGATGTCTATGGCATCATCCGCAACCCGGTGGCGGTACTCGGCTCTTGGCATTCGGTGGGGCTGCCGGTTTCGCAGGGACGGCTGCCCGCAGGCGAACGGCTTTGTCCGCGATTGCGCGCACAACTGGCCGATGAAGCGGACTTGCTGACGCGGCAGCTGATTATTCTGGATTGGTTTTTCGGCCGTTTTGCCGAACATCTGCCCGCCGAGCGCGTCAGCCGCTACGAGCAGTTGGTGGAAAGCCACGGGCAATCGTTGGCGGCGATGCTGGGGCTGTCTTTGCCCACACGCGATTTACAAAGCCGCAACAGCAGCCGTCTGTACGATGCCGAGGCTGCCCGTCATTGGACTCAGCATCTGCTGGCACGCGGCGGTGCTTGGTCGCATTGGTATGGACGTGATGAAATCTTGGCCGCCGCTGCCGCATTGGCGGGCGCTCAATGAGCCAGACCGTGCCCAAGGTGCGCTTTGTCATTGGCGGGGTGCAAAAAGGCGGAACCACGGCTCTGGCGCAGTATCTGGCGGCCATTCCCGGTGTGGCGCTGCCAATGGGCAAAGAAGCGCATGTGTTTGATGCACCGGATTTTGATGAAAGTTGGTGCACGGACGAGATTGATGCCCGTTATGCCGGGCATTTTGTCGAAGGCTGTGATAGGGCGCGGCTGCATGGCGATGCCACCCCGATTTATGTTTTTCATCCGCGATTGGTGGCGCGTATTGCCCGCTACAACCCGGCGATGCGCTGGGTGATTTTGTTGCGTGACCCGGTGGCGCGTGCGTATTCGCAATACTGCATGGAGCATGCTCGTGGCGATGAGCACTGGCCGGCTTGGGCGGCGTTTTTGTTCGAGCGCTGGCGCTTGCGCGGACATGCGGATGATTTTTCACATGGCTCGCCCCTGCGGCATTACAGCTATCGCGCCCGGGGCGATTACATGCGGCAACTGCGTGTGCTGTACCGGCACTTTCCACAAAGCCAAGTGTTGTTGATAGACAATCGGGCATTGGCCGAAAACCCGCAGGCGGTAACCGCGCAGGTTTGTCGCTTTCTTGGCGTGGCAGCAGACGGCTTGGAAATGCGGCTATTTACGCGCGTGTTTGAGGGCAATTACCGCCCCTTGGGCGAGCGCCCCTGGCTGGCACGTCTGTTGCGCTGGCTGATGCGTCGTGAAGTGCACGAGGCAAAGCAAATACTGGAAAAACTACCCGCCTGCGCCGCACCTGAATAAGCACGGAGCTCGCCATGCAGTGCCAGCTTGCAGCGAGGTTTGTCATGCGCGGCAGGCCCGACTGGGTGATGTGCTCAAAGCGTTTGCCGAGACTGGCTGCTGCCCGGCTGCCAATCCGCCACGACATACAACGGCCTTTGCTTGACTTCCAGATACATCCGGCCGAGGTATTCACCGATGGTGCCCAGTGCAATCAGCTGCATGCCGCCGAGGAATAAAATCACCGCCATCATCGTCGGCCAGCCGGCCACCGGATCGCCGTACAGCAGCGCTTTGCCAACCACGAACAGGCCATAGCCGATGGCAAGCGCCGCACTCATCAGTCCCAGATAAGTGGCGACCCGCAGCGGCACCGTGGAAAAGCTGGTGATGCCTTCCAAGGCAAAGTTCCACAGCCGCCAGAAGTTGAACTTGCTCTTGCCGGCCACGCGGGCTTCGCGCTGATAGCGGATTTCCGCGCTGTTGAAGCCCACCCAACCAAACAGTCCCTTCATGAAGCGATGGCGCTCGCGTAGCTGTCGCAAAGCGGCCAGAGCGCGGGCAGAAAGCAGACGAAAATCGCCGGTGTCTTCGGGAATCGGGGTGCGCGAGAGGCGGCCGATGACGCGATAGAACATCGATGCACTGGCGCGCTTGGCAAGCGTTTCTCCGGCGCGTGCCTCGCGTCTGCCATAGACATTGTCAAAGCCAGCGCGCCATTTTTCGACAAACTGCGGAATCAGCTCCGGCGGATCTTGGGCATCGGCATCCAGAATCATCGCTGCGCCTTCGCATACTTGATCAAGCCCAGCAGTCAGGGCGATTTCCTTGCCGAAATTGCGTGACAAGCGCAGCAGCGATACCCGCTCATCCTGCGCAGCCAGTCGCTGCATGATGACCCAGGTGTCGTCATTGCTGCCATCATCCACATACAGCACCCGACTGGGGATGCCCAAGCCATCGAGCACCGGCCGCAGCCGTGCATGCAGCAGGGGCAAGGCCTCGGCTTCGTTGAAAGCCGCTACCACGACGGTCAAACATTCATTCATTCCAGCCCTTCCAGATATTGCTTGCCCCCGATATTGCCCATTTGTCGCTGGATGGCGCGGGTGCGCCGCTGCACATAGGCGCTAGGGGTGGCGATACTGTAGCGCCTGGGGCTGGGTAATACCGCCGCCATGCGCGCGGCTTCGGCAGGCTGTAGCGCGGCGGCATCCTTGCGATAGTAGGTGCGTGCCGCAGCTTGTGCGCCGTACACGCCGTCACCGAACTCGGCGATATTCACATACATTTCCAGAATCCGGGTTTTCGGCCAGAGGCGCTCCATCCAGAAGGTGTAATAGGCTTCCAGCGCCTTGCGCAGCCAACGACTCCAGCCGCTGCCATGCCACAGGAACAGGTTTTTCGCCGTTTGCTGGCTGATGGTGCTACCACCGCGAATCGACTTGCCTTGCTGGTTGGTCTGCATGGCTTTTTCAATCGCCAGCCGGTCAAAGCCTGCATGCTCTGCGAACCGCTGGTCTTCCGAAGCAATCACCGCCACTGGTAGATGCGGAGAAATATCCTGCAAGTCGCGCCAGTCATAGACGAGGCGAAAGCGACTGTCGCCACTGCTCCAAGCCTCAAACTGGCGAATCATCATGAAGCTGGAAAACGGCGGGTCAATCACCCGCAGCGCCAACACTTCAACCACCGGAAAAACCAGCGCAAAAGCCATCAGCCACAAAACCCAGCGCAGCCAATATCGCCTTTTGCCTACTTGCAGTTCACCCACCGTGCCCCCATAGAGCTTGACCATGACCCATTATGCCGTTGCTGGCCGGATACCCCGATGAACGACACCCCAAAAAACTCGATGACGGTCTTTTTGCTGCCCGAAGCCGGTGTGCGCGGCGCGCATGTGCGCCTAGACAGCGCCTGGCAGACCATCGCTCACAAGAATGATGCAGCGGACGAAGTGCGCAATCTGCTGGGGCAGGCCACCGCAGCCACCGCACTTTTGACCGCGCATATCAAAATCGACGGCCGACTTTCGGTGCAATTGCGTGCCCCGGGGGATTTGCGCAGCCTGTTTGCCGAATGCACAGCCCAAGGCACTTTGCGCGGCCTGATTCGCAGCGCCGAAGATGCAGACCCCGCACGACTTGACGCCATTGCTGGGGATTTGCGCTTGGCAGGCGATGGTGCGCTGATCGCCATCACCATCGAAAATCCGACCCCAAGTGGCGAGCCGATGCGCTATCAGGGCTTGGTGCCGCTGGAAAACCCGACATTGGCGGAAGCCTTCGAGCATTATTTCGAGCGCTCCGAACAGCTCCCCACCCGGCTGTTGCTGGCCGCCGATGCGCAGCATGCCAGCGGGCTTCTGCTGCAAAAGCTGCCTGGTGATGCGCCCGCCGATGTCGATGGCTGGGCGCGCGCCCAGCAACTGTTCGCCACCCTTGGCGCACAGGAGTTGCAAGATACCGACGCGGCCACCCTGCTGCACCGCCTGTTCCATCAGGAAAACTTGCAACTGCTCGGACAACGCGGGCTTGATTTTGGCTGCTCCTGCTCGCGTGGCCGGGTTGAAGACATGCTGCGCACTCTGGGGCGGGAGGAAGCTGAAGCCGCCGTTGCCGCGGGCGAGCAGGGGCGGGCAGAAATCCGCTGCGAATTCTGCGCCGAGCGCTATCACTTCAGTCTGGCCGAAGTGGAGGCCCTGTTCAGCGGGCCTGCCGCCACCAGCGAGGCCCCGAACCGCTTGCAATGATGAATGCGGTCTGTGCGCCTCGGTGGAGAAGCGGCTTCAAATCCATTCCAAGCATTGTTAAACAATCATAAATCCGGTATGTTGCATCCATACCGGACTGGGGAACTTTCCGTCGGACTGAAAGTCCATACAAGACCATGAAAAAGCGACTTCTTCCACTGCTGCTGACAGGCTTGGCTGCCACATTGACAGCCCAGTCGGTGCCTGCACAGATGCGGAGAAGCGACTTGACGGTGCTGCCCATCGTCAACAGCAAAAGTGGCAAGGTGGAAGGCGCCATCGCCTTGGAGCCGGATGGACGCCATGCCAGCAATGCCCGCTGGCGTTTTGGCAGCAATACGCTGGAATCGGCCTTCGGGCTTTCTTCCGGACAATCGCTGGCATTGCTGTGCGATGGTCGCGGCGGTATCCCAAGCCGTATGGACAGGCTTTCAGACAGCTGCGCGCTGGGTGCCATCGGCCCTGCCAGTGCCAGCTTCGGCAATCAAAATGCTCGGGTGGGCGTGGCCATTGGACGCAGCCAAGGTAGCCTTCCCTCTTGGGTGACCCAAGGGCAACTGGCACGCAGCGACCAAACCGATCTAGCACTGTTTGCCGAATACAACTTGGGACGCAACGGCGTGGTCTCCATTGCCGGCACCACGGCCAAGGCGCGCTTGATGACGGCTGCCGAGCTGCCGCAAGTATCCAGTCAGTGGAATAGCCTCGGGCTTTCGTTGGGGGCGGGCGTGGGTAATTTCCGAGCCAACGTATTTGGTCGTGTGGTCGATGTGCCGGGTCAGCCGGGCAAATGGCAGGGCTTTGGCGTAGGCTTGACTTGGCATACCCCTTGGAGTGGCCAGCTTAGTGTGGGGGCCGAAAACGTCGTGACCCGTGGCCGCAACCCCTTTGCCGTACAGGGTAAGGGAGAAGACGAAGGCACCGTGCCTTACGTGCGCTATCAGCAGGGTTTGTAAGCTGGCTCAAGCGCGTTTTGTGTCGTCATTTTGCAAGAAGAGCATACCTGCAAGGCGGAGGACGGCATGCTTGAATATTTTGCAGGCATTTTCAATGCGAAAAGCCTTGGGAGCAGATGTCTCCCAAGGCAAGTTCCCTGTGCATGCCAAAGATGAGGCGCCGAGCAGCGGCATCCAGCCCGCATAAGTCTGTGGCTGATGCTGGATGCCACCGAGGGGCGAGGAAGCTCATTGCTGACAGGTGATTGCCTTTATCTCGAGCTTTGCAAGCTCGGATTTGCTGGCGCCATCAATCAAGGTGATTTGGTGTCCTTCACGCAGCCACTTGCCAGTCGTTGAGCTTGATACCGGGCCATCAGCAGACCACAGCTTGGGCTCGGCCTCTTCTTTTCCTTGCAGCCAAACCTCAACACCTTCGGCATCTGTACTACTGGCATCCCAAGAGACATGACTGGAAATAATCCCATCCTCAGCCTCACACAGGTTGATTACACCAGGGGTGGCAGAAAGCATGCCGTTTTCGGATGTAATGGTTTGGGTGGTGGCCGCTGGGGCTTGTTGAGGGGCAGATGGCTGCTGAGTCGTATTCGGGGTTGTCTCGGCAGTGCAGCTGCAGATGAGTAACGTCAGGGTGATGATGGATGGTGCGTGCGATTTCATAGGTAGCTCTACTGATTTTTATGTGAGTTTTGGTGCTTGGGTGTTGGAGCTGGAGATGGATATATTTCGTTCCAGGCTTGAAAGCTCAGTAGGTTTAGCAGCTTTTGCAAGCTGAGATGGTGTGCGCGTGACAACCTTCAGGGACTTGTTCGCGGTGACCTGCCTGAATTTTTAGAGCCACTGATTATTGGAATCGACTTCGATGGATGTGGCTTGCTGGCATGTGTTCCGAAATACTTCCGAGGCTTGCTGGTTCAGACTCGAATGGGGTCTAACCTCATTGTAATGTGCTCGCCATTGTCGATGATCATCTGGGTTTCGATACGGCTGCGCAACTATTCCACCGACAAGCATTCATCACGAAACTTGCCATTGAAGCTCTCTGCCGCGGTTTGTCAAGCATTGCCGTGTGTATTCATTCACATCCACTAACCGTTAGGCACTTGAGTGGTTGGTCGTTGGCACACGTATCAAACAAAAAATGGCGCTGTCGGGCGGATGGGCGCGGTTGTGCTGTGTTAAAAACCACGCCCCTGCGTATGAGTCGCCTGCTGCTTGGGCAGCAAGGCGCTGCGACTTTTTACGGCCAGCCCCTTTATCACCTCAATTTCCAGGTCGCGCCCGGCCATCCGCTTCTTCCAGCGTGCGTTTTCCTGCTCCAACTATCGCAGACGGCGCGTTTCAATAGTTTTTGCAGCCGTAAACCGGAGAAATGACGCTGATATCCATATACGATGTTGAGTGCTTCGATTACGAAAGTGCGGCCTCAAGTTCCGGCAGGAGCTGGAACAAGTCTCCGACAAGGCCGATATCAGCGATTTCGAAAATCGGTGCGTCGGGATCCTTGTTGATGGCGACGATGGTGCCAGCGTCCTTGATGCCGGTGATGTGCTGGATCGCGCCGGAAATACCCACGGCGATGTATAGCTCCGGGGCGATGATTTTTCCGGTCTGACCGACCTGCATGTCATTCGGCACATAGCCTGCGTCAACTGCGGCGCGAGAGGCGCCGACACCAGCGCCGAGTTTGTCGGCCAGTTGATAGATAACGCGGAAGTTTTCTTCCGAGCCGACGCCGCGGCCACCGGAAACCACCCGGCGGGCGCTTTGCAGGTCGGGACGGTCAGACTTGCCGGCCTCCAGCTTCACAAAACGGGTGTGGGTGGGCAGGGCGGCGTTCACGCTGAGCGTTTCAACCGTGGCGTTGCCTCCGTGTGTGGCTGCAGGCCAAGAGGCGGTGCGCACGGTGGCAACCAGAATTTGGTCGGCCGGGGCTTCCACATTGACGATGGCGTTGCCGGCATACATCGGGCGCTTGAAACTGTAGGGCCCATCCACGGCCATCAGATCGGAAACTTGCGCCACACCGAGCAGGGCGGCAACGCAGGGCATCAGGTCTTTGCCGAAGGTGGTGCTGGGGCCGAATACATGGCTGTAGCTACGGGCAACTTCGACAATCTGCGGTGCCAGTATTTGTGCAATGGCGTGCTGGTTGGCCGGATTGGCGATGGCAAGTACGCGGGCAACGCCGTCGATTTGTGCCGCTTGTGCGGCGATGGGTGCCGGGTCGGCAGCCAGCACCAGGATGTCGATGGTTTCGGGATTCAGTGCCTTCGCTGCGCTGACGCATTTGCCGGTGGAAGCGTTCAGTTGGCCATCGAGGTGTTCGGCAACAATCAATACCTTGCTCATTACAGCAGCCCCTTTTCTTTGAGTTTGGCGACAAGTTCTGCCGCGTCCTTGACCATCACGCCGCGGCTGCGCTGGGCGGGCGGCGCGTAGTGGGTGGTTTTCAGTGTGTCGGCGCTGGCAATGCCGAGGTCTGCCAAGGCGATGGTTTCCAGCGGCTTGCTTTTGGCCTTCATGATGTCCGGCAGTTTGATGAAGCGCGGCTTGTTGAGGCGCAGGTCGGTGGTGATGACGGCTGGCAGATCCACTTGCAGCGTTTCAAGGCCGGCATCGACTTCGCGTACCACGGTCGCCTTGCCATCGGCCACTTCCACTTGGCTGGCAAAGGTGGCCTGCGGGCGTTGCCACAAGGTAGCCAGCATCTGTCCGGTTTGGCTGGCGTCATCGTCAATCGCCTGCTTGCCCATCAGCACGATGTCCGGTTGTTCTTTTTCAATCAGCTTCAGCAGCACACGGGCGGCGGTCAGCGGCTGTACGGCCTGCTCGGACACCACATGTACGGCGCGGTTGGCGCCCATGGCAAGGCCGTTGCGCAGATGCGGTTGGGCATCGGCAGGGGCGATGCTGGCAACTACCACTTCGCTGGCAATGCCCTTGTCGCGCAGGCGCAGTGCCTCTTCCAGCGCAATATCGTCAAACGGATTGGCGGAGAGTTTGACGCCTTCACTGACTACACCCGAGCCATCGGGCTTGACCTGTACACGGACATCAGCGTCGATGACGCGCTTGTAAGCAACAAGAATTTTCATCTGGAGGGGCTACCTTTCATAAACAGCCGGGGCTGGTTCAGGGCGTAATTCTAGCCGAGAACATCTGTCACTCGGCAGCCCTTACAATACGACGTAGTCAGTCAAAACATAAAGGGAGATCTCGATGCAAACATGGTTGGTAACCGGCGGAGCCGGCTTCATTGGTGGCAATTTCGTGTTGGAAGCAGTCAGCGCCGGCGTCAAGGTGGTGAACCTCGACGTGCTGACCTATGCCGGCAATCTCGATACCTTGGCGGCGCTTTCGGGCAATGCCAACCATGTATTCGTCAAGGGGGATATTGGCGATCGCGCGCTGGTGGCGGATTTGCTGGCCGAGCATCACCCGGATGCGGTAATCAATTTTGCCGCCGAAAGCCATGTGGACAGATCCATTGATGGGCCGGCGGCATTCGTGCAGACCAATGTGGTAGGTACGCTGGGGCTGTTGGAGGCTACGCGCGACTATTGGCGCGGGCTGGATGAAGCCAGGCAGGCTGCATTCCGCTTCCTGCATGTGTCCACCGACGAGGTGTATGGCTCGCTGGGCGAGACCGGGCTGTTTACCGAAGAAACCGCCTATGCGCCGAACTCGCCGTATTCGGCTTCCAAGGCGGCCTCCGATCATCTGGTGCGCGCCTTCCATCACACCTATGGTCTGCCGGTGCTGACCACCAACTGCTCCAACAATTACGGTCCGTTCCAGTTTCCGGAAAAACTCATCCCGCTGATCATCGCCCGTGCGCTAGCCGGTGAGCCGTTGCCGATTTACGGCGATGGCAAGAATGTGCGCGACTGGCTGTATGTAGGCGACCACTGCGCGGCTATCCGTACCGTGCTTGCCAAGGGCCGGGTGGGCGAAACCTACAATGTCGGTGGCAATGCCGAGCGGCAGAATATCGAAGTGGTGAAAACCATCTGTGCTTTGCTCGATGAGGCGCGGCCGCGTGCGGATGGGCAAAAGTACGAAACACAAATCACCTATGTGCGCGATCGTCCTGGGCATGATCGCCGTTATGCGATTGATGCATCCAAACTCAAGCGCGAGCTGGGTTGGGAGCCGGCACATACCTTCGAGCAAGGCATTGCCGATACCGTGCAGTGGTATTTGAGTCATCAAGACTGGGTATCGCGGGTGCTCGATGGCAGCTACCGCTTGGAACGGATGGGGCAAGATGGTGAGAGCTGACCAATGTCCAGTGGACATTGGTTTCATCAACGAGCCCCGGTCGGGGCTGACAAAAGTTGAAAGAGTTGCGCCTTGGATGGCGTGAATCAATAGCAGAGGAACTCAAACAATATGCAACGCAAAGGCATCATTCTGGCAGGCGGCTCTGGTACTCGCCTGTATCCCATCACCCAGGGCATCAGCAAACAACTGTTGCCGGTGTATGACAAGCCGATGATTTATTACCCGCTGAGCGTGCTGATGCTGGCGGGCATTCGTGAAGTGCTGATTATCAATACCCCACACGAGCAAGCCCTGTTCAAGAGCTTGTTGGGCGATGGCTCGCAGTGGGGGATGAAGTTCGAATATGCCGCGCAACCAAGCCCGGATGGCTTGGCGCAGGCATTCACCATTGGTGCTGAATTTCTGGATGGCGCGCCCAGCTGTTTGGTGCTGGGCGACAACATCTTTCACGGACCGGGTCTGACCGCCATGCTGAAGCAGGCCGATGCGCGCAGCGAAGGCGCCACGGTATTCGGCTATTGGGTGCAGGACCCGGAGCGCTATGGTGTGGCCGAGTTCGATGCCGATGGCCGGGTGATTGGCCTTGAAGAAAAACCGGACAATCCACGCTCCAATTACGCCGTGACCGGGTTGTATTTTTATGATGGTCGGGCGCCGGAGTTTGCCGCCAACCTCAAGCCTTCCGCGCGTGGCGAGCTGGAAATCACCGACCTCAACAAAGTCTATTTGCAAGAAGGCTCGTTGCATTTGCAACAGCTCGGGCGCGGCTATGCCTGGCTGGATACCGGCACGCATCAGTCGCTTCTGGAAGCAGCCAATTACATTGAAACCATCGAGGCGCGTCAGGGGCTGCGGGTGTGTTGCCCGGAAGAAATCGCCTTCATCAGCGGCTGGATTGATGCGGCGCAACTGGAAAAACTTGCCAAGCCGCTACTCAAGAACGGTTACGGGCAGTATCTGATGAGCCTGCCGGAACGAGGACATGTGCCATGAAAATCATTGAAACCGACCTGCCTGGTTGCCTCATCATCGAGCCGCGTGTATTTGCCGATGAGCGTGGGTTTTTCTATGAATCCTTCAACGCCGACAAATTGGCCGAGCACGACCTGCCACTGAACTTCAAGCAGGGCAATGTTTCGCAATCGGCCAAGGGCGTGTTGCGCGGTCTGCATTACCAATGGCCAAAGCCGCAGGGCAAGTTTGTCTCGGTATTGGAAGGCGAAGTTTGGGATGTGGCGGTGGATATCCGTCGGGGCTCGCCGACCTTTGGGCAATGGACGGCGGTGGTATTGAGTGCGGAAAACAAACGCCACTTCTGGATACCCGAAGGCTTTGCGCATGGCTTTGTGGTGCTGAGTGAGCGTGCGTTGTTCACCTATCTGTGCACCGAAACCTATGATGCCGCTGCCGATGCCAACATCGCCTGGAATGACGCGCAACTGGCGATTGATTGGCCGGTTTCGGCACCGCAGCTTTCGCCCAAGGATAGCGCCGCACCGTTTCTGGCCGATGTTGCCGAAGACCGTTTGCCGGTGTATGCGCCATGAAGATTCTGCTGCTTGGTGGCAATGGCCAGGTCGGCACCGAATGCCGTCGTGCACTGGCTGGTCTTGGCGAATTGGTTGTCGCCACTCGCAGTGGTGAACATGGCGCGGTGGCGGATTTTGCCGCGCCGCAAACGCTGCGGACATTGGTGCAGGCAACCGCCCCCGATGTAGTGGTCAATGCCGCGGCTTACACGGCAGTGGACAAGGCTGAAAGTGAACGCGATCTGGCATTTTTGGTGAATGCCGAAAGCCCGCGCGTGCTGGCCGAAGCCTGCCAGGCGCAGGGCGCGTATCTGCTGCATTACTCCACCGATTATGTCTTTGACGGCCAAGGCAGCCAGCCGTATCGCCCGGAAGATGCCACTGCGCCGCTGGGGATTTACGGCGAAAGCAAACTGGCTGGCGAGTTGGCGATTCGCGCCAGTGGCTGTGCACATGCCATTTTGCGTACAGCTTGGGTGTATGCCCATCACGGCAAGAACTTCCTGCGTACCATGCTGCGCCTGGCCGCCGAACGCGATGAATTGCGCGTGGTCGCCGACCAGTACGGCACGCCCACGCCCGCAGCATTGATTGCTGATGTGAGCGCACAAATCCTTGCCAAACCCGTGCGTTTGACCGGCACTTGGCATCTGACCCCGACCGGCCACACCACTTGGCATGGCTTTGCCGAGGCGATTGTCGAAGGCGCGGTGGCGCAGGGCTTGCTGGGCAAAAAGATTCCGGTCGTGCCGATTGGCACAGCGGATTTTCCGACCCCGGCGCGGCGTCCGGCCTACTCGGTGCTGGATGTAACCCGACTTCAGCAGGATTTTGCTCTGACCCTGCCAGACTGGCGCAGCGGTTTGCAGCAGGTTTTGCAGCAGTTGTGAAGATCGGCTGCACGGCGCTGGGATCGGAGTCGCTCGCGTTGTCGCAATGCAGTAGGCTGTTGCTCTCCCCACGGTATCGATTCCCATGATTCATCCCGTCATTTTGAGTGGCGGCAGCGGCACCCGCCTCTGGCCGCGCTCGCGCAGCAATACCCCCAAGCAGTTTCTGTCGCTGACCGGGGATGACACCCTGTTCCAAGCCACCGCGCGGCGCGTGGCCGCCTTGCCTGATAGCCGTCCGGTGCTGACCATCTGCGCTGATGACCATCGCTTCATGGTCGGTGAGCAATTACAGCAAATCGGCCTTGAAAACGGCGGTATCGTGCTGGAGCCGGTGGCGCGTAATACCGCCCCGGCGATTGCCCTGGCCGCCTTGCAGGTGCTGGCGCAAGATCCCGATGGCGTGTTGCTGGTCTTGCCGGCCGATCATCTGATTCGCAACGAGGCCGCCTTTCATGCGGCGGTTGTGGCAGGCTTGCCCAGCGCGCAGCAAGGGCTGTTGGTGACTTTCGGCATCCGCCCGGAATACCCGGAAACCGGCTATGGCTATATCCGCAGTGGCGAGCCGCTGGCCGATGGGGTGCGGCGCATTGCCGCATTTGTGGAAAAGCCCGATGCGGCGCGCGCCCGGCAATATCTTGAAAGCGGCGAATATCTCTGGAACTCCGGCATGTTCCTGTTCCGCGCAGATGCTTACCTTGCCGCGCTGCAACAGCACGCTCCGGCGATTGCCGAGGCTGCCCGCAAGGCATGGCAGCGTGCCCGGCGCGATCTGGATTTCATTCGCGTGGATGCCGAATGCTTTGCCGAAAGCCCGGATGACTCGATCGACTACGCCGTCATGGAGCGCGTACAACAGGCCGCCGTGGTGCCGGTGGATTGTGGTTGGAGCGATGTCGGCTCTTGGTCATCGCTGTGGAGCGTGGCCGCGCGCGATGCCGATGGCAATGTGCAATTGGGCGATACCGTCGCCATCGACAGCCGCAATACCTATCTGCAAGCCGCCGATGATCGCCTGCTGGCGGTACTGGGGGTGGAGGACTTGGTGGTGGTCGATACCGCCGACGCGGTGCTGGTGGCACACCGCGAGCGCGTGCAGGAAGTGAAAAAACTGGTGGATACCTTGAAAGCCGAAGGGCGCACCGAGCATCTGCACCACCGCAAGGTCTATCGCCCTTGGGGCAGCTACGACTCACTGGCGATGGGCGAGCGTTTTCAGGTCAAGCGCATCGTGGTCAAGCCGGGCGCATCGCTCAGCCTGCAACGCCACAAGCACCGCGCCGAGCATTGGATCGTGGTGTCTGGCGTGGCCGAAGTTACCTGCGACGAGCGCGTGTTCGAGCTGCGCGAAAACCAGAGCACCTACATCCCTCAAGGCAGCATCCATCGCCTGCGCAATACCACCCAGGCTCCCGTGGAGCTGATTGAAGTGCAGTCCGGCAGCTACCTTGGCGAAGACGATATCGAACGGCTGGAAGATGTCTATGGGCGCAGCTGAAGTGCTTGCGGCATGACCGGATGGGTGCTCGCCTGACAAAGATGAAAGCCAAAAAACATCACGGCAACCGCGCAGTGCCGTTTCCCGCGCCGGGCGGCTAAACTTGGCGCAGTTCCCAGCAAGGTGTTCTCGATGAGTCGAAGCAAGCTGTATCCCGATGCCAAGGCTGCCTTGGCCGATGTGGTGGCCGATGGTCAAACGCTCGCCGTGGGCGGGTTTGGTCTGTGCGGCATTCCCGAAGCCCTAATTGCCGCGCTGCGCGATTCGGGTGTGAAAAACCTCACGGCGATTTCCAACAATGCCGGGGTCGATGGCTTCGGCCTTGGGCTGCTGTTGGAAACGCGGCAAATCAAAAAGATGATTTCCTCCTATGTGGGCGAAAACAAGGAGTTCGAGCGCCAGTTCCTCTCCGGCGAGCTGGAGCTTGAGTTCAACCCGCAGGGCACGCTGGCCGAGCGCCTGCGCGCCGGTGGTGCGGGCATCCCGGCGTTCTTCACTGCCACCGGCTACGGCACCGTGGTGGCCGAAGGCAAGGAAACCCGCGAGTTCGACGGCAAGCACTATGTGATGGAAACCGCCCTCACCGCCGATGTGTCGCTGGTCAAGGCGTGGAAGGCCGACAAGGCCGGCAACCTGGTGTTCCGCAAGACCGCGCGCAACTTCAACCCGGCCTGTGCCATGGCCGGTAAGGTTTGTATCGCGGAAGTGGAAGAACTGGTCGAGACCGGCCAGCTTGACCCGGATCAAGTACACCTGCCCGGTATCTATGTGGATCGCATCGTGGTCAATAAGAGTCCTGAAAAACGCATCGAACAACGCACCGTACGTCAGGAGGGCAACTGAAATGGCATGGACTCGTGACCAAATGGCGCAACGCGCCGCCAAAGAATTGACCGACGGCGCCTATGTGAACCTCGGCATCGGCCTGCCGACCTTGGTGGCCAACTACATCCCCGAAGGCATGGAAGTCTGGCTGCAAAGCGAAAATGGCCTGCTCGGCATCGGCCCGTTCCCGACCGAGGCAGAAGTGGATGCCGACCTTATCAACGCCGGCAAGCAAACCGTTACGGCGGTCGCCGGTGCCAGCTATTTCGGCAGCCATGACAGCTTCGCGATGATTCGCGGCGGCCATATTGACCTTGCCATCCTCGGCGCGATGGAAGTGACCGACAAGGGCGACCTTGCCAACTGGATGGTGCCGGGCAAGATGGTCAAGGGCATGGGCGGCGCGATGGATCTGGTGGCTGGCGTGAAGCGCGTGGTGGTGCTGATGGAGCACGTCACCAAGGCCGGCAGCCCGAAAATCCTGCCCGAATGCACCCTGCCGCTGACCGGCGTGGGCGTGGTCAACCGCATCATCACCGAGCTTGGCGTATTCGACGTAACCGACAAGGGCCTTGCCCTGGTGGAACTGGCCGAAGGTGTGAGCGAGGCCGAGGTGAAAGAGAAAACCGGCGTTCCACTGGTGAGCCTTTGAATAACTACTGCGCGAGCGTCTGGCGGCGGTCGGCGGTGCTCGGAATGCTCATGTACCAGCACGTACACTGCGCTTCCTGTGCTCCGGCGTCCATCCACCAGCCGCCCGCTCGCTACGTTATTCTTAAGGCTCACCGGTTTGATTGCCGCTTGTGATGAACGAAAAACCCGCCAAATGGCGGGTTTTTTATGAGTTAACCAAGCCGTTCTTTGGCAAGTTGCGTCCCTTCGGCTAGGGCTTGCAGCTTGCGCAGTGCCACATCGCGCGCCATCGGCGCCATGCCGCAGTTGGTGCAGGGGAACAGGCGCTCCTTGGGGACAAACTGCAAGGCTTGGGCGATGGTGTCGGCCACTTCCTCCGGCGTTTCCACCACCTCGCTGGCCACGTCGATCACGCCGACCATCACATCCTTGCCGTCCAGCAGCTTCATCAATTCGGGCGGCACATGGGAGTGGATGCATTCCAGGCTCACCTGGTCGATGCTGCTGCGGGCCAGGGCGGGAAAGACTTCTTCGTACTGCCGCCATTCCTCACCCAGCGTGTTCTTCCAGTCCACATTGGCTTGAATGCCGTAGCCGTAGCAGATGTGCACGGCGGTGGTGCAGGTCAAGCCTTGTGCGGCGCGCTCCAGCGCCTTCACGCCCCAGTCGGCGGCGTCTTTCATGTAGACGTTGAAGGCCGGCTCGTCGAACTGGATGATGTCCACGCCATCGGCCTGCAAGGCCAGCGCTTCTTGATTGAGCAATTCGGCAAAGGCAAAAGCCATCTTCACCTTGTCGCCATAAAAGCGGTCGGCCACCGTGTCCACGATGGTCATGGGGCCGGGCAGGGTGAACTTCAGTTTTTTCTTGGTGTGGGCGCGCGCCAGCCGGGCTTCGAATTCATGCACACGGCCTTTCAGGCGCAGGGCAGACACCACCTGCGGCACCATCGCGTCGTAACGGTTGTCGCGGATGCCCATCTTCACCTTGTTCTCAAAGTCGATGCCCTCGACCTGCTCCAAAAAGCCGTGCACGAAATGCTGGCGCGACTGCTCGCCATCGCACACGATGTCCAGGCCCGCGTCTTCCTGCGCCTTGATCCACAGCAGCGTGGCATCGGCCTTGGCCTGACGCAGCTCCTCGCCTTGCGCCTTCCACTGTGGCCAGAGTTTGTTGGTTTCGGCCAGCCATGCGGGTTTGGGCAGGCTGCCTGCGACGGAGGTTTCAAACATTGGCGTGTCCTTTGTCTTCAGTATGGATGCGGGCGATCAGACAGCGAAATGGGCGACCCACTGCGCCAGCAGGTTCTGGTAGGGCTTGATGAAGTGTTCTTCGGCAAACTTGCCTTGCTGG
Source organism: Lysobacteraceae bacterium NML08-0793 (assembly GCA_002798275.1). GTDB lineage: Bacteria > Pseudomonadota > Gammaproteobacteria > Xanthomonadales > Xanthomonadaceae > Solilutibacter. The sequence continues at coordinate 36,048 of NWQR01000003.1, read as the reverse complement.
ATGGCCAGCCGACTGCGCTCTTCCCGGTCGTAGACGATCTGCGTGGCCGAGTAGTCCTGGTACGTCAGGCTCGGTTGATAGACATTGCCGGCTGGGGAATTGGCGTTGTAAAGCTCGGGGCGATAAATCTTCTGGAAGGTTTCCATGGTGCTGATGGTGCCGATCAGCTCAAGATTGCTGTAGTCGGCCAGCAGGTCGCCAAAAAAGTAGAAGGCCAGCGGTGCAACGCTGCCTTGTGGCATGAAAAAGCGCACCTGCATGCCCATCTTGGCAAAGTATTTGTCGGTGGCGGACAGCTCGCTTTGCAGGTATTCCACACCCAGCACGGGGTGCTGGTTCACCGTGCGCTGGTAGCGCTTGCTGGTGGAGACGCTCAGGCAAATCACCGGCGGCTTGCTGAAGTTCTGCTGGTAGGCGCTGGAGCGGACAAAGAGCTGAAACAGCTTGCCATGCAGATCGCCAAAGTCTTCCGGCACGCTGAACTGGGCCCGCTCGGCGTTGTAGGCCGGCAGCAAAACGCTGAAGTCGTAGTCGCGCACGTAGGACGAGAAATTGTTGCCGACGATGCCTTCGATGCGCTTGCCGGTTGTTTTATCGAGAATGCTGGTTTGCAGGATCTCGATCAGCGGAAAGGCAGCGCCCGGCGCTTTGCCATCAACGCTCATCTCCACCGAGATGATGTCCAGCTCCACGCTGTAGCGCTCGCCGCTCGGGTTGTCCCAATGCGCCAGGTCGTTGAGGCGGTTGTCGATCATGCGCAGTGCGTTGCGCAGGTTCTGCTGGCGCTGCTCACCGCGCGCCAGGTTGGCGAAGTTGGTGGTGATGCGGGTGTTGTCTGCGGGTTGGTAGTTTTCATCAAAGCGCAGGCGTTTGAGGCTGAAAGCAAATGCTTCGGTCATGGCAGTCGGAGGTTGGAAAGGGAAAGGAAAGTTCAGGCCGCCGCGCCCCAGGACAGGGTAGGGCGCACCAGCGCCGCGGATTTGGAGGGGCTTTGCAGCGCGCCGGAAACCGCGACTGCGCGAAGTGGATAGGCCATTTTTCTTGGGGAGAGGAAAAACAGGCGCAGAGGCTAGGCTTCATAACCTATGAAGTAAAATGGTATTTCCTCATGGTTTTATGAATTTGGTTCATTAAAGTGCTTGAGCGCATCCATCTTTGCATCGTGCAGCAGGTCGAAAAACAGGGCTCTTTGACCGCAGCGGCGGCAGTGCTGCATCTGACCCAATCGGCCTTGAGCCACAGCATGAAAAAGCTGGAGCAGCAGCTGGGCACAACCATCTGGCTGCGTGAAGGGCGCAGTCTGCGCCTGACCCAAGCCGGGGAGTATTTGCTGGCGGTGGCGAATCGGGTGTTGCCGCAATTGGCGCTGGCCGAAGAGCGCTTGCAACAGTTCGCCCAAGGCGAGCGCGGCGCCCTGCGTATCGGCATGGAGTGCCATCCCTGCTATCAGTGGCTGCTGAAAGTGGTGTCGCCCTATCTGGCTGCGTGGCCGGGTGTGGATGTGGACGTCAAGCAGAAGTTTCAGTTTGGCGGGATTGGCGCCTTGCTGGGCTATGAGATTGATCTCTTGGTCACGCCCGATCCGCTTTACAAGCCGGGGCTAAAGTTTGAGCCGGTGTTCGACTACGAGCAGGTGCTGGTAGTGGCGCGCGATCACTCGCTGGCCTCTGCCGCCTATGTGAAACCGCAGCAACTGACCCGAGAAGTGCTGATCAGCTACCCGGTGGATATCGACCGGCTGGATATCTTCAACCAGTTTCTGTTGCCCGCAGGTATCGCGCCCAAACGGCACAAAACCATCGAAACCACCGACATCATGCTGCAAATGGTGGCCAGTGGCCGTGGCGTGGCGGCGCTACCGCGCTGGCTGGTGCAGGAATACGCCGCACGGATGGATGTGGTGCCGGTGCGGCTGGGCACACGCGGTATCGCCAAACAGATTTTTCTGGGCGTGCGTGCGGCAGACGCGGACATCGACTATGTGCGCGCCTTTATTGAACTTGCCGGCAATTCTTCCGGTATCACGGCGCAAGCCTAAGTGCTGCGACTTGGGTCGCGGCTCATGTGTTTTTTGGATTCACTGCCTGCTTTTTTGCGGCCAGACACAGCAAGACAAAGGCAGTGATGGCTTGTAGAGCGAGGGTGGCGAGGTAGTCGAGCACATCGCGGGCGTTTGCGCCCATTTGGTTCAGCAGCACGCTGCCATGGATGGCGGGGGTAGAAGGTGAGAGCCAGCGCAGGTATTGCAGAGGCTCTGGCAGGGCATTGGCAGGCCAGGCGTAGCCACTCAAGAAAAACAGCGGTAGTGAGCTTGCCAGCAGCAGATACAGCACCCGTTCGCGCTCACCCAGCAGTAGGCCGACAAGGCAGCCATAAGCGGCGACGGCGAGCGTAAAGGGCGGCAACAGTAGCAGGCTGCCGATGAGGTTTCCGCCATGGGCATAACCTTGCAGCCAGAACAGCCAACCAAAGAAAAACAGCCCGACCAGTGCGCTTGGCAATCCCAGTGCGCAAATGCGTGCCAGCCATTGCCCGGCATTGGCGTTCAGGGCATGGCGCTCGCGCAGGGTGGCGCTGAACATGGCGGTGGCCATCAGTAGGGTTTGTTGCAGAATCAACACCGCCACCGCCGGTACCAGCGAGCTGCCATAGCCTTCGTTGCGATTGAACAGCGGCGCCGCTGCCAGTGTGACCGGCTCACGGATGATATTCGCCTGCCGCGCGCTGATGCCGGCGGCTTGCAGTTTGCGAATCTCGATACCGGCCGATACCGTGCCTACCGCGCTGGCAAAGCCGGTCAGCACGGTCTTGTTGAGCATGATGTAGCTGCCATTGCCGAGGATGGCGATGGCAGCCGGTCGCCCACGGCTGACATCGCGTTTGAGGTCTTTGGGAATCAGCGCATAGCCTGCAATTTCACCGCGCCAAAGGGCGTGTTGGGCGGCGCTTTCCGATGGCAGCACATGGATTTCTAGCTGCGGGCTGGCGGACGTATAGCGGATGATTTGCCGCGACAGGCTGCTTTGGTCGGCATCCACCACGGCCACCGGCACTTGCTGCACCACTTCCCGGCTGTACGGCCAAGGGTAGAAAAACGCATACGCCAGTGGGGCAAGCAACCAGAGCATCAGCACGCCCTTGTCCTGCATGGCGGCTTTGAGCTCTGCCAAGAACTGTCGGAAGAAACAGCGCATCAGCGTGCCCCCCAGCGCTCGGGTTTGTCCAGCGCACGTTGCAACAGGGGCGGCAGCAGCAAGACCAGCAGCATGGCAAGCGCGATGAAAGCAAGCAGGGTTTTACTGGAAAGGGAGATTGGCGCCTGCATGCCCAGTAGCTGAATTTGCTGGCGCAGGTAGTGGGTCAACGGCAGGCTTTCTGCCCAGAGGCGTGCGCCTGCTGGCATGGCGATGAGAGGGAAGGCTGCGCCGGAAAAGGCATAGGCTGGGGCACTGATAAAGCCGCAGAGCGAAAGCGCCATGCGCAATGAAAGCGTGCCAAGAGCAAGCACTGCGCCCAGCAGCAACGACAGGGCGACAAATAGCGCCAGCAGCAAGCAGGTCATGCCCCAGGCGGCAGGCGTGGGGGCAAACGCATTGCGCATCAGCCAGAGCGCCAGCATGGCCGAAATCATCAAGCCGAGCCAGGGCAAGAGCAGCGCGCCGAGGGCAAAGCCAAGGCGTTGGCTGAAACGGGCGGATGCAGGCGCAGGCAGTGTTTGTTGCAGCCAGCGGTCAAAATCGGCATCGCGCAGCCGGGTGCCGAATACCCAGGCGCCGCTGGCCATCGACAGGATGAACAACAAGGCAGGCAGGGCGGTGGCGGCAAGAAACTGCTGGTAATTGCCTGCCGGGTTGAACAAGCTGGTCATCCGGCTGGCAATCGGTGCCCGCGCGGCTTCGGCCTGACTCGGGCTTTGCCCCAGCTTTTGCCGGGTGCGCAGTTCAATACCGGCAGAAAATGTGCCAACGGCTGCGCGCACGTCGCGCTGTACCAGGCCGGAATAGGCACTCCATTGGGCGTTGTGCAGCAGGGTGACTTCGCCGCCATGACCGCGCTTTAGGCCGCGCTCGAAATCGCGTGGAATCACCACTACCCCGGCCAGATGACCACTGCGCAATTGTTCGGCGGCATCGGCGGAGCTCACTAATGGCATCACCACCTGCACCCCTTGCGGTGCATCCAGCATCCGGGTCAATTGTCGTGAGGCGGCGCTGTGATCTTGGTCGAGCACCCCCAATGGCATCCGTCCCGGCAGTGCGGCAGAAAACATCCACCACATCAGCAACATCAGCAAGACCGGCAGCCAAGACAGCATGGCGAGGTCTTGCGGCTTGCGTTTTAGCCGCCGCCATTCGCAGTGCAGGCTGCGGCAGAACACCGTGGCAAAGCGGGGCGAGTGCTTGCTCACAGCTCGACAAGTACGCTCATGCCCGGGCGCATGCCGGGAATCGGTGCATCCGGGCGTGCCTTGATTTCAAAGGTGCGCACATCAAAGCCCCGGTCGCTGCGGGTGCTGCGCCAAGTGGCGAAGTCCGGCAGTACCTGGCTTGCATACACGGTGAACTGCACCGGTGGGCTGTCCGGCAAGGCCGGGAGGCGGCCTTGAAACCGGGCGCCGATGGCGAACTGCGCCAATTGGGTTTCGCGCACATTGATGACCACCCATTGACGCGACAGATCCACCACGGTGATGGCCGGAACCCCTTGCGGATTGATTTCGCCAGCGCGTGCCAGCACCTTGGCTACTTGACCGGCCACCGGGCTTGCCAGTTGCGATTCGGCGCGGGCGACTTCGGCCTCTCTGACCACTGCGGCCACCTGTGCTGCCTGTGCATGCGCGGCGCGTTTGTCCTCGCTGCGGCTGCCTTCGCGCGCCATCGCGTACTGTGCCTGCGCGGCTGCGGCCTGGTCGCGGGCGGCGGTGTAATTGGCCTGTGCCTCGTCGCGTTTTTGCGCTGACAGCAGCCCTTCATCGGCCAGCCGTGCCACCCGCTGCCAGCTTTTTCGGGCAAGCTCGGCGGCGGCCTCGGCACGCTGTGCATTGGCGCGCGCCATGGCGACTTCTTGGCTGCGGGCACCGCTATCGGCCTTGTCGGCCACCGCTTGTGCGGCCGCATGGGCGGCTTCGGCTTGGGCGATTTTGGCTTCGATTTCCGGGCTGTCCATGCGCAGCAAAGGGCTGCCGACTTCAATATGTTCGCCTTCGTGCACCAGCACTTGCGCCACCCGACCGGCGACTTTCGGTGCGATGTCGATTTCTTCAGCTTCCATCTGCCCTTGCAAGACAACAGGCGCTGGCTTTGCCGAACGCCATAGCCCAAAACCAAGTGCTGCCAGCAACAAGGCCAGCAGGACTAGCACGATGGACAGGCCGCGTTTGGAGGATGCAGAGGTGGCAGTCATGGTAGTCAATCAGAAGCAGAAGGAATTGGCAGGCGCACATCGGCGCGTTGCTGGTATTGCCCGAATTGGTCTGGTGTACCGGCGCTTTCCAGCAGTGCGGCCAGCGCCAGGATGTAGTCGTGCGCCGCCTTGGCGCGCTCGGTTTCGGCCTTGGCAAATTGCGCTTCGGCCTCCATCAGCTCGCGTGCGGTGCTGCTGCCTTCACGCAGCCCACTGCGGTGCAGATGGCGCATTTGCCGGGCAAGTTCAACGCCGGGCAGGGTGGCGAGGTATTGCTGCCGGGCGTCTTCGGCGCTGCGCCAGTTTTTTTCCACCAAAAGGGCGATGTCCTCGCGCACTTGCGCAAGGCTGTATTCGGCCTGCGCTACGCGCTGGGTGTTGGCGGCAAGCATGTCGCGGCGATTCACGCCACCGGCAAGCGTCCAACTGGCCTGCACCCCGGCAACCCAGTTGGCGCGATCGCCGCTTTGCAACTGGCGCATCCCGTATAACGCCACCATTGGCTTGAGCCGTGATGCGGACGCGGCGCGCATGTTTTCCGCCTGCATTTGCAGGGCGGCGACTTTGGCAAGACCAGGATGCTGGCTTGCGGCCTGTTGCTGGAAATGGGCAAGCGGCGGCAGTGGCCGGGTATCGACAAACAATGCCGTGCCTGGGGTGATGGCGGCCTCCTGCTGCAACAGTCGTTGCAAGGCGATATGCGCCAGTTCGGCATCGCTGCGGGCTTTCAGGGCTTCGCGGCGGGCTGATTCCAGCGCGACCTGGGCTTGCAGACGTTCGATGCGGGCAATCAGGCCTTCTTCCATCATCCGTTGTGCCGCATGGTCGTGCGCGTCAATTGCAACCAGTGTGGTATCGCGCAACTGCGCCGCATAAAGCGCCAGTTGCAGGCCGAAGTAGCGCTGTATCAGCAGCGTGTCCAACTGCGCGGCGGTGTGCCGGGCATCGGCTTCGGATTCCTGATGCTGGGCAGCGGTCAGCCCCTTTACGGCATGGGTCAGGCCGCCGGTATAGACCGGCCAGAGAGCCGTCAGGGCGCTGCTGTGGTAGCTGCCGTCCCGCTCCAGCGTGGCATTGTCCGGCAGGCGCGGCAGGCTCGGCAGCGGAATCGGCAGAACATTGCCCAGCCCGTCGGAGAGATTGTTCAGCCCATCCAGCGCGACATCGGTATGCAGGTGATAACGCCCGGCAGCGGCAGAAAGTCGCAGGCTGGGGCTGCCCAGATTGCGCATCGCCTGGCTTTGCAGACGCTTGCTTTCCACGCCGGCACGGCTGGCCGCCAGTTGCGGAGAGTTGCGCCGCATCATTTCGCGGGCAGACTGAAAATCCAGCACATCAGCCGCCAGCGCGGTTACTGGCAGCGTCAGCAGCAAACACAGTGAAGCGATGGCAGGGCGGGGACGGAGCTTTGATTGCATGAGCTTGGTGGAACAGTCGCGCTTATCAATTCAATGGTGCCGGATGCTGTTGACCCGATGATGAGCGAGGCTTACCGCAAATCTGCCAATCTTTCCTGCGAGGGCACGAAGTAGTAGCTGCCGCTGATTGCGGTGCTGATATTGCTAAGGAGCAGGTCGGTTTGGCCGTCGGTTTCGCCGAACATGCTAAGGAGCTGCTGTTCGATATTGTGCAAGCGGGCGCAGTAGGCGATGAACATCAGGCCGCGCTCGCCCGAGGCCGTGCCATAGGGCAGACTTTGGCGCAGGATTTTCAGACCTTGGCCGTTTTCCTTCAGGTCAACGCGCCCTAGGTGGCTGTCGGGCAGGCGTTCATCGCCGGGCAGTTCTTCGTCATCGGCCTTGCTGCGGCCAACGATGGCCGACTGCCGGGCATCGTCCAGCGCATCCCAGCGTTTCAGGTCGTGGCGATACTTTTGCAGCAGCAGATAGCTGCCACCGGCATCGGCGGCGGGCGCGGCGATCACGCCGTATTGCAGGCGGGCAGCGCCGGTGGGATTTTCGGTGCCATCGACAAAACCGTCATAGCCGCGTTTTTCATACAGGCGAAAGCCGTGGGTTTCATCGGCTACCTGGATGGCATCGCCAAAGGCGGCCAGCACATCCAGCGCCAGCTGCATGTTTGCGCCGGGGTTGAGTGATTGGATATGGATGGCGATATCGTGCTGGGTGGCCGGTGCCAAGCCGCCCCCCAAGGCGCGGAAGGGTTTGAGTTCGGCGCCTTCGGCTGCATCGTGGCGCAACTGCGGCCAGAGGCTTGCGGCAAAGCCCACGCCAAGCCCCAGTTGCGCTTCCGGCTGGCGCGTGCGATGGCGCTGCAAAATATCGGCCAACTGCTGACAGGCGCGGCGCACATCGGACAGGCGCTCGGCGGCGACATCGGCTTCGATCACGATGCAGGCACTCATGCCTTCGGGCAGAACAGTGGTTTGCGGGGTGGTCATGGCAGGATCCTTGGCTTGAGTGGCTGGGAGAAGGGGGGCAATCGTAAAACAAAGCAGGCGGCAAGAATGCCTGTCGTGGCCGCGCCCATGACCGGCCTCAGGCTTGACGCAAGCAATGCCCCTGCTCGATGCGTTGTTCAAAGCCGTGGGCGAGGTTGTCGAGCAGGGCGCGCACGGCCGGGCGCATGCCGCGACGGCTGGCATAGGCGGCCTGGATGATGCCGTGCGTTGGTTGCCAGCCAGGCAAAAGCTCGATCAGTTCGCCGTGCGCCAGCAGCGCGTGCACCATCAGCCGCGGCAGGATGGCGCAGCCCACCCCGGCCTGCACCGCACACAGCAGCGTGCCCATGTCATCGGCTACCAGTCGGGTATCTGGAATCACCGTTGCCCGCGCGCCGTCTGCGCCGTGTAGATGCCAGAGGGTTTCTTCGGGGGAATTGCCAAGGCTGACTGCGGGCAGGCGGGTCAGGGCATCAGGCTCGGTCGGCGGCGGCGCGGCGGTGAACAGACGCGGGTTGGCGACCAGTAGATGCGGGCTGAGTGCCAGCGGGCGCACCACTTCGTCCTGTTTGAGCGCTTCGCCGCCGGTACGCACGCGCAGCGCCACATCCACGCCGTCGTGCCAGACATCGACATTGCGATTGGTCGAATGCACCTGCACCCGCACCTGCGGCCAGGCATTGAGAAACTGCGCCAGCATGTCGGCCACGGCGTATTGCAGCAGCGCCGGTGGGCAGGACAGGCGCACCGTGCCGCGCGGGATGCTGGCCTGCTCGTTGGCCAGCGCGCGCGCCGACTCGGCCTCGGCCAGCATGGCGCGGGCATGTTGCAGCATCGCCTGGCCGACATCGGTGATGGCAAAGCGGCGGGTGCTGCGCTGAATCAGTCGCACGCCCAGTTGCTGCTCCAGCTCGGCCACGCGGCGGCTGAGCTTGGATTTGGGAATCCCGGTGATGCGCTCGGCAGCGGCAAAACCGCCGTGCTCGGCCACATGGGCGAAATAGGCCAGATCATTGAGATCGTCCATGCAGGCTCCTGATGCGCGATGGGGGCAGTGTTGGTGGTGGATTATTGCACTGGCAGGACGCTGTAATGAGAAAAAGCCGATTTAATGCACGCGATCACAAGCCTAAGATGCGCGTCATGCCCGGATGGCCGGGCCCCACCTTCCAAGGAGACGCTCATGAGCACCGCATTCAAAACCATTCGCAATGTCAGCGCAGCCCCCGGCCGCCACTGGGTTGGCGATGGCTTTCCCGTCCACGGCATGTTTGGCTACAGCGGCCCGGACGTTGCCCAGCGCAGCCCGTTTTTGATGCTGGACTACGCCGCCCCCACTGAATTTGCCCCCAACAGCGGCTATCGCCGTGGCGTCGGCCAGCACCCGCATCGCGGCTTTGAAACCGTCACCATCGTCTATGACGGCGAGGTGGAGCACCGCGACAGCACTGGCGCTGGTGGCGTGATCGGCAAGGGCGACGTGCAGTGGATGACCGCTGGCGGCGGCATCATTCACGAGGAGTTCCATTCCGAGGCCTACAGCAAGACTGGTGGCCCGTTCGAGATGGTGCAACTGTGGGTCAACCTGCCCAAGAAGGACAAGATGACCCCCGCGCACTATCAGGGCATCACCGATGCGCAAATCCCTGCCGTGGCTCTGCCGGGCGATGCGGGCAAGGTGCGTGTGATTGCCGGAGATTACGCGGGCCACAAAGGCCCCGCGGCCACCTACAGCCCGCTGAACGTGTGGGATGTGCGCCTGAGTGCCGGCCAGTCGGCTGATCTTGCCCAGCCCGAAGGCTGGAGCACGCTGATTGTGGTGCTCGATGGCACAGTGCTGATCAATGGCGAAAAGGTGCTGCGCGCTGCGGAAATGGCCACGCTCTCGCACGAAGGCAGCGGCGTGACCATCGAAGCCAACAGCGACGCCAAGGTGTTGCTGCTGGCTGGTGAACCCATCGACGAGCCGGTGGTGGGCTATGGCCCGTTTGTGATGAACAGCCAAGCTGAAATCGCCCAGGCGATTGCCGACTTCAACAGCGGCAAGTTCACCCGCATGTAAGCCACGCAGCCCGTCCCGCGCTGCCCAAAAAACCCGCGTCGCATCGCGCCACTTATCTGGCGGCGCGGGTTTTTTCACCCTAAGCCAGCCGTTTTCTCAAACCCTGCGCATGCCTTGCGGCACGCGCAGTGCCGGGCTTTTGCCCCATCCAGCCTTGCCCACCCGCGACCGGCCCGCTGCACGCCGGTCGCGGGGTTCATGTTTTTGCCTTTATCGCACCAGGCTCGCAGCAAGCCGCAGGAGACCGCCATGACGACTTTGCCCAGCCGCCGCATTGCCAGCACCAACGCCCCGCAAACCCTGCACCACGACGCCATCCGCGAAGGCCGCGCCGCCGTGATGCCCGGCCTGTGGGAGCGGCACGACCCTTTTCTGTCCATGATGAACGACCGCTTCAAGCCCGGCGCCTTCGGCCCGCACCCGCACCGGGGGTTTGAAACCGTCACCTACGTCATCAGCGGCGATCTGGCGCATGAAGACAGCAAGGGCAGCAGCGGCGTGCTGCACCCCGGCGATGTGCAGTGGATGACCGCCGGCCGCGGCGTGGTGCACAACGAAAGCCCGGTCAACGACAGCGGCGTGCATGTGCTGCAACTGTGGGTCAACTTGCCCGCCAAGCACAAGCTGACCGACTTCCGCTACCAGGACTTGCGCGCCGAAAGCGTGCCCGCGTACACGCAAGAGGGCGTGCGCGTGAAGGTGTTTGCCGGCGAAAGCGCAGGCGTGCAGGGCGCGGCGCAAACCTTCTCGCCCATCACCTTTTTGGAAATCACGCTGGAGGCCGGGCGCAGCTTCACCCACCCGATTGCGCCCGATGACAACGGCTTCATCTACGTGCTGCAAGGCCAGGGCCGCTTTGGCGCCGACGGCGCGCGCGGCGCGCAGGACGACACGCTGTGGCTGGAGCACCTGACCGAAGCGAGCCAAATCACCCTGCACGCCGACACCGACCTGAAAGTGCTGCTGCTGACCGGCCAGCCCCTGCGCGAGCCGGTGGCCGCCTACGGCCCGTTTGTGATGAACACGCGCGAGCAACTGATGCAGGCCGTGCTCGACTACCAAAGCGGCGAGTTCGGCCAGATTGCCGCCTGAGAGCCGACGGACGTGGCGAGTTGGCTGCGTCCTTTCCCGGGGCTTGCCAGGCCGCGCCGGTATCGTCGGCAGGGCAGGCCAATCGCTTATCCCGGCATTGTCCATTTCAATTAAGGAAATCCCATGACCCGCGCCTACACCGTCATCGACAACCCCGCCGCCCGACGCTTTGAAATCCACGAAGAAGGCCATGTGGCTTTTGAGGACTACGAGCGCTTTGAAGGCGGTATCGCCTATCTGCATACCGAAGTGCCGCCCGAGCTGGCAGGACGCGGCATCGCTACTTATCTCATCCGCCACATTCTGGACGACGCCATCGCCAAGGGGCTGAAAATCAAGCCCGTCTGCCCGATGGTACGCGCCTATATCGACAAGCATCCCGAATACCAGCCGCATGTTCTGACGCAGCTGTGAATCCGGGCACTGCTTGGCGGCAGAGGTTCACCGTGGTGCGGGAGTTGGCGCCCAATCCACGCAGCATCGCTATCTCGCGATAGCATGCGCTTTTTCAGGAAATAAAATCCAATGGCCGTAGAAGGCAATAGCAGTCAACTCTTGGGTGTCGTTACCCTGCTCGGCGCCGCCGTGGTGGCGGTGCCTCTTTTCAAACGCATTGGCCTAGGCTCGGTGCTCGGCTATCTGGCCGGGGGGCTGGCGATTGGCCCCTTTGGCCTGGGGTTGGTGACCGATGCGCAAACCATCATCCACGTGGCCGAGCTGGGCGTGGTGATGTTCCTGTTCGTCATCGGGCTGGAGATGAAGCCCTCGCACCTGTGGGACTTGCGCGGGCAGATTTTTGGCCTGGGCAGCATGCAGGTGCTGATTGCGGCGGCCATGCTCACGTTGGTGGGCATGGCGTTTGGTTTTTCGTGGCAGGTGTCGTTTGTCTCGGGGGCGGGCTTTGTGCTGACCTCCACGGCCATCGTCATGCAAGTGCTGGCTGAGCGGGGCGACATCCTGGCGCCGCGCGGGCAGCGCATGGTGTCGATTTTGTTGTTTGAGGACTTGCTCATCGTGCCGCTGCTGGCGGTGGTGGCTTTCCTGGCGCCGCACGATCCCAGCGCCGCGCCCAGCGCGCCGCTGTGGCAGCGCATCGGCATTGCCGGCCTGTCGCTGGCGGCGCTGGTGGCCGCCGGGCTGTGGCTGCTGAACCCGCTGTTCCGCATTCTGGCCAAGTCCAAGGTGCGCGAGGTGATGACCGCCGCCGCGCTGCTGGTGGTGCTGGGCGCGGCCTATTTGATGGAGCTGGGGCATTTGTCCATGGCCATGGGCGCCTTCGTGGCCGGGGTGCTGCTGTCGGAGTCCAGCTTCCGCCATCAGCTGGAGGCGGATATCGAGCCCTTCCGCGGCCTGCTGCTGGGCCTCTTTTTCCTGGGCGTGGGCATGGCGCTGGATTTGAATGTGGTGGCGAAAAACTGGCCGCTGATTCTGGGCGGCGTGGCTGCGCTGATGGCCGCCAAGGCCGCCGTGATCTACGGCGTGGCGCGCCTTGCTAAAAGCAACCATGCCGATGCGCTGGACCGCGCCATCCTGATGGCGCAGGGCGGCGAATTCGCCTTCGTGCTGTATGCCGAGGGGCTGAAGCTCAAGGTCATCACTCCCGAGGTGAACGCCAACATGACGGCCATCATCGTGCTGTCCATGGCCATCACCCCGCTGCTGGTGGCGCTGCACAAGCGCGTGGGCGGCAAGCCGCAGGCGCAGTCGCTGGAGGGGGTGGAAGCGCCCGACGCGCAGCGCGCCAGCGTGCTCATCATCGGCTTTGGCCGCGTGGGGCAGGTGGCCAGCCAGGGGCCGCTGGCACGCGGGGCGGACCTGACCATCATCGACAACAACCCCGACGTGATCCGCGAGGCGCAGCGCTACGGCTTCAAGGTCTATTACGGCGACGGCACCCGCGCCGACGTGCTGCACGCCGCCGGGGCGCACCATGCGCAGGCCATTTTGGTCTGCGTGGACGACCAGGACGCGGCCAGCCGCATCGTGGAAAACGCCCACCACGCCTGCCCGCACAGCCAGATCATCGTGCGCGCCTACGACCGCCGTCACCTGCTGGCGCTGCGCCAGGCCGGGGCGCAGCACGTGGTGCGCGAAACCTTTGAATCGGCCCTGGCCATGAGCCGCCTGGCCGTGCTGAGCCTGGGCGCCACGCCGCAAGAGGCCGATGACGTGGTGCACGAGCTGCGTCGGCGCGACAACGAGCGCCTGGTGCTCGAATCCACCGGCGGCGACTTTGCCGGCGCCGCCCTGCTGCTGGGCAATGCCGCGCCCGCCCACCCCGCCGGGGCCAACGGGCAGGACGCCCCCGCCGTGCCCTCTGCCCACTGACCCGCTTTTTCACGGAGAACAACATGATCCCAATCGCCCTCGTCGTCGGCAGCCTGGCCGCGCAATCCATCAACCGCGCCATGGCCGAGCACCTTGCCGCGCAGGCGCCCGCCGGCGTGGCGGTGCAGCCGGTGCAAATCGGCGACCTGCCGCTGTACACCCAGGACCGCGACGCCGAAAGCGTGCCCGCCTACGACCGCGTGCGCGCGCAAATCAAGGCCGCCCGTGCCGTGCTGATCGTCAGCCCCGAGCACAACCGCGGCGTGCCTGCGGCACTGAAAAACCTGATCGACATCGGCTCGCGCCCCTATGGCCAGAACGTGTGGCAGGGCAAGAAAGTCGGCATCGTCACCGCCTCGCCCGGCACCTTTGGCGGCGTGCACGCCGGCCTGCAAATCCGCCAGAGCCTGCAAGCCCTGGGCGCCGAAGTGCTGATCGCGCCCGAAGTGTTTTTGAGCCGCGCCCACAGCGCCCTGGTCGATGGCAAGCTGAATGACGAGCGCACCACCAGCTTCCTGAACCAGTTTGCCGCCGGCTTCTACGCCTGGGCGGCGGCCTGATGGCGCTTCGCCCTTCACCCTGTCAACCCACGAAAAAGGAGCACACCATGAAGCTTTACTACGCCCCCGGCACCTGCGCCCTGGCCTGCTGGATCGCCCTGGAATGGGCCGGCGCCGACTACCAGGCCGTGCGCGCCGACCCGCACTCGGACGAGTTCAAGCGCCTCAACCCGCTGGCCGCCGTGCCCGCGCTGGACATTGGCCGCGCACGCGCCATGACTCAGGCCCCGGCCATCCTGCAATACATCGCCGACCGTTACCCGCAAGCTGGCATCGGCGCCAACGAGGGGCTAGAAAACGCCTTCGAGCTGAACGAAACCATGGCCTTCCTGGCCAGCGACTTCCACCCCGCGTTCTGGCCGTTCTTCTTCCCGCAGCGCTACACCACCGCCACCGATGAAGCCTCGCTGGCTGCTGCCAAAGAAGCCGCCTACGCCCGCATCGACCGCGCCATGCAGCACCTGGACAAGCTGATCGCCGCTGGCAACGGCCACGTCTATCAGGGCAAGCGCAGCATTGCCGACGCCTACGCCTACGTCATGGCTCGCTGGACGGCCAAGCTGCCCAAGACCTGGAAGGACTACCCCCACATCGCCGCCTTCATGCAGCGCATGGAGCAAGACCCCGTGGTGCAAAAAGTGCTGGCCGAATCGGCCAAGTAAGCCGATGCGCGTGTTGGATATGGCGACCGGGCTGGCGGCGGGCTGCGCCCTGCTGCTGGCCGCCTGCACACCGTCCGGTCAGGCGGTGGCGGCCAATGCCGCCAGCGGGCAAGCCGGGCAGAGTGCAGATGCCGAGCAAGTCGGCCATTTGCGTTTGGTCGATGATTTGGATCGACCGCAGGATGGCTATTGCCTCGACATCCTCGGCTCCGGCGCGCATATCCGGTTTGACATGCCGATGAGTGCGCACAACTGCAAACCCGGCCTCTACGACGACGAAGCCGTGGTCTGGGAGGCGGATGGAAAAATCCGCTTCCCGGCCTATAACGCCTGCGCCACCGTGGCCGGTATCAACCACACGGTACTGGCTGGGGCGGCGGTGATGCCGCGCGGTTGTGGCGAGCGCAGCCCGTTTCTGGAGTCGCAGCATTTGCAGCATTTCGTGCATCGCCAAGATGGTCGCATTGAGCTGCAAGGCAGCGGTTTGTGTCTGACCGTAGGCGCCGAATCGGCGGCCACCTTCGATGCCAGTCATCGCTGGCGCACGCTGTTCATGCAGCACTGCGAGCAAGCGCCGCTGGCACGCTCGCAGTGGCGCCTTGAAAAGCCGCAAATGGCGGGCAATGACACCGGCGGCTGACCTTTGCGGGCGGCGGTTTTTCGGTCAAGAAAGCGCGTATGCTGCCGGGGTCTGCACGGGAATGGCTCGTGCAGTTTTGTGGGAACCCCACGTTGATGATTGAGGAGAGTGTGTGATGGCTTCCTGGATTTGGTGGTTGATTGGAGGTCTGTTGTCTTTGCTGGCCGGGATACTGGCGTTTTTCAACCCGTTCGTTGCCAGTCTGACGATGGAAATGTTGGCCGCTTGGGGCTTTGTGTTCAGCGGCGTTGCGATATTGATTGCCGCTTTCAGTGGCAAGGGGGCGGGTGGCTCGCGCTTTATGACCGGCCTGTTTGGCGTGATGGTGCTGCTGCTTGGCGTGTTCTTACTTTACAACCCGCTGGGCGGCCTGGTGGGGCTGACCGTATTGTTGGCTTTCATGCTGATTTTGGCCGGAATTACCCGCCTGATGCTGGGCTTTGCGGCTCAGGGCGGGGTACGCTGGGCGCTGATTTTCTCCGGCGTGTTGTCGTTGTTGCTGGCGTGCATGATTTTCATGAACTTCCCGCAGTCCGCCGCCGTGATGCTGGGCGTATTGCTGGCAGTGGAGCTGATTTCCAACGGCTTTTCCATGCTGGCGCTGGCCTTTGCTGCCAAAAAGATGGGCGGCGACGGCGGCGGCACCGCAAGCGGCATGTAAGCTGCTTGATTTCCTTCGACTTAAAGCCGCCCGGTGCTCCCGGGCGGCTTCGCTATATTTGAGCTAAATGCATGAAAACAATTCAGGGCGGCACCCTGCAAACGCTGGTGCATTTGTTGCTGTTCGTGATTCTGGGCGGCTGGCTGCTGAAAGTGGGGCAGGATTTGCTGATCCCGATCATCAGTGCGCTGATTTCGGTTTATATCTTGGTGGCGGCCGCCGACCGGCTTGGCCGGTTGCCGGTTTTCCGTGCCTGGCCCGAATGGTTGCGGCGCTTGTTGGTGTTGCTGCTGTTTCTTGCCGCAGCGGCTTTGCTGGTTGCCATCGTGATTGCCACCGGCGAGCAGATGGTGGCCGCAGCGCCGCGTTATCAGGCCAATCTGGAAACGCTGCTGGCGGAAGTGTCCACCCGGCTGGGGCTGGAGAGCAAGGCCGACTGGCACAGTGTGCGCGCGGCCACGGTGGACAAAATCGACTTGCAGGCGCTGCTGGGCAGCGTGCTGGGCTCGGTCGGCTCGCTGCTGGGGCTGGCCACCATGATTGCGATTTATGCGGCCTTCCTGCTGGGCGAGCGCGGCGGCTTTGCGCACAAACTGGCGGTGGCCTTCCCCGGCGGCAGTGCCGCGCATACCCGTCGGGTGATTGCCGATGTCAATCAGAAAATCGGCACCTATCTGGCCACCAAAACCCTGATCAACATCATCCTCGGTGTGCTCTCTTGGGCGGTGCTATGGTGGTTTGATGTGGACTTTGCGGTGTTTTGGGCGCTGGTGATTGCGCTGCTGAACTACATCCCCTATGTCGGCTCGTTTTTGGGCGTGGTGTTTCCGGCCGTGCTGTCGCTGGCGCAGTTCGGTTCGCTGGCGACCACGATATGGCTGACCATATGGTTGTCGGCGGCGCAGTTTGTGGTCGGCAACATCATCGAGCCGCGCATGATCGGCAAGCAGGTCAATCTCTCGCCCTTTGTGGTGATGGTGGCCTTGTCGCTGTGGTCGACGCTGTGGGGCATTCCGGGGGCGATTCTGGCGATTCCGCTGACCTCGATGATTGCCATTATTTGCGCGGTTTCCCCGGCCACCCGCCCCGTGGCGGTGATGCTGGCCGATGATGTCAGCGGCTTTGCCGATGAACACCCGGCCTCGGCTACGGACGCTGCCGCATGATGGATTTTCGGCATGGCTTGATGGTGCGCGCCATACGCGAGGCATTTGCCGACACCAAGGTGCGCGTGCTGTTGTCTTTGGTGTTTTTGGTGATTGTGGCGGCCACGGTGTTCTACCACTTCCAAGAAAACTGGGGCTGGGTGGATGCGCTGTATTTTTCGGTCATCACCATTTCTACCGTCGGCTACGGCGATTTTTCGCCGCAAACGGCAGAAGGCAAGTTGCTCACCATCGCTTATCTGATTGTCGGCATTGGTTTGTTTGTGGTCGCCACCGGGGCCTTTGCCGAATACCTGTTGCAGCACATCCGCACAGAACTGCTGGCTGCCCCGAATCGGGGCGGCCTTCCCCCTGAAAGCAAACGGGATGAAAACCCATGAAATTCCTGAAAAAAACCCTCTGGTTTGTCGGCATCACCGCAGTGGTACTGGCGGTAACCGCCCTCCTGACCCATAAACTGCTGCCCGACAACAGTGGCCGCAGCGTTTCGCACAGCCTGCCGCCGCAGGCCGAAAGCAGCGCGCTGGCGGCGCATTTCCTGCCGCAAATCCAGGCGCATCCGGAGCTCTCCGGCGTTTACCCGCTGCGCGAAGGCCGCGATGCCTTTCTGGCGCGTCTGGCCTTGGCCGAGGCCGCGCAGCAAACCCTGGATGTGCAGTATTACATCTGGCACGACGATGTGTCCGGCCATCTGCTGATGCAGGCTTTGTACAAGGCTGCCGAGCGCGGCGTGCGCGTGCGCCTGCTGCTGGACGACCTCAATACCGGCGGGCTGGACGGCCTGCTGGCGGCGATGAACGCCCACCCGAATATCGAGGTGCGCCTGTTCAACCCCTTCATGCAACGCGGTTTTCGTCCGCTGGGCTATTTGAGCGATTTCTTCCGCCTGAACCGCCGCATGCACAACAAATCCTTCACCGCCGACGGCGTGGTGACGGTCATTGGCGGGCGCAATGTCGGCGATGAATATTTCGGCGCCGGCACCGGGGTGATGTTTGCCGACTTGGACGTGGCCGCCGTCGGCGCCGCCGCGCGCGATGTGGGACAGGATTTCGACCGCTACTGGGCGAGCGAGTCGGTCTATCCGGCAGAAAGCATCATCAGCGAAGCGCCGGTGGCCTTCGATACCGCGCCCGCGCAGGATGCCGAAACCCAGGGCTACCTGAAAGCGCTGGCCGAGCTGCCGCTGGCCCGGCAACTGGCCGATGGCAGCCTGCCGCTGGAATGGGCGAACACCACGCTGATTAGCGACGACCCGGCCAAGGGGCTGGGCAAAGCGCTGCCGGAAAACACCGTGCTGGCGCATATCGGCCCGGTGATGGGCGCAGCGCAAAACGAGCTGCTGATTGTCTCGCCGTATTTCGTGCCGACGCAAAAGGGCACCGACCTTTTGGGCGGCATCGCCCGCAACGGCAAGCAGGTAACGGTGCTGACCAATTCGCTTTCCGCCACCGACGTGGCCGCGGTGCACGCGGGCTATGCCAAATACCGCAAAGACCTGCTGCACGCCGGGGTGCATTTGTTTGAACTCAAGCCCGATGCCACCGTAACCGGCGCGGAAAAAGGCGCGGTGGTCGGCGGCAGCAGCGGCGCCAGCCTGCACGCCAAAACTTTCACCGTGGATAACAAAACCCTGTTCGTCGGCTCTTTCAATATGGATCCGCGCTCGGCCGAGTTGAACACCGAGATGGGCTTTTTGATCGACAGCCCGACGCTGGCCGCCCAGCTGGCCGACGGCCTCAAACAGCACCAGGCCGAACACACCTACAGCGTGGCACTCACCCCCAAGGGCGATCTGCAATGGCAGACGCTGGAAAACGGCCAAACCGCCGCGTTCGACACCGAGCCGAACAGCAGCGTGATGACGCGCTTCGTGGTCTGGGTCTGCTCGCTGCTGCCGATTGAGTGGCTGCTGTAAACGCCGCCCGGCGCCACCAGGCTGCCTGAAACGCGGATGGGTTTTTCAGGCAGCCGCAGCGCCATCACGAAAGACAGTCATATGAAAAAACATGCCAAAGCGCTGCTGATTGCCACCGTGTACGGTCTGGCCGCCGGCGCCATCACCGCCCTGGTATTCGCCCTGATGAACGGCGTGCAGCACCTGTTGTGGTCGCATCCGCATGGCGACAGACCGCTGTACATCATCGCCGTCATCATGGCCGGGAGCGCACTCATCGCCCTGCTGCACCATCTGCGCCATCAGGGCAGCCCCACCGACGGCGGCATGCAGCAGCAACTGGACGACCTGCACGGCACGCTGCAATTCAAAAAGCGCGACACCCTGCTGATTGCCGCCTCCGCCATCGTGGCAGTGGGCTTTGGCGGCGCCATCGGCCCGGAAGCCGGTTTGCTGGCCGTGGTGGCCGAATGCTCCGCCATCATCGGCCTGCTGCTGTCGGCCAGCTATCAGGAGCAACGCCTGATCCGCGACACCGGCGCAGTGGCCGCCCTCTCCGGCCTGTACGGCGCACCGCCCGGCGCCGCCGTATTGGTGGACGAGCAGGCCGACGGCCGCAAAGACACCGAAGCCACACCGCTGGCACTGAAGTTTCTGGCCGGCATCTGCGGCCTGCTGGGCTTCTGGCTCACCCATGGCGCCCTAAACGACAAACCCTTTCAGCAACTGCCGCTGCCGGGCTACCAGCTCGAAGGCATCGACGCGCTGTACGCCCTGCCCGCGGCAGTGGGCGGCGCGCTGCTCGGACTGGCTTTCCGCCAACTGCACCACCGCGTACCGCAATGGCTGGCGCGCACCGGCGGCCCCATCCGGCAGATTCTCATCGCCAGCGGCATTTTCGCCCTGATGGCCGCCAGCCTGCCGCTGCTGCGCTTTTCCGGCCACCACGAGCTGGAACATGCCCTGGAACACGGCATCCATGCCGGTGTCGGCATGTTGCTGCTGCTGGCGCTGGGCAAAATCACCGCCATGGCCGTGTGTCTGGCCGGCGGCTGGCGCGGCGGCGAGTTTTTCCCCGGCATCTTTGCCGCCGCCGCCCTCGGCGCCGCCGTGCATCTGTTGCTGCCCGGCGTGCCGCTGACCGTCGCCATCATGGGCGCAACCGGCGCCATGCTCACCGTCAGCCTCGGCAAACCCATGGCCGTACTGCTGTTGGTGCTGCTGTTTGCCGGCACCGCATCCCCCGGCGCCCTGCTGGCCGGCATCGTCCTCGGCCATTTTGTCCACGGCTGGGCCCGGCAGCGCGAAAACGCACACGCGGGGCATTGATGTTGCACAAAACAGCCTTGGTGGTGGGGGCAACAGGTGTGGTCGGGCGCGAACTGGTACGCCAGCTTTGCGAAAACCCGGCCTATGGCAAGGTCATTGTCTGGCTGCGGCGGCCTTTGCCGTGGACACATGCCAAGCTCGATACACGACTGGTGGATTTTCAGAAAATTGCCATGATGCCGCCCGAGCCAGTGGACGAGATTTACTGCGCGCTGGGCACCACCATCAAGCAGGCGGGCAGCCGGGCGCAGTTTCTGCAAGTGGATGTGCAATATCCGGCTGCCGTGGGGCAGTGGGGGCGGGGTGCCGGCGTGCCGCGCTTTTTGCTGGTATCCGCCCCCGGTGCCGATACCCGGTCGCGGCTGTTTTATCTGCGCGCCAAGGGGCAGGCCGAGCAGGCGCTGAAAGATTGCGGCTACCAGACACTGGATATTTTCCACCCGCCGCTGATAGCCGGTGAGCGAGCCGACCGGCGTTTGGCCGAACGTCTTGCCATCGCCCTGTTTCGCTGCTTGCCGCACAACTGGCTGGGCAGTTATCGCCCTATGACGGGGGCGCAAATCGCCGAACGCATGATTGCAGTGGCACAACATCAGACCCATGGCGTGCAATTGCACCGCCTGCGGGCGAACCCCTGACAGGCTTGATGCGGCTTGCACAAGGGTTGCGGCATCATGCAGACCCTTTGACCCATACCGGAGTAACCGATGTTTCTGGACTGGAAAGCCCATGCCGCACATGTGAAAAAAGCCTTCGGCGGGCTGGGCAAAAAGCATCCCAAAATGTTGCAGGGCTATATGGCGCTGAATGATGCCGCTGCTGCCGAGGCACTGGACGAAAAAACCCGCGAGCTGATTGCCATCGCCGTGGCCGTGACCACCCGCTGCGAAAGCTGCATCGCCGTGCACGCCGCCGCTGCGGTGAAGGCCGGTGCCACCGACAGTGAAGTGGCTGGTGCGCTGGCGACCGCCATCTCGCTCAACGCCGGTGCGGCTTATACCTATTCGCTGCGGGCGATGGAGGCCATCGAGGCCAACCGCAGCGCAAGCTGATTACGCCACACAAGCCGCAACGCACCCACAAGCGCCCGCCTGCGAGGGGCGTGCTGTATCCCGATGCCGAGATGGAGTTTTCCTTGCCCGGATGTTGGGGCAAAAAACCGAAAGCCGGCCTCTTCTTTACCCGCCAATTTTTGGAGCTTTCAGATGAAACAACATCAATTCCGCGTTACTGTCGAATACCTCGCCGATGCCGACGGCCATCCCGTCCAGAGCGCACCGCTGCAATTCAATGCCCCCAATCACGACAATATCTTGGAAATCGTCGAGCGCATTGCTCAGCGCGAAGATTTCACCCCGGAAATGGCCGCGCGCTTTGCCGTGGGGCTGAAACTGATGGGCGAGGTGATGCTGGAAAATCGCACGCAGCCGCTGTTTGTCGAGCTGAAACCGCACTTCATGGAGATGATGAAAATCATCAAAGGCAAAAAGTGAACGCTGCGCCAGTTTGATCTGACTGAAAGCGGGGTGGATCGGGCATCAGCCATGATGGGTTGGGTCTTGATGCAAAATCGGTCGGTGTGTTTTCCGGGAGAACTGCATGAAACCCGTTTCCAAAAGCATCCATGCCGAACCACATTTCAGCCAGCGCAGCAATTGGTTGCGGGCGGGGGTGCTGGGGGCGAACGATGGCCTGATTTCCACCGCCAGCCTGTTGACCGGGATTGCCGCCGCGCAGCCGGATTTCAACACCCTGTTGCTGACCGGGATTGCCGCGCTGGTGGGCGGGGCGGTGTCGATGGCAGCCGGAGAATATGTCTCGGTCTCCAGCCAATCGGATATCGAGCAGGTGGACAAGGCCATCGAAGCGCGCGAGCTGGCCTTGAACCCGGATGCGGAGCTGGAAGAGCTTGCTCGCATCTATCGGCAGCGGGGGCTGGATGCCGAGCTGGCCGTGCAGGTGGCGCACGCCCTGACGGCACATGATGCGCTGGACGCCCATCTGCGCGATGAAATCGGTTTGACCGAAACCGCCAGCGCCAATCCACTACAGGCGGCACTGGCTTCTGCCGCCGCATTCGTCAGCGGGGCGCTGCTGCCGTTACTGGTGGTGCTCATGGTCAGCGCCACATGGCGACTGCCTGCACTGGTGTTCTCAGCCTTGTCGGGGCTGGCCTTGCTGGGTTTTGTTTCGGCGCGACTGGGCGGCGCAAAGCCCTTGCCTGCCATGTGGCGGGTGCTGCTCTGGGGCGCGTTGGCAATGGGGCTGACGGCCGGGCTTGGAAAACTGTTGGGTGTGGCAGTGGCTTGATGTTGTCCGCCCTAACGCCTGCCCGGCAGGTCGATACAAATCCGGCAGCAAGGCGCACGCTTCAGGGCGTGCGCGTTCGTTTTGGCACAAAGCGGTTCAAGATGGGGCGCGCCAAGTCTTGCTGGTGCGGGGGCAGGGTAACTTCCACCTTCCAGTATTCGGTATCGCCATCGTTGCGGTAATGAACTAGGCCATCAAAGCGGCGGCCATTTTTGTCGGCGCGGTAGGCCACGATATCGGGGCGCAGGCGAACGCTGTGAATGGGGACATCGGTACCGCTGTAAAAATCCATGTCATTTTCTTGGGCATCGCGTCGCGCTTCCGCAAAGAAGGGCGAGGCCGCGCTTTGTGCGCAGCCCACGCAGGCGATATCGCTGGAATAACTCAGCCAGCCATTGCCATCGGGTGCGATGAAAACCCAGTACGAGGAGCCATTGACGCCAATCCGCCCCTGCTGCAAGCGCCAGCCACGCGGCACCAGCACCCATTGCTTGTCGGTGAAATAGGCGGCCAGACGCTGCAATTGTTCCGGGCTGGCTGCGGTACTGAACTGCGCGCCGGGCTGCGGCTCGAATCGTTCGCTGGCGTCTTCGTCCTGGAATGGGTCGGCCACCTCGCTGCCATAGGCCGGTACTTGCGTGTCGTTGATGCGGATATTGCCTACGGAAAATGCCGTGCCGTTTCGGCTGTCTGCCCCAGGCGTTGGGCGCTCGCCAATGCTGTAACGCATTTTTTTCGACTGCCCCAACAGCGCGGCGGGCAGCAAAAGCACCAAGAGCAGAACGGGAGCCAGTTTGTTTCTCATGCGGGTCTTCCTTGTGTTGCGCCGATAAGGCCGATCTCTGGACTGCCGGGCTTTGCCGTGTCGGCAGTTCTGCCCATTATTGGACAGCGTTTGCAGCGCGCCCGAATTGCCCGGTATCAAAAAAATGCCTGTGGATTGCGCCGTGTTGGCATTTTCTTGACATGGCGATGGCATCATTGGCATTCACCTCAAAGGAGCATCCCATGCCCGAGCATAGCCCCGATTTCATCGACCAGTGCGCCAGCTTCACAGATTTGTTTCTGCAACTGGGTCTACCCAGCAGCCCGCAGGCGATTGCCGATTTCATTGCCGAGCACCGCCCGTTGTCCGGCGGCATTTTGCTGGCCGATGCGCCGTTCTGGAATGAAAGCCAGGCGCAATTCATCCGCGAGCAAAAAAACATGGATGAGCCGCCGTGGACGATTCTGATCGACCAACTGAGCGAAGCCCTGCGCTGACCTGACGCATTTGCCCGAGATTTTCATGAACCAGAATGCACCTGCCCCCGAGCGCATTGCCGCGCGCGTTTCCATCATTGGCGAGGACACACCGATTCGTCGCGCCCTGCCCAGCCGTGCACGTCGCATGGTCGGGGCGTGGTGCTTTCTTGACCACGCAGGCCCGGTGCAGTTTGCGCCGGATGATGGCCTGCATGTAGGCGCACACCCGCATATCGGTCTGCAAACATTCACCTGGATGATCGAGGGTGAACTGATGCATCGCGATTCACTGGGCAATGCGCAAATCATCCGGCCGGGGCAAGTCAATCTGATGACTGCCGGGCGCGGCATCGCCCATACCGAGGACAGCGTGAACGATGGTGGCCGCCTGCATGCAGCGCAGCTGTGGATTGCCCTGCCCGATGGCGAACGCTTCCGCGCCCCGGCTTTCGATCACTACCCGCAATTGCCCGGCAAGCCGCTGGATGGCTGGCAAGTTACCCTGCTGGCTGGCCGTGCGCTGGGGCTGGAAGCGCCCACGCGCATTTACAGCCCGATGGTGGGCATGGACTGGACTTGTGAAAATGCTGCCCGAGCGGTGCTGCCGCTTGAAGCAGGTTTTGAGTATGCGGCGATGGTATTGCGCGGCCAGGCGCATATTGGCGGCGAGTTGCTGACACCGGGCGAATTGCTGTATTTCGCGCCGGGCGGGCAAAGCCTCGAAATCGCCTCTGATGCAGCCTGCCAAGTCTTGATTCTGGGCGGCGAGCCATTCGGTGAAGAAATCCTGCTGTGGTGGAACTTCGTGGCGCGCAGCCAGGCCGAGCTGCAAGCAGCGTTGGATGATTGGGAAAGCGGCAGCGAGCGCTTTGGCAAGGTGCATCCGGGCAGTCGCGCAGCGCCACTGAAGGCGCCGGCATTGGATGGCGTTCGCCTGAAAAATGCTTGAACCTTGCGCAGCGCATCGCAGCATGATTTGCCGCAAAATGGCGCTTTCAAGAAGGCCGAACGCCGATGCCAAAAAACGCCAAAGACCGCATTGAACGCAGGCAATCGGCCATTCATGGCAATGGCGTGTTTGCCACCGGCGCCATTGCCCAGGGCGAGTGCATCGTGCGTTACAAGGGGCGGGTGCGCCGCCATGCGGAAGTAGATGCCGAATATGGCGAGGCCGAAGAAAACGGCCATACCTTCTTGTTTACGCTGAATGAGCAATACGTCATCGATGCCAATATCGACGGCAATATCGCCCGTTGGATAAACCACAGCTGTGCGCCCAATTGCGAGGCGATTTTGTACGAGGACAGCAAGGGGCGACGACACAAGGACAAGGTGCGTATCCATGCGCTGCGCGATATCGCACCGGGCGAGGAGTTGTCCTACAACTACGGCATCGTGCTGCACGAGGCGCATACCGCCGCACGGAAAAAACTCTGGGCCTGTCACTGTGGCGCCGAGCACTGCACTGGCACCTTGTTGCAGCCCAAGCGGCGCAAAAAATCGGCCGACGGGCGATAGCGTTCATCGCGCTTTTCGCCACAAACGAGGGCTTGCTCGAAGCTATTAATGAGAATAGTTCCTGTTGACATTCTCATTAACGATATATAAATTACCGCCCGCGCCGCGCCGCCCCGGCATCTTCCCGGTCGGGCGGTCGGCTGCCCTTCCTTTGCCCATTATCCGGTGACGACATGAAAGCACTTTCTGTTGGCCTGCTTCTGGCATTGGCCGCATTGCCCGTGCAGGCACATACCCCCTATCTCCACGCCAAGGGCGAAATTGGCCAAAACGGTGGCCTAGTTTCGCTGGAGGCATCCTTTGCCGAAAAGTTTTTCATCCCCGAGGCGGCGTTTGACCAGAGCGAGTTTCGCCTGACCGCGCCCGATGGCAAGCAACTGGCGCCGGATCGGGTGGAAGTATGGAAAGCCCGCACTCTGGCCGAGCATCGTCTGGATGCCACGCCCGGAACCTGGCGCTTTAGCACCGGCAAGCGTTATGGCGCCCTGTTCCGCACCTGGGAAATCAATGGCAAGCGCGAATCCAGCCGCGACCTTGCGGTGAAGATTCCCGAAGGCGCAAAAATCATCAGCAATTTTCAGTCGGTAACGCTGGCAGAAACCTATCTGACCGTGGGCGCGCCCAACCGCACGGCATTGGCCGCGCGTGGAGAAGGGCTGGAAATCGTCGCCATCGACCATCCCACCGATCTGTATGTCGGCGAGCCGTTCCGCTTCACCGTGCTGTTTGACGGCAAGCCGCTGGCCGGACAAAAGGTGGAAATCACCGAAGCGGTTTCGGATACCGGCAATACCCCGCAAGTGGTCACGCTCACCACCGATGCCGAAGGGCAGGCCAGTTTCCGTTCCGAGCGCGCAACGCGCTGGTTGGCGCTGACCCGCCATCGCACGCCGGCGCCGCCGTCCAGTGGCGTGGCCGAATACAGCCATTCCTACACCCTGACCTTCCGCACCTTGGCGCAATAAATCATGACTCACACCTTGCTTTTCATCGCCCTGGCCGTTGCCCAGAACACCACTCACCAACCCACGCCGCCACCGACCTTTGCCGGTCATGGCAATAATGTGCAGAGCTTCATCAATGCGCACGATCTGGACAAGGACGGCGTGTTGACTCGGCAGGAGTTTGAAAACTTCCGTCGGCAACGCTTTGATGCCAGTGATTTCGACCATAACGGCCATATCGACTTGTTGGAATATGTGCGCGAGTTTGATGAGCGCATCGATGCGCGCCTGAAGCCGGAGCTGGAAGCGATTCACAGCATGACCGAGCGCCGCTTCCAGTCGCTTGCCGCAAACCAGACGCATATCAATCGCGCCCGTTATGACGAATCCGGCAATCGCGCCTTTATCGCCTATAGCGAAGGCAAACTGCCCGAAACCCTGCCGGCTGATGCGCCGCGCAGCTTGCTGGACTTGCCGACCAATCACACCAAGGGCGGCATGTTGGCGCTGTATGACCGCAATAGCGATGGCAAATTGAGCCGCGAAGAATACGATTTGGCACGCGAGGAGCAATTCAAGCGCACTGATGCCAATGACGATGGCAAATTGAGCCGTCACGAGTATGAAGCCGAATTCAATCAGCGCGTCCAAGCACGCATCCACGATTTGAAAACCCGCGAGTTGCGCCAGACCGGCGTGCGCTTTGGCGTGCTGGATACGGACAAGAACGATGAAATCGGCTGGGATGAATATCTGGCCTCCGGCATGCGCCTGTTCCAGCGCACCGACCGCAACCAGGACGGCAAGGTGGACAGCGTGGATGTTGCGCTGCCTGCCCCGGCACGCAACAGCGGCGGCTAAGTCCCTTGTGCCGGCGCGCCCGCTCGCGCCGGCAATTTTTCAGACAGGTGTTTGCGCCTGTTTGCTTTGAGTGCCTGCCGACAAGCTCGATTGCGGTCGTGTTTTCGGAAAAACCCACGTTTGCTGCGCTGAAAATACTTGGCAAGGCGCCAAGCCTTGTACGCATTTTGGCCTTGCATCCGTGATTTGTTTGAAAAACGACAACACCAGGGCTTGCCGCAGGTGCCAACAGCCCGTGCCCGAAAACGGCACTTTTCTTCTTTCATTCATCGCCACGCCCGGATTCCCGGAACGCAGCCAGCACTCATTTCAACTGCCTCTGGAGCCTTTCCATGTCTTGTTTTCCCGCCCGTCGCCTGCTTGTGCTTTCCATTTGTCTGGCACTTTCGCCTGCCGCGTTTGCGAAAGACAGTGCCGATACCAGCAGCAGCGCACTTGACCGCATCACCGTCAAAGGTGAGCGCAGTGAAACCAAAAGCGCCAACGCCAACACCCAGACTGTTGACGCCGACCAGCTTGAAGAAACGCTTGCCAACACGCTCGAAGATGCCATCCGCTACATCCCCGGTGTCGAAATCAACGACTTTGGCCAGCGGTTTGGCGATAACGGCATCAGTATCCGCGGCCTGAGTGGTGACCGTGTTTCGATGAGCATTGACGGCATGCAGATGCCCGAATCGGTGGAAAGTCTGGCCAGCGAGCTTTACGACTTTTTCCGTGCCGGTCGCGGCGCGCCGGATATCGACAGCCTGAAACAAATCGAAATTGCCAAGGGTGCCGACAGCATCACCGCCGGCAGCGCAGCCTTGAGTGGCTCGGTGTCGTTCCGCACCAAAGACCCGTATGACTATCTAAAGCCCGGCGTCAATGACAGTTATTTCGGCCTGAAGCTCGCCCATGCCAGTGTCAATGATGAAAACAATGGCACTTTGACCTTGGCCAACCGCACCGGCATGGTCGAGTCGATGCTGGTCTATACCCAGCGCCGCGGGCATGAGCGCGAGGGCTGGTATGCCGACAGCCCGGTTGCCAACGGGCCTGACCGCCGCATCCGCGACCCGTTTACCTACAAGAACCACAGCGTGCTGGCCAAGGTTGATTTCGTGCCGAACCTGGCGCATCGCATCGGGCTCAATTATGAGCGTTTCAGCGGC
This sequence comes from Lysobacteraceae bacterium NML08-0793, assembly GCA_002798275.1. Taxonomy (GTDB): domain Bacteria; phylum Pseudomonadota; class Gammaproteobacteria; order Xanthomonadales; family Xanthomonadaceae; genus Solilutibacter. The sequence continues at coordinate 7,815 of NWQR01000003.1, read as the reverse complement.
GAGAGCCAGATTGAAAACTTGAGCCGTGTGCAAGGTCCAAGCAGCGCCTATATCGAGCGTTGGGGTGATGATGAAGTCCAGCGCGAGCGTTATGGCATCAACTGGACTTGGACGGGCAAGAATGCGCTGTTTGACACGCTGGAGCTGCGCCTTGGTCGTCAGCAATCGGAAAACATTGCCCATACCCGGATTTATGGCTTGAGCAGCAGTTGCGCCAATCGTCGGGAAGCCTGTTGGCGGTTGGATGATCGCTCCTCGAAGCAGACCCAAGATCAGTTCACGCTAGATTTGGACAAACGCTGGGGCGATGCGGTCAAGCATCGACTGATTTACGGGCTGGCGTTTCAGCGCGGCGAAATCGCCCAGGTCGATTACCGCAGCTTTTATGAAACCGACAACCGCATCACCCGCGATCCTTATCTGCAAGGCGGGCGTTTGCCGGATGTGGACAGCCGCAGCTGGAACCTGTACCTGCGCGATCAAATCCGCCTGATGGATGATCGCCTTGGGCTGACCCTAGGCGCGCGTTATGACAGCTATCAATACGAGGCGGTGGCGACACGGCATTTCCCCGACCGCGTGGGTGCGCTGCATCAACCGGCGAAGTTTTCCGCCCCAAGCTGGAGCGCCGGACTTGACTGGAAACTGGATGCGCACAACACCCTCTGGCTGCAAACCGGACGCGGCTTTCGTGCGCCGAGCGCCAGCAATATGTTCTTGAATCTGTCCTCCAGCATTGCCACCAATGTCGCCACTGGCGAAGAAGTCTATTACTGGAACCAAGCGTCCAACCCGAATCTTGAGGCGGAAAAGAGCCTGAACTTGGAGCTGGGCTGGCGCTGGCAAAGTGCCAATGCGCATATCGGCGTTTCGGTGTTCCGCGATGTTTACGACAACCTCATCACCACCGAATACGTTACCCGCACCCCGGACATTACCTACCAAATCTGCACCGGCACCCCGCCACGGCAGACCTGTCGCACCGAGCAGGGCAACCGTTACATCACCCCGGTCAATGGTCTTGAAGCCACCATTCGCGGCTTCGAGCTAGAAAGCATGGTGCGCCTTGGCAGCGCCTGGCTGTTGCGCACTGCCTGGTCGCAGAACAGCGGCAAGTTTGCCGATGGCTCGCCGGTGGAAAGCATCAGTCCTGGCCGCGGTGTGCTGGGATTGCGCTGGACCAGTGCCAACCAAAAGCTCAGCATCAATACCCACATAACGCATACCCTGGCGAAAAAGCCCGGCGATGTGAAATCACTGCGCAATGTATTCACCGGCGCCTATGACCGGCCACTTAGCCATGCTTGGACGACGGTGGATTTGACGGCCAATTACCACCCGAATGAAAACTGGCGCTTCAATGCCGGCATCTACAACGTGTTCAACCGCGAATACTGGTCGTGGGGGAGCATTGCCAATGTTCCGGTCAGCCCGATTGTTCAACATGGCGGGGTCAGCCATGTGGGCTTGGGGCGCTATACCGCGCCGGGACGCAATTTCCGCATCAGCGCAGCGTTCTCGTTCTGAAGCAGGGGAGATGTGGCGGGCAGGGAGGCCCGCCACGGCGGCCAGCGGATGGCCGAAACCGACGTTTACAAGGCCACCCGGCGTGGTTCGAGCCAAGCCAGCAGCAGGCCAAGCAAAAGCATGGCCGTGGTGCTGAACAGGACTTGCTTGACCACCAGCGGCGCCGGCCAGGGCTGTACGGCATACGCGATCAGATAGCCGGGCAGGGTGCCAGCCAAGGCTACCGCGGCACCAAAGCGCAGGCCATCGCGTGCGGTGCTGGCTCGCGGGTGTATTTGGCTGTATAGCCAGGTCAGGCCAAAGCCAATTAACAGATGCGCCAGCAACATCAAGGGCAGATAACGCATGCCGTCCTGTGCGCCACGGATCAGCCCTTGGCGCACCAATACGCTGTAATCCTCACGCAGCAAGAAGCCGTGGATGCCAAAGTCCAGCACCAGCGCGGCGATGCTGGTGATTGCGGCGCAAGTCCAGAAGCGTTTGTTCATGGTCTTGGCTGGGCTTACGGGCTGCCGCTGGTGTTGATGCTTTCACTGATGCTTTCAAAGGCCTCACTGCCGGGCAGGCCATCGAGCTTCAGCCAAGCGGTTTGCGGCAGGCCAATGGCGCTGTCGAGGATGGTAGGCAAAAGCCCCGAGGGCAGGCCGCTTTCGCCATTCCAAAGAATCGCTACCCCAAGATCTTGGCGGGGCAGCACGGCCATCGCCGCGCGATAGCCCTGCACGGCACCACCGTGGAAATACATCGGCTGGCCGGCATAGTTGTAAATCCGCCAGCCCATGCCGTAACCGGCCGAATACAGCCGCTCGCGGCGCCAACCGGCAGCGCGCATTTCGCTGGGGGTATCAATGCGCGAGATGCGGATGGTGCTCAGCAGCTGCGGCGAAATGACATCCGGACGATGGCCGGTTTGTGCCAGAAGATATTGCGCCATGTCGGTGGCACTGGCATTGACACCGGCCGCAGGCCCCAGACGGTAATAAGTGGGCTTGGGAATCAGCGAGCGCCAGCCACTGCCTGCGCGGATATGCGGCTTGGCCCAGCGCGGGCTGCGGGTGATGCCTTCCAGTCCCAGGCTGGCATCGTTCATGCCCAGCGGCTTGAAAATCCGGCGCTGGATATGGTCGTCGAACACCCGGCCGGTAGCGCCATGCACCACATCGCCAAACACGCTGAAAGCGACGTTCTGGTAGGAGTAGCACTCGCCCGGCGCGCAGGAAAGCGGGGCGCTGGCCAGCTTTGCGCGCACGCTGTAATAGCTGGCATTGGCCTGAATGTCGCGGTCGAACGCGGTACGCGGCAGGCCGACGCTATGACTCAAAAGATTGGCAACCGAAAGCCGTGCGGTGGCATCGGCACTGCGCAGACGGAAGTCCGGCACATAGCGCACCACCGGCTGCTGCAAATCCAGTGCGCCTTCCTCCACCAGCATTCCGCCCAAGGTGCCGGCAAAGGTTTTCGACAGCGAAGCCAAGCGGAATACGGTATGGGCATCGACCGGCTGCGGGTGGGCGGTATCGGTCACGCCATAGCCGCGAGCCAGCAGTACGCGGCCATTCTGCACGATGGCCACGGCAAGGCCGGGCACGCGCTGACCTGCGACGATTTGCCTTGCCATGTCTTCAAAAGTGCGGACATCAAAGGGGAGCGGCGCGGCTACCGCCGGCTGCATCTGCTGCTGTTCGCGGGCTTTCAGATATTGATCCAGTGGCGAACCCGGCTGCGCCACCGAGCCACCCGTGCGACGGGTATCGCTCTGCGCCAGGCCAGTGTGGCTGGGCAGCAGCGCCATCACGCCAAACTGCAAGGCAAGGAGGGCGGGGAGAAGGCGTTTGCGCGTGGCCAAAGTCATGGGCTTTTTGATAGGCGGAATCCGCAACCGATACTAATACTTGCCGAAACAAACTGCATGAATAAATGCAACTTGCTGCGGTAAGGTGTTGATTGGAAATGATCGCGGGAAGGCAGGAAGCGGCTTTGGCTTTTTTTGGCTAGCCAGCGTCTGCGCGATGGGCTAACGTGCGCGCGATTGACCGGAGCCACGCATGTCCCCCCCCGATGCTTCCGCCCTTGTGCGACTGCGCACCGAGCTTGCCAACTCGCCTTCGCTTCTCTGGGCGCTGTTGTATTTCTTCTGTCTGCTGTGCGGCTACTACGTCTTGCGGCCGGTGCGCGAGGCAATGGGCGCGTCGGCGGACGTGGAGGCGATTTTTCCGCAGGCGATGATTGACTGGGCAGCCAGCCGTGGCTGGGTGCTCAAGGATTTCACCCTGCAAATCCTGTTTACCGGCACCTTCATCGCCATGTTGGCATTGCAGCCGCTGTATGGCGCGCTGGTATCGCGCTTTCCGCGCCGGGTGTTTTTGCCGGCGGTGTATATGGTGTTCATCGCCTGCCTGGGCGGGTTCTGGTGGGCGTTTGAGCAGCAGATTTCCGGTCGTGGCGCACTGTTCTTCATCTGGGTGGCGGTGTTCAACCTGTTTGCCGTATCGGTGTTCTGGAGCTACATGGCCGATGTGTTCGACAACGAACAGGCCAAGCGGGTCTATGGCTTTATCGCAGCGGGCGGCACCATCGGTGCCCTGACCGGCCCGGTCATCACCCGGTTTCTGGTCGAAACCGTAGGCGTGGGCAATCTGCTGCTGGTTTCTGCCGGGTTTTTGCTGGTTTGCCTATTTTGCATCATGCAATTGCGTCCATACGCCCTAGAGCGAGAGGCCGGGCAAGGACAGAAAAAGCCCGGCGAAGCGATGGGGGGCTCGGTTTGGGCGGGCATGAAACTGGTGGCAAGCGATCCGCTGCTGCGGGCGCTGGCGCTGTTGACTTTCTTTGGCGTGGGCGTGGGGACGCTGCTGTACAACGAGCAGGCGGCGATCGTGCGTGTGGCGTACCCGAATGCAGAAGACGCCACGCGCTTCTATTCCGGCATCGACTGGGCGATCAATGGCCTAACCCTGCTGGTGCAGCTGTTCCTGACTCGCTGGCTATTGCGCAAACACGGCATCACTCCGGCGCTTTTGATTCCCGGCTTTGCGATTTTGGCCGGCTACAGCCTGTTGGCGATGTCGCCGCTGCCGCTGTTCGTGGCGCTGGCCCAGATTGTGACCCGCGCCGGTGAGTTTTCGCTGGCCAAGCCTGCGCGCGAAACCCTCTACACCCGTGTCAGCCGGGAATCGCGCTACAAAGCCAAAGCCTTTATCGACACAGCGGTGTATCGCGGCGGCGACTTAAGTTTTGTCTGGCTGCATAAATGGCTGGCAATGTTTGGCTCGCGCATGGTGTTTGTGGCTGGTATCGGCGTAACCGTGGCGATGCTGCTAAGTGCCCTGCAAGTCATCAGGCATCAGAAAAAACTGCCCGATGCGGCGATGAAGTAAAGCCGAGCTGCCCCCGGTGCCGTAGCGCCGGGGCAATGAATACAGACAGATTTCGGCCACCGCGTCCTGTTGATGGCAATGTCTTGGCAAAGTGCGCAGAGGATCGCCACAGCCCCCTATTCATGGTCGCCATTCAAGTTTTGGTCATAATCGGGTTGCTTTACGCATCAACCTAGTCACCGACTTAAAGGATCTTTGCCGATGAAATCTCGCTCGAATCCCGATGTATTGGGTACCCGCTCCAAGCTTTTCCAAGCCATTTCCTTCAGCCTTCTGGCCGCTGCCCTGCCTATCGCCGCAGTGGCACAAGCTCCGCAAACCGGCCTTGCCCTTGAAGGCAGCCAATGCGCCGTTGGCAGCGATGCCGAGCGCCAGGATTGCCGCAATCAGCTGCTGTCGCAAAAGCTTGCCGCCCTGCAAAGCGTGTCCTTGAGCAGCAGCTCGGCCGCGACCAGCAACACCACCACGACGGCCTATAGCGAAACCGCCGTGCTCGGTGATGCCGATAGCTGGAAAACCGACGAGTTCATGCAGGACTGGGGGCTTGAGGCGATGAATGCCCATCATGCCTATGCGCGTGGTTTGACTGGAAATGGGATTCGGGTCGGTATCTTTGACTCTGGTGTTGGCCTGGATCACCCAGAGTTTGCAGGTCGGGATCATCAAGGCTTGAAGATTGGCGAGCTGCTCGCCGATGGCAGCCGTTGTGCACCTGATTATTACCTTGGTGGTGCATACAACCCATGCTTTGGTACTGATGGTGGACGAGCCCAGCTTGACATTACGTATTGGGATCCTGATTGGGCACGTCTACTGCCACCTGAAAGCATGCACTTAGTTGATAAAACGGAATTGCTTTGGGTCTCGCATGGCACCCATGTGGCGGGCACGGTAGCTGCTAACCGGGATGGTAGCGGCATGCACGGTGTGGCTTTTGGCGCAAATTTCAGCTCCGCTCGTTTGTTCGCCGACACTGCTATGTGGGCGCATCCGGTGTGCGTGTTCTTTCGCTTCTGTGAGGTGCTGACAATAGAGCCCACAGCTAGTGCATTTGAGGACATGTATCAGCAAATGAATGCGGCTGATATTCGCGCCATGAACCATAGTTGGGGGCTTGGTCGAGAGCCGGAAAATACAGAAGAAATGCAAGAGGTTTTTGATAATCCCAACTTGGCGCCTCTTTGGCCGATTATTCATGCCGGAAGCAAGTCCAAAGGGATGATTCAGGTCTGGGCTGCTGGCAATTCTCGATATAACCTGACCCCTGAAGAATCGCCAATCGCAGGTATTTATGCCAGTTTGCCTCGCTTTTTCAACGATCTCGAGCCTTATTGGCTCAGCGTGGTGAATGTCCGCAAAGGCGAAGAAAATGAAAGCGCTTATGTGCTGAGCGAATATTCCATGCGCTGTGGCCTCAGCAAGGATTGGTGCATTGCCGCACCCGGAACGGATATCAACTCCACGGTGTTGGGCGGACAATCTCTGGAGGGGGCTGTTGTTCAAGGCCCAGATGGCAATTTCCATCTGCAAGGCATCGAATCTCTGCAAAATGCCACCACCTACGAGTACGAGGACTACACCGGCACCTCAATGGCCGCGCCGCATGTCACCGGCGCTTTGGCGCTGTTGTTCGAGCGCTATCCGTACCTGACCAATGCCCAGGTGCGCGATGTGCTGCTGACCACCGCAACCGACCTGGGGGCGCCGGGTGTGGATGATGTCTATGGCTGGGGCATGGTGAACCTGAAGAAAGCCATCGAAGGCTATGGCCAATTCCGCGTCGATACCGATGTCAACATGGTCGCCAAGGCCGGTGGCACGCATTGGTGGAACGATGCCCGCGTCTGGGACGTGTGGACCAATGACATCTCCGGCGCCAACTTCTCCTTCAGCAGCGATGTCGGCGGCTGGCTGCGCCTGTCCGGCAACAACAGCTTTGCCGGTCTGAACGTCAAGGGCGGCACGCTGGAGCTGACCGGCCAGAACACCCTGGGCAGCGATGTGCAGGTCACGGGCGGCGTGCTGCGCCTGAATGGCGCGCTCAACAACGCTGTTCATGTGGCAGGCGGCGCACTGGGCGGTACCGGCACCCTGAATGGTCATCTGACCGTGGCCGAAGGCGGCAATATCGCCCCGGGCAATTCCATCGGCACGCTCACCGTGAACGGTGATTACACGCAACAGGCCGGCTCTTTCTTCACCGTGGAAATGCAGCCGCCGAGCGAAGTGGACAAACTGCTGGTGAATGGCCAGGCGGTTCTGAACGGCGGCACGGTGATGGCCGTGCGCATGCCGGGCGTGTATGCCCTGGGGCAGCGCTATAACTTCCTGACCGCCACCGGCGGCATCAGCGGCACCTTCGCCGGTGTGGACAACAGCTATCTGACCCCGTTCCTCAACACCTCGCTGCGCTACACCACGAATGATGTGTTTGCCGACATCATCCGCGGCGCATCGCTGGCCTCGGTCGCCGGCACCTACAACCAGCGAGTGACGGCCACGGCGCTTGACAGCCTTGCCGACAGCAGCGACCTGCTGCAACGCCTGGTGCTGCTGCCCACCGCAGAAGCGGCCAATGCCGCTGCCGACCTGCTCTCGGGTGAAGCCAATGCCAGCGTCCGCAGCCTGTTTGCCGATGACAGCCGCCATGTGCGCAATGCCGCCCTGTCGCGCGCCCGCACCGGCCAGGATGCCTTCACCGGCCAGATGGAAGGCGGTGGCTTCTCCGCTTGGGCCGACGTGATGACCCGCGGCGGCCATCTGCAAGGCGATGCCAGCACCGCTTATACCCGCTACAGCGGCCACCAGTATCTGGTCGGCGCGGACTATCAGTTCGAGTCCGGCTTCCGCATCGGCGGCTTCGGCGGCGCCGGTCGTCTGGATGCCAATATCGGCAAGCGCAACAGCCAGG
>NWQR01000002.1 GCA_002798275.1 Lysobacteraceae bacterium NML08-0793 | reverse complement strand
CCGAACTGGGCATCGCCGCCCGCACCAGCCCGCGCACCCTGCTGGAAGTGGGCTACAACGGCCAGTTCGCCGACGAAGGCAACGACCACGGCGCCAGCGCACGCTTCACCATCAAGTTCTGAGCCACAGCGGGTCGGGACACCCCCGACCCGCCCTCAGCCTGAAGGCAAAGCGACAACACAAAAGCCCCGAGGCGAAAACCTCGGGGTTTTTGCTTGGCGGTGATGTGTTGTTGATGAGGTGGCGTGCCGCTCAACCCAGCCGCTGGCGTTGTGCGGTAAGCGCCTGGTGTTGCGCACCCCAGTCGGCCAGGCGCTGACGCTCTTGCGCCACCACCGCAGCCGGGGCGTTGGCGACAAAGGTTTCGCTGGCGAGCTTGTTTTTCGATTTTTCAAGCTCGGCGCCGACGCGCTTGATTTCCTTGTCCAAGCGCGCACGCTCGGCATCCAGATCCACCAGACCCGCTAGCGGCACGAACAGATCCATCTCGCCCACACGCGCGGCAGCAGCGGCGGGCGGCTCGCCGTCCAGCACTTCGATGCTTTCAAGGCGCGCCAAGAAGCGCAGCGCGGCATCAAAGCGTTGCAGGCGGTCGGTATCGCCTCCGCGCGCCAGCAATGTGACCTGTTTGCCGGGTGAGACGCCCAGTTCGCTGCGGATGCGGCGCAGTGCCGACACCATCGCCTTCAGCCATTCGATATCGGCATCGGCCTTGTCGAAGCCGGCCACTTGCATCGCTTCCACGCTGGGATAGGCGGCCAGCATCAGGCTGCCTTCGGCGATGCCGAGCTTGGGCGCGACTTCTTGCCAAAGGGTTTCGGTAACGAACGGAATCAGCGGGTGCAACAGGCGCAGCGATTGCTCCAGCACATACAGCAAAGTGTGGCGGGTGGCGTCCGCAGCGGCCGTGTCATCGCCGTTCAGGGCGGGCTTGGCCAGCTCCAAGAACCAGTCGCAAAGTTGGTTCCAGGTGAATTCGTACAGGGTTTGCGCGAGCAGGTCGAAGCGGTAGTGCCGGAAATGCTCGGCGGCCTCGGCCGTGGTTTTGGCCAGTTGCGAAAGAATCCATTTCTCCGCATCGGTGAGCGGCTGCGGCAGGCCGGTGGCGGTGAAGCCTTCGGTATTCATCAGCGCAAAGCGGGTGGCGTTCCACAGTTTGTTGCAGAAGTTTTTGTAGCCTTCGGCGCGCGCCAAGTCGAACTTGATGTCGCGCCCCGGCCCTGCCAGTGCGGCCATGGTGAAGCGCAGGGCATCGGCACCGTGGGCGGCGATGCCTTCGGGGAACTCCTTGCGCGTGTCTTTTTCGATTTTTGCGGCCATTTTCGGCTGCATCAGCCCGGCGGTGCGCTTGGCGACCAGATCATCGGCGCTGATGCCGTCGATGATGTCCAAGGGGTCGAGCACATTGCCCTTGGATTTGGACATCTTTTGGCCGTTGCGATCTCGCACGAGGCCAGTGATATAGACATCGTGGAAGGGCACCTGCCCGGTGAAGTGGTCGGTGAGCATGATCATGCGTGCGACCCAGAAGAAGATGATGTCAAAGCCGGTGACCAGCACATTGCTCGGCACATGCTGGGCAAAGCCGCGTTCGGCCATCTGCGATTCATTCGGCCAGCCCTGGGTGGAGAACGGCCACAGAGCGGAGGAGAACCAAGTTTCCAGTACGTCGGGGTCTTGCCGCAGCGGCATATCGCCCAGTGCGTGTTTTTCCCGCACTTCGGCCTCGCTTCTGCCGACATAAATCGTGCCGTCCTCGGCAAACCAAGCCGGGATGCGATGCCCCCACCAGAGCTGGCGCGAGATGGTCCAGTCCTGGATGTTTTCCATCCAGTGCCGGTAGGTATTGATCCAGTTTTCCGGCACGAATTTGACCTTGCCGGTTTCGGCAAGCATCAGGCCGCGGCGACCCAGATCATCCATCTTCACGAACCACTGATCGGTGAGATACGGCTCGATTACCGCGCCGGAACGATCGCCGAATGGCTGCATGATTTTTTTCGCTTCCACCAGCGGCTCGCCTTCGGCATTGACGACGGCAAGCCCCTCGGCATTGATGGCCGCAACGATTTGACGGCGCGCTTCGAGGCGATCCAGTCCGCGCAGTGCTTCTGGCACCAGATTGATGCTGCGCACGGTGTCGTCCACGGCGTGCTCGCCACGGGCGATGGCACCGGCAAGACGCGCGCTTTCGTCATAGCTCAAACCATCGCGGCGCATCTGCGCCTTGCCATCCATCAGCGCATACAGCGGGATGCCGTGGCGTACCGCGACGGCATAGTCGTTGAAGTCGTGTGCGCCGGTGATTTTGACCGCGCCCGAGCCAAACGCCGGGTCGGGATATTCGTCGGCAATGATTGGAATCAGGCGGCGCTGCGCCTTGGGGCCGACCGGGATTTCGCACAGCTTGCCGACGATCGGCGCATAGCGCGCATCATCCGGGTGCACGGCTACGGCGCCATCGCCGAGCATGGTTTCCGGGCGGGTGGTGGCGATGGAAATATAGTCGCGGGTTTCGCGCAGGGTGATGTTGCCGTCCGCATCGCGCTCGATGTATTCGTAGGTTTCGCCACCGGCCAGTGGATATTTGAAGTGCCACATATGGCCATCGACTTCGTTGTTCTCCACTTCCAGATCGGAAATCGCCGTATCCAGCACCGGATCCCAGTTCACCAGACGCTGGCCGCGGTAAATCAGCCCTTCTTCATGCAGGCGCACAAAGGCCTCAATCACCGCCTCTGCGGCCATCGGATCCATGGTGAACACGCTGCGCGACCAATCGCCCGATGCCCCCAGACGGCGCATTTGGCGCTCGATGGTGCTGCCCGAATGTGCCTTCCATTCCCAGACCTTTTCGATAAATGCCTCGCGTCCCAGCGAGTCGCGGGTTTCGCCCTTGCCCTCGGCAGCCAAATTGCGGCTGACCACCATTTCGGTGGCGATACCGGCATGGTCGGTGCCCATCTGCCACAGCGTGCGGAAGCCGCGCATGCGGTGATAGCGCACCAGCGCGTCCATCAGCGTGTGCTGGAAGGCATGGCCCATATGTAGGGTGCCGGTAACATTCGGCGGCGGCAGCAAAATGGTGTAGGGCGCGCCGTCGCCGCGCGGGGCGAACAGGCCCGCGGCCTCCCATTTTTCGTACAGCGCGGTTTCAATGGCGGCAGGCAGATAGCTTTGGGCAAGTGACATGGTGAATTGAAATGAGTGGCGCAGTTGCAAGAGGCGAATTGTAAGCGGCAGCGGGCAATCGCTCATCTGCATGGTTTGATTTGCCGCAAGTCGGGCAGCTCAGGGGTGGATATGCTCGATGGTGCCGGGCAATCCGGCAAGGATGAAATCAAAACATGACTTGCAAGGGAGGGAGGTATGTCAAAGCGCAAATGCTTGTGCTTGGTACTTGCGGGACTGGCTCTGCTGCTGCCGCTACACGGCAACGCAGCTGATCGCTGCGATTGGGACGCACTGGCGCGGCATGTGGATTATGTGGCTATCGAGGCGGTATCCGATGAGCTGGAGGCGATTATCAACAGCATTTCAAAAACCCCGGATACCGATGAGGATGCGCAGCTTGCGCGCACCTTGTTGCGGCGGGCATGGAATCCGTGGCCGCTAGGCAATATCACTGGGCAATGGCGGATACGCTCGATTCAGAGCGACGGTTTTGGGGTCTTTGCCTATCCGGCTTTTCGGGCGTGGATTGATGCACCCGGTCGATGCGGGCAGTTTTTCCAGAAGATGACTGGCTCGCAGTTGCGGGCAGGTTATCTGTATCCGATTGCCGGACGTGAGGCGATGGCGTTTTTGGGCCGCACCATGAATGAATATGATCCACAGAAGGTGTATGTCTCCGATCAGGACAACCCCGGCAATACGGCCGGTCAGTTGATACGGATTGGCGCCAATGAATTACTGATGGTGATGGATGTGCGCCTGTCGGACGGCGGTGAAGACGAGCGCTTCGAGCTGTATTACCTGTACAAGTAAACCGGACAGATAGACCGCCGAGGCATTGCAGCAAAAGAAAAGACATGCCGGGCAGATACGCTGTCTGCCCGGTTACATATCGTGTTTTTTCACATCCAGCCCACGCGCTTGGTATTGACGCCAGCGCTCGCGCAACGGGCCGCGGGCGGCGGGGTCGGCGGGGACAACTTCTAGGACGCGCTCGAAATCGCCCTCCACCGGGGCGGGGCGAAGGTTGATGACCAAGGGGCGCATCGGCGTGTCGATTTCCGGCGGCACAATCAGCACTTGGGCTTCTTCGTCTTCTTCGTTACCGGCAATCTGGTGCGGGATGAAGGCATCGGGGTCAAATGACCAGAGCAGGTCGTCTAGGGCTTCGGCCTCGGCCATGTCGCGGACAAGAATCAGGCTGGAGAAGCCCGCATCGCAGGCTTTGCGTGCCAGCTCGCACACTAAGCGCAGCGGCTCGGCGCGGAAGCGGGGCTTGTCGATGAGATAAAAATCGGCGCGCATCGGGGCAGGGAGGCCGGTTGCCCGGCCTCCAAACTTGGCTTAGGCGGCCTTTTCCAGCAGCCATTGCGAGAGCAGACCCACCGGGCGGCCGGTGGCCATGCCCATCTTGCCCTCGCCACTGGCGCTGCCGGCGATGTCCAGATGCGCCCAGCGCTGGCCTTCGGTGAAGCGCGACAGGAAGCAGCCTGCGGTAATCGCGCCGCCCCAGCGGCCACCGATGTTGTAGATATCGGCAAACTGCGAGTCCAGCATGCTCTGGTATTCGTCCCACAGCGGCAGTTGCCAGGCGCGGTCGAACACGGTTTCACCGGCGGCCAGCAGTTCCTTGGCCAGATCGTCGTGCTTGGTCATGAGGCCGGTGGCAAAGGTGCCAAGGGCAATCATGCAGGCGCCGGTCAGGGTGGCCACATCCAGCAGGGCTTCGGGGTTGAACTTTTGCGCATAGGTCAGCGCATCACAGAGAATCAGGCGGCCTTCGGCATCGGTATTGCCGACTTCGATGGTCTTGCCGGACATGCTGGTGATGACATCGGAGGGGCGATAGCTGTTGCCGTCGGGCATGTTTTCAACGGCGGCCAAGATGCACACCAAGTTGATCGGCAGCCCCATGCGCACGGCGGAAACGAACGTGCCAAAGACCGTGGCTGCGCCGCACATGTCGTATTTCATTTCTTCGATGCCGCCCTGCACTTTCAGGTTGATGCCGCCGGTATCGAAGGTGATGCCCTTGCCGACCAGCACATAGGGTTTGGCATCGCCGCCATTGTTCCACTTCAGCACCACGAGCTTGGGGCGATTGGCCGAGCCGCGTGCCACGGCCAGCAGCGAGCCCATGCCGAGTTGTTCCATTTCCGCATCGCCCAGCACTTCGCATTCGGCCTTATCAAAGTCCTTGACAAAGCGCTGCCCCTCGTCGGCCAGATACTGCGGGTTGCAGATGTTCGGCGGCAGGTTGCCCAGCTCACGGGCAAAGGCCACGCCTTGGGCAATCGCCCGACCCTGTGCCAGTGCCGCTTCGTCCTCGCCGCTTAGCAGCAGCGATTCCAAGCCCTTTTCTTCGCGCTTTTTGTTCTTTTCGCCCAGCGTTGCGGTGTAGCGGTACATGGCGTGATCGGCGGCGATGGCGGCCTGGCGGATATTCCAAGCAGCATCGCGGTCTTTGACTTGCAGCGCCGAGAGCGTCAGCAGTGCCGACTTCACCGTGCCGGTTTTCAGCGCGCGGGTGGCGTCGGCCACGGCCTTCAGATATTGCGCCGCGCCAAACTTGGCCGACTCGCCCAGACCAACGACCAGCACGCGCGGTGCGGCAATGCCCGGCAGGTCGTGCAGCAGGGTGGTTTTGCCGGCCTTGCCGGAGATATCGCCGCGGGCGATCAGCGCCTTCAGGCGGCCATCGCAGGCGGTGTTCAGGGTTTCGGCAGCCGGGGTCAGGCTGTTGTCGGCAAACAGACCCACCACCACGCAGTCGGTGGAGACAGTGGCGGGCGAGGTGTTGTTCAGGGCAAATTCGAGAGCCATCAGCAGATTCCAGTGTGGGTTCCGTACAATGCGCGAATGTCAGGACGCGGTGCGTTCCGGCATCGCAAGAGCCGCATAGTCTAATTCAAGCCGCCAAGACCCACGAATGCAGAAACTCGACCGTTACCTGATTGGTGAATTTGCTCAGGCCATTTTGGCCACTTTGATGGTATTGCTGATCGTGATGGTCGGCGGTGCGTTCATCGACGTGATGGGCGATGTGGCGCGCGGCCGCTTGCCTGCCAGCATGAGTGCGGCGCAATTGGGTTTCGTACTGCTGACCTGGATTCCGGTGATTCTGCCGCTGGCTCTGATGCTGGGGCTGTTGATGGCGACCTCGCGGCTGTACCGCGATGCGGAAATGCCGGTGCTGACCTCTGTCGGGGTGGGGCCTGGGCGGCTTTTCAAGCCCTTGATGATGATGACCCTGCCGTTGGTTGCGGTGATTGCGCTGTGCTCGTTGTGGCTAGGGCCATGGGCCGAGCGCAGCTCGCGGGCAATGATTGAAGAAGCCAGCCGCAATATGCTCATCAGCGGGCTGGAGGCCGGGCGCTTCACCGAACTGCCGGGCGGCGGCGGGGTGATTTATGTCGGTGAAATCGAGCAGGCCGGCGACAAGTTCAAACGCATTTTCATCTATCGCCAGAAAGGCGAGCGGCTGGATGTAACAACCGCCGCCGAAGGCGAGCTGCTGCGCGATGGCGAGCAGCGCTATCTTTCGTTGGGACAAGGGTTCGAGGTGGAAGGGCCGCTAAGCGGCGATGCGCTCGATTACCGCCTGCTGCGTTTTGCCGGCAACGATGTACGCATGCCGGACAGGGAAAGCGGCGGCAAAAAAGCCAACGAAGTCCGCCGCCGTCCGACCCGCGAGCTGCTTGGAGATCCCTCGCCCGAGGCGCGCGCGCAGCTGCATTGGCGCATCGCGCCCCCATTGATTGCGCTGGCGCTGGCATTGATGGCCATCCCGCTTTCACGCAGCCCACCAAGGCAGGCGCGTTATGGCCGCATGGCCGTAGGCTTCCTCGGCTATCTGGTGGCGATCCAGTTGATGATTTTCGGCACCGACCTGATTGCCAAGGGCAAAATGCCCGCCGCACTGGGCTTGTGGTGGCTGACCATTCCAGCCTTGCTGCTGGGAATCTGGCTATATCGCCGTGATGGCAAGCTCGTGCGCAGGAGGTGGGGCCGATGAAACCGTTTCCGATGATTCATGACCGCTACATCGGTCGCACCGTTTTGCTGTTCGTGCTGGCGGTCTGGTTTGTGCTCATCATGCTGGACTTCATCCTGGGCGGCGGCGGCCTGATGGCGCAGCTCGATGACATCGGCAAGGGCAGTTACAGCTTTGCCGATGCCTTTTTGTATTCCAGCTATACCCTGCCGCGTCGCGCCTACACTTTGTTTCCGACCGCTGCGGTGATTGGTGCGCTGCTGGGGCTGGGGCAGCTTGCGGCCAGTTCCGAGCTGACGGCACTGCGGGCACTTGGGCTTTCCCGCAAACGCCTGAGTCTGTCGGTGGCGCTCACCATCGGGGTATTGACGGCGCTGATGGTGCTTTCGGCAGAAACCGTGAGCCCTTGGGCGGAGCGTCGCGCCAATGCGCTGAAGGCTTCGGCGACTTCGCCCAATATGATCGTGGCGCAGTATTCCGGCCTGTGGGCGCGCGAGGGCAATGTGTTTTTGAATGCGGAATCAGGTCAGGAGCGAACCAATGGCGCGCAGACTTGGCTGGAGCTGAAAGACCTGCGCATGTATCAGCTTGATGACAGCGGGCGATTGCTGTCGATTGCGCATGCGGCCATTGCCGAGCATCACCCCGATGGTTGGCTGCTGAAAGACGTTACCCGCACCCGCTTTGACGAAAGATCGGTGCAGCGTGAAAAAGTGGCCGAAGAACACTGGGCTTCGCAACTGGATGCGGCGGCGCTTTCGGCCAGTGTTGCCCGACCGCGTTATCTGGACTCTGCCTCGCTCAAGAGCAGCATCGACTACCGCAAGCGCAACCAACTGGATGCGGCCGAGTTTGAATCGTTCTACTGGGGACGCTGGTTTTACCCGCTGAACGTGCTGGCGCTGTGTCTTGCCGCCATCCCGTTTGCCTTTGGTAGCCTGCGCAGCGGCGGTCTGGGCAAGCGCCTGTTCATCGGCGTGGTGTTTTCGCTGGGCTTCTGGTTGCTGCAAGAAATGGCTGCGCGCATGGCTGGGGCGTACCGCTTTGATTACCGTCTGGCCTATCTGATTCCGCTGATATTGATGTTGGGCACGTCCTGGCTGCTGTTCCGCCGGCGCAGCGGCTAGTCGGTGGACTTTGCCGGCCGCAGTACATCGCGGTCAAAGTCTCGAATCATTCGTGTGTCGCTGAGCCGGTCATGCCAGGTCAGCCCGTCGCGGTCAAACCATGCCCACCAAAAACCAAGCCCGGCGCACAGCAGCGAAAGCATGCCGCAGAAATAGCGCAGCCACAGCTTGCCTAGCGCCGCGGTTTGGCCTTCGGGGTTGACCACATACAGCCGAAACGGCTTCATGCCGATGGTCTGCTCGCCGCGTCGCCAACTGCCGGTGGCATACAGCCCGGTGGCGGCGATGAGTGCGACAAGTTCGAGAAAGCCCGCCAGCGTATTGCTTTGAATCGCCTCGCCGCCGTTCAGGGCGAGCGCTGCGACCACCACCACAAACCAGATGCCAAGAACCGGGAAAAAGTCATACAACAGAGCCAGCAAGCGCCAGCCAATCAGCCGGTTGCGTTGCGGAAGGGAATGGGGCGCGGAAGTCATGGCGGGAGTTTAGCGGGCGGCTTGGGTCGATGCGACCTGCATCATGCTGCCGGTCATGTTGTGAGGCGAGCAGCTGCGGTTTTCAGACAGGCTGGCGCCAGCTGGCGGTTTACATGATCTGTCGCTACATTGCCTAGATGTCCAAAACCACCCCCGCCCATCGTCGCCAACTGGCGCAGCAGCTACCGGATTTGCCCGCAGCCGATGCGCGTCTGATCGAGCAGTTTCTCGATGCCATCTGGGCCGAGCAGGGGCTGGCGCGTGCCACGCTGGAAAGTTATCGCCGCGACTTGGCCGGGTTTGCGCGCTGGCGCAACCGGCCTGAGGGCGGTTTGCAAAATGCCAGTCGTGAAGACCTGTTTGCCTATTTGCGCTGGCGTGCCGAGTACGGCTACAGCCGTCGCAGTGATGCGCGGCTGCATTCGGCACTGCGGGCGGTATTTGTCTGGATGGTACGGCGCGGGCTGCGCAAGGATGATCCGGCGGCCTTGCTGGCGGCGCCCAAGCAGCCGGGCAGTCTGCCCAAGGCATTGGCGGAAAGTCAGATTGAGGCGCTGCTGGCGGCGCCGGATGTGAGCCAAGTAGAGGGACTGCGCGATCGCGCCATGCTGGAATTGATGTATGCCGCCGGGCTGCGGGTCAGCGAACTGGCAAACCTGCCGGGCACTGCGCTGAATCTGCGGCAGGGCGTGCTGCGGGTCAGCGGCAAGGGTGGCAAGGAGCGTCTGGTGCCGGTGGGTGAGGAGGCATTGCATTGGCTGCAACGCTATTGGCATGAGGCGCGTCCGGCATTGACCGGCAGGCGGGATGTGCAGATGCTGTTCGTGGATGGCAAGGGGCTGCCGATGAGCCGCCAGCAATGTTGGCAACGGGTTAAGATGCAGGCGCAGATTGCCGGTATCGCTGCGGAAAAAATCAGCCCGCATGTATTGCGGCACAGCTTTGCCACGCATCTTCTGAATCACGGTGCAGACCTGCGCGCGCTGCAAATGCTGCTGGGGCACAGCACCCTGTCCACCACGCAGATTTACACCCTGGTTGCCCGCGAAAAGCTCAAGCGCCTGCATGCCGAACATCACCCGCGCGCCTGAGGTTGGTCGGCCTTGTGCACGGGGTGAAAAGACCATCAGGTGAACTCGTGCGACAATGCGCGCCTCTCTCGCTCCACAAAACGTGTATGCGTCAAGGACATTTCATGAAAAAAGCCCTGATTACCGCCGTGCTTGGCAGCGTCGCCATGCTGGCCTGCGCCCAGGAAAAGACCCAGCCAACAGCCGCTACGCCCGAAGCACCGACTGCGACGGCCGCTGCGCAGGCGGCGAGTATCCCCAAACCGGCGCCGGGCAGCGCCGGCGAGCGCGCGCTCAAGGCAATCCAGGGACTCAATCCGAATATCAAGATTGATGACCTGGCCGAAGCGCCGCTGCCGGGCTTTCAGCAGGTGATCGTTGGCGGGCAAACCCTGTTTGTTTCCGATGACGGGCGTTATCTGCTGCAAGGCAGCTTGTTCGATATGCAGGAAAAGAAAGACCTGAGCAGCGATGCTCTGTCGAAAATGCGCCAGCGCCTGCTGGCACAAGTGCCGCGCGCCGAGCGCATCGTGTTTCCCGCAGCCAACCCCAAGCATGTGGTAACGGTGTTTACCGATGTGGAGTGCGGCTATTGCCGCCGCCTGCACAACGCCATGGACGAGTACAACAAACTCGGCATCACCGTGGAATATCTGGCTTTCCCGCGGATGGGGCCGGCCAGCCCGGATTTCGCGCTGATGGAAGCGGTCTGGTGCTCGAACAATCGCAACAAGGCGTTGACCGATGCCAAGAACGGCAAGCACCCGCAGGCGGTGCGCTGCACCAACCCGGTGATGTCGCAGTGGACGCTGGGTCAGCAGATTGGTTTGCAGGGCACGCCGATGATTATCGGCGCCAATGGCCAGAACACGCCGGGCTATATGCCACCGGAGCAATTGCTGCAATGGCTGGAAGCCACGCAAAAATGATGCGGCAGGGGCGGGTTTTCCCGCCCCTTGTCGTTTGAGGGCGTTTTGCAGGCTGGGCAGGCTACAATAGCCGCCCCGTAAACCTTTGGTTTTCCAAGCATGATTGTGCTCGAAGGGCAAAGCGCCCTGTCGCCGTTCCGCCGGGAACGCCTTGAAGCCCGCCTTCGCAATGTCCATCCCGCCATCGGCATAACCGGCGCCTGGTTTGTCTATTGGGTTGAACCAGAAAGTGAAACCCCAGTCGATACCGCCAAGCTCGGCCGCATTTTGCAAGCTGACATCCGCCGTGCGCCGCAGGCCGAGGGCGCGGTATCGAAGTTCATTTCGCCGCGTCTTGGCACCATTTCCCCTTGGGCCAGCAAGGCCGGTGAGCTGCTGCGTGGTGCTGATCTTGCGGTGAAGCGGGTGGAGCGCGGGATGCGCTTGGATGTGGTCGGCTGGCCACAAGATGCCGCCAGCGAAAAGGCGCTGGCGCGCCTGCTGCATGATGCGATGACGCAGTCGTTGCTGGACGATGCCGAGGCGGCACGCGGGCTGTTCTCAAGCCCCGAGCGCGGCCAGCTGGAAGTCATTCCGCTGGCGGACTTGCGCGCGGCGAACAAGCGTCTGGGGCTGGCATTGGCCGAGGACGAAATTGAATATCTAGAAGCGCGCTATCAGGCGCTTGGCCGCGACCCGCATGATGTCGAGCTGATGATGTTCGCGCAGGCCAATTCCGAGCACTGCCGCCACAAAATCTTCAATGCCGACTGGACCATCGACGGCGCGGAGCAGGAACGCTCGCTGTTCCGCATGATCAAGAACACCCATGCCAAGACTCCGGCGCATACGCTGTCGGCTTATAGCGACAATGCCGCCGTGGTGGCGGGCTATCCAAGCCGCCGCCTGCGTGCTGAAGGCGCGGCGCGCCAGTATGTATTGCAGCCGGAGGCCGACAGCGCCTTCGCCATCAAGGTGGAAACCCATAATCATCCGACGGCGATTTCTCCCTTCCCCGGCGCTTCCACTGGCGCGGGCGGTGAAATCCGCGATGAGGGCGCCACCGGGCGCGGTGGCAAGCCGAAGGCCGGTCTTGCCGGTTTCTCGGTATCGCATCTGCGCATTCCGGGGCTTGCCCGGCCGTGGGAGGCGCCGCGCGCTTTGAATCCGCGCATGGCCAGCGCCTTTGAAATCATGCAGGAAGGCCCGATTGGCGCGGCGGCGTTCAACAACGAATTTGGTCGTCCCAATCTGACTGGCTATTTCCGCAGTTTCGAGCAGCCCGAAGCCGAAGGCTTGGTGCGCGCTTACGACAAGCCGATCATGCTCGCTGGGGGGCTGGGTGCGATTGACCGTGCGCTGGTGGAAAAGCGCCGCCTATTGCCCGGCGATGCGGTGATTGTGTTGGGCGGCCCGGCGATGTTGATTGGTCTTGGTGGCGGCGCGGCCAGTTCGGTGGCATCGGGCGAAACTGCCGAAGATCTCGACTTTGCCAGCGTGCAGCGCGACAACCCGGAAATGGAGCGCCGCGCGCAGGAAGTGATTGATGCCTGCGTGGCGCTGGGCGAGGACAACCCGATTCGCTCGATTCACGATGTCGGTGCCGGTGGCCTGTCCAATGCCATCCCGGAGCTGCTGCATGACTCCGGCGTGGGCGGCGTGATTGACCTTGACGCTGTGCCGAGCGATGATCCGTCGCTCTCGCCGATGCAGCTGTGGTGCAATGAATCGCAGGAGCGCTATGTGCTTGGCATCGCCGCCGACCGTATCGAAGAATTCGCCGCCCTGTGCCAACGTGAGCGTTGCCCGTTCGCGGTGGTTGGCCATGCCACCGCAGAAGAACATCTGGTGGTGGGATATGGCGCGACCCCGGAGCATATTCCGGCAGATGCCGCCATCAACCTGCCGATGGATGTGCTGTTTGGCAAACCGCCGAAGATGCACCGCGATACCCGCCACCCGGCCGCCAGCAGCTGGCCGGAACTGGATATTGAAAACATTGATCTGCGCGAAGCCGGTTTGCGGGTGCTCTCGCACCCGACCGTGGCCGCCAAGTCCTTCCTGATCACCATCGGTGACCGCAGCGTGGGCGGACTGACCGCACGCGACCAGATGGTCGGGCCGTGGCAAATGCCGGTGGCCGATTGCGCCATCACCCTGGCCGGTTATGACGGCTTTGCCGGTGAGGCGATGGCCATTGGCGAGCGTACGCCGCTGGCGCTGATTGATGCCGCCGCTGCCGCGCGCATGGCAGTGGGCGAGGCGCTGACCAATCTATGCGCCGCGCCGTTGGAGTCGCTGGAGCGCATCAAGCTCTCGGCCAACTGGATGGCGGCCGCCGGTCACGATGGCGAAGATGCCAAGCTGTTTGATGCGGTCAAGGCGGTGGGCATGGAGTTGTGTCCGGCGCTGGAGTTGTCGATCCCGGTTGGCAAGGATTCGCTTTCCATGCAGGCGCAGTGGCAGATCGACGGGCAGACGCAAAAGAGTGTTTCGCCGGTGTCGCTGATTGTCACCGCGTTCGCGCCGGTGGCCGATGTGCGTGGACAACTGACCCCGCTGCTTTGGCGTGAAGAAGAAACCGAGTTGTGGCTGATTGGTTTGGGTGCGGGTCGCCGCCGCATGGGCGGCTCGATTTTGGCGCAGTGCTATCAGGCGTTTGCCGGTGAGGCGCCGGATGTGGATGAGCCCGAGCGCCTGCGCGGCTTCTTCGAGCTGATTGGTGATGCGCGCAATGCGGGTTTGTTGCTGGCCTATCACGACCGCGCCGATGGCGGCGTATTCGCAACGCTGGCGGAAATGGCCTTTGCCTCGCATCTGGGGCTGGACATCACTCTGGATGGCTGGGCGGACAAGCCCGGCGATGATGTGTTGGAGGCGCTGTTCAACGAAGAGCTGGGTGCGGTGGTGCAAATCCGCAGCGAAGACCGAGCCGAGTTTGCCGATCTGGTAGCGCGTCATGGGCTGGTCGAATGCGCCCAGCGCGTTGCCCGCCCGCATACCGCCGACGATATCCGTGTGCTCTGTGATGGCGAAGTGCTGGCGCAGTGGCAGTGGCAGGAATTGTTCGATGCCTGGTGGCAGGTTACTCATGCCATGCAGCGGCTGCGTGACAACCCCGAAAGCGCCGACCAGGAGCAGCAGGGCAGCCGCGACTTCAATGCCAGCGGCCTGAATCCGAAGCTCGCCTTCGACCCGCAAGAAGATATTGCCGCACCGTTCATCGCCACCGGCGCACGTCCGAAAGTGGCGATCCTGCGCGAGCAGGGCGTGAATGGCCATGTGGAAATGGCCGCAGCCTTCATGCGCGCCGGTTTTGATGCCCACGATGTGCATATGAGCGACCTGATTGCCGGTCGCACGCACTTGCAAGACTTTGTCGGGCTGGCCGCCTGCGGTGGCTTCAGCTATGGCGATGTGCTGGGCGCGGGGCGCGGCTGGGCGATTTCCATTCTGGAGCGCCCGGCGTTGCGCGAGCAGTTTGCCGAGTTCTTCGCCCGTGGCGATACCTTCAGTCTCGGGGTCTGCAATGGCTGTCAGATGATGGCGCAGTTGAAAGCCATCATCCCCGGTGCCGGACACTGGCCGGAACTGCTGCGCAATGCCTCGGAACAATACGAAGGCCGTCTGGTACAGGTGGTGCTGGAAGAATCGCCCTCCATTCTGCTGCGCGGCATGGGTGGCTCGCGCCTGCCAGTGATTGTTGCTCATGGCGAAGGCCGGATGCAGTTTGCCAGTGCCGTGGATCAGGCGGCCGTGCCGGTGGCTGCCCGCTATGTCGATGGCGATGGCCGTGTCGCCAGCCTGTATCCGGCCAATCCGAACGGCTCGCCCGATGGCATCGCCGGGGTTACCAGCAGTGATGGTCGTGCCACCATCCTGATGCCGCATCCCGAGCGCACCTTGGGCGCAGTCAATTTCAGCTGGCATCCGCCGGAGTGGGGGGATGCCTCGCCGTGGGCGCGCTTGTTCCAGAACGCCCGCGTCTGGGTGGGCTGATGAAACCGGCGGCCTGTCAGCAACGGCAGGCCGCCCGTGTCGAGGTGCCCGGATGAACCCGCAAGACTTGCCTGTCGTTCTGCTACCCATCGGCACCGATGATGCCGCGCTGGATGCGTGTCTGGCCGCGCTTGAACGCACCACCCCCGCCGCTACCCGAGTATGGCTGCTGGACGATGCTCAGGCCGGGCCGCGTGGCATGGAAATCATCCAGCGCTGGCTGAAATCCACCCGTCTGCAAGCCGAATACACCCGCCGCCAGCAGCCGGTGGGTGAGGCCGCGCACTTGGCCGAAGGCGTGCGTGCCTGCGGCGATCTGGATATCGTGGTGCTGGCGCCGGATGTGCGCCCCACACCGGGCTGGCTGGTGCAATTGCAGCATTGTCTGCACCGCGACCCGACCATCGGCACTGCTACTCCGTGGAGCAATGCCGGCGACTGCGTGGCTTGGCCGCGCATGGGGCAGATTCAGGCAGAGCCCGAAGCGACACGTATCGCCGTGGCCGCCGCACGCATGCCGCCGCTGCATCAGGAGTTGCCGACCGCAGGCACCCATGCGGTGATTTTGCGTGGTGCGCCACGCAAGCGCAGCGGCCTGCTCGATGGCGAAAGTTTTTCCAGTTGGGCGGCGGCGCTGACCGATTACTCGCTGCGGCTTTCTGCAATGGGCTGGCGCAATGTGCTGTGCGAAACCGCGTTTGTGAGCCGCGACCATGAATCTTGGCAGGGCGAAGGCGATCAGGATGTGATTGCCGTGCGCTGGCCGGATTATCGCCCCAGGCTATATGCGTTTTTGACCGAAGACCCGTTGCGCGGCAGCCGCGAGCAATTGCAGACGTTGTATGCGCAGGCAATGGAAGCCTCGCCGCAGGATGATCTGTTTGCATGAGCGCAAACGATATCGCTGCCGTGGTGGTGAGCTACCAGAGTGCCTCGACCATTGAAGAATGCCTGACGCGATTGCTCGATGCCGACGGGGTGACCGAAGTTCGAGTGGTCGATAACGGCTCCTGCGATGACACGATGGCCATCGTGCAGCGGCGGGCATTGACTGATGAACGGCTGCGTTTTGTCGCCAATCTCGACAATCCCGGCTTTGCCGTGGCCTGCAATCAGGGGGCGGCGGAAAGCAGCGCGCCTTGGCTTGCCTTCGTCAACCCGGATTTGCTGGTCGAGCAGGACACCCTAGTGCGTCTGCGCGATGCGGCGGCTGGCCTAGGCGGCGCACTGGTCGGGGCGCAATTGCACGACGAGGCCGGAAACGCCGATGCGGCAGCGCGCCGTCATGACCCGGATTTTGTCGCCATGCTGCAAAGCCGTGCGGCAAGAAACCTTGCCATCGCCCGCGATGAAGCACGGCAAGTCCAGCCGGTTCCGGCCATCTCCGGCGCGTTGATGCTGCTGCCGCGCGATTTGTTCGAAAAAATCGGCGGCTTTGACGTGGGCTATCGCCTGCATGCCGAAGATTTGGATTTTTGTCGCCGGGTGCGGGCGGCAGGCGCGCAGGTGGCCTGCGTCAACACGGTGGATGTTTTGCATTGGCGCGGCGTGTCATCGCGCAGCAATCCGTTGTTTGTGGAATGGCATAAGCATCGCGGCCTGTGGCGGTATTTCCGCAAGTTCGATGCGGCAAAACATGCACTGCCAGTGCGGATGCTGGTTGGCGTGATGATTGCCGTCCGCCTGTTGCTGGCGTTGCTCGGCCGGGTCAGCAAGCCCTGAAGCGGAGTAAATGAACAGTGGAGTCATTTTCATCTCGCGGCGTACTCGTCGCTATCGGGCAGGCATGCTAACCTCCCGAGGATGATTCGACGCACTTTTGCCCTGACACTCCCACTCGCATTGGCTGCCTGTGCCAGCCATGCGCCTTCGTCCAATTCCCAGGCCGCGCAGGCTGAGCCATCCCCTGCGCCGGTGGCCGCCCCGGTCAAACCGGCGCGTCCGGCTTTGCCGAATCAGCCGGAAAAACGCCCGGTAGCGCCGGACAATGTGGTCAACCCGGAGATTCCGCGCGCCCAGCGCGAGGCCAACTTCATCCAGTACACCGCCGAAACCTATGGCGTTGACCCGCTGTATATCCGCGCGATTTTGTCGCAAGCCAAGCCGCAGCCGCGGATTGTCGAGGCGATTTCTCGCCCGGCAGAAGCGGTGCGCCCCTGGAAGGATTACCGACCGATTTTCCTGAACGATGCGCGCATCAATGGCGGCGTAGCGTTCTACCGGGACAACCGCGCCGCACTTGAGCGCGTGTCCGCAGAAACCGGAGTGCCGGCCGAGTACATCGTCGCCATCATCGGGGTGGAAACCCAGTTCGGTCGCAATATGGGCAGTTACCGGGTGCTGGACGCGCTCTATACCTTGGCCTTCGACTACCCGCGTCGTGCGCCGTTTTTTGCCGGCGAGCTGGCGCAATTGTTCGCGCTGCAAAAGGCCGAGCCGCATCTGGACATCACTGCCATCAAGGGCAGTTATGCCGGGGCGATGGGCATGGGGCAGTTCATGCCGTCCAGCTATCGTCTCTGGGCCAAAGACGGCAATCATGATGGCCAACGCAATATCCTGAACGAAAAATCCGACGTCTTCGCCTCCATCGCCAACTATTTTGTGGTGCATGGCTGGCAGCGCGGCGAGCCGGTGGTGGCGCGTGCGGTGAAAGACCCGAGCCTGCCGGAGTGGACGCCGGAAAACATTGAGCCGATCTACACCTTGGCTGAGCTTGCCGCCCGCGGCTATCGCCCGGAGCCTAGTCAGCCGCGCCGCGATGGCGCCACGGTGTTGAACTTCGAGGGCAGCCAGGGGCGTGAATACTGGATTGTGTACGGCAATTTCTATGTCATCAGCCGTTACAATCACTCACCGATGTACACCATGGCGGTGCATCAGTTGGCGCAGGCGATTCGCGCCGGAGTTTCTGGCTGATGGACGGCGTGCGGCTTCCCGTATTGGCCGGGCTTGCATTGCTGCTGGCCGCATGTGGCAGCAGCCCGAAGAAACCGGCAGCCCCGGCGCCGGTCGGTGGCAAAGGCAGTGAGACTAGCGGGGCAGCGGGCGCTGCCGGTGCTCCCCAGCGCCGAGTTTCTCCTTATGCCCCGGCGCAGGAAGACCCGTCCAAGCGCGGCAATTATGTGGCCGGTGGCCTGTATGCGCCGGGCGTGAAAGACACCGTGCCGGACTACATCCCGGACGTGGATGCCATTCCCGAGCCGGAAGTTGTGCATCTGCCACGCTCGGCGGTGGGCAACCGTTCGCCCTATACCGTGCTGGGCAAGCGCTATACGGTGATGGACGACCATCGCGGTTATGTGGAACAAGGCCGCGCCTCGTATTACGGCAACAAGTTTCATGGCCGCCGCACCTCCAATCAGGAGGTGTATGACATGTATGCCTTCACCGCGGCGCATCGCAATCTGCCACTGCCAAGTTTTGCCCGTGTAACCAATCTGGACAATGGCAAGTCTGTGGTGGTGCGTGTCAACGATCGCGGCCCGTTCCATGAAAACCGCCTGATTGATCTTAGCTATGCCGCAGCCGTGAAACTGGGCTTCCGCGAAGCCGGTACCGCCAGAGTGGAGGTGCGCGCACTGCTGCCTGGCGATACGGAGGCGGCAGTGGCAGTTGCGCCATCGGCCAGCGTCCAGGGGGCGGCATCTGCCGGGCATCGCTTCCAGATACAGAACAATGGCCGGATTGCCAATGCCGACGAGTTCGATGCCTGGATGCGCGAGCGTCAGATTCGCATCGCCACCGGCGTACCCGGCAAGCCCGACCCGGCAATGCGCCAGATGCCGCAAACGGCCACGGCGACAACGGCAACGCCACCGCAGACCGTGCCGACACCGACACCCACTCCGGCTCCCGCAGCAGCCGTATCGGCGGCGGCCACAAGCCCGGCGATGAGTAGCGGTGTTGAATTGCAGGTTGCCAGCTTTGCCAGCATTGATAACGCCGAGCGCGCACTGCAAACCTTGCAACGCGCCGGTGTGGCGGAGGCGCGCCTGATGGATGCGGCGGTCAACGGCCGGCGGGTATGGCGATTGCGCGTAGGACCCTTGTCGGAAAGCAGCGTGTCCGCCCGGGTTGCCCAGATTGCCAATCTCGGCTTTGGTCAGCCCACCCAAGTGCGCCAGTAAACCACAGCACTGTTTATCTCCATTGAAATGTCGCTGCGGCGGCAGAACAACTGAAAAATGAAACTGAAATCCTCGACTGTTTTTGCCCTGACGCCCGCCGCACTGGCGATTGTCATCGCGCTTGCTATTGCCAATGCCAGTGCGCAAACCGAAAGCCCGAGCCCGTCTGCGGCAGCGGCAACCAGCAGCACGCCTGCAACGGCGGAAAACACCGCTGCGATCGCCATTCCGGATGCACCGGCTCCGCGCGTTTCCAAAGCCTGGCTGGTGATGGATGCGGCCAGCGGCGAAGTGCTGGCCGGTGAAAATGTCGATGAAAAACTGCCACCGGCGAGCATCACCAAGGTGATGACCAGCTATGTGATTGCCGCGGAAATGGCCAAGGGCAATCTCAAACCCGACGACCAGGTGATGATGACCGAGAACGCCTGGCGCAAGGGCGGGGCGAGCACCGACGGCAGTTACAGCGGGTTTGAAGTCAACAAGACCGCGCCGCTGATCGAGATGGAAAAAGGCATGGTGGTGCAGTCCGGCAATGACGCTGCGATTGCCCTGGCCGAACATGTGGCCGGTAGCGAGGACGCCTTTGCCAGCCTGATGAACAGCTATGCCAAGCAGCTTGGGCTTGCCAATACCCATTTTGTGAATGCCACGGGGCTGCCCGACGAGGCGCATCTGTCCACCGCCCGCGACCTGGCATTGTTAGGTCGCGCGCTGGCGCGCGATTTCCCGGAGGCCTATGCCTACAACAGCCTCAAGGAGTTCACCGTCGGTCCGATTACCCAGCCCAATCGCAATCTGCTGTTGTGGCGGGATGATTCGGTGGACGGCATCAAGACCGGCCATACCGCAGCCGCCGGTTATTGCCTGATGGCTTCGGCCAAGCGTGGGGATCAGCGCCTTGTCAGCGTGATTCTTGGTGGCAGCAGCGAAGAACAACGCGCTGCCGATTCGCAGGCGCTGCTCAATTGGGGCTTCCGTTTTTACGAAAGCCACCGCCTGTTTGAAGCCGACAAGCCGATTGCCGTACAGCGACTGTGGAAAGGCCAGGTGGATGAAGTCAATCTGGGCGTGGCACAGCCATTGATCGTCAACCTGCCGCGCGGTAGTGCGCCCAATCTGAAATCCACCATGGATGTCCCAACCACGCTGGTTGCGCCGGTGGAAAAGGGGCAGCCCATCGGTACGGTGCGGGTCATGCTCGATGGCAAGGAAATCGCCAGCGCCCCGCTGATTGCCCTAGAAGCCGTGGAGCAAGGTGGCTTTTTCAAGCGTCTCTGGCACGAAATCCGCATGTGGTGGGCATCGCTATAAGCCCGTGACGCACACGCAATCCACAACGCCCGGTATCAACCGGGCGTTGTGGTTTTCGGCGGCGTGCAATTACTGCTTGCCGGGCTTCCAGGTCAGTTGCAACCAATAGCTGCGCCCGACCGAGTCATACCAAGAAATATCGTAATAAGGATATGAGGTATAGGTCGGGTCGCGCGGCGGCATCTTGTCCTGCACATTGTTGACCGACAAGGCAATGCGCAGTTGGGCATTGATGTCGTAATGCGTGCCGGCATTCAGGCGCCAACTGGCTCGGGTCCAGGCGTTGTTATCGTAATTGGCGATACGCCCCAGGCGATGTCCGTATAGCGACAGTCCCATCGGCCCCATTTCCCAGCTGGCACCAAGATTGGCCTTGCTGCGCGGGATGTAATAGCCGCTGTCCACGGCCAGCTGGTCTTCTACCGGGTCGCCGGGATATTGCTGGCTGGTGTGCTTGTGTACCCAGCTGTAGCTGGCGCGGAAGCGAAAATCACCAGCGGCCTCGGTGCGCAGACGATAGTGACTGGCAAGGTCGAAGCCGGAAGTAGCTTCGCGCGCGATATTGATTGGGTTGAAGCGCACGCCGGTCAGCGTGGCGCCATCGCGCATCACTCGGGCGATGGCATCCACGCAAGTGGGCGATGCCGCATCCACGGGCTTTCCATCCGGGCTGATGCCGAGGCGGCAGCTGGCCTCGTCACGCAGCAGGGCATCAATACTGAAATCCTGTACCTGATTGCGGATGCGGATGTTGTAGTAGTCCAGCGAGATGTCGAAATCCGCTGTCGGCGACCAGACGATGCCCGCAGTCAACGAAGTGCTGGTTTCCACGTCTAGATCCGGATTGCCGGTGCGGATATGGGTCACGCGGGCACGCCGTAGGCTGCTGCGGCAGTCGGCAATCGGCGCGTCGGGGTTGGCCAGACGGCAGCGGTAGTGGTCGGTGGCACGGGTGCGGAAATAATCTTCACCGGCGAACAGATAGTGCAAATCGGGTGCACGGAAGCCGGTGCCGTAGGAGCCGCGCAGCAGTAGGCTTTCTAGCGGGCGCCATTCCAGTCCCAGGCTGTAGGTGAACTTGCCGGGATGATTGCCGGCATAGTGGTAGCGGTCATAACGACCGGCGAGGCTGGCATCGAGCGTGCTCATTAGTGGCAGGCGCGTCTCGCCCGCCACACTCCAGTGATTGCGCTTGCCGCGCCCATCGCCATAACGGGCACCGTAGTAGTCGGTGGTGAGCGCAAGGGGATCGGGATGGATGTCATAGGACTGACGGCCATATTCCACAACGCCGGCAAAACCGGCATCACCTACGGGCATCTGGAACAGCGCCGGGGTATTGAGCGTGAACGAGAGTGTGTCGGTTTGCGCTTTCGGATGGAAAGTGGAGGTGACGGCAATCGCGTCGTATTCGGCGACATCAAGCGCTCGGAACAGGCGTGCCGGATCGGCGCGGTAAATGGCATAACCATCGGCGTCATAGCCTTGCCGCTGCCCGAGGAAAAGGCGATTGGCTGCATCGGCGTGGATGCGCGCAAAACTGACATCGGCCTTGTATTGGGCATGGTTGAGGGTGGCGGCCCATTGCCAGTTTTCATTCCAGCTGCCTTCAAATCCGGTGGCAATGGCCAGAGTTTTTTGCGTATTGCGATTCATGGCGCGGCGCAGGCTGCCCATTTCTTCCGGGGCAAACTGCCGCCACCAGGCTTCGTAGCGTCCGGTGCTTTCGTTGTAGAACACATTGGCGTAATTGCGTGTCGAGGCCGGATCCTGAAACGCCCAGCGGGTCGGAGTATTGAGCAGCGCCACTTTTTGCCGCCCCAGTTGCAGATCGGCAAACCAGCCAAGCCGGTCGGAAAAATCGTAATTCAGCGCAGCATAAACATTGATGCCTTTGCGCTGCTGTTCGATGGTGTTGTAGGCAATGGCGAGCGCACTACCGCAGTACGGGCCGTAGTCGCCCTGTGCCAAGACCGTGCTGCCTTGGTTGAGCGCGCCAAGCGTCGTGCAGGCATCGGCGGGGGCGATGTTTTCGCCTTCGTCATCGTCGTAGATTTCGGCAATCAGGCGCGGCAGGCGGCCATCGGCATCGGGGGCATCCAAGGTGGAGTCCTGAATATTGCGACGCGCTGCCCAAAGTGGTTTTTTCTGCTGCACTTCCAGCCCGAACACGGCGCTGAAGGCATCGCGCTCGAAGCCGCTGGTGAGAGTCAGGCGTTGCGACTGCCCGCCGCCGCGATGGGTATTGCCGTAGCGATAGTCGATGCTGGTGCCGTCGGGCGATTTTTTCAGGATGAAGTTGATTACCCCGGCCATCGCATCAGAGCCGTAAATCGCCGATGCGCTGCCGGTCAGCACTTCCACGCGCTCAATCATGCCCAACGGGATATTGCCCACATCGGTAAAGTTGCTGCGTCCTTGCAGCGGCAGCGGGAAGTCGGCCACGCGGCGACCATTTATCAGCACCAAGGTGTGATTGGGGCCAAGCCCACGCAGACTGACCTGCTGTGCGCCGGGTGTGGTGGCGGCGCCCATCGAGGATTGCTGTCCTTGGGTTTCGCCGCCGTTTTGCGAGAGTGAGCGCAAAAGCTCGGGCACCGAGGTAAAGCCGCTGGCCTCGATTTGCTCGGCAGAAACCGTGGTGATGGCGGCCGGCCCTTCCACTTGGGTGCGCGGAATGCGTGAGCCGGTAACGGTGATTTTGTCCAGTTGCCGTGATGCCGGATCTTCGGCAGGTGCAGCTTGCGCACATGCCAGCGCCGGGGTGAGGGTCAAGGCGGAAAAGATGGCATGACCAAGACATGTCTTGCGCATGGGAGCCTCCGGTAAATGATGGCGGTTGTGGCGCAGACGGATCCTTGATGCCTGAAACTGCCCTGTTGCCCACGCCCACGGCAGCAGTGATAGCAGAGTTGCCGCATTTTGTGATGCTGCATGGCGGCATGAAACGCGCTTTGGGGATGCGGATTTTTCGTGTTAAAACAAAACCGGCTGGGCTGTTTGGACAAATGATGAGCAAGAGATTCATGCAGTGCCTGTTGTGGCTGGGCGTATTGCTGACAGGCTGCGCAAGTTTTTCCGGCAGCAAACGCGCAGGTTATGACTATTACCAAATCGGCGATGTTGCTGCGGCAACGCCGGGCAAGGTGCGGCCGGGTCTGCTGTTGGTGGGCGGCGGCGACTGGCCGGATGCGGCCTTCCACTGGTTTTTCGATCGCGCAGGGCACGGGCATATCGTGGTGCTGCGTGCCTCGATGCAGGATCAGAATCAGCGCGAGATGTATCAGCGCATCGGTGGAGTGCAGTCGGTACGGACACTGGTATTTCATGAGCGCAGGGCCGCCTATGATCCGCAAGTGCTGGCGGTGATCGAAAGCGCCGATGCGCTTTTCATTGGCGGCGGCGATCAGGCGCGTTATCTGCGCTTCTGGCAGGACACGCCAGTGCAGGCGGCCATCAATCGACATGTGGCGGAAGGCAAGCCATTGGGCGGCACCAGCGCCGGACTTGCGGTGCAGGGACGGCATGTGTATGGCGCGTTGGACAATGGCAGTCTGACCTCGCAGGCGGCACTGGCCGATGCGCGCACCCCGGCGATCACCTTGGTGAGTGATTTTCTGCGCCTTGAGCCGTTGTACTCCAGCGGCATCCTGACCGATAGTCATTTCAATGAACGGCAACGTCAGGCGCGGCTGATGACCATGCTGGCGCATCTTGCCGAGCGTGATTGGACGGCACCGCTATTGGGGCTGGGCGTGGATGAGCAAACCGCGCTGTGCATTGACGAAGCTGGGCAGGGCAGGCTCTACAGCAATACCGGCGGTTACGCTTGGCTGTTCCGTCCTGGCGCATTCAAATTGGTGGCCGGCAAGGCGCTGCAAGCACGGGATTGGTCGGTTACTGGCATCGGCACACAAAGCCGCGTGGATACCCGCTACTGGCAAGTGGAAAACCCGGCGTTTGAATCGCAGGCAAGCTTACATGCCGGACAGTTGCAATTCACCCCGGCCGTCCCCCTGAAACCTTGAGGAGCTTTTTCATGCACAAACTGTTGACCGCATTGTTGCTACTGGCATTGCCGCTGACCACAGCGGCTCAAGACAGCGACCAAAGCCATACCCCACAACTCATCATTCATGGCGGCGCCGGTGTTGCGCCGGGTGATTTGAGTGCGGAAGAAGAGGTCGGTGCGCGCGCTGCGCTGCGAGAGGCATTGCTGCGCGGCCAAGAAGTATTGCGCGCCGGAAAAAGCGCCGAAGAAGCCGTGATTGCCGCCATCGTGGTGCTGGAAGACAGCCCGTATTTCAATGCCGGACGTGGTGCGGTATTCACCCATGAAGGCCGCAACGAGCTGGATGCCTCGCTGATGCTGGGCAATGGCCGCGAAGCGGGTGCCGTGGCGGGTGTAACACGGGTGAAAAACCCGATTGTTTTGGCGCAGGCGGTGATGAGGCAATCCCCGCATGTGATGCTGACCGGGCAGGGCGCGGAAGCCTTCGCCAAGGAAAAGGGTGTGCAACTGGTTGCGCCCGAGTGGTTTCGCACGGAGAAACGCTGGCAGCAATTGCAGCGTCGTTTGGCAGAAGAAGCAGGCAAACAGGCACAGCACGATGGCGAGGCCGAATATCGTCGTTATGTGGGCACCGTTGGCGCGGTGGCGATGGATGCGCAGGGACATCTGGCTGCCGGGACTTCCACCGGCGGTATGACCAACAAGCGTTGGAGCCGCGTCGGCGACAGCCCGGTGATCGGCGCGGGAACTTGGGCTGACGGCCAGTGCGCAGTATCGGGCACCGGCTGGGGTGAGTTCTATATCCGCACAGCGGCTGCGCGCACGATTTGTGCCCGCGTCGAGCATCGCGGCGAAACCGCGCAACAGGCAGGCGGCAAAGTCATCAATGAAGAAATCGTGGCGCTTGGCGGCGATGGCGGTGCGCTGGTGATGACCGCCGATGGCGGTTATGCCTTCGTATTCAATACCCCCGGCATGTATCGTGGCCGGGTGGGGGTGCACGGAGCGCCGCAGGTGGCGATTTATGCCGGCGAAACCCTGCCAGGCGATGTCAAAGACACGGGCGAAAAACCAGAGCCGGGTAGTACTCCGGCGCATTGAGGTAAGAAAAAGAAAAATTTTTTTCGTTTACCCGTTGACATCGGGATAAAACATGGCCAGAATAGCCAGCTGTTTCGCCCGTCAGCAAAAACGACGGAGGGATACCCAAGCGGCCAACGGGGGCAGACTGTAAATCTGCTGGCTTACGCCTTCGGTGGTTCGAATCCACCTCCCTCCACCATCTTGCTGGTGTGATGAAAGCTCCCGGTGCGGGAGTAGTTCAATGGTAGAACCTCAGCCTTCCAAGCTGATGGTGCGGGTTCGATTCCCGTCTCCCGCTCCATTGGATTGCCCCGCCATACGCAATTCGCTCACGTAGCTCAGTCGGTAGAGCACTTCCTTGGTAAGGAAGAGGTCGATGGTTCGATTCCATTCGTGAGCACCATCTTCATCGGTTTATCACCGAATCATCCCTGACCAGACCCGAGTAGAGAAATGGCAAAGGAAAAGTTTGAGCGCACCAAGCCGCACGTGAACGTCGGCACCATCGGTCACGTTGACCACGGCAAGACCACGCTGACCGCAGCCCTGACCAAGGTCGGAGCCGAGCGTTTCGGTGGCGACTTCAAGGACTATTCCTCGATTGACGCTGCGCCGGAAGAAAAGGCACGCGGTATCACCATCTCCACCGCGCACGTGGAATACGAGTCCCCGACTCGTCACTACGCACACGTGGACTGCCCGGGGCACGCCGACTATGTGAAGAACATGATCACCGGCGCAGCCCAGATGGACGGCGCGATTCTGGTGTGCTCGGCCGCTGACGGCCCGATGCCGCAGACCCGCGAACACATCCTGCTGGCCCGTCAGGTGGGTGTGCCGTACATCGTCGTGTTCCTGAACAAGGCCGACATGGTGGACGACGCTGAACTGCTTGAGCTGGTCGAAATGGAAGTGCGCGAACTGCTCTCCAAGTACGACTTCCCGGGCGATGACACCCCGATCGTGAAGGGTTCGGCGCTGAAGGCGCTGGAAGGCGACCAGTCCGAAATCGGCGTGCCGGCCATCCTGCAGCTGGTGGACGCACTGGACAGCTACATCCCGGAACCGGAACGCGACGTGGACAAGCCGTTCCTGATGCCGGTGGAAGACGTGTTCTCGATCTCCGGTCGCGGCACCGTGGTGACCGGCCGTATCG
Organism: Lysobacteraceae bacterium NML08-0793; assembly: GCA_002798275.1. Lineage (GTDB taxonomy): Bacteria > Pseudomonadota > Gammaproteobacteria > Xanthomonadales > Xanthomonadaceae > Solilutibacter. Next base: position 598,534 of record NWQR01000002.1, on the reverse strand, counting down.
AACGCGGCGTGATCAAGGTGGGCGACGAAATCGAAATCGTCGGTATCCGCCCGACCACCAAGACCACCGTGACCGGCGTGGAAATGTTCCGCAAGATGCTGGATCAGGGTCAGGCGGGCGACAACGCAGGCCTGTTGCTGCGCGGCACCAAGCGTGACGAAGTGGAGCGCGGCCAAGTGCTGGCCAAGCCGGGCAGCATCACCCCGCACACCGACTTCGAAGCCGAAGTGTACGTGTTGTCGAAGGACGAAGGCGGCCGTCACACCCCGTTCTTCAAGGGCTACCGTCCGCAGTTCTACTTCCGCACCACCGACATCACCGGTGCAGTTGAGCTGCCGGAAGGCGTTGAAATGGTGATGCCGGGCGACAACGTCAAGATGACGGTGAGCCTGATCAACCCGGTGGCCATGGACGAAGGTCTGCGCTTTGCCATCCGTGAAGGTGGCCGTACCGTCGGCGCCGGCGTGGTCGCCAAGATCATCAAGTGATGATAAAGTTGCTGCCCTCCCGAGAGGGTGGCAACAAAACGGCAAGGGCGGCATCTGCCGCCATTGCCATTTGAAGTAAGGTCAAAAGCGTACGCCAGTAGCTCAATTGGCAGAGCAGCGGTCTCCAAAACCGCAGGTTGGGGGTTCGAGTCCCTCCTGGCGTGCCAACCATTCCGGTTGCGGAGTGGGTGAATGATGCGGAGTGCTCCGGCAGCCGCAAGCTCAACCGAGGAATGCGCGGCTTGAACACCAAGGTCGTCCAAGACAAGAGCGGCACTTCTGCTGCCGACATCGTAAAATTTGTTATCGCTGGTCTGCTTGTGGCGGCCGGCGTATTTGCGTATTACTGGTTTGAAAACGACTGGAATACTTGGCTGCGCGTGGCCGCGGTGCTGCTGGGTTTGGTGGCTGGCGCTGGTGTATTCATGACTTCCAGTCTGGGGCCGAAGCTGCGCGAGTTTTTCTACGAAACTCGCTTTGAATTGCGCAAGGTGGTTTGGCCGACTCGCCAGGAAACCATGCGTACGACTTGGATCGTGATGATTGTGGTGGTGTTCATCAGTCTGCTGCTGGGCGGTTTCGATCTGGTGATTTCGCAGCTCACCAAATTCTTGTGGCGCTGATTGGACAAGTTGAGGAATGACGATGGAATCTGGCTCGGCCAATAACAAGCGCTGGTATGTGGTGCATGCCTATTCTGGTTTTGAAAAAACCGTGGCGCAGTCGCTGCGTGACCGGATTGCGCGCATGGAAATGGAGTCGCGTTTTGGCGATGTGATCGTGCCGACTGAAGAGGTCGTGGAAATGCGCGCTGGACAGAAGCGCCGCTCCGAGCGCAAGTTTTTCCCCGGCTATGTGTTGGTGCAAATCGCCACGCATGATGAGAACGGCATCCCGCGCATCGACAACGAATCTTGGCACTTGGTCAAGGAAACTCCGCGGGTGATGGGGTTCATCGGTGGGACGGCAGACAAACCGTTGCCCATCAGTGATCGTGAGGCCGACACCATTTTGCAGCGCGTGCAGGATGGGGTGGAGAAGCCGCGTCCCAAGGTGTTGTTCGAGCCGGGCGAAATGGTGCGTGTCACCGATGGTCCGTTCAACGACTTCAACGGCGTGGTCGAAGAAGTCAATTACGAAAAGAGCCGTGTCCGCGTGGCGGTGCTCATTTTTGGTCGCTCCACGCCAGTGGAGCTGGAATTTGGCCAGGTGGAAAAAGCCGTCTGAACCTTTTGATTAAGGCTGAACAATACCAAGCGGTGTTGTCAGCCAAGGCCAAGTCCGGCATAGCGCTGGGCTTGTTTTACACGGGTCAATCATCATCAGGATTGGCGCGTAGCCGACCAGTCATGGTCGGCAGGGAGTCGCTGATTCATTCAGGGACTCCTTTAGGTAGGCACGTCTTGACGTGCCTTGTTTCAAGCAACGGAGAAGCCCCGCAGCCTTGGGTGTGCAGGCGAGAAAACTCCAGGAGAAAACAACGTGGCAAAGAAAGTCATTGGCTACATCAAGCTACAGGTGAAGGCGGGTCAAGCCAACCCGTCGCCGCCGGTCGGCCCCGCGCTTGGCCAGCGCGGCCTCAACATCATGGAATTCTGCAAGGCCTTCAACGCGGCAACTGCCAAGTTGGAGCCGGGTCTGCCGATTCCGACCGTCATTACCGCCTATTCTGACCGTACCTTCACCTTCATCACCAAGACGCCGCCGGCGACCATCCTGCTGAAGAAGGCTGTGGGTATCCAGTCCGGCTCCAGCCGTCCGAACACCCAGAAGGTGGGCAAGGTGACCCGCGCCCAGCTGGAAGACATCGCCAAGGCGAAGGAACCGGATCTGACCGCTGCCGATCTCGATGCAGCAGTGCGCACCATCGCGGGCTCGGCTCGCTCGATGGGTCTGACGGTGGAGGAATAAGCAATGGCACTGACCAAACGACAAAAAGCAATCGCCCAAGCCGTGGAGCCGGGCAAGGCTTATCCGATTGATGAAGCTCTGAAGATCATCAAGGACAACAGCAAGACCAAGTTCGTCGAAGCCGTGGACGTGGCCGTGCGTCTGGGCGTTGATGCGCGCAAGTCCGATCAGCAAGTGCGCGGCTCGACCGTGTTGCCGGCTGGCACCGGTAAGTCGGTGCGCGTGGCTGTGTTCGTGCCCGCTGGTGCCAAGGCTGACGAAGCACTGGCCGCAGGTGCTGATGCCGTCGGTATGGATGATCTTGCCGAGCGCATGCAGGGTGGTGAGCTGAACTACGACGTGGTGATTGCCACCCCGGACGCGATGCGCGTGGTTGGTAAGCTCGGTACCGTGCTGGGTCCGCGCGGCCTGATGCCGAACCCGAAGGTAGGCACGGTATCTGCCAACCCGGCAGAAGCGGTCAAGAACGCCAAGTCCGGTCAGGTGCGCTACCGCACCGACAAGGCCGGCATCATCCACTGCACCATCGGCAAGGCCGACTTCGACGCCGAAAAGCTGAAGGAAAACCTGACCGCGCTGCTGCTTGACCTGATCAAGGCCAAGCCTTCCAGTGCCAAGGGCACCTATCTGCAAAAAGTGTCGCTGAGCTCCACCATGGGGCCGGGTGTCACGGTGGATCAGTCCTCGCTGAACCTGAAGTAATTTTGAAGTACCGCGCCCCGGCAGCTTGCCGGGGCGTTTTGATGCGGATAGAATCCGCGTCCCGTTTGAAGGCGCTGCGCCTTGCGCAGAGCCATCAAAGACCGCAGGAGTGGTCAGCGCACATCGACGACGGGCAGGGAAGCTCGACATGGCACGGAATCGCCGTCGGTGAAAGCGGGGTCGCTTAATCAGCAACAGCATCCTGCGCAGATGGTCGCCCTTCTGGAAGTTTCACGGGTTGTCCCGGTTCAGAAGCGCACCAGGGGTATCGTCCCCGGATGTCAAGGAAGGCATCAACACGTCCCGCAAGCCGCTGGAGCGGTCTGCGGCAATCCCAACAGGAGTGCTTATGGCTCTGAATCTGTCCCAAAAGAAAGACGTCGTTGCCGAAGTGGCGGAAGTCGCCGGCAAGGCGCACTCCTTGATTGCAGCCGAATACGCAGGCACCACGGTCGAACAAATGACCGCGATGCGCAAGAAGGCGCGTGAAACCGGCGTGTACTTGAAAGTCATCAAGAACACCCTGGCTTCGCGTGCTGTTGAAGGCACGGAATTCGAAGTCGCCAAAAACGACCTCGTAGGTCCGCTGCTGTATGCGTTCTCGACTGAAGAACCCGGCGCTGCCGGTCGTCTTATCAAGGAGTTCGCCAAAGGCAATGACAAGTTGCAACCGAAACTTGTCGTAGTCGGTGGTCAGCAATATCCGGCAAGCCACGTTGAAGTGCTGGCTTCGCTGCCGACCCTCGAACAGGCGCTGGGCATGCTGGCTCGCGTACTGGCCGAACCCGCCTCGATGTTTGCTCGTGCCGTCAAGGCCGTGGCCGACAAGGAAGGTGGCGACACCGCTGCTGCTGAAGCGCCGGCCGAAGGCTGATCGCTGTTTCAGTTCTACAACCCATTTGAAATTAAGGTAAATCTCATGTCTCTTACCAACGAACAAATCGTTGACGCCATCGCCGAAAAGAACCTGATGGAAGTGATGGAACTGGTCAAGGCCATCGAAGAAAAGTTCGGCGTTTCCGCTGCTGCTCCGGTGGCTGTGGCCGCAGGTCCGGTTGCTGCCGCAGGCCCGGCTGAAGAACAGACCGAATTCGACGTCATCCTGAAGGCTGCCGGCGATAAGAAGGTTGAAGTGATTAAGGCCGTCCGCGCCATCACTGGCCTGGGTCTGAAGGAAGCCAAGGACATGGTCGAAGGCGCACCGCAGACCGTGAAGGAAGCTGTGTCGAAGGAAGACGCAGAAAAGATGAAGAAGGATCTGGAAGCCGCCGGCGCCCAGGTCGAACTCAAGTAAGTGCGATACCGTCGCCGGTTTTCCGGCGACATGCCCAAGGCTGGGAGCGCAAAAACGCTCTCGGCCTTTGGTCGTTTGATGGGGCGGGGTTTTTCAGTCGCCGTTTTCAGACGTCCAAGGCTAGGTTGGCCATCTGCCCAAGTCTTTGTTTTGCGAAGGTTTGGGCAGGTTTCCTGCCTGATGATTTCGGGCTTTTGCCCGTGGAGCCAACAGCGGAAGTAGTGGGAGAGGGCGTGCTGGTGCCGGCAATACCAGCGACTTCCTGGCTGTGGCTCGCGTCCCCCGGACGGTTCCGGTCAACCCGATGGCGCATGGCTGCCATCCCGTGACAATGAAGGTGTTTTCATGACCACGCCCACTACAACACAGTACTCTTTGACGGAAAAGAAGCGCGTCCGCAAGAACTTCGGCAAGCGCAAGTCGATTCTGGAAGTGCCGTATCTGCTGGCCATCCAGATGGACTCCTATCGTGAATTCTTGCAAGCGGATCGGCCGATGAACGACCGCGAAGACAAGGGTTTGCATGCCGCGCTGAAATCGGTTTTCCCGATTGTCAGCCACAACGGCTATGCGGCGCTGGAATATGTCGGCTATACCCTTGGCGCGCCGGTATTTGATGAGCGCGAATGCCGCAACCGCGGTCTGTCCTATGGTGCCCCGCTGCGCGTTACCGTGCGCTTGGTGATTTACGACCGTGAATCCTCCAGCAAGGCGATTAAGTATGTGAAGGAGCAAGAGGTCTATATGGGCGAAGTGCCGCTGATGACCGATAACGGCACCTTCATTGTCAATGGCACCGAGCGCGTCATCGTCAGCCAGCTGCATCGCTCGCCGGGTGTGTTCTTCGATCACGACCGTGGCAAGACCCACAGCTCGGGCAAGCTGCTGTTCAATGCCCGCGTGATTCCTTATCGCGGCTCTTGGCTCGACTTCGAGTTCGACCCGAAAGACGCGCTCTATACCCGTATCGACCGTCGCCGCAAGCTGCCGGTGTCGGTGCTGCTGCGTGCACTGGGTTACAGCAACGAGGAAATGCTGAACCAGTTCCACGAAATCAATACGTTCCATATCGACCCGGCCGAAGGCGTGCAGCTGGAGTTGGTGCCCGAACGCCTGCGCGGCGAAACGCTGGAGTTCGATCTGGCCGATGGCGACAAGGTGATTGTCGAGGCCGGCAAGCGCATCACTGCCCGCCACATCAAGCAGCTCGAAGCCGCCGGAATCGAGGCGCTGGCCGTGCCGGACAGCTATATCTACGGCAATATCCTTTCGCACGATGTGGTGGATCCGAGCACGGGCGAGCTGCTCGCCCAAGCCAATGACGAAATCGGTGAAGAGCTGCTTGGCAAGCTGCGTCGTGCCGGCATCGCCAGCATTGGCACGCTGTGGGTGAACGACTTGGATCGTGGCGCATACCTGTCCAATACCCTGCGCGTGGATGCGACCCGCACCCAGTTGGATGCGCTGGTGGAAATCTACCGCATGATGCGTCCGGGTGAGCCGCCGACCAAGGATGCGGCGCAGAACCTGTTCCACAACCTGTTCTTCACCTTCGAGCGCTATGACCTGTCCACCGTCGGGCGGATGAAGTTCAACCGTCGTCTGGGACGTGAAGAAGAAACCGGCGCGCCGGTACTGTATGACCACAAGTATCTTGCCGAGCGCAGCGATGACGAATCCAAGCGTCTGGTGGCCGAATATGGCGAGGGTTCCGACATCCTCGATGTCATCCGCACCCTGACCGAAATCCGCAATGGTCGCGGCTCGGTGGACGATATCGACAACCTCGGCAACCGCCGCGTGCGCAGTGTTGGCGAAATGGCCGAAAACACCTTCCGCGTGGGGTTGGTGCGCGTGGAGCGCGCGGTCAAGGAGCGCCTGACCATGGCCGAGGCCGATGGCCTGACCCCGCAAGACCTCATCAATGCCAAGCCGGTGGCTGCGGCGATGAAGGAGTTCTTCGGCTCCTCGCAGCTGTCGCAGTTCATGGATCAGAACAATCCGCTGTCGGAAGTGACCCACAAGCGCCGTGTTTCGGCGCTGGGGCCTGGCGGCCTGACCCGCGAGCGCGCCGGCTTTGAAGTGCGCGACGTGCATCCGACCCACTATGGCCGCGTTTGCACCATCGAAACCCCGGAAGGTCCGAACATCGGTCTGATCAACTCGCTGGCGGTGTATGCCCGTACCAACAAGTACGGCTTCCTAGAAACGCCGTACCGCAAGGTGGTCGATGGTCGCGTAACCGACGAAATCGAATACCTCTCCGCCATCGAGGAAGACAAGGCCGTCATCGCCCAGGCGAATGCGCCGCAGAACGCCAAGGGCGAGCTGACCGCCGAATTCGTCAACTGCCGCTATCAGGGTGATACCGGCCTGCGTTCTCCGGCAGAAGTGGACTACATGGACGTTTCGCCGATGCAGACCGTATCGGTGGCAGCGGCACTGGTGCCGTTCCTTGAGCACGACGACGCCAACCGCGCATTGATGGGCGCCAACATGCAGCGTCAGGCCGTGCCGACCCTGCGTGCGCAAAAGCCGCTGGTGGGGACTGGCATCGAGCGCGCCGTGGCGCGTGACTCGGGGGTAACCGTGAATGCCCGCCGTGGTGGCGTGGTCGAGCAAATCGACGCTGCGCGTATCGTGGTCAAGGTGCACGATGCCGAAATCGAAAGCGAAATCGATGCCGGTGTGGATATCTACAGCCTGGTCAAGTACACCCGTTCCAACCAGAACACCTGTATCAACCAGCGTCCGCTGGTGAAGGTCGGTGATGTGGTCGAGCGTGGCGACGTGCTGGCCGACGGCCCGTCCACCGATATCGGTGAGCTGGCGTTGGGTCAGAACATGCTGGTGGCCTTCATGCCGTGGAATGGTTACAACTTCGAAGACTCGATTCTGCTTTCCGAGCGCGTGGTGGAAGAAGATCGCTACACCACCATCCACATCGAAGAACTGACCTGCGTGGCACGCGACACCAAGCTCGGCGCGGAAGAAATCTCCGCCGACATTCCCAATGTGTCCGAAAGCGCGCTGAACCGTCTGGACGAATCCGGCGTGGTGTATATCGGTGCTGAAGTGCGTGCCGGTGACATTCTGGTCGGCAAGGTTACGCCCAAGGGCGAGGCACAGCTGACCCCGGAAGAAAAGCTGCTGCGCGCCATCTTCGGCGAGAAGGCTTCGGACGTGAAAGACAGCTCGCTGCGCGTACCGCCGGGCATGGACGGCACCGTCATCGACGTGCAGGTCTTTACCCGCGACGGCGTGGAGCGCGACAAGCGCGCAATCAAGATTCAGGAAGAAGAAGTGCGTCGCGTCAAAAAGGACTTCGACGACCAGCGGATGATTCTGGAAGCGGCCATTTTTGCCCGTCTGCGTGCGCAATTGATTGGCAAGGTGGCCAATGGCGGCGGCGGTCTCAAGAAGGGCGAAACCGTCACCTCGCTGGTGCTGGATCAGACCCGTCCGCGTGACTGGTTCCACTTCAACATGAAGGACGAGGACGCTGCCGAAGCCATCGACCGTGCCCAGAAGCAAATCGCGCTGCACGAGAAGGAATTCGAGCGCCGCTTCGATGACAAACGCGCCAAGATTGCCCAGGGTGATGACCTGGCGCCCGGCGTTCTGAAGATGGTCAAGGTGTTCTTGGCGGTGAAGCGCCGCATCCAGCCCGGCGACAAGATGGCCGGTCGCCACGGCAACAAGGGTGTGGTGTCCAACATCGTGCCGGTGGAAGACATGCCGTACCTGGCCGATGGCCAGACCGTGGACATCGTGCTGAACCCGCTGGGCGTGCCTTCGCGTATGAACATCGGCCAGATTCTGGAAGTGCACTTGGGCTGGGCGGCCAAGGGGCTGGGGCAGAAGATTCAGAAAATGCTCGAAGCCCAGGCCAAGGTGGCCGAGCTGCGCAAGTTCTTGGCCGAAATCTACAACCACGATGCCAAGGCACTTGGCGAAGCGCGTGTGGATCTTGACCAGTTCAGCGATGAAGAGCTGCTGACGCTGGCACGCAACCTGACCGATGGCGTGCCGATGGCAACGCCGGTGTTCGATGGCGCGGCCGAAAGCGAAATCAAGGCGATGCTGGCATTGGCCGACCTGCCCACCAGTGGTCAGGCACAGCTGTATGACGGCCGCACCGGCGAAGCCTTCGACCGCAAGACCACCGTGGGCTATATGCATATGCTGAAGCTCAACCACTTGGTGGACGACAAGATGCACGCCCGTTCCACCGGCCCGTACTCGCTGGTTACCCAGCAGCCGCTGGGCGGCAAGGCACAGTTCGGCGGTCAGCGCTTTGGTGAAATGGAAGTCTGGGCTCTGGAAGCTTACGGCGCGGCCTATACCCTGCAAGAAATGTTGACGGTGAAATCCGACGACGTGCAGGGCCGCAACCAGATGTACAAGAACATCGTCGATGGCGATTACGACATGGTGGCGGGCATGCCGGAATCCTTCAACGTGCTGGTCAAGGAAATCCGCTCGCTCGGCATCAACATGGAGTTGGAAGAGCACTGATGTGACAGGCGGCGGCCATCGTGCTGCCGCCTGAACTCGGCCCTCTTGATCAACTCCCGGAGACAAACCCATGAAAGATTTGCTCAACCTGTTCAACCAACAACGCGCCGTGCCGGATTTCGATGCAATCAAAATTGCATTGGCCAGCCCGGACATGATTCGCTCCTGGTCTTATGGCGAAGTCAAAAAGCCCGAGACCATCAACTACCGCACCTTCAAGCCGGAGCGTGACGGCCTGTTCTGCTCGGCCATCTTCGGCCCGGTGAAGGACTACGAATGCCTGTGCGGCAAGTACAAGCGCATGAAGCATCGCGGCGTGGTCTGCGAAAAATGCGGTACCGAAGTGACGCTTGCCAAGGTGCGTCGCGAGCGCATGGGGCATATTGATCTTGCTGCCCCGGTCGCGCATATCTGGTTTTTGAAGTCGCTGCCCTCGCGCATCGGCTTGATGCTGGACATGACCCTGCGCGATATCGAACGCATCCTGTACTTCGAAGCCTATGTGGTGACCGAGCCGGGGCTGACCCCGCTGGAAGCCGGTCAGCTGCTCAACGAAGAGCAGTACATGCAGGCGCGTGCCGAGCATGGCGACGACTTTGAAGCCGCGATGGGCGCAGAGGCAGTATTCGAGCTGCTGCGCAACATCGACCTGCAAGCGGAAATGGTCAAGCTGAAGGAAGAAATCGCCTCCACCGGATCGGAAACCAAGCTCAAGCGCCTGACCAAGCGCATCAAGCTGGTGGAAGCCTTCCTGGATTCGGGCAACCGCCCGGAATGGATGATCATGACTGTGCTGCCGGTATTGCCGCCGGATCTGCGTCCGCTGGTGCCGCTGGACGGTGGCCGCTTTGCCACCTCCGACCTCAACGACCTGTACCGCCGCGTCATCAACCGCAACAACCGTCTGCGTCGCCTGCTGGAGCTGGCTGCGCCGGACATCATCGTGCGCAACGAAAAGCGCATGCTGCAAGAATCGGTCGATGCGCTGATGGACAATGGCCGTCGTGGCCGCGCCATCACCGGCACCAACAAGCGTGCGCTCAAGTCGCTGGCCGACATGATCAAGGGCAAGCAGGGGCGTTTCCGTCAGAACCTGCTTGGCAAGCGCGTGGACTATTCCGGCCGTTCGGTGATCGTGGTCGGCCCCTATCTGCGTCTGCACCAGTGCGGCCTGCCGAAGAAAATGGCGCTGGAGCTGTTCAAGCCGTTCATCTTCGCCAAACTGCAACGCCGCGGTCTTGCCACCACCATCAAGGCGGCCAAGAAGCTGGTTGAGCGCGAAGAAGCCGAAGTCTGGGACATCCTCGAAGAAGTCATCCGCGAGCACCCGGTGCTGCTGAACCGTGCGCCGACCCTGCACCGCCTCGGTATTCAGGCATTCGAGCCGGTGCTGATCGAAGGCAAGGCGATTCAGCTGCACCCGCTGGTCTGTACCGCGTTCAACGCCGACTTCGACGGCGACCAGATGGCCGTGCACGTACCGCTGTCGCTGGAAGCGCAGTTGGAAGCGCGCGCGCTGATGATGTCCTCCAACAATATTCTTTCGCCGGCCAACGGTGAGCCGATCATCGTGCCGTCGCAGGACGTGGTGCTGGGGCTGTACTACATGACCCGTGCGCTGGAAAACAAGGCTGGCGAAGGCATGGCATTTGCCAACGTGGCCGAAGTCAAGCGCGCCTACGACAACCGCGTGGTGGAACTGCACGCCAAGGTGAAAGTGCGCATCAGCGAAGTGGTACTGGACGAAAACGGCGAGCGCCATGAAAAGCGCAGTGTGGTGGATACCACGGTTGGTCGCGCGCTGCTGGCCGACATCCTGCCCGAAGGTCTGTCGTTTAGCCTGGTCAATACAGAGCTCAACAAAAAGGCCATCAGCCGTCTCATCAATACCTGCTATCGCGAACTGGGTCTGAAGGACACGGTGATTTTTGCCGACCAATTGATGTACACCGGCTTCTCCTACGCCACCCGCGCCGGCGTGTCGATTGGTATCGACGACATGATCATCCCGCAGGAAAAGGCCGGCATTCTGGCCGAGGCCGAAGAAGAAGTGCTGGAAATCCAGCAGCAGTACCAATCGGGTCTTGTTACCGGCGGCGAGCGTTACAACAAGGTGGTCGATATCTGGTCGCGCACCAACGAGCGCGTGGCCAAGGCGATGATGGACACCATCGGTACCGACAAGGTAGAAAACGCCCAGGGCGAAATCGTTGACCAGAAGTCGATGAACTCGATTTACATCATGGCCGACTCCGGTGCGCGTGGTTCGCAGGCGCAGATTCGTCAGCTGGCCGGGATGCGTGGCCTGATGGCCAAGCCCGATGGCTCGATTATCGAAACGCCGATTACCGCGAACTTCCGTGAAGGGCTGAACGTGTTGCAGTACTTCATCTCCACCCACGGCGCGCGTAAAGGTCTGGCCGATACCGCACTCAAGACCGCGAACTCCGGTTATCTGACCCGTCGTCTGGTGGACGTGGCGCAGGATGTGGTGATTACCGAAGTCGATTGCGGCACCCATAACGGCCTCACCATGAGCCCGATCGTGGAAGGCGGCGATGTGGTCGAGCCGCTGAAAGATCGCGTACTCGGTCGCGTGGTGGCCGAAGATGTGTTCCTGCCCGGCAACGACGAAGACCCGATCGTGACCCGCAACACCCTGCTGGACGAAACCTGGGTGCAGCGCCTGGAAGATGCCGGCGTGCAAACCATCAAGGTGCGTTCCACCATCACCTGCGATTCTGCTTTCGGCGTGTGCGCACAATGCTATGGTCGTGACCTTGGCCGTGGCCATCTGGTGAACATGGGCGAAGCCGTGGGCGTGGTGGCCGCGCAGTCCATCGGTGAGCCGGGGACGCAGCTGACCATGCGTACCTTCCACATCGGGGGTGCGGCATCGCGTGCAGCGGCCATCGACAATGTAACCGTCAAGACCACCGGCTCGGTGAAGTTCAACAATATGAAGACTGTTGAACACGAATCCGGTGGCGTAGTGGCCGTGTCGCGTTCGGGTGAACTGTCGGTGCTGGACGACCACGGCCGCGAGCGCGAGCGCTACAAGGTGCCTTACGGCGCCACCATCGCCGTGCGCGATGGCGCAGCCATCAAGGCGGGTCAGACGGTGGCCAACTGGGATCCGCATAACCACCCGATTGTTTCGGAAGTAGCCGGTTTCGTGCGCTTCTACGACTTCGTCGATGGCGTGACCGTGATTGAAAAGACCGATGACCTCACCGGCCTTGCCTCGCGTGAAATCACCGATCCCAAGCGTCGCGGCTCGCAAGCCAAAGACCTGCGTCCGCTGGTGCGCATCGTCGATGCCCAGGGCAATGACCTCAACATCCCCGGCACCGACCAGCCGGCGCAGTACCTGCTGCCGCCGCGCTCGGTGGTGAACCTGCAAGACGGCGCGGCCGTGGGCGTGGGCGATGTGGTGGCGAAGATTCCGCAGGAAGCCTCCAAGACCCGCGACATCACCGGCGGTCTGCCGCGCGTGGCCGACTTGTTCGAAGCGCGCAAGCCGAAAGATCCGGCCATTCTTGCCGAGATCTCCGGTGTGGTCAGCTTCGGCAAGGACACCAAGGGCAAGCAGCGTCTGATCATCAAGGGCGCCGATGGTGTTGACCACGAAGAGCTGATTCCGAAGTATCGCCAGATCATCGTGTTTGAAGGCGAGCACATCGAGAAGGGCGAAACCGTGGTGGACGGCGAGCCGAACCCGCAGGACATTCTGCGCCTGAAGGGGGTGGAAGAACTGGCCGCCTATCTCACCAAGGAAATCCAGGACGTGTACCGCCTGCAAGGCGTGAAGATCAACGACAAGCACATCGAAGTGATTGTTCGCCAGATGCTGCGCAAGGTGGAAATCACCGATGCCGGTGATACCCGTTACTTGGTGGGCGAGCAGGCCGAGCGCCAGCGCGTGATCGAGGACAATGCCCGTGCCGACAGCCGCAATGAACTGCCGGCCAAGTACCAGCCGGTATTGCTGGGCATCACCAAGGCATCGCTGGCAACCGAGTCGTTCATCTCGGCCGCATCCTTCCAGGAAACCACGCGCGTGCTGACCGAGGCTGCCGTGCGCGGCACCCGCGACAGTCTGCGTGGCCTGAAGGAAAACGTCATCGTCGGCCGTCTGATTCCGGCGGGTACCGGCTTGGCCTACCACACCCAGCGTCGTCGCAATACTGCTGGTCTTACCGCCGCCGACATCGACGTGCTGGCTGCCGAAGTCGTGCCTGCCGACAGCACCCCGGCACCGACGCCGGTGGAACAGGTGATGATCGAGGACAGTTCCGAGGCATAAGCGCAAGTCGCGCAACACACCAAAGGCCGGGGCAACCCGGCCTTTGCTGTGTCAGAAGCCAGAGCAAGGCAGGGCAAGGCGATGCCGTCAGTCATGAAGATGACTTGACATGCCCCAAGATACGGCGTAACCTGCGCAGGTTTTTCGGTGGTCTTGTGCCACCCAGTACCCGAAATGAGGGGCAGGAAGCGCTTCGTATTCGGCACAAGGATGCGCGGGGTTGTGCGGTGGTTGTGCGATGCGCAGGCCCGTACGTTTTTGGCAGCTTGCCACGGGTTTACCGTGTGCAGGCTAAAGTTTTTTCTTTGCCCCGGCTTCGGGGTGAATCAACTCCCAAGGCTTTCGAGCCGCAGATACAACTGGAAAAGCATGGCAACCATCAATCAGCTCGTGCGCAAGCCGCGCAGCCCTGAAACCTACAAGAGCACCTCGCCTGCGTTGCAGAACTGCCCGCAGCGTCGCGGTGTGTGCACCCGCGTTTACACCACCACCCCGAAGAAGCCGAACTCGGCAATGCGCAAGGTGGCCAAGGTGCGTTTGACCAATGGCTATGAAGTCATTTCCTACATCGGTGGCGAAGGCCACAACCTGCAAGAGCACAGCGTGGTGCTGATTCGCGGCGGTCGTGTGAAGGATTTGCCGGGTGTGCGTTACCACACCGTGCGTGGCTCGCTCGACGCTGCGGGCGTGGCCAAGCGTCGCCAGCGTCGCTCCAAGTACGGCGCCAAGCGTCCGAAGTGATACGCGGCTGCGGCGTATCCCGTCGCGCTTTCTTGCATCGCTGATGCTTCCCGCGCCCGCTTTGGGCGCAATGAATACACGAGAAGAAATCAATGTCCCGTAAAGGCAATACCCCGCAGCGTTCGGTGCTGCCCGATCCCAAACACGGTAGCGAAACCATCGCCCGTTTCATCAACATGGTCATGTTGAGTGGCAAGAAGTCCGTGGCCGAAAAAATCGTCTATGGCGCCATGGATGTGATCGGTGAAAAGAACGACAACCCGCTGGAGCTGGTGGAAAAGGCGCTCGGCAATGTCGCGCCGACTGTCGAAGTGAAGTCCCGCCGCGTTGGCGGTGCCACCTATCAGGTGCCGGTGGAAGTACGTGCTTCCCGCCGCATGGCGCTGGCGATGCGTTGGCTGATCGAATCGGCGCGCAAGCGTGGCGAAAACTCGATGCCGCGCAAGCTGGCCGCTGAGCTGCTGGACGCTTCGGAAAACCGTGGCGGCGCCATCAAAAAGCGCGAAGAAACCCATCGCATGGCCGATGCCAACAAGGCATTTGCGCACTTCCGTTGGTAATCGCGCCATGACGGGCGGTTTGCCGCCTGTCGCAAGCATCGGCATCTGCCGGTGAGTGCAACGCGAAAGCCCGGCATTGCTGCGAATTTCGCGTATTCACCCGGATGCCGCCGTCAAGGCGGCGTCCGGCCATCTGAAAGCCCGGTTCTCCGGGCAACAAACAAACAAAGAGAGATTACCGTGGCCCGTACCACTCCCATCGAGCGTTATCGCAACTTCGGCATCATGGCGCACATCGATGCCGGCAAGACCACCACGTCCGAGCGCATCCTGTTCTACACCGGCAAGAGCCACAAGCTCGGTGAAGTGCATGATGGTGCTGCCACCATGGACTGGATGGAACAGGAACAAGAGCGCGGCATCACCATTCAGTCGGCTGCGACCACCGCCTTCTGGAAGGGCATGGATAAGTCCATGCCGGAACACCGCTTCAACATCATCGACACCCCCGGGCACGTTGACTTCACCATCGAAGTGGAGCGCAGCTTGCGCGTGCTCGACGGTGCGGTGTTCGTGCTGTGCGCCGTCGGTGGCGTACAGCCGCAGTCCGAAACCGTGTGGCGCCAGGCCAACAAGTACCAAGTGCCGCGCATCGCGTTCGTCAACAAGATGGACCGTACCGGCGCCAACTTCTTCAAGGTGCGCGACCAGCTCAAGAGCCGTCTGGGTGCCGTGCCGGTGCCGATGCAGGTGCCGATTGGTGCCGAAGACAACTTTGAAGGCGTGGTTGACCTTCTGAAGATGAAGGCCATCCACTGGGACAGCGCCTCGCAGGGTCTGACCTTCGAATACCGCGACATCCCGGCCGATCTGCAAGCCCAGGCCGAAGAAGCCCGTGCCTTCATGGTGGAGTCGGCGGCTGAAGCGAATGAAGCGCTGATGGACAAATACTTGGGCGGTGAAGAGCTGACCGAGGAAGAAATCGTCAGCGCTCTGCGCGAGCGTACCTTGAAGACCGAAATCGTGCCGATGTTCTGCGGTACTGCGTTCAAGAACAAGGGCGTGCAGGCGATGCTCGATGGCGTCATCAAGCTGCTGCCTTCGCCGGTGGACGTGCCGGCCGTGCGTGGCGTCGATATGGATGACGAAACCAAGGAACTGACCCGCGAATCCAGCGACAAGGCACCGTTCTCGGCGCTAGCGTTCAAGATCATGACCGACCCGTTCGTGGGCTCGCTGACCTTCTTCCGCGTGTACTCGGGTGTGCTGAACGCCGGTGAGCAAGTGCTGAACTCGGTCAAGGGCAAGAAAGAGCGCATTGGCCGCCTGTTGCAGATGCACTCCAACCAGCGTGACGAAATCAAGGAAGTGCTGGCCGGTGACATCGCCGCAGCCGTGGGTCTGAAGGATGTCACCACCGGTGACACCCTGTGTGCCCAGGATGCCCCGATTGTGCTGGAACGCATGAGCTTCCCGGAGCCGGTGATCTCGATGGCGGTCGAGCCCAAGACCAAGTCCGATCAGGAGAAGATGGGCATTGCACTTGGCCGTCTGGCACAGGAAGACCCCTCGTTCCGCGTGCGTACCGACGAAGAGTCCGGTCAAACCATCATCGCCGGTATGGGTGAGCTGCACCTGGACATCATCGTTGACCGCCTGAAGCGCGAATTCAACGTCGAAGCCAACGTCGGCAAGCCGCAGGTGGCCTATCGTGAAACCATCCGCAAGGCCGTCAAGTCCGAAGGCAAGTTCGTGCGCCAGTCCGGTGGTAAGGGTCAGTTCGGTCACGTCTGGCTGGAAATCGAGCCGCAGGAACCGGGTGCCGGTTATGTGTTCGAAAACGCCATCGTCGGTGGCGTGGTGCCGAAGGAATACGTCCCGGCCGTGGACAAGGGTATCCAGGAGGCGATGGCCAACGGCATCCTCGCCGGTTATCCGGTGGTGGACGTGAAGGTGCGTCTGGTGGACGGCTCCTACCACGAAGTGGACTCCTCGGAAATGGCGTTCAAGATCGCAGGCTCCATGGGCTTCAAGGAAGGCTTCCACAAGGCCAGCCCGGTGCTGCTCGAGCCCATCATGAAGGTCGAAATCGTGACCCCGGAAGACTATCTGGGTGACGTGATGGGTGACGTGAGCCGTCGTCGCGGCATCCTGCAAGGTCAGGATGACAGCCCCTCGGGCAAGATCATCAATGCCATGATTCCGCTGGGCGAAATGTTCGGCTACGCCACCAGCCTGCGTTCGATGTCGCAGGGGCGCGCCACCTTCACCATGGAATTTGACCACTACGCTGAAGCGCCGGCCAATATCGCTGAAGCGGCCATGAAGAAAAACGGCTGATTGAGCCTGGCTGCTGCGGCTCGTGATTGACCGCGGCAGCCACCTCTATCATGCTTTCCATCCCAAATTCAATCATCTAAACAGAGGTTCCAGAAATGGCAAAAGAAAAGTTTGAGCGCACCAAGCCGCACGTGAACGTCGGCACCATCGGTCACGTTGACCACGGCAAGACCACGCTGACCGCAGCCCTGACCAAGGTGGGCGCAGAGCGCTTCGGTGGCGACTTCAAGGACTATTCCTCGATTGACGCGGCGCCGGAAGAAAAGGCGCGTGGTATCACCATCTCCACCGCGCACGTGGAATACGAGTCCCCGACCCGTCACTACGCGCACGTGGACTGCCCCGGCCACGCCGACTACGTCAAGAACATGATCACCGGCGCGGCGCAGATGGACGGCGCGATTCTGGTGTGCTCGGCCGCTGACGGCCCGATGCCGCAGACCCGCGAACACATCCTGCTGGCCCGCCAGGTGGGCGTGCCCTACATCGTCGTGTTCCTGAACAAGGCCGACATGGTGGACGACGCCGAGCTGCTGGAGCTGGTGGAAATGGAAGTGCGCGAGCTGCTCAGCAAGTACGACTTCCCGGGCGACGACACCCCGATCGTGAAGGGTTCGGCTCTGAAGGCGCTGGAAGGCGATCAGTCGGAAATCGGCGTGCCGGCGATCCTGCAGCTGGTGGACGCACTGGACAGCTACATCCCGGAACCCGAGCGTGACGTGGACAAGCCGTTCCTGATGCCGGTGGAAGACGTGTTCTCGATCTCCGGTCGCGGCACCGTGGTGACCGGCCGTATCGAACGCGGCGTGATCAAGGTGGGCGACGAAATCGAAATCGTCGGTATCCGCCCGACCACCAAGACCACCGTGACCGGCGTGGAAATGTTCCGCAAGATGCTGGATCAGGGTCAGGCGGGCGACAACGCAGGCCTGTTGCTGCGCGGCACCAAGCGTGACGAAGTGGAGCGCGGCCAAGTGCTGGCCAAGCCGGGTTCGATCACCCCGCACACCGACTTCGAAGCCGAAGTGTACGTGCTGTCGAAGGACGAAGGCGGCCGTCACACCCCGTTCTTCAAGGGCTACCGTCCGCAGTTCTACTTCCGCACCACCGACATCACCGGTGCAGTTGAGCTGCCGGAAGGCGTTGAAATGGTGATGCCGGGCGACAACGTCAAGATGACGGTGAGCCTGATCAACCCGGTGGCGATGGACGAAGGTCTGCGCTTCGCTATCCGCGAAGGTGGCCGTACCGTCGGCGCCGGCGTGGTCGCCAAAATCATCAAGTAATCCTTGATGCTTGCCGTAAGGCAAACAAACTGCAAACCCCCGGCAAAAGCCGGGGGTTTGTTTTTGTGCATTTGCAGAAGGATGTCGGGCTAAAGTGCACTTTTTGAGAGGGGAGATTTTATGGACGAGATTACCGCTTCTGACCTCAAAACCATCCTGTTATCCAAACGCGCCAATATCTATTACCTGCAACACTGCCGGGTGCTGGTCAATGGCGGACGAGTGGAATACGTCACCGATGCTGGCAAGCAATCGCTGTACTGGAATATCCCCATTGCCAATACCTCGGTGGTACTGCTTGGCACCGGCACCTCGGTCACGCAGGCGGCGATGCGTGAGTTTGCCAAGGCCGGAGTGATGGTGGGCTTTTGTGGCGGTGGCGGCACGCCACTGTTTTCTGCCAACGAGGTGGATATTGATGTGGCCTGGTTCAGCCCGCAGAGCGAATACCGCCCCACCGAATATCTGCAAGCCTGGGTATCGTTCTGGTTTGATGATGAGGCCAGGCTTGCGGCGGCCAAGCAACTACAGCAAGCGCGTTTGCACTGTATTGCACAGCAGTGGCAGAACTCAAAGCCATTGCGCGAGGCCGGTTTTGAGGTGGATGCCGGTGCACTGAAAAAGTTGCTGGAAAAATCCGCACAAATAGTTGCCAGTTGCCCGGATGTCACCGCACTGCTGACCGAAGAAGCCCGGCTTAGCAAAGCCTTGTTTGCGTTGGCTGCGCGCACCAGCGGCTATGGCGACTTTAGCCGCGCCAAGCGCGGCACGGGTCTTGACCCCGCCAACCGTTTTCTGGATCACGGCAATTATCTGGCCTATGGGCTGGCGGCCAGCGCCACCTGGGTGCTGGGGCTGCCGCATGGCTTGGCCGTATTGCATGGCAAGACCCGGCGCGGTGGCTTGGTATTTGATGTGGCTGACTTGGTCAAGGACGCGGTGATATTGCCGCAAGCCTTTGTCTCGGCCATGCGTGGCGATGAGGAGCAGGCATTTCGGCAGACCTGCATTGAGCAACTGACCCGCATGGAGGCACTGGATTTCATGATTGAGACCTTGAAAGACATCGCCATGCAGGGGCGCCGCGCATGAATATCCTGCTGATTTCCGAGTGCCGTGGGCAGGCGTTGAAGCAGACCCGCCGTATTCTTGACCAGTTCGCCGAACGGCGTGGCGAGCGCACCTGGCAAACGCCCATTACCCGGGATGGGCTGGATACGCTGCGCCGTCTGCTGCGCAAAACGGCGCGCAAAAATACCGCCGTGGCTTGTCACTGGATACGCGGCATCAACCATTCCGAATTGTTGTGGGTGGTGGGCGATGCCACGCGCTTCAATGCCCAGGGGGCGGTGCCGACCAATACCACGCGGCGCGATGTGATACGAAAAGGCGATGAAAACGACTGGAGTACTGGCGAGGATATTCGCCTGCTGATGCAGATGGCGGGCTTGCTGCATGACCTTGGCAAGGCCAGCGTTTCGTTTCAGCAGCGTCTTGCAAGCCGCATATTCGAGCGCAATCTGTACCGCCATGAATGGCTGTCATTACGGCTTTTTCTGGCGTTTGTGGGGGGCGATGACGATACCGCCTGGTTGCAGCGGCTGGCGGCGCCTTCGGCAGCCGATGATGCGGCCTGGCTGGATAAGGCACGGCTGTTCCGCGATGGTCTGGATGCTGGCAGCAAGCCGCCGTTCAAGGACTTGCCACCGCTGGCCGCGGCAATCGCCTGGCTGGTGGTGACGCATCATCGGCTGCTGACTTTGCCGGTTGGCCCAAATACGCAAAACCCGTGGTTTGGGAAGAAGTCTGAAAACTTCAATCCGCTGGATTTGCAGCCGGAAAAACTATGGCAAAGCATCCGTGTTGGCTGGAACGATTGGAACCCCGAGCTTGCCGAGGCATCGCCAAGCCAATTGCAGCCCTATTGGCAAATGGCAGGCGAGCTGCCGGTCTTGCTGCCCGCATGGCGGGCGCGTGCCGCCCGGCTTGCGCAGCAATTGCTGGCGTTGCAGGCCAAGGCGGGTAAGGGCGCATGGCTGGAAAATCCGTATGTCATGCATATCGCCCGCATGGGACTGATGCTGGCCGACCACCACTATTCATCACTGAAGCCTGGGGATGGGCACCGTGTCACAGGCGATGCAGCCTGCACCCTGTATGCCAATACCGATAGCGATGGTAGGCTCAAGCAGAAGCTGGACGAGCATTTGCTGGGCGTGACCCAGGATGCAGGCTATATCGGCCATCACTTGCCGAGCTTTGCCGGGCATTTGCCGCATCTGCAACACAAGCGGTTTAGAAAGCGCAGCAAAGATGCGCGCTTTCGCTGGCAGGACAAAGCCTTTGATGCAGCAGAAAGCTTGCGCCACAGGGCAGACGAGCATGGCGCTTTCATCATCAATATGGCCTCTACCGGACGCGGCAAGACGCTGGCCAATGCCCGCATCATGGCTGCACTGGCCAATCCGCAGCGCGGGATGCGCTGCAGCTTTGCCGTCGGCCTGCGTAGCTTGACCCTGCAAACCGGGCGTTCTTTTCAGAAAGACTTGGGGCTGAGTGATGATGACATCGCCATCCGGGTGGGCGGAGCAGCCAGCCGTGAATTGTTCGAGTATCACCAGCAGCAGGCCGAGCGTAGTGGCTCGGCTTCAAGCCAGTCGCTGATGGAAGAGGCAGGCAGTGTCGTTTACGAAGGCCAGGTGGCTGAGCATCCGCTGTTGCGCATGGCGCTGCACGATGTGCATATCAAGCGTCTGTTGAGTGCGCCGGTGCTGGTATGCACCATCGACCACCTGACGCCGGCGACCGAAGCGCAGCGCGCCGGGCGACAAATTGCACCGATGCTGCGGCTGATGAGCAGTGACCTGGTGCTGGATGAGCCGGATGATTTTGACCTGGCCGATATTCCGGCACTGGCAAGGCTGGTGCATTGGGCGGGGCTTCTGGGGAGCCGGGTGTTGTTGTCATCAGCCACGCTGCCGCCGGATTTGGTGCAGGGGCTGTATCAGGCGTATGCGGCAGGCCGTGCCCATTACCAGCGCAATCGCGGCCAGCATGTCGGGCAGGCCAGCACGCCGGAAGTCGCCTGCCTTTGGGTGGACGAATATCGCGTTGAGGCGGCTGCATGCAGTGACTTGGCGCAGTTCAAGGCGCAGCATCAGACATTCATTGAAAAGCGCATCAAGGCATTGAGCCGGGAAGCGCCCAGGCGCAAGGGTGAATTGTTGCCGCTGGAGATTGCCGCAAAAACCGAGCCGGAAATCCGCAAGGCGTTTGCCGTGCAGGTGCAGGCGGCCATGTTGCAAGCCCATCAACGCCATGCACAAACGGACATGAGCAACGGCAAACAGGTGAGCTTTGGGCTGGTGCGCATGGCGAACATCGGCCCATTGCAGGAGGTGGCGCATGAATTGTTCCGGCTAGGCGCGCCTGCCGATATCCATATCCATCTCTGCGTGTATCACGCGCGCTTCCCGTTGCTGATGCGCTCGGAAATCGAGCGCGTACTGGACAAGGTGCTGGACCGCCGTGGCGAAACCGACCCGGCGCTGTCGCGTCCGGAAGTGCGCGCCTTGCTGGAGCGTTATCCGGCCAAACATCATCTATTCGTGGTGCTGGCAAGCCCGGTGGCGGAAGTGGGGCGTGACCATGATTACGACTGGGCAGTGGTCGAACCTTCCTCGATGCGCTCGCTGATACAGCTGGCCGGGCGGGTGCGGCGGCATCGCGAGGGAAGCCCGGACAGCCCGAATGTGCTGATTTTCGAGCGCAATCTGCGCAGTTTCGAGGCACCTGGCAAGGCCGCATTTATCCGTCCGGGATTTGAGGAGGAGCGCTCTTCCCTGCGCGATAAAAAAGCACTGCCGCTGCGCATGAGCAGCAACAACTTGCAAAACCTGTTGCCCGACGAGCACTACCAAACCATTGATGCGCGCCCGCGTATCCAGCGGCCGGAAGACATCAAAACATTGCGGCGCTCGAGGCTGGTGGATTTGGAGCATCTGCGCATGTATCTGGCGCTGCGCACCGACAAGCCAGAAGAGCCGACGGCCAGCACCTTCTGGACATTGCCGTTGGCGCACCTGACCTGGGCCATGCCGCAGCAGCAGCCGTTCCGCGATTCAGCCTATCGCGAACAAACCTTCGTGTTTCTGCCTGATGAGGACGAAACCTGCCTTGATGCCCACTTCGTTTTGCAGGATGGAAAACACAGCCTGTACTCCTCGGCAGAAGGCGAGGTCAAACCACTGCGGCTTGAGCTCGCCCCAGGCATCTCGCCCTGGATGCAGTTTGACCTGCTTGAGCTTTTAAAGCCTTTGGCAGAAGAAAAGTCCATGAGCCTGATGGATGCAGCCAAACGCTATACCGAAGTTGAAGCCCCGAAGCGCACCGGGCTCAATCAATGGTTTTGGGACCTGGTGCTGGGGGTACTTAGATGAGAGGGGAAGCTATGTATTCCCCGTAAGCTGCCTATGCGGCAGTGAATAGAAAGTCGTCCAAGCAATTTTCTGAGCTGCCTATGCGGCAGTGTCGACAATTCTACATGAGTACATAAATTAATTGCTTTGATTGTTAAAAAATTATCCAAGCAATGGATTGACATTTGACTTCGGGTGGGTAATATAGGTGAACGGCTCCCGCTGCAACGGGAGCCGTTCAGAGCAATCTGGTATCCCATCAATTCGGCGAAGAAAGTAAGGAGGTCGAGATGATTGGCGCACATCGCGCCTTAAGAGGTTAAGGCTCCGATCAGGAGCCCATCCATCTAAAACCACTCGCAGCAGATTGCTGCGGGCATTCTATACCATGACCACTATGGTCATAAGGAGTTGATTACCCGTGGATTCACGTAAGCGAAAGTTTTATGGAGCTATCGCCCGCTTTATCAAGGAGCGGCGCGATGCCAAGCTCAAAGATGCAGAGGCTGCCGATTCAGCACAGGCGGCCAAATATGACTATGACACCTGGCTGGCTGATGCCGCGCGTCGCGTGGCACAAATTCAGATGGTCACCCATGTGCTGAAAGCGACGCACCCCGATGCCAAGGGCAGCAGCCTGTTTGTGCCGCCGGCCAATTTGCCGGCTCGTGATGAACTTGGCTCGCATGTACTGGGCATGCAGTTTGCCGAAGATGTAGTGGGCAATGCCGCGGCGCTGGATGTTTACAAATTGCTGAAGCTGGAAGTGGAAGGCCAGCGTTTGCTGGACTGGCTGCTGCAAGAAGATGCCGACCTGCTTGCAGCACTGTCAGACAATCCCGACACCGCCAGGGCTTATGCCGATGCTTTTTGCAGCTTGCAGCGTGAGGCGGACAGCTACGCCAGCCACACCTATGCCAAACAACTGTATTGGTGCGCGGGCGAGGATGCCTGTGATGACGCCCAATACATTCTGTTGCAGCCGATGTTTCCCAGCAGCTTGGTGCAAGCGGTACACGAGGCCATCCAATACAGCCGCTTTGATGTGGCCATTGTCGAGGCTCGGCGCGCGCGCCGGGAAAAGAAGCCCAGCGATATGCAAATTCCGGAATATCCCGAACTTGCCATTCGCAAGCTGGGCGGCACCAAACCGCAGAATATTTCGCAGCTCAATAGCGAGCGTGGCGGCAGCAACTATTTGCTGGCCTCATTCCCCCCGATTTGGGATGGCTACCGTCCACGCAGTTTCTTGAATCTGGATACCGCTTTCATGCGCCTTTTGCATTTCCACGACATGCAGCAGCAGCTTGAGGCATTTGCACGACATCTTGGCGCGTATAAGCAGCACCAAATGCAGCAAGACCAGAAGCGCCGTGCCATGGAACAGCGACTGGGCGGCACTTTGACTGCCTTTGCGGCTACGGTGCGTGATTCCTATCCGCCCGGCTGGACACGTGATGCCGCCTGCCGGCTTCCTCTTTGCGAGCAACTCTGGCTTGACCCGGAGCGTGCCCAGCTGCCCAATCGGGATCAGGCGCAAGACCCGGAAGGCTATGCCGCAGACGAAACCTTCAAGGCCGCTTGGGAGAAGCAGGATTGGCCGGATGAAATTGCTGAGCGCTTTGCGCAGTGGCTCAATCAATGGCTGCGCGATAACGGCTTTGCCGTCGGCAGTGTCGAGTTGCGTCATTTTGCGCGACAGGCGGTGGTGGATGCCAACTGGCCGAACCCGATTCGGCGTGACTTGCCATCCAGTCGCGATTGGCACACGGAGGTATCGGCATGAGTCGCTGCCCGGATTACAGTCATTTGCTGGTCTTGCCACGCTTGCAGGTGCAGGCAGCCAATGCCATCTCCAGCCCACTGACCCACGGTTTCCCTTCCATTACGGCCTTTATTGGCCTGATGTGGGCTTTGCAGCGCAAGCTGGCTGCCTCGGGCATTCCGGGGCTGAAATTCCGAGCCGTGGGTGTGGTCTGCCACCGCCATCAGGCGCTGGTGAACGATGCCTATATCAAGGCCTTCAGCCTGACGCGCAATCCCATTGGAAGGGATGGCAAAACGGCAGCGATTGTGGAAGAAGGCCGCATTCATCTGCAAATCAGTTTGGTGCTGGCAGTGGAATCGGCTGAGCTTGGTTTGGATGAAGCGGCGGATCAGGCCTTGGCAGAGCAAATAGCGCAAATGCTGCAGACCATGCGCATTGCAGGTGGCGTGCTGTTGCCGGCAAAACGCTACACCGCGCCGTACTGGGTAGCGATGACCGGCGATGCAGCTGGCAGGCAGGCACTTTTTGAGCGGCTTCGCCTGCGCCTGTTGCCCGGCTTTGCTTTGGTGGCACGCGATGATCTGTTGGCTGAAACCCTGACTACTTTTCAAAAGGAAAATCCCGAAGCCACGGTGCTGGATGCTTGGCTATCGCGCTCGCGTCTGAACTGGCGTTATGACAACGAGGAAGGCCGTTGGCAGCATGACCGGCCCAAAGGCAGTGGTTGGGTCGTGCCCATCCCGGTGGGCTATGCCGCGCTAACGGAGAGGCAGGCGCCGGGAACGGTCGCCAATGCCCGCGATGAAAGTACGCCGTTCCAATTTGTCGAAAGCCTGTATTCACTGGGTGAATGGGTCAGCCCACATCGCCTGCAAAAGGCAGAGCAACTGCTTTGGTATGCCGATAGCCCGCCCGGGCAAGGCCTGTATCGCTGCCGCAATGACTACCGCTGTAACGATGACTCGGATGACGAGTTTTATTCCATCTTCGACTGACAAGGAGCTGCATCATGAGTAAAGAAACCCCTTCCGTTTTGGCTTTTGAACGCAAACTCGACCCGTCCGATGCACTCTTTCATTCAGGCGATTGGACGGCGCGCAACGATGACCGGGGCTGGACGCCGGTGCGCCTTCAGGAAAAATCGGTGCGCGGCACGATTTCCAATCGCCTGAAAGCTGCTGAGCAAGACCCGCTCAAGCTCGATGCCGCGATCGACAAGCCCAATCTGCAAACCGTGGATGTTGCCGCCCTGCCAATGGATGCCGACACCCTGCGGGTGCGCTTCACCCTGCGCGTATTGCCGGGCGTGGGTCAGCCTTCGGCCTGTAACAAGGCCGATTATCAGAAAAAGCTCATCACCTTGGCGCAGGACTATGCGACCCGGCACGGCTTCCGTGAACTGGCGCGCCGCTACGCCATCAATCTTGCCAATGGCCGCTTCTTGTGGCGCAACCGCGTGGGCGCTGAAGATGTGGAAGTGGAAGTCGCCCGCTTTCAGCAGGGGCAAGCAGCGCTTGTTGGCCGCTTTGATGCCCTGAGTTTTTCGCTGCGTGATTTCAATGTGCCCAGTGATGCGCAGGCACAGCTGCAAGCCCTTGCCGATTTGATTGCCCAAGGTTTGCGTGGCGAAACCCATGTGCTGCTGCAAATCACCGCCTATGTGCGTATCGGGAATGGGCAAGAGGTTTTCCCCTCGCAGGAGTTGATTCTGGATCGTGGTCGTGGCGACAAGAGCAAAACGCTCTACTTTGTGGGGGCAAAACAAGACGGTATCGCCGCCATGCACTCGCAGAAAATCGGCAATGCCCTGCGCACCGTGGATGACTGGTATCAAGAGGCGGATGGTAATGGCCCAATTGCCGTGGAGCCTTATGGTTCGGTGACGACCCAAGGCAAAGCCTATCGCCAGCCCAAAGGCAGCAAAGATGACTTCTATACCCTGTTCGATGGCTGGATGCTGAAAGACAAAGTGCCGACTGAAGCGCAGCAGCACTATGTCATGGCGGTATTGATTCGTGGCGGCGTATTCGGCGAGGCTTGAGATGGATGCCTATATCGAATTCACACTGCAACCGGATGATGAGTTTCCGCAGCATGTGCTGATGGATGCACTTGTGGCGAAACTGCATCGCACGTTGGTGGCGCTTGAAGAGAGCAATATCGGTATTAGTTTTCCCGGCTGGCGTGATGGTGCTTATCCCACCTTGGGTTTGAAACTGCGCCTGCATGGGCAGAAAGTGGCGCTTGAGCGACTGATGCAGCAAGACTGGCTGCGCGGGATGCGCGACCACTTGCAACTCACCGAACTTGCAGCCACGCCACAGCCCCAAGGCTGGTTGAAAGTTGCCCGTTGCCAAGCCAAAAGTGCAGAAAACATGCGCAAACGCGCCATGCGCCGACACGGATTGAGCGCAGAAGATGTGCGCAAACGCATTCCTGCCGACGCAGGTGATCATTTGGATTCGCCATTTGTCACCCTGTACAGTCGCAGCACTGGGCAGCGCTATCGTTTGTACATCAAGCAGCAATCTGCCAAGCAGCCAAGCCAGGGAGGCTTCAATAGTCATGGTCTTAGCTTGGGCGGCTGTGTTCCCTTGTTCTGACCCAAAAATTTCAATGGCCAAGGATGGCTTTTGAAATCAACAAGTTGCAATGCACTGGTTGAAAAGGGTTTTTACATGGAAAGTTGAAAAGTTCTTTGAAAAACAGTAAATTGCGCATGCTTCACTCTAGTTCACGACCGCATAGGTCGCTTAGAAAATTTCACCTACAATCGCGCCAAAGGAGGCAATGTTCACGACCGCATAGGTCGCTTAGAAATTGCCCCGCTGCTGGCCGGGTGGAGAGCCGAGGTTCACGACCGCATAGGTCGCTTAGAAATGCTGCTGCCCGCCTGTGGTGGTGATGTGTTGGTTCACGACCGCATAGGTCGCTTAGAAAGCATAAAATAAAACAAAAAAATAAACGCAAAAGTTCACGACCGCATAGGTCGCTTAGAAATTCGGGTATCGGCCCTTATTGATTATGGCGACGTTCACGACCGCATAGGTCGCTTAGAAAAATAGATATTGATTTATCAGCCGGACAAGATGGTTCACGACCGCATAGGTCGCTTAGAAATTGCGGTGCATTGCCCGTCCGTGGGCTTTGATGTTCACGACCGCATAGGTCGCTTAGAAAAACCAGACCGGGCGCGTCGTCAACATCCACACGTTCACGACCGCATAGGTCGCTTAGAAAGTTATCACGGATGATGCAAACTGGCATTACTAGTTCACGACCGCATAGGTCGCTTAGAAAAACCGCCGTGGCCTCTTCGACGGTCGGCAAACGTTCACGACCGCATAGGTCGCTTAGAAAGAGCAAATCACTAAAATCGACGTGCCGTATGAGTTCACGACCGCATAGGTCGCTTAGAAAAACCGTAATAATTTTTCGGATACCGCCAAAAAGTTCACGACCGCATAGGTCGCTTAGAAAAAGGATAACCAATGCCAGAAATGGCGTTAACTGTTCACGACCGCATAGGTCGCTTAGAAAGTGACGCATCACGAATAACCCGCACACGCACCGTTCACGACCGCATAGGTCGCTTAGAAACTACGGCCATCGGTGCAGGCCGCAAGCCCAACGTTCACGACCGCATAGGTCGCTTAGAAACGTAGCCGACACAATCCACCAGCGTGAATAGTGTTCACGACCGCATAGGTCGCTTAGAAAAGAATGGCGCGGGGAAGCGCAGGCGCGGCAGTGTTCACGACCGCATAGGTCGCTTAGAAATCAATTGGGTCAATACCATCGGCCAACAGCTTGTTCACGACCGCATAGGTCGCTTAGAAATACAGCGAGGGGCCGTTTGTTGTTGGCCTCAAGTTCACGACCGCATAGGTCGCTTAGAAAGATTACGGGGCGGGCAACGATGTGCAGGCCGCGTTCACGACCGCATAGGTCGCTTAGAAAGCATTGCCGTGGATGTGGCGAGTTGACGATAGTTCACGACCGCATAGGTCGCTTAGAAAATACAAAGTTGCGCGCAGCCGTATGACGCTCGGTTCACGACCGCATAGGTCGCTTAGAAATACTGTTGATAGGGTAACGCTGAGAGCCACATGTTCACGACCGCATAGGTCGCTTAGAAATCGTGATTCATGTTTTGACTCCTCTCCCGAATGTTCACGACCGCATAGGTCGCTTAGAAACGGGCAACCGGGAGCCTTCGAGGCGTGACAGAGTTCACGACCGCATAGGTCGCTTAGAAATTCTCAATATCCTGCTGCCCCTTACCGCCATTGTTCACGACCGCATAGGTCGCTTAGAAAAAACAGAAGGAAGGACACCCAAAAGAACGAAAGTTCACGACCGCATAGGTCGCTTAGAAAGCCATGGCCGCTCCAAAGGTGTCCAGCAGCTGGTTCACGACCGCATAGGTCGCTTAGAAAAGGTCGCGCATGATGCGGGCAATGCGCATTTCGTTCACGACCGCATAGGTCGCTTAGAAAAGCCGGACAATTTCTGGCGTTGCGCCCACCGTGTTCACGACCGCATAGGTCGCTTAGAAAGCATTCCAGACACGCTCAATTCGCCCCCGGACGTTCACGACCGCATAGGTCGCTTAGAAATTTGCGGAAGGAGTGAGCGGAATGCTTCGTAAGTTCACGACCGCATAGGTCGCTTAGAAAACCAGTCCCACGAGATACGCACAAAATATCAGGTTCACGACCGCATAGGTCGCTTAGAAATGATGTGGGTCTTCGCCAACCATTTTTGCTAGGTTCACGACCGCATAGGTCGCTTAGAAACGACAGCCATAGGCGCAGGCCGCAAGCCCAACGTTCACGACCGCATAGGTCGCTTAGAAATCAATCGCCGCGCAGGCCAGCAAAAAGTGTTGGTTCACGACCGCATAGGTCGCTTAGAAAGTAATTGCCTGTCACTCGCACAGAATAATGAGTTCACGACCGCATAGGTCGCTTAGAAAAATGCAAGCGGCAGTTTGACAAAGCAAAGCCCGTTCACGACCGCATAGGTCGCTTAGAAAAATTTGAATGGTGCAAAACTTGCAGCGTCAAAGTTCACGACCGCATAGGTCGCTTAGAAAACTGCCATGTGCGCATTGTGTTCTTCCACCTGGTTCACGACCGCATAGGTCGCTTAGAAATGATAAACACTTTCATGGATACCGGGGGAATGGTTCACGACCGCATAGGTCGCTTAGAAATTCGTAGAGTTTAACTACGGTGGCACGATTGCGTTCACGACCGCATAGGTCGCTTAGAAAAGAAGAACCCCTTGGCCGTGTGAACCAACTTATGTTCACGACCGCATAGGTCGCTTAGAAAGAACATGCGAATGCTACGGTGGCAATGTCAGAGTTCACGACCGCATAGGTCGCTTAGAAAATTTTCTTCAACGACTTCAAAACTCAAAGTGAGTTCACGACCGCATAGGTCGCTTAGAAAAATCCCTTTAAGCGGATGGTCGAGAAAGGATGTTCACGACCGCATAGGTCGCTTAGAAAATAGCGTGAGTATGGGATTACAGCCAAGACCCGTTCACGACCGCATAGGTCGCTTAGAAAAGGGTGCCGATGTCCTCGATGCCGTTGCCGCTGTTCACGACCGCATAGGTCGCTTAGAAATTGCCCATCATTTTGCGCTGCCAATAGGATTTGTTCACGACCGCATAGGTCGCTTAGAAAAGATGCGGCTGGATGACTGGGAAGGGCCGTTGGTTCACGACCGCATAGGTCGCTTAGAAAACATGAACCGCCGCACAGGCAGCCCAATCAACGTTCACGACCGCATAGGTCGCTTAGAAAAGCCCCATTTCCCGGCAGCAGATGCAGCCGATGTTCACGACCGCATAGGTCGCTTAGAAAATTATCAGCACAACAGCACGCATGATGCTGACGTTCACGACCGCATAGGTCGCTTAGAAAATGATGAGCAATGCCCGCCTCGCATACCTGTTGTTCACGACCGCATAGGTCGCTTAGAAATGGGAAATGATCGGCACCCTCACAGGTGATTGGTTCACGACCGCATAGGTCGCTTAGAAAACCGGCTTTCCGTTGCGCCTCTCGCCGGTCAAGTTCACGACCGCATAGGTCGCTTAGAAAAAAACCCTCCGGCATGTCCGTAATGCACACCCGTTCACGACCGCATAGGTCGCTTAGAAAGTAACTACGGAAGGCGGCCTTGTCCGCGTTATGTTCACGACCGCATAGGTCGCTTAGAAAGCCCAATCCGGCGCATTGTGCGCGCCTGCCGTGTTCACGACCGCATAGGTCGCTTAGAAATTTCATGCTTACACCTGTTTGCAAATCTCTCCGCTCACGACCGCATAGGTCGCTTAGAAATGACCTATTACGGCGTGTTTGAAGGCGTGCGTGTTCACGACCGCATAGGTCGCTTAGAAATTTCCGGGCAAAAAGCACGCCCGGACGGAGACGTTCACGACCGCATAGGTCGCTTAGAAAAAGCTCACATGCAAAAGCCCCGGTAATCCGGGGTTCACGACCGCATAGGTCGCTTAGAAAATTGGGTGCGGTCAGTGTTCATTGCTGGATTCGTTCACGACCGCATAGGTCGCTTAGAAAATTCAAAACGAGCAGAGACGGCAAAGCAGAGGGTTCACGACCGCATAGGTCGCTTAGAAATAGATTGAATTCTAGGGCTTTCTGCTATTAGAGTTCACGACCGCATAGGTCGCTTAGAAATCGAAGTCCAAATCACTCAAGACCAAGACAGCGTTCACGACCGCATAGGTCGCTTAGAAAACTTCTTGTGGCGGTCGATACCATCGCAGGCCGTTCACGACCGCATAGGTCGCTTAGAAAACAATTACTTGGCGTGGCATTTTACGGATAGTGTTCACGACCGCATAGGTCGCTTAGAAATATGTGAAGGAATTGGCATTTGAGCAAGGGTTGTTCACGACCGCATAGGTCGCTTAGAAAATTCAGTAAATGCACTGAATTGAATCCGTGCAGTTCACGACCGCATAGGTCGCTTAGAAAACGGGGAATCTGTGTACAGAGTGGGTTAAACCGTTCACGACCGCATAGGTCGCTTAGAAAACCGGCAAGATTGCCGGGAAGATTGGCGTCAAGTTCACGACCGCATAGGTCGCTTAGAAAAATAGAAGAAAGCACCACATGAAACGCCATGTGTTCACGACCGCATAGGTCGCTTAGAAATCCACAGGAGCAGGATAATCCTCCCAGGGAAGGTTCACGACCGCATAGGTCGCTTAGAAAAGCCGTAAATCGCACCGGCAGCGGCACTCAGCCGTTCACGACCGCATAGGTCGCTTAGAAATGCTGCCGCGCCACCTGCAACTATGGCGCCATGTTCACGACCGCATAGGTCGCTTAGAAAGTTGGGTTACTTGATTATGGCTACTTTGTATAGTTCACGACCGCATAGGTCGCTTAGAAATGCGCCAGCGACTGTGTCTTGAATTTGGTGCCGTTCACGACCGCATAGGTCGCTTAGAAAACATGGCAAAAACACCCTCTCAAATTGTTGCAGTTCACGACCGCATAGGTCGCTTAGAAACCAGCGAGATGACCGGCGTAGTTGCCGCAGCATGTTCACGACCGCATAGGTCGCTTAGAAAGTAGCGTTTCACAAAGGCGCGCCACTTCTCTGGTTCACGACCGCATAGGTCGCTTAGAAAATGCTGTCAATCAGTGCGCCGATGGCGCTTTGGTTCACGACCGCATAGGTCGCTTAGAAATTGCGGGGGTGACAAATCATGCCGACACTACGGTTCACGACCGCATAGGTCGCTTAGAAATGCAATACTCGCACGGCAGGCGTGAGCTAACCGTTCACGACCGCATAGGTCGCTTAGAAATAACGCGCTTTTCAGCAGCATGACGATTCAAGGTTCACGACCGCATAGGTCGCTTAGAAACTGCCAGCCGGGTGGCTGGCAGGGGTAATCATGTTCACGACCGCATAGGTCGCTTAGAAAATGACAGCCGGGCAGAAGCCATCTGGCGTCTAGTTCACGACCGCATAGGTCGCTAGAAGTGCTGGTCGCAGGCGCTGTGCGCAACGTCGGTGAGTTATTGGCCACTGCCAGTGCTGATGTTGTCTTTCGCGCAGGCTCGTCTTGCGGCACGTTGACGTATCTGCCTTGTGGGCTTTTGTGAAACATGTGCTCAAGCACTCGAAAAGCGTGGGTGAGGGCTTGCAATCGTTGTGAGAGCCTGACAGAATGCGCGACCAATTGTGGAAACGTCTTCGTTTCTGCAGTGCCAGCGAAATGAGGAGCAGGATGCGCCTCGTATTCGCCAGACAAGGACAGGTCGCGTGGTTCTTCCTTTTGGGGAGGGCTTCCGCGTTTGTTTTTGCTCTGGGCGGGCCGGGTAACCGGGCCGCCATTGTTGTTTGAATGGATTGCCGTAACGGGGCAGGGCGCAAATAGCCGTTCTGCCTGTCGCTCTTTAGAACTTCCTGCGTTTTGCAGGGGCTTTGCCGAAAGGCTCAGCCATTGACCGAGGAACTTCCGTCATGACGGATCAAAAAATCCGCATTCGGCTCAAGGCTTTCGATCATCGTCTGATCGATCGCTCGGCCAGCGAGATTGTCGAGACGGCCAAGCGGACCGGCGCGCAAGTGCGTGGCCCGATCCCGCTGCCGACCAAGACTGAACGCTACACCGTGCTGGTGTCGCCGCACGTCGATAAAGACGCGCGTGACCAGTACGAAACCCGCACGCACAAGCGTGTGCTCGATATCGTCGACCCCAATGACAAGACCGTGGACGCGCTGATGAAGCTCGAACTGGCCGCTGGTGTTGACGTGCAGATCAAGTTGACCTGAGGAGCGCATCATCATGTCGACGAAAATTCATCAGCTGGGTCTGGTCGGCCGCAAGGCAGGCATGAGCCGCGTGTTTACCGAAGATGGCAAGTCCATTCCGGTAACGCTCATCGAAGCTACGCCGAACCGCATCACCCAAATCAAGACCGTCGAAAATGACGGTTACAGCGCTGTGCAGGTGACTGCCGGTGTCAAGCGCGCTGCTCTGGTCAACAAGGCAGGTGCCGGTCACTTGGCCAAGGCTAAGGTGGAAGCCGGTCGTGGCCTGTGGGAGTTCCGCGTGGCCGATGACAAGCTCTCGGGCTTTGAAGTGGGCGGCGAAATTCGTGCCGACATCTTTGCCGAAGGTCAACTGGTCGATGTCCAGGGCGTGACCAAGGGTAAGGGCTTCCAAGGCACCATCAAGCGTTGGAACTTCACCATGGGTGATGCCACCCACGGTAACTCGCTGTCGCATCGTGCTCCGGGCTCGATCGGTCAGCGTCAGACGCCGGGTCGTGTGTTCCCGGGCAAGAAAATGTCCGGTCACATGGGTGCGGAAACGCAAACCACGCAAAACCTTCAGGTTGTGAAGGTGGATGCCGAGCGCGGCCTGATTGCCGTGCGCGGTGCGGTGCCGGGTGCGCCGGGTGGTGATGTCATCGTGCGTCCGGCAAGCAAGGGAGCATGAGCATGGAACTGACCATCAAAAACGGCGGCAAGGTGTCGGTATCCGACGCAGTGTTCGGTCGTGAATTCTCTGAAGACCTAGTGCATCAGGTCGTGGTGGCTTACCGTAACGCTGGTCGCGCGGGTACCAAGGCGCAGAAGACCCGTTCGGAAGTCAATGGCACCACCAAGAAGTCCAAGCGCCAGAAGGGCGGCGGTGCCCGTCACGGTGCGCTGACTGCGCCGATCTTCGTCGGCGGTGGCGTGACTTTTGCGGCCAAGCCGCGCAGCTTTGCGCAGAAGGTCAACCGCAAGATGTATCGCGCTGCTATGGCGGCCATCCTGTCGGAGCTGAACCGCCAGGAACGTCTGACCGTGGTGGACACCATCGAAGTGGATTCGCCCAAGACCCGTGGTCTGGTCGGCAAGCTCAAGGAACTGGAAGCGGGCAAGCGTCCGTTGCTGGTGCTTGAGGAAGCCAGCGAATCGCTGTATCTGGCGGCTCGCAACCTGCCCTACGTCGAAGTGCGTGACGTGCAGGGCCTGGATCCGGTGTCGCTGGTCGCCTCCGACTCGGTGATCATCACCACCGATGCGGTGAAGAAGATCGAGGAGTGGCTGGCATGACCACCAATATCTATGAAGTGATTCGTGCACCGCGCGTGTCGGAAAAGACCGCACGTTTGCAGGAAGTATCCAATCAGTACGTCTTTGAAGTGGCAACCACCGCTACCAAGGCCGATGTCAAGGCTGCCGTTGAGCAAATCTTTGATGTCAAGGTCGAATCGGTGAACGTGGTCAACGTGAAGGGTAAGTCCAAGGCTTTCCGTTCGCGTATGGGGAGCCGCAAGGACTGGCGCAAGGCTTACGTCAAGTTGGCCGAAGGTCAGGCCATCGACGTGACGGCGAAGGCCTAAGGAGCACACGATGCCTTTGATGACTTTCAAACCGACCTCTGCCGGCCGCCGTAGCGCGGTTCGCGTGGTCACGCCCGATCTCCACAAGGGTGCGCCGTATGCACCGCTGCTGGAAAAGCAGGGCAAAACCGGTGGCCGCAACCATCACGGCCGCATCACCACCCGCCACATCGGTGGTGGTCACAAGCAGCACTATCGCATCATCGATTTCAAGCGCAACAAAGAAGGCATTCCGGCCAAGGTTGAGCGCATTGAATACGATCCCAACCGCACTGCGCACATTGCGTTGCTGCTGTATGTGGACGGTGAGCGTCGCTACATCATCGCCCCGAAGGGCCTGAAGGCAGGCGACCAAGTGCTGGCAGGTGAATCCGCACCGATTCGCGCCGGCAATACCTTGCCGCTGCGCAATATCCCGGTGGGTACCACCATTCACTGCATCGAAATGAAGCCGGGCAAGGGTGCGCAAATGGCGCGTGCCGCGGGTGCCGGTGTGCAGCTCATCGCGCGCGAGCAGGGCTATGCCACGCTGCGTCTGCGCTCGGGCGAAATGCGCAAGGTGCCGGTGGAATGCCGTGCCACCATCGGTGAAGTGGGCAATGTCGAGCACAACCTGGAAAAACTGGGTAAAGCCGGTGCCAAGCGTTGGCGCGGTGTTCGTCCGACCGTTCGCGGTGTGGTGATGAACCCGGTTGACCACCCGCACGGTGGTGGTGAAGCCAAGGCCGGCCAAGGTAATCCGCACCCGGTCACCCCGTGGGGCGTCCCGACCAAGGGTTACAAGACCCGCAAGAACAAGCGCACCCAGAAGTTCATCGTGCGCGATCGCAGGAGTTAATCGGCCATGGCACGTTCACTCAAGAAAGGCCCCTTCATTGATCACCACCTGCTGAAGAAGGTGGAAGAAGCGGGCAACAACACCAAGAAGCCGATCAAGACCTGGTCGCGTCGTTCGATGATCCTGCCGGAAATGGTGGGTTTCACCATCGCTGTCCACAACGGCAAGAATCATGTGCCGGTGCTGGTCAACGAAAACATGGTGGGCCACAAGCTCGGCGAATTCGCACTGACCCGTACCTTCAAAGGTCACGGCGGCGATAAGAAGTCGAAGTAAGGAGAGATGACAATGGAAGCAAAAGCAGTCCTGCGCACCGCGCGCATCTCCCCGCAGAAAGCCCGTCTGGTGGCAGATCAAGTTCGCGGCCTGCCCGCAGCCCGTGCACTTGACCTGTTGAAGTTCAGCGACAAGAAGGCCGCTGCCATGATCCACAAGCTGTTGTGGTCGGCTGTGTCCAACGCTGAAAACAATGCCGGTGCCGATGCTGATGCACTCAAGGTTAAGACCATCATGGTCGATGAAGGCCCCACCCTGAAGCGCTTCATGGCGCGTGCAAAGGGGCGTGGCACTCGCATCTTGAAGCGCACCAGCCACATCACCATCGTCGTCGCCGAGGGCAAGTAATCATGGGTCATAAAGTACATCCCGTAGGCATCCGTCTTGGCATCGCCAAGGACTGGAACTCCAAGTGGTATGCCGGCAAGAAGGAATTCGCAGAATTCCTCGCCGCCGACCTCAAGGTTCGCGACATGCTGCGCAAGAAGCTGGCCGCAGCCGGCATCAGCAAAATCACCATCGAGCGTCCGGCCAAGTCCGCCCGCGTCACCATTCACACCGCCCGTCCGGGCGTGGTGATTGGCAAGCGCGGTGAAGACATCGAAAAGCTGCGCAAGGAAGTTTCCGACATGATGGGCGTTCCGGCGCACATCAATGTCAGCGAAGTCCGCAAGCCTGAACTCGATGCACAACTGGTGGCTGAATCCATCGCCCAGCAGCTGGAGCGCCGCATTATGTTCCGTCGCGCCATGAAGCGTGCGGTGGGCAATGCCATGCGTCTTGGTGCGCTGGGTATCAAGGTCAATGTCGCAGGCCGCTTGAACGGTGCTGAAATCGCCCGTTCGGAGTGGTACCGCGAAGGCCGCGTGCCGCTGCACACCCTGCGTGCGGACATCGACTACGGCTTTGCCGAAGCGCATACCACTTACGGCGTGATCGGCATCAAGGTCTGGATCTACAAGGGCGAAATCTTCGACTTCGCACAAGTGGGCCAGGAAAAGAACGAAGAGCCGCGCAACGAGCGTAGCGAGCGTCCTGCTCGTGCACCGCGTCAGCCGCGTGGCGAACGTGAAGCAAGGGGTTAATCATGTTGCAACCCAAACGTACCAAGTATCGCAAGCAGCACAAAGGCCGTAACGAAGGCCTGTCCTGGAGCGCCAATCAGGTTTCGTTCGGTGAGTATGGCCTGCGTGCCACGCAAACCGGCCGCCTGACCGCGCGCCAGATTGAAGCTGCCCGTCGCGCCATCAGCCGCTACGTCAAGCGTGGCGGCAAGATGTGGATCCGCGTGTTCCCCGACAAGCCGATTACCGAAAAGCCAATCGAAGTCCGCATGGGCTCGGGTAAGGGTAATGTGGAATATTGGGTCGCGCAGATCCAGCCGGGTCGCATGATCTATGAAATCGAAGGCGTCAGCGAAGAAGTGGCACGCGAAGCGTTCCGCCTAGCTTCTGCCAAGCTTTCGGTTACCACCCAATTTGTGAACCGGACGGTGCGCTGATGGATATCAAAGAACTCCGCCAAAAGTCGCAGGCCGAACTGAAAAGCCACCTGCTGGATTTGCAGAAAGAGCAATTCTCTCTGCGCATGCAGAAGGTGACTGGCCAGCTGGCCAAGACCCACGATGTGCGTCGCGTTCGTCGCGAAATCGCACGTGTCAAAATGCTGCTCGGCACCGCCGGGCAGTAACCCACAGGATTGACCATGAACAACACTGATAAAAAGCAGCACACGGTCGAAGGCCGCGTGGTCAGCAACAAGATGGACAAGACGGTGACGGTGCTGGTTGAGCGTCACGTCAAGCACGCGCTGTACGGCAAGTACATCCGTCGCTCCACCAAGCTGCATGCCCACGACGCTGAAAACGCCTGTAAAGAAGGCGATCTGGTTCGCATTGTCGAATGCGCGCCGCTGTCGAAAACCAAGAACTGGCGCGTGGTCGAAGTGCTCGCCCACGCTGCGGAATAACTGAGGAGGCCACCACATGATCCAGATGCAAAGCCACCTCGACGTTGCCGACAACTCCGGTGCCAAAGAAGTCATGTGCATCAAGGTGCTTGGCGGTTCCAAGCGCCGTTATGCCGGTATCGGTGACATCATCAAGGTGTCGGTAAAAGAAGCCATTCCGCGCGGCAAGGTGAAGAAAGGCGATGTTTACAATGCCGTCGTGGTGCGTACCCGCAAGGGTGTGCGTCGCGCCGATGGCAGCCTGATTCGCTTCGACGGCAACGCCGCCGTACTGCTCAACAACAAGCATGAACCCATCGGTACCCGTATCTTCGGGCCGGTTACGCGCGAATTGCGCTCGGAAAAGTTCATGAAGATCGTTTCGCTTGCCCCTGAAGTGCTGTAAGGGAGAGGACACCATGAATCGCATCAAA
Source organism: Lysobacteraceae bacterium NML08-0793 (assembly GCA_002798275.1). Classification (GTDB taxonomy): domain Bacteria; phylum Pseudomonadota; class Gammaproteobacteria; order Xanthomonadales; family Xanthomonadaceae; genus Solilutibacter. Next base: position 560,368 of record NWQR01000002.1, on the reverse strand, counting down.
AAAGGCGACCAGGTCGTCGTTATCACCGGCAAGGACAAGGGCAAGAAGGGCGATGTCGTTCGCGTCCTAGGCGACCGCGTGGTCGTGTCCAATATCAACATGGTCAAGCGCCACACCAAGGCCAACCCGCAGGCGGGGCAGCCCGGTGGCATCATCGAGCGTGAAGCCTCGATCCATGTTTCCAACGTGATGTTGTTCAACCCGGCCACCGGCAAGGGTGAGCGCATCAAGACCAAGGTGCTGGAGGATGGACGCAAGATTCGCGTGTTCCGCTCCAGCGACGAGGCGGTTGACGCCTGAGGAATGAAGCTATGACCACTCGACTGGAAAAAATCTACAAGGAAGAAGTGGTGCCGGCGCTGATGAAGCGTTTTGGCTACACCAATCCGATGGAAGTGCCGAAGATCACCAAAATCACCCTGAACATGGGTGTGGGTGAAGCGGCGACCAACAAGAAAGTGCTGGAAAATGCCGTGGCCGATATGGCCAAGATTTCGGGTCAAAAGCCCGTGGTCACCAAGTCGCGCATTTCCGTGGCTTCGTTCAAGATCCGTGACGGCTGGCCGATTGGCTGCAAAGTCACCCTGCGTCGTGCGCATATGTACGAGTTTCTTGATCGTCTGATCAACATCTCGCTGCCGCGCGTGCGCGACTTCCGTGGTGTTTCGGGCAAGTCCTTTGACGGTCGCGGCAACTTCAACATGGGCGTGAAGGAACAGATCATCTTCCCGGAAATCGACTTCGACCAGATCGATGCGACCCGCGGCATGGATATCGCCATCACCACCACCGCCAAGACCAACGAAGAAGCCAAGGCGTTGCTCGAAGCCTTCCGCTTCCCGTTCCGCTGATCAAGAGAGATACGCATGGCCAAGACCAGCATGATCAACCGTGATCTCAAGCGCACCAAGCTCGTCAAGCAACACGGCGAAAAGCGTGAGGCGCTGAAGAAGATCCTGAAGAGCCAGACCGCTTCCTACGAAGAAAAGATGGAAGCCTCGGTCAAGTTGCAGAAACTGCCGCGTGACTCTTCGCCTTCCCGCCAGACCACCCGTTGTGCCTTGACGGGTCGTCCGAAGGGCGTTTACAGCAAGTTCGGCCTCGGCCGCAACAAGCTGCGCGAAGCCACCATGCGTGGCGACGTGCCGGGTCTGCGCAAGGCGTCCTGGTAACGACTGCATCTACAATGGGCAGGCCGCAATGCCTGCCCATTGTCGTGCAAGCTTGCGCCCTGAAGTAATTTGGGGCACAATGCGCGGCTTGCAAGTTGCAAGCCCCGGCTGGCGTGAGTCAGTCGGATTCATTTACTCACAAGATTTCTGCGAAAGCGGATATCGGTGCTGACTCAAGGAATAATTCATGAGCATGACTGATCCCATCGCCGACATGCTGGTGCGCATCAAGAATGCCGCCGCTGTGGGCAAGCCGACGGTGAAGATGCCGTCCTCCAAGACCAAGGTCGCTATCGCCAACGTCCTCAAGGCCGAAGGCTATATCGCCGACCTGCGCGTTGAAGACCTAGGTGGCGGCAAGGCCGAGCTTGAGGTCGAACTCAAATACTTCCAGGGCAAGCCTGTCATCGAAACCCTGAAGCGCGTTTCGCGTTCGGGTCTGCGTCAGTATCGCGGCAAAAATGATTTGCCGAAGGTGCTGGGCGGTCTGGGTATTGCCATCGTTTCCACCTCCAAGGGCATCATGACCGATGCCGCTGCACGTCAGGCTGGCGTCGGCGGTGAAGTCCTGTGCTTCGTGGCCTAATAGGAGAATCCCATGTCTCGCGTAGCCAAGAAGCCGATTGCCCTGCCCAAGGGCGTGGAAATCAAGAACGAAAACGGCCAGATCAGCGTCAAGGGTGGCAAGGGCAATCTGTTCATTGCCCAGCCGCAGGGCGTGGAAATGAAGGTCGAAAACAACGAAATCCTGCTGAATGCCGCCAGCCCCGATCGCGTGGCGATGACCGGCACCCTGCGCGCCATCCTGGCCAATATGGTCAAGGGCGTATCCGAAGGTTTCGAGCGCAAGCTGGAACTGGTCGGCGTGGGTTATCGTGCCTCGATGCAGGGCAAGGATCTGAACTTGGCGCTGGGCTTCTCGCACCCGGTGCTGTTCAATACGCCTGAAGGCATCACCATCACCACCCCGAGCCAGACTGAAATCGTCGTGGCCGGTGCCGACAAGCAGTTGGTGGGTCAGGTGGCTGCCAAGATCCGCGCCTATCGTCCGCCGGAGCCTTACAAGGGCAAGGGTGTGAAGTATTCCGACGAAGTCATCATCCGCAAGGAAGCCAAGAAAGCCTAAGGCGCTCGTGGGTGAAGTGTTGACGCTTCACCCCGGCATCCCATGTTTTCAGCTTCCAAGAGAGAATAGAAATGGACAAAAAATCCGCCCGTTTGCGTCGTGCCAAGAGCACCCGCGCCCATATCCGCAAGCTCGGCGTACCGCGCTTGTCGGTGCTGCGTACCGGTCAGCATCTGTATGCCCAGCTGTTCACTGCTGATGGCTCCAAGGTGTTGGCCTCGGCTTCCACCACACAGTCCGATGTGATGGAAGGCCTGAAGAATGGCAAGAACATCGAAGCCGCCGCCAAGGTGGGTCGCCTGATTGGCGAGCGCGCCAAGGCTGCCGGCATCGAGTCCTGTGCCTTTGACCGCTCCGGCTACCGTTATCACGGTCGCATCAAGGCATTGGCCGATGCGGCGCGTGAAGCTGGTTTGCAGTTCTGAAAAATTCCACTCGGGTGGCTGCCAGCTGGCGGTCACCCTTGCTGGTTTTGTGTGACCCAACAACGATAAGCGGCAAGGCCGCAAGCAACCCATAAGGAATCCGTAATGGCAGAAGAACGTCAATCGCGTGGCCGTGATCGTGATCGCGCTCCGCGTGAAGAAATCGATGACGGCATGATTGAAAAGCTGGTCGCGGTCAATCGCGTCAGCAAGACCGTCAAAGGTGGTCGTCAGTTCACCTTCACCGCACTGACCGTGGTCGGTGATGGCAATGGCAAGGTGGGCTTTGGTTATGGCAAGGCGCGTGAAGTGCCGGTCGCCATCCAGAAGTCGATGGAACAGGCTCGCAAAAGCCTCAAGACGGTGGATCTCAACAATGGCACCCTGTGGCACTCGGTGAAGTCCGGCCACGGTGCGGCGCGTGTTTACATGCAGCCGGCTTCCGAAGGTACCGGCGTGATTGCCGGTGGTGCAATGCGCGCCGTTCTGGAAGCGGTTGGCGTCAAGAATGTGCTGGCCAAGGCCACCGGCTCGCGTAACCCGATCAATCTGGTGCGCGCCACGCTGAAGGGCCTGACCGCGATGCACTCGCCTGCCAACATCGCCGCCAAGCGCGGCAAGAAGGTCGAGGAGATCCTCCATGTCCAATAAGAATACTGGCACCGTGAAGGTGCGTTTGGTCAAGGGTCTGCGTGGTTCGCAGGCCAAGCATCGTCTTTCGGTGCGTGCGCTGGGTCTGAACAAGCTCAATGACGTGCGTGAACTCAAAGACAGTCCACAGGTGCGTGGCCTTATTAACAAGGTTCACTACTTGGTGCGCGTGGAGGAATAATTCATGAAACTCAATACGTTGAAGCCCGCACCGGGCGCTCGCACCGAACGTGTGCGCGTGGGTCGCGGCATCGGCTCCGGCCTTGGCAAGACCGCTGGCCGTGGCCACAAAGGTTCGTTTGCTCGTTCGGGCAAAGGCAAGATCAAGGCCGGCTTTGAAGGCGGCCAGATGCCGATGTATATGCGTTTGCCGAAGATCGGCTTCCGTTCGCGCATGGCCAAGGACGTTGCCGAAGTGCTGCTGTATCAGCTGGACAAGCTCGAAGCCGGTGAAGTCGATTTCGCCACGCTGCGTGCCGCCAAGCTGATTTCGGCTGGCATCAAGAAGGTGAAAGTGGTTAAGAAGGGTGAAGTCACCAAGGCCTTCGTGCTGAAGGGTGTGGTGGCCACCGCCGGTGCCAAGGCGGCGATCGAAGCCGCTGGCGGCAAGGTCGAGGAGTAATCCCGCGATGTCGCGCAGCGCGAGTGCGTTGGCCGGCATGGCAGGCGCTGGCAAGTTCACCGAACTTCGCCAGCGTTTGCTGTTTGTGCTCGGTGCGTTGATCGTTTATCGAATCGGTTGTCATATTCCGGTGCCGGGTGTGAACCCCGAGGCGATGACGGCTTTCATGGCGCAGCAGGAAGGCATCGTGAACATGATGAACATGTTCTCGGGCGGTGCCTTGGAGCGGTTGTCGCTCCTGGCACTGAATGTGATGCCCTTCATCACCGCGTCGATCATCATGCAGTTGTGCGTGCAGATCTTCCCGTCCCTGAAGGCGATTCAGAAGGAAGGGGAGTCCGGGCGCCGCAAAATTACCCAATGGTCCCGCATGGGCGCCATTCCTTTGGCGATTTTTCAGGCCATCGGTATTGCTACCGCCTTGCAGGGGCAGACCGCCCCGGATGGTACTGCGGTAGTGACCCATCAGGGATGGGCTTTCGTTTTTACCGCAGTGGTGGCCTTGACTGCCGGCAGCATGTTTCTGATGTGGCTGGGTGAGCAAATTACCGAGCGTGGCATTGGCAACGGCGTATCGCTGATCATCTTTGCCGGTATTGTTGCCGGGCTGCCGGGTGCGGTCGTGCAGACCTTCGAGCAGATCAAAAACGGCGATATGAGTGTGCCCACTGGCATGTTGGTGGCTGCGCTGGTACTTGGCTTTACTTGGTTTGTGGTATTTGTCGAGCGCGGCCAGCGCCGCATCACGGTCAATTACGCCCGTCGTCAAGGGGGGCGTGGTGGCTATCAGAACCAGTCCTCGTTCCTGCCGCTGAAGTTGAACATGGCAGGGGTGATTCCACCGATTTTTGCCAGCTCCATCATCATGTTCCCGGCCACCGCAGCGCAGTGGTTCGGCAATGATGGCGGTGCAGGTATCATGCAGCGAATCGCGGCGGCGTTGACCCCGGGGCAGCCGCTATACATGATACTGCTGACGGTGATGATTATCGGCTTTGCGTTCTTCTACACCGCGCTGGTGTTCAACTCGCAGGAAACCGCCGATAACCTGAAGAAGTCGGGTGCACTGATTCCGGGCATCCGTCCGGGCAAGGCCACCGGCGATTATATCGACGGGGTATTGACCCGCTTGACCCTCGCAGGCTCGATTTATCTGGTCATTGTGTGTCTGTTGCCGGAGTTCATGCGCAACTCGCTGTCCACGCAGTTCTATTTCGGTGGGACTTCGCTGCTCATCGTGGTTGTGGTGGTGATGGATTTCATTGCGCAGCTGCAAGCGCATTTGATGTCGCACCAGTACGAAAGCCTGCTGAAGAAAGCCAATCTTCGGGGTGGCACACGCGGGCGTTGATTCGTCTGCTAGGCAAAATCAGGCTGCCGGAAGTTCCGGCAGCCGCAAATCAGCGCCGAAGTCTGTTATCCTTCGGCACCCTATTCGCGCCGATGCCGCTCACGTATCGGTTTGATGGGCGACCCGGGCGGCATCCCGCGCACGGGTGGGTTTCTGTCATGCACCTGCCAGAGTAGTGGGTGTGGTGCTTGCACCTCGCAGAGATTCGTTCGCCGGAGCATGGGCACACTCCCCATGCCGAAGCTGTGTGGTTTACGGCTTTTCTTGAATCCGGGATATTTGTTATCATTTTCCGTTTCCCCGGCCACTTGTTGTCATTTGGCCAAAATCAACCGATTGGAGACCGCGTCATGGCGCGAATTGCAGGTGTCAACCTGCCTGCCCAGAAACATATCTGGGTGGGGCTGCAAAGTATTTACGGCATTGGCCGTACCCGTTCCAAAAAGGTCTGTGAAGATGCTGGCGTATCGGTCAGCACCAAAGTCCGTGACCTGTCCGAAGCCGAAGTCGAGCGTTTGCGCGCCGAAATCGGCAAGTACGTTGTCGAAGGCGATCTGCGCCGTGAAGTCGGCATGTCCATCAAGCGTCTGATGGACTTGGGCTGCTATCGCGGCCTGCGTCACCGTCGTGGCCTGCCGCTGCGCGGCCAGCGTACCAAGACCAATGCCCGTACCCGTAAGGGGCCGCGCAAGGCGATCAAGAAGTAAGGAATCGACATGGCCAAGCCTACTGCTACCAAGACCAAGAAGAAGGTCAAGCGCGTCGTCACCGACGGCATCGCGCACGTCCATGCTTCGTTCAACAACACCATCGTGACCATCACCGACCGTCAGGGCAATGCACTGTCTTGGGCCACCTCGGGTGGTTCCGGTTTCCGTGGCTCGCGCAAGTCCACCCCGTTTGCCGCCCAGGTCGCTGCCGAAAAGGCCGGCAAGGCTGCACTGGACTACGGCGTGAAGTCGCTGGAAGTGCGTATCAAGGGCCCGGGTCCGGGTCGTGAGTCGGCCGTGCGTTCCTTGAACAACGTCGGCTACAAAATCCTCAACATCATCGACGTGACGCCGATCCCGCACAACGGGTGCCGTCCGCCGAAGAAGCGTCGCGTCTAAAGGAGCTGAAAGACAATGGCTCGTTATATTGGTCCTACCTGCAAGCTCGCCCGCCGCGAAGGCGCCGACTTGTCGCTGAAATCGCCGGCGCGTGCGCTGGACTCCAAGTGCAAACTGGAGCAAAAGCCCGGCCAACATGGCCCGAATGCCCGCAAAGGCAAAATGTCCGACTACGCTACCCAGCTACGTGAAAAGCAGAAGGTCAAGCGTATCTACGGCCTGTTGGAGCGTCAGTTCCGCAATTACTACAAGAAGGCTTCCAACAAGAAGGGCAATACCGGTGAAAACCTGTTGCAGCTTCTGGAAACCCGTCTTGACAACGTCGTTTACCGCATGGGCTTTGCCGTAACGCGTGCTTCGGCGCGTCAGTTGGTGTCGCACCGTGGCGTGCTGGTGAATGGCAAGTACGTCAACCTGCCGTCCTATGCTGTCAAGGCAGGTGATGAAATCAGCCTGTCCGAGCGTGCTCAGAAGCAGCTGCGCGTCCAGGAAGCCCTGACCGTTGCCCAGCAAATGGATCTTTCGCCTTCTTGGGTGGAAGTGGATGCCAAGAAGTTTGCTGGCGTGTTCAAGGCTGTGCCGGATCGCGCTGATCTGCCTGCTGACATCAACGAAGCACTGATCATCGAACTGTACTCGAAGTAATCCCCTCAACCACGAATCCCCGACTCGTCGGGGATTCGTTAGGAGATGCCCTACATGACGGCTACTGCCCATCAAGTGCTGCGTCCGCGCGCGCCCCAAATCGAACGCACCACCGGCAATCGCGCCAAGGTCGTTATCGAGCCGTTGGAGCGCGGATACGGCCACACCCTCGGCAATGCGCTGCGTCGTGTGCTGTTGTCCTCGATTCCCGGTTGTGCCATCACCGAGGTTTCGATCGACGGCGTATTGCACGAATACAGCACCATCGAGGGGCTTCAGGAGGACGTGCTCGAAGTCCTGCTGAACCTCAAGGACGTTGCCATTCGCATGGCAAGCGGTGACAGCACCACCCTGACCCTCAGCAAGAGTGGCCCGGGCGTGGTGACTGCTGCCGACATCCAGCTTGACCACACTGTGGAAGTGCTGAACCCCGACCATGTCATTTGCAACTTGACCAAGGATGTTTCCATCAGCATGCAGCTGAAGGTTGAGCGTGGTTTTGGCTACCAGCCGGCCGCCAGCCGCCGTCGTCCGGATGAAGAATCCCGTGCGATTGGTCGTCTGGTGCTCGATGCCAGCTTCTCGCCGGTGCGCCGTGTCGCGTATGCGGTGGAAGCGGCGCGTGTTGAGCAGCGCACCAATTTGGACAAACTGGTACTCGATATCGAAACCAACGGCACGATTGACGCCGAAGAAGCCGTGCGTACCGCTGCCGACATCCTGACCGACCAGCTTTCGGTATTTGGCGACTTCACCCAGCGTGAGCGCGGTGCTACCAAGCAGGCCAGCACCGGCGTTGACCCGGCACTGCTGCGTCCGATCGACGATCTGGAGCTGACGGTGCGCTCGGCCAACTGCCTGAAGGCAGAAAGCATCTACTACATCGGTGACTTGATTCAGCGCACCGAAGTGGAATTGCTCAAGACCCCGAACCTCGGCAAAAAGTCCTTGACCGAAATCAAGGAAGTGCTGGCTCAGCGTGGTCTTTCGCTTGGCATGAAGCTGGAAAACTGGCCGCCGGCCGGTGCTGCCCAGCACGGTATGCTGGGTTGATTTACCTTTGCCCGCCTGATTGCAGGCGGGCAGGTTTTTCGGGGCAGCCCCCGATGCGGTTTACGGAAAGACCGCCGGACCATCCGCAGTCCATGTTTTAACGTCGGGATGACGACAGCGAAGTTCAACGTATCAATCTTTCAACTCGAGGATTTTTCCCATGCGTCACAAGAATGCCGGCCGCAAGTTCAGCCGTACCAGTGCTCACCGTGAAGCGATGTTCAAGAACATGGCCGCTTCGCTCATCAAGCACGAACTGATCAAGACCACCCTACCCAAAGCCAAGGAACTGCGTCGTGTTGTCGAGCCGCTGATCACGCTCGCCAAGGTGGACTCGGTGGCCAACCGCCGTCTGGCCTTTGCACGCCTGCGTGACAAGGAAGCCGTCGGCACTTTGTTCACCGTCATCGGCCCGCGCTACACCACGCGCCCGGGTGGTTATCTGCGCATCCTGAAGTGCGGTTTCCGCGCTGGCGACAATGCGCCGATGGCCTATGTCGAGCTGGTGGATCGCCCGGGTGCACCGAGCGCAGAGTAATGCTCTGACAAGTTTCAATGAAGAACCCCGGCCAGTGCCGGGGTTCTTGTTTTGTGCGACAGTTTGCCGGATTGCCGGATTGCCGGGGACTGGAATCAGCCAGCGCCCGGCGTTTTTTGTAGCTGGCCATTGCGCCATTCCATCTGCTCGGCAGCCAGGCCGTTGGCTTGCATGTAGCGGAAAATCGAGCGCACGGTAACGACCGGATACTGGCCTTGCAGCCGAGTGGAAACCGGATGGTCGGTGAAATCGGTATTGGCGCTGAACAGACCACCCAGGACGCGCTTGCCATAGGCAATGCGGATAGTGTCCGGAGTGAAGCCGTGTTGGCTGACTTCGGCAAAAGTGCGTTGTCGCGTAATTGGCTGGTCGCCGGGGAGTTGCGCTACCGCCAGTGTCTCCAGCACCCAGGCGGTGGAGTTTTGGGTGCGCTCACTTCCGGGGCGGGAAATCAGGTTGTAGTTTGGATTGAGCAGGCTGTTGCGTGGTAATTGACGTAAATAATCGGCAAGGCGTTCGGCCTCCGCTTCCGGCAGCCAAACGATGCGTGCATCCTGATTGATGAGATCATCGGCAAAGAAGTTCACCAGACCTTGGGCATACACGCTGGCCTTGTCCGTGCCGCAACGGTTGAGCAGATGCACGACCGTCCAGCGGCCATTGTTGTGGTCGCGCACGGCAAACCCAGCATGGCTGTAAGTCATGCCGTAGCGGGAAAGGTCGGTACCTACGCGCGCCACCAGCGCGACCGGCGCATTATGTGCTTCCAGCGCATCGGCCACGGTGAGGGCGGTTTGTGCAGCGGCGGCCAGGTTTTCTGGCGTGATTTCTCGTTTTTCACAGCCACGTCCGGCCAGTGCCGGCAGAGGCAGCGACATCAGCAAGGCAATGCCCAGCGCTGCGATTTTGCATTTTGAATGGGGCATCAGCCGATTTCCTTGCTGTGGATCATCTCACGGGTGCGCGGATTGGCAACGAAGGCAAACGGCTTGCCGGCATGGCTTAGCAGATAGCCACCGGCAACGACGGAAACGATGATCGGGGTGGAAACGGCAAGGCCGGCGGAAGCCGCGCTGGTGGCGGAAAGATGTACGACAAAGGAGACGCCTTCGCCGACTTTCTCGATGACGACGCTGACACCTTCACCGCTGGCTTGCACCGATTTGACCACGAACCTGCCACCAGCGGAGAGCGCCTTCAGGGTGCCTTCGGAAACTGCGACTGAAGCCAGCGCGCTGTGAAAAGATGCCTCGGCTGACAACTCCGAAGGCGGCGGGGTGGCTTCGGCTTGTGCCGATAGACCGGCCAAGAGCAGTGTGCTGAAAAGAACCAGACTGCGCATGAGAAGCTCCTTGTACTGAATCGAACGGCGGCATCTTTGCAGTCGATTGGATCGCTTGCAATGAAACTGAGCGAAGTTGATGATAGAGGCTCGATTGGTATAGGAAAAATAAACTTGTCTCTTTCAGTTGAGCTGGTAGATGCGCTCAAGCGCAGTCTGAAGGCGCAGGGCATCACCTATAAGGAATTGGCGCAGCGCATCGGCCTGAGTGAAGCGGCGATCAAGCGCATGTTTTCGCTCAAATCCATGCAGTTACAGCGTATCGAGCAAATTTGCAATGTGCTGGATTTGGGGCTGGCGGAGCTGGCTGCAGAAGCTGCCCGTGCACGTGCACCGATGTCGGAGTTGAGCGAAGCCCAGGAGCAGGCGCTGGTGGATGCGCCGGAGCTGCTGCTGGCCATGTTCTTGGTGCTCAATCGCTGGCGCTTTGAAGATATGCAGCAGCATTTTCGATTTACCGAGCCCGAATGGATCCGCCTGTTGGCGCGTCTTGACCGGCTGGGCATTATCGAAATGCTGCCGGGCAATCGGGGGCGGCCGCTGACTTCGCGCAATTTCCGTTGGCGCCGCAATGGGCCGATGGAGCAGCATTTCCGTCATCACTTGTTGAGCGAATACTTTGCCGATCCGTTTGATGGTGAGCAGGATGCGCTGTATCTGCTGGTGGGGGAATTGAGTGTGGAGGGGGTGCGATTGCTGCGCGAGCGTTTGCAGGAAATGACGCGCGAGTTTGATGCCTTGCTGTTGCGCGATGCGACCCTGGCATCGAAACACAAAGTCGGCGTGAGCTTGGTGCTGGCGCAGAAACCGTGGCTGCTGCCCAGCTTTGGCCTGTATCGGCGCAATGACGGTGTGCAGATGTGAGGCTCTGCCGGGCAGATGGATGAATCTCTGGCCGTCTGACGGCGGGTCAGAGCGCTTCTTCAATAATTAACGCATCGCTGCGCTCTACCACCAACTCATCACGCAGTTGTTCTTCCATGGCGCGGCGGTGATTGCTTGGCGGTTCCGGGGCGTGCTGCCGGTTGGAGAACTGGAGTGCGGATGCGTGATCCTGCCATGTCAGCGTGAGGCGAAAATCCCACTGCTCTTTGCCGTGGCTTAGCTGTGGCTGCGCCATGCGGATGGACAGCAGCCGACCGGCCTGGCGCTCGGCTTCCAGCGCGGGCAGGCGGGTTTTCTTGAACAGGCTGATGAATTGTTCCGTCCGGCCGGGTTTGAGCCAGTAGGTATGCTCTACCACGAAAGGCGCAGCGGTCTGTTGCGCCGCAGCCGAGGCGGCCAGTGGCGCGAGCAGCAATGCTGTCAGCAAGAGGGCGCAGGAAAGTCCCGGCCTCATGCACGTAGTTCCCGGACTGCATGTGGCGGCGCGATTTCCGGCCAGCGTTGGGCAATGGCGGCTTGGATGCCGGCAGCATCAAGACCTGCCTCGGCCAGTAGCTCTTCACGGCTGGCATGTTGCTGGAAGGCGTCGGGCAGCCCCAGATGCAGCATCGGCAGACAGATGCCGGCTTCGGCCAGCAGCTCGGCTACGCCCGAGCCTGCGCCGCCGGCAACGACGTTGTCTTCCAGGGTTACAAAGCCTTGATGGCTTTGTGCCAGTTCCAGAATCAATGCCTTGTCCAGCGGCTTGATGAAGCGCATGTCAACCACGGTGAGGCCGAGCGCTGCGGCAACTTGTTCGGCAGCGGGCAGCACTGCGCCAAAGGCGAGCAGGGCGAGCTTTTCACCGCGCTGTTTGATTTGTGCCTTGCCGATTGGCAGGGTTTCCAGTGTCTTGCCGGCGGCGATGCCGGTGCCACTGCCGCGCGGGTAGCGCACGGCAGCAGGGCCAGGATGGTGGTAGCCGGTGGAAAGCATTTGGCGGCACTCGGCTTCATCACTGGGCGCCATGATGATCATGTTCGGCACGCAGCGCAGGAAAGACAGGTCGAGATTGCCGGCGTGGGTGGCGCCATCAGGGCCGACGACCCCGCCACGGTCGATGGCAAACAGCACATCCAGCTTTTGCAGGGCGACATCGTGTACCAGCTGGTCGTAGGCGCGTTGCAGGAAGGTGGAATAAATCGCCACCACCGGCTTGGCGCCTTCGCAGGCCATGCCTGCCGCCAGGGTTACGGCATGTTGCTCGGCAATGGCTACATCGAAATAGCGGCTCGGATATTCCCGGGAAAAACGCACCAAACCGGAGCCTTCGCGCATCGCTGGGGTGATGCCGAGCAGTTTGTCGTCGGCGGCAGCCATATCGCAGAGCCAGTCGCCAAATACATCGGTATAGGTCGGTTTTTTCACCGTACCGGGCTTTTTCACCATGCCTTCGGCGGGGTCGAAGGGGGAAACAGCGTGATAGCCGATTTGGTCGGCCTCGGCACGCTCATAGCCCTTGCCCTTGGTGGTGATGACATGCAGCAGCTGCGGGCCTTTCAGCCCTTGCAGGGTGCGCAAGGTGGCGACCAGCGCGTTCATGTCGTGGCCGTCGATGGGGCCGGTGTAGTGAAAACCCATTTCCTCGAACAAGGTGGAGGGCACGAACATGCCTTTCCAGTGTTCTTCCCAGCGCCGCACGAAGCGCGCCGGCTGGGTGTCCTTGTCGCCGAGCAGTTTTTTGCCGCCTTCACGCAGCGCGTTCAGGGTCTTGTTGCCACTCATGCGCCCGAGCATGCGGGTCAGGCCGCCGACCGCCTCGGAAATCGACATCCGGTTGTCATTCAGAATCACCAAGATATTCGGCTCTTCATCCATCCCGCCGGCGTGATTCAGCGCTTCGTAGGCCATGCCGGCCGTCATGGCGCCATCGCCGATGATGGCGACCACGCGGCGCTCGCTGCCGGCCTGCGCGCTGGCGATGGCCATGCCAAGAGCCGCCGAAATACTGGTGGAAGAATGTCCCACGCCGAAGCTGTCGTATTCGCTTTCTTCGCGCTTGGGGAACGGTGCTACGCCATCTTTTTGCTTGACGGTATGGATGGCATCGCGGCGTCCGGTCAGAATTTTGTGTGGATAAGCTTGGTGGCCGACATCCCAAACCAGTCGGTCATTGGGGGTGTCATAGAGATAGTGCAGGGCAGTGGTGAGCTCGACCACGCCGAGATTGGCACCAAAATGTCCGCCGGACTTGCCGGCCGATTCAATCAAGTAAGCCCGCAATTCGTCTGCTACCGCTTGCAGCTCCTCGGCGGGAAAGCGGCGCAGGTCGGCAGGGGTGTTGATTTGCGAGAGGCGGGGATAGCGCGAGGGATCAATCATCCGGGCATTTTACGTCTGCACTGCCGTGGTGTGGGTGTATCAATGCTCAATGGCGGCGCAGTCCGCCAAGCAGCCCATTGCGGCTGGGCTCGGCGGGGGATTCGGACATCGGCTGCACCGGCTCCACTGTGCCGATTGCAAGGCAGGCGTTGAGAAAGTCGGCCACTTCCGCCTCGCTGGCCATAGCCATCCGAGCAATTTCCGGGAGTGTGGCAGGTGCTTTCAGTAATGCCGATGCGATGCGGAAGTGCTTGGGGTATTCGCGCTCAGTCTGGAACCATTTGAGTAGGCGGTAATGGGCATTTTTGTCATGCTGTGGCAGCAAGCGGCCACGACCGCGCAACAGCGTGGCAAACCAGACCAGCCGCGCCAATTGCTGCTCGGCACCGGCCTTGTCAAGCGCGCTTTGCTCATCCAGAACCTGAAAATCCGTCAAATGCAGCGCTTGCTCGAATAACGGAATCAGCGGCTTCAGTGTTGGCGGGCCGTAGTAGCGCCCGGTTTCCATATCCAGAATGATGTGGGTGTCGTCCTCATCGCCCAAGCGCAGTAGTCCGCGCAGACGGTCGCTGGCCAGCCATTGCGCCAGCGTCATGCTGTCAAGGCCGACAGACGAGGTTTGGGAGAAGTGGTTGGATACCGGGGGCGGAGCAGGTGTGGTTCGGGGAGGCGTAGTTGTGGCGATGACGCTAGGTTTGGGCAGGATGGCAAGCTCTGCAAGCAAGGCATCCAGCACGGCATCGTCAAAGTCACGCGGCAGGTGAAAGTGGGTTTGGCTGCGGGATGCAGCGGTATAGCCGATCACCGTGCGACCGCTATTGCTTAGTTGCAACCAGCTCAGCGGCCCATACAGACAGTCCATGTCAACGACGACAAAATCGGCGTTGGCATTGGGGCAGAGTTCAAGATCCAGTTGCAGGCGATCTACCGCCGCTGCAAAGGCTGCATGCAATAGTGTTTGCGTCCTGGCGTCCATTCCAGCAAAACCCAGGGTGCTCATTTGGTACTGCTCTTTGATCAGGCCGCGCAGTATAGGGAATAAAGACTTTTTCTGATACGGAAAAAGAAAATATTCAATCAAATGTGATGTATGTCGCAATTTCGGGGGGGGGGGGTAATTGTTTGCTGCCTGCTTTTTTGCTAGGCACCCTGTTATTTGCGCGTTTTATGCGCCTTTTGGGTGGGTTTTCCCGGAAGTTTCAGCCGTATTGGCAAAAGCGCATTGCGGCGACCCGGTTATGGGTCGCCGCAATGAAAAGGGTGGGGAACCCTCCGGGGATACCGATGTATTCAGCCGAAGGCTTCGGCCGGTAGGCGCATCAGGGTATCCGCGCCGCTTGCCAGTGCCGCCGCATGGCTGTGCAGGCGTGGCAGGATGCGGGCGTAATAGAAACGGGCGGTTTCGCGCTTGCCCTGTTTGAAGGTGTCGCTGTGCGTGGACTTTTCTGCCGCTGCCACGGCACGCGCCCAGTAGAAGGCCAGCAGGGTGTAGCCGCAGACAAATAGATAGTCGTATGCGCTGCTGCCGATTTCCTCTGGGTTTTCTGCAGCCATCTGCGCCACTTGCCGCGAGATTTGCTGCCATTTGCCAAGCGCCTGTTGCAGTGTTGGCAGGAATTCGGTCAGTGCCGGATTGTCTGCTTCGGCTTTGCAGAAGGCATCGGCTTCTTGCAGCAGTGCCTGCAAGCCTTCGCCCTTGAGTTGCAACAGTTTGCGGCCGACCAAGTCCAGTGCCTGAATGCCGGTGGTGCCTTCGTACAGGGTAGTGATGCGCGCATCGCGTGCCAGTTGCTCCATGCCGTGTTCGGCGATATAGCCGTGGCCACCAAAGCATTGCAACGCCAGATAAGTGCATTCATTGCCCCATTCGGTGAGGCAGGCTTTGACGATCGGGGTGAGAAAGCCAACCAGCGCCTCGGCACGGTTGCGTTCGGCAGCATCCGGGGCGTGCTGGGCGATGTCCAGCATCAAGATGGCTTGATAGGCGAGCATCCGGCCACCTTCGACCAAGGCCTTTTGCGTCAGTAGCATGCGCCGCACATCCGGGTGAACGATGATCGGGTCGGCCGGTTTTTCGGGGAAGGTCGCCCCGGACAGTGCGCGCATTTGCAGGCGTTCGCGGGTATAGCGCAGGGCATTTTGCAGCGCACGATCGGCAAGCCCCAGCCCTTGCAGGCCGACACCAAGGCGAGCTGAGTTCATCATGGTGAACATCGCCATCAGCCCTTTGTGCGGCTCGCCGACCAGATAGCCTTCGGCCGCGTCAAAGTTCATCACGCAGGTGGCCGAGCCGTGGATGCCCATTTTGTGTTCCAGCGCGCCGCAGCGGACAGTATTGCGTTCGCCCATTTGGCCGTTTTCATCGACTTTGAACTTCGGCACGATGAACAGCGAAATCCCCCGGCTGCCGGCAGGCGCATCGGGCAGGCGCGCCAGTACCAGATGGATGATGTTTTCAGCTAGGTCATGCTCGCCAGCGGTAATGAATATTTTGGTGCCGCTGATAGCGTAGCGACCGTCCGCTTGTGGCTCGGCACGGCTGCGCAGAAGCCCCAAATCACTGCCGGCCTGGGGTTCAGTCAGGCACATCGTGCCGGTCCATTGCCCGGATACCAGCGGCTTCAGGAACACTTCCTGCTGCCAAGGGCTGCCGTGATGCAGCAGGGCTTCGGTGGCGCCATGCGAGAGCAGCGGAAAATTGCCCCAAGCAAGATTGGCGGCATTGATCATTTCCTTGAGTGCCGCGCCCAGCACCTGCGGCATACCTTGGCCGCCGAATGCCTGCGGTGAATTCAGACCCGGCCAGCCCCCTTCGACAAACTGCGCAAAGGCGGCGGCAAAGCCTTCGGGCGTGGTAACGGCTGCGGTTGCCTTGTCGAACTTGCAGCCGCTATCGCCCACGGCATTCAGTGGTGCCAGCACTTGGCTGGTGAAGCGTGCGGCTTCTTCCAGCACGGCCTCGACCAGTTCTCGGTTGACCTCCTGCTGGCCGAGGCGGGCAAAGACGGGTTCGACATTCAGCAGGTCAAACAGGGTGAAACGGATATCGTCCAGTGGGGCGCGATATTGGCTCATGGCAGTTCTCCTTCGTCTTTGTCTTTGGAACAGTGCATCAGCGCAGTACGCCGGGCAGGCCGGGCGCAGGGCTCAACACACTGTCCCGCCCAATGGCATAGCTGCGTGATTTGCCGTTTTCGGGGCTGGCGTTGACCATGCCTTCCAGACGGTAGGCAAGGCCACGTCCGCTGGCAAGCGCATCGGCTGCCTGTAATTTGGCCGACAGGCTAGGTGTCAGCGAGAGGTTGAGAATCTCGGCAGATTCGGGCGCTACTGTCAGCGCAGGCGTTGCCTGTAGCTGGCCGGCGCTCTCGCCACCGACATTGAGAGCCAAGTCAACCGTGTCAAAGCGCATCGCCACACTGCTGTAGTTTTGCAGGCGCAGTTCAATTGCCCATTGCCCATGCGCATCAATACGCAGTTGCTGGATGCTGGCCGCCGGCTCGGAAACGCGCTGCCCGCCGGTACTGGCACAGCCAGCCAGAACACCGGCAAGCAAACTCAAGACAAGGCCAATGCGCAGTAAGGGTTTCATTCGCAGCTCGCAACGTAAAGGGTTGCCAAGCATAGCGTGAACGGATGAATGGCAAGCGCATCAATCGCGGCGGGTGAGCGACTGTACTTTCAGAAAGGTGTGATCGCCAATGGTGGCGACTTGATAGGCATTGCGCCAGCTGGGACGGGCAATGTTATGAGCCAGAAAATGGCTGGCACCGGGGACGATTTCTTGACGCTTGCCCTGCGGCAGTGCCCAGTTGGCTTCGGCATCGAGTGCAACATTCACCGCCTGCGACCAGGCTTGGATATTGCTGAGCCGGGTTTGCGGGGAAACCAGCGTGGGGGCGAACTGCTTGCGGGCAGTGACCACTTCACACAGGGTATTGCCCCAAAGGCCGCTGTCCTCGCGTCGCAAAGCGACCTCGGCAACGGCTTGTTGGCCGATGACCGGCTGATTGCGGGCTTCAAGATAAAGTGTGGCCGACAGGCAGAGAGAATCGCTGGCCTGCGGGGGAAGGATTGAGGCGAACCACAGAATCCAATCCAGTTTCATCGTCGTACTCCTTGTTTCGTTGCGCCGCAGGCTGGCAATCGCACGGATTGCTGGCGAGGCGGCCTGGCGTTGTGGGGAGGGCGGCGGCGCTTGGCTGTTGGCGCTGCATCTACCCTGGGCGGTGTTCTCGAATGAAAAGACGCTGCCGCCGGGGGCCGCCCTTACGAACCTGAATAGGGGGCGGCGAAAAAGTTGGCGCAAGGTAGAGGGGTAAAACGGAACGGAAGGTGAATAGGGATTTACATCTTGCTGGCAGTTTTGTGCTTGTCGCGCTGGCAACGGTTCGTGCCAACACACGAGCCTGAATGGAACGAGGCGGCGCAATGTCTTGTCGCAATCGCGCATACATCTGTGCGTGCTTGCGGGTATTGCGTGCTCCGAGCAATGGAGTGAGGCGATCTTTTTGGCATCATGTGCGGGCAAACTTGCTTGGGGCGATACGGCATCCGCAATCTGCTAGTTCGCCTCCGTGTGTTTGCCGGGCTGTGCTTGCGATGTTTCCGAAACTTAACTATTAGCTGAAGCAGGACTACCAAGACGGGACTGTTATGCTATTGTTAACGCGGCTTTCATGCAGTGATCCGTAGGCTTCGACATGTTCGGCGCACTGCTTCAGGCCGCGTCGTCAAGGTGTTAGTTGATTCCCCTTCGGGTTCAGACATCGCTGCATTACGCTTTTATCCGCTAGATTTACATCTCTCAAGGAGCTCAAAGTATGAACAAGAAACTCCTCTGCGCCGCACTGCTGTGTGGTATGGGCATGGCGCATTCGGCCATGGCTCAGGAGTTCGACGATCGCTGGTATGTTTCTGCCGGCACCGGTGTCAACTTCCAGGACAAAGACCGCGGCACCGATGATGCCATTTTCGGCACGCTCGGCTTCGGCAAGTTCTTCTCGCCGAACTGGTCGGTGGATCTGGAACTGAACTACCAGAATCCGGCCAAGACCGCCAACCCGAACCTGTGGTGGAGCCAGTACGGCGCCTCCGTGGACGCTCGCTACCACTTCCGTGGTGCCGATCGTAACTGGTGGCCCTATGTGAAGATGGGCGTTGGCATGCAGCGCCATGAAGAAGAATTCATCGGCTGGAACGGTGCGCCGGACATCCACGGCAACTACCCGGCTCAGCACCGCGACAACAATGCTGCGCTGAACCTCGGCGTCGGTCTGCAAGCTGATTTCGGCCGCGTTGACCTGCGTACCGAAATTGGTGCACGCGTTGACTTCGACGACATGCAGGCTGGTCCTTCGGGTATGCCGGTGCAACAGGCTGTGGCCTACAAGCAGCAGAACCAGTTCGTTGATCTGCTCGCTTCGGTGGGTCTGACCGTTGCCTTGGGTCCGGAACCGCAGCAGCCGGTCGCTCCGCCGCCGCCGCCGCCGCCGGCACAGCCGAGCTGCGCCGACATGGACAGCGATGGTGATGGTGTCAACGACTGTAACGACCGTTGCCCGGGCACTGCCGCTGGCACCGCCGTGGGTTCGGATGGCTGCGCCGTTCCGGTCAGCATCGACCTCAAGGGCGTGAAATTCGACTTCGACAAGTCCACCCTGCGTCCGGATGCCGTGGCTATCCTGAACGAAGCCGTGGAAATCCTGAAGCGCTACCCGCAAATGAGCGTGGAAGTTGCAGGTCACACCGATCTCTGCGGTAAGGATGCCTATAACCAGGCTCTGTCCGAGCGTCGTGCTCGCGCCGTGTATGACTACATGGTTCGCAATGGTGTAGATGCTAGCCGTTTGGCAGGGCCGGTGGGTTACGGCGAAAGCCGTCCGCTGGAAAACACCCCGCAGACCTCGCCGGCTTGCCGCAGCGAAGTCAACCGCCGCACCGAACTCAACGTCCAGAACTGATTTTGGACTTGAGCGTGTAGCGAAGAAAACCCGGCTTTGGCCGGGTTTTCTTTTGACGGAAATTTCCTTTTATTTCTACAGATTTAAAGATATTTCTGATAAGCTGGATGAGCTTATTGGAGACGCTCATGTACCGTAACCGCAGTTTGATTGCCTTGCCCCTGATGCTTGTTGCAGGTTTGGTCAAGGCCAATACCCCAATTCCGAGCTGTACCGCCGTGCCACAGGCGCTGCCGCAGGCGCCCGCTGCCATGGCTGCGGTTGCATCGGAGCTTTATGCCAATACCACGGACTTGGGAACGCCTGCCGGTGTGCTTTCGCAAACCTATGACCCGTCCCTGTCGGTCGATCAGGTATTGCTGCGGATGAGGATTGAAGCCTGCCGTGTGGCAGTGGCTGTGCCGGCGCCCAGCCCGGTGAGCGCCAATGATCCGGCGGCCTATCAGCCGAAAACGGCACATGACAATACGCCTTGGCGTTTCAATATGACCCAGAACGGTCGGCGTATGACTGCCGACGAGTTTGATGCTTGGATGAAGGCGCGCGGCGTGCGCATCGCTACAGGTCGTCCGGCGCAAGCATCCGCGTCCGAGGGCGCAACGTCAGGTGAACAAGGCGGACAGCCCGCCCCGGCCAACAAGCCGTAATTGACTGCTGTTACAGCCTACCCCCGGTCTTCCGGGGGTATTTTTTGCGAGCTTGGTGGCTGGGATGCCCCATGCAATGCCTGCATCTGTTATGTTGCCCCGCCTCGTATTGCCCTGTGAGTTTTTCGATGAATCCTTTGCGCTGGTCGTTTCGTAGTCGCTATTTCGTCGGCTTTCTGGCCTGTGCCGGTCTGCTTGCCTATGCGCTGTATGTGCAGTTCGTGAAGGGCTTGATGCCCTGTGAGTTCTGTATCCTGCAACGCATTGCCTTTGCGGCGCTGGGCATGGTGTTTTTGATTGGCGCACTGCATGCGCCGAAGAGCAGGGGCGGGCGCAGTGTGTATGCCGGGCTGGCCGGGATTGCGGCGCTGGCAGGTGCGGTGGTGGCCGGACGACATTTGTGGGTGCAGCTTTTTCCGCCGGAAATCGCCACCTGTGGTGCCGGGCTTGAGTTCCGGGTAGCCCAGCAGGGATGGGTTGGGGCGATTCAGAAAGTGCTGACCGCCAGTGGCGATTGCAGCATGATTGACTGGTCGTTTCTGGGGCTTGGCATGCCAGGCTGGACGTTGCTCTGGTACCTGGGATTGGCGCTCTGGGCAGTGCTGGCGGTGAAGGCCGGGAAGCAATCGTGAGCCAGCCGCAAACTGCATGGCGGCCTGATTCTTGGCAGACATGTCCTGCCGAGCAGCAGCCGGTTTATCCCGATGCGCAGGCCTTGAACAAGGCGCTGGACGAGCTGCACACGCTGCCGCCGCTGGTGACTTCCAGCGAGATTTTGGCGCTGCGCAGACAGTTGGCCGAAGCCGAGGAGGGGCAGCGCTTTCTGTTGCAGGGGGGAGATTGCTGCGAGAACTTTGCCTATTGCACCCCGGAGATCATTTCCAACCGTCTGAAAGTGCTGCTGCAAATGAGCCTGGTACTGGTGCATGCGCTGCGCAAGCCGGTACTGCGGGTGGGGCGCTTTGCCGGGCAGTACGCCAAACCGCGCTCATCGGCGACAGAAGTACGCGATGGTGTGGCATTGCCAAGCTATCGCGGCGATATCGTCAATGCGCCGGATTTCAGTGCGCATGCACGCACGCCAGACCCGCAACGGATGATTGCCGCGCATTCGCGTTCTGCCCTCACCATCAATTTCGTGCGCTCGCTGATTGATGGCGGCTTTGCTGATTTGCATCACCCGGAAAACTGGAATCTTGCTTGGGTGAAGCATTCGCCGCTGGCCGATGAATACCGGCATATCGTCGAAGGCATTTCCGAGGCGATGCGTTTCATGGAAACGCTTTCGGGCGAGCCTGCGCACAATCTTGATCGAGTGGATTTTTATGCCTCGCACGAGGCCTTGCTGCTGCCTTATGAGCAAACCCTGACCCGGCAGGTGCCGCGCCAGCAGGGTTGGTTCAACTTGGGGACTCACTTCCCGTGGATTGGCATGCGCACCGCTGCGCTTGATGGCGCGCATGTGGAATATTTCCGCGGCATCCGCAATCCGGTGGCGGTGAAAGTTGGGCCATCCATGTCCCTTGATCATCTGCTGCGCCTTTTGGCGGTATTGAACCCGGACAATGCGCCAGGACGCCTGACCTTGATTCACCGCATGGGTGCCGAAGTGATTGCCGATAAACTGCCGCCGCTGCTGGATGCGGTCAAGCGCGAAGGCGCGCGCGTGCTGTGGGTTTGCGACCCGATGCACGGCAATACCGAAAACAGCTCCAACGGCTACAAGACCCGGCGCTTTGCCAATATCCGCAGCGAAATCGAGCAGGCTTTCGACCTGCATGCCGCAGCCGGGACGCGCCTTGGCGGCGTGCATCTGGAGCTGACGGGTGAAGATGTCACCGAATGTACCGGTGGTGCCCGCGACTTGACCGATGCCGATCTTGGCCGTGCCTATCACTCAACGGTAGATCCGCGCCTCAATTATGAGCAGTCTCTAGAAATGGCCATGCTCATCGGCAAGAAATATCAGCAATCAAGACATCGAAAAGAGCCGGGCTAACCCGGTCTCTTATTCGATGTGTCACGAGTTTGAGCTTAATTTACCGGTTCGCAGCCCTTGTACAGCATTTCATGACGGGGCGAATAGATATTGATGCCGCTATTGGTGGTGTAGTTGTGAATATCCATATAGCCTGCGCCAATGCGATACCCTGAGCCGATGAAGTAGGTTTCGGTATCGGTGGAGTTGTTCATATCGTAGCGCAGGGTGCGGTTGGCGCCCTGCAGGTTCGCAACCGCCTGAGTGGGGATGCCCTGGGCATTGAAACGGTACTGAACCGTCACGCGGCGATTGTTCTGGCAACGATAGTTGACGCTGCCGCCGTTACGGCTTTGCTGGGGTACCGGGGCCGGACGGTTTGCCGTGGCATGGCCGCGTGCTTGGCAGCCTTTGAACAGGATATTGCCGTTGGGCGCCATGACCAGTGCGGCAGAGCGCTGATAGTTGGAGGCGTCGATGTAATCGCTGCTGAGGGTATAGCCGCTGCGATCTTTGAAAAAGGTTTCCACATCGCTGGAGCGGTCAAGGTCATAGCTCAACACGCGATTGGCACCATTGATGCGCATGCGCGCCTGGGTGGGGATGCCGGCAGAGTTGAAGCTATAGCTGACCGCCAGGGTGCGGCCGCCATCACAGTGGTAGGAAACACTGCCACCACGGGTTTGTGCAAATGCTTGCGGGGCGGTAATGCAGGCCAACACGGCCAGTGCCAGGCCTTTAGCAACCATCTTCATGAAACGCTCCTTCTTAAGAAAAATAGAAATCAAAAGGCATTTTCAGCGACGCGGTTAAGGGCATGGCTGATGCGAGGATTTTTGGAAAATCCGGGTGTACGAAAAATGAATCCTGCCCTTTGACCTGCAGTTTATGAATACGGCAGGGGCGGCCATTCATATATGGCCACCCAAAGCCTGCATGCGCCGGCTCAGCCCTGACGCGAGGCGCGTTTGCGGTCGGTTTCGCTGCGCAGTTTCTTGCGCAGACGGATTTGCTTTGGCGTCACTTCCACCAGCTCATCGTCGTCGATGAATTCCAGCGCCTGCTCCAGCGAGAACTTCACCGGCGGGGTCAGTGCCAGTGCATCGTCCTTGCCGGAGGCACGGAAGTTGGTGAGCTGTTTGGCGCGCAGGGCGTTGACGGTGAGGTCATTGTCCTTGGCGTGGATGCCGACCAGTTGGCCTTCGTAGATTTCTTCCTGCGGCTCGACGAACAGCCGGCCACGCTCCTGCATCGCCATCTGCGCATAGGCGGTGGAGGTGCCGGTGTCGTTGGAAATCAGCACGCCGTTCTGGCGCTGGCCGATGGCGCCTTCGGTTTTCGGCCCGTAATGGTCGAACACATGGAACAGCAGGCCACTGCCAGAAGTCAGGGTCTTGAACTCGGTCTGGAAGCCAATCAGGCCGCGCGCCGGGATGATGAACTCCATGCGCACCCGGCCTTTGCCATCGGGCACCATGTTTTGCAGCAGCGCCTTGCGCTCGCCCAGGCGCGCCATCACGCCGCCCTGGTATTCCTCCTCCAGATCGACCACCAGTTGCTCATACGGCTCCTGCATCACGCCATCGATTTCACGAATGATGACTTCGGGGCGGGAGACGGCCAGCTCATAGCCTTCGCGGCGCATGGTTTCGATGAGAATCGACAGGTGCAACTCGCCGCGACCGGATACCTTGAACTTGTCGGCATCATTGGTGTCTTCCACCCGCAGCGCGACGTTGTGCTGGGTTTCGCGCATCAGCCGGTCGCGCAACTGGCGGCTGGTGAGGAATTTGCCGCCACTGCGATCCTTGTTGCCGGCAAACGGTGAGTCGTTGACCTGGAAGGTCATCGAGATGGTCGGTTCATCCACGCTTAGTACCGGCAGCTGCTCCACGGCAGCGGGGTCACACAGGGTTTCGCTGATGCCGAGCTTTTCGATGCCGGAGAAGGCGATGATGTCGCCGGCCTGCGCTTCGTTCACTTCGATACGGTCCAGCCCCATGAAGCCCAGCACTTGCAGCACCTTGCCATTGCGGGTCTTGCCATCGGTGTCGATGACCGTCACTGGCATATTGGTGCGCACCTTGCCGCGCTGGATGCGGCCAATGCCGATGACGCCGACATAGTTGTTGTAGTCCAGGCTGGTCACGCGCATCTGGAACGGGCCTTCTTCGCTGACCGGCGGTACCGGCACATGTTCGATGATGGCTTGGAACAGCGGGGTCATGTCGCCTTCGCGCACGCTCTCGTCAAGCCCGGCATAGCCGTTCAGGCCGCTGGCATAGACCACCGGGAAATCCAATTGCTCATCGGTGGCGCCAAGACGGTCGAACAGGTCGAAGGTCTGGTTCAGCACCCAGTCCGGGCGCGCGCCGGGGCGGTCCACCTTGTTGATGACCACAATCGGCTTGAAGCCCATTGCAAAGGCTTTTTCGGTAACGAACCGGGTTTGCGGCATCGGCCCGTCCATGGCATCGACCAGAATCAGCACCGAGTCCACCATCGACAGCACGCGCTCGACCTCGCCACCGAAGTCGGCGTGCCCAGGGGTATCGACGATATTGATGCGGTATTCCTCGCCTTCGGGCGATTTCCACTTGATCGCGGTGTTTTTCGACAGGATGGTGATGCCGCGCTCTTTTTCGATGTCGCCGCTGTCCATGACGCGCTCGGCCAGCACGGTGCGCTCGTCGAAGGTGTGGGACTGTTTCAGCAACTGGTCAACCAGCGTGGTCTTGCCATGGTCAACGTGGGCGACGATGGCGATATTGCGAAGATTTTTGATGGACATACAAAAAGGCCGCACAAGCGGCCAACTGAAATGGAAAGATGGTTGCCAATTATACGCCGACTGTCGTTGGATGCCATGCGCAGGCTCAAGACATGAAATTGGCAAAAGCGCACACTTTCGTTGCAGGAAATCTGCCATAACCCATAAGGAGAAACCATGATTCAGAACGTTTCCGGCGACATCCTCTTGAGCCGCGCCCATGCCATCGCCCACGGCGTGGCACCGAATGATGACTTCCATCAAGGTTTGGCGCTGGCGCTGCGCGAGCATGCACCCTCGCTGTACAAGGATTTTCGCCACTATTGCCACACCCAAAGCCCCAAGCCGGGTGAGTTGTGGGCGTGGATGGGGGCTGACGGTCAGCGTGTGGTCAACCTGTTCACCCAGGAAGGCGCGGAAGGCCATCACGGCGGCAAGCCGGGCAAGGCAACGCTCTCGCATGTGCGCCATGCGCTGAAGGCGCTGCGCAAGTTCATCGAGGATGAAAAGCTCACCAGCATCGCACTGCCGAAACTGGCAACCGGCGTGGGCGGGCTGGACTGGAATGATGTGGAACCACTGGTACGCGAGCATCTGGGCGATTTGTCGATCCCGGTAATCGTTTACACCACGTTCCACAAGGGCGAGGCCGCCGCAGAAAAACTCTGACGGGGAGGGGTGCGGGCGGGCTTGAATAGCTGCAAGCCCGTCCCCATCCTGAAAGGCACGCCCGCCTTGTTGGCAGTTCTTGCAAGGCGGGCGTGTTCTTTCATCTTTCGCAAGGAAAAGGCATGTCCCTGACCGCAATCATCGATACCGACCGTGGCCCGATCAAGCTGGAGCTGTTTGCCGACAAGGCCCCGCTGACCGTGGCCAATTTCGTCAATCTTGCCCAGCGTGGCTTCTACAACGGCCTCAATTTTCATCGCGTCATCGCCGACTTCATGATCCAGGGCGGCTGCCCGCAGGGGCGCGGCACTGGCGGCCCGGGTTATCGTTTCGAGGACGAAACCAATAACGGTGTGCGTCATGAGCGCGGTGTGATTTCGATGGCGAACGCCGGCCCCAATACCAATGGCAGCCAGTTCTTCATCACCCATATCAAGACCGATTGGCTGGACGGCAAGCACACCGTGTTTGGCAAGGTGCTCGAAGGTCTGGATGTGGTGGACAGCATCCAGCAGGGCGATGGCATCAAGTCGATCCGCATTGAGGGCGATGCCGAAGCCGCACTGGCCGCCCGTGCCGACCGTGTGGCGGAGTGGAACAAAATCCTCGCTGCCTGATGCAGTCCGCAAAGCCGGTCGATGCCGGTTTTCAGCCTGCTTGCAAACCCCGTTCGATTCGGACGGGGTTTTTGCTGTCTGCGGCAGGGCATCGCAGGGGCGCTGGATACAGCCACCCCCGGTCAGTGCCGGGGGTGGGGTGGTTGCAATACTTAACGTGCGGGCTTTCGGCGGTCAAAACACATAATTCATGCTGAGCAGCAGGCTACGCGGTGCGCCCGGCATGCTGCTGGAGCGCCAGTAATCGGTATTGGTCAGATTGGTTACCGCCACGGTTACAGTCCAAGGCAGGAACCGCCAGCCCATCGAGGCATCCCAGCGGGTATAGCCCGGCCGCTGACTGGTATTGAGGTCGTTGTTCCAGATCGGGCCGCGATAAGTTACGCCGATTTCGCCATACCACGGCCCCGGCGGGGCATAGCGCAGGAACAGGTTGCCGGTTTTGCGGGCGATACCGGGCTTGTAATTGCCTTCTTTTTCCGGCTGGGTTACGTCCTCGGCAATTTGCGCATTCAAAAGCCCGATGCCGCCGCGCAGATACACGCCATCGACCAGCTTGCCGGCGATGCTGAACTCGGCGCCGCGAGAGCGTTCACTGCCGCGTACCGCCCAGACAAATGGCTCGTTTTCTGGATCGGGACGGTAACGGATGTTGTAAAGCGAAAGCTGGTAGAGCGAGAACTGCGTGGAAAAACGATTCTCCATCCAGTCGCTCTTGACCCCCACTTCATACTGGCGCGAGAACTGCGGTTCTTCGTCGAACACGGCGCTCTCATCCACCGCCACGCTCATCAGGCCGCGACCGCCATAAGGGGCAAAGTTCTTGCTGTAGGCGGCATACAACGATTGCGACAAGGATGGCTGCCAAACCACGCCTAGGCGCGGACTGACCGTGCTGCCGCTGTAGCTGCGCTGCTTGTCGTTGATGCGGTTGTGCGAGCTGAACTCGAACCGATCAAAACGCAGGCCGGCCAGTACCTTCCAGGCTTCGCCCAGGCTTATCAGATCTTGCAGATACAGCGCCTGCGATTGCGCGCGGTGACGGTTCGAAGTTTTGGCCTCGCCTGTTGCGCTCTTGGGATAAATCCAGATCGGGTTGTACGGGTCAATGCCATGCGGATAACGCAGTGCCGGATCGGAGTTGGCCGCCGAAGTCGCCAAATCCGGGTTGCGGCGCTCATCGCTCCATTCCAGTCCCAGCAGCAGATCATGCTTGATTGCGCCGGTGGCAAAGTGGCCGGTCAAATCCAGTGTATGACTATGGGTTTGGTTGCTGGTTTCCTGCCATGCCCGGGCAAAGGTCATCAGTCCCGGTGTATTGCAGGCACGGTTGTTGCTGAGCAGCCGCCCGTCGGGCTGGCAATAACTGCCCGCATAGAGGTGGTCGAAGTTTTGGCTGGAACGGTTCCAGCCCGCCGTCCATTTGAGCTGCCAGTCCGGGTTGAAGCGGTAGCTTGCCACCGAACGGAATGCCTGCATTTCATCTTCGATGAAATCGTCCGGATGGGCATAGGCCGTGCGCGCTGAAACCCCGGCAGGCAGGGCATCAAAGGCCGGGGCACGGTCGGGGCGACGATAGATTTTGTCCCAGGTCAGTTGCCCCAGCCAGGAAAAACCGTTGCCGCTGTCAAAACGCAGACTGGGTGAAATCATCCGGTTGCGGTTTTCGATGCCGCGGCGGAAGCTTTCTGCCGCCTCGTAGTCGGCGGTCAGGCGCACTACCAGTTTGTCGCTCAGGATTTCATTGACATCCACCGTCAGCCCATGATTACCCCAGCTGCCTGCCCGCAGGCTGACGCTGCTGAAAGCATCAAAGCTCGCTTCCTTGCTGATTAGATTGACCATGCCGCCGCCGAGGCCACGCCCATACAGAACCGAAGCCGGGCCTTTCAGAATCTCGATGCGTTCCACATTGGCGGTACTGCGGCGGAATTGCCCGGCATTGCGGATGCCATCACGATAGATGTCATTGCTGTCGGCCGAGAAACCGCGCAAGGTGATGCCATCACCACGGGTATCGTAGGCCGTGTCCACGCCGGGAATGCCATCAAGCAATACGCTGAGGTCATTGAGCCCGTACACCTTGGATTTGCTCATTTCCAGCGTATTGACCGTCTGCGGCACATCGCGCGGGTCGATATTGGTTTTGGTCGCCGTAGATACCGTGCTTTGGCGGCTATCGTCACGATCCAGCGCATCGGCAGTGACCGTAACCCGATCAAGCTGCAAGGGTTCGCCCGGTGCCGGTGTGTGTTGTTGTGCCAGTGCAGGGTTTGCCGCCATCAACACGCAGGCGGCCGATACCGCGCGTGTCAGCGGTGATAGATGAAACATGGGGGTTCTCCAGACAGGGAATCTGCGGCGGATGCAGCAGATGTGCCATATTAATGAGAATTAATCTCAATTTCATCAAAAAGAATCGAGCGTGCCGAGGCGATGCTTTGCGGGGGATGAATTTCGACTCAAGTGGCGTAAACTTGCCGCCAGCAAGCCGCCGATGCCCGGTTAGTGCCAGCCGAACTCCATTCATCTGGCAATGAGGCAAGGCCATGCACGAGAAGAAAATTGCAGTATTGGTGGGCAGCCTGCGACGCGGCTCATACGCACGCAAGACGGCGCTGAATGTAATCGAGATGTTTCCTGCGGGCTATCGCGCGGAAATTGTCGAAATCGGTGAGCTGCCGCTGTACAACTTCGATTACGACGACCCGAACGAAACCGGCTTTCCGGTGCCGGAAAGCTATACCCGCTTCCGCGAGCGCATCAAGGCGGCCGCCGGTGTGCTGTTTGTCAGCGCGGAAAACAATCGCACCATTCCGGCCTGTTTGAAGAACGCCGTCGATATTGGCTCCAAGCCCAATAGTGATGTGGCCTGGAAAAACAAGCCGACGGCGATCATCAGCCATTCGGTCGGCAAGATGGGTGGCTACAGTGCCAGCAAGAACTTGCGTCTGGCGCTGTCATATTTCGATATGCCCATACTTGGCCAGCCCGAAGTGTTTCTGGGCAACTCCCCCGACCTGTTCGATGCGGAAGGGCGCATCCATGTCGAATCCACCCGCGCATTTTTGCAAGGCCATATCGACCGCTTCGTGGCTTTGATTGAAAAGCACGCGGCGTGATGGAGGGGCTGATGAAAGCCGATTTGACTGGCGTTCCGGAAACCACACTCTGGCCGCTGCACAACCGCGCCAGCGAGGCGGCGCGTACAGATGGCTGCATCCGCGATGAAAAATGCCTAGAAATCTACCGCGTCATCGACTACGACTATGTACGTCGTTTCGGCAAGGCCGATGCTTCACACGGCGTGCGTTCGCAGTTGTTTGATGACAAGTTGCGCGCGTTTTTACGCGAGCATCCAGATGGCGTCATCGTCAATCTGGGCGAGGGGCTGGAAACCCAGCGTTTTCGCATCGAGGCACCGCATGCGTTATGGCTCAGCGTCGATCTGCCCGAGGCGATGGCGGTGCGCGAGCGCTTCATCAAACCCGATGCGCAGCATCTGCATCTTGCCATCAGTGCGCTCGATACGGCCTGGTTCGATGCCGTACCGCCGGGGCGGGCGGTATTCATCACCGCCCAAGGGCTGTTCATGTATTTCAAGGAAGAACAGGTCGCGGCCTTGTTCACTGCGATGGCGGCGCGTTTTCCCGGCGCCATTTTGATGTTCGACTATTTGAGCCGCAGGCTCTCGCGTCGAACCTTGAGCGCGCGCGGCTGGATGAAAACCCGGCACTACCGCACGCCACCGATGCCTTGGGGTATCGACCGCAATCAGCTTGCGCCGACGCTCTCGCGCTGGATTGGACAGCCGGTTGAAGTGCACAACGTGACCTTCCTGTTCCCGCGCGGGCCGCTGCGCTGGCTGATTCCTTGGCTTGAGAAAACCCCGCTGGGTAACAAGATGCCGGGTGTGTGTTGGCTGCGCCTGCCAGTGGAATAAGACCGCATTGCGGTGCAGTGCGTGACATGAATTTGGCTATAATTGAAAATGATACTCAATAAAGGCTTATTTCATGCTTGCTCTGCCCGCACTCAAACGCAACCGTCTTGCCTATGCCCTGTTTTTGGCGGGTATCGGCAGCCTGCCGCTGCATGCTCAACCACAACCCCCGCCGACGGCCGATGTGCCTGCTCAGGCCGAAACAGCCACGTCGCCTGCCTTGGCAAAGGAAGAGGCGCCGTTGGCCGTTATCACCGTGGTGGGGGACTGGTTGGGCACTGCCGACAAGGATGATGTGCGCAACCATCCCGGTGCGCGTGATGTGCTGCGCCGTGAGGACTTCGAGCGTGTGGGGGCGGTTACGGTGCGCGATGTGCTAAATCGCATTCCCGGTGTGAATGCGCCGGAAAACAACGGTACCGGCAGTCACGAGATGGCGATGAATTTCGGCATTCGCGGCCTCAACCCGCGTCTGGCCTCGCGCTCGACCTTGCTGCTCGATGGCATCCCGCTGCCGTTCGCGCCCTATGGGCAGCCGCAAATGTCTTTTGGCGGCTTGACGCTCGGGAATATCGAGGCGCTGGATGTGGTGCGGGGCGGTGGTGCTGTGCGCTATGGGCCGCAGAATGTTGGCGGCATCGTCAATTTCGTTACCCGCGCCATTCCCGAGAGCTTTGCCGTGCAGGGGGCGGTGCAATGGGAGCACAGCCCGCGCGCCGAACAGGAAGGCCAGCGTGCCCATGCCAATCTGCTGCTGGGCGGCACCTTGGACAATGGTTTTGGCGCTGCCTTGCTGTATTCGGGAATGCGTGGCGGCGATTATCGTGATCACAGCGATACCCGAATTGATGACCTGATTCTCAAAGGCCGGATGGATTTCAATGCGCATCACAGTCTGAATGCGCTGCTGCAATACTACGAAGGACGTGCCGACATGCCCGGCGGGCTTGATCAGGCGCAGTATGCGGCCAATCCGATTCAGTCGGTTCGCGAAAAAGACAGCTTCTGGGGGCGGCGCAAGGTCATCGGCCTCAATTATCTGTATCAGCGCGATGATCGTGAGTTGGCACTCAATGCCTTTTACACCCGCACCTTGCGCAGCGGCTATCTCGATCAGGGCAGTTTTCTTTCGCTTTCGCCGCGCAATTATTGGGTGCGCGGCCTTGAAGGGCGCTTTGCGCAGGGCTTTGTCAGCGGGCAAGTCCGGCATGAGTTGGGCATCGGCTATCGCCATGTGAATGAGGCCAGCAGCGAACAGCGTTATCGTGAGCCCATCAATGCCAATGTGTTTCCGCATCGGGGCAGCCGCAAGGATCGCGATACCCGCGGGCAGACCCGAGCTCACGCCTTTTATGTCGATGACCGGATTGAAATCGCCGATTGGACACTGACACCCGGCATCCGCTACGAAATCATCGACCAAGAGCAACTGAATGTGCTCACCAAGACGCCTTATACCGGCAAATACCATGCGCTGCTGCCGGCATTGAATGTGCGCTATCGCCTCAGCGATGCCTGGAGCCTGTATGCCAATACCGAAGGCTCGTTTGGCAGCGTGCAATATAGCCAGATGCCCAATCGCGTGGCGGTGGATGCCATCAAGCCGGAAAAGGCGCGTACCTGGGAGCTGGGCAGCCGCTATGACAACGGCCCGTTACAGGCGGAAGCCAATCTATTCCTCATTCATTTCGACAATCAGTACGACAGCAGCCAAACCAACGATAGTGTGATTGCCCGAGGCAAGACTCGCCATCAAGGGCTGGAAACGGCGCTGGTTTATCGGCTGGGGGCGCTCAACCCGGCGCTGGAAGGCGTCGATTTGCGCTTCAACTATGTCTATTCCGATGCCAGCATCCGGCAAAGCGGCCCCAATTACGGCAATCAGGTGCCTTTTTCATCCCGTCACAAAGGCTTGTTTGGCATCGGTTACAGCCGTGCCGGCCTGCGTCTTGATTTGGAATCGCTGTATCAGTCGGGGCAGTATGCCGACAATGAAAATACCGAGGCCGAAAATGCTGCCGGCAACATGGGGCGCATCCCAGGTTATGCAGTCTGGAATGCCCGTGTTGCCTATGACTTCGGCCCGAACATGAACGATCTGAAGATTGGCTTTGGCATCCGCAACCTGTTTGACCGCGATTACTTCACCCGTTCCTTCGACGACAACAATCGTGGCAAGTACCTCGGCACCCCGCGTACCTACTATCTGCAAGCCTCGTTCGGGTTTTGATGGGGGGCTGCGGGGATTGGCTGTTGCAGACGTGCAATTGGGGGCGGGCGCGATTGTGCGTCCGCTGCCCGTGGGCGATGGGACGGCAGCGAACGGGGCAGGGCAGATATAGGGGTTTTTGCGGGTAAGCACCGGGGCGCGTGGTAAAATCTCCGGGCTTTGCACCGCCTTCAGGCGTTTAGTTTTACCTCCTTTCCGACAGCGAGATTCGACATGCCCAAACTTGCCCAGCGCATTGGTCGCGCCAAACCCAGCGCCATCATGCAGATTGCTGAAAAAGCCAAACAAATGAAGGCCGAAGGCCGCGACATCATCAGCTTTTCCATTGGCGTGCCGAACTTTTTGCCCGGCGATCATGTGTATCAGGCGGTGGCCGAATGGCTGAAGCAAGACAGCGGCCAGTACGGCAGCAACCGGGGCGCGCTGGAGCTGCTGGATGCGTTCTTGGTGCATCTGGAGCGCTTGGGGCTGACTGGCTATACCCGTGCCAATTGCGCGACCGGCATCGGCGCCAAGCACATCCTCTACAACCTTGCCGAAGCGCTGCTGGACGAAGGCGATACCATCGCTTTCCCCACGCCGTACTGGACCAGCTATGTGGATATTGCCGAAATCGTCAATGCCAAGATCGAGCTGCTGCCGTGCCCGGCTGAGCAGGATTACAAGCTGACCCCGGCGCAACTGGATGCCGCGCTTGCCAAAAAGCCGCGCATGTTGCTGTTCAACAACCCGTCCAACCCGACCGGCATGGTGTATAGCCGCGAAGAAATCGCAGCGCTTGCCGATGTCATCGCCAAGTATCCCGATACTTGGATTATTGCCGACGACCTCTACAACCAGATGGTGTTCGACGGTGTGGGCTATCACAACTTCGTGCAGCTGCGGCCGGAGCTGAAAGACCGGGTGATTTTTGTCGATTCGCTGTCCAAGAGCTATGGCATGCCGGGTTGGCGCGTGGGTCTTTTGGCAGGCCCCGAAGTGGTGGCCAATGCCATCACCACGATGAACTCCAACCACATCACCAGCCTGCCGGAAGTCATCAATGCCGCCGCCGTGGCTGCGCTGACCGGCCCGCAGGATGTGCCGGAAGAAAAATGCCGCGAGTTCGCCCAAAAGCGCGATCAGGTGCTGGCCGTGCTGGACAGCATTCCCGGCATCATCTGCCCGCGTCCGCAGGGCGCGTTCTATGTGTTCCCGGACATCAGCGCCTATTTTGGCAAGTCGCATAACGGCAAGCAGGTGAACAACGATATCGAGTTGTGCAGTGCCCTGTTGGAAGCCAAGGGGGTGGCCTGCGTGCCGGGTTCGGCCTTCGGTGAGCCGCGCGCGCTGCGCATCAGCTATACCTGCCCGACCCCGCAATTGGCGCCGGGCATGGAGCGTATCCGCGAATTCTTTGCGGAAATGGTCTGAACCTGATGCGTGCCCTGTGGCTGCTATTGGCGGTTGCGCTGATTGGCGGAGTGCTGCACTTCGCCAATCAGGCGGCAAGCAGCAAACTTGCCGAGCATGACCCGCGCAAAGGCACCGGCAGCACCGGCATCGTCATGCTGTATGCCGACTGGTGCGGCTATTGCCGCAAGCTGCGGGCAGACTTCAAGCGTGCCGGTGTCAAATACCAGGCGCTGAATGTAGACAGCCCCGAAGGTGATGCCGCGATGCGTGCATTGGGCGCTCGTGGTGTGCCGGTTACGGTGGTCGGGCAGACGGTGGTGCACGGCTACAACACCGAACGCCTGCAAGAGCTGCTCGCGCCACAGGGCTACCGTTTGCACTAGCGTTTTTCCAGGATGCCTTGGTTGGCATCGCCACTTGTTCTTTTCAACCCACGAGGATTTTTGCCATGAAGAAACCCGTCCGTGTTGCCGTGACCGGCGCTGCCGGTCAAATCGGTTACGCCTTGCTGTTCCGCATCGCCTCCGGCGAAATGCTCGGCAAAGACCAGCCGGTGATTCTGCAACTGCTGGAATTGCCGCTGGAAAAAGCCCAGGCTGCGCTGAAGGGCGTGATGATGGAACTGGAAGACTGCGCCTTCCCGCTGTTGGCAGGCATGGTCGGCACCGATGATCCGGAAGTGGCCTTCAAGGATGCCGATTACGCCCTCTTGGTCGGTGCGATGCCGCGCGGCCCTGGCATGGAGCGCAAGGACTTGCTGCTGAAAAATGCCGAAATCTTCACCGTACAAGGCAAGGCGCTGAACAAGGTCGCCAGCCGCAATGTCAAGGTCATCGTGGTCGGCAACCCGGCCAATACCAATGCCTATATCGCCATGAAGTCCGCCCCGGATCTGCCGGCCAAGAACTTCACCGCGATGCTGCGTCTGGATCACAATCGCGCACTCAGCCAGCTTGCCGGCAAGGCGGATGTGGCCGTGGCCGACATCGAAAAACTGGTGGTTTGGGGCAACCACAGCCCGACCATGTACCCCGACTACCGCTTTGCCACCGTGGCGGGCGCCTCGTTGAAAGACAAGATCAACGATGCCGACTGGAACGCCAACACCTTCATCCCGGTGGTCGGCAAGCGTGGCGCGGCGATTATTGAGGCTCGTGGCCTGTCCTCGGCTGCTTCCGCCGCCAATGCCGCCATCGACCACATGCGCGATTGGGCGCTTGGCACCAATGGCAAGTGGGTAACGATGGGTGTGCCCTCCGATGGCAGCTACGGCGTGCCTGAAGGCGTGATTTACGGCGTGCCGGTAACCTGCGAAAACGGTGAATACACCGTGGTCAAGGATTTGCCGATTGATGACTTCAGCCGCGCTGCTATGGACAAGACCTTGGCCGAGTTGGAAGAAGAGCGCGCCGGCGTTGCGCATTTGCTGGGTTGATTGCAGCTGCCCTGATAACTTGAAAAGCCCCGCATGGTACCATGCGGGGCTTTTCATATGTTGGAGTGTCCTATGCTTCGCAAAGCCATCTTGTTGCTGTTTGGATTGATGGTCGCAATGGCTGCCTGTAGCGCCAGACCATCTGCCTGGACGGATAGCGATGCCGAGCAACAATTGCTGGATTTGCAGCAAACAAGTGCTGGGCGCTTGGGCGTATATGTGCTGGATAGCGAAACCGGGCGCCACTTGGCATTGCGCGCTGATGAGCGTTTTGGCATGAACTCCACTTTCAAACTGCTGCTGGCGGCAGTGGTGTTGCGAGCAATGGGTGAGGGCGAGTTTGCTGCCGAGATGACATTGCCTTTCAGTGCTGATGACTTGGTGCCGCATGCGCCGGTGATACAGGCACGGCTTGATAACGGTATTCAAGCCATGCACATGATTGAGCTTGCCAAAGCTGCCCAACTTACCAGCGATAACACGGCAGCGAACTTGCTGATTCGACAATTGGGCGGTCCTGAAGGCGTTACCGCGCGTTGGCGCGCGTTGGGTGATCAAGTGAGCCGACTTGATCGGTACGAAACTGAAATGAACTTCGTGCCTGCCGGTGAGGTGCGTGATACCACCACACCACGCGCGATGGCTGAAACCGTGGCACGGCTGTTTGTCGGTGATGTTCTGGGCGATGGGGCGCGAGAAGACTTGAAGGGCTGGATGCTTGCAACCGAAACCGGCTTGAAGCGCTTGCGTGCCGGCTTTCCACCGGGATGGCAGATAGGCGATAAAACCGGCTCGGGTTTTAGCGAAGGCATGCCGAACAAAACCCATGATGTTGCGGTTATTTGGCGCGAAGGACGCAAGCCGGTGGTGATTGCCGCCTATTACGAGGCCGATGCCCATTACCCGCAGGGTGTGCGTGACGAAGATGAAGCGGTGTTGGCAGGTGTTGGACGAATCGTCCAACAGTGGTTGCAACAGCCTTGAGGCTTGTCTGCTGCCATGAAAAAATCGCCCTCTGATTATTTCGATGGATTCACTATATGAAGCGTTCGCGCACCATGGCTTTGGTTTTGATGGGCTCAAGCCCGTTGTGGTTGACTGCCTGCGGCAGCACCGAGCCAACGTTGGAAGAAGGCTTGTATACCTCGGTTGCCGAATGCGCGCAGCAAACCGGCGATCGCAGCAGCTGCGAAAGCGCCTTTGCCGCAGCGGAAAAAGCCCATCAGGAGCAGGCTCCCCGCTATGCCAGTCGCAAGGATTGCGAGGCCGAGCACGGCGAAGGCCAGTGCGAAGAGGGCAGCCGCGAGCGCAGCTCCAGCTTCATGCCGATTTTGGCCGGTTACATGATGGGTCGGATGATGAGTGGCAGCAATGTCACCGGCTTGCAGTCCAGCCCGGCATTCCGCAACAAGTACGGCGGCTGGGAGCGCCCGGCACAAGCCGGTGAGCGTGGCATGTATCGCGGCGGCGCGCCAGGGCGTACTGCTGCTACCCCGATTTATATGCAGCCCAACCAGAAGCCGACCATCAGCCGTGGCGGTTTTGGCGGGGATAGCGATCGCCGCAGCAGTGGTGGCTGATGCGCCGTATCGACCTTGAGCCGCGTGCGGACTGGAAGCAGAAGGCCGAAGCCGCAGGTTTCGATTTTCATACCATCGACGGTGCGCCGTACTGGGATGAAAGCCATTGCTATGCCTTCAGCCTTGAACAAATAGAAAACGATATCGAAGCGCCCACCGAAGAATTGCACGATATGGTGCTGGACATGGTGGGCGATATCGTCAGCAACGAGCGCCTGCTGCGTCAGCTGGATATTCCGGAAGCCTACTGGAACTGGATACTAGAAAGCTGGCGCAATCAAGAGCCACATCTCTACGGACGGATGGATTTTGCTTATGACGGCAGCGGGCCTGCGAAGCTCCTAGAGCTGAACTACGACACGCCCACCTCGTTGTTCGAGGCGGCGTTTTTCCAGTGGCAATGGCTCGATGACATGCAGCAGCGCGGCACCTTTCCGTTGATGGCCGACCAGTACAACTCGATTTACGAAAGCCTAGTGGAAGCCTTCAGCCTGATTGCCAAACGCCTGCAACGGCCGCTGTACTTTGCAGCAGTGCGCTCGAGCAGCGAAGACCAAGGCACCATCGACTACCTGCGCGACTGCGCCGTGCAGGCCGGGATTGAATGCAGCCATTTGGCGATGGAAGACATCGGCATTACCGCCGATGGCCGCTATACCGATTTGGCCGACAACGCCATCGGCACACTGGCCAAGCTCTATCCGCTGGAAGACCTGATGCGCGAGCCGTTTGGTCAGTATTTGCCGACGGCCGGGATGCAACTGCTGGAGCCGGCCTGGAAGGCAGTGCTGAGCAACAAGGGCATCCTGCCGCTACTGTGGGAGCGACATGCGGGGCATCCCAATCTGCTGATGGCCGAGTTTGTCGATAGCACGCAGACACCTGCACCTGGCTGGGTGGTGAAACCACTGTATTCCCGCGAGGGTGCCAATATCCGCATCTGTCTGCCTGATGGCCGCGAAGAATCCGCCCCAGGCCCTTACATGGGCGCGTGCATTCGCCAGGCTTTCCACCCGCTGGCCGAGTTCAACGGCGAGCATGTGGTGCTGGGCAGCTGGGTGGTGGGCGACCGCCCCTGCGGCCTTGGTCTGCGCGCCGACCGCAGTCGCATCACCCGCGACAGCGCGCGCTTTATTCCGCATGTGATTCTGGAAGATACCGGCGGCGTGTTGGTGGCTTGATGCTGAAACGTCTGACACAAATCGTGCACAAGTATTGGCAAATGACTTTGTGCCCCGGCTTTGTGACGGTGTTTGACCCGGACAATTATCGTGGCACGCCGATAAAAGCCATTGCCTTTCGCAAGGATACGCAGAACTGGCAGGCAATTTTCGAGCAGCCCGAGCTGGAAGAGCTGGTAATTCATTCGCCAAGCCGCGAGCAGCTTGCTGCCTTGGCGCGCCTTCCACAGTTGAAGCGATTGCATCTGATTCTGGCGCGGGTAAAAGACATCGCGTTTCTGGGCGAGCTGGGCCAACTGGAAGAGCTGGCATTGACGCTGGTTTCGGGCTTTTCCGACCTCTCGCCACTTGCCAAGCTCACCCATCTGCGTTCGCTGTATATCGAATACCTGCGCGGCGTGACGGATTTTTCTGCCCTTGCGGGCCTCACCGGTTTGCGTTTCTTGAGCATTGACGGCTCGCTAGATGCAAAGCAAAGCATCGACAGCTTTGATTTTTTGGCCGGGCTGTCCGCGCTTGAAGTTTTTTGCGCCCACCATGTGAGCTGCAAAGCCCCTTACCCGATGTTCGCAGCGGCCTTGCAGCTTGAAAACCTGCAGGAAGTCCATCTGGGCAGGAGCGCTTTCCCGCTGGAGGAATACGCCTTTTGGGAGATTCACTTCCCCGATGTGCCGGGCAGCCGGCACGAGCTGGCGATGAAGCTCGACGGCTCTGACAATCTGTACTTCCTTGGCAAAGGCTCGGGCAGGGGGTCAAAAGGCAGCAAGAATGCCGAGCCAAAAATCGCCGAGTTTGAGCGGAAATATCAAGCCATCAAGGCCAAGGTTTTGGAGGGCTACAAGTGAACGGCAAGACGGCGGCAATGGTGGATGCTGCGGATATCGACAAGGCCAAGGCGCATTTGTTGGCGTTTTTTGCGGCAATGGCGGCGTGGGAGAAATTTGCCGAGGCCAATTTTTCCGAAGAATCTACCGATGAGATAAGCGAAAAAGTCAAAGCGCTTTATCGGCAATACGCCACCGAAAAACATCACGACCAAGACCGATATAGTTGGTCTGGAATGGATGGGGGTACTTATGGCAAGCACAAAATCGTGGATGTGGAGATAGTCTCCAAAAGCAGGGCTTATATCCACACCAATGAAAATATCTTTCAAGACCGCTTCTTGATGATTCGGCAAGAAGATGGGATGTGGCGCATAGATAGCCGCCAGCGCAAGCGCGAAAAATGGGAAAAGCAGGCGCTATAAGCGCGGCCTTTGTTTTCCGGTAGAAACGAATCAACCCGGGCGTACAGTTCCTGCATGTGCCAAGCGGTATGAGCCGCTATGTCAGTCATTTGATGGAAGGCAGGCAATAACGACGGCTGCTTTCAGTCAGTAATAAAGCAGATAACCCGAGTCATGCAGCTCGCCTTGGGCGAGAGCCTGCTCAAAACAGGCTAGGAATTCGGTTTCGTCATCAAACCCGTAGGCGGAGAGCTTGCTACCGGCATAGTGCAGCAACGCGCCGGGGCTGACACCGTTTGTCTGGCCCTGCTCGCCAAAATCAAAGTCCACGGTGCCCTCTGGCAGCTGCACGCTGCAACCATAGCCATGTTTGAAATACCTGATGCCGCCTTGCAGCAGGCCATGTTCGGGGACAGGGCCTGCCAGCCACTCTTGGTTGCTGGCAGGCAGTGCGATGCCGGATTTTTCCATCAGCCCAAGCGCCTGTTGCACGGCAGCGCGATAGTCATGCAACAGGCGGGCGAGCGCAGGATGCATGCGGTGTTTCAGCCTTCGGTACTGCATCTAAGGCTGGAGGCCAGCACTTCATTCCAGGCGGTTTCGG
Source organism: Lysobacteraceae bacterium NML08-0793 (assembly GCA_002798275.1). GTDB lineage: Bacteria > Pseudomonadota > Gammaproteobacteria > Xanthomonadales > Xanthomonadaceae > Solilutibacter. The sequence continues at coordinate 520,848 of NWQR01000002.1, read as the reverse complement.
CATTGAAGTTTTCGACTAGTGCTTTGGAAGTGCCCTCGTCAGAGAGAAATGCGCCCATACCATGTTGCAGCATATAGCTGGGATGGTAGGCCGGTGCGCCCAGCTGTTTGATTTGGCGACAGATGCGGCTGTGCTCGGCTGGGTCGTTTGTCTTGGTTTTCAGCGTTTCTGATACTTGCTTGTTGAATTCTTCGGACATGCCAGCAAAAGCCTGCATTTGCAGTACCAGTACGGCCTGATGCGCGCTTTGGTCGCTGACCCGCTTGGCATCGAAGCTGCCATAGCTGCGGGCAAGGATATACAAATCAGCCACTTGCTCGGGTTTGTTTGCTTGCACGCAGGCAGCGGCAGATGAGAACAAATCTGCCGGGGTGTATTGGTTTTTGGCCTCGGCAAGTGTGATGCAGCCAAGGGTATGTCTGGATTCAAGATTGCCTTGGGCTTGATGGTCTCTGACTTGTGCTTGTGCATCGCTTGCTTGATTGCAGCCGAGCAAGCCGAGCGCAAAAATGGCCGTGAGATAACGCATGCAACATCTTCCAACAAGTGAGGGGAGCCTGTTTTAGCACGCTTTCTGCCAGAAAGAGCAATGCCCGCTTGCGCAATGCAGTATCGTGGCGGCTCCTCACCGTTGCCTGCCCCATGCCAGTTGCCGACATTACCATCCACCATGCCGATAACGCCTTGCTGGTGGTGGAAAAACCCGCCGGACTTTTAAGTGTGCCAGGGCGCTTGCCTGAGCATCAGGATTGCCTGATAACGCGGGTACAGTGGGATTGCCCAGATGCGCTTGTCGTACATCGGCTGGATCAGGTGACCAGTGGGCTTTTGGTGTTGGCGCGCGGCAAGGCAGCGCATCGGGCATTGTCGATACAGTTTGAAAAGCGGCAGGTACAGAAGCGTTATCAGGCGCTGGTGGAAGGTTTAGTTGAGTCGGATGCGGGCGAAATCGACCTGCCATTGATTTGCGATTGGCCAAATCGTCCACGGCAGAAAGTGGATTTTGAGCTTGGCAAACCTTCACGCACCCGTTGGCAGGTATTGGCGCGGGATGCAGACAGGGGGCAGACACGACTTGCATTGGAGCCGGTTACCGGGCGCAGCCACCAGTTGCGGGTGCATTTGTTGAGTCTTGGGCATCCGATTGTGGGGGATGATTTTTACGGCGCGGCACCCGATACACGGGTTTGCCTGCATGCGGTGAGCTTGGCTTTTCGACATCCCGAAACCGGGATGTCGATGCTGTTTGAATCTGCGGCGCCGTTTTAGAATGACTGCTTTCAACGCAGGAGTTGCCATGAGTTCAACAGGTTCTGCGGGCGCCAAATTCCGCGCCGCACTGGCCGCCGAGTCGCCGTTGCAGGTGATCGGCGCGATCAATGCCAATCACGCGCTGCTGGCCAAGCGCGCCGGCTACAAGGCGATCTATCTTTCTGGCGGCGGTGTCGCGGCCGGCTCGCTGGGTCTGCCGGATTTGGGTATCAACACGCTGGAAGACGTGCTGATCGACACCCGCCGCATCACCGATGTCTGTGATCTGCCCTTGATGGTGGATATCGACACCGGCTTTGGCGCCTCGGCATTCAATATCGAGCGCACGGTGAAATCGCTGATCAAGGCGGGCGCAGCGGCCTGCCATATTGAAGACCAGGTCGGCGCCAAGCGCTGCGGCCATCGCCCCGGCAAGGAAATCGTCAGCACCGGGGAAATGGTCGATCGCGTCAAGGCGGCCGCCGATGCCAAAACCGACCCGGACTTCTTTCTGATTGCCCGTACCGATGCGATTGCCGTGGACGGTGTGGATGCGGCCATCGAGCGCGCCATCGCCTGTGTGGAGGCCGGGGCCGACGGCATTTTTGCCGAGGCCGCCTACGACTTGGGCACGTACAAGCGCTTTGTCGATGCGGTAAACGTGCCGGTGCTGGCCAATATCACCGAGTTCGGCAAAACCCCGTTGTTCACCCGCGATGAATTGGCCTCGGTGGGCGTGGCGATCCAGCTGTTTCCGCTGTCGGCCTTCCGCGCCATGAACAAGGCTGCCGAGGCGGTGTATCAGGCGGTGCGCCGCGATGGTACGCAGGCGGCGGTGCTGGACAGCATGCAAACCCGTGAAGAACTGTATGAGCGCATCGGCTATCACGCCTTCGAGCAAAAGCTCGACGCGCTTTTCTCCAAATCCAAATCCTGACTGGAGCCCTGCCATGAGCAAGAAAAAAACCACTCCCGAAACCGCAGCCCCGGCAGCCCCCAGGGTGAAAAAGTCGGTGGCGCTCTCCGGCACGGCCGCAGGCAATACCGCGCTGTGCACCGTCGGTCGCAGCGGCAATGACCTGCACTATCGCGGCTATGACATCCACGATCTCGCCACCAAGGCCACGTTTGAAGAAGTCGCGCACCTGCTGGTGCACGGCAGCTTGCCGACCGCCGCGCAACTGGCTGCCTACAAAACCAAACTGAAGCGCCTGCGCGGCTTGCCCGCGATCGTGCAGGAGGCGCTGGAGCTGGTGCCCGCCAATGCTCACCCGATGGACGTGATGCGTACCGGCTGCTCGGTGCTGGGCACGGTGCTGCCCGAGCGCGACGGCCACCCGGAGGCCGAAGCCCGCGATATCGCGGATCGCCTGATGGCGAGCTTCGGCTCGATGCTGTTGTACTGGTGGCACTTCACCCGCAATGGCCGCCGCATCGAGGTGGAAACCGATGATGATTCGATCGCTGCGCACTTCCTGCATCTTTTGCACGGCGAGCCGCCCAGCGCGCTGCATGCCGAGGCGCTGGACAAGTCGTTGATTCTCTACGCCGAGCACGAGTTCAATGCCAGCACCTTCACCGCGCGCGTGATTGCTGGCACTGGCTCGGACATGTATTCCTGCATCACCGGCGCGATTGGCGCCCTGCGCGGCCCCAAGCACGGCGGCGCCAACGAAGTCGCCATGGACATCATCGCCCGCTATGGCAGCGCCGACGAGGCCGAGGCCGATATCCGCGCGCGCATGGAGAAGAAGGAAATCATCATCGGCTTTGGTCACCCGGTCTATACCATCGGCGACCCACGCAATCCGATCATCAAAAAGCTCAGCAAAAAGCTCTGCAAGGACGGCGGCAACACCCTGCTGTTCGATGTGTCCGAGCGCATTGAAACGCTGATGATGGACACCAAGAAGATGTTTCCGAACCTCGACTGGTACAGCGCATCGAGCTATCACATGATGGGCGTGCCGACGCCGATGTTCACCCCGCTGTTCGTCATCGCCCGCACCGCAGGCTGGAGCGCGCATGTCATTGAACAGCGCCAGGACGGCAAAATCATCCGCCCCAGCGCCAACTACACCGGCCCCGAAGACCGCGCCTTCGTGCCGCTGGCCAAGCGTTAATGGCCGCTTGATTCACAGCAATGCAAACAGCCCGGCAAACCCGGGCTGTTTTTTTGGTAAGGAAGATTTTTGTCGGCGCTTGCCTTTCCGGCAGTGCTTGGGGCAGCCGCCGTGTTGCCGATGTAATGCGCTAGGGTGCGGGAATGGCCGTGGTGATTCATCAATACCCCCAAACACGCAGGCCGCGATATACAGCCAGTGCGTCATAGTCGCGGTCACTGTGCAGCAACAGATAATTGTTTTCGATGCAGAAGGCAGCGACCAGAACATCGACGGCGCTGCGAATGGTGATGCCACGGCTGCGTAGTTGACGGTAGTGCTCGGCAGCAGCCAGCACGATTTCCTCGCCGCCGCAAGACTCCACGCTCAAGGTTTGCAGCAACCTTTTGGCCTGGCGCATGGCGCGCTCATCACGAAAGCCGCGCAAGACTTCATAAAGCACCAGATCGGGCACGACCAGACGGGTGTGGCCGTCATCGAGCAGGCGGCGAAGCTCCAGCCGCCCGGCGGTATCACGGCCATTGAAGAAGTCGATCCAGACGCTGGAATCAACGACTAGCACGGCTTGTGGCCTTTGGGCTGCTGCGCTTGCTGGTGCGTTTGCTTGCTGCGGCAGTTTTGCCGCGCTTGCTGCCATAGTCGCTGGCAGTCTCCTGCACCCTAGGGGCCTCCTTCATGGTGGCCTGTTGCGTCCAGTCAATGGACTCGTCGCCTTCCCATTTGAGCTTGCCCTCCCATTTGAGAATCTCGCGATAGGCAGCCTGACGCGCCAAAAGCGCCAATCCTGCTTCCACGGCTTCTTTCTTGGTGCGGAAGGGGCCGGCCTGCATGGCCTTGGCGAGCAATTCGTCGTTGATGTCGATATTGGTGCGCATGAACATGCTTGATGTGTATGTATTTTGAGTTTTATACACACTGTTAGCTGTGTCAATTCAGCCCGGGGATAGTGGCTCAGGGCTGGCGGGTAGTCTGGCCTCCAGCAACTCTTGTTCCAACATCAAGGGCTGTTGTTGCAAGCCGTACGCGATTTGCGGCCAGCCAGTGCGTTCGGCCCAATGGCACATCGCCTCCAGCGTGGCTGGATCGGCGCGTTTGGCGCGGGTACGGATACTGGCAGGCAGATTGGCTGGGGACATTTGCCAGGGCAGCAGGCGATGCCCAGTTTCTGCGGCGCTGTGCGCCAGCACGCTAGCAATACGAAAGCCGCCTTGGTCAATATCGCCCCAGTGATAGATGCGGGCATCGACAGGCAGGCTGCGCAGGATGCAGGCATAGGCGCGCCGCCAAGCGGGCGAGGGCATGCCGCCGGTGTAAAGCAGCAGGGTATCGGTATCGGATAGCCGCGCGGCATCGTGGAAGCTGGCGAGGTTTTCGATGCTGAGTACACAACGTGCCGAGGTTTGTACTGCCTGCAGTGCTTCCGGTGGTACTCCCAACCATGGGCGAATCAAGGGCAGCTCGCCCTGCTCCAAATGCAGTTGGGCATTGCCTGCCAATAGCAGTGGCAGCGGCTCCTTGCGTAGTCCCAGCGCTGCCCAGACATGGACATCCTCCAAGGTGCCATCGGCCTTCAAGTGTCCACTGCTGATTAAATCCAACCAAGAAGTGAGTTGTTCGATCCGCTTGCTGGCGTTGGCCTGTCCGGCGAACAGGCGTGCGCTCTCGCGTCGCAGGCTGCGCTCGCGCATGAGGTCTTGCTGGCAGGCATCGACCACCAGCGCGGCATCGGCGATTGCGCGAGCCGCTTCCGCCGTGTGGCCGCGCACCCGGCGTCCGGCCTGCCAGGCGGCCAGTACGTCCTCGAGCACTGGGAAGCGCGCACGCCACGGCGCCAGTACGGCTTCGGCCTCCGATACGCGGGTTTGCTGTAGCTTCACGCCCAGATGTGCGGCCAAGGCAGTGAGGTCAGTCACGGTGATGCGTTCAATATCCTGCCCCTCGCCCCGATAACGGGCGCGCTGGATCGTGATTGCGCCAGCGCGTTCGGCCAAGGCCATCTGGGCGTGGAAGGCTTCGCGCTCGGGCCATGTGCGCTGGGCTTGGTATTCGGGGGCATCGCGCTTGCTGCTCATGGAAAAAGATACCGGCTTGTCAGCAGCACGCAGCCGGGCTTTCTCGGCGCGCTTGAGCAAGCGCATCAGCATGTTCTGCGCGGCACTCATGCGGCGGGCTGTTGGCGGCGGATGCGCTCGGTTTCTTCGGCCAATAGATGCGGGTGCACATCGAACTGGTCGGACAGCAGCAACTCGCGGGCGGCGGCCTGCACTTCGATGCGCTCGGCCTGGAGCAAGTCGCCATCGCGGAACAACTCGATATAGCTTTCCAGCACGCCCGACAGGGTGCCCTGTGCGGTATCGGGGGCGGCCAGTATCAGTTGCAGCCCCAATGAGCGCAGGTAATTGGTGGTGGCGCGGGCGTTTTGCGCGTCGATTTTGTCGCCAAATTCGTCGAGCAAAATCAGGCCGATGCCCCCGGGGTTGGCCTCGCTCTTGCCATAGGCGGCCGCCAGTGCGGCGCCGGCGATGACATACAGCGGGGCGCGGTGTTCACCACCCGAGCCAGAACGCATGCGCTCGCTCAGCGTGCCGATGACGCGCTCATCTTGTTGGATACGCACTTCAAAGCGGAAGAAGCGGCGGTAATCATCCAGCGGCGAAGTGTGCCGGGCGGTGGCGATATCGTCTTCGACCAGCTCGCGGAAGGCGGCCGGGACTTCACCGGCGCTGCCGAACAGATTGTCTTCCTCGCCGACATCGGCGGCGCGCTTGATGAAACTGGCCAGCTCTCTGAACTCGGGCACGACCTCGTAATGGAACTGATAGCGCTCGTTGTTGGAAAACGGCGGGCTGCTGCGCAGGACGCGATTCAAGGTGTTGATTTGTTCGCGCAGTCGGCTGAAGTTGTCATTGAGCGCGGCGGCGACATTGGCGCGGAAGGTTTCCACCGCCGTGTCATAGGCGTGTTTGGCTTCATCCTGATAGCGCACCAGTTCGGTATCGCGCAGTTGCGCAAGCTCCCGTTGCAGCAGGCTTTGCGCAGGCCGCCATGCGCTGCCGTCAAAGGCCAGTGTCAGGCCGTGGTCGCGGGCGTATTGCGAAAGTGCGCTCCAAGCCTCGGGCAACAGCCGCTCGCGCTGCTTGTCGCTGTCTTCGACGCGGCGTTCGCAGGCGCTGCGGCGCGCTTCCAGCGCCTCGAACTTTTCGTCCAATTCTTCACGGTAGCGCTCGACCAGATTGGGATCGACATCGGCATCGCGGAAGGCTTGCACGGCGTGTTGGATAACCTGGGCTTGCTGCTGGCGCAGGCCATCGAGCAGGCGTTGCTGATCTTCATGCTGGCGTTGCGCCACGGCTTGTTGGGCAATCAGGGTTTCCAGTTGCTGCTCGTGAGTATCGAGCCGTGTTTTCAGATGTTGGGTGAGTTCGGAAAGGCGCAGCAAATCCGGATCAAGGCGGGCGCTGCGGCTTTCTTCGCTATGGCGATAGCGTTGCAGGGCTTGTTGATATTCGTGCGCGCGCGCATGCAGCGCCTGCGCCACGCCTTCGGCATCGGCCAGTCGCGCCAGCGCGTTTTGCTGCCGGGTGGCCTGTTGCAGCTTGGGGGTGATTTCGCGCAGTTGGCTTTCGGCAGCTTCGATTTCTTCTTGCAGCACGCGCAGGCGGTTGCGGTTGTCATGGGCGCCGATTTTCAAATCACTTGCCGCTGGCAGACGCAACCGTTCGATGCTGCCGCCGCGCGCGAGCAGGCCGTCGCGGCTGAGCGCCTGCGGATGGTTGACCAGTTCAGCCTCGGTTTCCACGCAGTGCAATTCGCCCAGCTGGCGGCGCAAAAAGGCCAGCGCATCGGGATGGATGCCGGTGATGAGGGCGGCCACGCTGCCTTCGCGCGGCGGTTGCGCGCCGCGTGAACGGCGTGCTTGGCTTGCCAGCGCCAGCTTCACGCCATATACCGTGCGGGCGCCGGAGAGATTGCGATACACGGCGGTGGCGCGGGCTTCATCGGCCTCGGGAATCAACAGGGCTTCGACATTGCTGCGCAGATAGGCTTCGATGGCCGGTTGCCAGCGTTTGTCACTGACTTCGACCAGGTCGCAAACCGGGCGGGCGTCGATGCCGGCCTCGCGCAGATAGCTCATCAACCGGGCAGCATCGGCGCCCAGTTCCGACTGCCCGGAAGCCAGACGCTTCTTGTTTTGCTGCGCGCTGTTCAGGCGGCCGCTGGCTTTTTCCTGCGCTTCGCGCAGTGTGTGGATGTGTTGACCGAGTTGTTCGATCAGCGGCGCGGCTGCGGCCAGCGCCTTGCGGGCTTCATCGAACATCTGCGCCTGTGGCCAGGGCAGCGGCGCCTGCTCGGGTAGTGCCAGGAGCGCTGCATGCCAGTTGCTCCACAGCGAATGGGCGGCGATGCTCTCGGCGGTCGGGGCGGCACCCTGTGTTTGCAGGGCGGCAAACTGGTCGCGGATAAAGGCGGTTTCGCGCAGCAGCTCGGCCTTGATGTGTTGCAGGCGCTCGCGGTCGCGGGCGCTGATTTCATCAAAATGCGCCTGCTCGCCGTAACCGGCATTGCCTTGTAGTTGCGCTTGGGCGCGTTGATGTTCTTCGCGGGTCAAATCGCGCTGGCTGCGTTCTTCTTGCAGTTGGCGCTGCAAGCGGGCTTGGGTGTCCTGCGCCTGTTGGCATTGGGTTTCGGCCGCGTCGATTTGTTCGGCATACAGGTCGCGCGCATATTCGGCGGCCAGGGCGCGATATGAGGCGGCGCGCACCGCTTGCGTGGCGATTTTCGAGTATTGCAGTTCCACGCCGCTGGCCGCGTCGATGCGCTGGCGTACCTGTTCGATGCGGTCGCGGATTTGCCGGAAGCTTTCCAGCAGGGCGCGGAAACGGGCGATATCGGTTGGCCGGTCTTCAGCCACCAAGGTGCGCACGAACAGGTCGATATCCTCAACCCGTTGCAGGTTCAGCGCGTTCAAAAATGCTTTGCGGTAGGCATTGACATCCGGGGTGGCGCTGCCTGCGCCGCGCAGACGAAACAGCAAATCCTTGACGAAGCGTTCGGCCACGCTATGTTGCTCGAATGCGCTGCCGACCGCCTTGCAACGGCGTGCGGCCATTTCGCGGAAGGTGCTCCAGGCCAGTGGCAGCTCTTTGCCTTTGACCTGCTCGATATGGTCGTCCAGTTCCAGCGCCACGCCCGGCAGCAGGTATAGGCCATGCAGGCGGTGATCGGCTTCGTCCGCCGAGGCGCCCAGCGCGATGCCGGCGGTCAGCACATCGCCGCTTTCGCCATCGCGGAACACCAGCGAGATATAGGTGGTGGCGGTGCGCCGTTTGCGGCCTTCATCGCCGCTGCGAAACACGCCCAGACAGTAGTCGCGGATGCTGCGGGCGCGATGGCTGCCGCCTGCTTGCGCGTTGAAACGGATACGGCTGCGGTCGCCGCCCAGCAAGACGATTTGCAGCGCATCGAGCAGCGCGCTCTTGCCGGCGCCATTGGGGGCGATGATGGCGCTGGTGGCATCCAGTTCTAGGGTTTGCGCCTCGAACAGGAAAAATTGCACCAGATGGATACGTTCAAGCAGATACATCATCGGCCTCGTGGTTGTCATCGGCGGCATCGCCTTCTTGTTCATCACCGCCATGCTGCGCCAGCCGTTGCAGCCAGTGCTCGCCAAGGATTTCCACAATCGCCGGGCGCACTTGCAGATGGAAGGGTTGCGCATCGTCTGGATCGGATTCGATCAGGCGGCAGACGCCCCAGCGCTTGAGGGTGCGCGCCAGTTCGCGCAGGGCGCCGCTGTCGGGCATCTCGCGCCCGGTCAGCGCCTGATAGGCTTCTTGCAATTCCGGCAGCGCTACCGTTACCGCGCCTTCGTCTTCCACCATGCCCTGTCGCATGGCTTCGTCATAACGCTGGCGCAGCACTAGCAACAGCAGGGTTTCGGCCAGCGTTACCGGCGCGCCTTCGTTGTGTGCGGGCAGGGCAATCAGGTAGCGGTAATGCGCATTGCGCGCCAGGCGGATGCCCAGCGGCGCGAGTGCGGCGACGAAATCCTCGTAATGGTCTTCGACCAGGTGATAGGCCAGACGGCTGTGACGGTCACCGGCATACAGCACTTGCTCGACCACCAGACGGTAGGCGGCGCGTTCGAAATCCTGCACCGTGTACAGGCCGTTGGATTGTTGGCTCAGGGTGTTCCAGCTGCGTTTCATGCGTGGGTTCCGGTATCAGGGGCGTGCGTGCGGCGCACGATGCGAAAGCGCGGTGCGCGCAGGTAACCGTTGTCATCGCGTCCGGTTTCCAGCAGCTCGACCCGGTAGCCGCGAAGCAGGCGGCTGATCGGATCCTCGCGGCGCAGGCCGCCGATGCGCCGACTGCGCAGCGCCAAGGTCAGCAGCGTCTGATAGGCGCGCAGGTCTTCGATACTGGCAACCGACAGCGCGGCAGAGTCCACTTCGTGCTGCCCATCCAGATGGCGGCCGACATAGCGCGCCATGTCCTCGGCCGTAACCAGACGGGCGCGCTTGATGCGCCGCAATAGCGACAGCCGCGCCAGTTGTTCGGGAGTGGGCGGGGTTGTGGCATTGGCGGTGCGCGGAATCGGTTGCGGCTTCTGCCGCGGCGGGCGCAGTCGGGATTCGTCCATCAATGCGCCCGGCGCAATCGGTAGGCGCAGTGCATCGGTCGGGGCATGCTGGACATTGCGGCAGGCGTGCCGCAGCAGGATGTCGAGCCGATCCGGTGCGCGCAGGCGGTAATCGAGAAACGCCAGCGCCCGGCGGTTGGCCTGGCGAATATCTTCGTCCAGCCGCCAGAGGTATTCGTCGATGCGCTCAAGCTCGCGCAGGCGGCGCAGGCTGCGGGCAAGGCGTTGTCCGGCGCGCTCGGTATCGCCGGCAAACAGGTGTTCGGCATACCAGGCGCGCAGCGCTTCGCGGCGTTCGCCATATTCCAGCTGCTGCACCATCGAGATGATGATGCTGCGCCGCGCCAGCGGGTGATCGGCCTTGTGCAGCTCGGCATAGTCGCCGATGAAAAATTTGCTGACATAGCGCTCGAACCATTGCCGGGCAAATTGCGCGGTGGATTTGGCGCGGCTCAATTCCGGCATCAGGTCGCGCACTTGCAGGCTCATCGAAGACAGCGACACCAGCAGGCGGCGGGAGAGGTCGGCAGCCTCGTCCAGCGCATCGCCAGCGGCCTTGCCCTCCATGACATCGTTCAGTTGCGCCTGAATCGAGCGCATCCGGGTGGAAACGAAGGTCGGGCCGTTTTCGGTGAACTCCAGCAGCAGTGAAAGCAGCTCTTGCACCACGCGCGGCATCTGCACCATTTCGCGTGCGCCGATGCGCTCCTGACGCAACCAACCGGCATGGCGGAAGCGCTCGTAGATGAGGCCGGCGCGCACCGGCAGCGGTGTGTCTAGGGTTTGCCCGTCCTCGTCTTCCCAGGGGTCATCGGCCAGCAGATAGCGTTCAATCGCCGCGGTAATTTCGCGCCGGGGCAGGCCAGTGCTGGGCGGCAGCGGCGCATCGGGGCCGAAGAACTCGTCGAACAGGCGGCAGAGCAGCAACCAGTAATGCGCTCGGTTGGCCGAGGCCAACGGGCCGAACAGCCCGCTGGGCAGCACCGAAAACAATGACGGCGTGGTGGTGGTCAAGCCTGCTCCCAAAACCGGGCCGATGCCCGTTGCGGCGCGCATTTTCGCAGATAAGCGCGCGGCGCTTGCAGGTTTTGTTTTCGGCAGTGGGCAGGCCAGGCTTCGGCGCAGGCGCCGCGAGCTTGGCGCGCTAAAATCCGCGCTTTCCAAAGCCCAGCACGACGCCAGACTGATGAACGCCGCTTTCCGCAAACCTTTGCCTGACACTTCGCTTGATTTTTTTGATGCCCGCGCCGCCGTGGATGCCATCGCGCCGGGGGCGTATGCGCGCCTGCCCTATACCGCGCGCGTGCATGCCGAGAATCTGGTGCGCCGGGCCGAGCCTGCCCGCTTGAACGATTATCTCGGCCAGTTGATCGAGCGCCGCCGTGACTTGGATTTCCCGTGGTTCCCGGTGCGGGTGGTGTGTCATGACATCCTCGGGCAGACCGCGTTTGTGGACTTGGCCGGCCTGCGCGATGCGATTGCCGAAGCCGGTGGCGACCCGGCACAAATCAATCCGGTGGTGCCTACGCAATTGATTGTGGATCACTCGCTGGCGGTGGAGTGCGGTGGTTACGACCCGGAGGCGTTTGCCAAGAACCGCGCGATTGAAGACCGTCGCAATGCCGACCGTTTCCATTTCATCGACTGGTGCAAGGGCGCGTTCGGCAATGTCGAGGTGATTCCGCCCGGCAACGGCATCATGCACCAAATCAACTTGGAGAAAATGTCGCCGGTGGTGTATGTGCAGGATGGCGTGGCCTTCCCCGATACCTGCGTCGGCACTGATAGCCATACCCCGCATGTCGATGCGCTGGGGGTGATTGCCATTGGCGTGGGCGGTCTTGAGGCCGAAAACGTGATGCTCGGCCGCGCCTCGTGGATGCGTCTTCCGGATATCGTCGGTGTGGAGCTGACTGGCAAACCGGCGCCGGGGATTACCGCGACCGACATCGTGCTGGCGCTGACCGAGTTCCTGCGTGCCGAGCGCGTGGTGGGTGCGTATCTGGAGTTCTTTGGCGAGGGTGCGGCGCACCTGACCATTGGCGATCGCGCCACCATTTCCAATATGACGCCGGAATACGGCGCGACGGCGGCGTTGTTCTATATCGACCAGCAAACCCTGGACTATCTGCGCCTGACCGGGCGTGAGGAGTCCCAAGTCAAGCTGGTGGAAACCTATGCCAAAACCACCGGTCTATGGGCAGAGGATTTGGCCAGCGCCGAATACGAGCGCGTGCTGCGCTTTGACCTGGGCGCGGTCAGCCGCAATCTGGCCGGTCCTTCCAACCCGCATCGCCGCCTGCCGGTGACCGCGCTGGCCGAACGCGGCATTGCCGATGGTGAAAAACTGGCCGCCGCGCGCGCCGAAGAAGCCCAGGGCCTGCTGCCCGATGGCGCGGTCATCATCGCGGCGATTACTTCCTGCACCAACACCTCCAACCCGCGCAATGTGATTGCCGCAGGCTTGCTCGCCCGCAACGCCAATGCACGCGGGCTGATACGCAAGCCCTGGGTGAAAACCTCGCTTGCCCCCGGTTCGCGCGCGGTCGAGCTGTACTTGCAAGAAGCCGGGCTGCTGCCGGAACTGGAAAAGCTAGGGTTTGGCATCGTTGCCTTTGCCTGCACCACCTGCAACGGCATGAGCGGTGCGCTTGAGCCTGCGATTCAAAACGAAATCATCGAACGCGACCTGTATGCCACCGCGGTGCTGTCGGGCAACCGCAATTTCGATGGCCGCATCCACCCTTACGCCAAGCAGGCCTTCCTTGCTAGCCCGCCGCTGGTGATCGCCTATGCCATCGCCGGAACCATGCGCTTTGATATCGAAAAAGACGTGTTGGGTGTGGATGCCGACGGCAATGAAGTGCGCCTGAAAGACATCTGGCCTTCTGATGCCGAAATCGACGCGGTGGTGAAAGCCAGCGTCAAGCCGGAGCAATTCCGCGCGGTGTACGAGCCGATGTTCAAACTGCATCTGGACAACGGCAGCACCGAAAAACCGCTGTATGACTGGCGCCCGCAAAGCACCTATATCCGCCGCCCGCCGTATTGGGAAGGCGCACTGGCCGGTGAGCGCACGCTCAAGGGGATGCGTGCGCTGGCGGTGCTGGGCGACAACATCACCACCGACCACCTCTCGCCCAGCAACGCGATTTTGCCGAGCAGCGCCGCCGGTGAATACCTCGCCAAAATGGGCCTGCCGGAAGAAGACTTTAATTCCTACGCCACCCACCGTGGCGACCACCTCACCGCGCAGCGTGCCACCTTTGCCAACCCCAAACTCATCAACGAAATGGCCGTGGTCGATGGCGAAGTCAAACAAGGCTCGTTGACCCGGCTGGAGCCGGACGGCACTGTGATGCGGATGTGGGAAGCGATTGAAACCCATATGCAGCGCGGCCAGAACCTCATCATCATCGCCGGGGCTGACTATGGTCAGGGCAGCTCGCGCGACTGGGCGGCCAAGGGTGTGCGTCTTGCCGGTGTCGAGGCGATCGTTGCCGAAGGTTTTGAGCGCATCCATCGCACCAATCTCATTGGCATGGGCGTGCTGCCGCTGGAGTTCAAACCCGGCGAAAGCCGCAAGACCTACGGTATCGACGGCAGCGAAACCTTTGATGTGGAAGGCGCGCGCAAACCCGGCGCGGAACTCACCCTCATCATCCACCGCCGCGATGGCTCAAGCATGCAAGTCCCCGTGAAATGCCGCCTGGACTCGGACGAAGAAGTTTCGATCTACGAAGCCGGCGGCGTACTGCAACGCTTTGCCCAGGATTTCTTGTCTGGCGAGGCGGGTTGATGGATTTTCGCATTGAAAGGCACCGGTCAGCCCATGCAGCAGAGTGAACTAAGCCCGGCGGATGTTGCGGTATTGATATCGCTGGAAGAGGCCATGTGGCGGGCGGAAACTCGATTTGATCCGAAGTTCATGGCGCAACATTTGGCTACCGACTTCATCGAGCTGGGGCGCTCCGGGCGGATCTACAACCGGGCGCAGTGCCTAGCCACAACGCCGCAGACCATCGGTTGCCGTTTGCCGCTGTCTAATCTTCAGGTGCGCCTTCTGAATGCCGATACCGCACAGCTGCTGTACGACAGCATCGTGAGGCGAGAAACCGGAGAATTGGAATACTCGCATCGCTCCTCCCTGTGGACACGCACCGCGAATAGTTGGGTTATGCGCTTCCACCAAGGCACGCCATTCGTGCCTGATACAATCGGCGCATGACTTGCGGACAAGGCGACAAAAAGTACCCGATAGCGCGGGTGGTTTTGGGTTTTCCTCTGCTGGGCGGTGCCTTGGCAGGAGCTTTTTTGTATGCCAGTGAAATATTGCTGCATCGGATCGATGGGATTTTTTTCGCGCCTATAGCGGCACTTTTGGTCTTGGTTCTATTTGCGATTATGGGAGGCATTTTCGGTCTGATACCGGCATTGTTGTGCGCCCTGTGGTCGTCATGGCTGAAGCTTGAGCGTGATGCTGCGGGCATGCTGCACGTGGCCATTGCTGGCGGCGCCATTTCAGGTGTTTCTGGTGAGATGATTTTGAATTTTCTAAATAATGACCTGTTCGGCAATATTGATATTCCAACGGGGCGGGTTGCCGTGGTAGGGATGTTGAGCGCTGTCATACTTGGATGGCTGTTGTTCCCTTTGCCGGAGCCAGAGGCCAAGGATGAAAAGCAAAATAATTGATGTTGCAGAAGAATATTGCCTGTTTTGCCGCAATGACGGCTTTGGGTGTAACTGCGCAGCGCTACTGTCTTTTGTATTTATGTCAAGGTAGGTGCCTTATAAGTTGGCTGAAACGGGAAAAACATGAGAGAGCATGATATGGAAGAAGACGAAGACGAACTCATCAGTCTCGATGACCCGAGGATTCCCGAAGAAGTACGGGTGATTGCTAAAGAATTTGGTGATGAAGTTTGCTGGGTCGGTATCGTTGGGCGGGAATACTGGCTGCTGGATGCTTACGGTGAGCTTATTGAGGCGATTTGGTTTGAATAAGGGCGTCGGCTATAAGCCTGGGCGGCTGCGGGACAGCAGGCCGGAGGATGAAGCATCTGTATCTGAATCTGCGCGAGCGGGCTATCCAGTGTCCTTGTGTTTTATGCCTTTGCGGGGCTTTGAGTCCATCTGCTGTATGTCATCGGTCTGGCCGAATACACCAAGATCATCCCTGTCTTGCGGCGCGCACATGGTTTGAATAAGTGGATGGGAATGCCCGCATAATCCCGTTTTGAAACTTCAGGATTCTTTATGACAGAGCAACCACGTCGTATCCCGGCCACTTACATGCGTGGCGGTACCAGCAAAGGGGTATTTTTCAGGCTTGCCGATTTGCCGCCACAGGCGCAGCAGCCGGGGGCAGCGCGTGATGCCTTGCTGATGCGGGTGATTGGCTCGCCCGATCCGTATGCGCAGCATATCGACGGCATGGGCGGGGCGACCTCCAGCACCAGCAAATGCGTGATTCTTTCGCCAAGCAGCCGCGAAGGACACGATGTGGATTATCTCTACGGCCAAGTGGCGATTGGCGAGGCGTTTGTCGATTGGAGTGGCAACTGCGGCAACCTCTCAAGCGCGGTCGGGCCGTTTGCGATTGCCAACGGTTTCATTCCCGCCGAGCGACTCAAGGACGGCCTGGTGGAAGTGCGCATCTGGCAGGCGAATATCGGCAAGACAATCATCGCGCATGTGCCGGTCAAGGACGGGCAGGTGGTGGAGCTGGGCGATTTCATGCTCGATGGCGTGGCTTTTCCGGCGGCGGAAATCGTGCTGGAGTTCATTGACCCCTCCGATGACGGCGAGGACGGTGGGGCGATGTTCCCGACCGGGAACCTTGTCGATACGCTGGAGGTGCCGGGTGTTGGCAGTTTGGAGGCTACGATGATTTCGGCCGGCATCCCGACGGTGTTCATTGATGCTGCCGCGATTGGGCTTTCCGGCAGCGAGCTGCAAAAGGACATCAATACGGATGCCGCACGGCTGGCGCAGTTCGAGGCGATTCGCACTGCCGGCGCTTTGCGCATGGGCTTGATCAAGGATGCCAGCGAGGCCGCCAAGCGCCAGCACACCCCCAAAGTGGCTTTTGTCGCACCTGCTGCGGATTACACGGCTTCTAGTGGCAAAACCATTGCAAAGAGCGACATCGACTTGCGCGTGCGAGCGCTCAGCATGGGCAAGCTGCATCACGCCATGATGGGCACGGCTTCGGTCGCCATCGCTACCGCCGCTGCTGTGCCAGGCACGCTGGTGAGTCGCGCCGCTGGCGGCGGTGCGCGCGAAACGGTGTGCTTTGGTCATCCCTCCGGCACCTTGCGGGTTGGTGCGGCGGTGGAAAACATCAATGGGCAATGGACGGTCAAAAAAGCCGTGATGAGTCGCAGCGCGCGCGTGCTGATGCGTGGCGAGGTGTATGTGCCGCCCGCCAGTTAGGCCGGACAAATCGCATCGAAGACAAAGCCCCGGTATTGCCGGGGCTTGTCGGTGTGGAGCCCGCATTATGCAGGCTTTATGCTGTCTGGACTATCAGCGAGCCAGCGTGGTGAGGGTGGAATCCACCCAACCCGGATTGCCCAGCTCGTCTTCCACTTCCCACATCGTGCCCTGCTTGTTGCCGGTGGGGTAGAGCATCATGCCAGGATCAAGCTCACGAACGACACCGCCGCGACGGTTGGCATTCTTGTACATGGTGGCCGGACGCTGTACCTGCAGGGCTTGCTGGGCGTTGTTTGCAGGCGCATCCCCGGACAGGCCGCCCAGCTCGGAGACCAGCTTGGTATAGGCTTCCAGGTAGGCTAGGGTGATGACCTGGCCAATTTCGGTATTGGAATAGCTGGAGATGCCAGCACCGCTGCCGGTAATGGCGCCGCCGAGGAAGCCGCCGACACCGCCGCCAAAGCCGATGTCGGTTTTCTTGGCATGGCCTTCGGCCAAGGCAACCTGTTCGGAAGAGCGGATGTCGGTAACGGTCAACAATACGTCTGCGGTTTTGCTGTTCAGGCTCACATTGCTGGCCAAATTACCGGCACGCCCGCCGATCAGCGCGCCGAGTGCAGCACCGATATTGGTGCGACCGGCATTGGAGTTGCGGCTGATGAGGTCGGGCACCATGACATAGTCGGCAGCGCGCATTTGCCCCTTGCCGACATTCGAGCGACCACGCAGCTCGCCACTGGCGGCCAGGCCACGTTCACCCATCATGGCATTCATGCCGCGACCGCGATCAACCAAGGTGAAGCAGCGTGAACGGCTGACAAAGAGCTTGATCAGGGCTTCTGGCGAGGACAGGCCGTAGTCGCTCCACCAGCGGGTTTCCGGCTCCATCACGGTAATGGTGCCGAGATTGCGCGAGCAGGTGGGGATTTCCTGGGTCTTTTGTGCACGGGTTTGCTGGGCACTGCGGCGCTGGGCTTCGGCTGGCATGGCCGAGGCGAGAGCGATGGCGCCGACGATGGCGGCAGTAAGCAGGCGAGTGGTTTTCATGGTGGTTTCCCGAAAGGTGCAAGTTATTGAAGGGCGCGGGCGGGCGACATGACTGCTATCGCCTCCGTGCCGAGCCGGACATTTATACCGTAAATCGTAAATGACACCACACACCGATTCCGGCTTTTTTGTCGGAATTTTCCTACTCGATGCGGAGGCCGGGGCATCCGACTGATGTGGCCTGAGATGCGGCCTGAATCGAGTGCCCTTGGGTTTGTGCAGACCAAGCCCCATAATGGCGCGCATGGAAATCAAATCAGACAACCCCGAACACGGCTTTCAATTCCCCGGCACCTTTGAAATTTCGGTCATGGGGCCGGCAGATGCCGGTCTTGAAACGATCGTGCCGCAACTGCTCACGGACGCCGGTATCACCGTGCTGCATGAAACCGTCAACACCCGCGCTTCTTCCGGCGGCAAATTCATTCAGGTCAAACTGAGCTTCAAGGCCGAAAACCGCGAGCAATACGAAGCCGCACACGAAGCCTTGCGCACGCATTCAGATGTGAAGTGGACAATCTGAACCCCTCACCACGCCCAGCGCTTGTGCGCGAACTGGGTCGTCAGCCATATGTGCCGGTCTGGCACGCCATGCAGGGTTTCACCGATGCGCGTGATGCCAACAGCTTGGATGAGCTGTGGGTGGTCGAGCATGAGCCGGTCTTTACCTTGGGACAGGCCGGAAAGCCCGAGCATGTGTTGATGCCAGGCGATATCCCGGTGATTCATGTGGATCGCGGCGGGCAAGTGACCTATCACGGCCCCGGGCAAATCGTGGTGTATCCGCTGCTGGATCTCAAACGCTTGGGCATTGGCGTGCGCGAATACGTCTGCAAAATCGAGCAGGCCATCATCGACACCCTGCTGGAATGGAACATCATCGCCCAGCGCCGGGAGGGCGCGCCCGGCGTTTATGTGGGAGAGGCCAAGATTGCTGCACTGGGCATCCGCGTGCGGCGTGGTTGCAGCTTTCACGGATTGGCCTTCAATATCCATATGGATTTGTCGCCGTTCCAGCGCATCAACCCCTGCGGTTATGCCGGTATGCAGGTAGTGGCGCTGAACGATTTGGGCGGGCCAGGCGGCATGGAGGAGGTCAAGCCGGTATTGCTGGCTGAGCTTGCCAAGCAGTTCGACCTGCAATGTCAGATGGCGGCAGCACCGGAATTGCCAGCGCTTGCGGCATTACGCAAGCATCCACAGTGAAACATCCGCAGTAAAACCCAAGTGGCTTTGAGCGATAATCGCGCCATGAACGTATCCCGCAGCATTCCTCTTTCCATGGTCGATGAGGCCGCCTCGCTCACTCCCGGTGAAAAACAGCTCGCGGGCGACAAAATCGGCAAAAGCCCGGTGTCATTCGTGGAAGCGCCGGTGTTGCGCAAGCCCAGCTGGATTCGGGTGCGCATCCCGGCTGGCAATGCGGTGCAGCAACTGAAGTCCCGCCTGCGCGAAAATCGCTTGGTGACCGTTTGCGAGGATGCCAGCTGTCCGAATATCCACGAATGCTTCAACCACGGCACCGCGACATTCATGATCATGGGCGATGTCTGTACCCGTCGTTGCAGCTTCTGCGATGTGGCGCATGGCCGCCCCAAGCCGTTGGATTTGGACGAGCCGCGCCGTCTGGCCGAAACCATCGCCGATATGCGCCTCAAATATGTGGTGATTACCAGCGTTGACCGTGATGATCTGCGCGATGGCGGTGCGCAGCACTTTGTTGATTGCATCCGTGAAACCCGCGCCCGCGTGCCGGGTATCAAAGTGGAAATCCTGACCCCGGATTTCCGCGGCAAGGGACGCATGGAACGGGCGCTGGAAATCCTCGCCGCCGCACCGCCGGATGTGTTCAACCACAATATCGAGACCGTGCCCGAGCTATACCGCAATGTGCGTCCGGGGGCGGATTATCAGTGGTCGCTGACTTTGCTGAAAAAGTTCAAGGCGCAGCACCCGGAGGTGTCCACCAAATCTGGCATCATGCTGGGACTGGGCGAAACCATGGCGCAGGTCGAAGCCACCTTGCGCGACCTGCGCGCGCACGATGTGGATATGGTCACCATCGGTCAATACTTGCAGCCGTCCCCGGCGCATCACCCGCTGCTGCGTTACTGGACCCCGGAAGAATTCAAGCAGCTAGAAGATTACGGCTATGGCTTGGGTTTTGGCCATGTAGCCTCCGGGCCGATGGTGCGTTCCAGCTATCACGCGGACCGTTCGGCCAAAGAGGCCGGCGTGGTGGGCTGAGGCTGTCGGTCATCGGGTGTGGCTTGTCGCCATCACGGCTCAAGCAGTTTTTTGTAACCCGCCTGTCCCAGACGCTGCATGGTGGCGATATTGCGCTCGATGATGCTGTCCGGGCTGGGGTAGGCGGCCACGGCGCGGTCGATGCTGGCTTCGCGCAGCAGATGCAGCATCGGATAGGGCGCGCGGTTGGTATTGTTGCCTGCATCATCCGGGTCGGTGCCTGCAAACTGATAGTCAGGATGGAAGCTGGCGATTTGTATCTCGCCTTCTAGGTTCAGCTCGCGGACAAGCGCCTCGGCTTCGTCCAGAAAGTCGTTGTAATCGAAAAAATCCTGCAATACCCGCGGATGCACTAAGAGCGTGGTGTCGATTTGTTCGGCAGGCGTTGCCGCAAGCTGCAAAAGCTCGGCGCGCAGCACGTCTTTCAGGTGTTCGGGATTGTCCGCATCGCTGATATGGATGCGGACTTGCGCCCGGACATACACCGCCTTGGCAAACGGGCAGAGTGATAAGCCAATGACGGCGCGCTCTAGCCAGCGGCGGGTAGCGGCTTCGATGTGCTGCTGCTCTTGCATGACTTAGTCGCGGAAGTTTTCAAACTGCAATGGCAGCTCGAATTCCTTGCTGCGCAATAGCGCAATGGCTTCTTGCAGATCGTCGCGCTTTTTGCCGGTTACGCGCAGCTTCTCGCCATTGATTTGGCTTTCCACCTTCAGTTTGCTGGCTTTGAGTTCGGCCTGAATCTTTTTGGCAAGCTCGCGTTCGATGCCTTGCTTGACGGTGATTTTTAGTCGCGCACCGGCCACATTGGTTTCGATATTGCCCGCCTCGGTGGCGCGCGGGTCGATTTTGCGGGCAATCAGTCGTGCGTTCAGGATGTCCTGCATCTGTTGCAGCTGGAACTCGCTGGGGGCATGCAGGGCAATCACGCTGTCTTCTAGGGCAAATCCGGCATCCACGCCCTTGAAGTCGAAACGGTTGCCAAGCTCGCGGTTAGCCTGGTCAACGGCATTGGTCAGCTCGTGGGTATCCACTTCGGAAACGATATCGAAAGAAGGCATGGGCGATTGGGCACTCATTGGAAACAGCCCAAAGGATAGCCTGTTGGCGGGTGATGTGGCATGGTGGGGCGCTTCGGGGTGGCAACGATTCGATGGGCGGGCGCGGGGCTGTGGCATGATGCGAAAAAGGTTTTGCATCATGTCCAATTCTTCTCATACCCAATCGCGTCGCGCTGTCTGGTTCATGCTGGCGGCCTTGCTGGCATTCGCGGTGATGGATGCTTCGATGAAGCAGCTCTCGTCGCATTATCCGCCGCTGCAAATCAGTGCATTGCGCGGCTTTTCATCATTGCCGCTGGTGCTGGTCTGGGCGGTGTGGCGCTATGGCTGGGCGAGTCTGAAGCCGGTCAATATGCGCTTGCATTTGCTACGTGCCGGGTTCGGCATTCTGATGTTGGGCGGCTTTGTCTATGGACTGGCACGGCTGCCGCTTTCCACGGCCTATGCGATTTTCTTTGTCGCGCCCCTGATGGTAACCGTGCTGGCGGTGCTGGTTTTGGGCGAGAAAGTTGGACCGCGACGTTGGACCGCGATTGCGATCGGCTTTTTCGGGGTGCTGGTGATTTTGCGGCCGGGCGTGGGCGATTTTTCTTGGGCGGCGCTGGCGGTCGTGGTGGCGGCATTGGCGTATGCGGCCAATGTCATCAGCGTGCAGGTCTTGAGCCGTACCGACAGCACGCCGGCGATGGTGGTCTGGTTTTTGCTGCTGCTGGGGCTGGTCGCCGGGGCGTTGGCGCTGCCGGGTTGGGTGGCGATAGCCTCGATGAAAGATGTCGGCGTAATTGCGCTTGTCGGGGTATTCGGTGCCTTGGGACAGGTGGCCGTAACCGAAGCCTTCCGCTTGGGCGAGGCTTCCAAAATCGCGCCGCTGGAATACAGCGCGCTGGTGTGGACGGTTCTGATTGATCTGATGGTCTGGCATACCTTGCCCGATGCCGTGACTTGGGTAGGCGCTGCCATCATCATCGCCAGTGGCGCATACCTGCTGCGCCGGGAAAAAGAAGTCAAAGTGGCCTCGGAGCATCCTTGATGCCGTTGCTGCTATTGGCGCTGCTGCTGGTTTTTGCGCTGCTATTGTTGTTGGCGCTGTTGCCGTTTTCACTCTGGCAGCGCTATCGCTTGGGCAAGCAGTCGCGTCGGGTGTGGCCGTGGCTGAACAACTTGAACATGGCATTGTTGCTGGCCTCGTCATTGTTCTTGCTGGGCTGGGCGGCACTCAGCCAGTACTGGATGGCAGATGCCTTGTCGATGGCGGCAGTCGGTTGGCTGCTGGGGCTGGTGCTGGGCGCAGTGAATCTTGCCAGTAGCCATCACCAGATGCAGGGCGGGCAGTATCGGGTTACGCCCAATGCTTGGATTGTGCTGGGTTTGACCTTGCTGGTGGCGGCGCGTTTGGTGCTGATGTTCTGGCAATTGGCAACGCATGGTCTTGATTGGCGCAGTCAGGCGTATCAGGCCGAGGTCGCGTGGTATCTGCGTCCGGCCAGCCTGTTTGCGGTGGGCGCGCTGTTGCTTGGGCATGGATTGGCGTGGTGCTGGGGGCTGCGCAGACGACTTGCTCGGTCGCGCGCTGCCTTTTTCGACAAGAAAAAAACATGAATTTCATCGCCGGGGTGTGGCCTGCGCTTCGTTCTGCCGCCACAATAGTCGCTCACTGAACATTGCACCGGAGTGGTTATGGCTGAACTTAAGGAAGCGCGCGTCCCGGATATCGGCGGGCATGAAAATGTCCCGGTCATCGAAGTATTGGTGAAGCCTGGCGATAGCGTCAGTCAGGATCAGGGGCTGATTACGCTGGAATCGGACAAGGCCACCATGGAAGTGCCCGCGCCGTTTGCCGGGGTCGTCAAGGAAGTGAAGGTCAACCTGGGCGATACGCTCTCCGAAGGCAGTCTGGTTGCGATTATCGAAGTATCCGAAAACGGCAAGGCGACAGAGGCTGCGCCGACGGCCAAGGCCGAAACGCCTGTGGCAACGCCCGCGCCGACACCTGCGCCAGCACCGAGCGTAGCGCCGGCTCCCGTTGTGGCCGCGCCGACTGCCGAGCCCGCTGGCAGCGGCCAGCCGCCGCTACGATTTGAAGCCGATGCCGTGTTGCCGGACAAAGTGCCGTATGCCAGCCCGGCAGTGCGCCTGTTTGCCCGCGAGCTGGGCGTGGATCTGATGAAGGTCAGCGGTAGCGCCAACAAGGGGCGCATCACTCGTGAGGATGTGCAGAAATTCGTCAAAGCCGCATTGGCAGGCGGGACGGGCGGCGGCGCGGTGGCTGCCGGTGGCGGGCTCAACCTGTTGCCGTGGCCGAAAGTGGACTTTGCCAAGTTCGGCGAAGTCGAGGTCAAGCCACTTTCGCGCATCAAGAAGATTTCCGGTGCCAACCTAGCGCGCAACTGGGCGATGATTCCGCATGTGACCCAGTTCGACCAAGCCGACATCACCGACCTTGAAGCCCTGCGCGTACAGCTCAATGCCGAAAACCAGAAAGCCGGTATCAAGCTCACCATGCTGGCCTTCCTGATGAAAGCCGTGGTGTCGGTATTGAAGCAATATCCGGAGTTCAACGCTTCGTTGGATGAAAGCGGCGAAAACCTGACGCTGAAGAAATACTTCCA
Source organism: Lysobacteraceae bacterium NML08-0793 (assembly GCA_002798275.1). Lineage (GTDB taxonomy): Bacteria > Pseudomonadota > Gammaproteobacteria > Xanthomonadales > Xanthomonadaceae > Solilutibacter. Next base: position 497,426 of record NWQR01000002.1, on the reverse strand, counting down.
TATCGGTTTTGCCGCCGACACGCCAAATGGCCTAGTGGTGCCGGTGGTGCGTGATTGCGACCAGAAGGGCGTGATTGAAATCGCCCAGGAAACTTCCGCACTCGCCAAGAAGGCGCGTGAAGGCAAACTGGGACCGGCTGAAATGCAGGGCGGCTGTTTTTCCATCAGCTCCTTGGGCGGCATCGGCGGTACGGCGTTCACGCCGATTGTCAATGCGCCGGAAGTGGCGATTCTTGGGGTTTCCAAGTCCAGCATCCAGCCGGTGTGGAATGGCAAGAAGTTCGCCCCGCGTCTGATGCTGCCGCTTTCGCTCAGCTATGACCATCGCGTGATTGACGGCGCCGCTGCGGCGCGCTTTACCGCAAGCCTTGCCGCGCTCCTGGCCGATATGCGCCGGGTGCTGCTGTAAATGCGTTTGACGGCAGAAGCTGCCAGCCGGACCACCGATCAGGTCATGGGCGGGTTGCAGCACTTCTTGGAGTTCAAGCTGCTGACCATCGGCGGCAATGTGCTCACTGTGGGCGGCATCATCGGCTCATTGCTGGTGATACTGGCGATGATTACCCTGTCGCGCTTTGCCACGATGGGGATTCGCCGTTTCGGGCGGCGCAATCCCAAGGTCAATGCCGCCTCGCTGTATACCGTTTCGCGCATCGTCCATTACGTACTGCTGGCGCTTGGCATCATCTGGGCGCTGGATGCGCTGGGGATTCCGGTCAGCAAGTTCACCGTATTCGCCGGTGCGCTGGGCGTGGGTCTGGGTTTTGGCTTGCAGCAGATTTTCAACAATTTTGTTTCCGGCCTGATTCTTTTGTTCGACCGTTCGCTCAAGGTGGGCGATTTCGTCCAGCTGGACAAGGACGTACGCGGGGTGGTGAAGGCGATCAATATCCGTTCCACGCGCATCACCACCAACGACAATATCGACATCCTGGTGCCGAACTCCGAGTTCGTCAGTGGCCGGGTTACCAACTGGACATATCAATCGGTCAACCGTCGCATCCGCGTGCCATTTGGCGTGGCTTATGGCGTGGACAAGGAATTAGTCAAGAAAGCCGCCTTGGAGGCCGCTGCCCAAGTGCCTTTCACGCTCAGCATGGAAGGCGCCAAGGCACCGCAAGTCTGGTTGGTGAACTTTGGCGATAGCAGTGTCGATTTCATGCTGGCGGTCTGGCTGACCGAAGAAGCCGCACGGCGCAATGTCAGTGTGCGCGCCGCCTATTTGTGGGAGCTGGAAACCACGTTGAAGAAATACGGCATCGAAATCCCCTTCCCGCAGCGCGATCTCAATATCCGCAGCCTGTTCGGATTGGAGGGCGAAGAAGCGCTGAAAGCATTGCGTGGGGCAGAGGGCGTGTTGCCCAGCACCCGGCGCCGACCCCAGCATGCGTTGAGCGATGAGGAGCGTGCGCAACTGTCGCGCAATGATGCCAGGATGGATGCCGAGCGTGAAATTGAAGAAGGTCACGCGGTGCAATTGCAAAATCAGAATACAACCGGGAGAAATGACAATGGCCAGAGTTGAAGTACGTGTTCCCGATATTGGCGGCCACAGCGATGTGCCGGTGATTGAAGTATTGGTCAAGCCAGGCGATGTGATCAGCGTGGATCAAGGGCTCGTTACGCTGGAATCGGACAAGGCCACCATGGAAGTGCCGAGCACCGTGGCCGGCACCGTGGCAGAACTGAAAGTGAAACTTGGCGATACGCTTTCCGAAGGCGATGTGGTGGTGGTGATTGAAAGCGAAGCTGCGGCCACGACGGATACCGCCAAGCCCGAAGCTGCGCCTGCCGCACCTGCACCGGCGCAAGTTGCTGCAACCCCGGCACCTGAGGCTGCGGCTGCCAGCGGCAAGCCGGCGGATATCGAATGCCGCATGGTGGTGATTGGCGCAGGCCCAGGGGGCTACACGGCCGCCTTCCGTGCCGCCGATCTCGGCCTAGATACGGTGCTGGTGGAGCGTTATTCGACCTTGGGCGGGGTCTGCCTGAATGTCGGTTGCATTCCCTCCAAGGCGCTGCTGCATGCGGCCGAAGTGATTGATGCCGCCGCGCATGCCGATGCGTTTGGTGTCAGTTTTGGCAAGCCAAAAATCGACATCGACAAGCTGCGTGGCTACAAGGAAAAAGTCGTCGGTCAGCTCACCAAAGGTTTGGCCGGCATGGCCAAACAGCGCAAGGTGCGCACGGTGGAGGGCGTGGCGAAGTTCATTTCGCCTAACGAGCTTGCCATCGAAAACGCAGGCAAAACGCAGATTCTCAGGTTTGAGCAATGCATCATCGCCGCAGGCTCGCAGGCGGTGAAACTGCCGGGCTTCCCTTGGGAGGATCCGCGGGTGATGGATTCCACCGATGCACTGGCGCTGCCTGAAGTACCAAAGAAGCTGCTGGTGGTCGGCGGCGGCATCATCGGCCTTGAAATGGCCACGGTGTATCGCGGCCTTGGCAGCGAGGTCGTCGTGGTGGAGCTGGGGCCACAACTGGTGCCGGGCGCAGATCTTGATTTGGTCAAGCCCTTGGCCGCCCGCCTGAAGGCACAAGGGGTGGCGGTGCATCTGGGCACTCGGGTGGTGGAAGCGCGCGCCGACAAAAAAGGCATCCAGTGCGTGTTCGAAGGCCAGAGCCTGCCGGAAACCACGATGTACGACCGTGTGCTGGTGGCCGTCGGACGCAGTGCCAATGGTGGTAGGCTCGATGCGGAAAAGGCCGGGGTAAAAGTGGCCGAGCGCGGCCTGATTCCGGTCGATGCACAGATGCGCACCAATGTGCCGCATATCTTCGCCATCGGCGATTTGGTCGGTCAGCCGATGCTGGCACACAAGGCCACCCATGAAGGCAAGTTGGCGGCAGAAGTCGCCGCGGGTGAAAAGAAAGAATGGGTGGCGCGGGTGATTCCGGGCGTGGCCTATACCGACCCGGAAATCGCCTGGGTGGGCGTAACCGAGGCCGAGGCACGGGAAAAGGGGCTGAAAATCGGCGTGGGCAAGTTCCCCTGGGCTGCCAGTGGCCGCGCCATCGGCCTTGGCCGTACCGAAGGCTTTACCAAGCTGATTTTCGATGAGGCCACGCACCGGGTGATTGGCGGCGGCATCGTCGGCCCGCATGCAGGCGAGTTGATTTCGGAAGTGGCGCTGGCCATCGAAATGGGCTGCGAAGCGGCCGATATCGGTCATACCATCCACCCACATCCCACCCTGGGCGAGTCGGTTGGCATGGCCTCGGAAGTGTACGAAGGCACCATTACCGACCTCTACATCCCGAAAAAGAAATAAGCCGCAAGGCTTTGTGAAACTGCCCCGGCAAGCGGGGCAGTGGAGTTGTTGAATGAGCGAATACGACAAGAGCACCACGCATTTTGGCTTCCGCGACGTGCCGGTGGCGGAAAAGCAGAAACTGGTTGCCGGGGTGTTTTCCTCGGTGGCCGGCAACTACGACCTGATGAACGATTTGATGTCGCTTGGCATCCATCGGGTTTGGAAGCGCTACTTCGTGGCCACCGCACAAGTGCGGCCGGGTGATCGCGTGCTGGATTTGGCCGGGGGCACCGGCGATATCGCCGCACTTTTGAAACCGCGTGTGGGCGACAACGGTAGCCTGGTGCTGGGAGACATCAACGCCTCGATGCTGAAAGTCGGACGCGAGCGTATGACCAATCGCGGTCAGGTGCGCGGCTTTGAATATGTGCAGTGCAACGCGGAAAAACTGCCCTTTCCCGATGCTAGCTTCGACCTTGTAACCATTGCTTTTGGCCTGCGCAATGTTACCGACAAGGATGCGGCATTGCGGGAAATGCACCGTGTGCTGAAAGTCGGCGGCCAGGCGCGGGTGCTGGAGTTTTCCGAAGTTACCGCCGAGTGGTTCCGTCCGATTTACGACTTCCACTCCTTCAAAGTGCTGCCGCGTCTTGGCAAGCTGTTCGCCAATGATGCCGACAGTTATCAGTATCTGGCCGAATCCATCCGCAAGCATCCGCCGCAGGAAACCCTGAAAACCATGATGCAGGAAGCCGGTTTTGCCCGCGTCGGCTACCGCAACCTTTCTGCCGGCATCGTCGCCATCCACACCGGCTATAAGGTTTGAGCCGGGATTGGGCGGCTTGGCTGATTTTTGTAGGGGGCTTTTTGCCCCCATTTTCATAGGTGGCAGGGGCGGGGGGGCTTGCTGATCAGGACAGCGCCACGCGCCCGCGAATGGCATGGGCATGGGCGGGCAAATGTAGCTGGCCATGCGCATCGGTGAACTCGACCAGACGCTCGCGCATTCGTGCTTGAAGCGTGCGACGTGTGGCCGCATCTAGGCGCGCCAGACGCTCGCGGGTGCTGGAGCGCAGTGTGGCGATATGCCACCAGTCATCGAAGCTGGCAAAGCTGCGCCGGGCATCAAAGCGGCGCAGTGCAATATCCGTCAAGCCGGCTGTCTGCCAAAGCGCATGCAGCACTTCTGGGCGTGAGGCCGATACGCTCGGCGGGGCGGGTGCGGGTTGCCCGACTTCGCGCAGTGCTTCGGCCAGCAGGGTATAGGGAAAGCCACCGCCGTACATATCCCAGGCATAGGCACAAACCAAGCCGCCCTGGCGCACCACGCGAACCATCTCGGCCACGCCTCGCGCAGGCTCCGGCACGAAAAAAATCACCAGCGGCATCACTGCCACATCAAAGCTGTCATCGGCAAACGGCAGCGCCATGGCATCGCCTTCCAGCAAGATGGCACGGGCAAGCGCCGGACGACTGCGCGCGTAGTCCAATTGGGCGGGTGCGGGATCGATGCCGGCCAGTTGCCGGGGCTGCATCTGGGCGTGAATTTGTTCGGTGAATGCCCCGTTGCCGCAGCCCACATCCAGCCAGTCGAGCTGAGTCGGCAGATTCAGCCAATGGAGAAATTGCCCGCCGATGATTTGGCTCCACGCGCCCATGTATTGCGCATAGGCTGCGCCATCATCGAAGCGGATTTCCGTGCTCATCGCAGCACTTGTGCAGGTTCGCCCCCGACAATCACCACATCGGCTGGGCGACGGGCAAACAGTCCCACGCAGACCACGCCAGGAATCTGGTTGATGGCCGCCTCCAGCGCCTTCGGGTCGGTGATATTGAGGTTGTGAATATCCAGAATGTGATTGCCGTTGTCGGTAACGAAAGCCTGGGTTTGCGACTGCATGCGAAATACCGGCTGGCCGCCGGTCATGGCCAGGATTTCACGAGCCACCAAGCTGCGCGCCATCGGCAATACTTCCACCGGCAACGGGAAGCGCCCCAGTACATCGACCTGCTTTGTGGGGTCGATGATGCAGACGAACCGGGCGCTGGCTTCGGCGATGATTTTCTCGCGCGTGAGTGCGCCGCCGCCGCCCTTGATGAGTTGTTTGGCTAGGTTGCATTCGTCCGCGCCATCCACGTACAGCGCCAGTTCGCCGGTGTGGTTGAGGTCGAGGATTTCGATGCCGTGTTTTCGCAGTTGCGTGGTGCTTTGTTCGGAGCTGGAAACCGCCCCCTTGATGCGACCGGGATCGCGTCCCAGGGCGTCGATGAAATAGGCCACGGTGGAGCCGGTGCCGACACCGACAATCATGCCGTCTTCGACGTATTCAAGGGCTTTTTCAGCGGCCAGACGTTTGGCTTCGGACATCGGGGATTCCTTATTCAAGATTCAAGCGAGAGCAGAAGTTTCCATTGGGCGGCAGTCACCGGCATGACCGACAAGCGCGAGCCGGTGCGAATCAGAGCGAACTCTTCGCCCAGGTCATCGCGGTGCTCGCGGATTTCGACAAGCGAAATCGGCCGTTTCAGATGCCGCACATAGCGCACGTCCACCAGTTGCCAGCGCGGTTCTTCCAGCGTGGCCTTAGGGTCGTGATATTGGCTTTGGGGATCGAATTGCGTGGGGTCGGGATAGGGTAAGCTGGCGACCTCGGCAAGGCCGTAAATGCCCGGTACATCGGTATTGGAGTGGTAGAACAGTACGCCATCGCCAGGCTCCATCTGGCGCATGAAATTGCGTGCCTGATAGTTGCGCACGCCCGACCAAGGCTCGGTGGGAACCGCTTGCAGATCGTCGATAGAAAACTCCGAAGGCTCGGATTTCATCAGCCAGTATTTCTTGCGGGCAGTCATGGCAGGCATGCAGTGCGAAGGAGGGCGTATTGTAGCCGTGGGCGATGGGTGCAAGGCGCAAGCTTGCAAGCTGGCAACAGGGGGGATAAAATGCGCGGCTCTTTTACTCATAGCTATCCGGTGCCACGATGAAGGCCGACATCCATCCCGAATACCGCGAAGTCGTGTTTCACGACGTCACCTCGGACTTCAAGTTCCTGACCCGCTCCACCCTTGCCAGCAAGGAAACCGTGAAGTGGGAAGACGGTAACGAATACCCGCTGGTGAAAGTGGAAATCTCCTCTGCTTCGCACCCGTTCTACACTGGTCAGAATCGCGTTGTCGATACCGCTGGCCGCATCGACAAGTTCAAGCGTCGCTACGCCAAGTAAGCCGTGCTTGCAGCCTGTACGCAGGCTGGTTGTCGAAGTGCCGATGATGGCCGCCAGCGTGCGGCCATTGTCGTGTCTGTCGCAGGCTTGGACTTTGGTCGAACTCGCGGAAAAGCGGGCGACTGTGAGACAATGTTGCGACGCATCACATTTCACTGACCCGCAGCGATGCGCGTGCCGGTCATCAATCCGAGGAGAAACTCCATGTCCGACCTCAAGGAAGTCAGCCTGAATGCAGGCGAGAAGTCCGTCGTCCTGCCGGTGTTGCAGCCGGTGCTCGGCCAGCCCTGCATCGATATCGGCAAGCTGCCCAAGGAAACCGGCTGCTTTACCTACGACAACGGCTTTACCGCCACCGCCAGCTGCAAGTCGGCCATCACCTATATTGATGGCGACGAAGGCGTGCTGATGTACCGTGGCTATCCGATTGAGCAACTGGCAGAAAAATCCAGCTTCCTTGAAGTGGCCTATCTGCTGATGAATGGCGAATTGCCCAGCAAGGACGAATTTGCCAAGTTCGAGCACGAAGTTACCGTGCACAGCATGCTCAACGAGCGTTTCACCCAGTTTGTGCAGGGCTTCCGCTACGACGCGCACCCGATGGCGATGCTGATGGGCATGGTCGGCTCGATGGCCAGCTTCTATCACAACGACCACGATTACGAAGACCCGGAACAGCGTCGTCTGGCGGCCATCCGCCTGATTGCCAAGGTGCCGACCATCGCTGCACTGTGTTACCGCCATCGCATCGGCTGGCCGAACGCCTATCCGAAGAACAACCTCGAATACGTCAGCCGCTTCCTGCACACCATGTTTGAAGTGCCGAGCGAGCCGCTGCAACTTTCGCCGGTGGCCGCCAAGGCATTGGATTTGCTGTTCATCCTGCATGCCGACCATGAGCAAAATGCCTCCACTTCCACCGTGCGACTGGTCGGCTCCACCGGCGCCAATCCTTACGCCTGCGTGTCTGCCGGTGTGGCGGCATTGTGGGGGCCGGCACATGGCGGCGCCAACGAGGCGGTGCTGAAGATGCTGGAAGAAATTGGCTCCACCAGCAATGTGCAGAGCGCCGTGGACAAGGCCAAGGATAAGAATTCCGGCTTCCGCCTGATGGGCTTTGGCCACCGTGTGTACAAAAACTTCGATCCGCGCGCGACCATCATCCGCGAGATGACCTACAAGGTGCTGAACGAGCTGGGTATCAACGACCCGCTGCTGGATGTGGCGATGAAGCTGGAAGAAGCCGCACTCAAGGACGATTACTTCGTGCAGCGCAAGCTCTATCCGAATGTCGATTTCTACAGCGGCATCATCTACAAGGCGCTTAATATTCCGACCGAAATGTTCACCGTGATGTTTGCCATCGCGCGCACTGCCGGCTGGATCAGCCATTGGCTGGAGCAGCAGAACGATGCGGAAAACAAGATTGGTCGCCCGCGTCAGGTGTACACCGGCAGCGTCCGGCGCGATTACGTCGCCATCGACAAGCGCTGATTGTCATCGGCTTCACAAAGAAAACTCCGCAGTTCAGGCTGCGGAGTTTTCTTTTGCTTGGGCTTCCAGCATCGCCTGCAACTGGGCGGCATTGGCGCGTCGAGCCGGTTGGTTGTCGCCTGCGGCAAGCGGTGGCTGGCGCAGCGCGGCAAGTGGCAGCACGACAAGTTCGAAGGGCGATTGCGCGGCCACGAACGACCATACATCCACATCCGCAGTGCGCTGTCGATCCAGCCGCAGGCGGCGCACGCGCGATTGTGCTGGAATGCCGTGTTCTTGCAGAAACTGCGGCACAGTCGCCGGGTCGTCGCAATGCAGGTGTAGACAGACGGCAGTATGCCTATCCACATGTCCCTCCAGCACGGCGCCGGTCAGGCGGGGTGCGAAGGCGCGGAAAAACGCCATGGCCTGCAATGCAGCCTCGCGCAGCTGATAGCACTGTTGTGCATGCGCGGCATCATGGTGAAACAGGCGCTGATGTGCCTGTAGCGCATGCGCTATCTCTTGGTGGTCGGGCAGCAGCGCCAGGTCATGCACACCCAGGCGCGTGGCGGCCTTGTGCCTGGCGTGGCGAAAATCGTCCATGCCGCTTTCGGTGATGATTCTTGCAGCTTCCCATGCCAGCTGTTGCCGTGTTCGCTCAAGGCTGGCATGGGGATGCTGTTTGTGGGGTTTGCGCTTGTTGGCCATAAGCCCGCCCTGTCAACATCGGGTCGAGTGTGTTCAGAAGATGTCGTAAGCCCCTTCATTGGAGGAGGTTTGCTCTTGTGGAGAAGGACTGCCGTAATCGGAATAACTTTCCATCCGTTCAAGGTCTTCCACTTTGACCCACTCGCCGTCTTTGGCCTTGGCCATCCCTTCGGGCGGCTCACGGGTTTCCACCGGCTTGCCTTCCAGTGCGGCCTTCATATAACTGATCCAGATGGGCAGGGCAGCGCGTCCCCCATATTCGCCGCGTCCCAGGGTTTTGAAGTCGTCGCGCCCGACCCAAACGACGGTCACGAACGGGCCGCCGTAACCGGCAAACCAGGCATCGCGGTATTCATTGGTAGAGCCGGTTTTGCCGCCAATATCCTCGCGCTTGAGTACGCGCGCCGCCGTGGCGGTGCCGCGTTTGACGACATCGGCCATCATCGACTGCATTTGCCAAGCGACACGCTCGTCAATCGCGCGTGGTGCCGGGGTAACGCCTTCGGGAAGGCTAGGCCTCTCCGCTTGGGGCGTTGATTGTTTGCCCGGCTCGGCCGCGGCCTTGGGCTTGGGAGGCTCGGCAGCGCCGAAATTGAAGCCATCCACTACTTCCGGCTCGCTTTCGACCGCAGTGCTGCTTGTGGCAGCGTTGGCAGCGACCGAGCCGCCGCATCCGCGACAGGCAGTGGGCGGGTTTTCCTTGTAAACCAGCTGGCCATCGCGTCCCTTGATTTCATCAATGAACCAGACATTCACCCGTGAGCCGCCATTGGCAAACACCGCATAGCCGCGTGCGACCGACAGCGGCGTCAGCGAGGCCGTGCCCAGAGACATGGTGAGGTTTCTGGGCAGCTCCTGCTCGTCAAAGCCGAAGTGGCTGATATAGCGACGTGCATAATCAAGGCCGATGGTGTCGAGCAGACGCACCGAAACCAAGTTGCGGGACTGCACCAGTGCATCACGGATGCGGATCGGGCCGACAAAGCGGCCGCCATCGTTTTGCGGGCGCCAGACTTTGCCGCCGCCCTGACGGAATGCAATGGGCGCATCCAGCACGATCGAGCCAGGATGGTAGCCACGCTCGAAGGATGCGGCATACACGAATGGTTTGAAGGAGGAGCCGGGCTGGCGCTTGGCTTGCGTGGCGCGATTGAATTTGTTGCCGGCAAAGCTGAAGCCACCGACCAGTGCCTTCAGTGCGCCGGTTTCAGGGTCCAGAGAAACCAGTGCCGATTGTGCGCGTGGAATTTGGTCGATTTTCCAAGGGCTGTCGGCATCGAGTCGGCGGATGCGCGCCAAATCGCCGCGCTTGTAGAGCTGCGCCGGTGATTTGCCCGGCCAAGGCTGTCCGGCGGAGGCTGGCAGCACGAAACGATGGCCGGTGTGATCGACCACGGTGGCACTGCCATCACGCCCGGTTTCGACCACGATTACCGGGTAGGCGCCCGCTTGAGCCGGTATTGGGGCAAGGCGGGCGGCGATGGCCTGATCGCTTTCACCTGCGGCAAGCTCGAACTTCTGCTCAACCGGACGGAAGCCATGCCGCCGATCGTAGATGCGCAGACCGGCCGCAACCGCAGCATCGGCGGCCATTTGAAGATCGGGGTCGATGGTGGTGGTAACACGGAAACCACTGGTCAATGCCTGGTCGCCGTAACGGGCGATCATTTCTTGGCGCACCATTTCCGCAACATATGGCGCATACAGCTCGATCGGACGCTCATGGGGTTTGGCGTGCATTGGCTCGGCCGCGGCTTCATTGGCCTGCGATTGCGAAATCATTCCCAGCTGAACCATGCGCGGCAGGATGTAGTCATTGCGGCGCTCGCGGTTGCGCTCGGGGTTGCTGAGCGGGTTGGCGGTAGAGGGGAACTTCGGTGTGCCGACCAAGGTGGCGATTTCGCCCAGCGTCAATTCATCAAGCGTCTTGCCATAGTAGAACTCGGCCGCCGCGGCAATGCCGTAGGAGCGGTGGCCGAAGAAGCTCTTGTTGAGATACAGCTCGAAGATTTCATCCTTACTGAGGGTCTGCTCGATATTGCGCGCCAAAAGCATTTGCGCAATTTTGGCCTCGTAGTCGCGCTTCTGACCTTCCTGATAGAACATTTTTGCGACCTGCATGGTGATAGTCGAGCCGCCGGGAATGCGACGGTCGCTGGTGGTGGCCATCAGCCAGATGGCGCGCCCGATGCCCTTGAAGTCGATGCCTTCGTGCTGATAGAACTCGGCATCCTCGGCCGCCAGAAAGGCATCTTTCACTTGCTTCGGAACGGTCTCTATCTTGACCGGATAGCGGCGGCTTTCACCGAAAATAGCGATCAGGCGGCCGTCGTTGGCGTACACCTGAAGCGGCTCGTGCAGCTCGATGCCACGCAACGTCTGAACATCGGGCAGGTCTTGGGATATCCGGTGATAAATCACGCCGGCGACGACCGCAGCAGCGACGAGAAGCAACAGAAAAATCGCCAAAAGCCATACAAAGACACGGCGAATGCGACGAAGGATAGACATCTGGCTCGATTTCCGACAAGATGGTGGGATGGATTTCACAGTATAGTGTCGAACAGCCAATACCTGCTGTTGTGAAGTTAGTTGCAGCGAAGTATGAACAACTTGTTGGAACTGTCTGATTGACTTCGGGTATTGCGTTGTTGTGAAATTTCCATTATGAATATGACAACAAGGGAGGCGCTTGGGGCGCCTCTCATGGGGAGATAGGGTGTGAAACTCGGAAGAAATACCCAAACGGCGTTACTTGGCGTCGACATCAGCTCGACGGCAGTCAAAGTGCTGCAACTGTCGCGGTCGGGCGATCGTTATCGTGTGGAGCATTATGCGGTTGAGCCTTTGCCGCTGAATGCCGTCGTGGAAAAAAGCGTGGTGGAGTACGACCAGGTGGCAGATGCCATCCGGCGTGCCTTGGCTCGATCAGGGAGTCGGCTCAAGACTGCTGCTGCGGCTGTCTCTGGTGCCTCGGTCATCACCAAGCTGATTCCGATGCCGGCCGACCTTTCCGAGGATGAGTTGGAAGCCCAGATTGAGCTGGAAGCTGCCAACTACATTCCGTATCCGATTGAAGAAGTCAATATTGATTTCGAAACGGTGGGGCCGATGCCGGGTGCTGCCGGTATGCAGCAAGTCCTGCTGGTTGCGGCGCGCTCGGAAGAAGTCGGTGCGCGTCAATCGGTGCTCGAGATTGCAGGCCTGACGGCCAAGGTGATTGACGTCGAGGCCTTTGCCATTGAGAACGCCTTTGCATTGATGAGTGCGGATATGCGTGTGCCGCCGGGTGGCTTGGTCGCATTGGTCGATATCGGTGCTACCTCAACTACGCTGAATATTCTGCGTGATGGGCGTAGCCAGTACTCACGGGAGCAAACCTTTGGTGGCAAGCAACTGACCGAAGAAATCATGCGGCGGTATGGGCTGACTTGGGATGAGGCCGAGCGCGCCAAGCGTCAAGGTGGATTGCCGGAAAGCTATGAGGCCGAAGTGCTGGAGCCTTTCCGCGAAACCTTGGTGCAGCAGGTGAGCCGCTTGTTGCAGTTTTACTACGCCAGCAGCGAATACAACCGTGTCGATCAGATCGTGCTGTCCGGTGGCTGCGCTTCGATTCCGCAGATTGCACAGCAGGTTGAAGAACAGTTGGGGGTGTCTACCATGTTGGCCAATCCGTTATCCCAGATGACGATAGGTGGCCGGGTTCAAGCTCAGGCTCAGGATCTGGCACATGATGCCCCGTCATTGATGATTGCCTGCGGCCTTGCGTTGAGGAGCTTCGACTGATGGTCAAGATCAATCTACTTCCCTGGCGCGAAGAGCGCCGCAAACAGCGTCAGCAAGAGTTCTATACCCTGCTGGGGGGCTCGGTAGTCGTTGCGCTGCTGCTGTCACTTCTTGGATGGATGTGGTTCAACGGCCAGATTTCCGGGCAGCAGAACCGCAATGCCTATCTTGAAGAAGAAATCAAGAAGGTTGAGGAAGAAATCAAGGAAATAGAAACCTTGCAGCAACAGCGTGAATCGTTGCTCAATCGCAAGCAAGTGATTGAAGAGCTGCAGGCCAACCGTTTCCAGATGGTGCACTTGTTTGATTCGCTGATGCGCACGGTTCCCGACGGCTTGGTGCTTACTGGGATGAAGCAGGAGGGGGAGCAGCTGACTTTGGAAGGGCGGGCGCAATCCAATACGCGTGTGGCAACCTATATGCGTAACTTGGAGAGCTCGGGTTGGATGAAAAACCCGGATGTTAGCGTGATTGAGGTGACGCAGCCGCAGAGTGGCGCTGCACCCAGTACCGGCAGTACGGCTCAAAATCTGCCTGCCGATAGCGCAGCTGCACTGCTTCCCTACATGTTTACCATGCGTGTGACTTTGGGTAATCCGGAGGAGCCCAAGGATCCGAATGCCATGCCAACACCCGATCCGGTGCCTGTGCAGCAGGTCGAAGTGCAGCAAACGACGACTGCCATCGCGCCGTTGACTCCGGCTACTAACCCTGCATCGACAGCTTCTTCGGATGATGCGGCACAACAGGCAGTGCAGGCGCAACAAGCAGCTGAAGGGGGTGCACGATGAGCAAGAAGAAACAGAAACTCGACTTCAACAATATCGGTAGCTGGCCACGTCAGATGCAGCTGGTGTTCTGCGCCTTCACCGTACTGTTGATCTTGTTGCTGGCTTGGCTGCTGGTGTTCAGTGGCAAGAAAGATGAGTTGCAAGCGCTCGAGGCGCAGGAAGCCTCGTTGCGGGATACTTTCAAAAACAAGCAGGGGCAAGCCGCTAATCTGGAGCCACTCAAGCAGCAGTTGGCACAAATGGAGCAAGAGTTGCAACAGATGTTGCGCCAACTGCCTTCGAAGACGGAAATGCCGGACATCATTACCGATATTTCGCAAACGGCATTGGCTTCCGGGATTCGCAATGAAGTCTTCCGTCCTCAGGAAGAAGTGGCACGCGAGTTCTATGCCGAGAAGCCGATTGAGCTGAAGATGGTAGGCAGCTTCCACCAGTTCGGGGCTTTCATGAGTGGCGTGGCATCGCTGCCGCGGGTGGTGATCATGACCATGCACAACATCACGCTGACCCCGCGCGACAAGACGGATGCTCTGGTGATGCAGGGCACGATCAAGACTTACCGTTATCTTGATGAAAATGATCCTGAAGACAAGCAGGCGCTGGATGCGGCGCAACAAAGCGCAGGGGGGAGCCAATGAGCGTTTCTACATCATCTTGGCGTAATCACTTGATGCTGGGTGTATTGGCGTTGATGGCATCGGGCTGTACACGTGGCATTACCAGTAGTCCAGGAGATGCGCCCAATCTCAAAGAGTGGGTGGCACAGGTAAAGGCTGAGCCGGCACCGCCGCTTGAGCCGGTACCAGTTATCAAGCCGTTTGAGAGCTTCCAGTTTGATGGTACGGGCTTTCGTGATCCTTTCGATCTCAATGCCGTAGCACAAACCGCTGCAAACTCGCGCCCCAACTCCAATCGGCGCCGTCAACCATTGGAAGCCTTCCCCTTGGACTCGCTGGATATGGTGGGTACCTTGGGTAAAGGCAACAGAATTGTGGGCTTGGTCATGGGGCCGGACAAAGTGGCTTACAAAATCACTCCGGGGAACTACCTGGGGCAAAGCGAAGGCCGCGTCATCGCGGTTCATGAAGATCGAATCGAACTGATTGAGCTGGTACCTGATGGTGCTGGGGGGTGGCTGGAACGTCCTGCCACGATCATGCTGGAGAATCAATAATGAAGGGGTTGAACATGCCGTCCAATCGTATTTTTCGTCCCGGCCGGACGGTACTTGCCGGCCTTGTCTGCGGTATTCTGGCCGCTTCCGCCTATGCCGCAACGCCGACTGCGGATAGCCAAGGGTTTACTCCTGCGGTAACCACAGCACCCATTGCAGCGCCTAGCGTGGCCAATATTGACTTCCGCCGTGGAGATAATGGTGCAGGTCGTTTGGTGGTGAGCTTCAGCAATGATGGGGCAACGCCCGATCTGCAGACCAATAATGGGCAGGTCGTGGTGAATCTTGGTCGCGCACAATTGCCGCAGTCCTTGGTCAAGACGCTGAATGTTGCTGACTTTGCAACGCCGGTGCACAGTGTTGCAGCCCGCGATCAGCAAATCGTGTTGTCGGCTCAAGGTGAGTTCGAGTCGATGGCTTATCAACGTGGTCGTGAGTACATCGTCGAAATCATGCCGCGTGCGACACAGGTGGCCAAGGGCGCGCTTTCCTCAACGGTTTCCAGCGCAACTCAAACCACGGCGGGCAATTCTGCCCCGGTTTATCGTGGCAGCAAGATCAACTACAACTTCCAAGATATTCCGGTGCGTCCGGTGTTGCAGCTGATTGCTGAAGAGGCCAACCTCAACATCGTGGTGGCCGATAGCGTTACGGGTAATGTGACCATTCGACTGGTGGATGTGCCTTGGGATCAGGCGCTGGATCTGATTTTGCAGTCCAAGGGGCTCGACAAGCGTCAGCAGGGCAATGTGATCTGGGTTGCGCCGCAGGCTGAAATCGCCAAATTCGAGCAGGATAAAGAAGATGCCCGCATTGCCTTGGAAAATCGTCAGGATCTGGTGACGGAATATATTCGTATCAACTACCACAGCGCTGAGTCGATTTTCAAGGCATTGACTGAGGCCAAGGGGATTGGCAATACCAATACCCAGCAACAAAATGATCCGATGAGTGTTGATAGCGGTTTCTTGTCGCCGCGCGGTCGCTTGGTGGCTGATGAGCGCACCAATACCTTGATGATCAGCGATATCCCGAAGAAGCTTGAGGCAATGCGCAAGCTGATTAACGAGATCGACCGCCCGGTGGATCAGGTGGTAATCGAGTCGCGTATCGTGATTGCGACCGAATCTTTTGCCCGTGATCTGGGCGCGCGCTTTGGTGTGGCTGGGCGTCGTAACGGTAATAACCGTGGGGCATTGAGCGGCACGCTTGAAGACACAGTCAACATCATCAACAATGGCATAACAAATAAACCAAGTGGCCTCAACTTCAATATGCCGGCATCACCGGTATCGGGGACGGCTGCGGGGCTTGCATATACGCTCTTGGGTGCCAACTTCTCCTTGGACATGGAACTTTCGGCCATGC
This sequence comes from Lysobacteraceae bacterium NML08-0793, assembly GCA_002798275.1. Lineage (GTDB taxonomy): Bacteria > Pseudomonadota > Gammaproteobacteria > Xanthomonadales > Xanthomonadaceae > Solilutibacter. Next base: position 481,645 of record NWQR01000002.1, on the reverse strand, counting down.
AACAGAACAAGCGCGGTGAGGTGTTGTCCAATCCGCGTATCCTGACCACCAACCAGCGTGAAGCGGTGATTCGTCAGGGTAAGGAAGTAGGCTATGTCACCATCACATCTTCGACAGGTGGTTTGGCACAGCCGACGGTGGAGTTCAAGGACGTTCTGCTGGAGCTGAAGGTTACGCCAACGATTACTAATGATGATCGTGTGTTCCTTAATGTGAATGTGACCAAGAACGAGGTCGAAAGCTGGTTCGAGTCTTCGATTGGTCGTATCCCGACTATTGCCAAGCGTGAAATCAATACCGCTGCCTTAATTGAGAACGGTCAGACCGTGGTAATCGGTGGTGTGTATGAGTTCACCGATGCAGATGCAGTCTCGAAGGTGCCGCTGTTGGGAGATATCCCGGTGTTGGGTAATTTGTTCAAGAACAAGAGCCGCAACAATGAAAAGGCTGAGCTCCTGATCTTCATGACACCGAAGATTTTGCGAGTCCAGCAACGCATGCATTGATGGTTTGCAGCAGCAAAAACGGAGCCTTCGGGTTCCGTTTTTGTTTGTATGCTGTGAACTGAGCGCACAAATAACGGTCAAATCAAATCTTCCGTTCTTGATGATGGATGCCAGCATGAGGGATACCCTATCTGCTACGCCGCCCAATCTTTCGGGCAAAAATCAGGCGCTGCATGCGCGCTTCCATGCTTTGCAGCAGTCCTTGGCAGAGGAAATCGTTGGTCAATCGCGCCTGATAGACCGGCTGTTGCTTGCTCTTTTGGCCGATGGGCATTTGTTGGTAGAGGGGGCACCAGGCCTTGCCAAAACCATGGCGATTCGCGCCTTGTCCTCGCGTATCGAAGCCGAGTTTGCACGTGTGCAATTCACCCCCGACCTGCTGCCTGCGGATTTGACCGGCAGTGAAGTCTGGCGGGCGGAGCAAAGTCGTTTCGAGTTTCAGCCAGGACCGGTATTTCATTCTTTGCTGCTGGCTGATGAAATCAATCGTGCCCCGGCCAAGGTGCAGTCGGCCTTACTGGAGGCGATGGCAGAACGACAGGTAACGGTTGGCGGCAAGACCTATCCATTGCCATCGCTGTTTTTGGTAATGGCAACACAGAATCCGATTGAGCAGGAGGGCACGTTTCCGTTGCCCGAGGCGCAGCTTGACCGATTTTTGATGTATGTGCGGATTGGTTATCCGGATGCGGCCAGTGAATCACAAATCCTGCGCTTGCAGCGTGAGCGAGCCTTGGGTTTGACGGTGCCGGATGGAATGCAACTCGAGCGCATCACCTTGGCGGAAATTCAGGCTGCACGACGGGCAGTCTTGCAGCTGCACATGGCGCCGGTGCTGGAGCAGTATCTGCTGGAAATCGTCTTGGCAAGCCGCGATCCCGGACGTTATGACCCGCAATTGGCGCGTCGAATCGCCTGGGGCGCCAGCCCGCGTGGGTCGATTGCACTGGAGCGCTGCGCGCGTGCGCATGCTTGGCTTGCCGGACGCGATTATGTAACCCCGGATGATATCCGCGAGGTAGCGCCCGATGTGCTGCGCCATCGGGTTTTACCCACCTACGAAGCCAGCGCCGAAGGCTGGGATGGCGAGCGTTTGGTGAGCGAACTCATCGCCCGTGTGCCGCATCCATAACGGCTTCGTCCATGTCTGCGGCTGACTTGATTCCCGAAGATGCGACTGTTCCGACCTTGTCGGCACTCTTGGCCTTGCGCAACCGGGTGCAGGGCAGGCAGCCGGCAAGGCTGGGGCGGCAGGGAGTTTCCGGGGTGGCGCTTTCGCCGTTTCGGGGGCGAGGCATGGAATATGCCGAATCGCGTGAATATGTCGCAGGTGATGATGCTCGCCATATCGATTGGCGCGTCAGCGCGCGTACCGGGCGGGCGCATACCAAGCTGTTTCAGGCCGATCGTGACCGGCTCAGCCTGATCGTGGCTGACACTTCGCCACGGCTGTATTTTGGCAGCCGTCTGCGCTTCAAATCGGTACAGGCCGCGCGCGTGGCCGCGGTGGCTGCTTGGGCGGCGTTGCAAGATGGCGACCGTATTGCCGCCTTGTGTGGCAGTCGGCAGGAAGCCCCGATTGCACCGGCCTCGGGCGTACGCGGTGTTTTTCGCGTGCTCGAAGCTTTGTGTCGATGGTATGCCGCAGTCCCGCAGGATGACGAGGGCTTGGCATTTGCACTGGATCGCGCCAGCCGCAGCTTGCGCAGTGGCGCGCGACTTTGGGTAGTGGCCGAGCCGGCCAGCGTCAATGCCGTGCCTGCATCACGCTGGGCTGCCTTGGCGCATCGGGCAGAAGTCGTCGTCCTCTTGATGACCGATCCGTTTGAGCAGGTGCCACCGAAAGCACGACTCCCCTTTTGGCAGGGTGATGAACGGCAATTGCTGGATTTGGCAGGCAAGGCGCAGCGCGTGCGCTGGCAGCAGCATTTCGTCGCCCCCTTGCAAACAGCGCAAGCCCTGCTCGCGCCGCTGGGGGTGCATGTCATGGCACTGTCTTGCGATGCGGACAGCACCGACTGGCTGACGGCATTGCGTGCCAGGAGGGCGGGCTGATGCAGGAGCTGCAATTGCGCGATATTCATGAGTCGCTCGCGCCTTCTCTTTGGCCGCCAGCGCCGGGCTGGTGGTGGTTGGCGGCGGCCATTGGCGTGCTGATGCTGGCGCTGTGGAGATGGGCAAGGCGTCGCAGGCAATACCGGCGGGCAGTATTGGAACTGTTTGAGCAGACGTTTGCCGCTGCCACCGATGCGCCGGCCAAGGTGCTGGCGATTTCGGCGCTGCTGCGCCGCGCGGCAAGGCAGCATCAGGCCGATGCCGATACGTTGGAGGGCGCGGCTTGGCTTGCCTTTTTGAATCAAGACTTGGCCGACCAGCCGTTCCGGGATGAAGTGGCGGGCTTACTGCTGCAAGGCGGTTTCCGTCCGGATGTGGATGCACGGCAGTTGCAGGCCTTGCAGCAAATTGCCCGTCGGCGTTTTCTGCTGTGGATGGGGCTGCGGCCATGAATGGCCTTTGGCAGAGCTTGCAGGAATATTTCGCTTGGCCGTGGATGCTGCTGGCGATACCACTGCCGTGGTTATTGCGCTGGCTCTGGCCTGCCAAGCCGGATGAGACTATCCCCGCCTTGCGTTTGCCGCAATCGGACGCGCGTTTGCCGGTGGTGCCGGGCTTGGCTTCAATACAGCGCGGGGGCAATGGCCTAGCGCTGATTGCTTGGCTGCTGCTGTGCATCGCTGCGGCTAGGCCGCAAACTCTGGGGCCGGTGCAGGCGCCACCACAAACCGGGCGCGACTTGATGCTGGCGGTGGATATTTCCGGCAGCATGGAGCAGCAGGATATGCGTCTTGGCGGACGGGTCGTTGACCGGCTGACGGCGGCCAAGGTCGTTCTTGGTGATTTTCTTGATCGTCGCAGCAGTGATCGGGTCGGGCTTATCGTGTTTGGGCAGCGTGCTTATGCCATCGCCCCGTTGACTCGTGACCGCGAAAGCGTGCGCAGCCAGTTGCGTGATGCGATGGTCGGCATGGCTGGACGGGAAACCGCGATTGGCGATGCCATCGGTCTTGCCATCAAGCGCCTGCGTGCCCAGCCGGCCGAGCATCGGGTACTGATTTTGCTCACCGATGGCGAAAACACGGCCGGGGTGCTGACACCGGCGAAGGCCGCAACGCTTGCCAAGGCTGAAAATGTGCGCATCCATACCATCGCGTTTGGTGCAGAAGATCAGATGCTGTCGATGTTCGGTATCGCCATTCCGTTGCCGGGCATGCAGGCCGGGATTGATGAAGAAAGCCTGCGGCAAGTGGCCGAGCAGACTGGGGGGCAGTTTTTCCGCGCCCAGGATGCCCATTCGCTGGCAGGTATCTATGCTGAAATCGACCGACTGGAGCCCAGCAGCAGCGAGGGGCAGGCACTGCGGCCACGCATCGAGCATTACTGGCGCTGGCTGTTGGCCGCCTGTTGGGTGGCATTGCTGGCTGGCGGATTGCGGTACTGGCGGAGGCGCAAATGAACCTGCAATTGTTGCGCCCGGAATGGCTTTGGGCCTTGCTGGCATTGCCGCTGCTGTGGTGGTGGCTGCGCCGCAATCATCGTGCGTCCAACCCGTGGGACGGGGTGATTGACGCACATTTGCAGCCGCATTTGCTGCATGCCCGTCAAGCGCGTGGATTGAGTACGGTCTGGCTCTGGCTTGCGGCGTTCATCCTGGCGGTTCTGGCGCTGGCTGGGCCAAGCTGGCGGCAGATCGGACAGCCGCTCTGGCAGCATGGCCGGGCACTGGTGGTGGCGATGGATTTGTCCAGCCAGATGCTGGCTGAAGACCTGCCCCCCTCGCGGCTGTTGCAGGCGCGGGCAAAACTTGCGCAATTGCTGGAAAACCGCACCGGCGGGCAGATTGCCTTGCTGGCATTTGCCGATGATGCGCATGTGGTTTCGCCATTGACCGATGACCATGCCAATGTCGCCTTGTTCATTGATGCACTTTCGCCACAAATCATGCCGCAGGATGGGCAACGTCCCGCGCGCGCGATTGCCGAGGCAGTGAAGTTGTTGCGCCAGGGCGGCGCCCAGCAGGGCGATATCTTGTTGCTGACTTCCAGCGCCGATGAGGCGGCAATGGCCGCGGCCGCCGAGGCTGCCGCACAGGGTTATCAGGTGTCGGTGATCGGTCTTGGCAGTGAGGCCGGCAGCCAGTTGCAGATGCGCGATGGCCGGATGCGCAAGACCCGAATGGACAGCGCCGCCTTGAAGCGGTTGGCCGCGGCCGGAGACGGCGCGATGGTGCCGCTGCGTCATGACCTCGGGGATTTGCAGGCGTTGGGCTTGCTGGACAGCACGCATGCGGAAAAGCAGGACAAGGATGGGCGCAGCGCCCAGATTCGTCAGGACCAAGGATATTGGCTGCTGTTGCCGCTGATGCTGCTTTCCTTGTTGCTGTTGCGGCGTGGCGGCGCATTGAGCCTGGCCTTGGTCTTGATGCTGGCGGGCGGATTTTCGCTGCCGACCGAGGCCAGGCCGCAGGAGACGCTCAAGCGAAGCTGGTGGTTGCGACCTGACCAGCAGCAGCATCGGATTTTGCGTGAGGCCGATGCGGCTTATCGCGCTGGGGATTATGCCCGGGCGGCAGAAATCTATGCGCAAATGCCAGGTGCCGATGCGCGGTACAACCTGGGCAATGCGCTGGCAAGCGCCGGGCAGTATCAGCGGGCGATTGCCGCCTATGACCAAGCATTGGCGCAGCGCCCGCAAATGCAGGATGCCAAAGTCAATCGCGCTGCGGTAGCGCGTTTGTTGCAGCAACAACAGCAACAACAGCAACAACAGCAACAACAGCAACAACAGCAACAACAGCAACAACAGCAACAACAGCAACAACAGCAACAACAGCAACAACAGCAACAGCCATCTTCATCCGGCAGGGGCGAACAATCTCGACCGCCATCGGCGGGTGCCGGACAGTCATCGCCCGATCGCCCGCAGCCGGATGGGCAAAACACTACAAACGACCGTGCGTTGCAGCAGGCAGAAGAAGAGGCTCGAAAGGCGCAGCAGCAGGCGATGGAACGGGCATTGGCGGCGGCCAAGGCGCAGTCGTCTGCGGAAAATCCCCAGGAAGAAGCTGCCTCGTCCGATAGTTTGTCCGGGCAGCGCGAGCAGCAACAGGCCGTGGATGCGTGGCTGCGCCGTGTGCCGGACACGCCCGGCGATTGGCTGCGACAGAAGTTCTGGCTGGAGCATCAGCGGCGGCGCTCCGGGAGCGATGAGCGATGAACATCCCCGCTATCGCCACCCGCATGCGTGGCCTGCTGCTCTTGGTGTTGTGCTTGGCGGCTCCAGCTTTCGGGCAAGTGCGCAGCACGCTTTCGCAGTCGCGCATTGCGGCCGGTGAAACCGTCACTTTGCATATCGAAGTCGATGATGCGCGCAGCGTTCCCGAACTTGCGCCGTTGGCACCGGACTTCATGGTATTGCGCATGGACAGCGGGCGGCAGATGGAAATTCGCGGCACCGGGATTCATACCCAGCAGCGTTTTGCCGTGGAAATGCGGCCGCGCCGAAGTGGGCAGATCGAAATCCCGGCCTTGAAGGTTGGCACGCAATACACCCAGCCGATGCGCTTGCAGGTGACGGATGTCGGCACGCCTACCGACCTGCCATCGCAGGCGCAGGCGGGTCAGCCGGTATTTCTGGAGACGCATCTTTCTGATGCTTCGCCCTATGTGCAGCAGGCGGTGCTGGTAACCGTGCGGCTGCATTACGCGGTTAACCTGTTCAGTGGCGAATTGCAGCAGCCTGCGCCAGCCAATGCCAGCCTAGTGCCTTTTGGGGACGACAGCCGCAGCAGCCGGGTGATTGACGGGCGGGAATATCGGGTGTTGGCGCGGCATTACTTATTGCTGCCCGAGCGCAGTGGCGAGCTGGTATTGCCCGCGGCCTGGTTTCGTGGCGAGGGCGAACGCATGGGCAACGCAGGCGGCTGGTTTGGCGCAGCGCGTGTCCAGGTAGAAGCCAGTACACCCGCGCAGCGGCTGGATATCAGGCCGATTCCGGCGGCGGCCGCAGCAGCCTGGCTGCCTGCCCATGCGCTGTCGATGCGGCAGATGAATGCCATAGCGCAGGGGCAGGTCGGGCAAAGCCTGCGGCTGAAGCTGGAGGTACGTGCCGATGGCGCGATTGCCGCGCAACTGCCAGACCCGGAGATTGCGCCGGACAGCCGGTTCCAGATATTTGCCGAGCCGCCTGAAAGAAACGAATTTGTGAGCCATGGCCGCGCGCAAAGCGTGGTTACGCGCGAATTCGTATTGCTGCCCTTGGTGGCGGGGGATGTGTCGGTACAGGCAAAGCCGGTGGACTGGTGGGATGTCAATGCACGACAGGCGCGCAAGGCGACGCTTGCGCCGATTCAGCTGAATATCGCTGCGGGCAATTTCCAGCAGCAGGCTGCGCCGCTGATTGTGGAGGCTGGGCAAGTGCCGGATGAGGTGACGGATGCGACGGTTCCGGCGCGACCGCGCTGGCTTTTGTGGGGGCTGATAGGGATGGCCGTACTGGCGGCGCTGGTGTGGCTGACACGTCGATACCCGCGCCAATGGTGGCGGGCGGCCAGTGAGGCGCGTAGCGCACGTCGGGAATTGCAGCAGGCGTTGCAGGCGGGCGACTTGCCGGTGATTGCCCGGCTGTTGCCCCGTGTCATCACACCGGCGGCGGCAAGTCTGGCCGAGCTGCGAGCCCGGCTTGTTTCCTTGCCCCAGCAACAGGCCATTGATGCGCTGGAGCAGGCGCTTTGGGGCGGAGGCAATGCCGAAGCGGCTCGCAAGCAGTTGCGCACGGCTTTTGCCGCAGGCGTGAACAGTCCGGCAAGGCGAGGAAAGGCCACACAGCTATTGCCGCCGCTGTACCCGGAGCATTGATTTTCTTGGAGTGCCGTGGCGAATCGGTTAGGCTCGCCGCTGCCCACGGTTTTTATTTCCCCCGGAGCCTGTATGTCTCATCCGCATCCTGCCAAGAAAAGTCTGCCCCTGCACTGGAAAATGCTGATCGGTTTTGTCGGTGGCACCGTGCTGGGTTTGTGCGCCAATTTTTTTGCAGCCGATGCCGAGTGGCTGAAGACGCTCACCACCTATGTAGCTGACCCGATGGGGCAATTGTTCCTGCGGCTTTTGTTCATGCTGGTGGTGCCGCTGGTGTTTTCCGCGCTGATTTTGGGGGTGGTGGAAATTGGCGATCCAAAATCCTTGGGACGCATCGGCGGGCGCACTTTGTTCTGGATCATGACCGTTACAACGATAGCCGTGAGCATCGGGCTTGCGGCAGTGAATCTGGTCAAGCCGGGCGAGGGGCTGACACCTGAGCAGCGTGCCCGGCTGATGGAAGAGGCCGGCAAGCATTCGGATCGGGTGGCTAGTGCCACCGAGGCTGCGCACAATCTTTCCGGCATGGAGGTATTGCTGAACATCGTGCCGCGCAACCCGATTGCTGCTGCGGCCAATAACGATCTTATCGCGGTGATGTTCTTCGCCCTGATGTTCGGCATTGCCGCAACGCTGATCCGCAATCGCGCCACCGAGCATTTCGTGCTGGTTTGCCAAGGCGTGTATGACATCTGCCTGAAACTGATTGACTGGGTCATTCGTTTGGCGCCGTATGCCGTGGCGGCGATGTTGTTCAGTGTTACCGCCAAACTGGGGCTGGATGTGCTGCTTTTGCTTGCCAAGTTCGTGGCTACTGCGGTCGGGGCGATGGGCGTGCATTTCGCCGTGATATTCCCGCTGCTGGTCTGGCTGGTCGCCAGACGCTCGCCGCTGAAGTTCCTAAAAGGCGCGCAGCCGGCCATCGTTACCGCATTTTCCACCTCGTCTTCCAGCGCCACTTTACCCACCACCCTGATGTGTGCCGAGGAGCGTCTTGGCGTGCCGCGCCGGGTATCGCGTTTTGTCTGCACCCTGGGCGCGACCGCCAATATGAACGGCACGGCGATGTTCGAAGGGATCGCGGTGCTGTTTCTGGCGCAGTTCTACGACGTGGATTTGAGCCTTGCCCAGCAGGTGATGGTGCTGGGCTTGTGCGTGGTTGGCGGCATTGGTGCGGCTGGGGTGCCCGGCGGCTCGTTGCCGGTGATTGCCAGCATCTTGCTGATGTTCGGCATCCCGCCCGAAGGGCTGGCGCTGATTCTGGGCGTGGACAGGCTTTTGGATATGTGCCGTACCACGGTGAATGTTACCGGCGATTTGGTGCTTTCCACCGTGGTGGCCAGAGGCGAGCCTGCTGAAGCCGAAGGGACGATGGACATCGAGGCTGGCGAGCGCGCCTTACCCGGTCATTGAGTTGCCTTGGCGGCATTTCCGGGCAAAGGCACACGCACAGCCGGGTCAGGCATGGGACAATACGCCCGCCCCGAATTGCGGGTGAATCCCAATCTTTGTCATGACGCAGCCCAGCCGCCAAGCTCTTGCCAACGCCATCCGTTTTCTTGCCATTGATGCGGTCAATGCCGCCAATTCCGGCCATCCGGGCATGCCGATGGGCATGGCCGATATTGCCGAAGTGCTCTGGCGCGACCATCTGCGCCACAACCCGGCCAATCCCGGCTGGTTGAACCGCGACCGCTTCGTGCTTTCCAACGGCCACGGCTCGATGTTGCAGTACGCCTTGCTGCATCTGGCCGGATACGACCTGCCGCTGGAAGAACTGAAAAACTTCCGCCAGTTCGGCTCGAAAACACCGGGACACCCGGAAAACTTCATCACGCCCGGCGTCGAAACCACCACCGGCCCCTTGGGGCAGGGCTTTGCCAATGCAGTGGGGATGGCGTTGGCGGAGAAACTTCTTGCGCGCAGTTTCAACCGTGAAGGCCACGAAATCGTCGATCACCGCACCTGGGTATTCCTTGGCGATGGCTGTCTGATGGAAGGCGTGAGCCACGAGGCGGCCTCGCTTGCCGGCACCTGGAAGCTGGGTAAGCTGGTGGCATTCTGGGACGACAATCGCATCAGCATCGACGGCGACGTGCAGGGCTGGTTCACCGACGATACGCCGGCGCGCTTCGAGGCTTACGGCTGGCAGGTAATCCGCAATGTCAACGGTCATGACCCGGTGGAAATCGAAACTGCCATCCAGACCGCGAAAAAATCCACTGACAAGCCGGTGCTGATTTGCTGCCGCACGCGGATTGGTTTTGGCTCGCCCAACAAGGAAGGCAAGGAATCCGTGCACGGCGCGCCGCTGGGGGCAGATGAGAGCCGTCTGACCCGCCAGGCGCTGCAATGGCCATATGGCGAGTTTGAAATCCCGGCAGAAATCCGCGCCGCCTGGGGTGCGCGTGAGGCTGGCCAGCAGCGGGAAGCCCAATGGCAGCAGCAATTTGCCGCCTACGAGGCCGCGTACCCGGAGTTGGCGGCCGAGTTCCTGCGCCGCATGCGCGGTGAAATAGCCGCCGGAGACTGGGGAATGAAGGCCATGGCCTATATGGAGCGCATCCAGGCCGAAGGCCCGGTGGTGGCTAGCCGCAAGGCCTCACAAATGGCGATCGAGGCGTTTGCGCCGCTTCTGCCCGAGCTCATCGGTGGCTCGGCCGACCTTGCCCATTCCAATCTGACGTTGTGGAGTGGCAGTCGTGATGCCAATGCCGAAGAAGGCGAGGGCAATTATCTGTACTACGGCGTGCGCGAGTTCGGTATGAGTGCGATTGCCAATGGGCTGGCGCTGCATGGCGGCTTCATTCCGTATGACGCCACCTTCTTGGTATTCAGTGATTACGCACGCAATGCGGTGCGCATGAGCGCGCTGATGGGGCTGCGTGTGATTCATGTCTATACCCATGACTCGATTGGCCTTGGCGAAGACGGCCCGACCCATCAGCCCGTCGAGCATGTCGCCAGCCTGCGTCTCATCCCCAATAACGATGTTTGGCGTCCCTGCGATGCGGTGGAATCGGCCGCGGCCTGGTTCAGTGCCATCGAGCGCGAGAACGGGCCTTCGTGCTTGGTGTTCAGCCGCCAGAACCTGCCGCATCAACCGCGCAGCGAGGCGCAGTTCGCCAACATCTTCTATGGTGGCTATGTGCTGAAAGACAGCAACGGTGCGCCGGAGCTGATTCTGATTGCCACCGGCTCCGAAGTGGCGCTGGCGATGCAGGCGGCGGAAAAACTCGGCGACAAGGTACGCGTGGTGTCGATGCCCTCGACCAATGTGTTTGATCGCCAAAGCGCCGAATACCGCGAATCGGTACTGCCGCGCACCTGCACCCGGCGGATTGCCATTGAAGCTGGCAGTGCCGACTTCTGGTACAAGTATGTCGGCCTTGATGGCGCGATCATTGGCATGCACGAGTTTGGCGCATCCGCCCCGGCCGGTGAGCTGTTCAAGCACTACGGTTTTACCGTGGAAGCGGTGCTGGAAGCTGCCCGCCGCCTTTGAAATCAATACGCTTGGATTGACGCTGGAGTGAGCCGCCTTGTGCGGCTCGCTTCCGTTTTGCGCCAAGGGAGGCTTGACATTGAAGAATTACATTTGTAATTTCATGTTGAATTACAGGTGTAATCAAACTCATGAAAATCAGCGAAGCCGAATCCGCGGTGATGGAAGTGCTCTGGGAGAGGTCACCGCAAAGTGCCGAAGAAGTGGTAGCCGCGCTGGCCAAAAGCCATGACTGGCAGGAGCCGACCATCAAGACCCTGCTGAATCGTCTGCTTAACAAAGGCGCGATTAGCGCCGAGCGCGAAGGGCGGCGCTATTTGTACGCGCCGCAGCTTGCCCGGGTGGACTGGCTGACCGACGAAAGCCAGACGCTGTTGCAGCGCCTGTTCGGCGGCCAGGTTGCGCCGCTGGTGGCGCATTTTTCCGCGCAGCGCAAATTGAGCCGCAAGGATATTGCCGAGCTGCGCAGCTTGATAGAGGCGCTGGATGATGACGCGCATTGAGCTGCTTGCCTGGCTGCAATACGCCACCGTGATCAGCAGTGCTGCCATCGTGCTGATACTGCTGCTGCGCAAGCCCGTGCGCCGCCGATTTGGCACACAGGTCGCTTATGCCTTGTGGTGGTGGCTGCCGCTGTCGCTGCTTGGCAGTCTCTTGCCGGCACGCAAGATGGCCATGCCTGAGATGCCGCTTGCGGGACTCGGGGTTTTCGTTACCGGCCATGAGGCTGCTTCGCCCCTGCCGCAGAGCACCGAGCATGCCACGGCTTTTCTTGCGCTATGGCTGCTTGGCATGTTGCTGATGGCGGTCTGGCTGACTTGGCAGCAATCGCGTTTTTTGCACGGTCTTGGCCGCTTGCAGCGCCGTGCTGATGGGGTGTGGCAGGCCGAGACACGGGTCGGATTGCCGGCATTGATTGGGGTTTTTCGGCCACGCATCATCCTGCCTGTGGATTTTGAAACGCGCTATGACCCGCACGAGCGGCATTTGATGCTGCTGCATGAAAACGCACACCGCCATTCGTTCGATATGCCGGGCAATGCACTCGCGGCTGTTTTGCGGGTGTTGTTTTGGTTCAACCCGTTGCTGCATTTTGCTGTCGCGCGCTTCCGCCACGATCAGGAGCTGGCCTGCGATGCGCGGGTGCTGCAACAGCAGCCCGGTGCGCGCCGCGCCTATGCCGGCGCCATGCTGAAAACCCATATCGCAAGCGTTTCACTGCCCGTGGGCTGCCATTGGGGCAGCTCGCATCCACTGAAGGAGAGAGTCATGCAAATGCAAAGAAAACTTCCGCAAAACTCCCTGCAGGTAGCGGGGCTTGGGGTTGCGATATCACTGGCCCTGGCCAGCGGCTTTGCAGCTTGGGCGATGCAGCCTGCGGCAAGTCAGGTGGCAAGCAGTACGCAAAATGATTACAGCGCCGAAATCCAGTTGGGTTTGAATGGACAAAAAGCGCACAGCTTCAGATTGAGCGAAGGTTATGGCCGCCAGTTTGCAATCAAGACCGATGCTGGCGATTTGTCCTTTTCAGGGCAAATAAACCCGGTGCGCATGGGGGAGACACTGGCTTTTCGCATCGATGGAAAAATCTGGCAACAGGGCCAGGCCTCTGCGGCACCCGTCACCTTGGTGCTGGCAGCAGGCAAAACTGGCACTCTACGCACCGGCAGCAATGCCGATTCGCCGGTTTTGTCGGCATCGGTTACGCCGCGCGATAGACAAGCGGCGTGGGCACAGGCTGAAGAGTTGAACCTTCAGGCCGCACAAGGCAGCGATGTGGTGCACAGGGTCATCAAGCGGCCGACTCCGATATACCCACCAGAGGCGCTAAAGGCCGGCATTGAGGGCAAGGTGAGGGTGCTGGTGGACATCAATGCGGATGGCACGCTAAAGCATGCCAAGATGGGAAGCTCCGAGCCTGTCGGCGTGTTCGATGCGGCGGTGATGAGCGCCATGAGTGAAGTACGGTTTCAGCCGCAAGGCGCGGAAACCAGCGGCTATATCGACTTTGCCTTTGTGCAGGACAAATAATGCGCAGCGTCGTTTCCGTCCTGTTGCTACTGGCCATGGTTTGCGGCTGTGCAAGCCGCAAACCGCTTGCGACTACAGCCAGGGCGCAGGGCTGGCGGGCGGATGGTCAAGTACGGCAAAACGTGCAGCAAGATCCGCAGGATGAGCGCTACCCGATGCTTGCAGGGGTGCGCTTTGACCCGCTGGTGGCCGATGCAGAAAACGCCGCGCCGCGCTATCCCGAGCACTTGCTTGCAGCGCGCTTGCCGCCGGTTTTTGTCACGGTGCGGATGATTGTTGATACCGAAGGTGCCGTGACCGAGGTGCTACCGGAAATGGACGGCGAAAGCGTGCCGCAAGCCTTTGTCGATGCCGTGCTGGAGGCGGTGCAGAGCTGGCGTTTTTCGCCGTTGATACGCTGGCAGGACGGGCAAGCGGAAGCCTTGCCGTGGTCGGAGAAAATGACGTTCGAGTTTCGACAAATCAATGACCGGGCAGTTGAGCTTTGAGCGACTGGTATTTTGGCAAAATGAAACCCATTTTGGTTCAAGCAGGCTTTCACGATGGAACCCATGAATTTTGAGGATATTTCCGATGAGGTCTTCATCGAAGACATTATGGAGTTGACACAATCGCTTGCCGATGAGTTTCCGCAGTGGTTCAAGACTATTGAGCAGCGTTTGGCTGTAGATTCAGCGCAAATCCGCTTCACCGACTTTGTCGAAAACAATGATGACGTAGATTCCCCGATTGAATTTGCAGGCTATTTTTATGAGCTTTCCGAACGCAAGATGTACCAGTACACGGTTGAAAGCGGTGTTTTTGACTTCGCTCATGTCGATATGCATACCTTGAGTGTGAGAGATACTTTCAGTATCAAGGTGCTGCATTTGCTGAAGTAAATGACATGGAGATCGGCCGGACGCGGCAAGCAAAGGAGCATCGAGCTTATCCGCTTGTAAGGCTTCAATATCCTCGGCGATGGAGCGCACACTACCAGAACCAAGCCGTTGTAGGCTGTTGGCCGCAAGTGTAGAACGGCTGTCGGTACGGCGTATTTCGTTTTAGGCGATCAACCTGCCTTGCTGCCTAAAACACGCCGCGCCAATTGCGAGCCGGCCAGCATGGCCGCGATGAAGCAGATGAGTCCCAGCGCGGGAAAGCCGTGGGCCGTGCCATTGGTCAGGCTTTGCAGGATAAACGCCAAGCTGCCAATCGCGGGGCCGGGACAGTAACCGGCTAGTCCCCAGCCGATACCGAATAGCGCACTGCCGACAAGCAGCCGTTTGTCGATTCGGCGGTCAACAGGGGCGGGCAGGGCTTGGCCATTGCAGGCGCGCGCACGGCGACGCAGCAGCCAGAAACCGGGTGTGGTGATGGCCAGTGCGCCGCCCATCACCAGCGCCAAGGAGGGGTCCCATACGCCTGCTAGGTCAAGAAAGTTCAGCACCTTGTGCGGATTCACCATGCCCGAAAGGGTCAGTCCCAGGCCAAACAGCAGGCCGGCGATAAGTGCGATGGCATGGGTCATGACAGGCCACCTTGCAGCAGATGGCGCAGCACGAATACGGTGATGAAGCCGGTGCCCATGAATGTCAGTACCGCAGCCAGCGAGCGTTTGGACAGCCGTGCCAAGCCGCAGATGCCGTGGCCGCTGGTGCAGCCATTGCCAAGGCGCGTGCCGAAGCCGACCAGAAACCCGGCCAGAATCAGCAGCGGCAGCGGGGCGGGCGAAGGCTGGCCGTCAACTAGGCCATAGAGCGCGGGTACGGCCACGCCGCCGATAAGCCCCAGCAAGAACAGCCAGCGCCAGCTGCGACCTTCGGCGGTTTCCATTGCATGGTTCAGGATGCCGCTGATACCAGCAATGCGACCGATACCTGCAAACAGCAGCAGGGCGGCAAGGCCGATCAGTGCGCCGCCGGCCAGTGCAGACCAAGGAGTGAAGGATGTTGTCATCATGGGGTGGCCTCGGAAAGATTCACAGGGTATCCAGCGGGATTTTCAGATAGCGCACGCCGTTGTTTTCGGGCGCGGGCAAGGCACCGGCGCGGATATTCACTTGTACGGCGGGCAACAGCAGGCGCGGCATTTCAAGCGTGGCATCGCGAGCCGTGCGCAAGGCGACGAATTGGGCTTCACTGGTGTCGGCGCGGACGTGGATGTTGTCGGCCTTCTGTTCGGCAATGCTGGTTTGGCAGCGGAACTCGCGTCCGCCGGGCGCATAGTCGTGACAGACAAATACCCGTGTGTCATCGGGCAGGGCATAGAGCCGCTGGATGGATTGATACAGGGTGGCGGCATCGCCGCCGGGAAAATCGCAGCGTGCCGTGCCGCCATCGGGCATGAACAGCGAGTCGCCGACAAACAGCGCATCGTCAATCAGGAACGCATTGCTGTCGCTGGTATGTCCGGGCACCGGGATGACTTCCGCCGGCAACTGGCCGATGGAAAACTTCTCGCCGGGGGCAAACAAATGGTCAAATTGCGAGCCGTCCACCGGGAAGTGTTCGCCCAGATTGAATATCGGGCAGAAGGTTTTCTGCACGTGGGTGATGCCAGCCCCGATGGCGATACGGGCATCGGCAAAATGGTGTTTTTTCAGCCAGTGGGCAGCGGAAAAATGATCCGCATGCGCATGGGTTTCCAGCAGCCACTGCACGTGCAGCCCCTGCTGGCGGACATGGGCCAGTAGTTGTTCTGCGCTGTTGCTGGCGGTGCGGCCGGAATTGAAGTCAAAGTCCAGTACGCTGTCGATGATGGCTGCGCAGCCGGTCGCCGGGTCGGCAACGATATAGCTCCAAGTATTGCTTGGGGCATGAAAAAACGGATGTACTTGAGCGTGCATGGCAAGTCAGATCAGGTCGAAGATTCGGGGGCGCAGTAAATCGCATGGAGGGTGCCAAGAACGCGCTTGGCCGGGCCATCGGCAAGTGAGTAATAAATGGTTTGGGCTTCCCGGCGGGTGCTCACCAGCCCTTCGTTTCGCAGGATGGCCAGATGCTGCGAAAGCGCGGGCTGGCTGAGGGCGATGCCGGCATGCAGGGCGCTGACCGACTGCTCGCCATTGACCAGCCGACAAAGCAGCAATAGGCGGTTTTCATTGGCCAGCGCCTTTAGCAGTGCCGTGGCTTCCCCCACATGGGCGAGAATTTCGGCTTCGTCCGGGATGTTCATGGGGTGATAATGGGCAGGCCGTCGGCGCACCAGGCTTCGATGCCGCCGCTTATCGAACGCACATCGGCAAAGCCGAGCCGTTGCAGGCTTTCGGCGGCCAGTGCCGCCCGCCCGCCGGTGCGGCAATAAATCACCAGCGCCGCATCGCGCCCGGCGGCAGGATGAGCGTCGATTTGGAACTCCAGCACCCCGCGCGGGATGTTTACCGCGCCTTCGAGATGGCCGCTGGCAAATTCGGCCGGCTCGCGGACATCAATCAAAAGCGCGGCTTTGCGGTCTTGATGAAACTCGCCCGGCGAGACTTCACGAATGCGCTGGCGTGCGGCGGCGACAAGTTCGGCGGCAGAGACGGTCATGGAAAACTCCTGTGTCAAGTGGATGGAATGATACACTTGATTAAGAATTTTCTTATACACAAGGGTGGAACATGAAGTCTTGGATTTGGTGCGGGCTGCTGCCGATGCTGGCGGCCTGCCAAGCAGCGCCGGAGGCGACGCTGCAACCGGCAGCCCAGATGGAGATGGCGCAAAACGATGCGGAAGAAGCTGCCAAATTGCGCGCCCAGCAGGCAGCCAAGGCGTTTTCTGAACGGTTGCAGGCGGCTTTGAAAGAAAAGCTCGGCAGCGAAGGCCCGGTCGCGGCGATTGGTTTTTGCAAGGCCGAAGCGCCGGGCATTGCGGCGGCAGTTGCCAAAGAACATGGTGTCCAGATTGGGCGGATTCCAGTCCCTCACCGGGTCAGAAACCCGCAGAATGCGATTGATGGCTGGCAGTCCAAAGTGCTGGAAGATTTTCGCAACCGCGTGGCGAGCGGCGCCGTACCCAGCGAGCTTTCCTTTGTAAGCAGCCAGCAATTGCCCGAGGGCGTGGCGCTGCGCATGATGAAAGCCATCGAAGTGCAGCCGGCCTGTCTTGCCTGCCACGGCCAGCAACTGGCCGAGCCGGTTCGCACTGCCTTGGCGCAGAACTATCCCGAAGATACTGCCACCGGCTTTGAGGCAGGCGATTTGCGTGGCGCCCTCTGGGTGGAGGTGCCATCCAGCCCCGTTGTTTCCAACCAAGGAGAAAACCTGTGAACCATCCCATTCGATTTGCATTGCCGACGCTGGCCGTGTTGACGCTGCTGGCCTGTGCCGAGCCACCCAAGCGCGATGAGGCAGCCGCGCCGGTCGTTGTCGAAAAACAGACGGCGTTGGCGGTGAGCATCCCGGTGTTCACGCCCCGCGAAGGCGTGTACAGCGCAGGTCAGCCCGCCGAGCAGGACTGGCAAGCCTTTGCCGCCAAGGGCGTCACCACCGTGGTGAATATGCGTGGCCCGGATGAGCTTGCCGGGCGCGATGAAAAGGCCGAAGTTACCGCCGCCGGAATGAAATATCTGGAATTGCCGATTGTCGATGGCAGTGCCATCAATGCCGAAAATGCCGCACGTCTGCATCAATTGCTGCAACAGGCCGATGGCCCGGTATTGCTGCATTGCGGCAGCGCCAATCGCAGTGGCGGCCTGCTTGCTCTGATGGCGGCGCTGCACGAAGGCAAGAGCCCGGAAGAAGCACTGGCGCTGGGTCGTAGTGCTGGCATGAAATCGACCGAGGCCGCTGTGCGTGCAGCATTGAACTTGCAGCCCTGATAGGCGAAGCGGGAAAACAAGAAAGGCCATGCAGTTTTGCATGGCCTTCTTGATGCTGTGATGGCAGGTTCGATCAGAACTTCATCACATAGGATGCGCCGTACACCAGCGGGTCAACATTGACGGTGCCGATCGGCGCCTTGTTCAGCTTGACCTTGGTGTCGATGTCGATCCAGCGCACGTCAACGCGGAAGGCGCTCTTTTCGCTCAGGGCAAAGTCAACGCCGGCGTGTGCAGCAAGACCCCAAGAGTTGCCAAGACGCAGGTCGTTGCCAGCCAGCGCGCCTTGGGTCTTTTCGCTGTAGAACCAGGTGTAGTTCACGCCAGCGCCGACGAACGGCTTGATTTTGCCGTCCACTTCACCGAAGTGGTATTGCAGGCTCAGGGTCGGCGGCAGGTGCTTGGTTTCGCCTACCTGACCCAGACCGTCGATATTGATGTCGTGCTTGAACGGCAGGGCGGCGATGACTTCGATCCCCAAGTTGTCGGCGACGAAGTATTCACCGGTGATGGTCGGACGGATATTGTTGCCCACGTCCACGGCCAAGGTGCCATTGGCGAGCTTGCCATTGTTGGATTTCGGCGCTACTTGATGAACACCGAAGCCCAAGGTGAAGTCACCCTTGGACTGGGCGAAGGCCGGGCCGGCCACGAAGAGGGCAGCGGCGGCTGCCAGCGGAGCAATCTTGCGAATCATCATGTTTCTCCTTGGATGGATGATATTGGGAACTGCGAAATGGTGCGTAAAAAAGGGCGTACCAAGTTTGACGAAAATCAAAATTCCGTTAAATCGTGCGCCAGAGAACCTGAATGGACGGGGAATAGGTCATGGTTTTGTTAAACTTGGCATTCTCTTCCAGCACTCTAACCAGGAGTAAATCAATGGCTATCAAGGTGGGTATCAACGGGTTCGGTCGCATTGGCCGCAACGTGCTTCGCTCGGCATTCCAGAACTTTGCCGGTGAAATTGAAATCGTCGGCATCAACGACCTGCTGGAGCCGGAGTATCTGGCCTACATGCTGAAGTACGACAGCGTGCATGGCCGTTTTGACCGCGAGCTGAAGGTGGAAGGCAATACCCTCATCATCGATGGTCAGAAGATCCGCCTGACCCAGGAAAAAGACCCGGCCAACCTGAAGTGGGATGAGGTCGGCGCCGATGTGGTCATCGAATCCACCGGCATTTTCCTCACCAAGGAAGGTGCGCAAAAGCATATTGATGCCGGTGCCAAGAAAGTCATCATGAGTGCCCCCAGCAAGGACGACACGCCGATGTTCGTCTATGGCGTGAATCATGAAACTTATGCCGGTCAGACCATCATCTCCAACGCCTCCTGTACCACCAACTGCCTAGCTCCGCTTGCCAAGGTGCTGAATGACAAATGGGGCATCAAGCGCGGTCTGATGACCACCGTGCATGCCGCCACCGCCACGCAAAAGACCGTGGACGGCCCTTCGGCCAAGGATTGGCGCGGTGGCCGCGGCATCCTAGAAAACATCATCCCTTCCAGCACGGGTGCCGCCAAGGCGGTGGGCGTGGTGTTGCCGGAACTCAAGGGCAAGCTCACCGGCATGGCATTCCGCGTGCCGACTAGCAATGTCTCCGTGGTCGATCTGACGGTCGAGCTGGACAAGCCCGCCCGCTATGACGAAATCAAGGCCGAAATGAAGGCGCAGAGCGAAGGCGCGCTGAAGGGGATCTTGGGTTACACCGAAGACAGCGTGGTGGCTACCGACTTCCGTGGCGATGCCCGCACCAGCATTTTCGATGCTGGCGCCGGTATCCAGCTGGACGATACCTTCGTCAAGCTGGTGAGCTGGTACGACAACGAATGGGGCTACAGCAACAAGTGCCTAGAAATGGCCAAGGTTGTCGCGGCCAAGTAAGCCGTCTATCTTGATTGAGAAGCCCCGCATAGCGGGGCTTTTCAGTGTCGGGGACAGGCAAACGGGATATGTCAACTCGCCTGCAGGTAGCGTGTTGCGCGACTTTTTTCCTTGTGCTTGTCTTGTCTGCCGAATTGCCTACTCTGGCCGGTCAAGTGATATGGGAATGGAAAAATGGACGAATTGCTGTTGCTGTTGATACTGCTGTTTGGAGTGCCAGGGATATTGCTGGTGATTGCACTGGTATCGATCAGCAGCTTGAAGCGGCGGGTGGGGGTGGTTGAGCGCCAGCTTGCCGAGCTTCAGGCAGCGGGATGGTCGCAACCGGCATCGCCGAAGACCGTGCCGGTGGAGGATGCTGTGCCGCAGGCAGAAGCGCCTTGGGCAGAAGATATGTCTGTAACTGAAGACGCGCCAGTGCGTCCTTGGGCTTGGCTGGATGAGCCCGTATCAGCAGAAGAAGCCGAGTCGCAGGTGGCGACGCTTGCCAAGGCTGCGCCGCCACCAGTTCCGGCAACAGCGGCACCGACAGTCATGCCGACGCCTGCCCCTACGCCGATGCCGGTGCGGCCGTCAGCGCAAGCTGCCGCGCAAACTCCGGATATTGCGGAAAAAATCTTGGGCGGTATCAAGCGCTGGTTTACCCAGGGCAACGTGCCGGTCAAGGTCGGCATGTTGGTGATGTTGGCCGGGGTGATGGCTTTGTTGCGCTATGCCGGTCAGCAGGGCTGGGTGCATTTGCCCATCGAACTGCGTCTTGCCGGCGTGGCGGCAATCGCCTCGGTGGCGGCAGTCTTGGGATGGCAGCAGCGAATGCGCAGGCCGCAGTTCGCGCTGGCAGTGCAGGGCGGGGCGATTGGCGCGCTGTTGCTGACCATTTTTGCCGCCAGCAAGTTGTATGGCGTGTTGCCGTTGGGCGTGGCCTTTGTATTGAGCGTGATATTGATTGCCGCTGCCGGGGTGATGGCGGTTTTGCAGGACTCTCGCACGCTGGCGATTCTGGCAACCTTGGCGGGTTTTTGTGCACCGCTGTGGCTGTCTTCGGGCAGTGGCAATCATGTGGCGCTGTTTTCGTACTACGCCATCCTGAATCTAGCGATTTTCGGCGTGGTCTGGCTTAAGCCCTGGCGGGTGTTGATGCTGCTTGGCTTCACATTCACCTGGGGGATTGGTGTGCTCTGGGGCGTGCTGGCCTACAAGCCACAGTTTTATGCCAGTGCGCAGCCATTCCTAGCGCTGTTCTTTGTGCTGTATTTGCTGATGCCGCTGCTGCATGCGCGCAAACAGCCGCCAGGCCGTGGCGAGCTTGTCAACGGCAGTCTGCTGTTTGCCACGCCGTTGGTGGCGTTTTCGTTGCAGGCGGGGTTGATGTCCGGGGCGCGTCTGCCACTGGCCTTGGTGGCCGTCGGTGTGGCAGCAGTGTATGCGCTGCTGGGCGCTTGGCTGCGCGGGCATGCACGTTACCGGGTGTTGTTTGATACCTATGTACTGCTGGCCGTTGGTTTTGTCACGCTGGCAATTCCGCTGGCATTTTCGGCCAAGGTTACGGGCGCATTGCTGGCGGTTGAAGGGGCGCTGCTGCTCTGGTTTGGTTTGCGTCATCAGCGGGCATTGCCCCTGTGGTCGGGGCTGGGATTGCAGTTGGTTGCCGGCATGACGCATCTGTTTGCGCGCTTTACCCATGCGCAGGACATGATCATTGCAGAATGGGGAGAACAAGCATTGACACCGCCTGTGCCGGTATTGAACAGCCTGACAATCAGTGCTCTGCTTCTGGCTTTGATGGGCTTTGCCAGCGCTTGGCTGCTTTGGCGGCATCGCAGGCAGCAGCTGTCAAGCGTGATGTATGTCTGGGGATTGCTGTGCTGGACAAGCCTCTGGATGGCCGAGATTTTCGATTTCGCGCCTTCGGATCAATGGCGGGAATGGATACTGGTTTTGGTGGCCGTGACCGGCTGGCTGGCGGCTGAAATACTGCGCAAGACGCGCGCAGAGATGATCGTGCTGCCCATGACCTGTCTGATGGCGATGGTCGTGGAGTTGGTGGTGCTGTATTTCCAGCTTGATGTCTGGCTCTGGGCGCGGCCGTCGCTGTTGCTGGCCTGGGCGATGTGTGCGGCGCTTGGTTGGCGCAGTCTGGTTTGTCTGCGTACGCATGTGGGCATGCCGGCATTGTGGGCGCAGGGTATTTGGTGGGTGATGTGGCCGATGGGCTTGTCGATGCTGGCCGATAGCCTGTATGTCTATCTGGAGCTCGGCTCAAGCTGGCGGGTGGCTTTGGTCTGTCTGCCTTGGGCGGCGGCATTGTGGCTTGGTCTGCGCAGGCCGCAGTTCATCCAGCGGCCTTTGGGTGAGTGCTTCGCACCTGTGGTGCCCTGGCTGGTGCGGCTGTACCTGCTGTCGCTGGGGTGGCGGATGCTTTTCAGCCTGTTCCTTGGTGGTGATGTCGCGCCGCTGCCGTGGCTGCCGCTTGTCAATCCGCTGGAATTGATGCAGTTGCTGACCTTGGCGCTGCTGTTGGAGTGGTTGCGACACGATGCTTGGGGCAGGGCGCTGGCGCGCTATCACACGCGGCTGTTGGCCGTGCTGGGGCTTGTCTGGATCAGTCTGGTTACTTTGCGCGGTATCCATCATTTTGCTGGTATCGGCTGGAATATCGGCATGCTGGGCAGCTCACTGGTGCAGACCAGTCTGACCCTGTTGTGGAGCGTGCTGGGTATGGCCGCTTGGGTGGCTGGCTCGCGTCGCGGCCAGCGTGGCCTGTGGCTGATGGGGGCCGCGCTGATGGGCGGGGTGCTGATCAAACTGCTGTTGGTGGATCGTCAGCATCTGGGCAATCTGCTTGGCATCGGCTCATTCATCGCCTATGGCCTGTTGTGCACGGTGGTGGGCTATCTGGCACCGGCACCGCCGCGCGTCAAGCAAGAGGTTAGGCCATGAAGAATCACAAGCGTGCCGTTGTATTGCTGCCACTATTGCTGCTGTTGACCGGCGCTGCCGGCTGGCTGCGGCAATGGCCGATTGCCTCGGCGGATCAGGCGGCCGAAGCCTATCGGGTGCAGCTTGATGCGTCGGTTTATCGCCATGCCAGCGACAAGGCTTTGGGCGATGTGGCTGTGATTGATGCGCAAGAGCGCATGATGCCGGCCATGTTGTTTGCCGCCGATATGCCGACAGCGCAAGCACCAAGCCTGCACGCCTTGCGCTGGTTTACGCTGCCGCAAGTGCCGCTGGCTAGGCTGGATTTGATCAGCGAGCGTGATGAAAACGGCCGTGTGTTGAGCATCAAGGCACGCGAAATCAAGACGGTCGGCAGCGAAGGCGATAGCTGGCTGGTGGATGCCAGCACGCTATCGGCCCGACCCGATGCCTTGTTATTGCAGTTCGCACCGGAAGCCCAGTTCAGCGCCAACATGCGGGTCGAGGGGAGTAACGACCTTAAAACCTGGTGGACATGGCATGAGAACAATGCGGTATTGCAGTTGCGACAGGGCGATGAGCGCATGGTGCAAACCCGGATTGCCCTAGGAGAGCAGGCGCGTTACTGGCGTTTGACCTTGCAGGGAGCGAGCGTGCCACTGCAAGCGGTATGGGCAGAATTGCCGACGGCGCCTGTGGAGCCGGCGCGTACGTGGCAGGATTATCAGGGCAGAGCAAGCGCAGACAGACGCAGTTTCGAGTTCGAGGCGGCAGGCCGTCAGCCATTTGACCGGGCGGATGTACTTTTGCCGGGCAGTACGCTCGCGCATTTCCGGCTGGAGAGCCGTGACGATCCGACACAGCCTTGGCAGCACCGTGCAGGCCCTTGGACGCAATATCGACTGGGCGAGGCGGCGCGCTCTGAAGCGCAGGGTTTTGTGCCGGTGCGCCAGCGCTATTGGCGCTTGGTAGCGGATCGCCCGATAGATGATGCGCCGCAATTGCGGCTGGGTTGGCGGCCGGAAGTGCTGATATTCATCGCTGCCGGCCAACCGCCTTATCGTTTGGTGGCCGGGAGCGCCACCCGAGCCCGTGAAGATGCGCCGCTTGCCGATTTGCTGCTGAAAATGCGCAGCGAACAGGGGGGCAACTGGCAGCCTGCAAGCGCCTGGATACAGGGCGAAGGCGAGGTTTCCGATGCCAGTGCCCTAGAAAAGCCGCGCGACTACAAGCGGCTGCTGTTGTGGGGCATTCTGCTGCTGGCAGTATTGCTGGTCGGCGGCTTCGCCGTTTCATTGCTAAGAGAGAAAAAAGTGCATGAGTGAGCGTGAAAACCCGACCGGACTGACTCGGGCGGATATCGAGCGTCTGGTCGATGTGTTTTATGACCGGGTGCAGCAAGATCAGGTCATCGGCCCGATTTTCAACGATGCCGTTCATGATTGGCCGCAACACAAAGCGATGCTGGTGCGGTTTTGGGCATCAGTCGCGCTTGGCACCCGCGAGTATCGTGGCAACCCAATGGCGGTTCATCGCGCCTGGCCGATTATTGATGCCCACTTCGGGCACTGGCTGGCGCTCTGGCAGCAGACCGCCCAGCAGGAGCTTGGCGAGGCCAAGGCCGAGGTGCTGTATCAACATGCTCGCCGCATTGCCCAGAGCTTGCGCTATGGGTTGGGACTTGACCGTACCCGGCCATTGCCGGTGTTGATGGGTTAAGGCCGGTTTTTAGCTGCGATGGCTGCGGGTATAGCGGCCATGTTCGACTTGAATATGGCCTTCCAGTTCCAAGGTCAGCAGTCGTGATGCAAGTGCCGTGACCGATTGCCCGGTGCGCTCCACCAGCATGTCCAGCGTTACCGGGTCATACCCCATGACCTGTAGGATGTCTTGCAGGTCGTTGGACAGCGGCTTGGCGATAGTGGCGGGCGTGGGCTTTTCGGCATCCAGTCGGGCTTGCAGGGCTTGCCCTAGGTGTTTGAGCATGGGCAGAAGGGCGCTGGCGATGTCTTCCGGGCAGGTGGCCAAGGTGGCGCCATTGCGTAGCAAATGATGGCAGCCGCGTGCCATCGGGTTGTGAATCGAGCCGGGCAGGGCAAATACTTCGCGCCCGGCCTCTGCGGCCAGACGGGCGGTAATCAGGGCGCCGGAGCGTTCGGCGGCCTCCACGACCAGCGTGCCGGCCGACAAGGCCGCCACGATACGGTTGCGTGCCGGAAAGTTGTGTTGCAGGGGCGGTGTGCCGGGCGGATATTCGCTGACCAGCGCGCCGCGCTCGGCGATGGTCTGCATCAATGCGCGATGGCTCGCGGGATAGGCAGTGTCGATGCCGCAGCCCAATATCGCCAATGTCAGGCCATCCGGGCAGGACAGTGCACCTTCATGGGCGGCGCGGTCGATGCCTGCGGCAAGGCCGCTGCTGATGGCAAAGCCCCGAAGTGCCAGTTGCCGGGCAAAGGCATGGGCGTTTTCACGTCCTCCGACACTGGCGCGACGGCTGCCGACAATGGCGATTTGCGGCTGCCACAAATATCCGGGCTCGCCGGCAACAAACAAGGCCAATGGCGGATCGGCAGACTGCGCCAGAAGCGCCGGATAGTCGGCATCACCGAAGAACAGCAGATGGTGGTCGGGGGCTTCCAGCCAGGCTAGGCTGCGCCGGAGCAGGGTTTGGATCGCGTTGCCACGGTCGCCTAGCCGGGCGATTTGTGCGGCATTCAAGCCTGCCTCTTGCCAAGCGCTGCTGCCCGCATTCAGTGCCTGGTCGGCATTGCCCCCGAAGCGCTCCAGCAAAAGGCGTCGGGGCGCAATCGAGCCTTGGGCAAAAATCAGCCGGAGCCGGGCAGTCGTGGTGGCGGTATCTCTGGGCATGCCTCAAGCGTGAGGCAGAAACAGAAACGGCGCCCTGGGGCGCCGTCCTGCAAAGCTGTCGGAAAAATCCGCCGAATCAGTACGGCGCATCCGGGTGCTTGAGCTCATAGCCGGTATGGGCAGGCTTCACGCTGTCCATCACCAAGCCGTAGCTGATCTTGTCGAAGGTGCGGAACACCATCACATGACCGGCGAACTCATCCGGCAGGCGAACTTTCTTGTGGCTGCCGACCAAATCGCCATCCCGATGCGGAACCTGCACGCGATCCACCACATTGCTGCCGACGCGCCAGATGGAGAACACCGTGCCGTTGTCCACGCCATCGCGCGCACCGACCGAGAGCGCAACCACGTCGCGGCTGCCGGCCATGTGATTGCGGTCAGCTACGGCCAGCACTTGAGCCTTGCGGTAGGGGAGCTGATTCTTCGGCGGGTGCGGGAAGAAGTGCAGGTCATACGGGATAGATTCGACTGGCACCAGCTTGTCGCCGACGCGGACTTCATAGTTCTGGTCATCCAGTTGCAGGGTGGCCGCTTCGATGCCGCCCACTTCGCCGCGGGTAATCACGCCAGCATTGACACGGCGCATTTCGTAGCCGAGCTTTTCCATGCCATCGCTTGCCAGCATGAATTCGCTCCATGCTTGCTCGTCGGCCGGGTAATCGGTGCGGCGACCAGCGCGGTCAAGCGGGGCGCGACGGGTGAACGCACCGTTGTCGCCGCGGCGCATGCCCATAGTGTAGAGCTGCACCGGGCGCATCACGGCATAACGCTGACCGGGCTTGGCATCGGCACCCAGACCACGGACGTACACAGCCTGCCCGCGGGCACCCAAGAGACGATCTTCTTCCAAACCGACCACATACGGCAGGTCGTCAATCTGGTCGTAGATGCGCATGTCTTTCAGGAAGGCTTCAACCTGTTCCAGCGGCACGCCGGTGATGGGCGCTTCCGTGCGCGGGCCGGGCTGTACTTGGCCGCGATTGAGATAGGCCAAGCTCAGTACATCGCCCGGATAAATCAGGTGTGGGTTCTTGACCTGCGGGTTGGCCTGCCAGATTTCCGGCCACAGCCAAGGCTTTTGCAGGAAGCGTCCGGCAATTCCCCAAAGAGTGTCACCTTTCTGGACGACGTAGGTGTCCGGGTGATTGGCGCGAAATTCCTGCGCGATGGCAAGACCTGCCACGGCGGTCAGGGCGGCGGTGAAGAACGCGGTGCGCAGTGTACGCGCAGCATTTGAGAGCTTGGCAGCCATTGTTGTATCCAGATTCCCCAGTCAATATGCAATTTTGATCACATTTTGCAGCATTTCACAAGTATAGCGTTAGAATCGCACTTCAATTCAATTGGCTTTAATTGACTCAGCCGTGCGGCTGACGATGTGGTGATTTCCATGGCTTTGCTTCCCATTCTTGAATTTCCCGATCCCCGTTTGCGCACCCGTGCGGTGCCGGTCGATGCGGCCGAGGTCGTGAGTGAAAAATTCCAAGCGCTGCTCGATGACATGTTTGAAACCATGTATGCAGCGCCCGGCATCGGGCTTGCCGCAAGCCAGGTGGACGTGCATCAGCGGTTCATGGTGATTGATGTCAGCGAAGAACATGATGCGCCGTTGGTATTTGTCAACCCGGAAATCATTGCCCGCGATGGCGAGCAGGTGTATCAGGAAGGCTGTCTGTCGGTGCCGGGCATTTTTGCCGATGTTACCCGTGCCAACCAGATTCGCGTGCGTGCGCTGGGGCGCGACGGGCAGCCATTCGAGCTGGATGCCGATGGCCTGTTGGCGGTGTGTATCCAGCATGAAATGGATCATCTGGAAGGCAAACTGTTTGTCGATTATCTCTCGCCGCTGAAGCGCGAGATGGTGAAGAAAAAACTCGCCAAGCAAAAGAAGGCAGCGTAAGGCGCACATGAAAGTCGTCTTTGCAGGTACGCCCGAATTCGCCGTTCCCAGCTTTCACGCGGTGCGTGAAAAGGCCGAGGTTCTGGCAGTTTTCACCCAGCCCGACCGACCCGCCGGCCGCGGGCGCGGCGTGCAGATGTCGCCGGTCAAGCAGGCTGCGCTGGCGGCCAATGTGCCGATACATCAGCCCGAAACACTGCGCACGCCGGAAGCACAGGCGCTGCTGCGCGAGTTGGCACCGGATTTGATGGTGGTGGTGGCCTACGGGCTGATTTTGCCGCAGGCGGTGCTGGATATTCCGGTGCATGGCTGCTGGAATGTGCACGCATCGCTGTTGCCGCGCTGGCGCGGTGCCGCCCCCATCCAGCGGGCGATTGAAGCCGGGGACAAGCAAACCGGCGTATGTCTGATGCGCATGCAG
This sequence comes from Lysobacteraceae bacterium NML08-0793, assembly GCA_002798275.1. Classification (GTDB taxonomy): domain Bacteria; phylum Pseudomonadota; class Gammaproteobacteria; order Xanthomonadales; family Xanthomonadaceae; genus Solilutibacter. Next base: position 453,906 of record NWQR01000002.1, on the reverse strand, counting down.
AAAGGTCTGGATACCGGGCCTGTGATGCTGCAACTAGAAACCCCCATCAGCGATGCTGATACCGGCGGCAGTCTGCATGACCGGCTGGCCATGCTCGGTGCACAAGTGCTGCGCGATGGACTGGGTCTGTTGCGTGTGGGGTTGCTGCCCAGCGCCCGACTGCAAGACGAGGCGGGTGTCAGCTATGCCCACAAGCTGGAAAAGGCCGAAGCGCGACTGGACTGGCAGCAGCCTGCGGTGCAATTAGATCGCAAGGTGCGTGCTTTCAATCCCTGGCCGATAGCCGAGGCGCTGCTTGATGGCGAGCGCATCCGCATCCACGAGGCACAGGCGCTGGCCGATACCGCCAATCAGCTGCCGGGCCGCATCATTCAGGCCACGCGTGCGGGTATTGATGTGGCCAGCGGCGATGGTGTACTGCGTATCCTGCGTCTGCAACGCGAAGGCGGCAGGCCGATTACCGCCGCCGACTGGTTGAATGCCCGCAAGGCCAGACATGCAGACTGAACGCGGCAGTGGCGCGGCGAGTCGCGCCGTAGCTGCACGCATTCTGGATGCGGTGCTGCACCAAGGGCGCTCGTTGAAGGCCGAGTTCGCCAGCCATCTGCCGACGCTTGCCGACCCGCGCGATCGTGCACTGGTGGAGGCGGCGGTAATGGCCGCGCTGCGCGAGCATGGCCGTTATGCCGATGCCTTGAATGGCTGGATGACCCGACCGCCGGGCAAGCGCGATGGCGTATTGCGGGCACTTTTGTATATCGGTTTTGCGCAGCTGGACGTGATGGGCTTGCCTGCCCATGCCGCCGTAGCGGCCACGGTGGATGCGGCGCGCAACCTGAAATACGCGCATCAGGCCGGGCTTGTGAATGCGGTGCTGCGCCGCGCTCTGCGCGAGCCATTGCCGGCTAGGCGTGCCGATGCCGCTTGGCCGCGCTGGTTGTCGATGCGTGTTCGCAAGGACTGGCCGGAAGATGCCGAGGCGATATTTGCTGCCAGCGCCGTGCCACCCCCAATGTGGCTGCGCGTCAATCGGCAAAAAGTCAGCCGTGAGGCCTATGTCGAAAAGCTGCAACGGGCGGGCATTGGTCACGCGCTGCTTGAGGCGCTGCCCGATGCCGTTTACCTGCCTGAGCCAGTGCCGGTCGATACCCTGCCGGGTTTTGCCGAGGGTGAAGTTTCGATACAGGACGGCAGTGCCCAGCGGCTTCTGGATGCACTGGATATCGCGCCCGGTGTCCGGGTGCTGGATGCCTGCGCTGCGCCCGGCGGCAAGGCGGCGCACCTGATTGAGCGTTATCCGGCGACGCGGCTTCTGGCACTGGATGTGGATGCGCGGCGGGTGCGACGCATGGCGGAAACCTTTGCACGCACTGGCGCTGCGGTTCAGGCGCGTGCCTTTGATGCCACCGCGACCGAAAGCTGGTGGGATGGCGAGCCATTTGCCGCCATCATCATCGACGCCCCATGCAGCGCCACCGGCGTGGTGCGGCGTCAGCCGGACATCCTGCTGCATCGGCGCGAGGACGATATCCCGCGTCTTGTTGCCTTGCAGGCACGGCTTTTGGATGCACTTTGGCCATTACTGGCACCGGGCGGAGTTTTGCTGTATGCCACCTGCTCGCTGCTGTCGGCCGAAAACAGCCGGCAAATCGCCGCGTTTTTGTCGCGCAGCGCCGATGCACGGCTGCTGCCTTTGGATGCCCGTTTTGGCCGTGATACCGGCTACGGCCATCAGCGCCTGCCGGGCGAAAACGCCATGGACGGGTTTTTCTATGCCCGTATCGAGAAAGCTCGCGGATGAAAAAAGACACTGCGCTTGATGCCCTGTTTCTGCCGTTTGCACAGGGCTTGCTGAAGTTCACCGAAGGCAGGACGCTGTTTCTGCGTGCCCGTGAAGGGATGGCCTTGCAAGCTGCGCGGGCGCTGGCGCCTATTTGCGTGCAGCCCTTCAAGCCTTGGGCCGATGCACTGGAGCGTGCCGGTTTCGATACTCGGCCACACCTGCCGGAAGGCGGCGATTTTGCGCAAGTGCTGTTGCTGCCACCCCGGCAGCGAGAAGAAACCCGTGCTCTGTTGGCAGCCGCTTTCGATGCCTGCGCACCGGGGGGGCGGGTGGTGGCGAGTGTGCCTAATGACGAGGGCGCCAAGGCCATCGAAGGGGATTTCAAAAAACTTGCCGGTGGTTTGGCCGGACAGCTGGGCAAATATCACTGCCGGGTATTCTGGGCGCAGCGCGATGAGGCGCGGCTGGATGCCGAGCTGCTGCGGCAGTGGCGCATGGCCGACGCGCCGCGTGCCATCGGAGAAGAAGGCTTTCAAAGCCGTCCTGGCGTGTTTGCCTGGAATCGGATTGATGCCGGTTCTGCGCTCTTGGCCGCGCATTTGCCACAAGGCATCACCGGACGCGCCGCCGACCTCGGTGCAGGCTGGGGGTTTTTGGCGGCGGCACTGCTGGACAAAAATCCCGACTTGCGGGCACTGGATGTATTCGAGGCTGATGCGCGCGCACTGGCGCTGGCCGAGGCCAATCTGCGTGAGCACACGATGGGCACCCGTCTTGGCTTTCACTGGCATGATGTGACGGCGGGGCTGCCTGCTGGCGTGAAATACGATCTCATCGTCAGCAACCCGCCGTTTCACGATACCGGCAAGGCCGCGCAGCCGGGCATCGGTCAGGCATTTATCCGCGCTGCGGCCGAGCAGCTTGCCCCACACGGTGCCCTGTGGCTGGTCGCCAATGCCCATCTGCCCTATGAAGCCCTGCTGGGCGAGCGTTTTGCCAGCTTGCAGGTGGCCGCCGCCGCGCAGGGCTACAAAGTGATTGAATGCCGCCAGGTGCATCAATGAGTGGCAAGGTCAAACTGCTTCGCTATCTGTCCAATCTAGGCTACGGCAGCCGCCGCGAAGTGCTGGGCTTGCTGGCCGACGGTCGGGTGCGCGATGCGCAGGGCGAGTTGCTGTATGGCGATGATTTGCGCGCTCATGAGGATATTCGCATTGACGGTGAGGCGCTCGACCCCGCCCCCGGCCTGCTGTTGATGCTGCACAAACCCACGGGTTATACCTGTTCCAGCAAAGACCAGGGGCGACTGGTGTATGACCTGCTGCCGAAGCGTTTTCGGCTGCGCAGCCCGTTGGTATCGCCGGTCGGGCGACTGGACAGGCAAACCAGTGGCCTGTTGCTGTTCACCGATGATGGGCAATTGCTGCACCGGATCATTTCGCCCAAATCGCATTTGCCGAAAGTCTATCTGGCCGAGCTTGCACGCGATTTGCGCGGCGATGAGGCGGAAATCTTCGCCAGCGGCGCTTTGCTGCTGGAGAGCGAAACAACACCGCTGATGCCCGCCGAGCTGGAAGTCCTAGCGCCACGCCGCGCACGGCTCACCTTGCACGAAGGCCGCTATCATCAGGTGCGACGCATGTTTGCTGCCGTCGGCAACCATGTCGAGGCACTGCACCGCGAGCGCATCGGCGGTCTTGACCTCGGCGACTTGCCGCAAGGGCAATGGCGCTGTTTGCAGGCGGCCGATATGAAACGGTTGTTTTCGTGAGCCGTTCATCCGTTTGCCATGCCGTCCGGTTAATCTTTGACCGAGCTGGACTTGGCGCTGTTGGCAACTTGTTGCACTGTTGCGTTGTCCAAAAACTCTCCGGCGGCTCATACCGGATAACGATTTCACAAGCGAGTTGATGATGAATCTGCGTCATTCCATGTTGGCACTGGCTCTGGCTGCCCCGATTTCCTTGTTGGCGATGGCCGACAGTCCGGTGTCCGGCGCCGGAGAAAACACGGAAACGAAAACCCAGTCGCCGTTTGTTACCAGTGCCGAGCAGCGCGATACCTCGGCCTTGGTGCATGGCCTGCTTTCCGACAGTCGCTATGCCTACCGTCCGCGGCCGCTGAACCACGAATTGGGTGCAGAGGCATGGAAGCGTTATCTGGAAGCCCTCGACCCGATGCGGATGTACCTGACCGCCGCCGATGTGAATAGCTTTGGCGATGGCGCCGGGCTGATGCTCAAGGCCGTCAAGGGCGGCGATTACAACCCGCTTTATCGGGTATTCGAGCTGTACCGCCAGCGTGTTGCCGAGCGCTCCGAATACGCCCGCAGCTTGCTGAATCAGGATATTTTCGACTTCACCGGCGATGACAGCTACGAATACGACCGCAAGGACATCCCCTGGGAAGACGAAGAAGCGCTCAAACAGCAATGGCGGCAGTCGGTGCGTTATGACTGGCTGCGTCTGGAGCTTGCCGGGCGCAAACCCGAGGAAATTCGCAAGACCTTGGACAAGCGCTACCAGAACCAAGGCAAGAGCCTGGATGATCTGAAGGCCGAAGATGTGTTCCAGATGGCGCTGAATGCATATACCGGCTCCATCGACCCGCATACCAACTATTACAACCCGCGCTCGGCCGAGCGCTTCAACGAGCAGATGTCGCTGTCGCTCGAAGGCATCGGTGCGCAACTGCAAAAGCGTGATGAGATGGTCACCATCATGGAGGTGATTGCCGGCGGCCCTGCCGACCGGGATCAGCGCCTGAAAGCGGGCGACCGCATCATCGCCGTGGGGCAGGGCAGCGACGGCGTGATGGAAGACGTGGTCGGCTGGCGTCTGGATGATGTGGTGTCCAAAATCAAGGGCCCCAAAGGCACCGTGGTGCGTCTGGATATTCTGCCCGCCGGTGCTGCGCCCGATGGCAAGCCCAATCGCATCCAGCTGACCCGCGACAAGGTGGTGCTGGCCGATGCCAAGGCCAAGAGTGAAATCATCCAGCTACCGGCAACCGACGGCGAGGCGGCGCGGCGTATTGGCGTCATCAAGCTCAGTTCCTTTTATCAGGACTTTTCCGGTCGCCGCGCCCGCGATGAAGATGCCACATCCGCGTCCAGCGATGTGGCGCGCATTCTGGCCGAGTTCCGTAGCGAAAAAGTCGATGGCGTGCTGCTGGATTTGCGCAATAACGGCGGCGGCTCGCTGGATGAGGCCGTTACCATGACCGGCCTGTTCATTGATACCGGGCCGGTGGTGCAGGAACGCCAAAGTGGGGGGCGCATCAATGCTCGTCATGACCGCAAAGCGGGCGTGGATTGGGATGGGCCGCTGGCGGTGATGGTCAACCGAGCTTCGGCCTCGGCTGCGGAAATCGTCGCCGGTGCCATTCAGGACTATGGCCGTGGCATCGTGATTGGTGAAACCAGCTTTGGCAAAGGCACGGTGCAGGCCATGGTCAGCCTTGACCGTATCGTGCCCGCGCGTGCCGACAAGGCTCGCTATGGCGATGTGAAGCTGACCGTGGCGCAGTTCTTCCTGCCTTCCGGGCGCAGCACCCAGAACCAGGGCGTAACCCCGGACATCTTGTTCCCGGCAACGCTCGACCCTAGCGAGTTTGGTGAAAGCACCTATGACAACGCCCTGCCGTTTTCCACTGTCGAGCCGGTAGTGCATGTTACCTATGGGCAATTTGCCGGGCTGCTGCCACAGCTGGGGCAGCTGCACGAAGCGCGCGCAGCTCGGGATGTGGAATACCAATGGCAGGTGGAAGATGCCGAGGAATACCGCCAGCAGCGCGAAAAGAAATCGGTCAGCCTGAATCTTGCCGAGCGTCGCGCCGAGCGTGAAAAGGAAGAAGCCAAACGCAAGTTCCGTCAGAGCGAGCGCGAACGCTTGGGCTTGGCGCCGGACCCGCTGGCCGATGAGCGACTGGATGATGGCTTGCAACGCAGCGAGCGCGATATCGCCAAGGAGGCCGAGCGCGACAAGCTGGCCGACAAGGTGCCCGATCCGTTCCTGCGCGAAGCTGCCGCCATTCTTGGCGATGCTGCACGGCTGCTTGAAAAGGATCAGACCTTGGCCGCCAAGGTATTGCCGCAGTCCACCGCGCCCGGTCGCTGGGCAAATTGATTTTGCGCCAAGCACCTCGAACAAAATCCCCGGATTGGCGCCGGGGATTTTCTTGCGCTTTCGCTCCGCCCTGTTGACAAGACCCCGCCTCCGACATGACCGCGCCGACCACGCCCCGCCCGCTTGCCGTTGTTGCCGCCCTGCTGGCGGTGTATGTGATTTGGGGCTCGACTTATCTTGCCATCCATTTTGCGCTGGAAGGCGGCTTTACCCCGTTTTTGCTGGGCGGTTTTCGCTTTTTGCTGGCCGGTGGACTGATGTATGCGGTGCTGCGCTGGCGTGGGCTGGCCGCCCCCACGCGCGGACAATGGCGCAATCTCTGGGTCATGGGGGCGCTGATGCTGGCGCTTGGCAATGGCATGGTTAATTACGCCGAGCAAACCGTATCGTCAGGTTTGACTGCCGTGGCCGTGGCCTCATCGCCGATCTGGATGGGGCTGTTTGCACTGCTGCGCGGCGAGCGTCCTAGCCGGATGGAATGGCTCGGCATTGCCGTCGGCTTTATCGGGGTGCTATGGCTCAATATCGACGGCATGCGCGGCGGCTCGGTGCTCGGGCTTGCGGCGCTGCTGTTTGCCGCATTGACCTGGGCGTATGGCTCGATATGGAGCCGGGGACGCGACCTGCCTTCACCGTTCATGACCGCGGCCGGACAAATGCTCTGCGGTAGCGCGCTGATGCTGGGGATTGCGCTTTTTACTGGCGAGCGCATGGCGATGCCCGATGCCAAGGGGGTGGCGGCGTTCTTTTATCTGGTGTTTTTCGGCTCCATTGTCGGCTTTACCGCCTATATCTGGTTGCTGCACCATGTGCGCCCGGCACTGGCCGGCAGCTATGCCTATGTCAACCCGGCGATTGCGGTGATGTTGGGCGCATGGCTGGCGGGCGAGCGCGCCAGCACTTCGGAATTGGGCGCGATGCTGGTGATTCTGGCGGGCGTTGGCGTCATCACTTTTGCCAAGGCGCTAAAGCGACGTTGACAGGGCGGGCGCAGGTATTTTTGCGCTTGCACTACACAGTCTTGCCGGAATTGGGTCAAAATAATCCTGTGACTTGTATCACTGAATATTCGCAGGTAGTTTGCGGCAGATTGCCAAAACATGGGGAGAAAATGGATGCGCTCTGGAACCGTATTGTTTGAAAACGAAAATCATCGCTGTGTAGTGTTCAATGATCTGGTGCCGGGAGAGGATGGGGTTCAGGCCAATCAGTTTCTGGTGATTGATCATGGGCAGGCCGCCTTGATTGATCCGGGTGGAGACTTGCTTTACACCCCGCTTTGGCTGGCGATTACCGGATATGCGCAATTGCAGGATATTCGCTGGATCGTGGCCTCGCATCAGGATCCGGATATCGTCGGCGCAGTGGGGCGCTGGCTTGCCAATACCCCGGCACAGGTGGCCTGCTCACGTTTGTGGGGGCGCTTCGTTCCGCACAATGTCTCCAATTATCAGCAGGGCAAGTTGGGGGAAGACCGCTATCATCTGATTCCCGATGGCGGGGGCATGCTGCCGTTGGGGCAGAGCTGGTTGCAGGCATTGCCTGGCCATTTCTTGCATTCGGTGGGCAATTTCAGTTTTTACGACCCGGTGAGCCGGATTCTGTTTTCCGGCGATATTGGCTCTTCATTGATTCCAAGCGGTGCGCCATATCGCTTTGTGACCGACTTCAAGGCGCATGTGGGCAGCATGGCGGGTTTCCATCGTCGTTACATGGCCTCCAACCGGGTGCTGAAATTGTGGGTGAACATGGTGCGCCAATTGAATCCGGCAATGATCGTGCCGCAGCATGGGCTGCCGATGAAGGGCGTGGAGATGACGGCTTTCCTTGCTTGGTTGAATGACTTGGAATGCGGGATTGATCTTCTGGATCAGGGGCATTTCACTGTTGCCGCGCCGAATGCGCAGGGCGCATTGCTCTGGGGGTGAAGGCCATCGTGGCGGGTTGCTTGCAGGCCGGGCAGATGTCCGGCCTGCTGCTTTTTGGGTGGTAGCGGCTCAAAAATGCCATTGCCGACGTATTTTCAGGCAAAGGGCATGTTCATGACTGGTTTGGGATAGCGCTGGGGCGGAGGCGTCGAATCGTGTAGCGCCTCCGCAGTCGCGTGCGCTTTAACCGAAACGTTTTTCCAGCATCGCAAAACAGGCGCGCAGCCCTTGAGCCTCGCCGCCTGCCGGGCGACCCGGGCGGTCGGTATCGTTCCAGGAATACACATCCAGATGCGCCCACGCGGTGTTCTCGGGCACAAAGCGTTGCAGGTACAGGGCTGCGGTAACGCTGCCGGCCATCGGGCTGTTGCTGGCATTGGACAGGTCGGCGATATTGCTTTTGAGATAGCGCATATATGGCTGCCAGAGTGGCATGCGCCATAGCGGATCGAAGCAGTCCTGCCCGGCTTGCAGCCAGTCGTTGGCAACTTGGTCGTCGTTGGCATAGAGCACCGGAAGATCGGGCCCCAGAGCAATGCGCGCCGCGCCGGTCAGCGTGGCGAAGTCCAGCATCAGGGTCGGCTGATCCTCGGCGGCGCGGGTCAGTGCATCGCACAGCACCAGACGGCCTTCGGCATCGGTATTGTCGATTTCAACGCTGAGCCCCTTGCGGGTGGCGATGACTTCGCCGGGGCGCAGGGCATTGGGGCCGACGGCGTTTTCCACTGCGGCTACATACAGCGACAGGCGCACCGGCAGGCGACGTTTGATGATGAGTTCGGCCAAGGCAATGGCGTGCGCGGCACCTCCCATGTCTTTTTTCATGTTGCGCATCCCGGCACTGGCTTTGAGGTTCAGGCCGCCGGTATCAAAGCAGACTCCCTTGCCGATTAGTGCCAGGCGCGGATCGGCGGGCTCGCCCCATTCAAGATGCAGAAGCCGCGGGGCGCGATGCGAGGCGCGACCAACCGCATGGATCGCCGGGTAGTTTTGCGCGATCAGGGCATCACCGGCGATGACTTCAAGCGTTGCGCCGTGCGTGTTGGCAATTTCGCGGACGACGGCTTCCAGCTCGTCCGGGCCCATGTGTTCGGTCGGAGTGTTGATTAGGTCGCGGGTGCGCACGCAGGCGGCGAGCAGATCCAGTGTGCGGGCATCGGCCTTGTCGTCCAGCACCAGCCGGGCAGGCGCGCGCAGCGGTTTCTTGTAGCGGTCAAAGCGGTAACTACCAAGCCCCCAGCCCAGCAGCAGCGCATTGCGTGCGGCTTCATCCAATGTGTTGCCGGGTTGCCAGTCGCCAGGTGGCAGGGTGCTAGGTGCGTGCGCGTAGGCAAACGGGTCAAGCGGATTGTCCACGCCAAGCACGGCAGCGGCCAAGCCATTTTCGCCGGGCAGGAGTGCAGCCGTGCTTGGGGCGGCGGTGTATTTTTGTGCGTCGAGCCAAGCAATGATGGCAGGCGGTTGCTGCTGGCGCCAAGCCGCAAGTGTATCGCTGTGCAGGCAGTAAAAGGGTTTGGGGTTTTCGCCTTGGCGGGTCAGTCCGGGTTCGGTATTCATCGGCTTTCTCAAGATGGGGTTTGTGCTTCCAGCCAGTCGGCCAGCTGGGCAAGGTCGGAAAAAACGAGGTCGGGGATGAAGTCGCGGCGCGGCCAGCCGGGGTGGCGGTCGCGGGCATCTTCGCGGTGCAGCCAGCAGGTTTTCAGTCCGGCGCGGCGGGCACCGAGGATATCGGCTTCAACATCATCGCCAATATGCAGGGTGTTTGCCGGTGTGCTGCCAAGGGTCTGGCAGGCATGCAGAAAAATCGCCGGGTCGGGCTTGGCCTTGCCGAACGCGCGCGCAGTAACATGGCTGTGGAATTGTTCAGCGATGCCGATGGCGGCAAGGTCGGCATTGCCATTGGTCAGTGCGCAGACCGGCACGCGACGGGCGATGCGCAGCAGTGCGGCATGGGCATCGGGATAGAAGTCCACTCGGTTGCGCTCGGCGAAGAACGTATCGTAGGCAGCATCGGTCAGTGCCGGGTCGTGGCCGCTTTCGGTTAGGGCGATTTCAATGCCCTTGCGACGCAGCCAGCTGGCATCGTGCGCGTATTGCGGATAACGCTCGATAACGCGCTGGCGCAGGCGACGCATGGCGGAAATCGGAAACTGCTCGGCGGTTTTCGGTGCGTGTTGCAGGAACCAGTGGTGCAGAACCTGCTCGATGCGCTCGCCAATGGGGGCGAATGGCCAGAGGGTGTCATCCAGATCCAGGGTGATGGCCTGGAGATTGAATCCGGGCAAAGCGCGCAGGCTCATACCAAGCCGTCGCGGCGCAATTTTTCGTGATGCTGGCGCAGGGTTTCACTCTGGCCTTGGGCATTGTCCGGGGCGGTCGCGGCGGGGGTGTCGGCCGGCTTTGTCGCACCGAAGCCGGTTGCGGCCTGCATTTGCGAAAACTGCTCGGCTGCGGCCTGCATGCCGCCGGTAATCAGATTGGCGAAACCAACGGTCAGTTGCAACACATTGCTGCCGCCAAGTTTGCCAATCAGCTTGCCGTGGCCGACCAGAAAGCCGGTGGCCAGTCCAGCTACGAGCACACGCCCTGGTGTCCAGGCTGCACGCCATGAGCTGCGGGTTTGGCGCAGATTGGCGGCCAGACCGCGCTCATGGGCTTCTAGTGCCTGTTCGGCGACAGTGACTTTTTCAATCAATTGATGAAAGCCCATGGGCGGCTCCGGGGTGAAATTCAGGGGGTGCCGTCATCGGCGGTGGGTTGGGGGTTTTTGCGATCGTCCAGACCCAGTTTGGCCAGTTGTCTGCGCGTGGCGCGCAACTGGGTGTGTTCAAAATAGGCCAGCGCACGCCAGGCGGCAATGGCCGCAGACACAAGGCAGAGCATGCCAACCAGCAGCAGGGACAGCCACCAAGACAAGTCGAAATAAGTTACCAGTGCAGCCACCAAGGCGGACATCAGCAGCAGCCCGCCGACGGCCCCGAACACCACGGCCACGGCAGTGAATGCGACGCTGTAGCCCAGTGCGCTGCGCGCCAGTGCAATATCGGCAGCGACCAGCGTACGCAGGGCGCGCACGCTGGCGAGCGTGGAAGCGAGGCTGGCCTTGCTGCCTTCGCTGACCTGGCGGAAGGCTTCCAGAATATCCGGGGGCAGGTCTTTTTCCTGCCCCGCGTCCGGGTGTTGGCCTTGCTGCTGCATGGGCTTATTGCTCGTTGCCGCCGCCAGAGCGCGCCAGCTTGGCGATGGCCCAGCCAGCGGCAAAGGCGATGCCAAAGGCGGTCAGCGGGCGTTCGCGGATAAGGTCGGCGGCGCTGTCAATCATGTCGCGGCTCTTTTCCATCAAAACGTCCATCTGCTCCTTGGCGGCTGCGCCCAGATCCTCGGCGGCACTGATGCCGGCCACGGCGGTATCGGCAAGCTCGGCCTTGACATTGGCGCGGCCAAGACGCAGTTCGTCGCCAGCGGCGGCGGCTGCACCCTTGATGGAATCACCGGCATGGGCAGCGGCTTGCTTCAGATGGCTGCCGGCTTCGGAGAGGTTTTCTTTGACACTCATGGTTGGCTCCTTTGGAGGGTGGGTTATTGAATCAGGATTTGTCCGCGCTGACCGTTGCGCCACAGGCGTAGCACCAGCCGTTGCGGAGGATTATTGAAGCTGGCGCGGAAACTTGCCAGGTCGCTGAACTCGCCGCTGGAGGCGGCCAGGATGACATCGCCTTCGCGCAGCCCGCTTTGCGCCGCGCGACTGCCGCGCTCGACCGCGCTGACCAGTACGCCGCTGGCGCCTTGGCGACGCAGCGATTCGGGCAGCTCGGCAAAGGTGACACCGGCAAGGCGCGGGTCAAGACTTGCGCCATCACGCGGCTGTTCTTTGAGCTGCGCGGTCAGTTGCAGTGGCTTGCCATCGCGCAGGATATCCAGCCGCACGCGAGCGTTGGCCGCTTGCAAACCCTGGAAATTGCGGAAGGCTTCGGCACTGCCGATGCGCTGATCATTGGCCGCGACGATCACATCGCCCGCTTTCAGTCCTGCGGCGGCTGCCGACGAATCCGGGTAAACCCGGGTGATCAGCACGCCTTGGTTCTGTGACAGGCCGGCCATCTGCGCTGCGCGCGTGTCCAAGTCGCGGGTTTCCACGCCCAATGTGCCGCGCCGCACCTGGCCGCCGTTTTCCAGCAGCTGCTGCATGATGCTGCGGGCAAGATTGGTGGGGATGGCGAAGCTAAGGCCGATATTGCCGGCCATCGAGCCGCGCGGATTGAAGCTGGCGGTATTGATACCGATCAGCCGCCCCTGCAAATCCACCAGCGCGCCACCGGAATTGCCGGGGTTGATGCTGGCATCGGTCTGGATGAAGTTCTGAAAGCCGACACCGGGCAGATTGCTGCGCCCCACGGCCGAGATGATGCCCGAGGTTACGGTCTGGCCAACGCCGAATGGATTGCCGATGGCCACGGCGAAATCGCCCACGCGCAGCGTGCTGCTGTCGGTCATCGGCAGGGCGGTGAGGCGCTCGGCAGGGATGCGCATCAGCGCAATATCGGTATCCGGGTCGGAGCCGAGAAACTCCGCTTTTAGGGTGCGGCCATCGGCCAGCGTTACCGAAACATCATCGGCGTTTTCAATCACATGGTGATTGGTGAGCACATAGCCGCGCTCGGCATCGACAATCACACCCGAGCCGAGCGACTCGTTGATGCGCTCCTGCGACAGCTCGGGAAACATGCGCCGAAACACCGGGTCATTGCCGAACGGGCTGACTTGCACGCGTTGTTGGGTATGCACGCTGACCACGGCCGGCATGACGCGCTCAAGCATCGGCGCAAGACTCGGGATTTGCCCGCCGACCGGACTTTGCGGCAACTGGCTAACCGGCAGGCCGGGCGCAGGCGCAGGCTCGGCAAGCCCCGGTTGCGTCAGCATCTCGCGCATTGCAGTGGCGGCAAATCCGCCGAAACCGGCAGCCGCTGCCAATATCAACAGGGTGGGCAGTGGGCGGGGGCGGCGCGGGGCAGGGGCTTGGTTCATCGGCATCCATCATGCAGGTGGGGCAGTGGTGTGGATGTGAAAGCGCGCATCCGCACATTGGTTTGCAGCTTACGCCAAAGCTGAACAACGATGAATGAATCTTTCAAGAGGCGCCGCCGCTGCGTTGCCAAATGACGTAGCGGCGTGCGTTGCGCGCGGCAAAGCGCTAGCATCGGCAATGCAACATCCCATCCAGACAGCGCCCACAAGGAGGGCATATGGCCAAGAAGAAAACCAGCGGCACCATCGCCAAGGCAGAACGCGCCGTAGGCAAGGCAGTGGATACGGCGAAGGAAGCGGGCAGTGCGGCCGTCGCCAAAGTCGAAAAAGCAGCAGGCAAGGTCAGGAAGGAAGCGCTCAAGGCCGGCAAGGTGGTTGCCAAAAAAACTGCGGCAGCCAAGAAAGCGGTCAGCAAGAAAGTGGTCGAGGTTGAAAAGGCGGTTGCCAAGCGTGCCAGTGCTGCCAAAAAGGCGGCCAGCAAGGCCACTGGCGACTTGAAGAAAAAGGCCGCAAGCGCCGGAGACAAGGCGCGCAAGGAAGCCGAAGCACTGAAAAAACAGGGCATCGGCAAAAAGACGGCGGCAGTGAAGCGTTTGGCCGAGCAGAAGGCCGCCAGCAAGCCGGTTGCCAAGAAGGCGGTAGCGACCAAGAAGGCGGTGGTCAAAAAAGCCGTTGCCAGCAAGCAGACGGTGGAGAAGGTAACGAAAACGGCTGTGAAAAAGGCCGTCAAAAAAGCGGCCACCACCCGCCGCACGGTGACCAAGACGGCAAAGAAAGTCGCCAAAAAAGCTGCGGCGAAGAAATAGGCCGGTCGTCAGGCTCGACGATATCCGTTACTGCAAGATCAGCGAAACGCCGGGCATGCCCGGCGTTTCTTGTGAGGCTCGGTCAGTGGCGGAAATGACGCACGCCGGTGAACAGCATGGCAAGGCCGTGCTCGTCGGCGGCGGCGATGACTTCCGCATCGCGCATCGAGCCACCGGGCTGAATCACGGCTTTGATACCGGCCGCTGCGGCGGCGTCGATGCCGTCGCGGAACGGGAAGAAGGCATCGGAGGCCATTACCGAGCCTTCGACTTGCAACCCGGCATCCTGCGCCTTGATACCGGCGATGCGCGCCGAATACACGCGGCTCATCTGCCCTGCGCCCACGCCGATGGTGCGTCCGTCGCGGGCATAGACGATGGCATTGGACTTGACGAACTTGGCCACTTGCCAGGCAAACAGCAGGTCATCCAGTTGTGCCGGGGTCGGCGCGATGCGGCTCACCACGCGCAATTCATCACGGCGCACCTGGCGCAAATCCGCGCTTTGCATCAACAGGCCGCCGCCAATTTGCTTGAGTTCCACCGGCGTGCCGTGGCGCTCGGCCATCGGGATGCGCAACACGCGCACATTGGCTTTTTTCTGTGCGTATTCCAGCGCGGCAGGCGCATAGTCCGGGGCAATCAATACTTCCACGAACTGCCGGTCGAGAATGGTCTTGCAGGTTTCAGCATCCAACGTGCGATTGAAGGCGATGATGCCGCCAAAGGCGCTGGTGGGGTCGGTGGCGTAGGCAGCCTCGTAGCTGTCCAGGCAGCCGCTGCCCACGGCCACGCCGCAGGGATTGGCATGTTTGACGATGACGCAGGCTGGCGCCTCGAACTGACGCACGCATTCCCAGGCAGCATCGGCATCGGCCAGGTTGTTGAAGGAAAGTTCTTTGCCCTGCAACTGGCTGAAAGTGGCGAGCGTGCCGGGGGCGGGCGCAATATCGCGGTAGAACGCCGCCTGTTGATGCGGATTTTCGCCATAGCGCAAGTCCATCACTTTGACATGGCTGCCATTGGCCTGTGCCGGGAAGGCGGATTTTTCGCCGGTATCGTCAAGTGCGGAAAGTAGGTCGCTGATGCGGGCATCGTATTGCGCCACGCGGTTGAAGGCGGCTACAGAAAGCTGCCAGCGGGTCTGTCCCGACAATGCCCCCGCATTGGCCTGCAACTCGGCCAGCAGCGCCGGATATTGCGCCGGGTCGGTGGCAACGGCGACGCGGGCAAAGTTTTTCGCCGCCGAGCGCAGCATTGCCGGGCCGCCGATGTCGATGTTTTCAATCAGTTCTTCAAAGCTCACATCCGGCTTTTGCGAGACCTGCTCGAACGGGTACAGGTTCAGCACCAAGAGGTCGATGGCGGCAATATCATGCTCGGCCATGACCGCATCGTCCGTGCCGGCGCGTCCCAGCAGGCCGCCGTGTACTTTGGGATGCAGGGTTTTCACCCGGCCATCCATCATTTCCGGGAAGCCGGTTAGCTCGCTGACATCGCGGACGGAAAGCCCGGCTTCACGCAGGCTGCGGGCAGTGCCGCCGGTGGAAACAAGCTCCACATCCAGTGCGGCCAGCGCTTTGGCAAGATCGACAAGGCCGGTCTTGTCGGAAACCGAAAGCAGGGCACGGCGGATGCGACGGCTTTCGCCGGTAATGGGTTTGAGAGACATGGGCAATGACGGACAGTAACAGGGGCGGTTATTGTAAATGCGCTGTCTGCTGCGCTGCTTGCCTGTGGCCTGTGTTGATGGTTGCAATGAAAAACGCGCGGCATGTCCGCGCGTTCTCGTGTCCGCATTTTCAGCCCGGATCAGCGATCAGCCGATGCCGTACTCGCGCAGTTTTTTGCGCAAGGTGGCGCGGTGGATGCCGAGCAGTTCCGCGGCGCGGCTCTGGTTGCCCTCGTAATGGTTCAGGACTTCCATGAACAGCGGGATTTCCACTTCACGCAGCATGACTTGGTGCAGGTCGCCACTGATGCAGCCATCCAGATCGCTCAAATAGCGACGAACGGATACGGCGACGTGTTCGCGCAAGGGCAGTTGTTGATTGGGCACGGGCATCCTTCCGTCTGTGGCTCGCGGGGCGCGCAGTCTAGCGTGATTGCTGTGCTATTTCACTGAATGGGCGCGGGGATGAAACCGAACTGGAATGCGACGGCTTCACGGGCCGGCTCGCGCAGCAGCAATTGCAGGCTGGCGGTTTGCTCGGCGCCAATGACTGCGGGGCTGCCCGGCGGCAGATA
The DNA here is from genome assembly GCA_002798275.1 of Lysobacteraceae bacterium NML08-0793. Classification (GTDB taxonomy): domain Bacteria; phylum Pseudomonadota; class Gammaproteobacteria; order Xanthomonadales; family Xanthomonadaceae; genus Solilutibacter. The sequence continues at coordinate 437,987 of NWQR01000002.1, read as the reverse complement.
CTCCTCGGGCTTGAAGGCGCGCTGTGCCAGTGCCTGCCCATTGGCATCGGAAAGGGTCAGCACCAGTTGCGGCCAGGCTTGTGGCCAAGGAGCTTCATTGCGGAAACCAGCCACCACCCGCAGTGCGCCCGGGGTATCGGGTAGGCTGCGAATATCGTGCTCCAGCATGCGGAAGGCGCTGGCATCGCGCCATAGCGGCAGGCTGCATCCTAAGAGGGCGCAAGTCTTCTCCGCCAGTGGGCGGGTGCTGGCGGAAGCCGCCAAGGTTTCGCGTCCGGCCAGAAGAATCAGAAGGGCAAGGCTTGCCAGCAATACCCCGCAGGCCAGCCAAATGGCGGGTTTGGCTTCCGGCAGGGGCGGTAATTCTTCTTGTTCGACAAAGCTCGGGGTGCTGTGGGGCGGGGGCGTGCTCATGCGGGTTTTTTGCGACGGGCGGTGATACGTACCCAATCTTCCTGGGTAGCCAGTTGGAAGTCCTCGAACCAGGCTGCATACCGTAGCAGCAACTCGTCCTCCTGACCCAACAGAATACCGGACATGGCCAGTACGCCGCCGGGGGCGACTTGGCCGGCGATGACTTCGGCCAGCTCGTCCAGAGCACTGGCGAGGATATTGGCCAGCACCACTGGGTATTGGCGGGCGGGCGCCGCTTCGGGCAGATACACCTGTATTTGCGTGGCGAGGCCATTGCGTTCGGCATTGTCGGTCGTGGCGATCACCGCCTGCGGGTCATTGTCGATGCCGACGGCAGTGGCGGCGCCCAATTTCAATGCGGCAAGCGCGAGAATGCCGCTGCCGCAGCCAAAATCCAGCACTTCGCGGCCTTGCAGTGTGCCCTCATCGGCCAGCGTGTCCAGCCACTCTAGGCAAAGCGCGGTGGTGGGGTGGGTGCCCGAGCCAAAGGCAAGTCCGGGGTCAAGACGGATGATTGCTGCATCGGTGCTTTGTGCCGCGTCCGGCAGTGCGTGATCCCAGGGCACAATCCAAGTGCGGCGACCAAAACGCATCGGCTGGAATTGATCCAGCCAGGCACGTTCCCAGTCTTGGTCCTCCACGGTTTCAAAGGCCACGGCCGACCAATCCAGTGCAGGCGTGGCCTGCAACTGCGCCAGCAGCGCAGCCGCATCGGTATCACCTTCGAACAAGGCCGAAAGCATCATTTGCTGCCATAGCGGTGTTTCACCTACACCTGGCTCGAAAATGGCCTGCTCATCCGGGGTTTCAGCATCGGCATCCTGCAATGTCACCGACAGCGCACCGGCGTTTTCCAGCGCGGCCTCGTAAGCCGGGAACTGGGCTTGGGAAACGGGCAGGGTCAGTTGTAGCCAGGGCATTGTTAGGTCGGGTTGGGTAAAGGGGTGAAAATAATGCCTGAAAAACATCGCCCCCGGGCTCGGCCTTCGATGGATGGACGCATATGCGTATCGAGGACGTGCTGCCGGGGGCGGGATGACTAAGCCGAAGGCTGGATGGCGAGTTAACTCAACTTCAACGAGCGTTCACGGCTTTCGGCCAGGCGTTTTTCCAAGTAATGGATGTTCTGCCCGCCTGCGGCAAAGCCGCCATCGGCCATGATGCGCTGTTGCAGCGGCACATTGGTCTTGATGCCGTCGATGACCATTTCCGACAGCGCTACGCGCATCCGGGCGATGGCTTCGTCGCGGGTGCTGCCGTGGACGATCAACTTGCCAATCATCGAGTCGTAGTTGGGCGGGACGCGATAGCCTTCATACACATGGGTATCCACGCGCACGCCGGGGCCGCCGGGGGCGTGGAAGTGGCTGATGAGGCCGGGGCTGGGGAAGAAGGTATCCGGGTCTTCGGCATTGATGCGGCATTCGATGGCATGGCCACGCAGTACGATATCGCTCTGCTTGATGCTGAGCTTGCGGCCTGCGGCAATCAGCAGTTGCTCGCGCACCAGGTCAATGCCGGTCACCATCTCCGTAACCGGGTGCTCCACCTGGATGCGGGTGTTCATTTCGATGAAGTAGAAGCGACCGTTTTCAAACAGAAACTCGAACGTGCCCGCGCCGCGGTAGCCGATGCGCAGGCAGGCTTCCACGCAAACCCGGCCGATTTCATCACGCAGTTCCGGGCTGATGCCGGGGGCGGGGGCTTCTTCCACCACTTTCTGGTGACGGCGCTGCATTGAGCAGTCGCGCTCGCCCAAATGAATGGCATTGCCCTGACCATCGGCCAGTACCTGGATTTCCACATGGCGCGGGTTTTCCAGGAACTTTTCCATATAGACCATATCGTTGCCGAAGGCGGCTTTGGCCTCGCTCTTGGTGGTGGCGATGGCGTTCAGCAGGGCTGCTTCCGAATGCACCACGCGCATGCCGCGCCCGCCGCCGCCGCCCGCCGCCTTGACGATGACCGGATAGCCGATTTCGCGGGCGATTTTGATATTGGTTTGGCCATCATCACCCAACGGGCCATCGGAGCCGGGCACGCAGGGGACGCCTGCGGCTTTCATGGCACGGATGGCTTCCACCTTGTCGCCCATCAGGCGGATGGTGTCGGCTTTGGGGCCGATGAAGATGAAGCCGGACTGCTCCACGCGCTCGGCAAAATCGGCGTTCTCACTCAAAAAGCCGTAGCCTGGATGGATGGCCTGGGCATCGGTGACTTCGGCTGCGGCGATAATCGCCGGCATATTCAGATAGCTCTCCGGCGAGGGCGCAGAGCCAATACAGACGGACTCATCGGCCATCGCCACATGCTTTAGATTGCGGTCGGCAGTGGAGTGGACGGCGACCGTACGGATGCCGAGCGATTGGCAGGCGCGCACGATGCGCAGGGCGATTTCGCCACGGTTGGCGATGACGACTTTTTCAAGCATCGGCATAGCGGCTTACCCGATGACGAACATCGGCTGGTCGAACTCGACCGGCTGACCGCTTTCGCACAGGATGACGAGCACGGTGCCGGAAACTTCGGCTTCGATGGGGTTGAACATCTTCATCGCCTCAATGATGCCGAGAGTTTCACCCGCCTTGACCGTGGCGCCGACCGTGACGAACGGCGGTTTGTCCGGTGCCGGGCTGGCATAGAAGGTGCCGACCATCGGCGCGCGCACCACATGGCCTTCGGGCAGGTCCGAGCCGGTTTTGGGGCTGCCGCCAGTGGCCGCTTCCACCGGCGAGCTCATCGGCATGGCAGGCGCAGCGGCGGCGTGCACCACTGGTGCGGCTGCAACCGGGGGGGCGACGAAACTGCCGCCACGGGAAAGGCGGACGGATTCCTCTCCTTCCTTGATTTCGATTTCGTTGAGATTCGACTCTTCCAACAAGTCGATGAGTTTCTTGATTTTGCGAAGATCCATGGGGAGCCTCTTTGAATGAATGGAAAGAATGGAAAAGGTGAAAGTCAAACCGCTTTGGGCTGCATTGATTCAATCGCTGCCATCAGGGCATAGCGATAACTGGCTGCGCCAAAGCCTGCGACCACGCCAGCGGCCAAGTCGCTGAAATAGCTGTGCCGACGGAACGGCTCGCGTGCATGAATATTGGACAGATGCACTTCAATGAAAGGGATGGCCACCGCGGCCAAAGCATCGCGCAAGGCGACGGAAGTGTGCGTGAAGGCGGCCGGGTTGATAAGGATGAAGGCGGTGTCGTCGGTGCGAGCAGCGTGGATACGCTCGATCAGCACATGCTCGGCATTGGATTGCAGCGTTTCCAAGGCAAGACCCGAAGCGTTCGCCTGTGCCAGAAGTGCCGCGTTGATTTCGGCAAGCCCGGTGTGGCCGTAAACCGAAGGCTCACGGCTGCCAAGCAGATTCAGATTGGGGCCATGCAGCACGAGGATCTTCGGCATCTGCAACAGATGGAGAAAAAGACAAGTGCGCAGTGTGCGGCAAAGCGATGTTGCTGTCCAGATCGCCGATGTTGGGAGAAGTTTGAAACAAACGATTGAATCGTGATCGAGTTCTCACCTGCTGGCTGCGAACGGCCAGCAGGGGCAAATAGCGTCTTTGAGCCGGCTGAAAAGACGCCGGAATCAAATCAGATCACCAGATTTTTTTCAACGTCGGCGGTTTTCAGGCGTGCCAGCGCCAGATTGGCCAGATCCTTGCGCAGCACCACGTACAAAAAGATGCCATCGCGGTTGCGGCTGGGACGAATCACGTGATACTGGGTGTCCAGCGTAATCAGGATATCCTCGATTTTTTCCTTGATGTTGAGCATGCCCATCATCTTCAGCTTGGCGCGTACCACGTCGGTGATGCTGGCGCCAGCCAGTTCAAAATCCATATCGGTGCCACCACTCTTGTCCAGCACCAGCCCGCTGTGTTGATCGACCAATGCCGCGGCGACGCAGCCTTCAATGTTCATGAGGGTATTGAGCGATTCACGGATATTGCTCATGGGCGAGTGTCCTGGGGCTGTTGGGCGGTTGAGGTTGATTTCAGAAAGGATGAAACGTCAATGCCGGCACAGTGGGCGCAGTGCAGCGTGCCGACGCGATGGTGATAGCGCACGGGTTGCCCGGCCGGGATTTCGTTGCCGCAACCATCGCAGATGGTGTCCATCTCCAGCACGCTGACTTCGTGGGTTTTCACCGGCTGCTCGACGCCTGCGGAAATCATCCCGCGCGGGGCGGATTTGACGATTTCCGAGCGGAACAGTTCGTTGATGGCCATCCAGCGGCGAATCAGATGGTCGGGAACGCCGAAGGCGTGAATCGCCTTTTCCAGCAAGGCTTCGTGGTGATCGAACATGTCGTTGGAGATCACCATCCAGTGATGGGTATTGTACGGATTGCGGCCAAAGAAGCCGGTTTCGCGCCCGAACAGGCTGGCGAAAAACTCGTACACCTTCTGTGCGACGAACTCTTTCGGGATGCCGTGGAAATAGGGTGAAAGCCGGTCATCCTCGTACACCATGTCGTAGAAGTGCTTGAGAATCTTGCTTAATTTTTCGCCGCGATCAAGCGCTTCCCAAAGCTCCGGCTGAGGCTCGATGCTGGCGATTTTTTCAGCATCGCGCGGTGCGGGGGGGTAGCTGCTTTCAAACGGATCCACCAAGGTCAGACGACGACGCGCGCCCTTGAGCGAGGCTTGGAAGCGGGCATCTTCGACCATCAGCGGGTTGCCGCACAAAAAGACTCCGTATTCGTCCAGCGCCCCCATATCCTCGACAAAGGCCTGGGTGATGCGGCCTGCGCGGGTGCCTTCGGGGGCTTCGCCCTGGCTGATACAGGCGTGGTATTGAAATTGTGGGTATTGGGCGGCCAACTCGCGCATTTCGTGCAGCAGATACAGTTCGCTGGCCTGGCGCACGCCGTGGTAGAAGTGAATTGGCTGTGCATGCCCTTGGGTCAGGGCATCACGGGCGATTGCCAAGAGGGCGCTGCCGCCGGTGCCGGTGGAGAGCATCAGCAGGGGGCGATCGGCGTGGATTTCCGGCGTGTAATGACATTTGCCGGTGGGGCCAACCAGTTGCAGTCGTTCACCCACGGAGGCCTGCTGGCAGAGCCAGGGGCTCATTTGTCCATCGGGCAGGCAGCGCAGATGCACGCGGAAGAAAAAATCACCATCGGCCTGGCTGGCGATGGAGTATTGCCGCGACAGGTCATCGCTGCGGCGAATCAGACGCACATGCTGGCCGGGACGGAAATCCAGCTGCCGCATCGGCGCGATTTGCAATTCGTAGATATCGTCGGTGAGCTGGGTGCGGGCAATGATTTCGGCGTCGATGGCGAGTGCGGTCATGTCGGCCGGTGCCAGTTGCACATCGCTTTTGGCATAGGCCACGCAGCACAGGATATGGCCGCTGCTGGTGATGTTGGCATCAACGCTGCGGCTATGTTCGACCTCGCCGGATTCGAGCTTCATTGTGCAGGTCAGGCACGAACCTTTACGGCAGGAATAGGGTACATCCTGTCCTTGGCGCAACAGCGCCTCGAGCAGGCTTTCCTGCGGCTCTATGGCGAATTGCTGCCCTTGATAATGGATTTTCGGGCTGCTGCTGTTGCTGGACATTGGGTGGCTCCCGAGAAAATGGTTTCGGTGGCTTCCGGGGGAGGTGGGTCAGAACGAGCTGCCGATCTTTTGTGCGGCAGCCATGGTGCGCCCCAGCACCATGCCAAGCCGTGCATCGTTGCTCGATAGCACCGACAGGATCAGCATACCGTCGCTGTTGGGGATGGAGGCGATCAGCAATTTGCCGCCACTGCCGGTAACCAGCACATGGTCAAGCACGCCGGCGCGCAACTCGCGCAGGGCGGTCGCACCCAGCGCATGCAGTGAGCTGGTAATGGCAGCGAGTTTGCCGCCATCTAGTTGGGTCTGGCTGCGCTCCATGAACGAATGACCATCGCGCAGCGCCAGCATCACGGCAGTGACGCCATCGCAGTTCAGGAGCAGATCATTGATTGCTTCGCTGCAGGTATTGCGGTCGATATGGGAAAGATCAACGGCGGTCAGGCTGGTTTTCATATCCGGGTGGCCAAAGTGTCTTGTTCAAAACCGTATTCAAGTTGCGTGAAAAGCAGATTGAACAGTAGCCCCACGTCATTCATCTGGCGAATATCCACATGCAGCAGGGGGACTGTCAAACGATAGGCACGCATGATGCGCTGGCATTCAAGAAGCGTGTTCTTGATGGTCGGCGAGTTTTTGTTAACCGCCACGACGCAAGGCGCCTTGCGCAGATCGGCGGCATGGGTATCCAGCGTTTCCTTGAAGCCTTCAAGGCTGTCGGGCGCTTCGGCATCGACCATGACGATGGTGCCAAGCAGCCCTTCGCGGACGATGCTGTACATGTAGCTGAAGCGCGCCTGGCCGGGTAGGCCATACAGCAGGAGGCGGCCATCGTCCTTCATATCCATTTCGCCGTAGTCGAATGCCACGGTAGTGGTGGGCTTCATGTGAATCAGCTCGTCGGTGCTCTCCACGTCGGTATCGACGGGGGCAACATCGCTGAGGGCGCGGATGCAGGTGGTCTTGCCCACACCAGGGGGGCCGATGAAGGCGATCTTGAAGGAGGGACGATGCGGAATCATGAGCCAAATCCAAGCAGTTTGCCCATCCGCGATGCCAGCTTGCGCCAGCCTTTGGGCGGCGCGGCAGGCTCGGCATCACCTTCGGCAAAGGTGGAGGCGGGGGTATTGGGGTTGTTTGCGCTGCGCTCAATACTGCCGATATCGGTCAGTTGCCGGACAATACTGGACACTTCGTTTTCGGGAAGGCCGGTGGCCTTGGATATCTGTGGGATGTTTGCACGGTAGCGCGAAAGGAATGCCAGGACGCGCCAGCTTTGCATCGACATCTGCTGGAAATCCAGCGGCCAGGAAAGCAGTTGGTAGCTCCACTCGAGATTGCGGGGCTCTTCGGTTTTCTTTTCGGTCTTGCCTGGCTTGGGTGCGGCGCCAGGGCTTTTTTCCACGAAATCACTGACCACGGCCAGCATGGCCGAGGGGCGAATCGGGCGGTGAATCGTGCCAGGGGCATGATCGCGGGGCTTCATCGAGCAGCCAACCACATGCGCACCTTCTGGCGGGGTGTTTTGCGGGTTTTCCGCATCGAGATTGAGCAGATACAAATCGCCCTCCCCCTGGTCGGCAATCTCGCAGCGTCGCGGTAAAAAGTTGCCCAGAACCTTGAGCAGGCCGCGTGCCGATTGCACTTCATCGACTGGAAAGTTCAGGCAGACAATCACCAAGGGGCGATCCATGGGGTTCTCTCGATTCGGAAAGTCTTTGCAGAGAAGTGGATGAGTTTGGGGAGCGATTGCTCCCCGTACTCGCGAAGGGGATTACATGGCCGCTTCGATGGCATTCATGGCCGAGCGCGAACGCACGATCACCATGCCGATGTTGGCCGAAGCGCGGCAAACAAACACGGCAGCCTGTGCCGGGTACTTCTTGGAGCGGATGAAGACGTGGATCAGGTTGGTGCTGAACACCACGATTTCCTTGAAGTAGTGGTTGCTGGCATCACGGGTGGTAATACCGCGCGCCTTGTCGAACAGCTTTTCGATTTCCACCACGTTCTTGCCCTGGAACAGGTCGCCGGTTGCGGCGGCCACGAGGTCAAGGACTTCGCTCGGGTGCGAGTCAACGGTTTTCACGCCGAGCAGGAGGCCGCTTTCCATGTCAACGTAGCCGGTGGCGACGCATTCGGGGACATCAGCCTGGGCGGTGGCTAGGGCTTTATCGAGGGACATCAGTTCTATCTCCGGGTTGTTGTAGCTGTGGTGGTGTGGGGGTGCTGCGCCAACCGTGGATACGCTCGGCGAAGTCATGCAAGAACGCGACTTGCGATCTTGACTGGATGGCTTTGGGTTCGTGGGTGCGAATCACGTTGATCGCGTTTTCGGCCGTTTCCCCATGCCAGATCAGAATACTAGCAAGACATGTGCCAGTACGACCAAGGCCGCCGCGACAATGCAGCACGACACCTTGATTGTTGTTGATCAGCGATTCGGCCAGACGGCAGATTTCCAGTGCCTGGTCAAAACTCGGTGCCGACATGTCCGGCATCGGGAAGTGGCGGAACTCAATACCGGCATCGCGCAGCTCCTGCAGCGGATAACGCACGGTTTCTTCAAGGTTTATCAACACCTTGATATTGGACTCGGCCAGATATTTGTATTGCTCGGGGGCGGCGGTAATCATGCCCGGACGGCTCATGCCGCACATCAGGCCACGTACCACCCACCAGATGCCCAAGGGTCTGCCATCACTGATTTGCGTCTTGCGCGGCAGATTGCAGTTGCCGGTTTCCACATAGGTCTGGCCAGCTGGCGTGGCCGGATTGGAGAAAAACTGCTCTGCCGGTGCCAGCTCCTGCAAGGTGCCGCCGGCAAGCAGGGCCACATGCCCACCCAGGCTCAGGCAGTCCTGGCGATTATGCGTGGAAGCAATGACCCCGCCTTGGGTGGCGGCCGTGGCAATGGCTTGGCGCACCAGCTTGATTTGCGCCTCGTCCAGATCGGCTGTCGGTTCGTCCAGCAGCCAGAGATTGGCCGGGGTATTCAGTCCCACCAGCACCGACAAGGTTTTACGCACCTTGGGGCAGAGTGCGCTGGTCGGGCCATTGGCAGCGGCGCGTGGACTCTCCAGCGCCATTTCGGTCAGCCAGTCCAGCACGGTTTTCGGGGACAGCGTAGGGGCGAGCGTGCGCAGCTGGGTCATCAACGGACTTGAGCTGGGCTCGACCTGGGCATGTTGCGGAACATGGACGATATCCAGCTTGCCCGAGCGGATATCCACATCATCCAGCTCGACCTTGCCTTGCAGCCGGAGTTCATCGCTATCAGGCCCTGCCAAGGCCGCCAGCGTGGAGGATTTTCCAGCGCCGCCAGTGCCCATCAGCCATAGAATGCCGGGCGTTGGGCAGGTCAGTGACAGGCTCTCGATGACATTGAGCTTGTCGCGGGCGATGGTGATTTGATCGAACTTGAGCATGCGTGGAAAAAGGTAAACCGGAAGCCCTTCGGTTTCGGGTGAAAAATCGGGTACAAGCTGAATACTAACAGGCATAATGGTGTTGCAGGTGATGTCATACATGCTTCCGTGCGCGCAGCCTCACGAAAACACGCCCGCTGCACGACAGGCAGGCAAGTCGCCGGAGGTATCGAAGACAGCCTGCGCCGTGTGCTATTGGTGGTTGGGCAGAAGCCAACCACGCCCCCAAGTTAAGTGGAGCTGGCGCGTCGGAAGTGTGAAGCAGCGCGCAATTATAGCCGGATGCCCAGCCATTCGGAAAGCGCTTGGACGGGCTTGGATTCGCCAAATTGTTGTTTGGAGGCGATCGTGCTTTCCGTGTTCCTTGGCTTGCCGGGGCTGAATCACGCCACGCCAGTGTCGATGGAAGCCGCCGCGACTGGCACATTGAGCGGAATTGCCAAAATCAGGCGGCGGCGATGTGTATTCATTGCACCGCATCAAGCAGTGCTTGGCGGGCGATTGCCGGGGTCATCACTACTGGCAGGATTTGCGGGGCTGCGCCGGATGCGGGATAGACCACATACAGCGGCAGACCCACCGCGCCGTGCTCGCGCAGGAAGGCCGAAATCTGTGGATCAACGTCGGTATGGTCGCCGACCATGTAAACCACGCCGGTTTCGGTCAAGGTGTTTTGAAAGTCATCGCGGGAAAACACGGCACGTTCGTTGGCCTTGCAGGTGACGCACCAGTCGGCCGTGATATTGACGAAGACCGCACGACCTTCGCTGCGCAGGCGAGCCAGGCGCTCGGGCGAATAACTGACTCGGGTACTGTCGGCTTCGGCGGTTTCATTCTGGGGTGTGGGCAGGCGGTGGATGCCGTGTACGGCCCATAGGCTGGCAAGGAGAGCCGGAATGGCCAGTGCCAGCAGCCAGCGCTGGCCTTGGCTGCGCACGCGCGTCCATGCCCAGAGTGTCAAGGTGAGGCTGATGGCCGCCAGTGCCCACAGGCCGAAGGCATCGGCGCCGCGTTGTTGCACCAGCACCCAGACGAGCCAAGCGCTGGTGGCATACATGGGGAAGGCCAGCAATTGTTTCAGGGTTTCCATCCATGCGCCGGGTTTGGGCAGGCGACGACCAAGCTGTGGAATGAAGCCGATCAGCAGGAAAGGCAGTGCCAGCCCCAGCCCAAGGCCGAGGAAAACCAGCATGGCCGCCGCAGCGGGTGCTAGGAAGGCATAGGCCAATGCCGCGCCCATGAAGGGGGCGGTGCAGGGGGTGGCCAGTACCACGGCCAGCACGCCAGTGAAGAAGTCGCCGGTATGGCCGGATTTTTGCGAGAGTGCAACGCCGACGCGCGGTGCGGCCAGTTGGGCATACCAAAGCCCGGACAGGGACAGGCCAAAGGCGAATACCAGTAGCGCCAGCGTGGCGACCACCCATGGCGTTTGCAGTTGGAAACCCCAGCTTATGCCGTCAGCGAGCCATTGCTGGCGCAATGCCAGCACGATGCCGCCGAGAACTGCAAAGCTCGAAAGTACCCCCAAGGTGTACCAAATGGCATGACGGCGGGCATGCGCCGGGCTTTCGCCACTTTGCGCCAGTGCCAGTGCTTTGAGCGAAAGTACCGGCAATACGCAGGGCATCAAATTGAGAATCAGACCGCCGGCCAGTGCCAGCAGCAGGGCGGCAATCAGGCCGATGGGGTGATGTTGACTGCCCTGTGCAGCTGTGTTGTCGGCGGGGGGGGGCGGGCTTGCGAGCGCTTCCACGCCGGGGGCATGGGGGGCGCTATCGGGATTGGTATTGGTATCGGGGGCAGGCGGGTCGTCTGCGGAAACTGGCGTGACAAGCGCGTTGCTGTCGGTGGGTGCGGCGGGCGTGGTTGCCGTTTCGGGTATGTCGGCCGCATTGGCCAAAGGCAGGTTGAGCCGGAACGATTTGCGCATTGGCTCATAGCAGATGCCGTTTTCCTGGCAGCCTTGCCAGCCGATATGCAGGGTGACTTCCTGTGCCTGAACGCCCGCGCCGCTGCGGGTCAGCGGTATTGGGATTTCCGCCTCGTCGAAATACACCTTGACTTGGCCAAAATGCTCGTCGTGATGGTCGCGGGCAGCGGGAAAGGCGGGTTTGCCAAGGCGGATGCCCGCGGCGTTTTCCAGCCGCAGACTGATTTTGTCTCGATATAGGTAATAGCCGCGCGCCGGGGTGGCGCGCAGCAGCAGGCGCTGGCTGCCATCAGTGATGGTTTCCATCCGGAAGGCTTGCTCCGGCGGCAACGGCTGTGCCTTGTCGCTGCCAAGGAGGTTCAGGCTGTTGCCCGCGCTGCCACCCAAACGCTGCCCAAGTGCGGCAAAACCGGCATCGGCGGTCGCGGCCGCGGCCTTGGCGGCGGGCAGGCGTACATTCACGGTGCGAGTTTGCGGGGGATAGCAAATGCCGATATCAGCGCAGCCCTGGTACTTGATGCGCAGCGCGATGCCATCAGCGCTGGCGCTGCCGGGCAGGGCGACTTTTAGTTCGCCGCGATAGGTTTCCACATCGCCAAAAAATTCATCGTGATGCTTTTGACCAGGCGGGATTTGCAAGGCACCGGCAGCAAAGCCACCCAGCGGTTCGACTTGTGTGCGATGCCGGTACAGGTAATAGCCGGGAGCGATTTGCCAACGCACTTCAATCAGCTCGCGGCTGGGCGCGCTGGCAGTCAACTTGAATACCGAATCCACCGGCGGCAATTCATCACTGCCCGCGGTTTGCGCGTGGCTGGCAAGGCTGCTGATGGCGATGGCAAAAAAGAGAAAAACGCGGGACAGAACAGACATTGGCTTGGGGTTTGTTTATTCGGTGGTTTCGGCGCGCACCCAGTCCAGATACGTGGGCAGGCCGTCACTGGCTTGGACGGCGACGAGCTCGGGAAGTTCATACGGATGCAGTTCAACCAGTCGCGCGCGCAGCGCATCAAGCCGGTCGCTGCGGGTTTTGATGATGAGCAGCCACTCTTCATCGTGAACAATTTGTCCCTGCCAGCGATAGGTGGAGGTAATTCCCGGCAGGATGTTGACGCAGGCGGCCAGACGCGCCTTAACCAACGCATCGGCAATTCGTTCGGCATCGGCGCGCGAAGGGCAGGTGTTGAAGCAAATCAGAACGTGCATATGCTATAGGGTAACGCTTTTGCCAGTGAGATGAATACTTGCACCGGATGGTGGTCAATGCTTGTCAATGAGAATTATTATTGTTAACTTGCGTGCCGGTTGTTTCGTGCGCTTTTTGGGTTTTTGCCGTATGGCTTTGCTTCTCTCCATGCCTGCTGTTGTGCCGCTGTCGCGGATGTTCTGCCGGGGCGGTGGTCGTTGGTGATGCCGGTGCAGAATGCCGATTTGCTCGCTAGGCAGCAGCGTCGCGGTTTCTGGCTGCGGCAGTTGCACCAATGGCACTGGATAAGCGCGGCGGTGTGTCTGGTGGCGATGCTGTTGTTCGCCACGACCGGCATCACCTTGAACCATGCGGCCAGTATTGAATCCGCTGCGGAAGTCAGCCGCAAAAATTTGGAAATGCCAGCTTCCATCCTGAAAGCGCTGGGGACGCGCGAAGAAGGGCATGCGCCATTGCCTAAGACCGTTAGTCATTGGCTGAACGATGTGCTGCCGGTGCGGATTGGCAGCCAGGCGGCGGAATGGTCGGCCGATGAGGTGTATCTGGCATTGCCGCGTCCCGGTGGCGATGGCTGGGTCAGCATCGACCGCGAAACCGGCGCGGTGGAAGCGGAGTTCACCGATCGCGGCTGGCTGGCCTATTTCAACGACCTGCACAAAGGCCGCCATACCGGCGCGGCCTGGCGCTGGTTCATCGACCTGGTAGCGCTGGCCTGTTTGGTATTCACCTTGAGTGGGCTTTGGCTGCTGCAAATGCATGCCAGACAGCGCCGTTCCACCTGGCCGTGGGTGAGCCTGGGATTGGTGCTGCCGCTTTTGATTGTGCTTGTTTTTGTTCATTAGACCCCTGGAGTTTTGTCATGCGTGTTATCCCTGCACTTGCGCTTTGCTGTCTGGCGGCGTTGCCGGTCAAGGCCGCGGAAGTCCGTGTTGAAGTCCAGTTGCCGCAATTGAATGTGGCCGAATACCACCGCCCGTATGTGGCGATTTGGGTGGAAGATGCCGAGCAGAATGCCAAGGCGAATCTGGCCGTGTGGTATCAGCAGCGTGCCAACAACGAAGGCGCGGGCACCAAATGGCTGCCGGATTTGCGCCAATGGTGGCGACGCAGCGGTCGCGGTTTGACGATGCCGGTAGATGGTGTCAGCGGCCCGACCCGGCCGGCTGGTACGCATTCGCTGGTTTTCAACGAGCGCCATCCAGAGCTTGGCAAGCTGCCCGCAGGCGATTATGTGCTGGTGGTGGAAGCAGCTCGCGAAGTTGGCGGACGCGAACTTCTGCGGATTCCGTTCAAATGGCGCGCAGCCAGCACCGGCAGTGTCCAAGGCAATAGCGAACTTGGCCGCATCACCCTAACTTCCACCCGTTAAGCGAGTATCTCCATGAAAACCCTGTTTCGACGTTCCGCCCTGTTGCTGGCGCTGGCGCTGCCGTTTGCCGCACAGGCACACAAAGCTTGGATGCGGCCTTCACAGACGGTGATTTCCGGCAATGCCCCGTGGATTACCGTGGATGCGGCCGTATCCAATGATCTTTTCTATTTCAACCATGTACCGCTGCGCACCGATGGCTTGGTCATCACCGCCCCCGATGGTAGCCGCGCGCAAGCGCAAAACCTTTCGACCGGCAAATACCGCAGCGTATTTGATGTGGCGCTGGATAAGACCGGCACTTGGCGCATTGCCACGGTCAATGACGGCATCATGGCGAGCTGGAAGGAAAACGGCCAGCCCAAGCGCTGGCGCGGCACCGTGGCGGGTTTTGCGGCAGAGGTGCCCGCCGATGCGGAAGAGTTGCGGGTCAGCGAAGGTATCTCGCGGGTGGAAACCTTCGTTACCAACGGCGCGCCCAATGACACCGCGCTGAAAGTCAGCGGCCGCGGCTTGGAAATGCAGCCGATTACCCATCCCAATGACCTGTTTGTTGGTGAAGAAGCACGCTTTCGCCTGCTGATAGACGGCAAGCCGGCTGCCGATGTGGAATTGGAAATCGTCCGTGGCGAAACCCGCTATCGCAATGCGCAAGATGAAATCAAGATGAAAACGGATGCCCAGGGCGAGTTCAGGGTTACTTGGCCTGCCGCTGGCATGTATTGGCTGGAAGCGAGCAGCCGCGATGACAAGATCAGCGTGCCGAAGGCCAGTGAGCGTCGCCTGACATACGTGGTTACGCTGGAAGTGTTGCCGCAATAAGCCCGATGAGCCGCACGCGGATCGGAAACAGCCTGCTGCTCCTGCTTTTGGCGGGGGCAGCGCTTGCATTGGCGCGCTGGCAAACGGCGCCGTGGTGGCAGGGCGCGCCGGGCAGCACACGGGTGTTGCTGGCGCTGCTGGTCGCTCTCGCCTTCGGCGGCGTATGCGTTCTCTGCCTGCGCCGCCCGCGTATCGCAACGGATACCGATAGCGGCATTTTGCTGCTTTGGGGCAGCCAGACCGGCTTTGCCATGCAATTGGCCGAGCAGGGCGCGGCGGCGTTCAAACAGGCCGGTTTGGCTGCACATGCCCTGCCACTGGAAGCGGCCGATGCCGCCCTATTGCGTACGCATCGTCGGGTATTGTTGATCGCCAGCACCACCGGCGAGGGCGATTGCCCCGACCATGCCGCAGGCTTCCTGCCCGGCTTGCAGAATCAGACATTGGCCGATGTGGAATATGCCGTGCTGGCGCTCGGGGATAGCCGCTACCAACAGTTTTGCGCCTACGGCAAGCAACTGGATGAAGCCATGCGTGCAGCAGGGGCTTCGGCGCTGTTTGCACGCATCGAGGTCGATGCCGGTAACCCCAAGGCACTGGCTGCATGGCAGCATCAGCTTTCATGTTTGGCCGGTGATGCCGAGCTGGCCGCCCCGCTTCTGCCCGAATATCAGGCATGGCGATTGCAGGCGCGACACTGTCTGAATCCCGGCAGTGTCGGCGATGCGGCCTGGCAGATTTCACTGACCCGTGAGGCGATGCACTGGCAGGCTGGTGATGTGGCGGTTATCGCCCCGCGCAATGCCCCCGAGCGCGTGCGCACTTGGCTGGCTGCAACCGGCCTTATGGCCGATGCCGCGCAGCAAGCGGCACTGGCCGCTGCGCGCTTACCCGATCAACAACAGATAGCCGGGCAAAACCTTGAAGAAATCATCGCGCAGCTTGTGCCACTGCCGATGCGCGAGTATTCCATCGCCTCGATACCCGCCGAGGGCGAATTGCGGCTTTTGGTGCGGCAAACCTTCGACCAGCAAGGCCAACTCGGGCTTGGCAGTGGCTGGTTGAGTACCTATGCAGAAGTGGGCAGCGACATCTGGCTGCGCGTGCGCAGCAATCCGGCTTTCCATGCTCCCGGTGCCGATACCCCAATGATTTTGATTGGCAGCGGTACCGGCATTGCCGGGCTGCGTGCCCATCTGGCCGCGCGTGCCGAGCTGGGCGCGCACCGGAACTGGCTGCTGTTTGGCGAGCGCGAGAAGGCGCATGACTTCCACTTCCGCGCCGAACTTGAGCACTGGCAACAGGCTGGCATCATCACGCATCTGGACACGGCATTTTCCAGAGACAGCGCCACACGCCGCTATGTGCAGCATGTCTTGGCAGAACAGGCCGAACGCCTGCGCGAGTGGGTTGCACAAGGCGCGGTGATTTATGTCTGCGGCAGCCTCGAACGCATGGCGCCCGCCGTGGATGCGGTCATCTTGCAGACCCTCGGCAAACCCCTGCACGACCAGCTACAGACCGAAGGCCGCTACCGCCGCGAAGTGTATTGAGCGCTGTGGCAAAGGGCGGGGCGGGCTGTACGGATTTTTTCGCAATCTTGCGATTTGCCCCTTGAAAGGCCGAATGCCTGCCCCATCTTTCAGGGCATCCGGCAGGGCATGGTGGATGCGCCACTGCTTGAAACGCCGGGGTTTTCCATTCAAATCAATCAGTTGAGAGATTCTGCATGAATATCAAGCCGCTTTATGACCGTATCGTGGTCAAGCCGATCGAAGCCGAGGAAATGTCCGCCGGTGGCATCTTGATTCCGGACAATGCCAAAGAAAAGCCGACCAAAGGCGAAGTCATCGCCGTGGGTGAAGGCAAGGCGCTGGATAACGGTCAGACCCGTCCGATGCAGGTCAAGGTGGGCGACAAGGTGATTTACGGCCAGTACGCCGGCAGCACCTACAAGGCCGACGGCATCGAATACAAAATCGTGCGCGAAGACGACATCCTCGCCATTCTTGCCTGATTTCACTCACATACTACTTATTTAAGGAATTGAACAATGGCTGCGAAAGACATTCGTTTCGGTGAAGACGCACGTTCGCGCATGGTGCGCGGCGTCAACACGCTTGCCAATGCCGTTAAGGCAACGCTCGGCCCGAAAGGCCGCAATGTAGTGCTGGAAAAGAGCTTCGGTGCTCCGACCATCACCAAGGACGGCGTGTCCGTCGCCAAGGAAATCGAGCTGTCCGACAAGTTCGAGAACATGGGCGCGCAGATGGTGAAGGAAGTCGCCTCCAAGACCAATGACAATGCCGGTGACGGCACCACCACCGCAACGGTGTTGGCTCAAGCGCTGATCCGTGAAGGTGCCAAGGCCGTGGCTGCGGGCATGAATCCGATGGATTTGAAGCGCGGCATCGACCAAGCCGTGAAGGCGGCAGTGGAAGAGCTGAAGAAGCTCTCCAAGCCGACCGCAGATGACAAGGCCATTGCCCAGGTTGGCACCATCTCCGCCAACTCGGACGAATCCATCGGCAACATCATTGCCGATGCGATGAAGAAGGTGGGCAAGGAAGGCGTGATTACCGTTGAAGAAGGCAACAGCTTGGAAAACGAGCTGGACGTGGTGGAAGGCATGCAGTTCGACCGCGGCTACCTCTCGCCGTACTTCGTCAACAATCCGCAGAGCCAGCAGGCCGATTTGGATGATCCCTTCATCCTGCTGTACGACAAGAAAATCTCCAACGTGCGCGACCTCTTGCCGGTGCTCGAGGGCGTGGCCAAGGCCGGCAAGCCGCTGTTGATCGTCGCTGAAGAAGTCGAAGGTGAAGCGCTGGCAACCTTGGTGGTCAACACCATCCGCGGCATCGTCAAGGTGTGTGCGGTCAAGGCGCCGGGCTTTGGTGATCGTCGCAAGGCGATGCTCGAAGACATGGCCAAGCTGACCGGCGGTACGGTGATTTCCGAAGAAGTCGGCCTGTCGCTGGAAAAGGCCACCATCCAGGATCTGGGTCGCGCCAAGAAGGTGCAGGTGTCCAAGGAAAACACCACCATCATCGACGGCGCTGGCGATACCGGCGAAATCGAAGCCCGAATCAAGCAAATCAAGGCGCAGATTGAAGAAACCTCTTCCGACTACGACCGTGAAAAGCTGCAAGAGCGCGTCGCCAAGCTCGCCGGTGGCGTGGCTGTCATCAAGGTCGGCGCTGCCACCGAAGTGGAAATGAAGGAAAAGAAAGCCCGCGTCGAAGATGCCCTGCACGCCACCCGCGCTGCGGTGGAAGAAGGCATCGTCCCCGGCGGTGGTGTGGCTCTGGTGCGTGCCCGCGAAGCCCTGAAGGGTCTGAAGGGGGCCAACGAAGACCAGACCCACGGTATCGAAATCGCTCTGCGTGCGATGGAAGCGCCGCTGCGCGAAATCGTGACCAATGCTGGCGATGAGCCTTCGGTCATCGTCAACAAGGTGAAGGAAGGCAAGGGCAACTTTGGTTACAACGCTGCCACCGGCGAATTCGTCGATATGGTGGAAAGCGGCATTCTCGACCCGACCAAGGTGACCCGCTCGGCGCTGCAAAATGCCGCGTCCATCGCTGGTTTGATGATCACCACCGAAGCGATGGTGGCCGAAATGCCGAAGAAGGACGAACCGGCCATGCCGGGTGCCGGCGGCATGGGTGGCATGGGCGGCATGGATTTCTGATTGCAGAAATCTTTCTGTCCAAAACAAGCCTGTTGCACACAGCCCCCGCGAATGCGGGGGTTGTGTTTTTGGGCTTGCTTCAAGGCTTGAGCTTCCGCATGATGTCGCCCTTTGCAACCGGCGCTGCGGAAATTAGCGGACAGGCAAGCGGCATGTTCAAGACCGCAGGCATTTTGCAGGTCGTGCTGTGCAGTGGATGAAAGTGATGAGCGCAATGACGACGACCGAAATCTTCCTGATTGCGATGTTGCTGATCATGGGGCTGCCATATCTCATCTGGCGGCTGGGGCGTACCGACTATTGGGCGCCGCTGGTGGTGGTGCAAATCATAACCGGCATTATTTTGGGGCCGGGGGTGCTGGGGCAGTGGTTCCCGGACTATTACGCCTTCGTGTTCAATCCAGAAGTAGTCGGGCTGCTGAATGGCATCGCCTGGTGGGCCGTGATGCTGTTTGTCTGTATCGCCGGGGTGGAGCTGGATTTGGCGCATGCCTGGGAAAACCGTGCCGAATCAGGTCTGACCGCAGCACTGGCGTTGGGGATGCCACTGTTGTTCGGGGCGTTGGCCGCCTGCGGTTTGTGGCAGTTTTCTTCCGGCTGGCTGGGCGAACATGGCGCGCCTTGGCAGTTCGTGCTTGGCGTGGGCATGGCTTGTGCGGTGACGGCCTTGCCGATCCTGATTTTATTGATGGAAAAACTGGAAATCCTGCGCAAGCCACTGGGGCAGCGCATCCTGCGTTATGCCAGTCTCGATGACATCGTGATCTGGGGCGTGTTGGCGTTGGTATTGATGGATTGGCAGCGGATTGGACGACAAATCACATTTTTGCTGGCCTTTGCGGTGGCCTGTTGGTTGTTCCGTCGTTGGATGCGTGCATTGGATGAATCCGACCGCTGGTATGTAGCGCCGATCTGGTTGGCGCTGGTGGCGCTGGGGGCGGACTGGGCCGGGCTGCATTTCATGGTGGGGGCATTCCTTGCCGGGGTGGTGATGGATGGCGATTGGTTCAACCGCGAGCGCATGGACTTGCTACGCCATCATGTGCTCCTGGTGATGATGCCGGTGTTTTTTCTTTCCACCGGGCTCAAGACCGCGTGGGCAATGGGCGGGGTCAATGTGCTGCTGGCAGCAGCCGTATTGCTGCTGGCTTCGGTGGTGGGCAAGCTCGCCGGGGTCGGTCTTGCCGGACGGATTCTTGGCTGGCCGCGTGGTGAGGCCAGTCTGATCGGCTGGCTGCTGCAAACCAAGGCACTCATTATGATTATCTTTGCCAATGTGCTGCTGGATCGCGCCATCATCACCAGCGAAATGTTCACCGCATTGCTGTTGATGGCAGTGGCGAGCACCATGTTGAGCATTCCGATGGCCGCGCCTAGGCTCAAAAAGCTGCATGCAGCGCAAAGGCAGGATGGCGATGAACAAGATGTCTGACAATCCGCCGATTCATGTGGTGGCCGGGGTCATCCAGGATGCGCGTGGCCGTATCTTGCTGACTCGGCGTACGCTCGGCCGCGATTTAGCCGGGCTATGGGAGTTTCCCGGTGGCAAGGTGGAAAAAGGCGAAACCGCGGCCATCGCGCTTGGCCGCGAACTGCGTGAGGAGCTGGATATTGAGGTGCAACCCGGCGAGTTTTTGATTTCCGTGCCGCAGGCCATGCCACACAAGCGCATCGTGCTGGAAGTGCATCGCATCAATCGCTGGCAGGGGCGGGTGCGCGGTTTGGATGGACAGGCGCTGGCTTGGGTGCTGCCCGAGCATTTAGGTAAATATCCGATGCCGCCGGCCGACCGCCCGGTGGTGGCGGCATTGCGACAAGCGCCTCTGTGCTTGGTGACACCATCACCTGCCACGATGTCGGATCAGCAATGGTTGGCGGGCTTGGATGCTGCGCTTGCCGCCGGGATCGGTCGCATCCAGCTGCGTGCGCCAGACTGCGCGCCTTCGCGTTGGCGTGCCTTGTTGGATGAGGCGGTGGCGCGTGCGCGGGGCAAATCCAGCCAGCTTGCGGTCAATGGTGATGCCGCACTTGCCGAGCAATACGCTATCGGCCTGCATTTGCCCGAACGGCTGCTGATGGCACGCAAGGCGCGTGATTTTTCGGCGGAGCTGGCATTGAGTGCCGCCTGCCATCATCCCGATGCCCTGCGTCACGCCGAAGCGATTGGCTGTGATTATGCCGTGGTCGGACAAATCAAGCCCAGTACCAGCCATCCCGGTGCGCCCGGCATGGGCTGGGCGGGCTTTGCACGTTTGCGCGAGGTCAGCAGTCTGCCGCTTTATGCCATCGGCGGGCTGGGCATCGCGGACATGGCTGATGCGCGGGCGCATGGTGCCCAGGGCATCGCCGCAATCCGGGCGTTATGGCAGCAAGGACAAGGTGCGGCGTCGTCAGCCCTTTAGGCGTCGATACAACGCATCCAGCTGTACCACGCGCGCTTGCAGTCGTGCCAGGCTGTCCTCATTGCGCAGCACATCGTCAGCGATGGCAAGGCGTGCGTCGCGGCTGGCTTGTGCGGCCAACATACGTTCGGCAAGTTCGACATCAATCCCGTCGCGGGCCATCAGACGCTGCAACTGGGTTTGCGGGGCGACATCTACCAGCAGAATGCGCGCAAGCCAAGGGTAGGCATTGCGACCGCCACCTTCGGTCAGCAAGGGGATGGCGGCGATGACATAGTCGGAAGTTGCCGCCAGGCAGCGGCGTTGAACCTCGGCGCGGATACGCGGATGTAGGATGGCCTCCAGCGCCGTGCGCTCTGCTGGGTTGGCAAAAATCCGCTGGCGCAGGGCAGGGCGGTCAAGTCGCCCCGCCTCATTCAGTACCTGTTCGCCAAAGTGCTGGACGATTTCGGCAAGTGCGGCCTGGCCTGGCTCAACCAGCTCACGAGAAACCCGGTCGGCATCCACCACGGTGATGCCAAGCTGGACAAAGACAGCCTCTGCTGCACTTTTGCCAGAGGCAATGCCGCCGGTCAGGCCGACGGCAAACATCGTGCCGGCAGGGCTTGTCATGGCCGCTTAGCCGCGCAGCCCGCTGATGCGCAGATAGGTGCCAATCAGCTCATCGCCCCAAATGAACATGATCCAGCCAGCGATGGCCAGATACGGGCCAAACGGCAGGGGCGTGGCCTTGTCGCGGCCTTTGATGGCAAGCCATAGCGAGCCGATGATGGCACCGACTAGCGAAGAAATCAGAATGGTCGGCAAAATCGCTTGTATCCCGCACCAAGCACCGATGGCGGCCAGCAGCTTGAAGTCGCCATGCCCCATGCCTTCTTTGCCGGTGAGTTGTTTGAACAGCCACCACACGATCCACAGGCTGAGATAGCCCACCACTGCCCCGGCAATTGCCGCCTTGGGGGTGATGTAGAGGCTTTCATGTGCGGCAATCATCCCGAGCCATAGCAGGCTCAAGGTGAGCACATCCGGTAGCAGGGTGGTGCGGAAGTCGATACCGGAGGCTGCCACCAAAAACCAAGTAAACAGCAGCGCCCCAAAGCCCTGCCAACCAAAACCGAACTGCCATACGCAGACCAGCGACAGCAGCATGGTGATGAACTCCACCAAGGGATACTGCGCCGAAATCGGGGTTTTGCAATGGCGACATTTGCCGCCCTGGATGAGCCAGCTGAACAGCGGAATGTTTTCAAACCAGCGCAGTTGATTTTTGCAGGTCGGGCAGTGTGATGGCTCGACTGCCACACCGGGCGGCGGCGGGTCGTAGATTTCCGGCAGTTCCAGAGCCTCGCGCGCATCGCGTTTCCACTGCCATTCCATCCGGCGTGGCAGGCGCAGAATCACCACGTTCAAAAAACTACCGACGGCAAGCCCGACGGCTGCTGCCAGAGGGTAGCCCAGCAGCGGGTTTTGATCCAGAAAAGCCATGACGTTAGCCGCTAACCACGGAGGCCAGTTTGAAGATCGGCAGATACATACCAATCACCATGCTGCCGACCAGCACACCGATGATCACCATCACGAACGGCTCGATCAGGCTGGACAAGGCATCCACGGCATTGTTGACTTCTTGCTCGTAGAACTCGGCCACCTTGAACAGCATGGTATCGAGTGCACCGGCTTCTTCACCAATGGCGGTCATCTGCACCACCATATGCGGGAACAAATTGACTTGTTTCATGGCGAAGTTGACTTGGTGCCCCACGGCCACATCGTCGCGGATCCGGTACACGGCTTCGGTATAGATCATGTTGCCAGTAGCCCCGGCTACGGTACTCAACGCCTCCACCAGCGGCACACCAGCGGCAAAAGTCACTGCCAAGGTGCGGGCAAAGCGCGCGACGGATGAGTCATTCATGATTTTGCCGATGACCGGCACTTTCAGAATTAGCCGGTCAAAGCCGTGTTGCATTTTGGGTGAGCGTTTGTAGGCGAACAGCAGTATGGCGATAGACCCTACTGAAACCAGCAGGAGCAGCCACCACCAAGACACCATAAAGCGGCTCAAGTTGACAATCATCTGGGTAAAGGCGGGAAGCTCGGCGCCAAAGCCTTTGAAGATGTCTTCGAACTGCGGCACGACATAGATCAACAGCACGGCGCTGACGATGATGGCCACCGCAATCACCATGATTGGATAGAACATCGCCTTTTTGATCTTGCCTTTCAGTGCTTCCAAGTTTTCTTTGTAATTGGCGATGGTGTCGAGCACGATTTCCAGTACACCGGCCGATTCACCGGCACGCACCAAGTTGCGGTACAACTCATCGAACTGCACCGGGTATTTGTTCATCGCCTCGTAAATAGATGAGCCGGCGGCGATGTCGGCACGCAGGTTGTTGACCATCTCGGTCATGCGTGGATTTTTCTGGCCGCTACCGATGATTTCCAGTGACTGCACAATCGGTACACCGGATTTCATCATGGTGGCAATTTGCCGGCTGAAAATGGCGATATCTTTGGGCGTAATCGGCTTGCCAGCCTTGCCAAACAGCGGCTTGGGTTTGGGTCTGATGGAGCTTGCGGTAATCCCTTGGCGGCGCAGCTCGGCGCGCACCAAAGCCTCGTTTTTGCCTTGTTGTTCCCCCTTGAGCTTGATGCCGCGCTTGTCCGTGCCTTTCCAGATAAAGGTGGGCAAGGGTTGCTGCTGGGCGTTGCGCGCGGCAGTGTCGATAGCTTGTGTACGGGTAGCCGACATGATGTTTAGTCCTTGGTAACGCGGTTGATTTCGGTCAAGCTGGTAATCCCCTGTTTGACCTTGAGCAGGGCGGACTGGCGCAGATCCCGTACTCCTGAGCGCTGCGCAGCTTCGGCAATCTGCAAAGCGTTCCCCCCCTCAAGGATGATACTCTGGATTTCTTCCGTCATGGGCATCACTTGATAGATACCCGTGCGTCCCTTGTATCCGTCCGAGCACTCACTACAACCCACCGGCTCGTAGATTTTCAGGCCAGCGTCGATGTCTTCTTGGGAAAAGCCTTCTGCCAGCAGGGCGTTTTCCGGCAAATGCGCCAGCTTTTTGCACTTTGGGCACAGGCGACGCGCAAGTCGCTGGGCGATGACCAGCGTAACCGAGCTGGTGATGTTGTAAGGCGCAATCCCCATGTTCATAAGGCGCGAAATGGTCTGCGGCCCGTCATTGGTATGTAGGGTGGACAGTACCATGTGGCCGGTCTGTGCTGCCTTGACCGCAATTTCTGCGGTTTCCAAGTCACGGATTTCACCCACCATGATGATGTCCGGGTCTTGGCGCAGAAAGCTGCGCAGGGCAGCGGCAAAGGTCATGCCGGTTTTGTTGTTCTGCTGTACCTGATTGACTCCTGGCAAGCGGATTTCCACCGGGTCTTCCACGGTGGAGATATTGCGGCCGTCATCGTTCAGAATGCCAAGCGCGGTGTACAGCGATACGGTTTTACCCGAGCCGGTGGGGCCGGTAACCAGCACCATGCCATAGGGCTTGTGGATGGCATCCAGAAACAATTTTTGCTGGTCTTCTTCATAGCCCAGCTTGTCGATGCCCAGCTTGGCGGCACTGCCGTCGAGAAGACGCAGTACGATTTTTTCGCCAAACAGTGTCGGCAAAGTGCTGACACGAAAGTCCATTTGCTTGCTTTTGGATAGATTGAGTTTGATACGGCCATCCTGTGGGATGCGCTTTTCGGCGATATCCAGCTGCGACATCACTTTGATGCGCGCTGCAATACGCGTATTCAGTTTGTGCGAGACTTTTTGTACGGTGCGCAATACGCCGTCGATGCGATAGCGTACTCGATAGGTGTCTTCGTAAGGCTCGAAGTGGATATCCGAGGCCCCCTGGCGGATGGCATCGACCAATGCTTTGTTGACGAATTTGACAATCGGGGTGTCGTCCTCGCCTTTTTCCCCGCCATCGCGCCCCTCTGCCTCGGTTGCCAAGCTAAGCCCGGTCAGCTCACTGTCATCAGTATCGAGGATATCGTCGTAATTGGAATTGGCCGCCTGCCAGATTTCATAAGTCCGTTGTAGTGTCTGCGGCTCGACCAAGATCGGTTCTACCGTCAGGCCGGTCTGGAACTTCACCTCATTCAGGCCGGCCTGGTTCAGCGGGTCGCTGATGCCCACAAACAATTTGTTGCCGCGCTTCAAGAGTGGCAGCACCATATGTTTTTGCACCAGTTCTTCAGAAACTAGGTTGAAGGTTTCCGGCGCTACGCTCATGACCCCTGGATCAAACAGCGGCAGCCCAAACTCCACGGCATTGGCGGCGGTCAACTGCGCCGGGCTGATCAGGCGGTTGTCCAGCAAAAACTGCGCAATTGGTTTGCGTGCGGCGGTGGCATCGTCCTGTGCCTTGCGTGCCGCATCGGCATCCAGCGCGCCATCCATTACCAAGCGACGGGTAATGCCGGTAATGCCGACCAGATTGGGTTGCGGGTGGGGTGTGTTCATTGGCTGCCTGTTCGATTAATGGGGGCAAATGCCCGGACACTTGGGAAAACCCGATTGTATGGAATCAGACTTGGGTCGGCAAAGCGCCTAAGTAGTGGGGCTTACGGGCTGACTTGGATACAGCCGGTCGAGCCTACATTGCAGCGGATATGGCGCAGCAGGCTGGCATCCCCACGGACTCGGGGTACGAAGGTAATGTCGTTGCCATTGTCATAATCGGCTTTGGTGGGCTTGCCGCCACTGGCGCAGGCCTCATTGGGCGGATCAACCACGGCGCTTTCATTGTCGCTGGCAAGCAGGGCGGCAGAGGCGCTTAGATAGTTTTTGGCTTCAAGCTGACAGGTGCTGTTGGCCGTGCGCTGGGTGTAGGCGCGATACTGCGGCATGGCAATAGCAGCCAAGATGGCGATGATCGCTATCACGATCATCAGCTCGATCAGGGTGAAGCCGTGTTCGCTATGTCTATGGGAGTACAACATGGATGACTCTAAACGTGAGATAGCACAAACCCCGCCGGAGCGGGGTTTGTGTCATGCCTTGCGGCATGCAGGTTGGCAGTGCCCGAATTACGGTTCCAGTTTGCAGGAGCCCGAAGCGGCGTTGCACTCGGTGTCCTTCTTCATGGTTTGGTTGCCGCTGACCTTGGCAACATACTTCAGGGTGGCACCACCGTTGTAGTCGGCGACGGTCATGCTGGGGCCGGAGGCGCAAGCCTGGGCGGTGAAGGTCGGCATGGTGGTCGGGTTGCCAGTGGTGGCGTTCAGTTCGTTGGCAGCTTCAGCCACAGCCACGCCCATGTAAGCCTTGGCTTCAGCCAAGCAGGCGCTGTTGGCGCTGCGCTGGGTGTAGTTGCGGTACTGCGGCAGCGCGATGGCGGCCAAGATGGCGATGATGGCGACAACGATCATCAGTTCGATCAGGGTGAAACCTTGTTGCTTGTTCATGGTGAGCTCCAGTTGGTAATTGGTGAGTGGTTTGAACTTCGCCGTACCGGTCCCCCGGTCGGTTGCGGCGTGCTTCGCCTGCATGGAGACTAATGCAGGGCGCGTGCCAATCAAAAACCTTGATGTTTCGGGCTTTTCGCGGGCGTGCCAAACGGCTTTCGGGTACAGGTGTGACGTATTGCGTCACTTTTTTGTGTGAAGTGCGTCAGGTTTTACGTGTGAACCGTGCCAACCCCAGTTTGTGCATGCCATCGCCCCGCCGGTTTGCGTGCTTGGGGCTGGCAGCGGGTGGGGTGTGAGCTTATATCAGTCTGGATGCGCTTGGTATGGCTGCTGTGCCTGTCGAATATCGGGCAAGGGTTGATGGGCATGGCATGGCTGGAATGGATATGGACTTTCCCGTCCGCAGTCGCCAAAATGCCGTTCCATCTTTTCATCATGATATTGAGATGAAGGTTTCTCCCAGCGGTATTGCCTTGCTTCCCTTGTTGTTGTTCGTGGCGTTGTTCTTTGGCGCCGGGGTGTATTTCACCCATCGTGGCGAGCCCAACGGCTTTTATATCCTGCATGCGCCGGTGGCCATCATTCCGGCGCTGGCGCTGGGGGCATGGTGGGCGCGCCGACGCGGTGTGGATGCCGGGCGGGCGCTGTATGCCGGTATGGGCGATGCCAACATCATGCTGATGTGCCTGATTTTTCTGCTGGCCGGGGGCTTTGCTGCCGTGAGTCGGGCGATTGGGGCGGTGGATGCGGTAGTGGCGCTGGGCGTTGGGCATTTGTCGCCGTCATTGATATTGCCGGGCTTGTTCGTGATGGCGGCGCTTATTTCGCTGGCGACCGGTAGTTCGATGAGTACGCTGGCGGCGCTGGGGCCAATCGCGCTTGGCATTGCCGAGGCGGCGGGTATTTCACCCGCGTTGGGCGTGGCCAGTGCCGTGGGCGGGGCGATGTTTGGCGACAATCTTTCGGTGATTTCCGACACTACCATCGCCGCGACCCGTACCCAAGGGGCGGAGATGAAGGACAAGTTCCGCGAGAACTTCAAAATCGCGCTGCCTGCGGCGGTGCTGACCATCGTGTTGCTGGCCTTGCAGCCCGGGGCGGCGCAGCCGCCAGCGGCGGGGACGAGCGTTGCGGCATCGGCTTGGCTGGTGCTGCCGTATGCGCTGGTACTACTGCTGGCGGTGCTGGGCGTGAATGTATTGATTGTGCTCGGGTTTGGCATCATCGCTGCCGGGGTGATTGGCGCGCTGTATGCCAGCAATGGCTACGGTGCGGAAGAGTGGATGAATGATATTTGGACGGGGTTCTCCGGCATGAGCGAAATCGTGCTGCTGTCCATTTTGGTGGGCGGGCTGGCTGGTTTGACCCGCGCCAGCGGCGGCCTGGCCTGGATTTCGCAAAAAATTGCCCATCTGGCGCGTGGTAAGTCAGGCCAGCGCAGCGGCGAGCTGGGTATTGCCGGGCTGTCGGCGGCTACGGATGTGTTCATCGCCAACAATACCGTGGCGATTTTGGTCAGTGGGCCGCTGGCACGCGATATCGCCGTTCAGCATGGGGTCAGCCCGCGCCGGGCGGCCAGTATTCTGGATATCTATAGCTGCGTGGTGCAGGGGCTGATTCCGTGGGGCGCGCAAATCTTGTTGGCCGCCTCGCAGTCCGGGCAGTCGCCGTTGGAGATTGCTGGCAAGGTCTGGTATTGCTGGCTGCTGGGGCTTATCGCGCTGGGCTTCATGCTCTGGCCGCGGCGGGTAGCAGCAGCCTGATTGGGGCGATGCAATAAATTGTTTGACAGCGCGCGCGCAAGACTGGACAATGCGCACCGCTTTATCGGTAACGCGCTTTGGCGCATTGCCGACCGTTCACCGGCGGGGTATAGCGCAGTCTGGTAGCGCGCCTGCTTTGGGAGCAGGATGTCGGGGGTTCGAATCCCTCTACCCCGACCATCCGGCAAACGGTTTGCGGTTTCCGTCATGAGCGCCCGTAGCTCAATCGGATAGAGCACCGGCCTTCTAAGCCGGTGGTTGCAGGTTCGATTCCTGCCGGGCGCGCCATTGGCGGTGCGGCAAGAATCAGGCTTTTGTGGTGGCTGTAGCTCAGTTGGTTAGAGTACTGGATTGTGATTCCAGTGGTCGGGGGTTCGAATCCCCTCAGCCACCCCATTGTTGTAAGGCGTAGGCTATTGCAATGCGGTAACAGCATGCTAAAATGCCGCGCTCCGGGCCGTTAGCTCAGTTGGTAGAGCAGCTGACTCTTAATCAGTAGGTCCAAGGTTCGAATCCTTGACGGCCCACCATCTCCCAACACCCAGCCCCGGCTGGGTGTTTTATTATCCAGCATGCGCCCAACAAGCGGCGTGTCAAGCGAAAGTGGCGGAATTGGTAGACGCCCTGGATTTAGGTTCCAGTGCCGCAAGGCGTGGGGGTTCGAGTCCCCCCTTTCGCACCATCTTGATTTTTTCTGAATCGCACCGGCGTGGTGCTGGCATCCGGCGACCAAATCGGCCAAACTTGCCGATTCGTCCGTTCATGAAATGGCGCGGGCGAGCTATTTCAGCCATTTCCCATCGTATATCCCGTCGCGGTACTTGGCGGGCAGGAGTTCATCATGCAAGTTTCCATCGAATCCACCGGCGATCTGGGTCGTCGCGTACTGTTCCGTGTGCCTTCGGCAGAAGTGGAAGGCAAGCTCAATACTCGTTTGCGCGAAATTGCGCGCGATGCCCGCATCAAGGGCTTCCGTCCTGGCAAGGTGCCAACCAGCGTGATTGCCAAGCGTTTTGGCTCGCAGGTGCGTGCGGAAATCCTTGACGGGCTGCTGCGCGAAGGCTTTGGCAATGCGTTGAAGGATGAAACCTTCCAGATTGCCGGCAATCCGCGCATCGAGGAGGACAAGGAAAACAGCAGCGAAGGCGAGCTGGCCTATGTGGCTGATTTTGAAGTGGTGCCGGAGTTTGGCGAAATCGACCTGGCGGCGCTGAATGTGGTGCGCAATACCGCCACGGTGGAAGAATCCGATATCGACACCATGATTGAAAACCTGCGCGAGCAGCGCAGCAGCTGGTCGCAGGTAACGCGTGCGGCGGCGACCGGAGACTTGGTGGAAGTGGAAATGTTCTCCGAAGTGGACGGAACCCGGTTGCCGGCAGAAGGTGCCGAGCGGGGGCAGACCGTGCTTGGTAGCGGCGCGCTGTTCGCGCCGATTGAAGAGGCGGTGATTGGCCTTGCCGCAGGCCAGAGCAAGACCGTCAAGGTGGAGTTCCCGGCCGACTGGCGCGTGGCGCAACTGGCCGGCAAAACGGCTGATGTTACGGTCAAGGCATTGCAGGTGGCCGAGCTCAAGCGCCCGGAAGTTGACCATGCTTTCATTCGTAGCTTTGGGGTGAAAAGTGGCGAGCTGGAGCAGTTTCGCGCAGAAATCCGCAGCAATCTGGAGCGCGAGCTGAAAGGGGCGCTGATGTTCCGTCTGCGTCGCGCGGTGGGTGATCAGATTATCGAGAAATTTGGCCATATCACCATGCCGCCGAAGCTGGTGGAGCAGGAGGCGCAGGGCATGGCCGCTGCCGCCGCGCAGGAAGCACAGGCGCGCGGGCAGCAGGCCAATATCGACCCGCAGCAGTTCATGGAAACGGCCGGCAAGCGCGTGTTGATTGGCCTGTTTACCGGCGAAGTGGCTCGCCGCAACAAGTTGCAGCTTGATCGTAATCGTCTGATGGAAACTATGCGCCTGATTGCTTCCACCTACGAGGAGCCGGAGCAGGTATTCGAGCTGTATCGCAACGATCCGCAACTTTTGAACCAGTTGCAGTATCGCGTCATGGAAGAACAAGTGACCGACTGGATTGCGGAGCAGGCTAAGCACACCGAAGTGCCGCTGTCCTTCCAAGATGCAATCCGCGCCGAGTAAGCAAGAGAAGGGCGGCAATGCCCATCCACGCCAAGTCCGGCATCTGACCGGGCTTGGTGTCCACAAGTCAATATTTGCGCGCTTGACTCGTGGGCGGCCAGTGATGGCCGACCCGGAGCCGCTGAACGGTTCGGCGGTTCCGGCGCGCACTGACATCGAGCTTGAGAGAAACTGATGAGTCTTGAAACCAAAGCCTTGAACCTGGTGCCGATGGTGGTTGAACAAACCAGCCGTGGCGAGCGCGCCTTCGATATCTATTCGCGTCTTTTGAAAGAACGGGTGATTTTTCTGGTGGGGCCGATTGATGACCAGGTAGCCAATCTGGTAGTGGCGCAACTGCTGTTTCTGGAAGCGGAAAATCCCGAGAAAGACATCAGCCTGTACATCAACTCCCCCGGTGGCGTGGTAACTGCGGGGTTGGCCATTTACGACACCATGCAGTTCATCAAGCCCGATGTCAGCACCATCTGCATCGGTCAGGCCGCCAGTGCCGGGTCGATGCTGCTGATGGCCGGTGCCAAGGGCAAGCGTTATGCCCTGCCGAACTCGCGGGTAATGATTCACCAGCCTTCCGGCGGCGCCCAGGGGCAGGCCACCGACATCGAAATCCAGGCACGGGAAATCCTTTATCTGCGCCAGCGCCTGAATGAGCTGTATGCCCATCACACCGGCCAGCCGGTGGAGCAGATTGCCCAGGACATGGAGCGCGACCGCTTCCTGAGTGCCGAGGCCGCGCGCGAGTACGGGCTGATTGACCAGGTACTGAGCCAGCGTCCGGATGAAAGTATCGAAGCCGGCTAAGCGGCAGGAGACTTCAAGGCAGGCCGGGCAGATTCCCGGCCTGTGCTATTCTCGGGAAAGAAAAATCAGTCCGCCCGCAGGGGCGGCTGCCATGTATGTATACGGAAACTTCACGAAATGACTGATGACCGCCAGAGCCCGCCGGGCGAAAGCAAAGAGATTCTTTACTGCAATTTTTGCAACAAGAGCCAGAGCGAGGTGCGCAAACTGATCGCAGGGCCGAGTGCCTTCATTTGCGATGAGTGTGTCGAGCTGTGTAATGACATCATCCGTGAGGAGTTGGCGGAAAAGCCGCAGGCTGCACGCAACTCGCTGCCCAAGCCCAAGGAAATTCTTGAAGTGCTCGACCAGTATGTGATTGGTCAGGCGCGTGCCAAGAAAACTTTGGCCGTGGCGGTTTACAACCATTACAAGCGCATCGAGAGCCGACAGAAGTCCGATGATGTGGAGCTTGCCAAGAGCAATATCCTGCTGGTGGGGCCGACCGGCTCGGGCAAAACCTTGCTTGCCGAAACGCTTGCCCGGATGCTGAACGTACCTTTCACCATGGCCGATGCCACCACCCTGACCGAAGCCGGCTATGTCGGTGAGGATGTGGAAAACATCATTCAAAAGCTCTTGCAAAAGAGCGATTACGATGTGGAAAAAGCCCAACAGGGCATCGTTTACATCGACGAAATCGACAAAATCAGCCGCAAGAGCGAGAACCCGTCGATTACCCGCGATGTTTCCGGCGAGGGCGTGCAACAGGCGCTGTTGAAGCTGATCGAGGGCACGGTGGCCAGCGTGCCGCCGCAGGGGGGGCGTAAGCATCCGCAGCAGGACTTCTTGCAAGTGGATACCCGCAATATCCTGTTCATCGTTGGTGGCGCTTTTGCCGGTCTTGACAAGGTGATTCAGCAGCGCAGCACCGAAGCCGGTGGCATCGGCTTTAGCGCCAAGGTCAAGTCCAGCGAGCGCAAGGCCGATGTGGGCAAGCTGCTGGCCGATGTGGAGCCTGAAGATCTGGTCAAATTCGGCCTGATTCCCGAGTTTGTCGGTCGTCTGCCGGTGATTGCCACTTTGGAGGAGTTGGACGAGGCAGCGTTGGTGAAGATTCTCACCGAGCCGAAAAACGCCATCACCAAGCAGTTCAAAAAGCTGTTCGAGATGGAAGGCGTGGAGCTGGAGTTCCGCCCGGATGCCTTGCAAGCCATTGCCCGCAAGGCGCTGAAGCGCAAGACCGGCGCACGCGGTTTGCGCACTATCGTCGAAAGCGCGTTGCTGGACACCATGTATGACCTGCCTTCGACCGAAAACGTCAGCAAGGTGGTGGTGGATGAGTCGGTCATCGAACACAAGACCGAGCCGTTCCTGATTTATCAGCCGCAGTTGGAGGGCGAGGCGCTGGCCAAGGCGTCCGGCCAGTAATCTGACCGCTTCAAGACCCCGGCAAATCGTCGGGGTTTTTTGTGCCGCAGTGCTTGTATGCGGCTGCCGGTGTCCCCATAACCGGAAGTGTCAACCAAGGCGCGGGTGGCCGCGCCAGCTATGGAGAAAACAATGAGCCAAGAGGAAACCATCAACGTGCCGGTTCAGTTGCCGGTATTGCCGCTGCGTGATGTGGTGGTGTTTCCGCATATGGTGATTCCGCTGTTTGTGGGGCGCGACAAGTCGATCCGCGCACTGGAAATGGCGATGGCCAACGACAAGCGCGTGGTATTGGTGGCACAGAAGTCGCCCGATACCGATGACCCCGGTGCCGATGACATCTATCACGACGGTGCGCTGGCGCAGTTGCTGCAATTGCTGAAGCTGCCCGATGGCACGCTCAAGGTGCTGGTCGAGGGCGTTGGCCGGGCGCGTATTTCCGAAGTGGAAGATCGTGACGGTGCGCTGTTGGCACAGGTGCAGCCGCTGGAAGAAACCACAAGCCACGACACCCTTGAGCTTGAGGCGATGACGCGCTCGCTG
This sequence comes from Lysobacteraceae bacterium NML08-0793, assembly GCA_002798275.1. Taxonomy (GTDB): domain Bacteria; phylum Pseudomonadota; class Gammaproteobacteria; order Xanthomonadales; family Xanthomonadaceae; genus Solilutibacter. The sequence continues at coordinate 405,057 of NWQR01000002.1, read as the reverse complement.
CTCGGGCTGTTCGAGGAATACGTCAAATCCAACCGCAAACTGCCGCCGGAACTGGTGCAGACCTTGGCGGGGATGGATTCGCCGCAGCGTTTTGCCGACACCGTGGCCGCGCATCTGGGCGTGCGCCTTGCCGACAAGCAAAAGCTTTTGGAAACGCTGGATATCGGTCAGCGCCTAGAAATGCTGGTGGCACTGGTCAATGGCGAGCTGGATGTGCAGCAGCTGGAGAAAAAAATCCGTGGTCGGGTAAAAACGCAGATGGAGAAATCCCAGCGCGAGTATTACCTGAACGAGCAGATGAAGGCGATCCAGAAGGAGCTGGGCGAGGGCGAAGATGGCGTCAACGAGCTGGACGAGCTGCTGCGCAAGATCGCCGAGGCCGGTATGCCCAAGACGGTGGAGGCCAAGGCGCGCGCCGAGCACAACAAGCTCAAGCAAATGTCGCCGATGTCGGCCGAGGCCGGGGTGGTGCGCAATTATCTGGATTGGCTGCTGGGGGTGCCCTGGAAAAAACGCAGCAAGGTGCGCAAGGACTTGAAGATGGCGCAGGATGTGCTGGATGCCGACCACTTTGGGCTGGAAAAGGTCAAGGAGCGCATTCTGGAATATCTCGCGGTGCAGTCGCGTGTGTCGAAGATGCGTGGGCCGATTCTGTGCCTAGTCGGCCCACCGGGGGTAGGCAAGACTTCGCTAGGGCAGTCCATCGCCAAGGCCACCAATCGCAAGTTCGTGCGCATGGCGCTCGGCGGCGTGCGTGATGAGGCGGAAATCCGTGGCCATCGGCGCACCTATGTGGGCTCGATGCCCGGCCGCATCGTGCAGAATCTGAACAAGGTCGGCAGCAAGAATCCGCTGTTTGTGCTGGATGAAATCGACAAGATGGCGATGGATTTCCGGGGGGATCCTTCGGCGGCGCTTTTGGAGGTGCTGGACCCAGAGCAGAACCATGCCTTCAACGACCATTATCTGGAAGTGGATCTGGACTTGTCCGAAGTGATGTTCATTGCGACCTCCAACTCGATGAACATCCCCGGCCCCCTGCTTGACCGCATGGAGGTTATCCGTATTCCCGGCTATACCGAGGAAGAAAAGCTCAACATCGCCATGCGCTATTTGCTGCCGAAGCAAATCAAGGCCAATGGCCTGCGCGATGACGAAATCCGCGTCGATGAAGAAGCCATCCGCGATGTGGTGCGTTACTACACCCGCGAGTCGGGGGTGCGCGGCCTTGAGCGCGAAATCGCCAAGATCGCTCGCAAGGTGGTAACCGAAATCGCGCTGGCAGGCCCGGCGCCTGCCAAGAGCAAAAAGAAGCTAAAGGCCACCGTGGTGAACTCGGCCAATCTTGCCAAATACTTGGGTGTGCGCCGCTTTGATTTTGGCCGCGCCGAAGCCGACAACGAAGTCGGCCTGGTTACTGGCCTTGCCTGGACGGAAGTTGGCGGCGACCTGCTACATATCGAATCCACCTTGGTGCCGGGCAAGGGCGCGCTGATTCTCACCGGGCAACTGGGCGATGTGATGAAGGAATCGGCTTCTGCCGCACTTTCGGTGGTGCGCTCGCGCACCGACCGTTTCGGCATCGACCTGGATTTGCTGTCCAAATACGATGTGCACGTGCATGTGCCCGACGGCGCAACTCCCAAGGATGGCCCCAGCGCCGGCATCGCCATGGCGACGGCTTTGGTGTCCACCCTGACCAAGATTCCGGTGCGTGCGGATGTGGCCATGACCGGCGAAATCACTCTGCGTGGGCGGGTCTCGGCAATTGGCGGGCTGAAGGAAAAGCTGCTGGCGGCATTGCGCGGTGGCATCAAGACCGTGGTGATTCCGCAGGAGAACGAAAAAGACCTGGCCGACATCCCGGAAAACGTTACCCGCGATATCAAGATCATCCCGGTCAAATGGATTGATGAGGTGCTGGATATTGCACTGGAACGACCGTTGACAGCCCATGTCCAGCCAGCCGAGCCGCTGGCGGCGGACATCGCGGCGGTGATTCCGCCGCCTGCCAAGCGCGGAACGGACAAGCGCCGGCGCAAGCAGGAGGTCAAACACTGATTCGACTGGCAGAAGAACAAAAGGGTGTCAAGCGTCGCATTTTTTCTTGCCCCTCTCTTCGGCTGGCTGTATAAAGGGCAGCTCGCGGCCAGGCCGCAATGTCATTACCCCCGCCGCGGCGAGTTTCGCCGCGGTCAACCACTCAGGCAGCGGATGTTGCCAAAACAAACCCCAAGGAGTCCAAAGAATGAACAAGGCTGATTTGATTGATGCCATCGCCCAGCACGCCAACCTGTCCAAGGCCGATGCCGGTCGTGCGCTGGATGGCTTCATCAGTGCCGTCTCGGCCGCACTGGCCGCTGGCGACAATGTGGCAATCGCCGGTTTTGGCAGCTTCGAAGTGCGTGAGCGCGCCGAGCGTACCGGCCGCAACCCGAAGACTGGCGAAGCGCTGACCATCGCTGCCTCCAAGGCACCGGCCTTCAAGGCTGGCAAGGCACTCAAGGATGCCGTGAACTAAGCGATATCGCGATTGTTCATTTGCAAAGCCCGGCCTTGTGCCGGGCTTTTTGCTGGCGCGCTTGCATGAGCTGGAAATTGCGTTATGATACGCGCCCCCATGCAGGGCAGCCTGCATGACGGGAGCTTAGCTCAGCGGTAGAGCGTCTCCCTTACAAGGAGAGGGTCGGGGGTTCGATCCCCTCAGCTCCCACCATATAAAACAATGGTTTAGGTGTATTGAACGGGCTTGACTCCCTAAAATACTCCCTAAAACAAAAGCAACAACAAAAAGATGCAAAAAGTTGTTGCAAAGTTTGGAAGTTGGTTGTATAGTTTCATTTCTTCGCGGAGCGGTAGTTCAGCTGGTTAGAATGCTGGCCTGTCACGCCGGAGGTCGCGGGTTCGAGTCCCGTCCGCTCCGCCATTTGATGCACGAAACCTCGCAGAAATGCGGGGTTTTTTGTTTTTCCGCGCAACATGCACGGCCGCAAGATCGGCCACTTTCTTGGCGATGCCAGCCATCTGTCCAGATAAATCCATATCGGTCAATTCTGCAACCTGGCTTTGGGCGCGGTAAACTGTCCGGCTACGTTTTGCGTTTACGGAAAATCACATGCTGCAAGCACTTCGTGAAAAATCCAGCGGCTGGGTGGCTACGGTCATTCTCGGTCTTCTGATCGTGCCATTTGCGCTGCTCGGGATTGGCGACTACATGACCGGTCGGGCAGAAAATTATGCGGTTCGAATCAAGCTGCCTCCCAGTTGGTGGCAATCGGCACCGTCGATTTGGCCGGTGTCCAAGCTCTGGGACGAGGAGGAGATCAGCCTTCAGGACTATCGCATTCGTTTGGATATCGAGCGCAATCAGGCGCGTCAGGCGCAAGGCGAGCAGTTCGATAGCCGTGCGTTTGAGTCGCTGGAAAACAAGCGCCGCATTCTGGATGTGATGATTGACGAGCGTCTGGCGCAAATGGTCGCGCGTGAGGCGGGCGTGGTGATTCCCGACGAGCTGGTACGTCGCACCATTCAGAACTATCCGCAGTTCCAGGTGGACGGCAAGTTCAATGCGCAGCGCTATCAGGCGATGCTCTCCGGCGCCAATCCGCCGATGACGCCGCGCACGTTCGAAGGCACGGTGCGTGATGATTTGCTGACGGTGGCAGTCACCGGCTCGTTGGCGCGTTCGGCTTTCGTTTCCAAGCCGTATGGTGAGCGCTTGGCGTCGATGCTGTTGGAAAAGCGCGACGTAGTCGTGGCGCATGTCGAATTGAAGCCGGATGTGGCCGAGGTCGCTGCGGCTGATATCGAGGCTTGGTACAAGGCGCATTCCGATGAATATCAGTCCCCGGAAACGGCGACGCTGGAATATGTCGAGGTGAATGCGGCGACGCTGCCCGAGCCGACGGCCGATGAGGCGCAACTGCGTGCCCGTTATGAGCAGCAAAAAGACAAGCTTGGTACGCCCGAGCAACGTCTGGTTTCGCATATCTTGATCGAGGTGGATGCCGCCGCCGGTGCCGATGGGCAAAAGGTTGCACAGGAAAAAGCTGCCAAGCTGGCCGCGCAGGCGCGTGCCGGTGCCGATTTTGCCGCGCTTGCCAAGGCTAATTCCGCCGACGCGGGGTCCGCGCAGAATGGCGGCGACCTAGGCTGGATCGAGCGCAATGGCATGATGGTCAAGCCATTTGAGGATGCGGTGTTCTCCACCGAGGGTGTGGCGATTACCGACCCGGTGAAGAGTGATTTCGGCTGGCATGTCATCCAAGTGCGTGAAGTGCGCGCAGGGCAGACGCGCAGCTTTGATGAAGTGCGTGATGAATTGGCGCGTGAAGAGCTGGCCAATGGGCGTGAGCGCGCCTATAACGAACTGCTCGGCGCCTTGGTGGATGATTTGATGAAGAATCCGGCAGGCTTTGCCGAAGCTGCTGCCAAGCATGGGCTGGCAGTGCAAAAGGCGACCGTTACCCAAGGGGCGGGTGATGGGATTCTGGCCTTGCCTGCGGTGCAGCGCGAGGCGTTTTCCGAAAGCCGCATCCAAAGCGGCAGCGTGAGCGACCCGGTGAATATCACGGCCGATCACAGCGTGCTGCTGCGGGTACTGTCGCATCAGCCGCAACAGCCGCTGGCGCTTGAGCAGGTGCGGGAGCGAGTGGTGGCCGCAGTGCGCGCTGACCGCGCTTCCAAGGCGGCTGAAAAGACCGCTACCGCTATTGCCGCAGCGGTGCGCAAGGGTGAGGCGCTGTCGGCACAGGCAGAGGCAGCCGGTGCTCGGGTGCAGGAGATGCCAGGCATGATGCGGCATATGCCACTCATCACGGCTGAAGCCATGAAGGCGATTTTCAGCGCACCACGTCCTGCTGCCGGTGCGCCTTCGGCATCCCAGGTGGAAATGCCCGATGGTAGCTGGATAGCCTTCCAAATTAAGGCGGTACACGATGGCAAGGATGATCAGAGCATGCCGGCCGCCGAACGCCAGATGCTGCGCCAACAGTTGGTGGTGAGCAGCGGTAACCAGTCCGCGATGGGCGTGGTTGCACGGCTGCGCAAGCAGGCGGTGATCGCGGTGTCTGAAAGTCAGCTTTGATTGATTGCAGACGCTTTCGATATACGACAATGCCCCCGATTTCGGGGGCATTGTCGTTTTGCGGCATGGGTTGGGTTCAGTCGTTGAGGCCGGTCATGCCGAGGATGTTATAGCCCGAATCGACATAGGTAACTTCGCCGGTAACGGCGCTGGCAAGGTCGGAGCACAAGAAGGCGGCGACATTGCCGACTTCTTCGATGGTGACAGTGCGGCGCAGTGGGGCGTTTTCTTCCACATGCCCGAGAATCTTGCGGAAACCACCGATGCCGGCCGCGGCCAGGGTCTTGATGGGGCCGGCGGACACCGCATTGACGCGGATGCCTTCAGGACCGAGGTTATAGGCCAGATAGCGCACGGTGGCTTCTAGGCTGGCCTTGGCTACGCCCATCACGTTGTAGCCTTGCAGCGCGCGCTCGGCTCCCAGGTAGGAAAGCGTTAGCACCGCACCTTGGCGACCTGCCATCATCGGCCTAGCTGCGGCGGCCAATGCGGCCAGCGAATAGGCGGAAATATCGTGGGCGATGGCGAAGTTTTCGCGCGTCAGCCCATCAAGAAACTGCCCGGCGATGGCTTCGCGCGGGGCGTAGGCGATGGCGTGAATCAGGATGTCGAAGCCGTCCCAATGTTTGCCGAGCTCGGCAAAGCATTCGGCAATTTGTTGGTCGGATGCGACATCCAGCGGTATCACGATGTCGCTGCCATATTCCTTGGCGGCGGCTTCAACACGCGATTTCAGTTTGTCGTTTTGGTAGGTGAATGCCAGTTCTGCGCCTTCGCGGCGCATGGCCTCGGCGATGCCGTTGGCGATCGAGCGCTCACTGGCGATGCCGGTGATAAGTGCGCGCTTGCCTTGCAGAAAACCCATGCTTGCTGCTCCGTTTGCGGTTGGTTGAAAGGCTACAGTTTGCCCGTTATGGACGGGTTTCGTCGAGCTTCAAAACCATACCCGGGCGTAGTGTCGAGGTGGGGCGCAGGCTGTTCAGGCGCAGCAGCTCTGCGGTGCTGATGCCGTAGCGGCGTGTGATGCTCCAGAGGGAGTCGCCGCTTCTGACGGTGTGCGTGGTTGGTCGGGCAGATTTGCTACGGTTGCCCGCAAGCTGACCGGCAGAGCTGCCGCTGGCGATCACGCTGGCAGCCGGTGTCGGGGCGATGGCGGCTGCCGTTGCGGCGACGGCCTGGCTGCCGGCGGGGGCGAGTAATTGCGGTGCTTGGCTACCAATGCGCAATGCGCCGTTGGTCAGGGCTGGATTGAGGCGTGCCAGCATCGCCGGATCAACCGCGCGGTTTTTCGCCCATTGTTGCAGGCTGACGGCGCTGCCGGCTTCGGTGGCAATCAGGCGTGGCACCGGGCGATCGAGTTTGGCGCGCCATTCGGCTTGTCGGCTGGCCTGTTTCATCAGGCAGGAAATGGAATGCAGTTTTTCCACATAGGTGCGGCTGATTGCCGGGATGCCGCTGCTGATCTTGGCAAGGTCGGCATTGCGCGGGGATTGGCCGCTTTGGCGGATGGCGCCCAGAATGCGATATTCCCCGGCGTTGTAGCCCATCATGGCCAGCTGCCAGTTTTCACCGAACATCCTGTGCAGGTTTTTCAGATAGCGCACCGCCGCGCGGGTGGATTCGATGACCGAATAACGCCCGTCGTAGCCGCCACTCATGGTGATGCCCTGATTGCGGGCGGTGATGGCGATGAATTGCCACATCCCGGCAGGGCCGGCGCTGCTTTGCGCCGCAGGGTTGTAGCGGCTTTCGATAAACGGAATCAGGGCGTATTCGCTGGGCAGCCCGGCTTTGACGACTTCATCGACCACATAGCCAAACAGTGCCAGCAGCTCGTCATCGGGATTGGCAAGGCGCTGCGGTGCGCGCGCGTAATGCGCCTGCCAGCGTGCATTTGCCGATTCGCAGCCCGAGCCGGAGAGGTTGTCGAGAAGCTGCTGATGGATTTCCAGGCCGTTGCGCAGGGGGGCGGTTGCTGGTTTTGCGGCAGGTAAGGGCGCTTCGACAGGGGGTGGCGCGACGGGTGGGGTTTCGGTCGCTGGCGCGGGTTCCGCGGCTGCGGCTTCGATGGCCGGCGTTGTCGATGGCGTAGCCGGTTGCAGGGGGCTGTCGGTCGGCGGTGCCGCCTTTAGCGGCAGCGCGGCAAGGCAAAGCAGCAGTGGGGCAAGTGGCAAGGTTTTCATGCGCGGAAATCATCCTTCCAGCGGCGCAGACAGGCAAAAGCCTCGACGCGATCGGTGACGTCCCGTCCCAGATGGACGGCGATGGCGGTACGCACATCGGCATCATCAATCCGCAGGAACGGGTTGGCGGCAAGTTCGCTTGACAGTGGCACGGGCAGGGTCGGCAGACTGGCCTGACGCTGTGCCTGTGCCTTGGCAATGCGTGTGGCGAGTGCGGCATTATGCGGCATTACCACGCGGGCAAAGGCAGCATTGGCCAGCGTGTACTCATGGGCGCAGCACAGCAGTGTATCGCCGGGCAGGGCGGCGAGCCGGTCAAGCGAGGCCAGCATGGTGGCCGGGTCGCCTTCGAACATCCGTCCACAGCCCAGGCTGAACAGTGCATCGCCACAGAACAGCAGGCCATGTCCGTAATAAGCAATATGGCTGCGGGTATGCCCGTGTACTTGCATGACCGCAAAATCGTAATCCCCCACCTGTACCCGGTCGCCCGCGGCTACGCGCTGGCTTGCCAAGGCGATGCGCGCATCATGCGGGGCAAATACCGGCGTATCCGGCCAGTGCGTCAGCAGCGCCGGAACGCCACCGATATGGTCGCCGTGGTGATGGGTCAGCAAGATGGCGCAGGGTGCCGGACCATCACCAAAGCGTGCCAGCACCGGCGCGGCATCGCCCGGATCTACCAGCAGTGGGCCACTGTCCGGGTTGGGTAGCCACCACAGATAGTTGTCATTGGCAAAGGGCAGCGGGGCGGGGGGAAACACTGTTTGGGGATTGGGCAAGTACACGTAGAATGGCGAAGATGCCTGTCCTGACCGCCCGCCGTCAACTTGAACAGCCTGCCGATTGGTTTGCCAGTCAGGCAGCGGCGATGCTCTTGGCCAGTGAAACCGGAGTGATTGCAGAAGCTTTGCAGGCGCGTCCGGGCTTGCCTTGGCTTGCGCTTTCATCCGCCGCGCGTCCCCGCGAAATCACCGAGCCGCTTGGCATATGGCTGTTGCCTCAGGCGCAGGGCTGGGGGGGCGATTTGCATTGTGCGCAGGCGACTTTGCCGCTTTTGACCGAATCGGTTGCCACCGTAGTGATTCAGCATGTGGGTAGCCCGGCCACTGCGCTGCCGTGGCTTTCGGAGTGCGCACGGGTTTTATTGCCGGGCGGAAAATTGTGGCTGTTTGCACTCAACCCGCTTTCGCCCTATCGGCGTCATTGGTTGGGGCAGGCGGTCAGCGCCCATGAACCGTTCAGCTGGCGACGCAGCCTGCGTCGGGTACAGTTGCAGACCGATGCGCTGACCTTGGGGCTTGGCGCGCGCTGGCAGTGCGATGTGGATGCACGCCTGCAACGCGGAGCCGGTATCCGTGCTGCCTATGTATTGCAGGCGGAAAAACGTCGCATCCCCCTGACTGCGATCCCGACGCGAGCAATCCGTCCAGCACTGGATGTGGCCGGATGAGTGGCTTGAAACAGGTCGAGGCGCATACCGATGGCGCTTGTCTTGGCAATCCCGGCCCCGGCGGCTGGGGTGCGCTGCTGCGCTATGGGGCGCGGGAAAAAACTTTTTCCGGTGGCGAGGCCGATACCACCAACAACCGCATGGAATTGATGGCTGCCATTTGTGCGCTGGAAGCCCTGACCGAGCCGTGCGAGGTGCTGCTGCATACCGACTCACGCTATGTGCAGCAGGGCATTTCCGAATGGCTGCCCGGCTGGAAGCGGCGCGGCTGGAAAACCAGCGGCGGTGATGCGGTGAAAAACCAGGACTTGTGGCAGCGGCTGGATGCGGCCGCGCGTCGTCATCAAGTGGACTGGCGCTGGGTGAAAGGCCATGCCGGCGACCCGGACAACGAGCGCGTCGATCAACTGGCGCGTGCCGAAGCTGCCAAAATCAAACAGGAAAACCGCTGATGCGACAAATCGTACTGGATACCGAAACCACCGGCCTTGAGTGGCGCAATGGCAACCGCGTGGTGGAAATCGGCTGCGTGGAGCTGATTGAGCGCCGACTGACCGGCAACAATTTTCACGTCTATCTGAACCCCGAGCGCGATTTCGAGGAAGGCGCGCGCGAAGTCACCGGCTTGAGTCTTGAGTTTCTGGCCGACAAGCCGCTGTTTGCCGATGTGGCGGAATCTTTTCTTGATTACATCCGTGGCGCTGAGCTGATCATTCACAACGCCAAGTTTGACGTTGGCTTCTTGAACGCCGAGCTTGCCGGTATCGGCCCGCAACTGGGCACGATTGCCGATTATGCCGAAGTGCTCGATACCCTAGATATGGCGCGCAAGCGCTGGCCGGGACAGCGTAACTCGCTGGATGCGTTGGTGAAGCGCCTGGGTGTGGAAGTGCGCGACCGCACCTATCACGGCGCCTTGCTCGATGCCGGGATTCTGGCCGATGTGTATCTGGCCATGACCGGCGGACAAAGCGAGCTGGGATTTGACTTGCCAGCAGAAAGCAGCAGCCAGCCCGAAGCTCGCCCAAGCAGCGAAATCCTGCATTTCCAGATGCTGCAAGCCCCGCGTCCGCGGGTGCTGGTAAGCGATGAAGAGCACGCGGCGCATCAGGCACGGCTTGAAGCCATCGAAAAAAAAGCCGGGCAATGCCTGTGGCTTCAGGAAAACTAATGCTGGCGCAACACCAGCACGGTGATGTTGTCGCTGCCGCCGCCATCGAGTGCGGCGGCTACCAGCGTATCGGCACATTCCTGCGCGCTGATGCCGGGGCGCGCCAGGATTTCCGCAATCGCCGCATCGTCCACCTCCTCAGTCAGCCCGTCGCTGCATAGCAACAACTGCATGCCGGGGCGGAACTCACCGCTGATACAGGCCACATCCAGTTGCCCCGGTGCGGTTACACCCAACGCTTGAGTCACCATTTTGCGTTGCGGGTGGCTGCGCGCTTCTTCGGCCGTCAGCGTGCCTTGCGAAATCAAATCCTGCACATAGCTATGGTCGTGCGAAAGCTGCACCAACTTGCCCTGATGCCATAGATAGGCGCGACTGTCGCCCACCCAGGCCACGTCAAAGCGATGCTGCTGGATGCGCGCGGCCACTGCCGTGGTGCCCATTGGCAACAGCTCGCCGCGCCGGCGCGAATTGCGCATGATTTCCTCACCGGCCACCGCAATCGCCTGGGGCAGTGGCGTGCCGGCACGGGTTTCGCTGACGATGACCTCGCGGGCGATGGCGCTGGCGACTTCGCCATAGTCATGGCCGCCCATGCCGTCGGCCACCAGCCACAGGCCAAGGGCGGCATCGCCGTAATAGGTGTCCTCATTGAGCGCGCGGCGCAGGCCGCAATGGGTCAGATGGCCGAATTCAATCATGACGATGACAGCGAAAAGAGAGCACGCATCATCGCCGTACTGCGGCGCATCGGCAAGTCGCATGTCAATGGGCTTGTTTATGCGCCGAACAACCCGTATCATGCGCGGCTTGTTGCACCGGAGAGGTGGCAGAGTGGTTGAATGTACCTGACTCGAAATCAGGCAGGCGTTTATAGCGCCTCGGGGGTTCGAATCCCCCCCTCTCCGCCAGATTCACATATTTTTGTCACTATGGCGGCTCCGTTGGCCCCTCGCGACGCTAGTTCGAAAACCCCGCCAGGGCCGGAAGGCAGCAACGGTATCGAATGATGCGGGCGCCGAGGATCGTCGGCGGAGCCGCCGCCTTTTGTGCATTTGCAGCCTCATGGCCGCCCCGAGGAGCCTTTCAATGTCCGAGATTTCCGTCCCCGTTTCCTTTGGCGAGCTGCTCGACAAAATCGCCATCCTTGAAATCAAGTCCGAGCGCATGCGCGACGAAGCCAAACTCGCCAATGTCCGCACCGAACTTGCAGCACTGAACAAAACCTGGGGCGCGCACCCGGCTTCGGCACAGGACATCAGCCAATTGCGCGCGGCACTGAAAGCCGTTAACGAGCGCCTTTGGGTGATTGAAGACGACATTCGCTTGAAAGAAAAAGCCCAAGCGTTTGACGAGGCGTTCATCAAACTCGCCCGCAGCGTGTATTTTGAAAACGACGAACGCGCCCGCATCAAGAAGGAAATCAATCTGGCGCTCGGCTCAACCTACGTCGAAGAAAAATCCTACGAGGATTACCGCGCCTGATGCGCGGCTGGGTGGGCGCCACTGCCCACCCAATATCACCATGATGCAAATACTTGGCGGCAGCGCGCACGCGGAAGTTCCGAGCGACTTGGCGCAAGCTTTGACCGAAAATGGCTTGATTGAAACCTAGAACAGTCTGACCCAACTGGCGCGCAATGAATGGATCTGCTGGGTGGCCAGCGTCAAGCAGCCGGCCACTCGGCAAAAGTACATCACAAGAGCCGTTGAACAACTGGCGGCCGGCAAACGCCGCCCCTGCTGCTGGATGGGCTGCATCCACCGCACAGACAAAGAAATCAGCCCGTCCGTGCACGGCATCCTGTAAAAACGCGGCCCGCTTTAGGCGTGTTTATGTTGGGGGCGCAAAATCAACCGTGGTCGGTGCGGTAGCGTTCGAAGGCGGCGATGGCGTCGTCCACCGTGACCAAATCCATCACGCCGTCGTACTCAATCTTGGTGCCCCATTTCAGTGCGCTGGCCGGTTTGCCAAGGTGCGCGCGGGCGGCATCGTCATAGCGGTCAACGCAGTAGCGGATATCCGAATACGGGCCGCTGCGGCGCGGGTTACTGGCCGCGTGCAGCCCCAGCACCTTGGTGCCCATCGCATTGGCGATATGCATTGGGCCAGAATCTGGTGTAACCAAGAGATTGGCGCGGGCAAGCAGTGCCGGGAGTTGTTTCAGCGTGTCCTTGCCAATCAGATCCAGTACGGGGGCGCGGCATTGGGTGATGATGGCATCGCCGGTTTGTCGCTCCAGTTCACTGCGGCCACCGCAGAGTACGATGCGCCAGCCCTGTGCGGCGGCGTGCTCGGCCAGTGCGGCATAGCGCTCGGCACGCCAGTTGCGGCGGACATGGCTGGAGCAGGGCGAAATCATCAGTACCGGGCGGCCATCGTCCGGCCATTGTTCGGCTGCCCAGTCAAAAGAAGCTTGTGGCACGGCCAAATCCCAGACCGGCTTTTGCGGTTGCAAGCCCAGCGGCTCGCAAAAGCTGCCGATGGCATCAAGCACATGGATGCCGGGGCGGTCGGCAATGCGTTCGTTAATAAATAGGCCGTGCAGGTCTTTGGAGCGCGATTTGTCATAGCCAATGCGCCTGCCTGCCGGGATAAAGGCGGAGAGCAGATTGGCGCGTGCAGCCACTTGCATTTGCAGCAGTACATCGAATTTTTTGCCGTCCAGTGTGCGGCGCAGGGCACGCATCCCGGCAAGGCCGGTTTTCTTGTCGTATTCGATAAAGCGCACCCCGGGCAAGCCGGTCAGCAGCCGATGCTCGCCCTTGCCGATCACCCAGGTGATTTCGGTTGCTGGAAACGCGCAGCGCAAGGTGTTGACTAGGGGCAGGACATGGGTGACATCGCCCAGTGCAGACAGGCGCAGCAGGCAGATGGATTTGGGGGCAGAAGGCGGAAGATTCACTTGCTAGACTCATGGCATGTCAACGCGCGAACTCAACGAAACATTGCAGCCATTCCGTGATGCGCAGGGCGAGGGCGCCATTGTGTTCGACGCGGCGGCCTGCGGGCAAACACCGGCGGCCGACTGGTTCTGTCCCTCGCACTGGGGCGATGCCGCGCAGCCGGTCAGTCAGGGCGGGCGCGGTGCGGCGTGGTTCATTGATGCCGGGTCTGATGGCTGGGTGCTGCGGCATTATCTGCGTGGCGGGCTGGTGGCGAGGTTGAGCCGCGACAAGTTTGCTTGGCAGGGGGAAGACCAGGTGCGCAGCTTTGCCGAGTTCCGCCTGTTGCAGCGACTGTATGCGCTTGATTTGCCGGTGCCGCGTCCGGTCGCGGCGTTTTATCGGCGGCAGGGGCTGGGCTATCGCGCTGCGATTTTGTTGCAACGGCTTGTCAAGGTGCAGACATTCGCCCATTGGGTTGCGCATGCGGGCGATGCCGCGCCTTGGCAGGAAGCCGGGCGTTTGATTGCCCGCTTTCACCGGGTCGGCTTGAATCATGCCGACCTCAATGCGCATAACTTGTTATTTGATGGCGAAGGTAAAGCCTGGATGATCGACTTCGACAAAAGCCGGTTGCAAAAACCCGAGGCTGCTTGGCAGAGTGCCAATTTGGCGCGCTTGCGGCGCTCGCTGAACAAAGTGGCAGGACAAGCCGCCACTACGCCAAGTTTTGCCCGCCTGCAAGCGGCCTATGACATGGAAATGCGTGCATGAGCTGGGCGCTGCGATTTCATGGCGTGGGCAGCGCATCGGCTGTTGCCACGCTGGGCAGCGCGATGGCCACCATCGAATATCAAGACCGCCCTTGGCTTGCCATCGACTGCGGCTCGGAAGGCTTGAGTGATTTCATCGCCTGCTATGGCCACAGCCCCGATGCCGTATTTATCACCCATGCCCATCTGGATCATGTCAGCGGCCTAGAACGGCTGTTTGTCGCCAGTTATTTCGATCCGGCACGGCGCGGCAAGGTGCGCATTTATTGCCCGACCGGCGTTTTGCCCTGGCTGCAGCGGCGGGTGGCTGAATACCCGAATGTGCTGGCCGAAGGCGGTGCGAATTTCTGGGATGCGTTTCAGTTGATTGTGGTGGGCGAGCACTTTTGGCACCGAGAACAGCGTCTGGAAGTTTTTCCGGTACGCCATCACTGGCCTGATAGTGCTTTTGGTCTGCGCTTGCCGGGCAGCTTGGTCTGGAGTGGCGATACCCGCCCAATCCCGGAAATGCTGCGCAAATACGCCGATCGCAATGAACTCATTGCCCACGATTGCGCCCTGCAGGGCAATCCTTCACACAGCGGTATTGACGATCTGCTGCGCGAATATCCGCAGGACGTGCTTGCACGCTGCCTGCTTTATCACTACGGCGCCGGAGAGGCCGATGCCCTGCGCCGACTGGGGCTGCGTGTGGCCGAGCCGGGACTGCGGGTTGCCTTGACTGCGCCATGAGGACAAAAACAAAGGCCGCGCAATGCGCGGCCTTGTCGAAAAACTGGCGGAGAGAGGGGGATTCGAACCCCCGAAGCGCGGTTTAGACGCTTACACACTTTCCAGGCGTGCTCCTTCAACCACTCGGACACCTCTCCGGGTCGCGCCGGTCAGCGCGAGCCCGGCATTGTAACCTCGGAAATGGCTGTAAAGCAAAGGGCAATCGCGGCGGTTTTGTCGGGCAGGGTGGTTGGGGGATTCCCGGCGTGGGCAATGGCAATGCGTGTGGTGGCATCTGCGGGCTGGGTGGTTGGCGCCGGGCATGGCAAAATGCGCGCCATGAGCTATCTCGTTCTCGCCCGCAAGTGGCGCCCCAGGCGGTTTGCCGAGTTGGTTGGTCAGGAGCATGTGGTGCGCGCCCTGTCCAATGCACTGGATTCGGGCCGTGTCCATCATGCTTTCCTGTTCACCGGCACCCGCGGTGTGGGCAAAACCACCATTGCCCGGATTTTTGCCAAGTCGCTCAATTGCGAGCTTGGTACATCAGCCGAGCCTTGCGGTGAATGCCGCACCTGTCAGGACATTGATGCCGGGCGGTTCATCGACCTTCTGGAAATCGACGCGGCCAGCAATACCGGCGTGGACGATGTGCGTGAGTTGATCGACAACGCCCAGTACATGCCGAGCCGTGGCCGGGTGAAGGTTTATTTGATTGACGAAGTGCACATGCTCTCCAAATCGGCCTTCAACGCACTGCTGAAGACGCTTGAAGAGCCGCCTGCGCACGTCAAGTTTCTGCTCGCCACCACCGACCCGCAAAAATTGCCGGTAACGGTGCTTTCGCGCTGTCTGCAATTCAATCTGAAGCGGCTGGATATGCCGCAGATCGAAGGGCAGATGCGCAAGATTTTGCAGGCCGAAGGCATTGGTTTTGAAGGTGCAGCACTGCGCCAGCTGGCGCATGCGGCCGATGGCAGTTTGCGTGACGGGCTTTCGTTGCTGGATCAGGCCATCGCCTACAGTGGCGGGGAAGTGGCCGATGCGGCAGTGGCGGCGATGCTGGGTACGGTCGATCGCAGCCGCGTGGGTGCGCTCTTGACTGCGCTGGCCGATGCCAATGGTGAGCAGTTGATGAATGAAGTGGCTGCGCTGGCCGAGCTTTCCCCGGACTGGGGGCAGGTGCTGGAGGCCATCGCCGAAGCCCTGCATCGCATCCAGTTGCGGCAATTGGTGCCGAATATCGCGCAGGCAGAAGAAGCTGGTCTGGATGTGGATGCGCTAGCCGGAGCGATTGCCCCGGAGCTGGTGCAGCTTTGGTATCAGATGGCGATTACCGGCCGCCGCGACTTGGCGCTGGCGCCCAGCAGCCGAGCCGGGTTTGAGATGAGCCTGCTGCGAATGCTGGCGTTCCGTCCGGCAGGCGGCAATGTCAGGGCGCAACCGATGGCGCAAGCGGCACCGGCAAAGCCGGCTGTTGGCGGACGTGCTGCTGCCCAGGCTGCCATCGCGACCAGCAACGCCCCGGCGATAACGACGGCGTCTGCGGCGGTGGCGCCAATCGAGACTGCGCCTGCGCCCACACCCGCGCCGACCATGCCGCCGCCAGCCCCCACGGCTGCCCCGATGCCGTTCAGCGCGCCGGAGTCGCTGGATAAAGATCGCTGGCTGGAAATATTGCCCACGCTGTCATTGGTGGGGCCGGCACGGCAATTGGCGGCACATGCGAGCTTTGTCGGCTTTGCCGATGGCGTGCTGCGCTTGTCGCTGGAAGCAGAAAAAGAGTTCATGAAAAGCCAGAGCGCCATCAAACAGCTGGGCGAAGCTTTGGCCAGTATTTTGGGCGCGGCACCTGCGTTGCGCTTTGAAACCGCAGCCGAGGCCAGTGGCGATACGCTGCACCAGCGCCAGCAGGATGCGCAAAAGCAGCGACACGGCGCGGCAGAGCAGATTTTTCTGGAACATCCCGATGTGCAGCAATTGATGAGCCAGGGGGCGGAACTGGTGCCCGGCTCGATTCGACCGCTGCAAGAATGACCTTTCAACCAGGAGTACACCGATGCGTGGCAATATCGCCCAACTGATGCAACAGGCGCAGAAAATGCAGGAAAACCTGCAACGTGCCCAAGAAGAATTGGCCAATCTGGAAGTTACCGGCAATGCCGGTGCCGGTATGGTTACGGTTACCTTGACCGGCAAGATGGAATGCCGCAAGGTGCGGATTGATCCGAGCGTGCTGGACGATGCCGAGATGCTCGAAGATTTGATTGCTGCCGCGTTCAACGATGCGGTCAACAAGGCCAATGCCGCCAGCGGTGAAAAAATGAGTGCAGCCACTGCCGGGATGCCGATTCCGTCGGGCATGAAGATTCCCGGCCTGTTCTAATGAGCCGGTCGCTGTGAGTGCGCCCTTGCTTGAGCAACTGATCGACGCCCTGCGGGTATTGCCGGGCGTGGGTCAGAAGTCTGCGCAGCGCATGGCTTATCACCTCTTGGAAAGAGGCCGGGAAGGTGGCGCAAGGCTGGCGCAGCTATTGAATGAGGCGATGGAAAAAATCGGCCATTGCCAGCGCTGCCGGGATTTCAGTGAAAGCCCGATCTGCCCCATATGCGCCAGTGCCAGCCGCGATGGCAGCGAATTGTGTGTGGTGGAAACGCCTGCCGACCGGCTGGCAATTGAGCAGGCCACTGGCTTTCGCGGGTTGTATTTCGTGTTGCAGGGGCGCTTGAGCCCGCTTGATGGCATCGGCCCTGCGGAGCTGGGGCTGGAACAACTGGCCGCCCGTCTGGCCGAAGGCGAAGTGCGGGAACTCATCATCGCCACCAATCCCACCGTGGAAGGCGAGGCCACGGCTCACTATCTGGCACAACTGGCGCGTGCGGCCGGGGTTCAGCCCAGCCGTCTGGCGCATGGGGTGCCGATTGGCGGCGAGCTGGAATATGTCGATCGTGGCACCTTGCTGCATGCCTTCGGTAGTCGCAGTCAGATGCAGTGAGCCATCCGTCGGCTCGATGCCCAGCACCCATCACTTTGCGTTTTTGGTTTTTCCGTCAAGGCAAACGCACCAATGCGCCAGGGTCGAGTGGGCGTTATTCCAGCACTTGCCAATCGTGGCCTTCGCGCTGTACGCGATAGCGGCCGTGCTGTTCCTTGCCGCCCTCTTGCCAAGTGGCCGCCACTTCGCCGCGGCCGCTGCCATCGGTGCGGTAATCGTGGATATGGATGCGGTTGGCGTCATTGCAGGCAGGCGGTTTTCCGGCTTCATCGGGCATCGCTTCACCATCGCGCAGCAGGCAGGCGCTTTTGATGCCGTGCGCGGTGGCGATTTGTGCAGCCAGTGTGCGGGCGAGCATCGGTGGGGTTTCCACGGTGTAGATGGCAGGCGGCTCCGCTGTTTGCGTCGGCACGGTCGGCAGTGGCAGGCGGCGGGTGGTGGTGTTTGGCATGCCCGGTTTTTGCTGTTGCTGCCAGAAGGCGCTCATCAGCAATATCGCAGCGATGCCGATCAACAACCCAGCACGCAAACGTGCCGGGGTATTGGCTTTTGGGGGTGCACTTTGCGCCGTGGCTTGGGTGTAGCTGCTGGAAGCGAAATTGCCCGAATGTTGCGGGCCGGGCTCGATGAGTCCGGCTTCGCGCAGTAATTGGCGTGCTCGGGCGTAATCATCCGGGTGTACGACCCAAACCGCAGGCTGATTGGCGCTGGGCGCATCGCGATAGCTAAAGCCGCGTGAATAGCTGCCCTTGTACGAGCGACCGTTGCGGATGCGGGTGGCAATTTGCTGATCTTCCAGCAGCCGAGCCACGCCTTCCACGGTTTCCAAGCGGGCACTGGTGAATATTTGGCGCATCCTAGACGCTCACCACGCGCACCATGCCTTCTTGCGCGGTGCTTGCCACCAGGCGACCCTGGGTATCGAAAATCTGTCCGCGTGCCAGCCCGCGCGAGTTTTGCGCGCTGGGGCTGTCAATCGAATACAGCAGCCATTCGTCGGCGCGGAACGGGCGATGAAACCAAAGCGCATGGTCTAGCGATGCCATCTGCACATTCGGTTGGTAATAGCTGATGCCATGCGGGAAATTGGCCGTGCCCAGCAGATGAAAATCACTGGCATAGGCCAGCAGCGCACGATGCAGCGCCGGGGCATCGCCGACTTTTTCCACCAGCCGGAACCAGACCTGCTGATAGGGCGGGCGCTTGGGCGGGTTCAGCTCGTCACGCGGATAGACATGGCGGAACTCGAACGGGCCGGAACGGTCAAGCCAGCGCTGAATCTTGATGGGCAAGGTATCCAGCACTTCCTGCGGAACGGCAGGGTCGGGCGCGATGTCTTCCGGGCGCGGCACTTCCGGCATGGAAAGCTGGTGGGTGGCGCCCGGCTCGTGCTGGTGAAAGGACGCGGCGCAGAAAAAAATCACCTTGCCATGCTGGATGGCGCTGACCCGCCGCACCGAGAAGCTGCCGCCATCGCGGCTGCGGTCAACTTCGTAGATGATCGGGGCATTGATATCCCCGGCGCGCAAAAAATAAGCGTGCAGCGAATGCGCCTCGCGCGGGGATTGCAGGGTGGCTTGGGCGGCGGACAGTGCCTGTCCCAGCACCTGTCCGCCAAATACATATTTGGTGCCGATATCGCGGCTTTGGCCGCGAAAAAGATTGTCTTCAAGGCGCTCTGGCGTGAGCAGCGCGACCAGTTCGGATACGGGTGGGGACATGGGCAGTAAAACCAACGCGGCGGCTGATTATATTCGTATGCCAGTGGGCTGGGCTTGCCGTGTCTTAGCTAAAGACAAAGCCCATTTTTCCAAGCTTCAGCCGCCGACAAACTGCAAGCGGCAGGCGGCCAGTACCCGTGCCCAGGGGAACATCGGGCCGGGGTCGCGTTTGCGCGCGACCTGTATTTCCGGATTGTCGCTGGCCGGAACCTGCTCGCCATCGAGCATTTCATGGCCGGTGATATGGGCAAGCTGGGGCAGGCGGTTTTCAAGTTGCGCAATCAGGGCAATCAGGGCATTGATTTGTGCCTCGGTATAACTCTCGGTCATTGCCTGATGGCGCGAGTCCAGCCAGTTCGGATAGCGGCCGCGATTGACCAGTTCGATGCCGATGCTGTCGGCATTGTGGCCGCGCACATGGTGGGCGATGCGGGTTTGGGCCACCCATTGTTCCACCCGGCCATCGCGGTCGATATAAAAATGCCCGCTGTTGCCGGTCTGCGATTGCGGATACAGGATGCGCTCGCCGTATTCGCGGGCGGTGGCCAAGTCTGGTAGCTCGGTGCAGTGCAGTACCAGCAGGCGGATATCGGCAAGTGCGCGGGAGTCCAGTTTTTCCATGTAGGAAAGTGGACGTTGGAGGATGTCAATGACGGGCGAATTCATGCGCGGATGCTAGCATTGTGCGCATGATGAATATCGGTCATTGCATTCTTTCTCACGGCTTTGAAAGCGGCCCGGATGCGGCCAAGGTTACCGCATTGGCCGAGGCGGCCGAGGCGCTGGGCTGGAGCCATGAGCGCCCGGACTACACGGATTTGGACGCGCAGCACGACATCAGCCCGCTGGGCAATGTGCCTGCACGCATCGAGCGCCTGCACGCCCTGGCGCTGGATGCGGCGCAGCGCGGCCCGGTGGTGTTGGCAGGCTCCAGCCTTGGCGCCTACATTTCCGGTCTGGTATCGCTGCAAGTGCCGGTGGCGGGGCTGTTTTTGATGGCGCCGCCGATTCGCATGGGGCAGGCGCAGCCGTTGCAGGCGGCGGAGGTGCCGACATCCATCATCCACGGCTGGCGCGATGAACTGATTGCTGCGGACGAAGTGGTGATGTGGGCGCAGGCGCGGCGTGACCGCTTGTTGCTGGTGGATGACGCCCATCGCCTGACAGCGCATGTGGAGACGGGAAAACTCGCTTTTGCCGCATTGCTGGCAGGCTTGTAATGGGCACACGTTTTTTTGCCAGTTGCAGCAAGGGGCTGGAATATCTCCTGGCCGATGAATTGCAGGCCTTGGGCTGCGTGCGCGCCACCGCGACCGTCGCCGGGGTGAATGCCGAAGGCGACAAGGCCGACGCCCTGCGTGCAGTGCTGTGGTCGCGTTTTGCCAGCCGCATATTGTGGCCGCTGGCGGATTTTCCCTGCCAGAGCGAGGCCGAGCTGTACGCGCATGCCCGCAATATCGACTGGCAGGCACATCTGGATGCCGACATGACGCTGGCCGTGGATGCGCATGTGTCCGGCGAGGGGCTGACCCATGCCCGCTTTGCCGCGCAGCGGCTGAAAGATGCGGTCGTGGACAGCCTGCGCGAAGCCACCGGCAAGCGCCCTTCGGTGGATGCCGCGCAGCCGGATTTGCGCCTGAGTCTTGTGGTGCGCAAGGGCAGGGCGATTATTTCCGTTGACCTTGCCGGTGGCCCGATGCACCGCCGTGGCTGGCGCAGCGAACAACATCAGGCGCCACTGAAAGAAAACGTGGCAGCGGCAGTGCTGGCGCGTGGTGGCTGGCCTGCGCGTTATCACGCAGGCGGCGCCTTGCTTGACCCGATGTGTGGCAGTGGCACCTTGCTGATTGAAGGCATCTTGATGGCCGCCGATGTCGCGCCCGGGCTGCTGCGCCACGGCCTTGCCCTGCCAAGTTATTGGAAAGGTTTTGAGCGCGAACTCTGGCACCAGTTGCATACCGAGGCGCTCAGCCGCGAGCGCCGGGGGCGGGAAAATCTGCGCCCGGTATTTTTTGGCAATGACCTCGACCCGCGCGCCATCGCCAGCGCCCGCCGCAATGCCGAGGCCGCAGGCGTGGCCGAGTATCTGCATTGGGACACACAGGACATCAACGCCTGGCAGCCGCCATTGCCGGATGATGAGTGCGCCCGGACAAACACCCTGGTCGTTTGCAATCCGCCGTATGACGCGCGTCTTGCCGCCGATACTGCGCTGTACCGGCAACTGGGCGATGCCCTGAAGCGCTGGTTGCCACGGGCGCGCGCCAGCCTGCTTTGCGGAGATGATGAACTGGCACGAGCCACCGGCCTTGTGGCTCGCAAGCGTTACCGGCTGTTCAACGGGCCAATTGAATGCAGCCTGCTGGCGGTGGATGAAATCCTTCCCGAGCGCTTGCAGGACAGCGGCGAGCGTGCCTTGTCCGAAGGTGCGCAGATGGTGGCCAACCGGCTGGAGAAAAACCTGCGCAAGCTGAAAAACTGGCGCAAGCGCGAGGGCATCGACTGCTTCCGTGCCTATGATGCCGACCTGCCCGAATACGCTGCCGCCATCGACGTGTATCGCGCGGCAGACACTGGCGAGCTATGCCTGCATGTGCAGGAATACGCAGCACCAGCTTCCATCCCCGAGCACATCACACGCAAGCGTTTTGCCGAAATTCTGGCCGCTGCCCGCAAGGTGTTTGATGTGCCCAAGGCGCGCGTGGCTACCAAAACCCGCGCCACCGGCAAGGGCGGCAGCAAATATGGCCGCATGGCCGATACCGACAATTTCATGGTAGTGCGCGAGGGCGCTGCACGCCTGCGGGTCAACCTGTTTGATTATCTGGATACCGGCTTGTTTCTCGACCATCGGCCATTGCGCACACGCATGGCACAAGAAGCACGCGGAAAACGGTTTTTGAACCTGTTTTGCTATACCGGCGTCGCCACGGTGCGGGCGGCTCTGGATAATGCCCAGACGACCACCAGCGTGGACCTTTCCGGCACCTATTTGCAGTGGTTGCTGGACAATCTGCAAGAAAACGGGATTTCCGGCAAACAGCACCGGCTGATTCAGGCCGATGCACTGGCTTGGCTGGAGGCTGAAAACGCTCAGTACGATCTGATTTTTTGCGACCCGCCGACATTTTCCAACTCCAAACGTGCCGATGACTTTGATGTGCAGCGCGATCATGTGCGGCTGATTCTGGCGGCGGTGGCACGGCTGGCCGAGGGTGGAGTTTTGTATTTTTCCAATAATTATCGGCGCTTCAAGCTGGACGAGGCCGCGCTGTCAGCGGCTTGCCATATCGAAGACATCAGCGCCAGCAGTATCCCGCCAGATTTTGCCCGCAATAGTCGCATTCATCGTGCCTGGCGGATAACCCGGCGACAAACATCGCGTCCTGTGTCGTAGCCGTGTATGGCGTAAGGTCATTGCACGATTTTCTGTTTTAAAAACGGCGCGGCAGGCAGGGGATGATGGGCGCTAGAACGATAGGCGACTGATTATGTCGAACACGGGCGGCAGTGCGTCGATGGTATTGGCCTGCACATTGAAATAGGCGACGCGGCCATCGTTGAGTTTTACCAGTGTTTCGCGCGCTTCCACGCCGGGGCGGGTGGCGATTTCGGTGCGATACCAATAGGTGCTGCGGCCATTGATGACGGCGCTTTCTGCGCGCTGGCTGCGGCTGGGTTTGAAAGGATAATCGTGTGCCAGGCTCAGGCTGAACAGCTCATTGCCGCTGGCATCCAGTGCCCGGCAAAAGGTCAGGTCGGGCACTTGTTTTTCTTCCCAGTGGATTGATGTATTGGCATCCAGCCGGGGACAGGCGGCTTGTGCCTGCAAGACGGGCGTGAGCAAGGAAAGTGTCAGCGCCAGTAAAATCTTGCCAGTATTCACTGCACCTCCAGAGGTAAATGGCTTTGCTGCGGGGTTTATAGGCGAGTGGGCAGGGCGATGTAAAGGGTGAGCGGGGAGCAGTTTTTTGATGTGTGATTATTATCACGCTTGCGTTTTTGCCGGGCGGCGGGATGCCAGACGGTCGGCAAGCCGGGTCGGCTCGGGTAGGCGATAGCCGTTGACCAAGCGCAAGGTCAGTTCTATTGCAGAAGTCATGGATACCCGGTGGCCGGGCGAGACATACAGCGGCAGACAACCGACTTTGCTGCGCAGTGCCCAGCCGATTTGCTCGCCCAACCCTTGTTGGCTTTCCACACGCAGCGGGGTGAAGGCACCGCGCATTTCATGCAGTGGGCGGTGTTGGCCGATGAGTATTTTCTTGGCTACGCCAATGCTGGCCAGTCCGCTGGCCACGCCAAAATGTGCGGCAATACCCAAGCGGCGGGGATGGGCAATGCCATGACCGTCAATCAGGCATAAGTCGGGCGTTTGAGGCAGTTTTTCCAGTGCGGCGAGCAATGCCGGAAGCTCGCGGAATGACAGCAGCCCGGGGATATACGGCATCACCGTGGGCAGGCGGGCGATCACTTCTGTGATGGGTGCAAGACTTTCGGCATCCAGTAGTACGGCAGCGGCGCGGGTGATTTTGCCGTCATCCTCGAAGCCGACATCAAACCCAGCCACGGTGCGCAGGGGTTTGGCAAAGCCATCACGCAGGATGACTTGCCCGGCCAATGCGGTCTGTCGTTCACGGGCGGCGTGGGTATCGCCGTTCCAGCCAAGGTCTGTGGCGGTCATCAATGGGGAGCCGGGAGTTGTTTGATGCGTTTGAGTTGGCCATTTTCAAGGACATAGAAATTGGCGAAATGTGGGTGAGGCGGGTCATCGCTGACTTGGCGCGTAACCAGCAGAGTGCTGTCTGCGCGCAGCGATTCGATCTCTTCACCCAGTCGCACTTCTTTATCATTTGAAAACATGCTGTAGGCGTTGAAAGTGGTTTCGATCACATGCCCGGTGCGTTTGTTGACCAGCGCCTGGATATAGCAGCCCCCGGTGCCGCAGCCCCAGCCGGTGAGCACATATTCACCAGCGAATACCACTTCGCCTTCTTTCATGGCATTGCGAAAGCGGGTGCGGTAGTCCCGGGCAAATTCGGAGCTGATATCCAGCTCGCCCGGTGCGCCGGTATAGACCGGCGGAGCAGGGTAGTCCTTGAACTTGGGAATATCCGAAGCCGCCGCTTCGCCCGTGGCTGGCTCGGCGGCGGGTAATGCCGGGGCGCTGCCTGCCGTGGGCGATACGCATTTGCCGTCTTCGCAGATTCGATCTCCCTTGCAGTCGGTATCCTTGCCGCAATGCAGACTGGCGGCGGGCTTGGAGGGAGCGGATGCGTTTTGTGCGGTATTTGTCCCCGCCTCCTTTCCGCAAGCGACCATCAACAGGCAACCAACAAGTGCGAAACCCCTTTTCATCTGTCGCCTCCATGATTGAACCGGCAACACACTATAAACCCTGTGTCGCAGCCCGGTATCGGCTCATGCCTCAATCCATTCGCGGGGTAAGGCGCTGTCATGTATTTCCAGCACGAAGCCTTCGATATCTTCCGGGTAACAAACCACAGCTTGTTGCAGGATATGCCGATAAACGCGGGCGATAAAGGTGTTTTCCGGCTCGTCCAGATGGGCTGTAAAGCCTTGGCATTGCCACTCATAATCCTCGCCCACCGGGGCAAGCGTCCAGCCCTGAAAGTGCAGCGCGGGGTGCTCCGACCAAGGGCGTTCGGCATTGACGACCAGATCGTACGCTTCCCATATACCGGCAAGTTCGGCACTGCCGATGGTGAAATCCTGGTCGTCTTCCGGGGTGGGATAGTTCCAGATTTCTTCTTGCAGCAACTGCGCCGGGTTGGCTGGTGCCGAGCCCAAGGCAAGCTCGAATGTGCAGCCTTCTTCCAGCCCATGCACAAACAGCCAGCCCCAGACACGCGCCACCCCCTGTTGCTGCTTGTAGCGACGAATACGGTGCAGCAGGTGTTCGATGACCGGCTCGATGACTTGGGTGCTGCTCAAATCAATCATGGCGCAGCTCAATTTTTTCGGGCGCGGGCAAAGGCTTCGGCCAGCGCATTGTTGGCCGGGGGCTGTGCCGGGCGTTGCGATGGGCGCGCAGCGTTGTTGCGGCGTTCGGGCTTGCGTGCTCCGGCCTCGCGTTTGGGGGCATCGTGGCTGCTGCGCGCCTCACGCGCTACCGGCGCCTCGTCCAATCGTCGGGTGAGTGCGATGCGTTTGCGCGCCACATCCACTTCCAGCACTTTCACCTTGACGATATCGCCGGCTTTCACCACTTCGCGTGGGTCTTTGACAAACTTCTCGGCCAGCATGGAGATATGAATCAGGCCATCCTGATGCACGCCGATATCCACAAAGGCGCCAAAGGCGGCGACATTGCTGACCACACCTTCGAGCACCATGCCCGGTTGCAGGTCGGCAATGGTTTCAACCCCTTCGGCAAAGCGGGCGGCGCGGAACTCCGGGCGTGGGTCGCGGCCGGGTTTTTCTAGCTCTTTCAGGATGTCGCGCACGGTCGGCAGGCCAAAGCGCTCATCGACATAATCTTCGGCGCGCAGCGCCCGGATGGCGCGGGCATCGCCAATCAAGCTGCGGCTGTCCAGCCCGGTCTGGTTCAGCATTTTCTCCACCACCGCATAGCTTTCCGGGTGTACGCCAGAGGCATCCAGCGGCTCCTCGCCATCGGCAATGCGCAGAAAACCCGCGCATTGCTCAAAGGTTTTTTCGCCAAGGCGCGGCACCTTCAGCAAGTCGCGGCGGCACTTGAACGGGCCATGGGCATCGCGGTGAAGGACGATGTTTTCGGCTACGCTCGCAGACAAACCGGCAACACGGGCGAGCAGGGCGCTGCTGGCAGTATTGACGAATACACCGACGGCGTTCACGCAGTCTTCCACACGCGCATCCAGTGCACGAGCCAGACGCAGTTGATCCACATCGTGCTGATACTGCCCCACACCAATCGCCTTGGGCTCGATTTTCACCAGCTCTGCCAGCGGGTCTTGCAGACGGCGGGCAATGGACACCGCGCCGCGCAGTGAGACATCCAGATCGGGGAACTCGCGTGCGGCCAGTTCCGAGGCCGAATACACCGATGCGCCGGCCTCGCTGACCACCATTTTTTGCAGCTTCAAATCTGGATATTGACGAATCAGATCGGCGACCAGTTTGTCGGTTTCGCGGCTGGCAGTGCCGTTGCCGATGGCGATGAGTTGCACACCGTGGTTGTGGCAAAGTTTGCCAAGCGCCTCCAGCGATTGTGTCCACTGCCGCTTGGGCTCATGCGGGTAAAGCGTATCGGTGGCGAGCAGCTTGCCGGTGGCATCGACTACCGCCACCTTGCAGCCGGTGCGGATGCCCGGATCAATGCCCAGCACGGTCTTGGCACCGGCCGGGGCGGCCAGCAGCAGGTCTTTGAGGTTGCTGCCAAAGACTTCGATGGCCTCGGCCTCGGCCTTCTCGCGCGCCTCGTTGAACAGATCCAGCATCAGATGCAGTTGCAGCTTGGCGCGCCAGGCAAGCCGGCAGGCATTGCCAAGCCAAGCATCGGCGGCGCGGCCTTGCTGGGCAATACCCGCATGCAGCGCGATGCGGCCTTCGGCATAGGCATTGCCTTGCTCCACATCCAGCCCTGGCTCTAGGTCGAGATTGAGGAACTCCTCGCGGCGGCCACGGAACAGAGCCAGCAATCGGTGTGAAGGAATCTGGGCGAGTTTTTCGGCATGGTCGAAATAATCACGGTATTTCTCGCCGGCGGCTTCTTTGCCTTCCACCACGCGGGCACGGATGATGCCGTCTTTTTGCAGCCAGTCGCGCAGCTCGCCGAGCAGTGCGGCATCTTCGCCCCAGCGCTCCAGCAAAATCGCGCGGGCGCCTTCCAGCGCGGCACGGGCATCGGCCACGCCTTTTTCGGCATCGACAAACTGGGTGGCAAATTCTTCCGGTATCAGCATCGGGTCGCTGAGCAGGCCATCGGCCAACGGCTCCAGCCCGGCTTCGCGGGCAATCTGCGCGCGGGTGCGGCGCTTGGGTTTGTAGGGCAGGTACAGGTCTTCCAGCCGTGATTTGCTGTCGGCCGCCTCAATCTCGGCGCGCAACTCGTCGCTCAATTTGCCCTGTTCTTCGATGCTGGCAAGAATCGCTGCGCGGCGTGCTTCCATCTCGCGCAGATAGATGAGCCGGGTTTCCAGCGTGCGTAGCTGGGTGTCATCCAGAGCACCGGTGACTTCCTTGCGGTAGCGGGCGATGAAGGGCACGGTGGCGCCTTCATCCAGCAAGGCCACGGCGGCGGCAACCTGGCCGGGCTGTGCATTGATTTCAGTGGCGATGGTGGCGGCGATTTTTTGCGCGAGTGGGTCCTGCATGTGCTTGATACGAAAACGCGGCCCAAGCGCCGCGCGGCGATTTTCGCCTGTATGCGGCAGCTTTCACAGCTTGACAAATGCGCAAAAGCTGCCGCGAAGGGCGACTTATGAATATTCAGGCTAAGAGCCTGCTTGCAATCACGATTTCTTCCTCGAAAAACGGCTGCACAAGAAGATTACGAACAAGCGCTAAAACCAGCCTTTGGCTGCTGTTCTTGATTTTTGCTTGGACTCATTCCCAGCGTTTGTTGTGAATCGCGCGTTCAATCCTGTCCAAAGTAAGTGGCAGGTACTCGCCGCGCTGTCTGGCAATATTGCCGGTGAAGGGGGTAATCCAGAGCAAGATACGAGTGAGCATGTCCTTTCCTGAAAATTCGTGCGGAAAGAATTTTTTGAACTCGAAGCTGCTCAAATCAACGTGGTAGTGCTCGGTCAATACTTCCATGCAAGCCTCGGCAATGTCGCCATAAATCCCAAGGTCGTGATACATGCGAGTCTTGCCATTGCATTGCGCGATTTTGCTGGCCGACAACCCGCAGTGGTTGAGGTATTCGCGCAATTCAATCGACAGCTCGTTTGGCATTGACATCCATCGCAAGAGTAAAGCGTCGTAGGCTAGTGTAGATAGCCAAGGCAGCCCCTGCACGCAGCCTGAAAAAACGCCCAACCGGCAAGGTTGGGCGTTGGGTTTGGTGGAGCGGAGGAGGATCGAACTCCCGACCTCGTCATTGCGAACGACGCGCTCTCCCAGCTGAGCTACCGCCCCGTGGTTCGGATTCTACCCAAGTGATGCGGGCGTGTCAGGTGGGTCGCTTTCGGTCTGGTTGCCAACGACAATGGTGGTGGCCGAAACATTGGCGGTGACGTTGCCGAGGGTGGCGAAGACGTCGGGGATGGTTTCCACCGAAACCAGCAGCCCCAGCGGGGCGACCGGCAGGCCAAGGGCTTGGGTGACCGGCATATTGGTGGCCATGAAGCTGACTTGTCCGGGCAGGCCGACCGAGCCCAGGCTGATGACCACGGCCAGGGGGACTGCGGTTGCCCATTGCATCAGGCTGACTTCCGTACCGGACACCCAGGCGATGAAGGCGGCCACGGTGATGTATTGCACCGGGCTTGTCAGGCGGAACAGCGAGACGCCCATTGGCAGCACCAGTGATACGGTGCGCAGCGGCAGGCCGAGGCGGCGGTGGGCAACATCAATCATGGCCGGCAACGAGGCCAGGGACGATTGGGTGCTCATTGCCACTGCCTGTGCCGGAAAAATGGACTGGGCAAATTGCAGCAGCGGGCGGCCAGTCCAGAGGCGAATCAGCGGATAGACCAGGGCGGTGACCAGCAGGAACATGGTGCAGCACAGGCCGATATAGATGCCGAGTGCGCGCAGGGTATCGGTACCGGCCTCGGCACTGACCGCCAGCACCAGGGCGAATACGCCGATGGGGGCGACGAGCAAAATCCAGCCGACGATGACAATCATCACATCGGCGATGGCCTGTATCAGCTCCAGCAGGCGTTGGCGGCGGCCGTCCTGGATGCGGGTGAGGGCAAAGCCGAAGAACAGCGAGAACACCACCAATGGCAGCATGGCATTGCTGGCGGCGGCCTGGATGGCATTGTTGGGGATGATGCCGGTAAGCCAGGTGGCAAGGCTTGGTTGTTCCGCAGCCGTGGCACTAGCATCTTGCAGGCTGGCGTTGAGCGCCTGGGTCAGCTCCGGGCTTGCCGGGATGAATGACAGCAACAAGGGGGCAACCAGGGTGGCAAAGCTGGCGGAGAACGTCAGCAGCACCAGAAAGGTGATGATGGCGCGGCGGGCGATGCGGCCGGAAGTAACCGCATCGCGTGCGGTGGCGATGCCGAGAATCACCAGTGTGCCGACCAATGGCACCACGGTCATTTGCAATGCGTTGAGCCAGAGTTTGCCGATGGGCTGGGCGATGCTGGCGACTTGTTTGCCAAGCGCAGGGGCTTGTGCGGCAAGTGTCAGGCCAATGACGGCTGCCAGCAGCAGGGCCAGCAGCATGCGGACGGGGGCGGAGAGAGTGAGCTTCATGGGGCGCGATGCAGGTCAGCGGAAATCGGCGCGGCTGGGCAGTGCCCATTGCTGTTGCTGTCGGTCGTATTCGTGCTCGGGCAGCAGTACGAATACTGGGCGCTTCTTGGCATCGAGCTGTTGCAGCAGCGCGACCATCACCGGCTCGGCCATCGCGGTGCAGCCAGCGGTGGTTTTATCCGGATTGCCCCATAGATGGGCAAAGATGCAGCTGCCCTTGCCGCGGGTGTTTTGTGCGTTGTGTTCAATCACGAAGCCGTATTTGTAGCGGTCATCGCCGTGATTGTGGATATCAAGCCGCATCGGCTCGCTGGAGCCGTGGACGGCGGCTTGGCCGACTTCGCGGCTATCGACAATCTGGTTGTAGAGCGGCGAGCCGTTGACATCCATGCACCAGTGGCTGGCCTGCATTTGCCGATAGGGCAGGCCGCTTTGCACGGTTTGCTGATAGCCAAATGCCTGGCCGATGGTGAATACCCCGGCAGGGTTGCGGCCATCGCCTTCACGTTTTTGCGGGCCGTTTGCCTGCGCCGGATGCAGGCCAATGCCCCAGGCCGAGCCTGCGCGTCCCAGCATCACCGGCTGTGCCGGACCCTGCTGCACCCATTGGCCGTTTTCGCGCTGGAAAAAGCGCATCTGGCCGCGTACTTCATCCCAGCCACTGCTGGTGACGACAATCATTTGCCCGGCATTTTGCCAGGGCAGGGGGCTGGGTGATGCGGCCGGGCGGTGCGCAGTGCCGGCGCAGGCGCTGAGTGCAAGTGTGGCGGCGGCAAGGCCGAGGCGGGGGATGATTTTTTTCATGGTCTTAGTAGCTCCTGCATCCGTTCCAGATTGATGCCCACTGCTTCCCGGCGCTGCTTGCGGGCTTCGCATAGCAGTACAAAGAGCAAGTCGAGCAAATGTTGCAAGGCTGCCTGATACAGCAGCGGTGCGATATGCGGGCGCTCGTCATGCGCGGAAACCAAAAGTGCATGGTGAGCCTGCATGCGTAGCGGGTTGGGTGAATGTCGGGTGACGCTGATGACCGCGCCGATGTGTGGCTTGAAGTCTTGCAGGATGCGCCCAAGCATCGGCTGTTGGCCTTGTTCTGAAAACACCAGCAGCACATCGCGCTCGCCTGCGCCGGAAAGTCCCGCAGCCATCAGTGCCGGGTCGAAGTGATGTACGGCGAGTATCCCGAGCAGCGAAAGTTTCATGGCAAAGGCGCGCGCCGGGATGCCGTCTTCGCCAAGCCCAATCACGAATACGGCATTGGCACGCAGCAGGGCGCGGGCGATGGCATCGATTTGCTCGGGCGGGTTCAGCAGCCGGGTTTCCTGCTCGGCTGCGGATTTGCGCTGCCACAGGTCATCGGATGTGCGTGCATGCGGATGGTCGCGGACGGTGGTGCTGACAGGCAGCGCTTCGCCGCCATTGCGCGCCAAGGATTCACCAATGGAAAACTTGAGGTCGGGATAGCCCTTGAAGCCAAGTTTTTGTGCAAATTTGACAATGGATGACTGACTGATGCCGAGCGCGTCAGCCAGTTGCTGCGAGGAGTAATCACGCAGGAAGTGGGCGTTTTCCAGAATGTAATCACAGATGCGGCGCTCCACTGCCGACATCTGGTCGCGTTCTGCCCGAATGCGCAACAGGCTGCTCATGCCACCTCTTTGATCCGAATCATTCCCGGCACATCAACTACACCAAAACCGGGGCGCTTGCCAAGGGTGATTTCGGCTTCGTTGAACAGCGTATCGCCCAGCACCGGGTCGGCTTTGCATAGCGATGGGCCATCCAAGTCAATCTTGCTGATGGCCTGCGATTTGGCGGCGGCAAGATGTGCGGCGGCGGCCACGCTGACCGAAGACTCCAGCATGCAGCCCATCATGCAGTCGATGCCATGGAGGGCGGCAAGGTCGGCAATCTGGATGGCCTGCGACAGGCCGCCGGTTTTCATCAGCTTGATGTTGATGATGTCGGCCGCGCGCATCTGCACCAGCCTGATGACTTCTTTGGGGCCGAATACCGACTCATCGGCCATCACCGGCGTGTATACGCGCTCGGTGACGAACTTCAGCCCTTCAAGGTCGTTGGCTTTTACCGGCTGCTCCACCAGCTCCAGGTGCACGCCGCTGTTTTCCAGCTGTTGCAGGGCAAAGACCGCCTGTTTGGCTGTCCAACCCTGATTGGCATCCAGGCGCAGCAGGGCGCGGTTTTCCACCGCGGTATGGATGGCGCGCACGCGCTCGATGTCTACGCCGATATCCTTGCCCACCTTGATTTTCAGTGCGGAAAAACCGCGCTCAACGGCGGCCAGGGAGTCGGCCACCATCTTGTCGATATAGTCCACGCTGATGGTGATGTCGGTGCTGACCACCGGGTCGCCGCCGCCCAGAAGCTGATAGGCCGGGGCCTTGTAAAGCTGCGCAAACAGGTCGTAGAGCGCGATTTCCACCGCAGCCTTGGCGCTGTGGTTGTTGACCAGGGCGGACTGCACCAGCGCGATATTGCGGTTGTGGTCGGCCACGTCGCGGCCAAGCAGGCGCGGGGCGATGTAGCGCTCGATGGCATCGACGATGCCGCCGTGGGTATCGCCGGTAATCACCGCCGTTGCCGGGGCGCCGCCCCAGCCGGATTCACCGCTGTCGGTATGGATGCGCACGATGATGTCTTCAACATGGTCAACACTGCGCAGGGCGGTCTTGAACGGTGTTTTCAGCGGGGTGCGCAACAGACCAAGTTCAAACGAGCGGATTTTCATTGGCAATTTCCGAAGGTGTGGGCAAGGTGCATGAGGGGGTGATGCAGGCGGCCTGCTTGTGCGCCGTCACGGTCGCATCTTCACCACGCTGTAGATTTTGTCGATATACAGCGTGTCATCATCGCTGCCCAGGGGCTCCAGTGGCGTAACGGCCACGCCATTGACCGGCCAGCTGCCTGCAACATCCGCATAGCGCACGCCGGGCGTGTCATGGATGACATAGGTATGCCCCTTGTCATGGCCAATCACCATCATCACATGGCCGGGGATATAGACAAGGTCGCCCACTTGCAAGGTTTTAAGAAGCGCAAGGCGGGCATCGCGGGACATTTGCGGCGGGAAGGGAATGATGTTGAATGCCGGGCTTTTGCCCTGGTCGCCGGTATTGCGCGGCATTTCAAGGCCGAAGCCTGCGTACACCTCGGAGACAAAACCACTGCAATCGCGCGCCTCGTAACTATGTCCCCAACCATAGCGCTCTCCCAGAAACTTGAAGCTCTGCTCAAGCAGGGTGCGCGGGTTGAGCGGCAAATACTGCGCGCTGACATCGGCCGAATGCGGCAGCAGGGCAGGGCGTAATTGCAGGCGGCCATCGGCATCGCGGACAGGCAGTTCGATGACATGGGCCGATGCCGGCAACTGGCCGTTGACGGGCTTGTCGCGCGGCCAGTCGGCCAGCAGCGGGACACGTGCGCCCATATCCAGCGACAGGCGCGAAAGCTGCGGGGCTTCCGGGGTATAGACAGTTTCGGCGCGCGCGCCGGTTACCACCAGCCAGGGGCTGCGTTCGGCATAGGCCAGTACTGTGGCGGCATCGCCATGAGCCAGCAGTTCGCTGCGCATCCAGGCGGCATAACGGGCAGAGACCACGAATGACCACTGCCGGTCACGGCTTTCGTGCAGCACGGCAACCGGCATGCCGGGAAACAATGCGCTTTCCTGGAAACGGTCAATATCGGTATCGCCAACGCGGCTGAATACGCGCGTGGCGGTGGGGAAGCTGCGCAGATCGGCACGACTGACCACCAGCGCAAAACGTGGCTGGATTTGTGCCGGCAATGTGTCCAGCGCCAGATCGGCCATCCAGCCATCCACGGTGGATGCGTTGATGGCTTGCCCTTGCACGTCGTACAGGGTGCGCTTGGGACGGGCGGAGAGCTTTTCCAGCATGGCGCGAACATCGGCAGCCGGCATCTGCGCAGGCAGGCGGCGCAGCTCGTACATGCTGGGATCTTGGCTGCGCAGGCGCTGGTTTTGCGCCTCGATCGTGCTGCGCTCAAGTAGTAGTGCATCCGGTTGCTGGCTGCGGGCAATCCAGTATTCGGCGCTTTGCTGGGCACGCACCACATGCGGGATGACCGGCTGGCCATCCGCCGGCTTGGCCGATAGCTGGACGCAGGCCGTCAGCAGGCCGAGGGCGAGCAGATGACCGAAGGTGCGGAGGCGCGGGTGCGTATTCATTTTCGGAGCCTTGGATATTGGAGTATTCCGGTGCTTTTATTTTGAGGAATAAATTATTGACCAACTGCAAGTCCGCATGCTACACCATCGCCCAATTCCCGGATTTTGCCCAGCAGGCGGCTCGCGTATCGGGCAAGTTCCGTTCCATCGACAATCAACCCAAAGGGGCTGGCAATGAAAAATATCAGGCGTTCGGGTTTGGCAGTGATGGTTGCCGTCTGTGTGGCGGCGATGGCAGGGGGCACGGCGCAGGCACAAAGTGCCACCGGCGCGGTGGTCGGGCGCGCCAAGCCCGGCACGCAGGTGGTCATCGTCAATCCGGCTACCGGCTTCAGTCGCACGGTGAATGTCGCTGCCGATGGCAGTTATCGTTTCACCCAGTTGCCGGTGGGTGATTATCGGCTGCAAACCGATGATGGCCGCGAGCTGGGCGTGAGCGTGTCGCTGGGTGGCACCACTACGGCCAACTTGGTCGGCAGTGCCGATACGCTCGATACCGTGCAGGTGGTCGGCTCGCGCATCGTCAATCGGGTGGATGTGAACTCCACCGAAGTTTCCACCCACATGAATCGTGAAGAATTGGCGCGCCTGCCGGTGGCGCAGGACATGAGTGCAGTGGCCTTGCTGGCGCCGGGGGTTATCAGCGGCAATGCGTCGTTTGGCGGGATTTCTTTCGGCGGCGCGTCGGTGGCGGAGAACTCGGTATTCGTCAATGGCCTGAATGTCACTGATTTTTATCGCAGGCAGAGTTTTTCTTCAGCGCCTTATGCGTTTTTCCAGGAGTTCCAGGTCAAGACTGGTGGTTATTCGGTGGAGTTTGGCCGCAGCACTGGCGGCGTCATCAATGCCGTCACCCGCTCCGGCAGCAATGAGTTTCATGGCGGGGTGGAGTTCACTTGGCAGCCGGAATGGGGATATGCCCGGACACCGGATCGTTATTACCGGGATGGCACGCTGCATTCGCGCGGCAGCCAGGACAAGACCAGCTCGCTCAAAAGCAATATCTGGGCATCCGGGCCGCTGCTGAAAGACCGGCTGTTTTTGTTTGCGATGTACGAAGACCGCGACAGCCGCAGTTATTACACCAACAGCGCCGGAACCAGTCTTTCCAAGAGCCGCAATAGCGGCAACGGATTTTGGGGCGCCAAGCTGGACTGGAATATCACCGACAATCACCAATTGGCGTTACTGGCGTTTTCCGATGACTCGGCTTCCACCATCACCACTTGGTCGGGATATGACTTTGACAGCCGCACCCGGCCGGCGCAGTCGATTGATACCCAATCCGAAAGTGGCGGGCTGAACTGGTCGGCCAGCTATACCGGCCGTTTTGGCGAAAACTTCACGGCCAAGGCGCTGTACGGCATCAACCGCAGCAAGTCCAAGGTGCGCACCCCATTAGATAAGGAATGCGATTGGGTCAGTTACAACACCGCGACTTATGGCGCGGTTTATGACGCGATGGGGCGTCCCGTTTTGGGCTGCCATCCGGGGCGCAGCATCGTCGATCACGAGGATCAGCGCAAAGTGGCGCGGCTGGATTTTGAGTGGGCGCTTGGCAGTCATCTGCTGCGCTTTGGCATGGACAAAGAAGTGATGGTTACCAACCGCACCCAGTTCTATCCCGGCAGCGGCGTGCAGTATGTGGCCTATGGCACCACGCCGGGTAGCCAACTGGACAATGGCGCCATCGTGCCCGATGGCGTGCAGGCGATTCTGATGGGACGCAGGCGCAGCGATGGCGGCGAGTTCGAGACTACGGCCAATGCTTGGTATGTCGAAGATATCTGGAATGTTACGCCGAACTTCTTGCTCAACATCGGCGTGCGCGTGGACAGCTTCAACAACAAAACCGCCAGCGGTGCCAGCTTCATCAAGATGGACAATCTGGTATCGCCGCGTCTTGGTTTTTCCTGGGATTTCAAGGGCGATGGCACGGCCAAGCTGTTTGGCAACCTGGGGCGCTATTACCTGCCGGTTACCAACAATATCAACTACACCTTTGCTGGCGGGCTGGTGGACGAGCGCACTTTCCATGTGCTGGAGGGCTGGAAGGTGCGCAGCAACCCGGACAATGGCGCGCACTACATGGCGCCGATCATCGGTGCGCAGATTGGCGGGGTGGACAGTAGCTACAACATTTCGGTAGCCGACCTGCGCAAAAGCGTGGACAAAGACCTAGATGCGGTCTATCAGGACGAGTTGATTCTGGGCTATCAGTCAATGTTGAGCGAGGCGTGGTCCTGGGGTGTCAATGCCAGCTATCGACGCATGCACAACGCGCTGGATGATGTGCGTATCAACCATACGCCCTGCGGGCCGGTGGGACGCAATCTCTGGCCGATTGCCAACCCCGGCAAGCCGCTGACTATTTGGGGCGATGCCAGCATCGGCTGCGCCAATGAGGGCTGGATTACCATCGACACGGCGCAGGATGGTTATCGCAAGGGCGGTAGTGGCGAGGTGGTGGGATACTTCGAGCCGAAGCGGACGTATCGCTCGCTGGAGTTGCAAATCGACCGCGCCTGGGATGGCAAATGGGCATTCAATGCTTCTTATCTGTGGTCGAAGTCCGAGGGCAATCACGAAGGCCCGGTGAACTCCGATACCAATTACGGCGATACCGGCATGGTGCAGCACTGGGATCACCCGGCCAATAACCAGCGCTATGGCGTGTTGTTCAACGATCGCCGCCATCAGATCAAGCTGCGCGCAGCCTATGCGCTTAGCGATGCTTGGAGCATCGGCGGCAATTTGCAGGTGCAATCAGGCGGGCCGATTACCGCATTCGGCGTAACTTGGCCGAATGATTCCAGCGGTGCGGCCAGCTTTGTAACCGAAGGCTCGGGTGGTGGCTCGGGCTGGATTTGCCAGCCGGTCAACAGCGCCGATGAATGTGCAAGCTGGCAGGGGCGTCCATTGGTATACAGCCCGCGTGGCGCATTTGGTCGCCTGCCGTGGACTTGGAGCCTAGGGGCGAATCTGAGCTGGCGCAAGGCACTGGCGCATTCCGAATTGAAAGCCACGCTTTCGGTATTCAATCTCACCAACAACCAGCGCGTTTTGAATGTGCATTCGCGCTACGAGGCGGGGCCGGGCGTGTATCGCTCGACCTTTGGTCAGGGCACCGGCTGGCAGTCGCCGCGTTATACCCAATTGGTGCTGGGCTGGAGTTTCTGATGCGTCAAGGCAAGCAGTTTTGGGCGGTTGCGGCATTGGCTGTGGCATGGGCTGCGGCGATGCCGGTGCGGGCAAGCGATGATGTCGCCTTTATCGAGGCGGAAGTCGATGCGGCGGTTGCCCGTTACCAATTGCCGGGGATTGCCGTGGGCGTGCTGCGTGATGGCGAAATCATTGCCCGCGTTGCGCGTGGCGAAACCCGGATTGGCAGCGGCGAAAAGATTGATGCCGATTCCATCTTCAAAATCGCTTCCAACACCAAGGCCATGACCGGCGCCTTGCTGGCACGACTGGTGGATCAGGGGCGGCTGGCTTGGGATGACCCGGTGATTCGGCATTTGCCGGATTTCCGCATGTACGAGGACTGGGTTACGCGCGAAATCCAGGTGCGCGACCTGCTTATCCACAATAGCGGCCTGCCCGCCGGAGCCGGGGACTTGATGCTCTGGCCTTCGCCCAATCAGTTCAGTCGCGCTGATGTCCTGCATGGCCTGCGCTATCTCAAGCCCCAATGGAGCTTTCGCTCGCGCTATGCCTATGACAACACCTTGTATATCGTGGCCGGTGAAGTGGCCGCAGCGGCCGGCGGTGCGCCTTACGAGCACTTGATGCAGCAGGAGGTATTTGCCCCGCTTGGGCTTTCCCGCTGCCGGGTCGGGCAGTGGCGGCAGGCCGAGCTTGGCAATGTTGCCCAGCCGCACCGGCTGCGTGATGGCCGATTTGAAGTCAGCGGTGAAGATGGTGAAATCATCCCCCATACACCGATGGCAGCCGCCGGTGGCGTACGTTGCAGCCTGAACGACATGCTGCACTGGGCACAGATGTGGCTGGCACCGGACAAGACCGGCGTGCAAGCGGGCAAGCCTTGGCTATCAAAGACGCAGCGCGATGCGCTATGGCAGGCGCATATGCCGATGCCTTTGAGCGCCAGAATGCGCGCTTGGGATCACAGCCATTACTACGCCTATGGTTATGGCTGGCGGCTGTCGGATATCGACGGCACAGCGCGGGTGGCGCATACCGGCACCTTGAATGGCATGTATTCGGCACTGACCCTGCTGCCGGAGAAAAATATCGGCATCGTGCTGTTGATCAATGCCGATGCGGCAGAGGCACGCACGGTATTGATGCAGTCGCTGACCAAGCGCTTTACCGCACCGGGAAACAATCCCGGCGTGGCCGGTTATGCCAAGCTGCTGGCGGACGAGGCCGCGGCCGGAAAGCAAGGCGCGACACATGCGGCTCTACCGGATACCTCCGACCGTCGCCCGGCCACGGCAGGGCAACTGGCGGCGGTACTTGGGCAGTGGCATGACCCGTGGTTTGGGCAAGTGAGCATCTGCCCGGAAGGCGAAGCCGTGCGCTGGCGTTCGGAAAAATCACCCGCCATGTTTGGCCAGGTAATGAGCAGCCGTCATGGCTGGCTGGTCGCCTGGGAGGGCGCGCGCCTGACCGAAGCTTGGTTACGGCCAGCAAACGGAAAATTGCGAATGGCCAAGCTCGACCCCGATGGCGATTTCAGCGACGACTTCGAAGATTTGGAGTTCAGCCGCAGCGGCGACTGCCCGGCGAATTGAAATATTCAAACAGTGCCGGCAAAAAAACGGGCACTTGCCCCCGCCCGCAATCTATCTATTGAGCAACTTTTACCCCTCCCCGACAAAACAGGGGAGGGGCGCTTTTTTCTGCATTTGCATTACAAACGGTAGATTTAACCCGCCTGTAAACCGTTGCGGGGGGTGTCAGCCTGAAAATGACGATTGCTCATGTCTTGCAGAACAGGCTCGACCAGCAAATTACGACTTGTCATGGCACTGCCAGTGTCGTAGGCAGCCATAGCTTCAATCAACGATTGCAATTCAGAGCTATTCACGCCAGCGGGTTGTTCATGCAGTTCAAACAAGGCGGCGGGTGTTTCCTCTGTTGCCTCTGCAAACGTTGGATCGTCCTTATCCCAGTCCGATGGATAGCCAGGCATGTAAATTGGCCATTTGATTGGCCCTTGACCACCACCCCCTATTTCAAGTGGAGGCAGTGCTGGACGGAAGGCATCGCTATCAGTCGGCGGCTTTACAAGGAAATCCCACCAACGTCGGCGTATTCCTGAATGCTGCAAGGTGGCAGAAGCAATGGCTGTATCTGGCTTTACGTCAGTAAGCAGGTCTCCACCTACGGCAACCATGGGGCGAATGTTTTCCGAGGCCTGCCTAGGCGAAGATGTAGCAGAATTTGCAGGGGCGGCCAACAGTTTTTGGTTGATATCCGCCCAACGCCATACAGTATCGGGAGCGCTGTCAAAACGAATTTCTTCCAGATGGTAACGGCCTGCCGTGCCACCATTGAAATACTGGCTGATGCACACCTGATCAGCTGTGCCCTTGATCTTGAGAATCAAATTATCTCCATCACGGGCAATCTCAATATCGGCTACTTGAATGTCATTTTTAAAAACAAGCTTGTCCAAGTTTCCTGCAATGGCATCATTGTCCGTAATGATGTCTTGTCCATCGCCACGGCCAAAAATATAGGTGTCGTTTCCATTGCCTCCATTCAGCTTATCATTGCCAGTACCACCTTCAAGCAGATCATCACCATTGTAGCCATCCAGAGAGTCGTTGCCTTGGCCGCCACGCAGAATGTCGGCAGTAGATGTGCCGCGTAATACATCATTTTCATTGGTGCCCAACAAAACTAAGGTATTTACTTGTTCCATATTCAGCACTGTTCCATCAGCAAACTTGAGTTGTTGAACAGGGTTGACTGCATGGTTCATATTGTTTTGATAGTAAAAATTTTTGATCAAAATTTTGTCGTCAGTGCCGATTATGGATATTTCAAGGTCACTTTGATACCAGCCTGAATCTATCCGTCTCAGTTGCAAATTTTCCAAGGTTATTCCCTCCTTGAACTCCAGTGTACTGAGCTTTCCAGTAGCTGGATTGGATTCACTCATAATGGTGTCCTTACCATCTCCCCGGCCAAACAGATAGCGGTTATTACCCTTGCCGCCGAAAAGCTGGTCATTGCCTGCGCCGCCATCCAGCGTGTCATCGCCGTCACCGCCATATAGCGCATCGTTGCCAGCTTCTCCTTTAAGCAGGTCATTGCCATCATTGCCATAGAGTGTGTCATTTCCCAATCCGCCACTGACAACATCATCATCTGCGGTGCCGCGCAGTAGGTCGTCTTCATCTGATCCCAACAATGCTTGGGCATTGATTTCAGAAAGACTCCACACCGTGCCATCGGCAAATTCAAACTGCTGCACCGGATTGCAGACATATCCCGGATTATCCAGATAGGTGAACGTCTTGATCAGGATTTTGTCTTCCGTTCCAGCAATAGAGACTTCCAGATCGGCTTGTCCCCATCTATCCCGGATCAGCCGCAAACGAATATCCGCAGCCGATACGCCTGCCTTGAACGCCAAGATATTCAACTTGCCAGCCGTTGGGTCATTTTCGCTGGTGATGACATCCTGCCCATCTCCACGGCCAAACAGGTAGCGGTTATTGCCCTTGCCGCCGGAAAGTTGGTCATTACCTGCACCGCCATCCAGTGTGTCATCGCCTTCGGCGCCGCGCAGTTGATCATCGCCATCGCCGCCCATCAGGGTGTCATTGCCCTGATCGCCATACAGCAGGTCATTGCCTTGGCCGCCTGACAGATGATCATTGCCCGCACGGCCATGTAACGTGTCATTCCCCAATCCGCCACTGATAACATCATCATCTGCGGTGCCGCGCAGCAGATCGTCCTCATCCGTCCCCGACAATACTTGGGCATTGATTTCAGAAAGACTCCACACCGTGCCATCGGCAAATTCAAACTGCTGTATCGGGTTGCTAACAAAGCCCGGATCATCCAGATAGGTAAACGTCTTGATCAGGATTTTGTCCTCCGTCCCGGCAATGGAGACTTCCAAGTCGGCTTGTCCCCATCTATCCCGGATCAGCCGCAAACGAATATCCGCAGCCGATACGCCTGCCTTGAACGCCAAGATATTCAACTTGCCAGCCGTTGGGTCATTTTCGCTGGTGATGACATCCTGCCCATCTCCACGGCCAAACAGGTAGCGGTTATTGCCTTTGCCGCCGGAAAGCTGGTCATTACCTGCACCGCCATCCAGTGTGTCATCGCCTTCGGCGCCGCGCAGTTGATCATCGCCATCGCCGCCCATCAGGGTGTCATTGCCCTGATCGCCATACAGCAGGTCATTGCCTTGGCCGCCTGACAGATGATCATTACCCGCACGGCCATGTAACGTGTCATTCCCCAATCCGCCACTGATAACATCATCATCTGCGGTGCCGCGCAGCAGATCGTCCTCATCCGTCCCCGACAATACTTGGGCATTGATTTCAGAAAGACTCCACACCGTGCCATCGGCAAATTCAAACTGCTGTATCGGGTTGCTAACAAAGCCCGGATCATCCAGATAGGTGAACGTCTTGATCAGGATTTTGTCCTCCGTCCCGGCAATGGAGACTTCTAGGTCGGCTTGGCCGTAGTTATCGCGAATAATTCGCAGGCGGATATCCGCAGCCGATACGCCTGCCTTGAACGCCAAGACATTCAACTTGCCAGCCGTTGGGTCATTTTCGCTGGTGATGACATCCTGCCCATCACCGCGGCCAAACAGGTAGCGATTATTGCCCTTGCCGCCGGAAAGCTGGTCATTGCCTGTACCGCCATCCAGCGTGTCATCGCCTTCGGCGCCGCGCAGTTGATCATCGCCATCCCCGCCCATCAGGGTGTCATTGCCCTGATCGCCATACAACATGTCATTACCTTGGCTGCCCAGCAGCAGGTCATCGCCTTTGCCGCCACGCAACTGGTCATTGCCCATGCCGCCATCCAGCGTGTCGTGGCCGTCATCACCCGACAAATAGTCATCTCCTTGACCGCCGAACAATATGTCCTTGCCATTGCCGCCATACAGGTGGTCCTTGCCAGTGCCGCCGGAAACAATATCGTTTCCATCTCCGGCATAAACGGTATCTGCACCCGCACCGCCCAACAAAATATCCGGACTGGTCTGGCCGACCATCGTGTCTTGTGCATTCGTGCCCAGCATCCCTCCTTGCAGAGCGCTCAGGGAAATATGATTGCTGAAGCTTGAAAAACCTGCATGATTCAATAGCGCACGGCCAGCATCGGTGGCAGACAAGTGCTCTGCCCATTCCTCTACTTGCTGCAAGATTTGCAAGGTAGAAGCCCCCATCATCCCGGACGCATGGCGCAGCAGATCAGCCGCATCCTCCAGTGCCTTGCCTGGCTCAGTGGTATATCGGTTTTTCAATCGCAGCAGAGCCTTGCTTGCATCAATCTGCAAGCCATCGCTGCCAAAGCTGATCTCAAAATCATTGATATAGTCTGCAAGACGTGCATCTCGTATCAGGCGGCCATAGACGGCGTTTTTCAAAGCCGCATAGCTTTGCTGCAACAGGCTGACAACGCCGGGTGGCAAAGCAATATCAAAGCTGCGGATGGTTTCTCCATTAACCTGTTTGACGACCGGAGAAAAAGCCCGGTTGCCTGCCCATAAGTAACCATCGCCACGGTCAGCAAAGAAGCGGCCACCGTTGAATCGCTCCAGCACGGAAAGCATCACGGTCAAATCCGTGCGATCAGTGCCATTTGAAACCACCCGGAAGCTACCGTTGAGACCTTGGGTTTCACGCAACCAGGTTTCAGTATCCTGCATATGGGATGTATTCGCCCAGCGGCGCAAGATATTATCGACCTGCGTCAACATGTCGCCTCTGGAAATGCCCGGTGCCAGCCCTGTCACCATCGCTGCCAGAGTTTCATCCAATGAAGCTGCCTCGCGCAAATCCCGGACAGCGCCACTGCCATGAATATCCAACAGACCGCGGGCGGTTTCCGTCAGCTCGACCTCATCCTTGAACTGCCGATAGAACGGGTTATTTGCCAGCAGCATGTCATAAAAATTGCCGTGGCTACCATCGGTACGAGTGAACTGCCCGGTGGAATCAGCCACATTGCCATGGCCGACATCTGCATCGGCGGTAGAAACTGGGTTCAAATTAATCGACTGGATACCCACATCAGCCAGTGTAAACAGCTCGTTGGCTTGGGAAACGCCATCCTGGTTCAAGTCACGCCAAACCCGGACTTGCCCAAAGGCGGCATCGGCGGCATCAAACACGCCATCCTGATTGCTGTCATAGCGGCGCAGTGCGCGAATCCCTGCCGAGAGCGTGTTTTGTACTTCCGGGTCGTGGAAGGCATCCGGGTTGCCATCGCCAAACAACTCGCTACCATCATCAATCAGGCCATTGCCGTTTTTGTCGATGACCAAAAACCCATCATCCGGCGCCACCCAGCCGGTTGCTTCGGCTACCCGGTTGCCATCATGGTCAAACAGCACCGTGCCATCGGCAGC
This sequence comes from Lysobacteraceae bacterium NML08-0793, assembly GCA_002798275.1. Lineage (GTDB taxonomy): Bacteria > Pseudomonadota > Gammaproteobacteria > Xanthomonadales > Xanthomonadaceae > Solilutibacter. The sequence continues at coordinate 361,910 of NWQR01000002.1, read as the reverse complement.
GACCAATTCGATCCCATCGCCATCCAAATCCAGCACCAACGGGTCAGAACGACGGAGCCAGTTTTTGGCGGAGTCGTACTGGTCGGCCACTCCTCTCCTGTTACTGCATTTGGAGCTATCATTCAATTTGTCATAAAAGTAATCGCCCCAATAATTAGATGATTCATCAATAATATCATCAAGGCCTGTGGCATCAAATATTTCATTGATGGCATATTCAGAAAATTTACCGACGCCGTATGAAAATGCAGCAGCTCCAGCAAATCCAATAGCTGCCAAAGCAATAGGTGCGCCCAGTCCTGCAACAAATGCGCCGCCCAATATTCCCGCCCCCAATGCAATTGCACCGGCTATTCCAGCGGCAACTCCTTTTGACGCGCCACCTTGATTAGCTTTGACAGAGGCATCCCATACGACTGCGGCGCCACCTACCATTCTTCCAAACAAGTCAAGCAGGTTTGCATTCGACTTTGCCGAGCCTGCAACGGCTTCAGACACAGTTGCATTATTCAAAGCTCGATTGATTTCATTATTTAGGCCTCTGACTGCGATAGGCCTGTCAGGCGATGATGACATTCTTGCTTTATAGCGGATCATTGAATCCCTGATCACATCCGCCATTCTCTGCGCTGCAGCACTATCTTCTTTTGCACGACGCGCCTCCACCTCCCATGCATAGCGAAAGGTCTCTATCATCGCTCCGGCTGATGCGGCGCTCTCGCTTATTCGCGTGGCTGACCCCATTGCTTCCAGAATCTGATTCATTTCCTGGCGGAGCGCATCCATCAATTCGGGTTCGCTCACCTTGTTTTCAAGGTTATTCAAAAACTCGGGGTTGTTCAGATCATCGTGGCAGGCCATTTAGTTTGCTCCTTAAAAAGAAAAATGAATTGAAGATTTGACAAATAACAATGCCCACTACAAAAAATTGAAGGTAGCGCATAATCGGGAATATTTGATAATTATATTCGCAGCCACCGCAAAACCCAGTTTTGTGGTCGTTTATATAAATGGACATTAGATTCCCGGCGGCTCCCGCTATGCACATCAGAAAATTAATTAGAAATATTTTCCATGCATTGACGTTTTCATTTTTGGTGTGCATGAAAACCCCTCTCCACGACAAAATGGAAAGCATGGATAATAATGGTCCTAAAAATGCAATTGTCAAGTTGTGAGCCAGGAAAGCTGATTTATCATATCCTGCATAGGGGAGGTCTTTTGCTATGTAAAAAAGGAAGTCCCCATCTTCAAGTGAAGAAAAAAAATCATGAAGCCACTTGGAAAATCCGATATCAAGTGCTGCCCAGAACCCAATCAAATAAGTTATAACAATAAAGGCTGCTCCAGGGAAAATCACAAGCTTCTTGAGTGGCTTCTCCCAAGTGGCATCCAGTTGACGTACTTCGTACATAGATCACCTCAAAAATGCACCCCCCAATGACGGGCACAATCTTGTGTAACGAGATAAAAGTAGATACTACCATATCAATATCGGGGTGGTGAGTCTGCTGCAGTGTTTGGCAATTGGGGGGCTTACGATTTCTTCGACGCTCCACTTTCTTTTGTTCATGTCCGTCACCGTTCTCTTCCTGCTTCGTTGCCCATTTTTTGCAAGGGGCTTAGTATGTAACTAATCAATCGTCTTTTTCCGGTCTTGATTTCCACGCTCAGGCTCATGCCGGGAGTTATCTTGACAGGCTTGCCTTCTATCATCAGCTCACTTTGCATGAGCCTGACTCTGGCCGGGAATACCAATCCCAAGTGTTCGTCCTGCGCAGCATCGCCGGAAACAGATGTCACCACCCCCGTCAGATATCCATAGCGGGTATAGGGGAAGCTTTCTATTTTGATGGTGGCGCTCTGTCCTGCCCTGACGAAGCCAATATCTTTATTAAGTACGGTGGCTTCAATTTCCAGCGGGTCATCTTGCGGCACAATCGCCATCAACGCCTGTGCGGGTGTTACCACACCGCCCACGGTATGTATCGCCAGTTGTTGCACGGTGCCATCTACCGGCGCTCTCAATGCAAGCTGTTTGTCGCGTTGTTCGGCTTTTTTTACTTCGGGTGCGTATTGCTGCAATTGCTCATTGGCCTGCCGCAGTTGCATCAGGATTTGCTCTTTGTATTCGCTCACCAGTACATCCAATTGCTCCTGTACAACGCGCAAGGCGGCTTGTGATTCTTGCAGGCGGTTTTGCTGACTTGTCAGGTTTTGCTCTGCAGCAATGCGCTCTTGCTGGCGCAGCAGATAATCATGCCGCCCTACAAACTGGCCTTGTATCAGTCTTTCGTAATCCGCCTCTCGGGTGCGAGCAATGCGGGCGGTTTCTGCCATGGGCGCGAGCATGGACTGGATAGTGGCGATTTCGGCACGGCGCTGGGCAATGCCTGCTTGCAGGTTTTCTTTGCGTTGTTGAAACGCCTGATATTCGCTCTCTGCCAGCTCTTGTTCAGCCTGCCAGCGGCCTGTAGGCAGGCTTGCATCCTGTTGCAGATGTGGGTTTTGAAGCGTCTTGAACGACTCCGCCAGTGCCGCCAGTCGCAGTTGTGCGAGCCGTGCATTCAGCACGGCATCTTCAGCCTTGCTGACATCGGCCTGGGCACTGGTGGCATCCAGTTCAATCAATAGTTGTCCGGCTTTTACCGTTTGTCCGTCCTGCACAAGGATGCGCCTGACTATGGCGGTTTCTGCCGCTTGAATCACTTTGGTACGGCTACTGGCGACCACTTTGCCTTGTGCGGTAGCCACGATATCCATCTTGCCAATGCAGGCCCATAACAAAGCGGTGCAGAACAGGGCGATGATGAGCCGCATTGTCCAGCGGGCAGCAGGTGAGACCGGGGTTTCGGTCAGCTCTAAATGTGCGGGTAAAAAGGCGATTTCGTCTTGCGTTCTTGCCGGGCTTTCCATGCTTTTGCGCTGTGCCCATGCTGCGCGAAAAATGCGGATATATCGTTGGGAAAAATCTGCCATGCCTTGAAGAATATGCTTCATCGTAGGCCACCTCCCTGTTGCAAGCGATACAGGCGTGCGTAATGGCTATCGGGCAGGGCAAGCAGGCTTTCATGATTGCCGCATTCGACAATTTCGCCCTTTTCCACCACCACGATACGGTCGGCATGGCGTACAGTGGAAAGGCGGTGGGCAATAATCAGTACGGTGCGACCTTTGCAAATCGCCCGCATATTGGACATGACGGCATGTTCTGATTCGTAGTCCAAGGCACTGGTGGCTTCGTCAAAAATGAGAATTTTGGGGTCGGCAATCAATGCTCTGGCAATTGCTACCCGCTGACGCTGGCCTCCGGAAAGCCCGGTGCCATGTTCGCCTACCGGGGTGTCGTAGCCTTCTGGCAATTCCATGATGAAGTCATGCGCGCCAGCCAGTTTGGCGGCATGAATAACGCGCTCAATCGGCATCCCTGGTTCTGCCAGGGCGATGTTTTCGCGCACCGATTTGTTGAACAGAAAGTTTTCTTGCAATACCACGCCCAACTGGCGGCGCAGCCAAGCCGGGTCTGCCAGTGCCAGGTCATGACCATCCACCAATACCCGTCCACGCTCTGGCGTATACAGGCGCTGCACCAATTTGGTCAGCGTGCTTTTGCCCGAGCCCGAGCGGCCAACAATGCCGATGACTTCGCCTGCCTGTATATCTAGGCTGATATTGCGCAAGACTTCTGGCGCATCTGGCCGGTAACGAAAAGTAATGCGCTCGAAAGTGACGCGCCCCTGTATTGGGGGCAAGGCTAGGCGACTACCGGAAATTTCTGTCCGGGTATTCAAAATATCGCCCAGACGCTCAACCGAGATGCCTACCTGCTGAAAATCCTGCCAAAGTTGTGCTAGGCGGATGATGGGCGCCGCCACTTGCCCGGCCAGCATGTTGAAAGCAATTAGCTGCCCCAATGTCAGCTTGTTTTCAATCACCAACTTGGCACCCAGATAAAGAATGGCGACGCTGACAAGTTTCTGGGTCAACTGCACGCCTTGTTGCCCCAGTGTGGCAATTTTACTGACCCTGAAGCTGGCCGCGACATAGCCTGCCAGTTGGTTGTCCCAGCTGCGGGTCATACGCGGGCTGACCCCCATTGCCTTGACCGTACCAATGCCGCTGACAGTTTCAACCAGAAACGCCTGATTGTCTGCGCCACGGGCAAATTTTTCATCCAGCCGTTTACGCAAAATAGGCGTGACAAAACCGGAAATCAGCGCATAAACAGGTAGCGACAGCAACACAACCAAGGTCAACCAGCCGCTGTACCAAAACATCACTGCAAGAAAGACCACGGTAAACAGCAAGTCCAGCACCGATGTCAGCGCCTGACCGGTCAAAAATTGGCGGATGTTTTCCAGCTCGCGCACGCGGGCGATAGTATCGCCCACACGCCGGGACTCGAAATAAGCCAGTGGCAGATTGAGTACATGCCGAAACAGGCGCGCTCCCAGTTCGACATCTATCTTGCTGGTGGTATGTGCAAATACATAGGTGCGCAGGCCATTCATGATTACATCGAACACGGCAATGCTGACAAGCCCGATGGCAATGACGTTCAAGGTGGTGAGTGCATGGTGTACCAGCACTTTGTCCATGACCACCTGATAAAACAGTGGCGTTATCAGTGCAAATAGTTGGATAAACAGCGAAACGATGAAAACTTCCAGAAGTAGTTTTCGATATTTGATTACCGCAGGGATAAACCAGGTGAAGTCGAACTTGGCAAGCTCACCCAATACCGAGGCGCGTGATGCCACTTGCAGCAGGCGGCCGGTATAGCGATTTTCAAACTCGGTGCGTGAGAGTTTCTTGGGGCGGCGTTCTGCCAAATCATGAATCAGTATCTTCTCGCCATCTGCCGATATCTTGGCAATGACGAATGGTGCCTGGTCTTCTGTACCCAGCACCAAGGCCGGTAAATTGGCCGTGCCAATGCGCGAAGTTGGGTGTGTGTGGCATTTGGCTTTCAGCCCTAATTGCTTGGCTGCCAATAACAGTGCTTGCTCATCGAACGGCTCGCTTGTTCGGCCAAATTCATGGGAAAGCTGCTGCTCGTCAGCGGCAATTCCGTGAAATTGCGCAAGCAATACCAAGCCACGCAATGCAAGATCAGAAGATTCTTCCGGGTGAATCGTGGAGATGGGGGGCATCAGGCTGGCTTTTGACTTCCATATGTTTGTTTACAGCATTCCCGCTTTCCCGGGAATGCACAGGAGGGTGAAACGCCATGAGGGGCGGGCTTTGAACAGAGCCAAGGTCAAGCTGCGTGGTGCTGTCGGTGCAAACAGGGAAGTGTCAGCAAAAATAAATTTTTGGGAAAAGGCACCAGTCATGAGAGCAACAGGCTGCGACTTGGCTTCACCGCCGCCGTTTTTAGTCAAGCCACCAAAAATAATCGCTGCGTTTTTTGCGTGCAGGTGGTTGGCGCTCTGGCCACAGGTGTACGGTATCGGCCTCCAGCCGTGGGAAGCGGTAATCGTTCTGGCCGATGCGACGGTTTTCGTAGCCGCCAATCGTGCCGGTAAAGGTTACATCGCGGTTGATGCGGAAGACGGTGGGGTCAAAAAAGCCGTTGCGGCAGGCAATGAAGCGGCTGTCGCTTTCGTCATGCCAATCGGGTCGGCCTTGCGCATCTAGGCGGGCGGCGACCATTTCAAAGCAGGTGCGGTCTTCTTTGGGCTCGATTTGGATGATGCGGCCGCCCCAGCGGACTGGATGATTGCTGTAGTCGGCCAGTGCGGCATCGCGTGCGGTCAGTCCGTCAAACTCGCCGCGCAAATCGCGGGGATAGTGTGATTGGGTGGAGGCACAGGCGCTGAGCAGGGCAATGAGCGCCAGAAGGGGCAGATTTTTCTTCACGCGGGAATCTCGGGCAGATGTCGCAGGGGGACAAGTTTAACGCGGACGGTGGCGCTTAAGGCGCTGTATCAATTCGTTTTGTGCAGTCAGGTTCAGTGAATCATCCGCATAGCGCAGTTGGCTGAAGGCCAGTGCTAGGGCCTGGATGGCATCGGCATCCTGCGGGCGGGCTGCGGCGATGCGGCGGCTCCAGTCCAGTGCGCTTTCATGCCGTTCGCGTTCAAGCCCGAATCGCTGGTAGCGGTTGGAGAGTTGATGCCAGGCACGCAGTAGCGGGTCTTGTTCGCGCTCGCCGCGCGAGAGCCACCAGAGCATGGCAAACAGCGACAGGGCGATGGCAATGGATAGCAGCAAAATCAGTCGCTCCGGGCTGAGGCTGTCGATGCCGAGCCGGTTTAGCAGGCGGGACTGTCGTTCGGCATTGAAGCCCAGCACGAAGTCGTTCCAGCCGCTGCGAACCAGATCAACCAGATTCCAAGCCTGATTGAAGTTGATGAGGCCGCCGGCAAAACTGCCCGGCATGCGGTCGGCCACGGTGTCGTAGATACGTTCGGGGGCAACGGCGGCGGTAGGGTCAACGCGCACCCAGCCGCGTCCTTCAAGCCAGACTTCGGCCCAGGCATGGGCATCGGAGTTGCGCACGATCCAGTAGCCGCCGACCGGGTTGTAATAGCCGCCTGCATAGCCGGTAACCACGCGCGCGGGCACGCCTGCTGCGCGCATCAAAAACACGAAGGATGAGCTGAAGTGTTCGCAATAGCCGGTTTGGGTCTGGAACAGGAATTCGTCCACGGTATTGTCCCCCAGCGCCGGTGGCGCCAGCGAATAGGCCAGTTGCTGGTTCACCATGGCAAGTGCTGCATCGAGGATAACTTCGGCGCGACCGCCGCTTTGCATTTGCCACTGTCGTGCCAGATGTTGTGCGCGCGGGTTGAGATTGCGCGGGAAGCGCAGGGCGCGTTGTCGCTCGTCTGCCGAAAGGCGGGACTGGAAGCTGGCTGGCGGGGCGGATACCAGTTGCCAGCGGGTCAGTGATTGCAGCTTGCGGGTCGAGAGCAGATTGCCATCGGGGCTGAGCAGGCTGTCTGCGGCCGGGGATTCGGGCAAATCCAGCGCTGCGATGTAATGGCGTTCGCTCGGCTCGATTTCTAGGCTGTATTTCCAGCGCACCTCTTGCGGGGTGGCATCCAGCGACATAGCGGGCGTGGGCGGGCGCGAATTTTTCCAGGTGCGGCCATCAAAATCCCACAGTACCGGGCCGCGCCAATACATTTGCGCGCGGGGTGGGGCGGGGCCATCAAAGCGCACCCGCATTGCCGGGCTGTCATCGACCATCAGATCCAGCCAATCGCCCGGTGCCATGTTGTCGGACAGGCCGAGTTTGCTGCTGGCGCGGTCGGGGATGCCCCAAAGCGGCGTGGACATGCGTGGAAATAGCCAGAACACCGCCAGTGCCAGTGGCAGGCCGAGCAGTACCAGTTTGCCGATGCCGCGGATGCCGGTTGAAATTGGCAGTGGCCGGATGCCAGCTTCCACGTCGGCTAGGCGTTGCAGGCAGGCCAGTGCCGCCAGGCTTGCTGCCATGCCCAACAGCAGCGTGGTCGGCCCTTGATCCAGCAAAAAAGTGGAAAACGGGGCGAACAGGGCAAACCCGATCAAGCTGCGGGCATCGCGCAAGGTACGGGTTTCCAGTGGCTTCAAAGCCAGCATCATCGCCAGCAGGGCGCAGCCGGTATCGCGTCCCAGGCGGAACTCGAAGCTGGCAAAAACCAGCAAAATGGCTGCTAGGGTCAGTGGCAATTTGATCCAGCCAGGCAGGCTGCCACGGCTGCCTGCCCAGGCCATCAGCAAGGCGGTGGCGGCAGTGCCGATGGCAAGTGGCAAGGGCAGTTGCGGCAGCAACGGCGCCAAGGCCAGCGCCAGTGTCAGCAACAGGGTCTGGCGGGTGCGCAGGTCAAACATCGCGGTACTCCGGCATCAGTGCCAGTGCGCGCAGACAGGCGTGGCGATGCGCTGGGCCGCTGTCGGGTCCTAGCGTTTGCCGAGGCAGCTTCAAAACCCAGTGCCGCCCTTCGCGCTCGGCCAAGTTCACCCAATGCGCCAAACGTCGGATGCGGGCTTCATGTGGAAGCCCCAGGGCATGCCAGCTTAGCTCCAGGTCATCGCCATGCGAGGCTTCCCAAGTGCGGGACATCAGTTGGTTGCGGCGCGCGCTGGCCTTCCAGGCGATGCTGCGCAAGGTGTCGCCGGGTTGGTAATTGCGCAAAAGATGCAGGTCGTCCCCGGCGAAATGCGGCCTGCGCAGATTGCCGTCCTCGGCAGACAGCGGCAGCGGCGGGCCATCGGTTTCCAGAGTTGGGTAAACCAGCAAAAACGTATCCGGTTGCAGCCAGGCCCAGGCGCGGGCAAGTCCCAGGGGGCGGGTGGTGGATACTTCGATGCGGGACAAATCCAGCCAGCCGCGTTTTTCGGTCGGTAATTCGATGCGGGCGATAGCGCCTTGCTGGGCGGGCAGGGAAAACGCGCTGTGGTGATTGTCGATGCGCAATTGCAGGCCGTGGCGGGGGCGGCTGTCATCGCTGGCAAAGCTGATTTTGACCGGCATCGGGCTGCCTGCGGGAACCGGCTCTGCGGCAATCAGTTCGGTGCGCAGTCCAGACAGTTGCAGATGCGCGGCCAACAGGCTGGCAAGCCCGGCACCGGCCAGCAGCAGGGCCAGCAACAGGGCAGGGTTGTTGTTGTAGTTCAGGGCGCCGATGAACATGGTGAACACCAGCAGCAGATAAAACAGCCCGAAGCGGGTGGGCAGCACATAGACGCGGCGCCGGTCGAATGTAACCGGCAGCGATTCGACCGCACGCGGGCGGGCAAATCGCGCAATCAGCTGCATCCACCACGGTGAAGATGAAGGCATGAGCGTGCTCAATCCAGCGGCACGGCAAGCAGGATGGATTTGGCGAGCGAAAGGGTATCGGCATCGCCTTCGCCGACCAGACGGTGCGCGGCCAGCGGCACGAACAGCGCTTGCACGTCTTCGGGCAGGACATGGGCGCGCCCCAGCAACAGCGCGTGGGCACGGGCGGCGCGCAACAGCGCAAGTCCGGCACGCGGCGACAAGCCGATGCGCACGCCCGGATGCTGGCGGCTGCGTGCGAGCAGTGCCTGCACATACCCCACCAGCGATTCGCTGGCGTGCACTTGCAACACGGCCTGCTGCAAGGCCAGCACATCAGCTTCGGAAAGCTGCGCCTTGGCCTCGGCAATCAGGGCGCGGCGGTCTTCGCCCATCAGCAGTGCGCGTTCGGTCTGGCTGTCGGGGTAGCCCATCGACAGTCGCAGCAAAAAGCGGTCAAGCTGCGAATCGGGCAGTGGATAAGTGCCGGACAAGTCCACCGGGTTTTGTGTGGCAATCACGAAAAACGGCAGCGGCAACTTGCGGGTTACGCCGTCGATGGTGACTTGCTGCTCGGCCATGGCCTCCAGCAGCGCGCTTTGCGTGCGCGGTGGAGCGCGATTGATTTCATCGCCCAGCAGGATATGCGTGAACACCGGCCCCGGATGGAACTCAAAGCGCGCGGCGGCGGCGTCATAGACGGAAACCCCGACCACATCGGCTGGCAGCAGGTCGGAGGTGAACTGCACGCGCTGGAAGCCCAGCCCCAAGGTGGCCGCCAGTGCATGAGCCAGCGTGGTCTTGCCAAGACCGGGCAGGTCTTCAATCAGCACATGGCCACCGGCCAGCAGCGCCACAAAGGTCAGCCGTACTTCCTGTGGCTTGCCGAGCACCAGATGGTTGACCTGGGCGATGGCTGCGCGCAAGCGTACGTGCAGTTGTTCATTCAGCGTGGTATTCAACTCGATTAACCTTTGTGGTCTTCCCCGTAAGAAGTGAGAGTTTAACGGTGTCAGTCGATGATGCGCGGATTTGGCGCCGCAGCTTTTGGGTTGCTTGGAGCTTGGTGCTGCTGGTCAAACTGCTGATTGCAGTGCGCTTACCGCTGTTTGTTGACGAGGCTTTTTACTGGCAGGAAAGCCGTCATCCGGCTTGGGCGTATTCCGACTTGCCGGGTCTGACCGCTTGGCTGATCGGCCTTGGCGAGCGCCTGGCCGGGCATCATCTGCTGGCCGTGCGGTTGCCGTTCTTGTTGCTGGGCGCAGCTTTGCCGTGGCTGGTGGCGCGAATAGCCACGCGTTGGTTCGGTGCTGCGCCCGGTTGGCAGGCCGGGCTTTTGACCTGTCTCATGCCGCTTTCGGCCACGCTCGGACTTTTGGCCTTGCCGGATGTGCCGATGGCGTTTGCCGCAGCCCTTTGTCTTGCCGCAGGTGCTCGCCTGTTGCAGCGGGTGGATGCCGCGGGCGCGGCGATGCTGGCGCTGGGGCTGGTGATAGGGGCGCTTAGCCATTACCGCTTTGCCGGGGTCATCGTGACCGGCTTTCTGGCATTGATGTGGATGCCGGAGGGGCGCAAGCTGCTGCGCAATCGCCAGGTCATTGCCGCGCTGCTGGTGGGGGCATTGGCTTGGCTGCCGCTGATTTTCTGGAACCTTGCCAATGCCGATGCAGGCTTGAAATTTCATCTGGTCGATCGCCACCCTTGGCGTTTCGATGCCGGTGGTATTGCCTTCGTGCTGATTCAGATGCTGCTGGTCACGCCGTTGTTGTTCGTGGCCTTGATGCAGGCGTTTGGACAGGCGATGCGCGCCGGCAAAAACGCGCAATGGCGCTACTTTGGCCTGCTGGGCGGTATTTCTACGATCGGGCTGTTTGTGTTGGGCTTTTTTGCCGACAACGAGCGTGTCAGCTTCCATTGGACACTGCCGGGCTATCTGGCGCTGTTGGCGGCGGTACCGTTGGTGCTGGCGCGCTGGTCGCGCAGCTGGCGGCAGTTGACCTGGGGCGTGCTGGCTGCCGGTACGGCGGCGATGCTTGGCTGGTATCTGCTGGTGGCTTCGCCCGCGATGCGCAGCGAAATGGCCGGGCAAAAGCATTACCCGAGCAATTTTTCCGGCTGGAACGAGGTCGCCAGCGCCGCGCGTGAAGTATTGGCGAAAATGCCGGAAAACACCGAGCTTGTCGTGGACAATTTCAAGCTAGGTGCAGAGCTGGGTTTTGCCATGAATCGCGCCGATATCCGCGTGCTGGAGCATCCACTCAATGCCAAGCATGGCCGCGCCGCACAATTGCAACTTTGGGGCTTGACCCAAGCTACGCCGGTGCCCGGCAGCCAACGACCGGCCTTGCTGGTGATTGACAGCAGCGATGTGCGCTATCGAGCCTTGCTCGACCACTACCGCGACTTGTGCCGCCAGGTGGGCGCGATCGTGCCCACGCGCATCGTGAATGTCGATCACGGGGCGCGACGCTTCATTCTTGCCGCCTTGCCTGCCCGTGATGTCATGGTTTGCGCCACGCCGGCGATGGCCTATGTGGATGCCCCGCAGGCTGGCGCGAAACTGGTAGGGCGTTTCGTGGTGGAAGGCTGGGCTTTCCGCGAAGGTATCGGCCTTGAGGCGGTGGAAGTGCTGATTGACGGCAAGCCGGTGGCGCGCGCCGAATACGGTCTTGCCCGCGAAGGGCTGGCTGATTTCTGGGGCTTGCGCAGCGAGCCGAACAAGCTTGCCCTGGGCTTCCGTGCCGAAGTGGATGCCAGTGGTTTGCCGTCGGGACGGCACTGGCTGGGCTTGCGCCTTCATGGCCGCGATGGTCTGGTCGAGGACTGGGCCGAGCAGCCGCTGGAGATTGGCAAGTGATGTCCGTGCGGGAATTGACAAGCCTGCCTGAAGTCCATACTATTTCGCGCCTTATGACCGTTGAATCGTCCACTGCCGTTGATGTATGGCGCATGGTGTCGGCTCGACGGGTGCTGGAAGGCGAGCTGCCGTTGGCCGCGATGCCGCGCTTGTGTGAAGCCCTGCTGGATGCCGATGGTGTGGCGCGTTACCGGATGGAATTCGGTCGCGACGCACTGGATGTGGCTCATGTGGCTTTGCACGTCGAGGCGATGTTGCCGCTGCAGTGTCAGCGCAGCCTGCAAAGGTTTCTTCTGCCCATCACGCTCCGGGAAAACCTCGGGCTGATTCGCGAAGAAGCCGACGAGGCTGCCTTGCCACCGGGTTACGAGCCATTGCTGCTGCCTGCCGATGCGCGCATCGTGCCGGCAGAACTGGTCGAGGACGAGCTGATTCTTGCCTTGCCAGTGGTCGCGGTCGCACCCGGCTCCGAAGCCATGGAGCGCGACTGGCCGGTCAGTGAGCCGGAAGCTGCCGCCAGCAACCCGTTCGCCGCCTTGGCTGCGCTCAAGCAGGGCAAGGAATGATCGCAAGGCATCCCACCCCATTCGTATCACGCAATACCCAGTTTCATTGGAGTTAAATCATGGCAGTCCAGAAGTCCCGTGTTACCCCGTCCAAGCGCGGCATGCGCCGTGCCCACGACAAGCTCTCCGCCAAGCAGCTTGCCACCGACCCGACCACCGGCGAAACGCATCTGCGTCACCACATCACTGCCGACGGCTACTACCGTGGCAAGAAGGTCATCGAAACCCGCCGTTCGGTGGTTGAAGAAGACTGATTTGCGCATCCGCGCTGACAATGAGCGCGCCTGCTGAAACAAAGAAGTTTGCTTTGCTGACGATGCCGGCGAAAGCCGGTATCGTCTTTTCGTGTCGGTAACGCTTGCCCCTTTTCCCGGAGTTCACGCATGAATGCCCAATCGCGCATCTATTCCCGCATCGCTGGCACTGGCAGCGCACTGCCCAAGCAAGTCGTGACCAATCACGACCTGGCCGAGCGCATGGAAACCAGCGACGAATGGATCGCGACCCGCACCGGCATCCGTCAGCGCCATGTCGCTGGCGAAGGCGAAACCACGGTATCGCTGGCCGCCGATGCCGCCCGGCAGGCGATGCAGGCGGCGGGCGTCAGCCCTGCCGACATCGACCTGGTGGTGCTGGGCACGACCACCCCGAACCTGATTTTCCCGTCCACCGCCTGCTTGTTGCAGGCCGAGCTGGGCATCAGCCCCGGCTGCCCGGCCTTTGATGTCAATGCCGCCTGCTCGGGCTTCATTTACGCCATCAGCGTGGCCGACAAGTTCATCCGCGCAAGCGATTACCGTACCGTGCTGGTGGTGGGCGCGGAAACCCTGACCCGCATGCTGGACTGGAATGACCGCAGCACGGCGGTGCTGTTTGGCGACGGCGCCGGTGCCGTGGTGCTGAAGGCCGATAGTGAAACCGGCATCCTCAGCACCCATCTGCATGCCGATGGCAGCAAGAAAGAACTGCTGTGGAACCCGGTGGGCGTGTCCGAAGGCTTCAAGCCCGAAGAACACAATGCCGGGGTGCGGGTGCTGATGACCGGCAACGAAGTCTTCAAGCATGCGGTCAAGGCACTGGACGCGGTGGTGGAAGAAACGCTGGAAGCCAACAACCTCTCCCGTGGCGATATCGACTGGCTGATTCCGCACCAGGCCAACCTGCGCATCATCGAAGCCACCGCCAAACGCCTTGAAATGCCGATGGACAGGGTGATAGTCACCGTGGACAAGCACGGCAATACTTCGGCAGGCTCGGTGCCGCTGGCGTTGGATACGGCAGTGCGCTCGGGCAAGGTCGAGCGCGGCCAGTTGCTGCTGCTGGAAGCCTTCGGCGGCGGCTTTACCTGGGGCTCGGTGCTGCTGCGGTATTGATGCGGCGTGGCCTTGACTGTAATGGCAGGCTCAGACCGATGCAGCATCGTTTGACCCCTGCCACGCGGATGGGGCTGTCCATCAGCATCGCCACCGGGCTTTACGGGATTTCCTTTGGCGCCTTGTCGGTGGCTGCGGGGTTTTCCCTGCCGCAAACCTTGGCGCTTAGCCTCCTGATGTTTACCGGCGGCTCGCAATTTGCCTATGTTGCCGTTGCCGCCGGTGGTGGTGGTGGCTTTTCGGCATTTGCCGCGGCTAGTCTACTGGGGCTGCGCAATGCCCTGTATGCGGTACAGCTGAAGGCTTGGCTGCGCCTGCGTGGCCGCAAAATACCGCTGGCCGCGCAGCTCACCATTGATGAATCGACAGCGACTTCGCTGGGGCAAGAGCGCCCGGACGAGCGCAGGCGCGGATTTTGGGTGGCCGGTATCGGCGTGTATGTACTGTGGAATCTTTTTACTCTGCTGGGCGCGTTGCTTGGCGATGCACTTGGCGACCCGCGCCGCTGGGGGCTGGATGGCGCGGCGGTTGCCGCCTTTGTCGCCCTGCTTTGGCCGCGACTTGCCGCAGGGCAGGCGCAGGCGGTGGCCGTGCTGGCTGCCTTGACCACCTTGTTGGCACTGCCGTGGTTGCCTGCCGGGTTGCCAATTTTGTTGGCTGCGGCTGTCGCGGCGGTTTTGGGCGCTTGGCAATACCAGCGCCAGCGTCGGCGGCTGACTGAACGGGACGCGGACTGATGGACGCATTTTCCTGGGGCTGGCTCTTGGCAGCTTGCGCGGCTGCTTTTTTGATCAAACTCAGCGGCTATTGCGTACCGGCGAGCTGGCTGGCCAGCCCACGGATACAGCATATGGCCAATGCCGCGACAGTTGGGCTTTTGAGCGCACTTGTGGTGCTAAATACCCTGGGCGATGGTCGTGCCTTGATTGTGGATGCACGCCTTGCCGCCTTGCTGGTTGCGATGGTGGCACTTTGGCTGCGTCTGCCGTTTTTGCTGGTGGTGCTATTGGGCGCTGCCAGCGCTGCCCTTTTGCGGCTCTGGAGTTGAGCAGAAGCCTGGCAGGTTCTGTCATCATGGACGTTCTTGCAGCTTGATCGGGTATCGGAAATGAGCAATGTCCCCGCACGCAATTTGCGCATCGCCCTGGCGCAATTCGACTTTCCTGTTGGTGATATCGACGGCAATCATGCGCGCATCGCCCGGATGATTGCCGAGGCGCGCGATGAGTACGGCGCTGATGTGGTGGTGTTCCCGGAGTTGGCGCTTAGCGGTTGCCCGCCGGAAGGTTTACTGCTGCGTCCGGCATTTTTGCGTGATTGCGAACAGGCGCTGACCGCGCTCGCGGCGCAATGCCAGGGCATCGTCGCGGTGGTCGGCTGGCCGCAGGCGCTGGGCGGCGTGGTTTATAACGCCGCCAGCGTGCTGGCCGATGGCAAAGTGCGGCATACCCATCGCAAGCACGAATTGCGTTATGAGGCGGGATTCGATGAGCTTCGCTATTTCAGCGTGGATCTGGAGGGCAGTGATGCCGTGGTCGATATCAATGGCGTCAAGACCGGCATCCTGATTGGCGAAGACTTGGCATCGGCTGAACTCGCCGCTGGTTTGGTCAAAGCGGGTGCCGAAGTGCTGCTGGTGGCCAGTGCATCGCCCTTCGAGCATGAAAAACATGCCCAGCGCGATGCGTTGCTGTCTGCCCGAACCCGTGCCACGGGCGTGGGGCTTGTCTATCTCAATTTGGTGGGCGCTCAGGATGGGCTGCTGTTTGATGGTGGCTCGGTAGTGGCCGATGGCGATGGCACGGTTCATCCGGCCGCCGCGGCATTCACCGACCAATGGCTGGTGGTGGATTACGACCCCGATGCCCGGCGCTTTTTGCCGCTACAGTGGATGGATGATGGCGATGAATCACGCGATGCGCTGACTTGGCGCGGCATCGTGCGCGGTATCCGCGATTACTGCGGCAAAAACGGCTTCAAAACCGCTTGGCTTGGGCTGTCCGGCGGGCTGGACTCGGCCGTGGTGCTGGCACTGGCAGCCGAAGCCTTGGGTGCGGAAAACGTGACCGCAGTGCGCATGCCCTCGCGCTATACCGCCGAGCTGTCCAATGATTTGGCCGAAGAACAATGTCGCGCGCTGGGGGTGAAGCTGCTGGCGCTGCCGATTGAAAAGCCCTTTCAGGCGTATCTGGAAACCTTGGCGGAAACATTTGCCGACAAGGCGCCGGATGTTACCGAGGAAAACCTGCAATCGCGGGTGCGCGGTGCATTGATGATGGCGCTCGCCAACAAGTTTGGCGGATTGCTGCTCACTACCGGCAACAAGAGCGAATACGCGGTGGGCTATGCCACCATTTATGGCGATATGTGCGGCGGCTATGCGCCGATCAAAGACCTGTACAAAACCGAAGTATTTGCTCTGGCGCGTTGGCGCAATACCGTGGGCGGCGTGCCGGCCGGCAGTGACGGGGTGATTCCGCCGGGCGTGATTGCGCGCCCGCCGAGCGCCGAGCTGCGCGAAAACCAGAAAGACCAAGATTCACTGCCGCCCTACGATGTGCTGGACGGCATTTTGCGGCGGCTGATCGAGCAAGAGCAATCCTGCGAGGAAATCATCGCCGCAGGTTTTTCCAAAGAGGTGGTCGAGCGCGTGGCACGGCTGGTGCGTAGTGGCGAATGGAAGCGCCAGCAGGCGGCCATCGGCCCCAAACTTAGCCCTCGTGCGTTTGGCGTTGAACGTCGTTACCCCGTCAGTCACGCTTATCGCCGTTGATGCCACGCCTGCAAGCAGGTGGTGGCAGAGCAAAACCCCGCCGGATATGGCGGGGTTTGTCATCCCGAGGCCGGGGCTTAAATCACGCCCAATTCTTTGCCGATACGGGTGAAGGCATCAATGGCTTGGTCAAGATGGGCGCGGCTGTGGGCGGCGCTCATCTGGGTGCGGATGCGGGCTTGACCCTTCGGTACCACCGGGTAGAAAAAGCCGATGGCGTAGATGCCTTCTTCCAGTAGGCGTTCGGCAAACTTTTGCGCCAGCGGCGCGTCGTACAGCATGACCGGGCAGATTGGATGCACGCCGGGTTTGATGTCGAAGCCGCGCTTTGTCATTTCTTCACGGAAATAGCGGGTGTTTTCCGCCAGACGCTCGCGCAGTTCGCCGGCCTCGTCCAGCATCTGGAAGGCGCGGGTACCGGCAGCCACCACATGCGGCGGCAGCGAGTTGGAAAAAAGATAGGGTCGGGAGCGCTGGCGCAGCAGCTCGATGACTTCGCGCTTGCCGGTGGTGAAGCCGCCCAGCGCGCCGCCCATTGCCTTGCCGAGGGTGCCGGTGAAGATGTCGATTTTGTCCAGCACGCCCTTGACCTCGGCGCTGCCACGCCCGGTCTGACCAAGAAAGCCGGTGGCATGGCATTCGTCGATATGCACCAGTGCGCCGTATTTTTGTGCCAGCGCGGTGATTTCATCCAGCGGAGCGATGAAGCCGTCCATCGAGAACACGCCGTCGGTGGTAATCATCAGAGTACGGGCGCCATCGGCCTTGGCCTGTTGCAGTTGCTTTTCAAGGTCGGCCATGTCGCAGTTGGCATAGCGATAGCGTTTGGCCTTGCAAAGACGCACGCCGTCGATAATCGAGGCATGGTTTAGCGCGTCGGAAATAATCGCGTCGTTTTCATCCAGCAGCGGCTCGAACAAGCCGCCGTTGGCATCGAAACAGGCGGCGTAGAGAATGGTGTCTTCGGTGCCGAAGAACTGTGCGATGGTTTCTTCCAGTTCTTTGTGCAGGTCTTGCGTGCCGCAGATGAAGCGCACACTGGCCATGCCAAAGCCGTGGCTGTCAAGCGCCTTGTGGGCGGCCTCAATGATGGACGGATGATCAGCCAGACCCAGATAGTTGTTGGCGCAGAAGTTCAGGACGCGGCGGCCATCGGCTAGGGTGATTTCGGCCGATTGCGGGCTGGAAATGATGCGCTCGGACTTGAATAGGCCAGCATCACGGATTTCGTCCAGGGTGGCGGTATAGCGGGAAGTCAGGGACATACAGGCTCCAAATTCAGTAGGTTTGCACAGCGAGCAGAGTTCAATTCCAGTTCAACACCACTTTGCCGGACTTGCCCGATTCCATCAGTTCGAAGCCTTTCTGGAAGTCGTCGATGGGCAGTTGGTGGGTCAGCACTTTGCCGAGCGGAAAGCCGTCCTGCACCAGTTGCGTCATCTTGTACCAGGTTTCGTACATCTTGCGGCCATAGATGCCTTGCAGGGTCAGGCCCTTGAAAATGACTTTGTCCCAGTTGATGCCGGCGCCATTGGGCATGATGCCGAGCAGGGCGATTTTGCCGCCGTGGTACATGCAGTCGAGCATGTCGTTGAAGGCGTGCGGGTTGCCGCTCATCTCAAGGCCGACATCGAAGCCTTCCATGTGCAGTTCGGCCATCACGTCCTTGAGCGAGGTTTTGGTGACATTGACCACGCGGGTCGCGCCCATGTCGGCGGCAAGTTTCAGGCGGAAGTCGTTGACATCGGTGACCACCACATTGCGTGCGCCGATGTATTTGCAGATGCCGGCGGCAATCACGCCGATGGGGCCGGCGCCGGTAATCAGCACGTCCTCACCGACCACGTCGAACTCCAGCGCGCAGTGCGCGGCATTGCCGTAGGGGTCGAAGAAGGCGGCCAGTTCGCTCGGGATTTGGTCGGGAATCGGCCAAAGATTGCTGGCCGGCATGACGATGTATTCGGCAAACGCGCCATTGCGGTTGACGCCGATGCCGACGGTGTTCGGGCACAGGTGCTGGCGACCGGCGCGGCAGTTGCGGCAGTGGCCGCAGACGATATGGCCTTCGGCGCTGACCCGCTGGCCGACTTCATAGCCGTTGACGCCCGGGCCAATCTCGACGATGCGGCCAACGAATTCATGGCCGATGACAAGGCCGGGTTTGATGGTGCGCTGGCTCCATTCGTCCCATAGGTAGATGTGCAGGTCGGTGCCGCAGATGGCGGTTTTTTCCAGTTTGATGAGCACTTCGTTGGGGCCGGGGCTGGGCACGGGCACTTGCTCCATCCAGATGCCCTTGCCAGCTTCGCGCTTGACCAGCGCCTTCATCATCTGCGTCATATCAAAATCCTGTGGACGGGGAGGCGCGCATTTTACCTGTCTGCGTGTTGCCGCATGGTGTTTAATGTCGCCTCTGGTTTCGCGATGAGAGGCAATGAAGATGCGCAAACGTGGTTTGGTTCTGGCACTCACCCTGGCACTGGCAAGCCCGGCACTGCTGGCCGATGAAGGCATGTGGTTGCCGATGCAGTTGCCGGACATCAGCGCGCCGATGAAGGCCGCCGGTTTTGCCGGCGAGCCTGCGCAAATGGCCGATGTCACCCGCCCGCCGCTGGCGGCGGTGGTCAAGGCCGGGGGCGCCACCGGCAGCTTTGTGTCTGGCCAGGGCTTGATTCTGACCAATCACCATGTGGCTTTTGGCGTGATTCAGTACAACAGCTCGCGGCAGAAAGACATCATTACCGATGGCTTTTATGCGCAAAGCATGGCTGAGGAATTGCCGGCCAATCCGGATTTCCGCGTGCTGGTGACGGTCGGCTTTGACAAAATCACCGAGCGCATTACCGGCCAGGCGCAGGGCAAGCGTGGCCGTGCCTATCGCGATGCAGTGGCGGCGGCCAGCAAGCAGGTGGTGGCCGAGTGCGAGGCCGAGCCGGGCTATCGTTGCAGCGTGGTCAATATGTACTACGGCAGCGATTTTTACCGGGTGAAGCAGCTGGAGCTTCAGGATATTCGCCTGGTGTATGCGCCGCCGCGCGCCATCGGCAATTACGGCGATGAAATCGACAACTTCATGTGGCCGCGCCATAGCGGTGATTTCACCTTTTTGCGCGCCTATGTCGGCAAGGATGGCAAGCCCGCGCCTTACAGCGCCGACAATCTGCCCTACAACCCGCCAGCGCATTTGCAGGTCAGCACTGCGGCGGTGAAGGCGGGCGATTACGCCATGCTCGCCGGCTACCCCGGCATCACTTTCCGGCATCGCACCGCAGCCGAGTTTGCAGGCCAGGTGGAATGGCAATTGCCTGCGCGCATCGAGATTTTTGAGGGCATGTTGCAGGACGTGGCCGCCAGCGCCCCGGAAGGCTCCGAAGCCGCAGTGAAGTACGCCTCGCAAGTACAGTCGTTCAAAAACACCTTGAAGCGCGCTCAGGGCGAGCTGGAAGGGCTGCGCCGCAGCGATGCGGTGCGGGTGCGTGGCGAGGACGAGGCGGCGATGTTGGCCTGGCTGGCTGGGCAGGCCGATGGCCGCGCGCTGCGCCGCGATATTGATGCCCTGGGGCAGGTATTGAATGCAGGCAAGGCCACGCGTGAGCGCGACCATATCCTTGGCGCCTTGTTTGGCCGTACGCAGCTTCTGAGCTCGGCCATTACCCTGCAACGGCTGGCGGCCGAAAAAGCCAAGCCCGATGCCGAGCGCGAAAGCGGCTATCAAGCCCGTGATCTGGCCTTGATTGAAGGCCGCCTCAAGCAAGTGCAGCGACGTTATGACAGCGCCGTGGAGCAAGCCATCGTGCTGGATTTGCTGGGGCGCTATTACGCATTGCCTGCTGCGCAGCGCATGGCAGAAGTGGATGCCGTATTTGGCGCCGATATGGCCGTAGCCCGACCCCGGGTGTCGCAGCTGTATGCGGCGACCGGGCTGGGTGAGGAGGCTGCCCGTCTTGCCGCGATGCGTGCCGATGCGCAAAGCCTTGCAGCCAGCACCGACGCCATGCTCGCTGCCGCTGCCCGGCTGATGCCTGCCATCTTGCGCATGGAAGAAGAAAGCAAGATGCGTGAAGGCGAGCTGCTGCGCCTGCGACCGGCCTATATGCGCGCGCTGGTGGGCTTTCGCAAATCGCAGGGCAGGGCGGTTTATCCCGATGCCAACTCCACCCTGCGCGTGAGTTATGGCCGGGTGCAGGCACTGAACCCGCGTGATGCGGTGAGCTACCACCCGGTCACCACGGTGGCCGGCATTGTCGAAAAGAACACCGGCAGGGAACCCTTTGATGCACCGCCCGCACTGCTGGCGGCCATCCACAAGGGCGATTTTGGCAATACCGCCGATGCTGCCCTCGGCATGCAGACGGTGAATTTCCTCACCAATCTCGATACCACCGGCGGCAATTCCGGCTCGCCAGTGATGGATGCCCAAGGCAGGCTGATTGGCATCAATTTCGACAGTAACTGGGAATCGGTCAGCGCCAGCTGGATGTTCGATGCGCGCTACAAACGCGCCGTGCATGTGGATGCCCGCTATATGCGCTGGCTGATGGACAAGGTGTATCCCGCACATTGGCTGCTGGATGAAATGAAGCTGGAGCGCGCGCGCTGAAAAACGGCGGCGCTGCGCTATCCATTCGCCACTTCGCCGCCCCATGCAAAATGACCAAAACTGAATCAATTCAAGGAAATGCCATGAAAAACAACAAGCTGTCGCTGGCTATCGCACTTGCCACATTGGCCGCTTCGGGTGTCGCCCACGCCGGTGAAGGCATGTGGGTGCCGCAGCAATTGCCGGAAATCTCCCAGCCGCTGAAAAAAGCCGGGTTGCAGCTCGATCCGCAGCAATTGGCCAATCTCACCGGCGACCCGCTGGGGGCCGTGGTATCGCTGGGCGGCTGCACCGCGGGTTTTGTTTCGCCAGAAGGCTTGGTGGCGACCAACCACCACTGTGCCTATGGCGCGATTCAGCTCAACTCCACGGCCGAGAACAATCTCATCACCAATGGCTTTCATGCCGCAAGCCAGGCAGATGAGTTGTCTGCGGGGCCGAATGCGCGGATTTTCGTGCTCGATTCGATTACCGATGTGACCGACGAGGTACGTCGAGCGCTGGCGGCCGAGCGTGATGCGGCCAAACGCAGCCGGGTGATGGATGCACTGGAAACGCGGCTGGTGAGCCAGTGCGAATCGGAGGCCGGCTATCGCTGCCATCTGTACAGCTTCATGGGCGGGGCAAGCTACCGATTGTTCCGCAATATCGAAATCAAGGATGTGCGTCTGGCCTATGCGCCGCCGGGCGGAATCGGCAAGTTCGGCGGCGACATCGATAACTGGATGTGGCCGCGGCATACCGGCGATTTTTCCTTCTATCGCGCCTATGTGGGCAAGGATGGCAAGCCGGCAGCCTACAGCCCGGAGAATGTGCCGTATCAGCCCAAACACTGGCTGAAGCTGACCGAAAAGCCGCTGCGCGCCGGGGATTTCGTGATGGTGGCGGGCTATCCCGGTCGTACCAGCCGCTACGCGCTGGCTGGCGAGTTCGAGCATACCCAGAACCACGCATATCCGCTGTCGATTCGTCATCTTGACCGGGTGATTGCGCTGATTGAAGCGGCCGGTGCGCGCGATGCCGACATCCAGGTGAAATACGCCAATACCCTGGCCGGGCTTGCCAATAGCAACAAAAACATGAAGGGCATGCTGGAAGGCTTCAAGCGGATTGATGCGCTGGCCAACAAGCAGGCCGAAGAAGCTGCCGTGCTGGCCTGGCTGCGCAGCCAAGGGGCGGCCGGGCGCGCCGCGCTGGAGGCGCATCGCGTCTTGACCGGCCACAATGCCGAGGCTGCTGCCAACAGCGAGCGCAATCTGCTGGTCGGGCAGATTCGCCGCAATGCCCTGATTGGCACGGCAATGACCCTGTACCGGCTGGCGATTGAAAACGAAAAGCCCGAGGCCGAGCGACAAAGTGGCTACCAAGCGCGCGATCTTGCCGGTATCGAGGGCAGCCTGCGGCAGATGGAGCGTCGCTATGTGGCGGCGATGGATAGAAAAATCAGCGAATACTGGCTGGGCGAATATCTAAAACTGCCGACCGACAAGCGTTCGGCTGCCATTGACGCTTGGCTAGGTGGCAACGATGCGGCAGCCATGGCGCGGGCGCTGGATGGCCTGTATCAAAGCCGTCTGGGGGACACCGAAGAACGTCTGAAATGGCTGAAGGCCGACCGTGCCGCATTCGAGGCCAGCACCGATCCGGCGATCAAACTGGCGGTGGCGTTGATGCCATCGGTACTTGAGCAGGAAGAAAAGTCCCGCCGGGTGGAAGGTGAAACGCTGCTTGCACGGCCACTGTACTTGCAGGCGGTGGCCGACTATCGCGCAAGTCGCGGGCAGTTTGTCTATCCTGATGCCAACTCCAGCCTGCGCATCACCTTTGGCAATGTCGAGGGCTATGCCCCGGCCGATGGCGTGCAATACACCCCATTCACCACGCTCGAAGGCATCCTGCCCAAAGACACCGGGCAGGCGCCGTTTGATTCGCCCAAGGCATTGCTGGATGCGGTTCGCGCCAAGCGCTATGGCGGCTTGGATGACCCCACGATTGGCAGCGTGCCGGTCAATTTCCTTTCCGATCTGGATGTGACTGGCGGCAATTCCGGCTCGCCGGTGCTGGATGCCGAGGGGCGACTGGTCGGGCTGCTGTTTGACATGACCTTCGATTCGGTCGTGTCCAACTGGGTATTTGATGCCGCCAAGACCCGCACCATTTCGGTGGACAGCCGTTATATGCGCTGGGTGATGCAGGAGGTTTATCCGGCACCCAATCTGTTGCAGGAAATGGGCGTGCCGAGCCAGTCCAAGTAAACTCGGCCACATTGCCGTCATGCACAAGCGGCAGGGTTTGCGCCCTGCCGCCTTCTTTGGAGAAAAATCAATGTTGAAACAAGGGGATGTGGCCGCTTGGCAGGGTAAGGACGGCCTCTGGCGCTTTGTATGGATGCTGGCGCACGATACGCACGAGAAACTTGGCGAGATTTATTCGCTGGCGCAGTTCATCCTGATGATGGATGAAAATCCGCAGCAATTGACCCCGGAAGAACTGGAACACCTGCGCGAAACCGAGCGTCTTGGACATTTCCCGATTGGCGTGGCGCAGATGCAGGCAGCCAACCTGCAAGTGGTCGGCCATATGTTGCCCAGCGACGAGGATATGGAAGGCTACTGGGTTTGGCGCGCGGCCTTCGATCAGGGCAAGGCCGGGGTGTTTGCCGTGCCGCTGGAGGAGATCTGGCAGATGGTGCTGGAAAGTCTGGCGCAGGGCGTTGCCGACGAAGACGATGCTGACGACGACACGGAAGCCGCCACGAATGAATGAAGATTTGCAGCACTGGCTCGAACGCCTAGAAAAACAGCACCCAAAGACCATCGAGCTTGGACTGGACAGGGTGCGCGAAGTCGCGCAGCGCATGGCCTTGGGCAAACCGGCCGCACAGGTCATTAGCGTGGCCGGTACCAATGGCAAAGGCTCCACCGTGGCATTCATCGAAGCCATCGCGCAGGCTGCGGGTAAGCGTGTGGGCTGTTATACCTCGCCGCATTTGCAGCGCTACAACGAGCGCGTGCGCATTGATGGCCGTGAAGTCGATGATGCCGAACTCATCAGCGCATTTGAAGCCGTGGAAGCGGCGCGCGGCGAGGTCTCGCTGACCTATTTTGAAGCCGGTACGCTGGCTGCCCTGTGGCTGTTTGCCCGTGCCAGGCTTGACCTTGCGGTGCTGGAAGTCGGACTTGGCGGACGGCTGGATGCGGTCAATATCGTCGATGCCGATTGCGCCATCATCACCACCGTTGACCTAGATCATCAGGACTGGCTGGGCAGCGATACCGAAGCCATCGGCTTTGAAAAGGCCGGTATCGCCCGAGAGGGCAAGCCGTTGGTGCTGGGCGATGACGACCCGCCGGCCAGCGTGCTGCGCCATGCCTATGCCATCGGCGCACCGAGCTGGCGGATTGCCAATGATTTTTTTGCCGAAAGGCTGGCCGGGGCGCAATGGCGTTATCACGAGGTCGGCTGCGAAATGACTTTGCCGCTGCCATCACTGGCCGCGCCGGTGCAACTACGCAATGCCGCTTGCGCCATCGCCGCGCTGCGGGCACTTGATTTCGACCTGCAAGAAACAGCGGTTGCCCGCGGCCTGCAAGCGGCGCAACTGTCGGCACGTCTGCAAGTTTTTGCGCGAGGCAAAGTGCAGCTATGGGTGGATGTCGGCCACAACCCGCAGGCTGCCCGTGCCTTGAGCGAGGCACTTGCCGCAGCGCCGGAAAAAACCTTGGCGGTGTATGCGCCACTGGCCGACAAAGATGCCGCTGCGGTGGTCGCAGCATTGCAAGCGCAGATTGACGGCTGGGTGCTGGCAGCCAGCAGCGAAGCCGGTGCGCGCGGTATCGGCCTGGATGCGCTACGCGAGAAGTTGCCGCAGGACTTGCCGGTGATTGCGGCGGAAAGCAATGTAATCGCCGCCATCGAAAAAGCCCTGAGTCTTGCCGGCGCTACGGGGCGGGTGCTGGTGTTTGGCAGCTTTCATGCTGCCGGGCAGGCGCTTGGTTGGCTGGAAAGACAAGCAGACAGCGGCAGCGCGATATAATCGCGCTCCCCCTCGTCATGCCGATTTCGGATGGACACTGCCCTGAAACAGCGCCTGATTGGTGCCGCCGTACTGACTGCCGTTGCCCTGCTGTTTTTGCCGCCGTTGCTCAGTCCTTCCGACAAGCCGGATAGTCAGCCGATGCCGCCGTCGATGGATGTGCCGCCTGCTCCCCAGGAGGGCTTTGAAACCCGTGAATTGCCATTGGCAGGCCCGGCTGCCGCTCCTGAGGGCGGGGTGATGGGCTTGCGCGATGCGCCGCCGCAGCCGGTGAAAATGGATGCCCCGGCCACGGATGCGCCTGCGGCGTCGGCAGCGGAGACCCCGAAACCCAATCCGGCCACTGCCGCAGGCGACTATGCGGTGAACTTTGGCAGCTATGCCAGTCGTGCTGATGCTGACCGCATCGTGGCTGCGCTGGCGGGCTTGCAGCTTGGCGCTTCCATTGACCCGGTTACGGTATCCGGTCGGCAGGCTTGGCGGGTGTATATCGGCCCTTACGCCAGCCGTGCCGATGCCGAGGCTGCACGTATCCGTGCCCTGACCTTGGGCAATAACGCCCGAGCCACAGTAATTGCCCGGGATGCTGCTCCGGTCGCCGCAAGCAAGAGCGCACCGGCTGTGGAAACCCAGCCTGCACCCGCGCCTGCACGTCCAGCGGCGGCAGAAACCAAACCGGCGCCAGCCCCCGAGCCTGCACGTCCAGCCGTGGCAGAAACCAAACCGGCGCCAGCCCCTGCGCCTGCACGTCCGGCCGTGGCAGAAACCAAGTCTGCGCCAGCCCCTGCGCCTGCACGTCCGGCCGTGGTAGAAACCAAACCGGCGCCAGCCCCTGCGCCTGCACGTCCAGCGGCGGCAGAAACCAAACCGGCGCCAGCCCCGGCATCGGCAGCTCCGGTAGCGGCACCGAAGCCTGCGGCCAGCACGACCGGCTTTGCGGTGCAGCTCGGCGCGTTCGCCAATGCTGCTGACGCCCAAGCCCTGCGCGATCGGGCTCGGGCTGCCGGTTTTTCTGCCATCACCGAAACCGTGCGCACCGAAAAAGGCACGCTGACCCGTGTGCGTCTTGGGCCGGTGGCCGATCGTGCCGCCGCCGAGCGCATTCAGGCGCAGGCGCGCAGCAAGCTGGGCGTGGACGGCATGGTGCGCAGCCATCCTTGATGCCCGTCCACGTTTTGCGCCAGCCGATGGCGTCCACTGAAACTTCATCCTGATCCTGCCCATTCCCGGAGTTAGAACCATGTGCGGCATTGTTGGTATCGTCAGTCCCCACGAAGTAGCAGCCCGTCTGTATGACGGCCTTACTGTTTTGCAGCATCGCGGTCAGGATGCCGCAGGTATCGCCACCAGCAATGGCCAGCAAATGCGCGTGGAAAAGGGCAATGGTCTGGTCAGCGATGTGTTCGACGAAGATCGCATGGCGCTTCTGAAGGGCAGCATCGGCATTGCCCACTGCCGCTATCCCACGGCCGGCAGCGAAGGCAGCGACGAGGCGCAGCCGTTTTATGTCAACTCGCCTTACGGCATCGCGCTGGCGCATAACGGCAATCTCATCAATACCGAGGCACTGCGCCGCGAGGTATTCGAGCAAGACCGTCGCAGCGTCAATACCCAGTCCGACTCCGAAGTGCTGCTGAATGTCTTTGCCCACGAGCTGGCAGTGCAACCGCGGCTGGATGCCGAGGCAGCTTTCCGCGCCGTAGAAGGCGTGATGCGCCGTGCTAAGGGAGGCTATGCGGTGTTGTGCATGGTGATGGGGCTGGGGCTGGTGGCTTTCCGTGATCCGAATGCGATCCGACCGCTGGTGCTGGGCAAGCGTCAAGGCGCAGCGGGCGAAGAATATGCCTTGGCTTCGGAATCGGTGGCGCTGGACTTGATCGGCTTTGAGCGCGTGCGAGACATCGAGCCGGGCGAGGCGGTGGTGATTACCCAGAACCGCGAGCTGCATTCGCGCATCGTGGCCGATAACGTGCTGCCACGACCCTGTATTTTCGAGCATGTGTATTTTGCCCGCCCCGACTCGATGATCGACAACATTTCGGTGCACAAGGCACGGATGCGCATGGGCGTGGCGCTGGGCGAAAAAATCCTGCGCGAGCGTCCCGACCATGACATCGACACGGTGATTCCGATTCCCGATACCAGCCGCGATGCGGCATTGGAGCTGGCGCATGTGCTGGGCGTGAAATACCGCGAAGGTTTCATCAAGAACCGCTATGTGGGGCGCACCTTCATCATGCCGGGGCAGGAGGCGCGTGCCAAATCGGTACGTCGCAAACTCAACCCGATTCCGCTGGAGTTTCGCAACCGCGTAGTGCTGCTGGTGGACGACTCCATCGTACGCGGCACCACCAGCCACCAAATCGTGCAGATGGCGCGCGATGCCGGGGCACGCAAGGTGTATCTGGCCTCGGCCGCCCCGCCGGTGCGCTATCCAAATATCTATGGCATCGACATGCCGACCGCGCAGGAGCTGATTGCGCATGGCCGCAGCATCGAAGAAGTGGAAAAACTGATCGGCTGCGACTGGCTGATTTATCAAGACCTAGATGATCTGGAAGCTGCCGTGGCCGGCCCCAAGCACCCCGGCATGAAGTTTGATACCTCGTGTTTTTCCGGTGAATACGTTACCGGCGTTGCCGATGGCTATTTTGAATCGCTCAAGGCGCAGCGCTCGGACGAGGCCAAGGAAAAACGCCGGGCATGAGTCTGTACCAAGCCGCAGCGGCGGTGCTTGCCAGCGCCGGTGTAGTGGAAAAGCCAGCCGCAGCGCGGGCAATGGCGGCGGCATTTCGGGACGGTGCGCTCGGTATCGACGAAAACGCCCCCGCACCGGCGGCCATCGGCATGCCGGGGCGACCGGCAAGGCCGATGCTAGTGCATCCGCGAAATCTGCCACGCCGTGGTTTTGGCAGCCGCGAGGGGCGGGCGGCATTCATTCATGCGGTGGCGCATATCGAATTCAATGCCATCGACTTGGCCTGCGATGCGGTTTATCGCTTTCGCGGCCTGCCGGATGCGTTTTACGCCGATTGGGTGCAGGTGGCCGATGATGAGGCTCGGCATTTTGTGATGATGCGTGAGCGCCTGAATGACTTGGGCTTTGATTACGGCGATTTCGATGCCCATAACGGTCTGTGGGAAATGGCCGAGAAAACCGCCCACGATGGCTTGGCGCGGATGGCGCTGGTGCCGCGCGTGCTGGAGGCGCGCGGCTTGGATGTGACGCCGGGGATGATTACAAAACTGAAATCGCTGGGCGATGCGGAAACGGCGGCCTGCCTTGAAATCATCCTGAGTGAAGAAATCGCCCATGTCGCGGCTGGCTCGCGCTGGTATCGCTGGTATTGCGAGCGCGCCGGGGTGGAGCCGCGCAGCCGTTTCCGTGAGCTGTTGCATCAATATGCAGGCGGCGTACTGCATGGGCCGTTCAACATGGAGGCGCGCCTGATGGCGGGCTTTGATGCCGACGAGCTGCAATCACTCTGCGATGCGGCAGAGGCAGCGTCGGCTTGATTCAGCCGTAGTGCTGCAATTCCACCTGTCCGTCGCGGCTGCGGGCATAAAAGAAACCTTCGCCGTACCAGTCTCCAAGCACGATGCGCTGGCGACCTGCGCCCTCATCATGCAGCGCCGGGCGGTGGGTATGGCCGTGAATCATGCGCTGGATGCCAAAGCGCGCAAAGCTGGCGGCGACGCTGGCCGGGCTGACATCGGTAATTGTTTCGGCACTGCCATCGGCTTGCAGGGCATCATGGCGCGCGCGGCTGGCTTCCCGAGCTTGCCGGGCAAAGGCAAGCCGTGCCGCCAGCGGCTGGGCAAGAAAGCCGGCACGCCAGGCCGGTGCACGGCTCATGGCGCGGAACTGCTGATAGGCGGTATCGTCGGTGCAGAGCAAATCGCCGTGTCCGATCAGGGTGGGGATGCCATCGAGCACGATCACGGCGGGATCGGGCAGCAGGCGCATCCGGCAGCGCCGGGCGTAATCTTCGCCGAGCAGAAAATCGCGGTTGCCGTGGATGAAATACAGCGCCGTGCCGTGTGCTGCGGTTTGCCGCAATTGCTCGGCCACTTCCGCACCGCAGTCGCTCGGATCGTCATCACCTACCCAAGCCTCGAACAAGTCCCCCAAGATATACAGCGCATCGGCATGGCGGGCGTGCTCGTGCAGAAAACGGCGGAACAGGGCGGTGGTTTCGGGGCGGGCATCTTCCAGATGCAGATCGGAGATAAACAGTGCGCTCATGCCGATATTGTATGCGGCTAAAATGCGCGGCCTGCTTCATATCAAGAGTCTGCCATGACCATCCGTACCCGCTTTGCGCCTTCTCCCACCGGCTATCTGCATATTGGCGGCGCCCGCACTGCACTGTATTGCTGGCTGGCCGCGCGCCGCGCCGGGGGGCAGTTCGTGTTGCGCATTGAAGATACCGACCGTGAGCGCAGTACCCAGGCGGCGATTGATGCCATCTTGCAGGCAATGGACTGGCTGGGGCTGTCCTATGACGAAGGCCCGATTTACCAGACCCAGCGACTGGCACGCTATCAGGAGGTGGCCGAGCTTTTGGTGCGTGAAGGCAAGGCCTATTACGCCTATGAAAGCCGCGAGGAACTCGACGCCATGCGCGAGGCGGCGATGGCCGCTGGCGAAAAGCCGCGTTATCGCGGCAAATACCGCGATGAAAACGCGCCTTGGCGGGATGATCCGAACCGGGTGATTCGCTTCCGTAACCCGGACAGCGGCAGCGTGGTGTTTGATGATCTGGTGAAAGGCCGCATCGAATGGCAGAACAGCGAGCTCGATGACTTGGTGATCTTCCGCCCGGATGGTTATGCCACCTACAACTTTGCCGTGGTGGTCGATGACATGGACATGGGCATCACCCATGTGGTGCGCGGCGATGATCATGTCAACAACACGCCCCGGCAAATCAATCTGTATCACGCGCTGGGCAAAACTCCGCCGCTGTTTGCGCATCTGCCGATGATTCTGGACGAGACCGGCGCCAAGCTCAGCAAGCGCACCGGCGCGGCAGACGTGATGCAGTACCGCGATGCAGGCTATTTGCCGCATGCGCTTTTGAACTATCTGGTGCGCTTGGGCTGGTCGCATGGCGATCAGGAGATTTTCTCCATCGACGAGATGATTTCGCTGTTCGATTTGAAGGATGTCAATGCCAAGGCTTCGCGCCTTGATGCGGCCAAACTGGGCTGGCTCAACCAGCAGTATCTAAAGAGCGATGCGCCGGAGGCGGTTGGCAAGCATCTGGAATGGCATTTGCGCAAGGCAGGCTGCGACCCGGAGTTGGGGCCTGCGCCTGCGGAGGTGGTGGTGGCGCTGCGGGATCGGGTACAGACGCTGAAAGACATGGCCGAGAAAGCTCGGGTCTGGTATCAGCCATTGACCGAATACGATGAGGCCGCAGTGGCCAAGCATTTGCAGGAATCCGCACGCACGCCATTGACTGCCGTGCGCGATCGTCTGCTGGCGATTACAGGCTGGCGACAGGAGGCCGTTGCCGAGGCACTGAAAGCCACCGCAGAAAGTCTTGGGCTTGGCATGGGCAAGATTGCCCCGGCATTGCGCGTTGCCATGACCGGCAGCCAGGTCAGCCCGGATATTTCCCATACTGTGTATCTGACCGGCCAGGACGAGGCGATACGCCGGATTGATGCGGCGCTTGCCAAAATCACCACCTAACGGGTGCTTGAGTCAGGTCGCTGCTCGCGGCATCATGCCTGTATGAACCAGACTCATCTGCATTCGCACTGCACCTCGCCCGAGCACCATGTCCATGATGTGGAGAGTTTCATCACGGCAGCGGAAAACGCCTGCCGTGAGCGTGGCGTGCGTCTGACCCCGATTCGCGTATATGTGCTGCGTCTGATTGCCGAGGCCGGCAAGCCGGTCAAGGCATATGACCTTCTGGATCAAGTGCGCCTAGGGGATGGGCCGGGGGCAGCCGCGCCGCCTACGGTCTATCGTGCGCTGGACTTCCTGATTGAAAACGGCTTTGTGCACAAGCTCGAATCAATCAATGCCTTCATCGCCTGCCATCACCCCAATGCCGCCCGGCACTCGGTGCCTTTCCTGATTTGCACCCAATGCAATCGGGCGGTGGAAATGGAGGATGTGGAAGTGGCGGCGCTTCTGGAAGCGCGCGCGCGCGCCTTGGGTTTCAAGCCGAATATGCAGGTACTGGAAGTGCACGGCCTGTGCGAGCAGTGCGCCAAGTAAGCATCGCAAGGCATGGCGGCAGAAACGAAGAACGGGGCGCATATCGCGCCCCGTCTTGTTTTGCGGCTTGCTGGTGGCGGTCTTAGAAGAAGAACCGGACACCGGCCACATAGCCGCGACCAGGCAGCGGGGCGAGCTCCTTCAGATACGAGGTATGCACGCGCGCTTCTTTGTTGAGCAGGTTGCGGCCATCGATAAAGAGCTCCCAGCCCTTGCCGCTGGCGGTATCGCCATGCCATGCCAGATGTGCGTTGACCAGGGTGTAACCGGCAGTTTCATGCTCGCCCAGCGCCACGCGGTCTTGGCGCATGGTGCGGGTTGCCCCTAGGGCGGCGCGGAACATCGGGTTTTCCCAGCGCAGCTCGGCACCGGCACGCATCGGTGCGATGCGCGGCAGGTTGCCGCCGCTGTTGAGGATGGCGCGGTGGTTGTGGATATGGTCATCGTGCACGATTGGTGCACGCAGCTCGCGGCTTTCGGCGTTCTTTACCCGGCCACGCACGCTGTCGGCAAACAGGCGCAGGTCAAGATGCCCGGAATCGCTGTCCATCACAGTGAACAGGGCATCCACTTCAAAGCCGTGGAAACGGGCATCGTCTTGCACCCATTTCATCACCGTGATGCCGCCATCGGTCAGTGCGGTGCCGGGGCGGCGCACGCTTTCAAGACCGGAGAGATAGATGTAGTCGCGGTAGTCGGTGTAGTACACGCTGGCACCCAAGCGCACGCGCTCGGTCTGCCATTTGCCGCCAAGCTCGATGCGGTTGGCGGTTTCAGGCTTCAGCTTGTCATCACCGACTTCAATCACGCCGGTGGCCACATGTACGCCATTGGCGAACAGTTCTTCAATGCCCGGTGCGCGCTGGGCACGGTCAAGCCCGGCATGGAATTGCAATGCGTCATTGACATTCCAGCGCAGTGCAGCGGAGAAGTGGTTGGTGTTGAATTTGCGGCTGTCCAGGCGGCCGGGCAGCAGCGGTTGCGGCTCGGTTTCCACATGGCTGCGGTCATGACGTGCGCCAAGCTCCAGCTTCACCGCGCCAAAATCGCGCTGGCCCAGCCAGAAAAGGCCGGTGTCGCGCATCTTGCTGGGCTGAACGAAGGCTTCATCGCCCTGGGCATCGAAGCGGCGGCGAGTGGTTTGCAGGCCGAATGCGCCCTGCCAGCCGGCAATGTCCTGATGCACCAGTTCCACACGGCCTTCGTGGGTACGGTTATTGAACAGCGTGCCGATATGCGTGCCTTCGGATTCGGTATGGCTGTAGTCGGTATAGGCGTATTTGAAGCGCAGGGTCTTGAAGAAGCCAAGGTCGTTCAGGCCGCCGTGCAGCTCGTGGCGGCGCTGGTCAAGGCCGATGCTGACGCTTTCTTCGTGTTCTTCGTCGTGATCATGATCATGATCATGATCATGGTCATGGTCATGGCCGTGGCCGTGGTCGTGGCTGTGCTCGATATGCTGGTGGCCGGGCACGCCATAACGGCTGTTGTAAAGGCTGGTGCTGATGCCCAGATGGCCGCGCTCGCCAATGAAGCTCACGCCAAGCCCGGCGCTTGTGGTGCGGGTGGCGCTGTTGGCGAGTTTGCCGTAGCTGTCGGCATCGGGTTCTTCGCCGTGTTCTTGCAGATGTTCAGCGCTGGTGGCAAAGCCGGGAATCTTGATGTCGCCGGTTTCGCGCAGCAGGCCGTCGGCATGGAAAACCCAGCCGCTGCCGCTGTCGCTGGTGCTGCCATCAAAGCGGAACAGGCCGGTGCGCTCGTCGTTGACGCTGCCACCGCGCAATTCCACCCGACCGGAGAACGGCGTATCGCGCAGCATGTCGGGGCTGCGGCCATCCACGACATTGACCGCACCACCAATCGCGCCACTGCCGTACAGCAGGGTTGCCGGACCTTTCAGGACTTCGATGCGGTCGGCCATAAACGGCTCAATGCTGACCGCGTGGTCAACGCTGACGGTGGAGACATCGCCGCTGCCGGTGCCGCCGTTCAAGACTTGCACACGCGCACCGTCCAGGCCGCGAATCACCGGGCGACCCACGCCGGGGCCGAAGTAAGAGCTTTGAATGCCGGGCAGGCGCTCAAGGCTGCTGCCGAGGGTGGCGGCTTTTTCTTCATCAAGACGCTCGCCTGCCAGCACATCGACCGGGCGCACCAGGTCTTCGGCGGTTTGATGCAGCGGCGTGGCGGTGACTTTCACCTTGTCCAGAAGATCATGTGCCGGGCTGCGGTGCTGATCGTGGCTTTGCGCAAAACCAACAGCCGGAACGGCCAGCACCAGCCAGAGTGCGCGGGTCAGAAGGTGATGACGGGGGGTAGGTATCAAGCTAGTCATGCAATGTTGTAAAGTATCGAGTGAAACATGTTCAAATGTTATATAGTTTTAAAAAATTTGACTAGAGCCTGACATGGAACGCCCGACCACTTCCTTGCAACACGCAGATCGCATCGGCTTTGTCGCCGCCATGTTGTGCGCAGTGCACTGTGCCACCCTGCCGCTGTTGCTGGCATTGCTGCCGACCTTTGCGATGGGCGTGCAGGGCTGGGTGGATCTGGATCAGGCCATCGTGGTGCTGGCAACCCTGTTGGCATTGACCACGCTGTTCATTGGCTGGCGACGCCATCGCATCTATCGTGCTTGGCAATGGTTGCTGCCCGCATTGGGGCTGTTGTGGTTTGCAAGTTTCGGGCCCTTTCACGGCCATGAAGGCTGGGAGCTGTGGCTGCATACCGGGCTGATGGTGGCAGGTGGCGTGTTGCTGGCCGTGGCGCACATGACCAATATCCGCCTTACCCACCGCGCTGCGGGCGAAGGCTAACTTGTGATTCCACGCATGCCGGGGCTTGTGCTACCCTAGCGCCCCGTTTTCATATTCATCGCCCGGCGCCACTGCGCGGGGCTCGTTCATTTATCTTCTCAAGGAGAACATCTCATGGGTAAAGGCGACCGCAAGACCGCCAAGGGCAAGCGTTACAACTGCAGCTACGGCAATGTCCGTCCGAAGGCCATCACCAAGACCGCTGGCTCTGCCGCTGCGCCGGTGGCCAAGAAAGCCGCAGGCAAGAAGACTGTCGCCAAGAAGGCAGCCTGATTGACATGCGGCGCAGTGTCCTGCAAAGGGCGCTGTCCAAGCTGAACCACCCCGGCAGTTGCCGGGGTGTTGTTTTTTGAAATCCCCGTATTTCCGGGTGGGGCGGGTGGCCTTGGCAGGCCGACTCAATCCTTGAGGAAATATTCCACGGTCGTCACCACGCGCACGGTCTTGATCTGCGGGCTGCCGCGATCGCGCTCGGTGATGGTGATGACCCCTTGGTTGGCGCTGCGGATGCCGCCAATATCGGCGCCGGAGTCCTTGGCGAACTGCTCGGCGGCCTTGCGCGCCTCGGCGGTGGCTTCGGCAATCAGCGCGGGCTTGATGCGGTTGAGATCGGTATAGCTGAACTCCGGGCCATTGCTTTCGCCATCACTGCTGCCGCTAAGCAAAATGCCGCGCGATATCAGCTCGCCACTGCGGCGCAATACCGCTTGAGCCTTGGCCACATCTTGGGTGCGCAGGGTAACGCTGTTGGAATAACGGAAACGCTCGGCTGGGCGATTTTCGCCATAGGCCCAGACCCAGCGATCTTCCAGCCGTGGCGGTGCGGTGATGATTTCTTCCTCGCCAAATCCGGCGCTGATGAAAAAATCGCGGATTTGTGCGGTATTGGCATCCAGCTGCCGCTGTACTTCCGCTAGGTCATTGCCGCTGACCGAATGCGCCAAGGGCCAGACCAGCAAATTGGCGGCGACCTCTTTTTCTGCCGAGCCTTTCACCGTGACATAGCGATCGGCGGTGCGCAGTTTGATCATGCCATTGGCGGCCAGCCAGCCGCCGCCTGCCAGCCCAATGGCAAGCAATGCGGCAGGCAAGAGCAGGGAAAGGGGCGTGCGGTCGTTCATCATCGGCTCCGGGTGTAGTTGGGAATTGCATTGAAGCACCCGACAGCTAGCGCCTGGATGAATGTATTTCGGCTGCGTGCATTCTCGCGCAGGCTAGGCTAGGGAGCTGCGCGCGCCTCTTATTCGCTGGTGCTGGAAAGTGCCGGCACGGCGGTGGGGTGGCCGTTTTCGTCCAGTGCCACCATGCTGAAATGCCCACGGGTGGCGAGATAGGTTGCACCGCTTAGCAGGTCTTCGCAGTGCAGTTCCACTTCTACCTGCATCGAGGTGCGGCCGGTCTGCATCACGCGGGCGATGACTTCCACCAAGGAGCCGACCGGCACCGGGGCACTGAAGTTGATTTCATCCGAGCGCGCAGTCACCACGGTGCGGCGGGCGTGGCGGGTGGCGGCGATGAAGGCCGCCTTGTCCATCCAGGCCAGTGCCTGGCCGCCAAACAGGGTGCCGAGGTGGTTGGCATGGTGGGGAAAAACGATTTCAATCATGCGCACATCGGCGCAGTTGCTGGCAGCAGACGGGGTCAAGAAAGTTCTCCGGGGTAGGGTCAGGCGGCCTTCAGGCGCGCAAGATCGGCAGGCTCCAGCACCATGACAATCAGCAATGCGAAGGCGACCAAAAGCGTCAGAATGATGCCGGCCAGAAATACCAGACAAGCAGGCAGCAAGCGATAGCCGCCTGTGCGCATCAGGGTCGATATTACCGCGCGGGCATACCAAATCAGGATAAATCCGGCGCCAATGGCAAAGCTGCTGGTCAGTGCGGGCAGGTAGTCGAAGATCAGTAGGGACAGGGCAAGCAGCAGGGCGGGTGGTGAAACCAGCCAAGCATGGGTATAGAACGGCAGGCGCAGATTGTCGCGGCGTATCGGCAGCCGCTGGCGCAGCAAGGTGGCAGTGGCATAAGCAAGCGGCAACAGGGCAAACAGCGCCGCCAGAGCCAGCCATTCGTTGTAGATATTGCTGGTCAACCAGCGGGCGAGCGTGTTCAGGTTTTCGCTGCTGCTGCTATCGGGTACCAGCATGCTGACCGCCAACGAGGCCAGCAGGCACATTGGCGGAGAAATCGCATCATCAAAGCGCTGCTCGTCATTTTGGCCGAGCTCTTCGCGGATTTTGGCTTCCAGCCGCGCAGGGTGGCGCAGAATCCGCCATAGCGTCAGCGGATACAGCAGCAGCCACATCATCAGCTCATACAGTGCATCTTCTGCCGAGCGCAGCAGTTTCAGGAAATCCATAGTTGGCCGTCATGCGGTGGGGGCAGACGCTTGCGACCTGCCGAGCGCGTTTGCGGTCGGCAGGCCGTATCGGCGCTATCGAAAGAGGCAATCAGAAAGCGTGGTCGAAGCTGACTTCGCCCTGCACGCCGACCTGATAGGCGGAAACGCGACGCTCGAAGAAGTTGGTCAGCTCTTGCACGTCTTGCAGCTCCATGAACGGCAGCGGATTGCGCACGTGATAGACCTTTTCCATGCCGAGCTTGGCAAAGTGCTGGTCGGCGCAGTGTTGCAGATACTGGCGCATGTCGCGCTCGGAAATGCCGGCCACGCCGCCGGAAAGCACGTCCTCGGCAAATTGCATTTCGCATTCGATGGCTTCGGCCAGCATTTCGCGCACTTGCTGTTTCATTTCATCATCGAACAACTCCGGCTCTTCCTCGCGGATGGTGCGCACCGCTTCGAAGGCGAATTCCATATGGCAGCTTTCGTCGCGGAACACCCAGTTGGTGCCGGAAGCCAAGCCCGGCAGCAGGCCGCGCGAGCGGAAGTAATACACATAGGCAAACGCGGCAAAGAAGAACAAACCCTCAATGCAGGCGGCAAAGCAGATCTGGTTGAGCAGGAACTGGCGACGCTCGGCGCGGGTTTCGATGCGCTTGAGGTCTTGAATGCTGTCGATCCACTTGAAGCAGAAATCGGCCTTTTTCTTGATCGAGGGAATGTTCTCGACCGCCGCAAAGGCGCGCGCGCGCTCGGCCGGATCGGGCAGATAGTTGTCCAGGAGCGTTAGATAAAACTGCACATGCAGGGCTTCTTCATACAACTGGCGCGACAGATACATGCGCGCTTCGGGCGCGTTGAGGTGCTGATACAGGTTCAGCACCAGATTGTTGGCGACGATTGAATCGCCGGTGGCAAAAAACGCCACCAGACGATGAATCAAGTGCTGGTCGGCCGGCGACATCTTGCTGTGCAGGTCGGAGATGTCGATCTGGAAGTTGATTTCTTCCACCGTCCAGGTGTTCTTGATTGCGTTGCGATACATCTCATAGAACTGCGGATAACGCATCGGCCGCAGGGTCAGCTCGAAACCGGGGTCGAGCAGATGGGGTTGGCGATTGTCGGTCATTATTGGCAGGCCTCGCAGCTTTCGGGGTTTTCCAGCGAGCAGGCCACTGCCTGTGCCGGGGTGTAGGTCGATACCGTGGTCTTGGTGATGCGGGTCGCCGGACGCGAGCGCAGGTAGTAGGTGGTCTTGATGCCGCGTTTCCACGCATACATGTACATCGAAGAGAGCGCACCGATGTTCGGGCTTTCCATGAACAGATTGAGCGAGGCGGACTGGTCGATGAAGGCGCCACGGTCGGCGGCCATGTCAATCAGCGATCGCATCGGCAGCTCCCAAGCGGTGCGATATACCTGACGCAAGCTTTCGGGGATGGCTTCGATTTGCTGGATCGAGCCTTCGGCAAGCTTGATGGTGTCGCGCATTTCCGGCGTCCACAGGCCAAGCTTTTTCAGCTCGTCAATCAGATAGCGGTTCACTTGCAGGAAGTCGCCGGAGAGCGTTTCGCGCTTGAACAGGTTGGAGACTTGCGGCTCCACGCATTCATAGCAGCCGGCGATCGAGGCGATCGTGGCGGTCGGAGCGATGGCAATCAGCAGCGAATTGCGCAGACCGTGTTCCTTGATGCGCGCGCGCAGGTTTTCCCAGCGCGCTGGGTCTTCCACTTGCGCATCCCAGGCATCGAATTGCAGCGCGCCCTGCGAGGCGCGGGTATCGGCAAAACTGGGGTGCGCGCCTTTTTCCTGCGCCAGTTCGCAGGAGGCTTCCAGCGCGTGGAAATAGATGGTTTCAGCGATTTTCTTCGACAGCGCACGGGCTTCCTCGCTGTCAAAGGGCAGGCGTTTTCTGAAGAACACATCCTGTAGCCCCATGCAGCCAAGCCCGACCGGCCGCCAGCGCAGATTGCCGCGCCGTGCCGACTCGATCGGATAGAAATTGAGGTCGATCACCCGGTCAAGCTGGGTTACGGCCTGACGCACGGTTTCGCCCAGCTTGCGGAAATCGAAATCGCCGTATTCGTCCAGATGCCGCCCCAGATTGATGGAGCCGAGATTGCAGACGGCGGTTTCTTCGTTGGAGGTGATTTCCAGAATCTCGGTGCAGAGGTTGGAAAGATGAATCACGTTCTGCGGGCGCAGGGTCTGATTGCTGGCGCGGTTGCATTTGTCCTTGAAGGTCATCCAGCCATTGCCGGTTTCGGCCAGGGTACGCATCATGCGCGCATACAGCTTGCGTGCCGATACCTGTTTACTGGCCTTGCCCTGCGCTTCGGCTTGCAGATAGGCCGCCTCGAAGGCTTCGTTGTGCAGATCCACCAGTTCCGGCACCACGTTCGGGTCAAATAGCGACCATTCCTGATCGGCCTCGACGCGCTTCATGAACAAATCCGGCACCCAGTTGGCCAGGTTCAGATTGTGTGTACGACGGGCTTCGTCGCCGGTGTTGTCGCGCAGCTCCAGAAAGTCCTCGATATCGGCATGCCAGGTTTCCAGATAAACGCAGGCCGCACCCTTGCGCTTGCCGCCCTGGTTGACTGCGGCGACCGAAGAATCCAGCGTTTTCAGCCACGGCACGATGCCATTGGAATGCCCATTGGTGGAGCGAATCAGCGAGCCGCGCGAGCGCACCCGGCTGTAGCCCACGCCAATGCCGCCGCTGAACTTGGAGAGCTGGGCGATATCACCGTACTTGGCATAGATTGATTCCAGCGAGTCCTGTGGCGAGTCGAGCAGGAAGCACGAGGACAGCTGCTCGTGGCGGGTACCGGCATTGAACAGCGTCGGTGAGCTTGGGATGTATTCCAGCGAGCTCATGGTGCGATACAGCGCGATGGCCTCGGTAACATCTTCGGACAGGGCGCTGGCGATGCGCAGGAAGAACTGCTGCGGGGTTTCAATCACCTTGCGCGAATGCGGATGGCGCAGCAGATAGCGGTCATACAGCGTGCGCAGGCCGAAATAGTCGAACTGCCAGTCCTGCATCGGGTCGATGGCATCGTTGAGCTTGCGTGCATGGGTCTGCACAAAGCCCAGCAGTCGGTCATTAATGAGGCCGACCTCGTGGCCGCGCGCTACCGATTGCGAAAACGCATGGATTTCCTGTCCGGAAACTTCCTTGGCAATCACGTTGGCGAGCAGCCGTGCGGCCAGCTTGCCGTATTCGGGCTCCTCACCGATCAGGAGCGCGGCGGTGCGGATGGACAGCTCGTCCAGCTCCTGCGTGGTCGCCCCGTCATACAACCCGGAAATGGTGCGAGTGGCCACGCGCATCGGATCCACTGCGTGCAGACCTTCGGTGCAACGGGCAATGGCGAATACGATTTTGTTCAGATCCACGGCCTGACGGCTGCCATCGCGTTTGGTCACGGTCATGGCATGCGCCGCGGCGGGCGGGGTAAGGGTGAAGTTTTCGCCTTGTGCGGTGGCAGGCGAGGGGACTGCAACATCGTTGTTTTGGCTCATGGCATCCACTCGAATGGGGTGAGGTTGGGGCATGTTGTCCGGGGCTGAAAGCAAAGCGGCAAAAGGGCAGGCAGTCGGAGAAGATGCGCTGTCGGCTTTCGCTGGAGTTGCCCAAAGTACAGCCCTTGCAAGCAAAGAGGCAGTCGTCTGCGCTCTGGGCGGAACAGGATATACAGTATTTTTCCCGAGTCAAATACACTACATCTTGTGGTTTTCAAGAAAGCTGGCCCAGCTTGCACAGAAGCCTTGCGGGACAAGGGAAAGCCGGGCATGAGCGAGCCCGATCAGACGGGCACGGCCTTTGGCGTGCGATCTGTTGTTGGCTGAAATCGCGGTTTGCCAAGCATTGCCGGATAATGCGCGGCTGCTTTTTGCCTGCGAGTTTTGCAATGCCCTTGGTCGCCCACCGTCCGCTTGAATCACTGGAGCGCATCCGTGCCGAAGGGCAGGAGGTATTGGAGGTGCAGCGCGCGCTGCATCAGGACATCCGCGAGCTGCATATCGGTCTTTTGAACATGATGCCCGATGGCGCCCTGCGCGCCACCGAGCGTCAGTTTCTGCGCCTTGTCGGCAGCTGCAATCGCATCGCGCAGTTTTATGTGCACATCTTTACCATCGACGGCATCCCGCGCAGCGACGAAACCCGCGCTTATATCGCGCAGCACTACGAGCGTTTCGACGAGGTTGCCGCGCATGGACTGGATGGTCTGATCATCACCGGCACCAATCCGATTCATGCCAATCTGCACGATGAGCCGTATCTGGAGCAGATGCTGCGCGTGTTCGCTTGGGCCGATGAAAACGTCGCCTCGGTACTGTGCTCCTGCCTGGCCTCGCATGCGGCCTTTCAGCATTTTTACGGCATCGAGCGCAAGCCGCTGGCGGACAAGTGCTTCGGCGTGTTTGCCCACCGCGTGCTTGAGCGCAAGCATCCACTGCTGTCGAACATCAATACCCGTTTCGACATGCCGCATTCGCGTCGCAATGAAGTTTCCGCCGCGGCCTTGCAGGCGCATGGCCTGCCGGTGCTGGTGGCGGGGCTAGATGGCAGCGTGGCACTGGCCACCTCTAGGGACGGCTTTCGCCATGTCTATTTGCAGGGGCACCCGGAATATGACCAGTTGAGCCTGCTGAAAGAATACAAGCGCGATCTCTTGGCCTTTGCGCGTGGCGAAAGCGCGCAAAAACCGCAACTGCCGGCGAACTATTTGCCGGAAGAAGCCCAGGCGCTGCTGGCCGATTACATCCGGGACGGCTTCCCCGACGCGCCGTTTCCGTACCCGGCGCTGTCGGAGCTGATCGACAATACCTGGCGCGATACCGCCAAGGCGATTTTTGCCAACTGGCTCGGCCTGATTTATCAGCTCACCCATCACGACCGCACCCGGCAGTACATGGACGGGGTTGATCCGGCCAATCCGCTGGGACTGCTGGGCAAGCCGCAAGACTGAAGCATGGTGCATTTGCTGCGTAACAGAGCCATCTATCGGCAGTTGGCGGCCTCCTCGGCATGGCCGCCCGCTGCACTATGGGTGTTGTGGGCGGTGCTCGATGCGGCGGAAATCGAGCAGCTGCGCTCTGCCGGGGTCGCGGTAACGCGCTTTGCGCAGGGATTTGATGCGGCCGATGGGGTGGGGCTCGCCGCTGCCATCGAAATCATCGGCGAGCATCATCCCGGCCAATCCATCTGGGTGGATGGCGTGAGGCAGGATTGAATCAGTCCTTGCGGCTTGCGAACACGGTGATTTCTTCGCGGTCGTGATAGAGCTGCTTGCAGCGCAGGGTGGCAAGCGCGTCGGCCTGTTGCCGGAACAGCGCCAGACAGCGGGCGGTTTCCGCCCAGCGTTTTTTCATCGGCAGTTTCAAATTGAAC
This sequence comes from Lysobacteraceae bacterium NML08-0793, assembly GCA_002798275.1. Lineage (GTDB taxonomy): Bacteria > Pseudomonadota > Gammaproteobacteria > Xanthomonadales > Xanthomonadaceae > Solilutibacter. Next base: position 320,158 of record NWQR01000002.1, on the reverse strand, counting down.
ACCGCATGCTGGCACCAGCCGTGGGCGAACCATTCGGCCATGCGTGCAGCCACGCGGATCGGCTGCTCCACCATGTCGCAAACCATCCAGTCAAGCGGGGTTGCCGGGCGCCAACGGAAGCCGTCTTCGCGTAGATGAGTGACAAGACCGGTATCGAGCACATGTGCGCGCAACGGGCCGTTGTCGATGGCATGCACATGCAGACCGTGACGGGTCAGTACCCAGGTCCAGCCGCCGGGGGCGGCGCCGAGGTCGGCAGCGCGCATGCCGTTTTGCAAAAGGCGGCTGCGCTCGTTTTCGGTGAGCAGGCTGAGAAAGGCTTCTTCCAGCTTCAGTGCGCTGCGTGAGGGGGCATCCGGGTGCATTTTCAGCCGTGGGATGCCAAGTGGCCAAGGGGCGCCCTCTTGCGGGTTGGTGCAGGCCAGCAGCAGATGATCGCTGGCCAGTATCGCCACATGCAGACGCGGTAGGCGGCTGTCGGCGCTGGTACAGAGCAGCCCGTGCTTGCGCAGTGCCGGGCGCAGGGCATTGCCGAAGCTGCGGGCGAGCCCGGCCAGCGGTTTGCCGGTCTCCGAGTCCGGGTGCTCCAGCCAAACCTCGCCAAAGCGTTGCCCGATATTTTTCAGCGCAACCAGCACCGGGCGGATGCGATCTTGGGTGTCGATACCGCGCAGTTCTGCTAGGAGCCGCAGCTTTTGCCGGGCAAATACCAAGCTGCGCCAAGGCAGGGCGGCATCCAGTGCATCGGCCTCCTCGCCATGAAAGATGACATAGCCGCTTCCGCGCTCGGTACGGGCGTAACCGGCAAGACCGGCCTCGGCGGCGCGCTCGGTCAATTCTGCGGCAAGGTCAGGCTCGAACCCGGCGCGGCACCAGCACAGCAACCCGTCCATCTCAATAACTCGCGCCTTGCCCGGCGGTATAGCTGCGCAGCACTTCGCAGGCGGCTTCGCGTTGCAGATCGCGGATGACTTCGATGCCACGCTGATTCAGTGAACCCATCCAGTCGTGGGGCAGCGGGCCTTCATCGAAGTGGGTGAGCGCTTCCACGTCTTGGCTGCGCGCGCCCATCAGCAGCCGGTCGATGCCGGCCCAAATCGAGGCGCCAAAACACTGGCAGCAAGGCATGGCGGAGGTCGCTAGTGTGACCGGGCCATAGGCGCTGCCATCGTCATTGCGGTTCAGACGCGGGCGTTGCAGGCGCTGCTGCGCCAGCATGAAGGCCATCATTTCGGCATGGGCGACGGAGCAATTCATCGGCACCACGCGGTTCACGCCAATGGCGATGAGCCGGTCGTCGGCGCCAAAAATGGCCGCGCCAAACGGCCCGCCGCTGCCAGCCTCGACATTGTGGCGGGAGAGCTCGATCGCCAGCGCCATCTTGGCTTCGTCGCCCGGGTAATGGGCGGCGAAGGGGAACTCATGCAACCAGGCCGGCAGGGTCAGATGCAGTTGCAGCAGCGGGGTCATCAAGCCTTTTGCATCCAGGTATCGCGCAAGGTCACGGCGCGGTTGAAAACCGGCTTTTCCGCTTGGTGGTCATGGCGGTCAGCGACGAAGTAGCCAATGCGCTCAAACTGGAATTGCTGCTCGGGCACGGCGGTCGCGGCAGCCGCTTCCACATAGCCATGCAGCACTTGGCGCGAGTCGGGGTTCAGATAGTCGCGGTAGGTTTTGCCTTCGCTCTCGTCGTCCGGGTTCGGCACGGTGAACAGTCGGTCGTACAGGCGGAACTCGGCAGGCACGGCGCTGGCCGCATCCACCCAGTGAATCGTGCCTTTGACTTTGCGGTTGGCGCCCTCCATGCCGGGACGGGACTCCAGATCCAGCGTGCCGCGCAGTTCGACGATTTCACCAGCGTCGTTTTTGATGACCTCATCGCAGCGCACGATACCTGCGCCGCGTAGGCGTACTTCGCCGCCCGGCACCAGCCGCTTCCAGCCCTTGGGCGGCACTTCGGCAAAGTCGTCGCGCTCGATCCACAGCGTGCGCGAGAAGCCGATTTCACGTTCGCCGCGCGCCTCGTCCTTGGGATGATTGGCAAAACGCAGCACCTCGCGGTGGCCTTCGGGCAGATTGGTGAGCGTGAGCTTCAGCGGCGCAATCACCGCCATGCGGCGCTCGGCGCGACTGTCCAGATCCTCGCGCAGGGTGTTTTCCAGCACGGTGTAGTCAATCAGCGCGTTCTGCTTGGACAGGCCAAGACGCGCGATGAACAGCTTCAGCGCTTCGGGCGAATAACCGCGCCTGCGGATGCCTTGCAAGGTGGGCATGCGCGGGTCGTCCCAGCCATCCACCAGACCTTCCTGCACCAGCGCCATCAGCTTGCGCTTGCTCATCACGGTGTAGTTCAGATTAAGGCGCGAGAACTCAATCTGGCGCGGCTTGGCGGCTTCGTTCGGCAGGCCGTTGCCGGTCAGCGGGGCGAGTAGCTCCGGGTGCTCATGCAATGCCACATTGTCCACGCACCAGTCGTACAGCGGGCGGTGGTCTTCAAACTCCAGCGTGCACAGCGAATGGGTGATGCCTTCGATTGCATCGCCCAGCGCATGGGCAAAGTCGTACATCGGATAAATCGGCCATTCCGCGCCGGTATTTTGGTGTTCGACATGCTTGATGCGGTAGAGCGCCGGGTCGCGCATATTCATATTGGGCGAGGCCATGTCGATTTTTGCCCGCAGCGTGCGTGCGCCATCGGCAAACTCACCTGCGCGCATGCGGCGGAACAGGTCGAGGTTTTCTTCCACACTGCGCTCGCGATAGGGCGAAGGCGTGCCCGGCGATTTCAGGTTGCCGCGGGTGGCACGCACTTCTTCTGCCGACAGATCGCAGACAAAGGCCTTGCCGTCACGAATCAGCTTTTCCGCGGCCAGGTAATAAACGCCGAAATAGTCCGAGGCATGGCGCAAATCGTGCCAGTCAAAGCCAAGCCAGCGCACATCGTCCTGAATGGCCTGCACGTATTCGGGGTCTTCCCGCGCGGGGTTGGTATCGTCAAAACGCAGATTGCACACGCCGCCAAATTCGTTGGCGATGCCAAAATCCGTATGGATGGCGCGCACATGCCCCAGGTGCAGATAGCCGTTGGGCTCGGGCGGAAAGCGCGTCTTGATGGCGCTGTGCTTGCCGGAGGCCAGATCCTCGCGGACGATGTTGCGGATGAAATCGGTGCGCTCGGTGGCGCTGTCAACGGTATCGGTCATGGGTAAGCCGGCAGATAAAAACGCGGGAGATTTTACCGTTATGCTGCACCGTTCTGCGCAGGAGGTGATATGCACCGGGTTTATCAGGCTCAAAACCCCATTGATGCTCATCTGGTGAAACACGCATTGGAGGCCGAAGGCATCCCCGCCTTCGTACTGGGCGAAGCTCTGATGGGCGGCGTGGGCGAGTTGCTGGCCGACGGCTTTATCGAAGTGCGCGTGCCCGATGCCTTTTGCAATCAAGCCTTGGCTCTGCTGCGCGAGCTGCCGTTGACCGGACGGATTGAAGCGGAGGCCGACACGGCGACGGATGCGAGCGAATGGCTCAAGGCATGAAGGCAGCAGTGGACAGCGCCGCGCGGCGTCAGGGCTTCATCCAGTTGCTGATTGGCGCGGCGATCATCGGCAGCAATGGCCTGATGGTGCGTTTTGCCCAAACCCCGCCCACCGTATCGGCATTCTGGCGGATGTTGATGTCGGCCATCTTGCTGGCGCTTCTAGTGCAGTTCCGCCACGGCTGGCAACCGCTGTCGGCCCGAGCCTGGGGCTGGATTTGCGTGCCCGCCATCGCTTTTGCGGTGGACTTGTGGATGTGGCATCGCAGCATCCTAATCGTCGGCCCTGGCCTTTCCACACTGCTGGCCAATGCGCAGGTGTTTTTCATGGTGCTGGCCGGCGTGCTGTTCTTTGGCGAGCGACTGACCTGGCGATTCGTGTTCGGCGTGGCGCTGGCATTTTTCGGCCTGTGGCTGCTTCTTGGCGGTGACTGGGCAAGCCTGCCGGCCGAATACCGCTGGGGCGTATGGCTGGGATTGGGCACCGGCCTTGCCTATGCGGTTTACAACATCGGCTTGAAACGTGCCCAGAGCGAAGCCGCCGTCGGGCAAGCGCGCGTACCGATCGAACAAGTGCTGTGTCTGGCCGCATTCGGCTCGGCCCTGGTGTTGGGATTGATGGGGATGGCCGAAGGCAGTCGCTTTGCCATCCCGAACTGGCGCTCATTTGCCATTTTGCTGAGCCTTGCCGCCATCGGCCATTGTCTTAGCTGGATCCTGATTTCACGCGCTATCAACGCGCTCTCCGTCGGTATGGTGGGCCTGTTGCTGCTGACCCAGCCCACCGTGGCGTATTTGCTGGATGTCGTCTTGCTGGACAAAGCCACCTCCCCACGCGAATGGGCAGGACTTGCAGTCACCCTTGCCGGTATTTTCGTGGCCGGCCTCAAGACCCGCCTGCGCTCATCATCGGGGGGCAGTGCAACTGCCATCAAGCGCAGCCCGGAAGAATCCGGGTAGAATCAATGAATCGGGCTTGATGTTTGCGTGCTCAGGAATGTCAGGCATTGCCCTGTGTAGAAAAATATTGCAAAGGATTAAAGGTCATCAAATGTCGTCTTTGATTAGGGATACACGCGAAAGCCTGCGGCGGCCGGATCATTGGTTGTATTCGTCGTGGCTGACAATCGTGAGTGGGACTCGGCGAAATATTTTGGGTGTTTTTTGGCTGGTCTTTCCGACGATGGTATATATATGGGGGATTGGCTGGTTCATTTCCATGCTGAATCCGGGAAAGGCTCGACCTTTCATGGCGCATGTGGGCATCAGCTATGTTCTTTTTCGCTTTGTTGTTGGAGTGATTAATGATAGTGCGGTAGTTTATCGGATGTCGGCTCCATATATAAGTGATGGAAAAGTTTGTTATACCGATTATGTGTTTTCTGCAGTTTTTAGATCCGTGGCAATTCTTTTGTTTTCGGTTCCGGTTGTTTTTATAGCGCTTTTGATGTCCGAGCAGTTTGCCTTCAGTGGTGTGCCGATGGCCATGCTTGGTATGGCGATAACGCTGTTGATTGTATCTGTTTGGGCAATCCCTATCAGTCTGCTTGGGGCAAAGCTTCCAGACTTCGCGGAGTTTGTCGGTAATTTGACAATGGCTCTGTTTTTGGTAACGCCGATTATTTGGTATCCAGCTTCTGCGCCCGCCGGGACTTTGCAAGGCGATTTGATGCGAATCAACCCATTGCACCACCTGATTGCAATTGTGCGGGCTCCCTTGGTGGGGGAGGTGGTTGAGCCGCTGACATGGATGTACTTGGCAGTGATAGCAGTGGCAGGATTTTTGCTTGCAATTTTTAGTTATAAAGCTTTCTCGAAGCGTATCCCAATGTGGATCTGAATATGTCTGTATTTATTGAGGCTGAAAAAATATATCTGGAAATTCCCTATGAAACCCAAGGGGATGATTACGATAGTGAGGTTGGGCTGTTGGGCTCCCTGGCATTGGCAAGAACTAGTCGTGCCACTGTGCTCTCTGGAGTTAGCTTCACGGCAAAAGAAGGTGATCGCATTGGAATCATGGGCTTGAATGGTGCAGGAAAAACCACCTTGCTCAAGGTCTTGAATGGTGCATATGCGCCAACTTCGGGAAGTCTGCGACGAGAAGGTAGTTTGCAATCACTGCTGACTACCATGCTTGGCTTTAATGAATATGCCACGATTGCTGAAAATATTATCCTGCGCGGGACAGCCATGGGGCTGCGTTATCGACAGATGCGTGCAGTCATTGATGATGTCTTGGAGTTTTCAGGGCTTGAGGACAAGGCGAGTCGTCAGCTGCATACTTTATCGACGGGGCAGCGGATGCGCTTGGGTTTTGCTATTTCCACGACTATTCAGCCAGACATTTTGTTGATGGATGAATGGATTGGTACGGGGGATGCGGCATTTGTTGAGAAGGCCAAGCAGCGGATGATGAATCGTTTTAGTGGTAGCAAAATATCAATCATTGCTAGTCACAGTGTTGGCCTTTTGAAGTCACTTTGCAATAAGGCCCTGGTGCTAGATAAAGGGCGAATGGTTTATTTTGGAGGGATGGAAGATGGGATTAATGTGTACCATAAGATTGTGGAGCATGCCAAGCCCGATGAGAAAAAGCTCGCAGCGGCATCGGACCCCTTGTTATTTGGGGATATTTCAGGGTCGATTGACAAGGTGGTTTTTGACGCAGCAGGTCGGGTGAGTATATTGGGGTGGGCAGTTGGGGCTAGGAAGGAAAAAATCTTGGCTATGGAGATTGCTACCAGTAAGGGGGTTTATTTTATGGAGGATATGCGGCGCATGGATCGCCCAGATGTAAATCTCTATTTCGGAAAAAAAGCCGGAGCTGATCTTGGCTTTCTTGTCACATTGCCATGTCTGGTTGATGAGAATGAAAAAGGCCGGTTTCTGGCAAGTCTCAAAGTGCGTGCAGGGGCGAGTGAGGGGAGTCTTGGGGAGCCGCTTCCATTCGCATTTGATAGGATGAAGTAAATCTACATTGATTTTTGGAGAGCTACAGTGTCAGAATTATTGGGTGGTAATATCAAGCGGAAGGGTGAGCGAGTTTCTGTATGCTTTGTTTCGGAAACCGGTAGGGCAGATCGCCCGATTCAGGATCCATCGGTTAGGTACAGGTGCTTTCATCCTGCTGAGACGCTCTCGAGAAGAGGTGCGGTTTGTGCTGTATATTCCGCTTCTTCTTTCTACAAGAATCCCAGTCTTGATTTTGATGTTTATGTTTTTCATAGGCCCAATGTGGCAAGGGCAGGGTTTTCAAGGGTCATGGAGAGTCTTGGAAAATCTGGCAAGATTCTGATTGCGGAGTATGATGACCTTATCTTTGGTGACGAAGATGTTGCGCTTGTTTCATCGGCAGTAAAGAATGGAACTTTAACGCCAGAAAGGGCGATAGTAGCTTTCTCAAATAATCTTGAGGCGCTGAAATTTTTTGACAAAGTGAGTGTCTCTACAGAGCCGCTTGCGGAATTTGCATCAAAATTCAACCCGGGGTCAAACGTACATGTGACTCCAAACATCATGCCGCCATCGTTCATTGAGCTGCATGAAAGGGAGAGAACAATACATGTTCCTCGTGAGAAAAAAGCGATAGGCTATTTCGCGGGAACCAAAAGTCATGATAGAGACTTTCCTATTGTTGCAGATGCGCTTCACAGGGTGTTGTTGGAGAACAAAGGTTCTTCGCTGATGATCGTGGGGCCTGTGGCGGTTCCTCCGGGAATTGCAGCGCTGCCAAATGTAACGGTTGCGCCAGTAGTCAATTTTCTTAGACTGCCATCCCTCATGACGATGTGTTCTACGGTGATTGCTCCATTGGAAATGAGTGCTTTCAATAGCTGTAAGTCCAGGGTTAAGTTTCTCGAGGCGGCTTTATCTGGCTGTCATTTGATCGCAACGCCGATTCCGGATATGAAAAAAATTGGGACACCGCGATTGAGTCTTGCCGAGAACAAGGATGATTGGTATAGGATGCTTTCTTCTTTTTCAGAAAATTTTGGTGAAGCTGAAAAGGAGAGTAACTTCAATTATCTGATTGAAAATTGTAATGTTGATGGTCTTTCTTCTTTCTGGGAGTGAATTAAAGTGAGAGTTTTGATTTATGTGGAGCCGCATCCTCTCAGGGGGTCGATGATTCACTTCGATGATGTGGCGAGAAAATTTTTGCCCATCTTGGGAAGTAGGGATGGATACGATATACGCATGTATGCCAACAGTGAAACTTTTTCGCGTTTGGATAAAGAGATACCAGGAGATAAAAGAAAGTCATTGATACTTCCAACAAAAGGGGAGTCCGATCTTTTTCGAAATTATTTGAAGGACTGGCATGAAGTCGGAATTAACCTCTGGTTGGATCTGATGAATGGTGGGCGAGTTGCAGATGCCTATGTCGATATTCTGAAGAGAATCTGGAAAATTTTCCCCTTTGATGTGGTTGTCCATTGGGGTGAAAATGGTGCGGTAACCCGGTTTGTTGAAGAATATCCGGTGGCTCGTATCGGCATGGAACTTGGCTGCACGCGCCCACCTTTCATGTCAAGTATTGTGATGGATCCATTTGGAACCAATGGGGCGGCGATCGTACCAAGGCTTGACGTTTCAGATATTGAAAAAATAGTCGGTGGAAAGTCACTCTCTGCAACAGAGGCGCTTCTGGCTTATGCAGAAAATATCGGCTCTACTGCATATGAAGATCAGTTTCTGCCTCCACCTGCAGAGCTGCCAGCAGCGTTCATGAGTAGGGGGAAAACGGTTTTCCTGCCGTTGCAGCTTTATGATGATGCCAATCTTTTGAGATTTTCACCTTACAAGACGGTGAGCGACGTGGTACTGGATGTGGTGCCAAAATTAGTTGAGGGCGGCTGCAAGGTTATCATCAAGCCACATCCAGCATCGAGGCATCGTGCCAATGCCAGGCTGGAGAATAAGATTGCCCGTAATGCGATTGAGCCGTGGGCAGCCGATGTTTTCTGGTGTGATGAGCAGGATAGCGATTACAACAATTCTCGACTCATTTCAATGTCGGATGCCGTTGTTACTGTCAATAGCTCTACAGGATTTGAGGCGCTCTACTATGACAAGCCGGTAATCGTCATGGGGGATGCTGTTTACAAGCCAACTGGAATCTTTCCGACGATTCAGGAGTTTTTGTCCGGAGATTATGATAAGAATAAATATCTTTACGGCATTGGATTGCTGCGCAGATTTTTCCTGAATGGCTATCTGCGTCCTGCTGCAGAACGAGGGAACCCTGCCTTGTTTATGCAAATGGTGGGTCTGATCAATGGTCTTTGGCGTCTTGATAAGAGTCCATTGGCGATGGCAAGTGGAATGTACCAGTCCTTGAATGTGCAGAGTTCCATATTTGCAAAAACGGCAATGTTGAAAGGGATATCTGTGGCGGGAACCAATGAATTTGGTGTTCCAACTAATATCGCTGCGCCGGAACAAGATGGTGAAAAAGAAAAGAGTGTTGAAAAAAGTGGAGGTGCCGGGAGGGATATTGTTTTCCTGGTTAGCAGAATGATTTCCGAGTCTGATAAAAAGAATGTCTCGGAGCTTTCGGCTTGGCTGGATGAGAAGTTGGAGGGCAATGAGTCCCGACATGCTTTTTTCGAGAGGCTGGGTATAGTTGACCGGAATTATTATCTTGAGATGTATCCAGATATCAGGGATGCAGAGGTATGTCCAGTGATTCATTACGCTACACATGGTTTTCTCGAGGGGCGTTCGCCAAGGCGCGGTATAGAAGAGGGTAAAGGGGAAATGGTTGAAGTGCTGCTGCGCACTGCTCAGGATGTTTTTAATGGGGGGGCAGGCATCTATCCGTTGCCTAAGGACAAGGAGGACTCCAGAAAGCGTGCGCTGAAGAGTATTTCCGATAGGTTGAATTCTTCAGGTAGGAAAATTTGTGTTGTTGCGCATCTTTATTATGCAGATTTGGTGGATGAAATACTTTCCAAATTGAACAATATTGAAGAAAACTTTGATTTGGTGGTGACTTTGCCGGATTGGGGGGCAGATGTCATTGAGAAAAAGGTTCTGCAGAACTATCCTGATGCGGTGTTTTATAGGGTCTGTAATCGTGGTCGGGATATTGCTCCGTTCCTTGATGTATTGCCACTGATGCTTGCATCAAGGCATGAGTTAGTTTTGAAGCTCCAGACCAAGCGTGGCTACTATTTGGGTGGAAAAATGCTTCCCGAATTTGGGGATATTTGGCGGGAGGAAAGCCTTGAGTTCCTACTTGGGGATGCTGGGCGCGTTTCAGGTATTGTTTCCCACCTCAGGGGCAGAGAGGCTTCAATGATCGGAGGGGCGCCATACTTTGTTTCTTTGGAAAAATATCCATACCACGATAATGGTGGGCTTGCCTGGATGCTGATGGGTGATGAGGCTTTTTCAAAAAAATATGGCTTCTTTGCAGGCACAATGTTTTGGTCAAGATTGGATTGTTTGCGTCCGCTAATCGAATCGGCAGGGTTGTCGATGCTGTCTTTTTCCGATGAAACAGGAGTGAATGATGGGGAGTTGGCACATTTGATTGAGCGCGCATTTGGTCACCTTGCCGGGCATGCAAATGGTATTTCCGTTATTGATGAAAATGGAACGTTGAAAGCTAGGGCGCAGCCATCGGATCAGTCTATTCATCAGCATTTGCAGGAGAGTCAGGAAAAACGCTCTGCGATGAAAAGATCTGTACATGGCCTGATTTGGTAATTTTTCAGTGCCGTTTCTGCGCGATTGTATGACCTTATACGGAGTTTAATCATGATAGCCACTCATGTTATTGGTCCATCTCATGTGCTCAGGTGGAGAAAGCAGGTGCTTGATGGAGCTTTGAAAAGCACAATTTCACCTGACTCGATGTACGGGCATGGTGGCTTGCCGATTTGGTCAAAGTCCTGCCTTGAATGGGTCAAGAGCCAAGGAGATGAGGCCAAGTTTGGAGTGTTGGTTGGTGACTTCAGATTCGGCAACGGTATTTGTCTTGCAGACACTGCCGATTTGCCGGTTTTCCAGGATGGATTTTTGGCAGTGGAGCGAGCAGCTTTAGATGAAGCCTACGATCGCGCCATGTATAGGCGCAGCATGATGGCGTTGCAAGAGTGGGGGCGGTTGCTGAAAGGGCGTGGACGCTTTGTTTTATGGGACTTGTTTGGCAGGCAAGTTCAGGATCGTTTGGCAGGTCGATATATAGGAGAAAATGGCTATAGGCATCCCGTATGGAATCTTGATGATGTAATGGCTGCCTTGCCGGAACTTGAAATGGTGGACTTGCGTCCATTGTTGAAGCTGCCGATGCATGAGGTTTCAAGATTATTTATTGATGATAGCTTTAATCCATCGCTGATTGGTTATGTATTTCTTGAGCTTGCTCTGCTGCAGGGGGTCGCTACAATGGATGCATATCATTTTGCGGTGGCGGAGGTCGAACAAAAATTTTTGGCTTTTGCAAGACGCTATGAAGATAGACGTGGGAAAAAGCTCGTTCTGACTGGTGCATCCGCTTGGCTGGATACCCTAACTCGCTACATGGGGGCTAACGGGCAAGGCAAGTTGGCAGATGCAGGTCTTATTGTTGCGCCGATTAATAAAATACCCGGAAGACTGCGGCTTCAGGACTTTGAAGAGTTTGCGGATGGCGCAGATGTGGTGATATTGGGTGGTGAAGATTTGGTTGCCCGTGTTGGGGGTATCGTTGATATTAAAGGTGTGTCCCCTGTTTTGTTGCAGTGGGAGCCGGCTGTTGTCAAACATATTTGTTTTCGCAAGGAAAAACCTTCGTTCGATTTTTTGCATGAAAGCTCGGCCGAGAATGGAGGGCTTGCATTGCGAGTTCTGGAAGAAATGGTTGAGCTTGGTCCGCATGGGTTTCCAAATTTTTCAGGACTAATGGCGGTTCTTGAGCATATCTTTGAGTGCGGTGGTGGAGTTGTTGATTTTTATGTTGAAAATGAAGTTCTTGTTTCAAAAGGTGGGGTTGCTTATCTGATTGGTGGTAATCACTCGGTGCCTGAATATGCAAAAGGTGAGCTTGTTCCGCCGCCTGATTCGTTTGAGAACTTTTCAGAAAATTTGTCAAAAAGAAAGTTTTTTTGTGAGTCTAAAGGGGTTCCTTATCTGCATGTGATTTTTCCGGACAAGCAGTCGGTGCTGGAGGAAGAATTTCCGGTCAAGCCGGTAGTGAAGCTTGGCAATGTTTATCGAGAAAAATCGATTTCAGAGGCAAAATCCTGTATTGTTTATCCTGTTGCGGAACTAAAGGAAATGCAGGGTGAGAGCTTCTATCCGTTGGATACCCATTTGACAGATGCAGGGTCTTTGGTTGTTTTGGAAGTCTTGTTAAAGAGACTTGGAATATCAGCAGAAGAGGCTGTTGCAAGGATTCGTAGACAGATAAATCGGCCGGTTTTTTGGAGCGGAGATTTGGGCAACAAGCTCTCTGGTAGTCCGAAGCAAAAGGGGCTATTGCTGGAGCCGGACTGGCGGTTGCAGATATTCAATAGCCCAGGGAAGAGCAATGATGGCTCTATTGATATCTTGATAAGCCCGGATGCGCAGCTGGACAAGACACTGCTTTTGTTCGGGGATTCGTTTTTCCGAATGATGCTGAAACAGTTCTCTGCAATTTTTAGAAGAGTGATCTGTCTGAGGACTAGGTACTTTCATCCTGAGATGATGCTTTTGATGAAGCCGGACTATGTTCTGACTGGGAATGCGGAGCGATACCTATCCTTTGTCTCCAATGACAAGGACGCGAATGCATTTTTTTTGTACGGCAAGGAGGGGATGGCGGGTTTTAATGAGGATGTTGAATTTTTACGGGCATTCAGGGCGGTAACTTCGCCAGATGCACGTGAGAGCGAAAAATTTTTTGAGGAAATTGCGCCGAATAAAAATAATAATCCTTCATGTGCAGATACAGGAAATCTGTCCATTGATGGGGTGAGGGTGCTTGTTGCAACTCACCATATTCGCCAATTTGGAGGTAGTGAAATTTTCGCAATGGAGCTTGCGGATGAGTTTGCACGCAGAGGCGCTCGAGTCGAGCTTTTCAGTCCATTCATGGATAAGGATTTCTGTCAAAAGAATGTTTCTGCAGATGTTGGATTGATTGATGATGTTCGTCATATTGATTTGACGAGCTACGACTTGTGCTATTCGCAGCATCAGGTGCTTGCAGGCGCATTGGCGCTTCAAGCCGACCGTTTTGCATCATCCAAGAAAAAGCCTGTTTTTGTTTATGGTCATTTGTCTTCGTATGAGCCGATGGAGTTTCCGGGGCCATGGGGAGAAGAATTGTTTGCAGATATCATTATTTGCAATAGTGCAGAAGCGCTGACTCGATTGCGCTCATTTGGCGAGGCTTTCCAAAAGGCTCAGCTGTTTCAAAATCCAGCTCCGGCAAGCTTTTCGAAAGTGAGTGACTCCATATCATCATCTTCGCCGAAGAAAGTCTTGGTTGTCGCACACTCATTGCCAGATGAGCTTGCGGCTGCATTGACTACCCTTGAAGATAGCGGGGTGAGGATAAATATAGTTGGTCGCTCTGGGCGTCCCCAGCGTGTTGATGCCGATTTACTCCAGGGGCATGACTTGGTTGTGACCATGGGTAAAACAGTGCAATACGCTCTGCGTGCTGGTGTCCCGGTATATTGCTATGGCCGTTTCGGTGGTCCTGGTTGGCTTTCCGATAGCCAATTTTCATTGGCAGAGCACAACAATTTCTCAGGGAGAGGGTTTGGCAAAAAGTCCCCGGAAATAATTGTTTCCGAAATTGTTGAAGGTTACGAAGGGGCAGTCGAGTATGCCTTAAGGATTTCCAGATCTGACTTGTCAAGATTTTCTCTTGAAAGTCGAGTGGATGAGTTGATTGAGCAGTTTTTCAGTATTTTGCAGTCCGGAAGTCAGTGCTCGATCAGGACTGTTGTTACTGGGGCAAGGAAGAATTTGCTGATGAGAGAGTATTTTTTGTACCTCATCGGGGATAGGCGCTTTCGCTGATTTTAATTTCTAGGGGTTGACTGTGATTGCATTTGATATTTCGAGAGATTTGCGTATTTCCAATGATTCTGCGTTTGTTTTGTTTGGTGGAATCAATGTGCTGGAATCATTGGATTCCACGTTGCAGGCGTGTGAGGTATATGTTCGCGAGACAGCGAGACTGAAGATTCCTTTCGTATTTAAGGCTTCTTTTGATAAAGCCAATAGGTCATCCAACAACTCATTTCGTGGAGTTGGACTGGATGAGGGATTGAGGATTTTTGAGCAAGTCAAGAAGGAGTTCGGGGTTCCTCTGATTACGGACGTGCATGAGGTTGCGCAGGCAAAACCGGTTGCAGATGTTGTGGATGTCTTGCAGATTCCGGCATTTCTTGCACGACAAACTGATTTGGTTCGGGCTGTGGCAGAAACAGGGAAAGTGGTAAATGTCAAAAAGCCTCAGTTCATGAGTCCGTCACAGATGCAGCATGTGGTGAAAAAAATAACTGATGCAGGGAATGAAAGGGTTATTCTGTGCGAGCGGGGAACGAGTTTCGGTTACGACAATCTTGTTGTGGACATGCTGGGCTTCAGGGAAATGAAGGACTGTACGGGGGGGATGCCCTGTATTTTTGATGTCACTCACAGTCTGCAGCGACGTGATGTGGCCAGTGCGGCATCTGGCGGACGCAGGCGGCAGGTTTTGGAGCTGGCAAGGGCTGGTATGGCGCTTGGGCTGGCGGGGCTGTTTCTTGAAGCGCATGAGGACCCGGACAAGGCATTATGTGACGGGCCGAGTGCTTTGCCTCTGAATTTGCTTGGGGATTTTCTGGAGCAAGTAAAAGCGATCGATGATTTGGTAAAGTCGCAGCCAGAATTGATTATTTCTTGATAGATTTTATTGCGCGGTATTGCTTTAGGGGCTGCCACGGCTGCAGTACGCTTTTGAAGAGGTTGTTTATGCAAGCAGGTTTTGAGAAAGCCCCCTCAAGGTGCTGGTGATTTGTTTGAGCAGTGGCGTTAGTGCGCTGCTGCGGCGCCAGACGAGGGCGATGCTGCGGGTGGGGGCTTGCCCGCGGAAGGGCAGCAGTTTCAGCTGTTCGGGCTGGGAGATGGGCGGGCGGATGGCCAGTTCCGGTAGCAGGGTGATGCCGGCGCCTGCGGCAACCATTTGTCGCAGGGTTTCAAGGCTGGTGGCGCGGAAGCCGGATTTTTCTTGGGCGCCGGAGAGGCGGCAGACATCCAGTGCTTGGTCGCGCAGGCAGTGGCCGTCTTCAAGCAGCAGCAGGTCGTGCCGAGCCAGGTCGTCGATGCTGACCTCGGCAAGTGATGCCAGTGGGCCGTTGTGATAGGTGGCCAGCCAGAACGGCTCGTCAAACAGCAATTCGGTATGCAGTTGTTCGTCGTGTATCGGCAGGGCGAGCAGGGCGGCGTCGATGCGGCCTTCGCGCAGTTGTGCCAGCAGCACATCGCTTTTTTCTTCCACCAGCAAAAGTTCCAGGCGCGGCAGGGCGGCTTGAAGGGCGGGTACGGCGTGTGGCAGAAAGTAGGGGGCGAGGGTGGGGAAGGCGCCAAGACGCAGGGTGCCGGACTCTGGGTCTTGGCTGCGGCGCGCCAGTTCGCGCATGGATTCAACCTCGGCCACGATGCCGCGTGCGCGGCTGATGATTTCCTGTCCAACCGGGGTCAGCATCACTTTGCGCGGGGCGCGCTCAAACAGTTGTACGCCCAGTTCTTCTTCGAGCTTTTTGATTTGGGTTGAAAGGGTGGGCTGGCTGACGAAGCTGGCTTCTGCGGCCTTGCCAAAATGGCGGTGATCAGCCAAGGCGATGAGGTATTTGAGATCGCGCAGGTTCATGGCGGTGGTTCGGAGCCTTGATGTTGCGGACTTCCAGGCAAGAGCGAAAGTCGCTGGATTGTCGGGTCAAGCCGGGTAATGACGTTGTGGATATGCACAATGTCGTCCGCGCAAGCGGGGAGCCGCTATGGCGAAGAAAACCGCGCCGCCTGACCTTGGCGATTTGGCTGGGGGCAGGCGGGCGGTGGGGGGAAACTGCATTCAGTTTGCAGGGGCGGATTCGCGAATCAGATGGTCGAAGGCCGAGAGCGAGGCAGTCGCGCCTGCGCCCATGGCGATGATGATTTGCTTGTACGGCACGGTGGTGCAGTCACCGGCGGCGAACACGCCCGGCAGGTTGGTGGCGCCACGCTCGTCGATGATGATTTCGCCGCGCGGGCTCAATGCCATGCCGCTGTCCTTCAGCCACTCGGTATTGGGCAGCAGGCCAATCTGCACAAAGATGCCTTCCAGCTCGACTTCGCGCTTTTCGCCGCAGCTGCGGTCTTCATAAGTGAGGCCGTGCACCTTGTGGTCGCCGCGGACTTCGGTGGTCATCGCCTGGGTGATGATGTCCACGTTCGGCAGGCTGCGCAGTTTGGCCTGCAATACTTGGTCGGCACGCAATTGTTCGCCAAACTCCAGCAGGGTGACGTGGCCGACCACCCCGGCAAGGTCGATGGCTGCTTCCACGCCGGAATTGCCGCCGCCGACCACGGCCACGCGCTTGCCCTTGAACAGCGGGCCATCGCAGTGTGGGCAGAAGGCCACGCCCTTGGTCATGAACTCGGCTTCGCCGGGCACTTCCATGCGCCGCCAGCGTGCGCCGGTGGAGAGGATGATGGACTTGCTGGTGAGCGTGGCGCCGCTGGCAGTGGTCACTTTCCAGCCGCCTTCTACCTGCTCCAGCTTTTCGGCTCGTTGCAGATTCATGATGTCCACGTCGTAATCGCGGACATGCTCCTCTAGGGCGGCAGCCAGTTTCGGGCCTTCGGTTTCACGCACCGAAATGAAGTTTTCAATCGCCAGCGTGTCCAGCACTTGGCCGCCGAAGCGTTCGGCCAGCACGCCGGTACGGATGCCTTTGCGGGCGGAATAGATTGCTGCTGCGGCACCGGCCGGGCCGCCACCAATCACCAGCACGTCGAACGGGGCTTTTTCGCTGATGGTGCGAGCTGCGCGTTCTTCCGCGCCGCTGTCGAGCTTGGCGATGAACTCGGCAATCCCCATGCGCCCCTGGGCAAACGGCTGGCCGTTCAGGAATACCTGCGGCACGGTCATGATCTGGCGGCGCTCCACTTCTTCGGGGAAGAAGGCACCATCAATCGCGGTGTGGCGGATGTTTGGGTTGAGGGCGGCCAGGGTGTTCAGTGCCTGCACCACGTCCGGGCAGTTCTGGCAGGACTGCGAGAAAAAGGTTTCGAAGTGATATTCGCCATCCAGCGCCTTGATTTGCGCCAGGGTTTCATCGTCCAGCTTGGGCGGGTGCTGGCCGACATGCAGCAGGGCCAGTACCAGCGAGGTGAACTCGTGACCCAGCGGCAGGCCGGCAAACTCCACGCCGATGTCCGCATCTTTGCGGGTGATGCGAAAGCTCGGCTGGCGGCTGCTTGCTTGGCTTGCGCTTTCAAGGGAAATGCGTCCGTCGCCGGCTTCGATAATGTCATCGAGCAAGGCGCGCATCTGCTGGCTGGCTTCGCTCTGATCCAGGCTGGCGATGAGCGTCAGCGGCGCGCGCAGATGCCCCAGATAGGCGGCGAGCTGGGTTTTGAGTTCGGTATCAAGCATGGAAAATCCTCGTCAAGACAAAAATCGGGCAGGGACAGACCGCGCCGGGCGGCGCATCGTTGAAAGAATGGGCAGGAAAGAAGAGGGCTGGGAGGAAGATGCCCGTTGACATCTTTTTCCCAACCCTCTCCCGGTTGGGAGAGGGCGGGTACAACCTAATGGAGTTGGAGTTTTAGATTTTGCCGACCAGATCCAGCGACGGCTTCAGGGTCTTCTGGCCTTCCTTCCACTTGGCCGGGCAGACTTCGCCATTGTGGCTGGCAACGTACTGGGCAGCTTGCAGCTTGCGCACGGTTTCGGTCACGTCGCGGGCGATGGCATTGTCATGCACTTCCATGGTCTTGATGACGCCTTCGGGGTTGATGATGAAGGTGCCGCGCAGCGCCAGGCCTTCTTCCGGAATCAGCACGTCAAATGCCTTGGACAGGGCGTGGGTCGGGTCGCCGACCAGGGCGAACTTGGCCTTGCCCACTGCCGGGGAGGTTTCGTGCCAGACCTTGTGCGAGAAGTGGGTATCGGTGGTGACGATGAACACCTGGGCGCCGGCCTTTTCGAACTCGGCATAGTTGTCGGCAGCGTCTTCGATTTCGGTCGGGCAGTTGAAGGTGAAGGCAGCCGGCATGAAAATCAGCACCGACCACTTGCCCTTCAGGTCAGCTTCGGTCAGGGTGATGAATTCGCCATTCTTGAACGCATTGGCCTTGAACGGCTGAACTTCGGTATTGATAAGAGACATGGAAAGCTCCTTGGTGGGTGGAAGAAGCGGGCGGTTTGGCCTGCCCGTGGCGCAAAGATTAGGCGGCATCTATTAATATTGCAAATTGATTGTTGATATTCAATCAATAGATTTTGGCTATTGAATCAATCATTTCGACACCCACGCCTAGTGATCGGTCATCATGCGCGCTGTTTTTCCCGGATTTGAACAAAGGTTTTCCATGCAGATTGCAGAAGCATTGCAAGCGGCGGCGGCACGAATCGGCCGCGAAGATGCCGAACATTTGTTGCTGCATGTGCTGGGGCAATCACGCGGCTGGTTGTTTGCCCATGCCACTGACACACTGGATGCTAGGCGTTTCAATACATTCGAGCGCTGTTGGCAGCGCCGGGCAGCCGGTGAGCCGGTGGCCTACATCACCGGCGAGCGCGGCTTCTGGACATTGAACCTGAAAGTAACCCCGGCGACCTTGATTCCTCGCCCGGAAACCGAGCTTCTGGTGGAGCTGGCACTGGCACGCTGGCCACAGGAAGCCGCGTGGCGCGTGGCTGATCTTGGCACCGGCAGCGGCGCGATTGCGTTGGCGCTAGCCAGTGAACGCGCGCGCGCGCAGATCATTGCCACCGATGCCAGCCAGGCGGCACTGGAAATTGCCCGCCAGAATGCCGCAAGCCACCACATCGGCAATGTCGAGTTCCGTCATGGCGCTTGGTATGCGCCACTGGCAGGCGAGCGTTTTGATCTGATTCTCAGCAACCCGCCGTATATCGAGGCAGCCGACAGCCATCTTGAAACCGGCGATTTGCGCTTTGAGCCGCGCACGGCACTGGCATCGGGGGCGGATGGCCTTGCGGATCTGCGGCAAATCATCGCCGGGGCGGGTGCGCATCTCAAAGAGGGGGGCTGGCTGCTGCTGGAGCATGGCTGGCAGCAGGGTGCGGCAGTGCGCGGTTTGCTGGAGGTCGCCGACTTTGCGGATATTGCCACCGTGCAGGATTTGGAAAAACGCGATCGGACAAGTTTGGGACGATGGGCAAAGGCGCAGTAAAATTCGCGGTTTTCCCACCGGAGCGACACCATGCGCACGCTGTATCCCGCCATCGAGCCCTATCAGACCGGCACCTTACAGGTTGACCCGCGCCATACCCTGTACTGGGAGCAATGCGGCAATCCCGACGGCAAGCCGGTGGTGTTGCTGCACGGCGGCCCCGGTGGCGGCTGCAATGCCGAAATGCGCCGCTTCCACAATCCAGACAAGTACCGCATCGTGCTATTCGACCAGCGCGGCGCCGGGCGCAGTACCCCGCATGCCGATTTGCAGGACAACACCACTTGGGATTTGGTAGCCGATATCGAACGCCTGCGCGAACATTTGGGTATTGAAAAATGGCAGGTTTTTGGCGGCTCCTGGGGCTCGACCTTGGCGCTTGCCTATGCGCAAAAACATCCCGAGCGCGTGACCGAGCTGGTATTGCGCGGCATCTTCATGCTGCGTCGCTGGGAGCTGGAATGGTTCTATCAGGAAGGCGCCTCACGGCTGTTCCCGGATCAATTCGAGCCTTACCGCGAATACATCCCGGAGGCCGAGCGCGGCGACCTGATGGCCGCCTATCACAAGCGCCTGACCTCCGATGACGAGGCCGAGCGCCTGGAAGCTGCGCGCCGCTGGAGCATTTGGGAGGGCGGCACCAGCTATCTGCAAGTACCGGACGACTACGCCAGCAGCCACGGCGATGCCCATTTCGCCTTGGCCTTTGCCCGAATCGAAAACCATTACTTCGTCAACAAGGGCTTTTTCGAATGCGATGACCAATTGCTGCGCGATGCCCAGCGCATTGCCGATATTCCCGGTGTCATCGTGCATGGCCGTTACGATGTGGTTTGCCCGGTGGCCAATGCCTGGGATTTGCACAAGGTTTGGCCGAAAGCGGAACTGATCATTACCCCGACTGCCGGGCATTCGGCGTTCGAAGCCGAAAACATCGACGCGCTGGTGCGTGCCACCGACCAATTTGCCTGATTCAAGCAAGGAGAAACCTGTGAGCGATATCGACCACGACGAAGACGAAATCATCGTCAAAGACAGCAACGGCACACGCCTGCATGACGGCGACAGCGTTACGCTGATCAAAGACCTGAAAGTCAAAGGCACCTCGGTGACGCTCAAGCGCGGCACCCTGTGCAAGAACATTCGCCTGACCGACGACGAAGACCTGATCGAATGCAATGTGGAAAAGGTCAAAGGCCTGGTACTGCGCACCGAGTTCCTGAAAAAAGCCTGACGGCCCAACCGGGCGGACAATACGCTTTGCCGATATGGATTACCCAACAAAAAACCGCCAGTTCGGCGGTTTTTTGTTTTGCCTTGCAGCAGGGCTTACTGGTCGCTGCCGGCTAGGACTTGCGCGGCGGTACCGACGATTTTCGGGTCGGCATGGCCAACGACGGACTCATCCTTGCCCGGATAGGGCAGGGTGCTCAGGAAATAGCGCATGCAGTTCAGGCGTGCGCGTTTTTTGTCGTCGGACTTGATGACAATCCATGGGGCATCGGCGGTGTCGGTATGGAAGAACATCGCTTCCTTGGCTTCGGTGTAATCGGGCCATTTGTCCAGCGATTGCAGGTCGATGGGCGAGAGCTTCCAGTGCTTCAGCGGGTCGTTGCGGCGCGAGTTGAAGCGGCGCAGTTGCTCCTCGCGGCTGACCGAGAACCAGAACTTGTATAGGCGGATACCGCTGCGGGTCAGCATGCGCTCGACTTCTGGCGCTTCGCGCATGAACTCCAGATATTCGGCTGGTGTGCAAAAGCCCATGACGCGCTCCACTCCGGCGCGGTTGTACCAGCTGCGGTCGAAGAACACGATGTCGCCGTAGGAGGGCAGGTGGTTGATGTAACGCTGGAAATACCATTGCCCGCGTTCGCGCTCAGAGGGCTTTTCCAGTGCCACCACGCGCGCGCCGCGCGGGTTGAGATGTTCCATGAAGCGCTTGATGGTGCCGCCCTTGCCGGCGGCGTCGCGGCCTTCAAACAGCAGCACGATGCGCTGACCGGTTTCTTTGACCCAGCTTTGCACTTTCAGAAGCTCGATTTGCAGCTTTTTCTTTTCTGCCTCGTATTCCTTGCGGCGCATCCGGCTGCGGTAGGGATAGCTGGCCGGCAGCGGTGCAGAGCCGCTTTCTTCGGCGCTGGGCGGCATCTGATTCATTTTGCTGGCGGTTTCCGAGGCCAGTCCCAAGGCTTCGGGGCTGGCACCAAGCGGCGGCGGCAGGGGCTCGGGGTGTTCGGCCACGCGCGCCTGGGCTTCACTTTGGGCAATCAGTGATGCGGCCTCGGTGCTGAGTGCGGTTTCTTCGCGGCGGGTGCGGCTGCGGCGACGTGGTGTGGCAGGGGGACGGGAAGCGGGCTTCCGACTGCGTTGGCTTGGGGTTTTGCGTTTTTCGGTCATGCGATGCTGCTCCTTTTGTCAATGGATCAAGCCTGCCATGAATGGGCGGGCACGGTATTGATGGAACTCAATCCGGGGCCAACGGGCTGCCATCGGGCTGATATTGCATCAGCCACAACCCCGCCCATAGCTTGAGGTCAAGCTCGTAGCCCTCGTGGTATTTCTGCATCAACCAAGCAGGTGCCTGGGCTCTTGGCACGGTGTGCACGATGATGTCCTCGCCATCCACGCCGCCACCTTCACCTACTTTGACAAGTCCGGTGGCGCGCACGAAGGCGATGCGTTCGTTGGTCAGGCCGGCCGAGGTTGGGCCGCTCATCAATAGCTGTACTTGGCTTGCGGCCCAGCCGGTTTCTTCAATCAGCTCGCGGCGGGCGGCGGCTTCTAAAGTGTCGTTTTCATGGCTATCGGCCACCAGCCCGGCAGGCATTTCGATGGTGCGTGCGCCCAGCGGCACCCGGTATTGCTCGACAAACAGCATTTCGTCGTTTGGCGTGGCAGCGATGATGATGACCGCCATGCCATCACCGCCGTGGCAGCGTTCGCAAGACTCCCAGCGTCCGCGCTTGACCAGCCGCAGCCATTGGCCTTGATGGAGGATTTCACAGGGCGTATTCATGCCCAGATGCTACCTTGTCCGGCCTTGTCTGTGTGGGGGCGTTGACCTTGATGATATCGCTCGCCACCATGTGCGCCCCAAAATTTTCTGTCTTCTATGAGTCGAGTAACTGCCGACCAGTTTCTTGTCAAGCTGCGTGATATCGCCCCGGAAAACAGTGCGGCGATGTTGCGGCTGGTAATTGACTATATGCGCCCAGCGCTCAGTGATGATGTGCCAAATGCATTTCGCGCGAAGTTGAACGCGCTGGCCGGTATTCTGGCCGCCGAGCCACAGCTGCATCAGAGTCTGGCGGTGGCTTTCAACGATTGGCTTGGACGGCAGAATCTGCTGATGGCCTTGAGCCATGTGGGGCTGTTGCCGCGCAACGGCTTCTTGAACGAGATGCAGCGCCGGGTGTATGACACGCTGATTCCGCCCGCCCGCGATGCGCGTGATTTGTCCGATACGCTGCGCTGGATTTTTCATCGCGCAGGGGATGAGAAATGGATTGCCGAAGTGGACGATGCCGCTTGGCTTGCGTTGTGGTCATTGCTAGCCGGTAACAAAGCGCAGCTACCGACGGTGCCCGGAGAATGGCAAAAGCAGGCGCTGGATGCGCTGGAAAAGCTTTCGGTTTGGGTGGCAGCTGAAGAAATGGAAGGCGAGTTGGTACGGCTCGATCCCAAGATTCTCGGGCGGCAGTCGCCGTTTGGTGCCCTGCAACGGGAGATGATGCGCTATGTGGACGACTATCAGGCATGGTTGGCCGGTGAGCGCGCGCAGTATCACGACGATGCGCATTTGCGGGTGTTGCTTGAACAATCTCATGATGCGCTGGTGCATTACCGCAAGCGCAGCCTCAGCATGGGCGCCAGCGTGCGCCTGACTTATTTGCTGGAGCGTCTTGAGCAAACCCTGCAACGGATCCAGGTTTTGCTGGATTTGGTCGATCAAAATCCGCAGCAGTCGCTGGACAAGCAGGCGACGGCACTGGCGCTGTTCCGCCAGTTGGCGATTGCCGCCGTACAGCGCAATAGCATCGGCGAGTTGTGGAAGCAGAACATCGGCCTGTTGGCGCGCAAGGTTTCCAACAATGCCAGCGAGCATGGCGAGCACTATGTCACCAGCGACCGGCGCGGCTATCTGAAAATGCTGGGCAGTGCCGCAGGCGCTGGGCTCATCATTCCGCTGATGGCGATCTTGAAAATCAAGATCGAGGCGATGGGCTTTCCGCCACTGATGAACGCACTTTTGGTGGGGATGAATTACGGCATCGGCTTTGTGTTGATTCACATGCTGGGCTTTGCCGTCGCCACCAAGCAGCCGGCGATGACTGCTGCGCATATCGCCAACACCATGGAGCGTGACAGCAAATCGCGCGCCAAGCCGGCGGCATTGATTGAGCTGATTGCACAGGTGGTGCGTACACAGTTTGTGGCGATTGTCGGCAATGTCAGCGTGGCGTTGACGGTGGCCTTTCTGGTCGCCTACGCCTGGCTGTATTTCACCGGCCATACTTTGATTTCCAGCGCCAAGGGCACGCATTTGCTGGAGTCGCTGCATCCACTGGCCGGTGGGGCGCTGTTTTATGCGGCCATTGCCGGGGTATGGCTGTTTTGTTCGGGGCTTATTGCCGGTTATTTCGACAATCGTTTCGACCTTCTGGCGATGCGCGAGCGCATCATCCACCATCCACTGTTGGGCTGGCTGATGCCCATGCAGTGGCGGGAAAAGATTGCCGATTATCTTGCCGAGCACTACGGTGCGCTATGGGGCAATTTCCTGTTCGGCATGTTGCTTGGCATGAGTGCCTTTGCCGGGCTTTTGACCGGGCTGCCGATTGACATCCGCCACGTGGCGTTTTCGGCCGCCAATCTGGGGCTGGTCGGCGG
Organism: Lysobacteraceae bacterium NML08-0793; assembly: GCA_002798275.1. Classification (GTDB taxonomy): domain Bacteria; phylum Pseudomonadota; class Gammaproteobacteria; order Xanthomonadales; family Xanthomonadaceae; genus Solilutibacter. Next base: position 296,355 of record NWQR01000002.1, on the reverse strand, counting down.
CTTGGACTGGGCGGATTTTCTGGTTTATCTGTCGTTTGCGCTGATGATTGGCGGGGTCAATCTGCTGGTGAGTTTCTCATTGGCATTGATGGTGGGACTGCGCGCACGCGGCCTGAAAATCCCCGATCCGCTGGGTATCCTGCGGGCGCTGTTTGGCAAACTGATGGTGGCGCCGTGGGAGTTCTTCCTGCCACCGGCCAAGGTCGAAGAAAAAGACCGACAGGGCGGCGAGAGAGCCCCGCCGGACAAACCTGCGCATTGATCCGGCTTAGGCCGACAGCAGGCGGCGCCGGGTCAGTGGCCCGAAGCGGGCGTGCTCGGCAAACGCCTGCAAGGCTTCCGTATCGGTGGCTTGGCGTGCAAATGGCGCGGCCATCGGCAGCGGTGCATCCTGGGCAATCCGGGTAAGTGAGCGCCACAGCAGGGCATGCTCGCGTTGTTCGGCCAGTCGCCGGGCAATCCCGGCGGCGCCACGCAGGCGCAGGAATGGCACCTCCGGCAGACGATCGAGCAGGGCATCGAGGCTACCGAAGTGTGAAATCAGCGTGGCTGCGGTTTTCTGGCCGATGCCGCTGATGCCGGGGATGTTGTCCACTGCATCACCGGCCAGCGCCAGATAGTCGGCGATCTGGTGGGGATGCACGCCATGCCGGGCTTTGACACCGGCCACGCCCCAGCGCTGGGCGCGAGCAAAATCGAACTGCTCGTCATCGTCCTGCAATAGCTGCGAAAGGTCTTTATCTGCCGACACAATCACCCCGCGCAGGCCGTGCAGGCGGGCTTCTGCCAGAGCGCTGCCAATCAGGTCGTCGGCCTCGTATTCGGGATGCGCCAATGTGTTGAGGCCAAGGCGCTGGCAGAGCGCCTTGCACCAGCCGAACTGGCGCTTCAATTCTTCCGGCGCAGGCGGACGGTTGGCCTTGTAGGCCGGATACAGGCGGTTGCGAAAGCAGCCATCGAGCGCCTCGTCAAACGCCACGACGATATGTTGCGGCGCTTCGCGCTCAAGCAGCTCGAGCACAAAGCGGGCAAAGCCGTGTACTGCATTGAGTGGCCAGCCATCACGGTCGTGCCATTCGTCCGGCATGGAGTGCCAGGCACGAAACACATACAGCGAGGCATCAACCAGATACAGCGAAGGGCGCGCGCTCACGGCTGCCAGTCGCGCAGCAGTTGCGCGGCATCCGGGCGTTCACGCTCCGGCGCTTCCAGCCGTGCAGTGCCGATATGGATGAAACCGACCAAGGCTTCATCCTCGGCCAGTCCCAGCCGGGCACAGATTTCGCTGTCGGTGGCGGCCCAGCCGGTCAGCCATTGCGCGCCAAAGCCCATCGCCTGGGCAGCCTGCAATAGTGCAAAACACACGCAGGCGGCGGTGGCATAACGCTCGCTGGCGGGGATTTTTTCATCCGGCCCCTGCGCGGCAATCACGCTGATGATGAGCGGCGCAAAGCTGAAGCGTTCGCGTTCTTTTTCAATCATCGCGGCACTGGCTTCCGGTGTCAGTGCCTGCTTGCGGGCGGCAAGCAATTCGCCCAGCGCATGACGGGCATCGCCTTGGATGCGCAAAAAACGAAAGGGCACCCGTTTGCCATGATCAGGTACGCGGCTGGCCGCTTGCAGCATGGTCAGCAGTTGGCTCTCACTGGGTGCAGGTTCACCCAGCTGTCGGGAAGGGGTGGAGCGGCGTTGGTCGAGAAAGGCAAGTGCTGTCATGTGCGTTCAGCCAGTGATGAGGGAAAAGCGGCGCCGGGACGCGCCCAAAGTGCGGCCAGTGTCAGGTGGATGGGCAGCAGCAGTGCGATCCAGTTGCCATTGCGCTGTTGATCGACACCGAACACGGTATCCAGAAGCGAGAGCAGGGCGATAAAAGCCGCGATGCGCAGCAGCCAGACAAAGCACCGCGAAGGTGTGCGCCCGCGCAGTATCACCCAGGCGCCGGGCAGCAGCAGCCACAGCAACGGGTGCATAAGCAGTAGATTGAGATTGCGCCAAGCCGCCCAATGTGCGCTGCCCAGCCACAGATACAGCATCAAAATCCCGAGTAGACCAGCCAGCAACCAAAAGCCGAAGGCAAATCCTGCGGCAAGACGTGGATAACGTGGTCCAAGCAATATCAGCGCCAGTCCAACCAACAGGCCTGCCAGAGCAAAGCGTCCGAGATACCAAGGCGTGTAGGCGGGCTCGGGCGCCAGATAATGCGGCAGCCACTGTTCTTCGACCAACACCAGCGGCTCGCCCTGACTGTTTTTGGCCAGCCGCAGGCTGTCGGCCAAGCGCATCGGGATGAAAGCCTCGTCCCAGCGCGAAAGCGCGTGGTCGGCATTGGGCCCCAGCCCCAATTGAAACCCTGTCCACATCCAAGGCTCGGGGGCGGCCAGTCGCAACGCTTCGCTGCGATAACTGTTGCCCTGTGTGCTTGCCGCCAGTTGCGGCGCCAGCGCGCCATCGAGTGCAAAGTTCAGGGCATCGCGTACCCGAGTGGCGCAGTTGTCGCGGAAATAGTCGTAGTGGTAATAGGCGTTTTCTGGACGGGCGTTTTCAGCTAGGGCGGCGGCCAGTTTTTCGGCCTGCTCCGCACGGATATTCAGCCATTGCACGCTGACCCCGCGGCCTGCCTCGCGGTACTGGATCAGGTCATGCGCCAGCGGCAATGCCACCAGCCGGTAGCGCATCTGCCCGCGTACGAAGCGATGGATGAAATCCGGCTCGTTGGGGTCGAAATAGCCGAAGTTGTAGGAAATCGCATCGCCGCGCGCATCCATCACCACGATGGCATCATGGCCAAAGCGCTCCCAGAAAACCTCGCCCGGCGCCATCGTGACCACGCCAATGCGTGGCGTTGCCATGGCCAGCAGTGGCAGCAGTGTCAACAGGCAGGCCAGCAGCCAGCGGACGGGCGCGTGCCGGGTTTCAGGCATCGCCCAGCACGCCCACATGGAACGCATGCACCCGGCGGGCATCGGCATTGGCAACACGAAACACGAAACGCCCCATGGTCAGCTCTTCACCGGCCTCGGGCAGATGGCCAATGGCCGCAGTCACCAGCCCGCCGATGGTGTCGTACTCATCGTCGTTGAAGTCGGCATTGAAGCGGCGGTTGAAATCTTCGATCGGGGTCAGCGCATCCACCACATACTGTCCGTCGGGACGGGCGGAAATCTGTGCATTCTCCTCGGCCTCGTCGTGCTCGTCGTCGATATCGCCGACGATTTGCTCCAGCACGTCCTCGATGGTGACAAGGCCGGCAACCCCGCCATATTCGTCAATCACGATGGCCATATGGTTGCGCGAGAGGCGGAATTCGCGCAGCAGCAGATCCAAGCGCTTGGATTCGGGAATCAGGAATGCCGGTCGCAGCAGATCGTGCAGGTTCAGCTCGCCATCGGTGCTGACGCTGCGCAGCAGGTCTTTGGCCAGCAGGATGCCGAGAATCTGGTCGCGGTCTTCGCCGTGTACCGGAAAGCGTGAATGGCCGGATGCCACTGCGGTTTTCAGCGCCGTGCGCATGTCCGCATCCACCGGCACGGTAACCATCTGCGAGCGCGATACCATCACATCGCCTACGGTCAGCTCCGATACCGCGATCGCGCCTTCCATCATCCGCAGGGTGTCGATGTCGAGCAGGCCATCAGCCTGGGCATCGCGCAAAAACGCCAATACATCGCCGCGAGTGGTCGGCTCGCCGGAAAACGCTGCGCCCAAGCGGCGCAGCCAGCTTTTTTGTTCAGGTTGTGGGCTGGGACTGTCGGTGTCTTCGCTCATGAAGTTGGATGTGACGCACAAGGCACAGGCCATCAGTCTAACAGTGTCCGATGGCTTGCTGTCAGGGGTCGGCAGGCGGTGCCGGTGGCAGCGGGGCTTCTACTTCGTAGCCGCGCGCCTTGAGCCTGGCAAGCAGGCCATTGGCGGAGGTGATTTGGTGCATCGGCAGGGTGGCAAAGGTGCTGGTATTGCGGGCGATGGCCGCTTCTGCGGCGGCCAGCCAGCGATTCTCGGCTTCAGCCTCGGCGGCACGGATGGAGAGGCTGCTGTCCAGTGTACTGGCGATTACATTGCGGCAGACTTCCCAGTCACCGGCGTTGCGTCCGGCATTGCGCAGGGCATCAATATCGCCCAGTGCCCAGGCATTGGCGATTTGTTTGCTGCGTGGTACCTCGCGTTCGGCCCAGTCCATGTAGCGGCGCAGGCAGGCGCGGTCATCCACGCGCGTTGCCGCTGCACTGGCCTGGCGCAATACCTGGCGACCGGAAAACTTCTGCTCCACCACCGGCGCCAGGGTTTTCAGGCGCTTTTGCTTGCGCAGCCGTTCCAAGGTTTCACCGACCACGCCGCTGCGCCCCAGGCCGTTATGCCGCAGCACGGCGCGATACAAGGCTTCCCCGGCAAAGTACGGGCGCAGTTCGTTGACTTCTGGCTTATCGGCAAGGTATCGCTGTTGCAGACGCTGCCAGCGGGCGGCATCTTCCGGGGAGAGCACTTGTTGCAGGGTTTTGCCATCCGGGTTTTTGCGCAGCCGGTTGGCCTGCGGCAGTAAAAATAGCCCGCCGATTACGCCGCCGCGTGGCGAGTAGCTAAGACTGGGCGACAGTAGCCATTCCTGGGCGCGGCTCATGCGCGCTTCCACCTCGATGCTGTCCCACTGGATATTGTGCGGAATCGGTGAAACCAGCCCCAGCACCCACATAACATGATCGCCACGGCTGACTTTCCAAAGCCCCGGCCCCTGTACCCGGCCGCTGACGACCACGCTGTCGATGAGCTGGCTTTCCACGCCCGGCTGCACGCTGGCTGGTGGCGGCTCGATTGGCGCTGTGCTTTGCTGGGCGGAGGCGCTGGCAGCAAAGCCAAGGGCAAGGGCTGCAAACAAGCTTCGGGTTTTCATGGCAGTTCCTGGATGGATGGGCTGCCGACCATTGTGGGGTGGGCAAACTGGATAGGGACTGTATGCCGCTGGGGTGGGTGGTTTAGTCGATGCTGCGATACGGGTCGGCAATGCCAAGGCCAGCTAGAATCTCGCGCTCAAGTTGTTCCATCGCTTCGGCATCGGCATCGTTTTCGTGATCCCAGCCAAGCAAATGCAGTACGCCGTGTACGGTCATGTGCGCGTAATGGGCATTGAGTGGCTTGCCCTGTTCGGCGGCTTCGCGAGCCACCACCGGCGCGCAGATCAGCAGATCGCCAAGCAGCGGAAAGCGCGCGTTTTTTGGTAGCCCCGGTGGGCGCTCGGCCGGAAAGCTGAGCACATTGGTGGGGTAGTCCTTGCCGCGATAATGACGGTTCAGTGCCTGGCTTTCTTCGTTATCGACGATGCGGATGGCAAGATCCGCATCCCGGATGCGTCCGGCGAGCGCGGCCGCCACCCAGCGGCGGAAACTGGTCGCAGCGGGCACGCCCTTGCGCGGCGTGGCGTAGCTGATGCTGACATCAAGTTGCAGAGGGCCTTGGGTCATTGTTCGCTCCAAGCGTTGGCAGGGAAATCAATGCGGATAACATCGGCATTGCGCATTTTTTCCCGCAGTTGTTGTGCCTCCAGCTTTGCCGAGCAGTTGCGGCCTTGCATCGCCAGCAGCTGTTCACTCATCGAGATGGCGATTTCTTCTGGCTCGCCGTCTTTGGGGAGATAGATGGTGTTTTGCTTGCCGCAATCGCCGACATTGATGACGGTGATGGCCGGCACCAGGCTGCGAGCCACATCATCGGCCAACTGGTTGAAGGCAGCACTCTCCATCCCGTCCTTGGGCGCGGAAACCCGCACTTTGTAGAAATACAGCGAGCGATAGAACAGGTAGCCTGCCGAATGCAGCGCCATGCCATTGTGGGTTTGCTCCATCAGCAGACGCTGGCCGGGGATTTTCCAGCGGGCAAGTACCGCAAGGAATGGATCGTTCGCATTGCTACCGGTTTTTTCATTTTCTTTGCCATCCACAAGGCTGTAGGGCAGGTCAAAGGCGGATTCTTCGGTGATGCGGGTGGTGATGCCAAGTTGTTGCGCTTGTTGCAGCCCGGCATGGAACTCCTGCATGCCGAATTCAAGTGTGGCCTTGTCAGCACCAAGCCCTGCGGGATAGACAAATACGCTGATGCGCAGCTCAGGGTGACGGCTGTGCTGATAGGTAAAGCCTGCACCAGCGGACAGTTTTTGCGCATTGAACTGGCTTTCTTTCCACTGATATGCGCCAACCGTATAGGGCGCGATGATATGGCTGTGCTCAATCAGCTGGCTGGGCGCGTTTTCAGCACGCGCAGCAAGGGGCAGGATAGTGCTGGCAGCAAGGGCAAACAACAGAGTGAGCGTGCGGGTCATCAGGGGCTCCTCAGGTTTCGGGGGATGGGCTGTTCTTGTCGCGCGCCTCGTAGGCATTGACGATGCGAGCCACCAGCGGGTGCCGCACCACATCGCGCGACTCGAAAAAGGTGAAGGACACGCCTTCCACATCGCGCAGCACTTCGATGGCATCCTTTAGGCCGGATTTCACATGCCGGGGCAGGTCAATCTGGGTCATGTCGCCGGTGACCACGGCGGTGGAGCCAAAGCCGAGCCGGGTCAGGAACATTTTCATCTGCTCGATGGTGGTGTTCTGCGCCTCGTCAAGAATCACGAAGGCATCGTTCAAGGTGCGTCCGCGCATATACGCCAGCGGTGCGATTTCAATGACGTTTTTCTCAAGCAGCCGGGCGACCTTTTCTACCCCCAGCATTTCGTATAGCGCGTCGTACAACGGGCGCAGATAGGGGTCCACTTTCTGGCTTAGATCGCCGGGCAAAAAGCCGAGCTTTTCGCCTGCCTCCACTGCCGGGCGCACCAATACTAGGCGCTGGATGCGCGATTGGTTGAGGGCTTCCACCGCCATCGCCACGGCAAGAAAGGTCTTGCCGGTGCCGGCAGGGCCAATGCCGAAATTGATGTCATGGGTGGCGATGGCATGCAGGTATTTCTTCTGGTTGCCGCCACGGCCTTTGATGGTGCCACGCTTGACGCGCACGGCGACTTCTTGCGGGAGGTAGTCAGGCGGGTTGCGGTTGCCTGCATCGGCGCCGGTCTCGGCCTCGGCATCGCCGATCAAACCGGCCAGTCGCAGGTTGAGTGCATGGCCGTCAAACACGCTGTCGGCGGCTTCCGCATACAGCGCACGCAGCACTTTTTCTGCCCGCATAAGGCTTTGGCTGTCTTCGGCCTTGATGCGGAATATATTGCCCCGGTTGGCGATTTCTACGCCCAAGCGCAATTCCAGTTGGCGCAGATGGGCATCGAATGGGCCGGCGAAATTGGCCAGCTGTTCGCTGTCGTCAGGTTCCAGAGTGAAGTCGTGGTGTGGCATGGGAGTCCGGGTTGAAGAAGTGCAAGCCTTGGCGATTGTAGCGGTTGCCCGGCAGGGCAGCGCCTTGGCACGGTCATGTTGTGTGCAGCTTGATTGACCGTCAAAAAAACATTCACCTAAAATCTCCGCGCCAGCCAGCGCAAGCCAGCAAGCCTGTCACTTACGCTACTGGAGATTCCCCGATGAAACTTTCTGCGCTTTCCGCAGCGATTGCGTTTGCCCTTTTCCTGCCCTGTACAACTTGGGCGCAGACATCCACGACAAGCGATTGCGCTGCCCATTTGCAGGCGGCGCAAAAGGCCTGCGGCAGTGCGGCTGCCAGTGCCTGCCTACGCGAAAAAATGCCGGATGAATGCCCGCTGCCCGACGCACGCAGCGCGCTCGAACGGATTACCGTGGCGGGTACGCGCTTTGGTATCGATGTGCAGAAATATCCGGGCTCAGCTTCGGTATTGCTGCCCGAAGACTTGGATGCCGGCACCGACATGATTCAGTCGTTGAAAGCCGTTCCCGGTTTTGACAGTGGCAATGACGGCGGACGCGCGCTGGGGCAGAGTTTCAGTATTCGCGGCTTTGGACATGGCGCGGAAAACCGGGTGATTCTGATGCAGGACGGTGTGCGCCGTTCGGCCAATCTGTTTTCGAATCAGGTATCGGGCTTCGGCATGGATCCGGTATTGCTGAAACAGGTGGAGGTGGTACGCGGCTCCTCGGGGATTTCCTATGGCGGTGGCGCCATCGGCGGGGTGGTGGGCAGCACCACCAAGGATGCTGCCGATTTTGTAAAGCCGGGTCGTGAGCTGGGGCTGGAGGTGAATTACCGTTTCGATGCCAATAATCAGCAGCAGATTTACGGGGCATTTGCTTATGCGCCGGAAAATCGGCCGTTCGAGCTTTTGCTGTTTGCCAAGCAGGCCGCACGCGGCAATTTGCGCATGGCCGGGGACATCGTGGAAAACGGCGTTGAGCGCCGCAACGAAACCATCAACGATGAGGATATCGACACCCGCTTCATCAAGGCTGGCTGGACGATAGGTGAAGGCCACAAGCTGATGCTGAGCCATTTTGATTACCGTATGGATGTGGTTACCGGCTGGAACAGCCTGTATCACACCTCTGCCCCGAGCCAAAGCACCGGGCCGGTGATGGGCGAGCGCGTCCAGCAAGACAGCGTGCTTTCTTGGCGGCTCAACCCGCCACAAAACCCGTGGTTTGAATTGTCGGCCAATGCCTATGTCACCCGTGGCTGGTATGAGCGCGGTTACGAGCACATCGACCTGTATTACAAGAATGAGGACAAGCGCTGGGGCTTCAATCTGCAAAACTTGAGCCAGTTCACCACCGGCAACGTCGGTCATCGCCTGTTGCTGGGTATGGATTATGAAAACCGTGAAGAGGGCGCGCTTTATCTGCGCGATGGCGTGGTCAGCAGCTTCGGCTCGATTCCCAACCGCTACCGCGACTTGGGTGTGTTTGTGCAGCATGAATCGGCCTGGCTCGATGGTCGGCTGCTGCTGCAACTGGGGGGCCGTTATGACCGCTTCCACCGACAAGTGATGAAGGTCGATGCCGACTACGACAACAGCCGCTTCTCGCCGCGTCTTGGCTTGAGCTATGAGCTGTTCGATGGCTTCAACTTGCTGGCCAATTATTCCGAAGCCTTCCGCGCCCCTTCACCGCACGAAACCTCATCTTCAGGGCCGCTGAATATCCATTATTGGTATCTGCCCAATCCCGATCTCAAGGCGGAAACCTCGCGCGAATACGAAGCTGGCTTTTCTTGGCGCCGACATGGGCTTTTCACCGAACATGATCGCTTCAATACCAAGCTGATGTTCTTCAATGGCCGCATCAAGGACATGATTCGCCTAGTGGTGGATTACGGCTCGGTTTCGCCCGGCCAGAGCGAATATGTCCAATACCAGAATGTCGATGGCGTGGACAGACACGGACTGGAGTTCATGATGAGCTATGACCAGCCGCGCTGGGGCACCTCGCTCAGTTTTGAAAAGCTCGACATGGAAGATGTGAAAACCGGCAAAAAAAGCCCGGGCGCCTTTGCCGATCGCGCGCGTCTGGGTTTTCACTGGCAGCCGTTCGAGGACGATTTCAGCGTGTCATTCGACATCAGCCACTGGTTCCGGCCAGATCAGAACCCGGAAACCCTGGTGTCGCGTGGCGTGACTTATTGGTATGTGCGCCAGCCTTTCACCCAGAGCAATCTGCAAATGCGCTGGAAGCCGCAGAACACTGGGGTCAGCCTTTGGGATGGCAGCCTGCAATTCCTGTTCGGCATCAACAATATCTTTGACCAGAAGCGCCTGCCGGCAGCCGGAGTGGAAACCACCTCCCGCACCGGCTTGGGACGCAATGTGTACTTCAGCATCACCAAGCAGTTCTGAGCGCGTGAAACCCCAGCGCCTGCGCGATGGCGCAGGCGTTGGCGGCAGCAGAAGCGAGCTTATCAGTCGGCTATCGCCACCCGGCCGCGTAGTGAATTGGGCAGGGCATCGGTGATGATGACATCGACGAAATGGCCGACAAGGCGCGGTGAACCGGGGAAGTTCACCTGGCGCATGTTTTCGGTTTTGCCGGTGAGTTCGTTCGGATCTTTCTTCGAACGGCCGGTAACCAGAATGCGCTGGGTGCTGCCGACCATGCGCTTGGAAATCTCCAGCGAATAGGCATTGATATGTGCCTGCAAGCGCGAAAGCCGGGCGTGCTTTTCGGCTTCACTGACATCATCGGGCAAATCCGCTGCCGGAGTGCCGGGGCGGCGTGAATAGATGAAGCTGAAACTCTGGTCAAAGCCCACGTCTTCAATCAGCTTCATGGTTTTTTCAAAATCGGCGGCGGTTTCACCCGGAAAGCCGACGATGAAGTCCGAGCTGATGGAAATATCCGGGCGCACTGCCCGCAGTTTGCGCACCTTTTGCTTGAACTCCAGCGCGGTGTAGCCGCGCTTCATTGCTGCGAGGATGCGATCGGAGCCGGATTGCACCGGCAGATGCAGATAGTTGGCGAGCTTGGGTACGTCGCGGTAGGCCTCGATCAGCGAGTCGGAAAACTCCAGCGGATGCGAGGTGGTGAAGCGGATACGCTCCACGCCGTCGATTTCGGCAATCGCGCGAATCAACAGCGCCAAGTCTGCGGTTTCGTCCGATTCGCTGATCGGGCCGCGATAGGCATTGACGTTTTGCCCGAGCAGATTGATTTCACGCACGCCTTGAGCCGCCAGTTGCGCCACTTCCACCAGCACGTCCTCGAACGGGCGGCTGACTTCTTCGCCACGGGTATAGGGCACCACGCAGAAGCTGCAATATTTGCTGCACCCTTCCATGATGGAAACGAAGGCGGTCGGCCCTTCGGCGCGAGGCTCGGGCAGGGCATCGAATTTTTCGATTTCCGGGAAGGAAATATCCACCTGCGCTTTGCCGGACTGGCGGCGGGCGCGGATGAGTTCCGGCAGTCGGTGCAGGGTTTGCGGGCCAAATACCAGGTCAACGAAGGGCGCGCGCTTGATGATGCCTTCGCCTTCCTGCGAGGCGACGCAGCCGCCCACGCCGATGATGACTTGTCGGCCATTTTCTTTCAGTTGCCGCCAGCGTCCCAGCTGGCTGAAAACTTTTTCTTGCGCCTTTTCGCGGATGGAGCAGGTATTGACCAGAATCACATCGGCTTCTTCGGCGTTCTGGGTGAGAACCAAGCCCTCGTGCTCGGCCAGAACATCGGCCATGCGCGAGGAGTCGTATTCATTCATCTGGCAGCCGTGGGTCTGGATGAACAGCTTGCCGGTGGGCTGGCTTGGGGCAGGGCGGGGCGAGGTGCCGTCAATTACGGCGAGCGGGATGCGGTCGTTCATGTGAATGTCCGGGGCACGGTGCGGATTCCGGGCCGGGGTGAAAAAGATGGTAAAGTGTGACAAGTGTACGGGTAATGTCCTGCTGGGGACAGATTTTCAGAGTGCAAAGTGATGCGGACGGCAATTTTGTGGATCGCGGCGGGTTTGGCCTTGCTGGGCGCGGACGGCGTATCGGCAGGCACGCTGTATCGCTGTGACAGCCCGGATGGTACGCGCAGCTATACCAACAAGCGCGTGCGCGGCGCCAGCTGTCAGGCAGTGGCAAGCTATGCGCGGCAGCCAGCGAGCAATTGGCAGCCAGTTGCCAGTGCTTCTGCGGCCAGCATCAAGCCCGAATCGGTAACTGCGCCTTCGGCTGCGCCCCAGCCTGCAAGTGCATCGCCCGCAGCAGAAGCTAGGCCGGCAACGGCAACCGTATCGTCCACTCCCGGCGGCGGGCGGCGGGTTACCGGGCAAATCTATACCTACACGGTGAATGGGGTGACCTATTCCACCAATCAGCGTCCGCAAGGGGTGGCCGCAGCCGCGATCAGAACCACGCCCTACAGCTTCATCGAAACCTGTTACGCCTGCGGCAGCCAGCCGGGGGTGAACTTTGGTCGTTTGCGCCTCAATACCAATGCTTATCAGGCGGAAATTGCCGAGGCTTCACGCAAGCATGGGGTGGATGAGGCGATTATCCGCGCCATCATGCATGCTGAATCGGCCTACAACCCCAATGCGCTCTCGCGTGCCGGGGCGCAGGGGTTGATGCAGTTGATGCCGGCGACCGCGCGTCGTTTCGGTGTTACCAATGCCTTCGAGCCGCGCCAGAACATTGATGGCGGCGTGCGTTATCTGGCTTGGCTATTGCGCCGTTTCAACGGCGACTTGACCTTGGCATCGGCTGGGTACAACGCGGGTGAAGGCGCGGTGGACAAATACAAGGGCGTGCCGCCGTACAACGAAACCCGGCGCTATGTCGAACGTGTCCGGCTTCTGGCTGACCGCTATCGCGCAGAACGGCGTTGAGTGCGCTTTGTACGGGACGCCTGAATGGGCGGATGCCGGGCAGCGCATGGCCGCCGCGGGCGCGCTTGCGAGCAACTGAAAATCAATGACTTGTCGCAGGTCTTGGGTATTTTTGCAGCAAATTTGCTCAAGGTCATTGTCCGGCGCTTTCAGCTTCCGTTACACTTTGTCGTCTTTGTGACCGAGACCGCCAGTGCGGTCTTGGTTGCCAGCTAATTGCCAGCAACAACAATCGGAGTGCCGAATGGCCAACGATGAAATCCATACCCCGGTCGATCCGGGTCGTCGCCGGTTCCTGACCGCAACCACCGCCGTGGTGGGCGCTGTCGGTGCCGGTTTTGCCGCAGTCCCGTTCATCAAGAGCTGGAATCCCAGTGCCCGCGCCAAATTGGCCGGTGCGCCGGTTGTCCGTTCGGTGTCGGATATCGAGGTGGGCACGCAGATTGAAGTGATCTGGCGTGGTCAGCCCATCTACATCGCTCGTCGTAGCCCGGCAATGGTGGAAACCCTAGCCGCGCTGAACGACAAGGTGGTGGATCCCGAATCCAATAATGCCGACCAAACGCCGGCATTTGCCAAGAATCAGCACCGTTCGATCAAACCGGAAATCTTGGTTCTGGTCGGGGTGTGTACCCATCTGGGCTGCGCGCCGCAGTTCATTCCCGAGGTCAAGCCGCAGGCTTTTGACCCGGACTGGAAGGGCGGCTATTTCTGCCCCTGCCACAAGTCCAAGTACGACATCGCCGGGCGCGTGTATCACGCGCAGCCCGCACCGCTGGCATTGCCGGTGCCGCCGTATCACTTCCAGGACGATGAAACCCTGGTCATCGGTATCGAACCGCAGGGGGGCGCATAAGTCATGTCCAAGATCATGCAAATCACCAATAACCTGATGGATTGGTTCAATGCGCGCGCGCCCGGCTTCATGCCGTTCTACCGCAAGCACATGACGCATTACTATGCGCCGAAGAACTTCAATCTCTGGTACATCTTCGGTGTGCTGTCGATGGTGGTGCTGGTCAACCAGATTTTGACCGGCATCTTTCTCACCATGCACTTCAAGACCAGCGCGAAGGAAGCCTTCGACTCGGTTGAATACATCATGCGTGATGTCGAGTGGGGCTGGCTGATCCGCTATATGCACTCCACTGGCGCTTCGCTGTTCTTTGTGGTGGTGTATCTGCACATGTTCCGTGGCCTGATGTACGGCAGCTATCGCAAGCCGCGCGAGTTGGTGTGGATTCTCGGCATGCTGATTTATCTGGTGTTGATGGCCGAGGCCTTCATGGGCTATGTGCTGCCTTGGGGGCAGATGTCGTTCTGGGGCGCGAAGGTCATCATCTCGCTGTTTGGCGCGGTGCCGGTCATTGGTAGCGGTCTGACCGAGTGGATCATGGGTGACTACAACCCGTCCGATGCCACCTTGAACCGCTTCTTCGCCCTGCACGTCATTGCGCTGCCGCTGGTGCTGTTGTTGCTGGTGGTGCTGCACTTGGGTGCGCTGCACGAAGTCGGCTCGAACAACCCCGACGGCGTTGAAATCAAGAAGGGGCCGAAGGGTAACCGCTGGTCGCCGACCGCGCCAGCCGACGGCATTCCGTTCCATCCGTATTACACCGTGAAGGACACCTTCTATGTAGGGTGCTTCCTGATGGTGGCGGCATTCATCATCTTCTTCGTGCCGGCCTTTGGCGGCTGGTTCTTGGAACATGACAATTTCACCCCGGCCAACCAGCTGGTTACGCCGCCGCATATCAAGCCGGTGTGGTATTTCACCCCGTATTACGCCATGTTGCGCGTGGTGCCGTCGTTCTTTGGCATCAAGCTGTGGGGCGTATTGGTGATGGGCGGCGCAATCGCGGTGCTGTTCCTGTTGCCGTGGCTGGACAAGTCGCCGGTCAAGTCTTATCGCTATCGCGGTTGGCTGTCTTGGCTGCTGCTGATTCTGTTTGCCGTTGCCTTCCTGTGGCTGGGCAAGATTGGTGGCGGGCCGGGCACCGACCCGAAAGAAGAAGTCATTGGTCGTATTCTCACTGTGTATTACTTCCTGTTCTTCCTGACCATGCCAATCTGGACCAAATGGGACAAGACCAAGCCGGTTCCTGAGCGCGTTACGGGGGGGCACTGAAAATGAACAAGCGCATTCGTAATGTATTGCTGGCGCTGGCCGCAGGTATTGGCTTTGCCGGCAGCGTCCAGGCCGCAGGCGATGCCAATCTGCAACATGCAGGCATCAACATCAGTGACAAGGCTTCGCTGCAACGCGGTGCCAAGTACTACATGAACTACTGTGCCGGCTGCCATTCGCTGAAATATCAGCGTTATTCGCGGATTGCCGAGGATCTGGGTCTGACCGAAGAAGAAGTGAAGGAAAACCTGATCTTCAATCCTAATGTCCAGATCGGTGAAACCATCGAAACCGGCATCGACCCGAAGCTCGGTGAGGAGTTCTTCGGCAAGGCGCCGCCGGATTTGTCGGTGATTTCCCGCGTGCGCGGCGAAGACTGGATCTACAGCTATCTGAAGTCGTTCTATCTGGACGACAGCCGTCCGCTGGGCTGGAACAACACGGTATTCCCGAACGCTTCGATGCCGAACGTGCTCTGGGAGCTGCAAGGTCTGCAACACCCGCAGTACGGCATGCTGGACGAAACCGGCGAGCGTCCGGTGACCGGCATGGTGGTGACCCAGCCCGGTCGCTTGAACGCCGAGGAGTTCGACCAAGTGGTGCGTGATATTACCGGGTTCCTGGTTTACACCGGCGAGCCGGTCATTCTGAAGCGCCAGCAATTGGGGGTTTGGGTGCTGCTTTTCCTCGCGGTATTCACCTTCTTCGCTTGGTTGCTCAAGCGCGAATACTGGAAAGATGTTCATTGATGGAAGCCCGACGCGAGCCTGATGGCTCGCGTCGCGTATCATGCGCCCTGTATCTGGCGCGATGGATAAGGTCAAAGGAGTCAATGCAGTGATGATGTCGGTCAGTTCCCGAATACGAAACAATCTGACGTTGTTCTCTGGTGTGGATGATGTGCTCTCGCACCGTGTGCGCTTGGTATTGGCCGCCAAGGGGGTGAGCTATGACTTCATCCCGGTTGATCCACTGCGGCCACCAGAGGATTTGATTGACCTCAATCCCTACCACTCGGTGCCGACTCTGGTTGAGCGTGATCTGGTGCTGTATTCGGCCAGCGTGCTCAGCGAATACATCGACGAGCGCTACCCGCATCCGCCGCTGATGCCGATCGAGCCGATTGCCCGTGCCCGTCTGCGCCTTGCTATGTTGCGTATCGAGCATGACTGGGTGCCGCAGGTACAGGCGATGCAGTTGGGCAGCAAATCGCAGGCCGAGGCCGCACGCAAGCGCTTGGCTGAATTGCTGGTGCAGTCGGTGCCGGTATTCAAGGCCAGCAAGTTCTATCTCAATACCGAAATGAGCCTAGCCGACTGCGCTATGGCGCCGATCATCTGGCGACTGGATGCGCTGCGAATCCCGCTGCCCAAAGATGGGGTGAAGGTGATCGAGGAGTACGGCAACCGCATTTTCCGCAACCCCGGTTTTGTTCGCAGCCTGACCGAGGAAGAAAAGAAACTGCGCGAAATCCCGGAATGATGTTCGTCTGCTGCCAGCAAAACGAGGGTTTGGCATGAGCGATATGCCGGAGATGACCAGCCAGAGGCCGTATCTGCTGCGTGCCCTGCACGAGTGGATCAGCGATAACGACATGACGCCGTATTTGCTGGTCAACGCGCGCTTTCCCGGTGTGCATGTACCACCGCAGGCCGTTCAGGATGGTCAGGTGGTGCTGAATATCGCCGAGCGTGCCGTACACATGCTGAGCTTGGGCAACGAATACATCACCTTCAATGCTCGTTTTTCCGGCGTCAGCCATGAGGTATTCGTGCCGGTCGGGGCGGTGTTGGCGATTTATGCGCGTGAAACCGGGCAGGGCATGGTACTGCCACAAGATGTCGATGCGGCTGATCGGAGCGATACCGGGACGAGCTCGGCCACGGCCGAAACCAGCACGGCACCGGTGGGTGCGCCCAAGCGTCCGACACTTGCGCCGGTTGCGGGTAGCGGCAGCGATGAGCCGCCGCCGGATGGCCCGACAGGCTCACCCAAGCGCGGCAATCTGTGGGTGATCAAATAATCTTGAGCGCCTTTGGCGACTCTGTTTGCAGCACTCTTGTTTGCAAGTTTGGGAGAGCTGTGCAAGCTCGGCGCGTTTGTTGCGCATTTTCAATGCAACGTATCCAACGCAGGCGGCGTTTTTGAGCGAAAACGCCGCCGCAATGGCGCCTTGAAGCAGGCGCTTAGCGTGACTTCATCAGCCGGTCGATTTTCTCCGCCAGCAATTGCTCTCGCCAGCCTTGCAGGGCAGCAGGCCATTGCGGCCAGTGCTCCATCAAGGCTTCCAGGTGGCGGCGCGAGGCCAGCATGCCTTCGGGGATATTGTGGGTTTGCGCCACTTTCAGCACGGCCTGCTGTAATTGCCGCAGCAGTCTTTTGTCGATGTCCTGATCGCGCTTGACCGACGGCATGTCGGCCTCGTCCGGCAGCGGCGTGATCAGCGCGAGCCATAGTTCTTTGGCAAGTTTGCGCGGGGATTTCGGCGTTTTTTCCAGCATGGCCTTCAAGGCATTGAAGTCGGCGGGCGGGTGCTCTGCCAGCCGCAATGCCAGAGGTGGCTCGATGACCCAGTTTTTCGGCAGGTCATGGCTGCGGGCAGTGGCCTCGCGCCAGCGCATCAGGCGCAGCAGGCGGGTTTGCGCTGCGGGCGAAAAATCCTGCGCCGGGCGCATGCCCAGATGCGGCCATGGCTCGGGGCGGTCATCGGCGGCGTTTTTCAGGCTGCGCTGGCTGTCTTCCTGCAACCAGTGGCTGCGCCCCAGTGATTCCAGCCGGGCATCCAGAAGATCGTGCAGGGCAAACAAATGACGCACGTCATCGGCGGCATATTCCAGTTGTGCAGCGCTCAATGGCCGACGCAGCCAGTCCGAACGCTGCTCGCCCTTGGCAAGCGAAATCCCCAGCAGATTTTGCACCAGTTTTTGATAGCCAAGCCCAGCACCTTCGCCGCACAGGGCGGCTGCGGCTTGGGTGTCGAACATCGGTGTGGGCAGGGCATTGCAGTCATGCCCGAGTGCCACCAGGTCTTCGCTCGGGCTGTGCATGATTTTGAGAATGTCCGTATCGCGCAGAAGCTCGGCCAGCGCGGTCTTCATGCCGGGGGCGAGCACATCCACCAGCAGTACTTCATCGGCAACTGAAATCTGCACCAGTGCCAGTACCGGCCACCAGGTGCGTTCGCGCATGAATTCGGTGTCCAGTCCGACGCGGGCAGGTTTGGGGCTGAGCCATTGGCGCAGTTTTTCGGGGGTATCTATCCAGTGTTTCACGCAAAAGCCGGGCGAAAAGTGACGGCTAACGATACCCTAAGCAGATGCGTTTTCCTGTACTTGCCTCATTGCTGCTTGTTTTGCTTTGCGCCTGCCAGACCGAAGGCGACTCAACGGCGCCGGAAAACCCCGGCATGGATGCACGCCTGCGGCGTGGTCTTGTCAGCGTCAGCGGGGATGAATTGCCTGCCTACGCGCTGAACTGGCGTGTGCCGGCGGCCGATATTGCCGATGCTGACGATGCAGAGGTGATCGCCAAAGCCAAGGCGGCGATGGCGGCCGGGATGTTGTATGAAAACGCGGATTCGGCGATTCCGCTGTTGCTGGCGCTTGCCGCGCGCAGCCCGGAAAACCCGGCATTGCCGGCGCAATTGCAGGCGGCGATGACGCAATTGCTGGCGCAAGGCGACAGCGTATTGGCCGGGCTTGGCGAAGCGGGTGCGGATATTGCCACGGCACACCGCATCGCGGCCGTGGCACGCACGGTCGATGGTGAGGCAGCCGAAACATTGGCTTTTCTCGATCGCGTCGATGCTGCTGACCGCCTGCAAGCCCTGCTTGAACATGGCGAGCAGGAACTTGCCGCGGGCAATCTTGGGGAAAGTAGTCTCGGTGCCTTGACGGCCTTCCGTGAAGTCCTGCGCGCAAGGCCGGCAGATGCACGGGCTCTGCAAGGACTGGCCGCGGTGGAGCAGGCATTGATTGCACGCGCGCAACAAGCCGCCGGGCAGGATGACTACGTCGCTTCGGATCAATGGTTGAGTCATGCCGCCAAGGTGCGTCCGGCACAGCCTTGGGTTGTGGATGAGGCACGGCGCCGATTGCGGTTGCAACGTGAGGCGCGGGTCGCCGGGCTGTATGCACAAGCTCTGAAAACACTGGACAGGCCGCATGAGTTCGGCGCACTGAAACTTGCCCGCAGCCAGATTGACGAATTCGTCGGAATCGCCGCGCAGGGTGATTGGCGTGTTGCACGCCTGCATGAGCGTCTTGAGCTGGCCACCCGCTATGGGCGGCATCGGCCGGGACAGCGGTTTTCCGATCCGCTAGCTTCCGGCGGTCATGGCCCGCCATTGGTGGTGGTGCCGCATGGCCAGTTCATGATGGGGGCGAGCGCCGATGACAAGGATGCGGTCAAAGCCGAGTGGCCGCAGCATCCAGTGCGCTTCCAGCGCGGCTTTGCCCTAGCGCGCACCGAAACCACGGTGGCCGATTTTGCCCGCTTCATTCATGCCACGGGCTACCGTACCCGCGCCGAGCGCCGGGGATATTCGGTGGTGTATGACGAGCGCAGCGGCAATTTCGTATTGCGCAACGATATCGACTGGCGGCATGACTATCTGGGGCGCGTCGCGCCGCCGAATCTGCCAGTGCTGCATATCAGCGTGCAGGATGCCGAAGCCTATGCCAACTGGTTGAGTGAGCAGACTGGGCAGCGCTATCGCCTGCCGCATGAGGCCGAGTTTGAATATGCACTGCGCAGCGGCACAAGCACGCTGTTTCCCTGGGGTGCGGGTGGGCCGCCGCCGCAGACGGGCAATTTGACCGGCGGCAAAGACCAGTCGCCCTCGGGGCGGCGCTGGGGCAATGCCTTTGCCGATTATGGCGACGGCTACTGGGGGCCGGCACCGGCGGGCAGCTTCCGTGCCAATGCCTTTGGCCTGCATGATTTGGAAGGCAATCTCAGCGAATGGATGATGGACTGCTGGCATGTGGGCTATCGGCGCGCACCGGCCGATGGGGGCGCTTGGTACAACCCCGGCTGCCGTACTCGGGTGGTGCGGGGTGCTTCTTGGTCCAGTGCGCCAGCGCAGGCGCGTTCTGCTTGGCGCATGTCGCAGGCGCATGATGTTACCAATGCCAGAACCGGCTTCCGCGTAGTGCGCGATATTTGAGCCCATGGCGGGGTCGGGCAGGCTTTCACGCAGGATTGCGCGGTTTGCGCTTCAATACGCGGATTGTTTTTCCAGAGCAGATAGCCGATGCGCGAAAATCCCGATCAGTCCCGATACCGCCGCCCGCGAGGCGGTGGCTTCAACCCGCGTCTTCTCATCGTCGCCGGTCTGCTTGTTTACGGCCTGTACTACTACGTTTCCAATCGCACGGTGGATCCGTTTACCGGCGAAAAAGTGCTGATTGACAAAAATCTGGATGCAAGCCAAGAGCAAGCCTTGGGCTTGCAAGCCTATCAGCAGATATTGCAGAAAGAGCGTCCCCTGCCGGCAGATGCGGAGGTGTCGCGCCAGGTACAGGCTATCGCCGCGCGGCTGATTGACAAGATTGACGAGGTGGAAGCGGCTCTGGCCGAAGAGCGCGGCCTGCAAGCGCAAAACTTCTCCCGCGATTTTCAGTGGCAAGTACAGGTGCTGGACTCGCCGCAGGCCAATGCCTTTGCCCTGCCGGGCGGCAAGATGGCGGTTTATACCGGCTTGATTCCGGTGGCGCAGAATGCCGACGGCATGGCGGTGGTGATGGGGCATGAAATCGCCCATGCCCTGATGCGTCACGGTGCGCAACGCATGGCGCGCGGCAAGCTGGAGCAAATCGGCGCGATGGCCGGTGCTGCCAGCGGTATTGATGCACAAACCCAGCAAATGATTTACCAGGCTTACGGGGTGACTTCGCAGCTGCCTTATGCGCGCGGGCATGAGTCGGATGCAGATGAAGTGGGGCTGCTGCTGATGGCTGCGGCCTGTTTCAACCCGGCAGAAGCCATGCCGCTGTGGCAGCGCATGGGGGCACAAAGCGGCGGCAAGGCGCCACCGGAGTTCGCTTCCACCCATCCCAGCGCCGAAACTCGCATCCGTCATCTCGAATCATTGCAGTCCAAGGCACTGCAATACCGCCAGCGCTTTTGCCGGGAGTCGTAAGCCTTGCAGGCGCCATCCTGCGATTTGGCAGCGAAAACCCCACAAATTGCCCGGTTGCTTCCGACTTTTTATCGGCATAGTCTTTTGAAAAAGGGAAAAGCTGGGGGTGTGATATGGCGATTCGGGTCTTTTTGATAGACGATCACATGCTGGTGCGCACCGGCATGAGTCTGATCCTGAAGCAGGAAGTGGATATTCAGGTGGTGGGGGAGGCTGCTTCCGGAGAAGAAGCCCTGCCGATGATTCGCCAACTGAAACCGGATGTGGTGCTGTGTGATCTGCATCTGCCCGGCATCAGCGGCCTTGAAATTACCGAACGTCTCAGTCGCGGCAGCAGCGATTGCAAGGTGCTGATCGTCTCGGTGCTGGAGGACGGGCCATTGCCCAAGCGGCTCTTGGATGCCGGAGCCAAAGGTTATCTGGGCAAGGCGGGCGATGCCGTGGAATTGGTGCGCGCAGTGCGTGAAGTCGCCAGAGGGCGGCGTTATCTAGGCAGCAATATCGCCCAGAATCTGGCCTTTTCATCATTCGATGGGACAGCTTCACCTTTCGACAAGCTCTCCCCGCGTGAGCTGGAGGTGGCGATGTTGCTGGTGCAGGGCGTCAAGCAGGATCATATCGCCAAGAAATTGAGCTTGAGCGCCAAGACGGTCAGCACCCACAAAACCCGTTTGTTTGAAAAGCTGGCTGTGGAAGACAATATCGCGCTGGCGCGGCTTGCCAGCCAGTACGGTTTGACTGACGACTCGCATATGCTGTGAGTGCAAAGCATAAGCGCTCGGCATCAAGCTGTTTGGCTTGATGCCGGGTTTTTGTCATTCAGGCAGCCAGTATTTTTTCGGCCTTGTCGATGAAATGAGTGCGGGCTTCCGCGCTTTCTGGCTGCGCATGCAGGGCGATGACCGCTTGGAGCAGCGCGGTGGCACCGACAAAAGCGCAACTGGCCTTCATGCGGTGCAGCTCGCCCAAGGCAGTATCGGTATCGGCCGCATCCAGTGCGGCAATGATTTTCTGGTATTGCTGCGGCAACTCCCGGCTAAACAGGGCGCGCAATGTTTCAAGCGCTTCGCGGTTGCCATTGAGTGCGCGCAATGCGCCGACATCATCCCAGTCGCCGCTGGTTGCTGCCTTGTTTTCCGGGTGTAGGTTCAATAGCTGGCGCAGTGCATTGCGCCAGCTGTCAGCCGGCAAGGGCTTGATGATGACGGCGGCAAATCCGGCCGCCTCAAGCGCGGTCAGTTGTTGCGGCGCTTGCGATGCGGTATGCGCCAAGGCAGGCGTTGTCTGGCCGTGTGATTGGCGCAACTGTGCCAGCAGCGTCGCGCCAGTAGCATCGGGCAGATGGGCATCAATCAGCCAGGCATCGAAATGCTGGCCGCTGGCAAGTTGGCGGGCTTCTTCGGCAGTGGACGCGCTAATGACTTCGGCAGGCAGTGCGCGGGCAGCTTCGGACAGGAATGCCTGGGTTACCGGGTCATCCTCGACCAGCAGCAGGCGGAGGTTCATCGCATTGGACAGCATTTTTCGTATCCTTGCAGAATGCTTGTCCGCATCTTACTCCCGATTTTGTTTAGCTTGCTGCTGACCGATGCAGCCAGTGCGCGGGTATTAAGCATGCGCTTTGCCAAGGTCGGTACGGACGTGGCGCAACTGGAAGGGGTCAGGCTGCGACTGGAATGGCCCGCAGATGCAGCGCAGGGGCAGCTGCATTTGCAAATCAATAAGCTCGATGCCAAGGCGCTGGGCTATACGTTTGAAAATCTACATTGGCAGTGCCCGTTGCGACAGACCGGCAACAATGGCTGGCAATGTGCGGGAGAAGTGCGCGCCGGAAATCATGCGCCCTTGCAGTTGACCTTGCATCTGGATGATGAAGAAACACGGGCGGCGCTTGCCCGGAGTGGGCAAGCGCTGCGTTTTTCGATGCGCAGCGCCACGCCCGATTGGGCACGGCTGGACTTGCAGCAGGTGCCCTTGGCTTGGCTGCAAACTTGGCTTGGCCGAATGCTCGAAGGCGCGCAGGCGCAGACGGGGCAGGTGAGTGGACGGATGGATGTGTTCACGCCGCGCGCAGCACCGTTGCAGGTTACGGGTGC
Organism: Lysobacteraceae bacterium NML08-0793; assembly: GCA_002798275.1. Taxonomy (GTDB): domain Bacteria; phylum Pseudomonadota; class Gammaproteobacteria; order Xanthomonadales; family Xanthomonadaceae; genus Solilutibacter. Next base: position 273,794 of record NWQR01000002.1, on the reverse strand, counting down.
CTTGCAGCTTGAAAATGTCGGCTTGCAAAATGGCGATGGCAGTGTCGTGGTCGCAGGGCTTGCCGGTCGTCTGGGCTTCGACTATCAAGACCAGCACCCGACCCGGCTGGATTTGCAAGGCGATTTTTCCGGCGAGGCATTGCTCGGCTCGCAATATCTGGCTCTGACCGAAAAGCCGGTGCAACTGGCATTGCAGATGCAGCAGGATGCGGCCGGTATCTGGCAGGTGCCGCGCCTTTTCTGGAACGATGGAGCTGCGCTGCAAGCCGAGGCCCGTATCGGGCTAGCCGCATCCGGTGAGCTTGAAAGCCTCCAGTTGCAGGCGCAAAGCGCGGATATTGCCAGCCTGCCTGCACGGTATTTGAGTGGTGCGCTGGGGCAGCTTGGGCTTGCCGGGACTCGGATGCAGGGCGCATTGCAGACGCGATTGGACTTGGCATCGGGCAGTTTGCAGGGCTTCCATGCCCGGTTTGTCGATGTCGATTTGCAAGACCCGGAGCGGCGCTTCGGCTTTGAACGGCTGGCCGGGGAGATTGCGCTTTCTGCCACTGAAAACGTCGATTCGACGCTGGGCTGGCAGGGCGCGCAAGTGCTCGGGCTGGTATTTGATCCGGCGGTTTTGCATTTTCGCAGCCATCAGGGTGTGTTGGGCTTGCGGCAGGCGGCAGAACTGCCGATTTTCGATGGCTATATGCGTCTGCATGATTTGTATCTGAAACCGGCAGACGCGGCCGGTGCGATGCAGGTTTCATTCGGTCTTGATTTGCAGCATATCGACATCGGCAAGATGTCCAGCAGCCTTGGCCTGCCGGAGTTTCGCGGAGAATTGAATGGCGAAATCCCGCGCGTGGTGTATGCCAATGACCGGATTGATTTCGACGGCGGGTTGGCCATTGGTCTTTTCCAAGGGGCGATGCAGATAAGTGCGCTGTCGATGGAGCGCCCCTTCGGGACGGCGCCCACTCTAAGCGCCGATATTGATTTCAATGACCTCGACCTTTTGCGCCTGACCGAAGTGTTCGGTTTTGGCAGCATCAGCGGGCGATTGGATGGGCATGTGCATGGCCTGCGCCTGGTGGATTGGCAGCCGGTGCGTTTTGATGCGCAGCTTCTCACCGATCGCAAACCTGGTGTGCGCCAGCGCATCAGTCAGCGGGCGGTACAGAACATTTCCAGCGTGGGCGATGCCAGCTTCATGAGCAGTCTGCAAAACCGTCTGATCAGCCTGTTCGATGATTTTGGCTATGCGCGTATCGGCATTCGCTGCCGACTGGAAAACGAAGTCTGCCTGATGCGTGGGCTGGATGAGGAGGTTGCCGGCGATTCGGCCACGGGCGGATTTGTCATCGTCAAGGGCAGCGGTCTGCCGCGGTTGGATGTAATCGGGCACAATCATCGGGTGGACTGGCCGACGCTGCTTGAACGACTGAAAGCAGCAGGCAGCGGCGAAATTGAACCTGTCATCGAGTGAGGAGATTTTCATGGCGATCAAAAACTGGCTTGCACTTCCAACAGCATTGGCGCTGACCGCTTGCGTCACCATCAATGTGTATTTCCCGGCTGCCGAGGCGCGTGAGGCGGCGCGTGAATTTGTGGACAAAGTGATTGGCGAAGAAGCCGCCCCGGCGCAAAAGACAGCACCGGAAAAACCCGAGGCAGGCGGCGGCATGTCGATGCTGATGCGCCGCATCGACCCATGGTCGCTGCTTGGTATTGGTACCGCGCATGCGCAGTCCAGCCCCGATATCAGCATTAACACTCCGGCGATTCGCGCCATCCAGAATCAGATGCAGAGCCGCTTCGACAGCACCCTGCGTGCCGGATTCGATTCGGGGGCGCTGGGCTTTACCAGCGATGGCATGGTGACGGTGCGTGATGCCAGCAAGCTGGAGTTGAAAGACCGGGTGGCGATGAATGCTGCGGTGGCCGATGACAACCGCGACCGCAAGGCCTTGTACCGCGAAGTGGCGGTGGCCAATGGTCATCCGGAATGGGAAGCACAAATCCGCGATGTATTTGCCCGGCAATGGATTGAGCGCGCCCGCAGTGGCTGGTGGTATCAGACCAGCAGCGGCTGGAAGCAAAAATAAACGTTTCCGATCCGGGGGCTTTTTCCAAAGGGGTGGCATGCGACAATGCCGCCCCTTTTCTTGCCAGCCTTCAGCCAGCAACCGTGGCCCGTATCGATCAAACCCCGTTCCAAGTCCGCATCCTTGACCTCAGCCACGATGGCCGTGGCGTTGCCCGCCGTGAAGACGGCCCGCATGCAGGCAAGACCCTTTTTGTCGCCGGTGCGCTGCCGGGCGAGCTGGTCATGGTGCAGCAAACTGCACGCTCGCGCAGTTTTGATGAAGCCAAGACACTGGAGGTGCTGGAGGCTTCCGCTGATCGCGTGCCACCGCGTTGTCCGCATTTTGGCGTATGCGCCGGTTGCACCTTGCAGCATCTGGCCGAGGATCGACAAATTCACGCCAAGCAGAAGGTATTGCTGGAGAACTTCGAGCGCATCGGCCATGTCAGCCCGCAGGAAGTGCTGCCATCCCTGACCGATGCGGCCTGGGGGTATCGCCGCAAGGGGCGTTTTTCGGTGCGTCGGGTGGAAAAGAAAGACAAGACCTTGGTGGGCTTCCGTGAGCAAGACCCGCGCTTTGTGGCCGATCTTGCCGAATGTCATACCGTGGTGCCGGAGATCGGCCTCAAGATTGCCGAGCTCTCGCGTCTGGTTGATTCGATGGACGCCCGCCGGGTGCTGCCACAAATCGAGTTCATTGCCGGTGATCAGGCGCATGCTTTGGTGTTTCGCCATCTGGAGCCTTTGAGCGAAGGCGATTTGCAAAAGCTGCGGGATTTTTCCGCAGCGCACGGCTTTGCCATTTATCTGCAACCCAAGGGCATTGATTCGGTGCATATGCTGGACAACGCGCCGCCGCCGAGGTTGGCCTTCCGGCTGGATGCCTGGGATGTGGAGTTGGCTTTCCGACCGCTGGATTTCATCCAGGTCAATCGTGGCCTCAATGAAAAGATGATTGCCCATGCGCTGGCGCTGCTGGATGTGCAGCCGGGTGAGCGTGTGCTGGACTTGTTCTGCGGGCTGGGCAATTTCACCCTGCCGCTGGCACGCCAAGCGGCCGAAGTGGTCGGCGTGGAAGGCGATGCCGGGCTGGTGGCGCGCGCGCGTGAAAATGCCGAGCGCAACGGCCTTGGCAATGCCCACTTTTACATGGCCGACCTCACCACCGATTTGCGCCATGAGCCGTGGTTTGGCAAGGGCTTTGACAAGCTGTTGCTGGATCCGGCGCGTGCCGGGGCGCTGGAAGTGTTGAAACAGCTGCCACTGGAGGGCATCCGCCGCATCGTGTATGTCAGTTGCCATCCCGGCTCGCTGGCGCGCGATGCCGGTTTTCTGGTCAACGAACGCGGCTGGAAGCTGCGGCAGGCCGGGGTGATGGACATGTTCCCGCATACCGCGCATGTGGAATCAATTGCGGTATTTGAACGAGATTGAGCCATGGCGATTGAAATCGAACGCAAGTTTCTGCTGGCATCTGATGACTGGCGAGCCGAGGTGTATCGCAGCATCGACATGGCGCAGGGCTATCTCAACGACAGCCAGTCGCTTGCCAGCGGCGCGCAGAATAGTTCCATCCGCATCCGGCTGGAAGGCGAGGCGGCGCGGCTCAATATCAAATCGCGGCAGCTCGGCGCATCGCGGCAGGAGTTTGATTATCCGCTGCCGCCGGAAGATGCCGAGGCTTTGCTGGCGCTGTGTGTGGGGCCGGTGCTGAAAAAACGCCGTCATTTTGTCCGTCATCAAGGGCATGAATGGGAAATCGACGAGTTTTTTGCCGACAACGCAGGTCTTGTGGTGGCCGAGGTGGAATTGGCTAGCCTAGATGAAACCTTCGCCATGCCCGCATGGGCGGGCGCGGAAGTTACCCATTTGCTGCGTTATTACAATCTCAATCTGACCACCCGCCCGTTTTCGGTCTGGAGCGAGGCCGAACGTCGGGCAACAGATGCCCATGGAGAAAACACATGCTTGTAATCGGCATTGCCGGCGCCGAACTTGCCGCCCACGAGCGCGACTGGTTGCAGCACGATGCCTGCGCCGGGGTGATTTTGTTTGCGCGCAACTTCGCCAGCAAAAATCAGCTTGTGGAATTGACTCATGCCATTCGTGAGGCGGCGCGCTTTCCGCAACTGATTTGCGTGGATCAGGAAGGCGGCCGCGTGCAGCGTTTTCGGGAAGGCTTCAGCAAGCTGCCTGCGCTGGAGGGCTTTGCCAGCCTGTACCAGCGCGAGCGCGAGCGCGCATTGGCGCTGGCACGCGAGCACGCCTGGCTCATGGCCAGCGAAGTACGTGCCAGTGGCGTGGATTTGAGCTTTGCGCCGGTGGTGGACTTGGGGCGCGGCAATCGCGCCATCGGCAGCCGCGCATTTGCCGCCGAGCCGGAAATCGTCGCCGCATTCACCCGCGCCTATGTCGAGGGCATGCACGATGCCGACATGGCCGCCACGCTCAAACACTTTCCAGGCCACGGCTCAGTGCTGGAAGACACCCATTACGACACCGCCATCGACAAGCGCAGCCTGGAAGAAATCCGCGCCCAGGACTTGCGCCCCTTTGCTGCCGGCATCGAGGCCGGCGCCGATGCGGTGATGATGGCGCATGTGATTTATCCGCAGGTCGCGCCCGAGCCGGCCGGTTATTCGCGCCGCTGGGTGAATGACATTCTGCGCACCGAGATGGGTTTTACCGGCGTGGTGTTTTCCGATGACATCGGCATGGCGGCGGGGTTTGCCGCAGGCGGGGTCAAGGCGCGCATCGACGCCCATCTGGATGCCGGTTGCGATGCTGTCCTAGTTTGCGATCCGGCACTGGTGCCCGAAGGCTTGGCCGCCGTCGAAGGGCGTGCGCTGAACACCTTGGCGCTGGTCGGGTTACTCGGGCAGGGGCCGCGAGGCTGGAGCCAACTGCTAGCCGATGAGCGCTACCAGGCCGCACAAAACCGTCTGGAAGATGCCCTAGGCAATATCACCACCACGGCCGGTCAATCCGGCGCCTATGACAACGGGAGCCTGGCATGAGTGCCGACCTCAAAACCGCGTTGCAAAACGCCGAGCTGCTGTACACGCATGAAACCATCAAGCACACCGTCGGCCAGATGGCGGACGGGATTGGCCATGACTATCGCCAGGATGCGCATGCGCCGCTGTTTCTGACCGTGATGAACGGCGCCCTGCCGTTTGCGGGGGCGCTGGCACTGGCACTGGGTGCACGCGGGCTGGATTTGCAATTGGATTACCTGCACGCCACGCGCTATCGCGGCGATACCCGTGGCCAGGATTTGCATTGGCTGCGGCAACCAACGGTATCGCTTGTTGGGCGGCGTGTGCTGCTGGTGGATGACATTCTCGATGAAGGCCAGACCCTTCTGGAAGTCAAGCGCTGGTGCGAAGCCCAGGGCGCGCAGGATGTCCGCATCGCAGTGCTGGCGGTAAAGCGCCATGACCGCTGCGTGCCTGGCATCCAGGCCGACTACATCGGGCTGGAAGTCCCCGACCGCTATGTATTTGGCTATGGCATGGACTATCACGAACAAGGCCGCAATCTGCCGGCCATTTACGCATTGAACGATTGAGCGTCGAGCATGAATCTGCCCCGTATTGATTTGGCATTGATTGGCGGTACCGGCGTGTATCGCCTGGCCGAACTTGAAAACGTAACGACCCACCACCCGCAGACCGCCTATGGCGCACCGTCAGGGCCAGTACGCATCGGCCAATGGGCGGGCAGACAAGTGGCATTTTTGGCGCGCCACGGTGAAGGCCATTCCATCCCGCCGCACAAAATCAATTACCGGGCGAACCTCGCCGCATTGCAGGCGCTGGGCGCGACCCGGGTGCTGGCACTCAATACCGTGGGCGGCATTAGTGCCTCATGCCAGCCGCGTGCGCTGGTGCTGGCTGACCAAATCATCGACTACACCTGGGGGCGTATCAGCACCTTGTGCGAGGAGCCGGGCAGCGAAGTGCTGCATGTGGATTTTGGCGAGCCCTATAGCCCGGAGCTGCGCCGCCGTCTGAAGGTCGCGGCCGAAACTGCCCAGGTGGCGCTGGTCGAGACCGGCTGTTACGGCGCCACCCAGGGGCCGCGTCTTGAAACCCGTGCGGAAATTGCCCGGATGCGTCGTGACGGCTGCGATTTGGTCGGTATGACCGGCATGCCCGAGGCTGCGTTGGCGCGGGAGCTGGGGCTGGATTACGCCTGTCTTGCGATTGTCGCCAACTGGGCGGCTGGCGCAGGCCCCGACCCGGATGAAGTCATCACCCTGGAAGACGTGCTGGCGAATGTCGATATCGCCATGCAGCAGGTGCCGGGGGTTGTCCGGGCACTGCTTGAGGCGCTGTAAACCCGGAGAGCGCCCGGACAGGCGTCGGAAAATCCTGAATCTTGATCAGGGGGTTTTTACCGGGGCGGCTAAAATCGGCTAAAATGCTCCCCCAAATTTTGGCTGCAATCTTGCAAGGCATGGCTTTGTGCGGTTGCGCTGCCATTCCCCTGCGGGTCATGCCCGTGTCCTGAAAACGTTGGAGAATCCCATGGCGCTTGAGCGCACCCTGTCGATCATCAAACCCGATGCCGTTGCCAAGAACGTGATTGGCGAAATCTACAGCCGCTTTGAGAAAAACGGTCTGAAGATTGCTGCGGCCAAGTTCACCCAGCTTTCCCGTGCCGAAGCCGAAGGCTTCTATGCCGTGCATCGTGAGCGTCCGTTCTTTGCTGCGCTGGTGGACTTCATGGTGTCTGGCCCGGTGATGATTCAGGTGCTGGAAGGCGAGGGCGCCGTGCTGAAGAATCGCGAACTGATGGGCGCGACCAACCCGAAGGAAGCCGCACCTGGCACCATTCGTGCTGATTTCGCCGAATCCATCGACGCCAACGCCGTGCACGGCTCGGACTCGTTGGAAAACGCCGCCATCGAAATCGCCTATTTCTTCCCGGCCACTGCCGTTCACGCACGCGGCTAAGAGAGTGACAGGATGAATCCGGATCAGCAGCCACAACAAACGCACGGTGCCGACAAGGCGCCGCGGGCGGCTGCTGTCTCCGGCAAGCAAAACCTGCTCGAACTCGATCGGGCAGGGTTGGAAAAGTTTTTCGTGGAAACGCTGGATGAAAAGCGTTTTCGCGCCCAGCAGGTGATGAAGTGGATTCATCACCGCCATGTCACCTCGTTCGAGGAGATGACCGATCTGGGCAAGGCGCTGCGCGCCAAGCTCGAAGATACGGCTGAAATCGTGGTGCCCAATACCTTGTTCGACAAGGGCTCGGAAGACGGCACCCATAAATGGCTGCTGGGCATGGATGGCGGCAATGCCATCGAAACGGTGTATATCCCGGACAAGGGGCGCGGCACACTGTGCGTGTCCTCACAGGTCGGCTGCGGGCTCAATTGCAGCTTCTGCTCCACCGCAACCCAGGGCTTCAACCGCAATCTGTCCACTGCCGAAATCATCGGCCAGGTTTGGGTGGCGGGCAAACATCTTGGCAATGTGCCGCACCAGCAGCGCCGCCTCACCAATGTGGTGATGATGGGCATGGGCGAGCCGCTGATGAATTTCGACAATGTAGTGCGGGCGATGAGCGTGATGCGCGATGACCTAGGCTACGGGCTTGCCAACAAGCGGGTAACGCTCTCCACCGCCGGTTTGGTGCCAATGATCGACCGGCTGGCCGCCGAAAGCGACGTGTCGCTGGCGGTATCGCTGCATGCGCCGTTTGATGCGCTGCGCAACGAGCTGGTGCCGCTGAACCGCAAATACAATATCGAGGTGCTGATGGATGCCTGTGTGCGCTATGCGCTGCGCAAGAAGGGCGAATCGGTCACCTTTGAATACACCTTGATGAAAGGCGTCAATGACCAGCCCGAGCATGCCCGCGCACTGGCGCGGCTGATGCGTGATTTTGACCGTCGGGTACAAATGAAGGACGCTGCCAAGGTCAATCTGATTCCGTTCAATCCTTTCCCCGGTACCCGCTATGCTCGTCCGGTGGACGAGGATATCCGCGCCTTCCAGAAGGTGCTGAACAACGCCGGTCTTGTGGCGCCGCTGCGCCGCACCCGCGGGGACGATATCGACGCCGCCTGCGGGCAGCTCAAGGGCCAGGTGCTCGATCGCACCCGTCGGCAGGCCGAACACGCCAAGCGTCTGGCGGCAGGAGGGCTCGATGCCGCGGCTTGAGCCTGCCCTTGCGGTAACGCTTTCATTGATTGTGCTGCTGGGTGGTAGCGCTTGCAGCAAGCTCACCTTCATTCGTCAGGATGTCATCGGCAAGGGCAAGGTCGAGCAGGCCAGAAGGCCAGTGGTTGCTCGCGACAGCCAGCAGGACAAGGCGCGCATGTCCGCGCAGGACTTGGTGGCGCGAGCTTCGTCGGCATTGCAGGGCAATGATCTGGATACTGCCGAGCGCTTGAGCCGCGAGGCGCTCAAGGCCGATCCATCCTCTGCCGATGCGCATACCTTGATGGGCGCGATTGCCGCACGCCGTGGCCGCGAAAGCGAATCCGGCGACTGGCTGTTCAAGGCGATGCAGGTGTCTGCCGGTGGCGCGGCAGAAGCTGCCAACTATGGCACTTGGCTGTGCGCGCAACGCCGCTACGAAGAATCCCTGCGCTATCTGGACTATGCCGCCGAGCGCATGGGCGATAGTCAAAGCCGTGCTGACACCTTGTCCAATGCCGGCACCTGTGCGTTGCGTGCGGGCAATGCCGAGCAAGCTGTCGTTTACCTCCGGCAATCGCTGCAACTGGACGCGGAAAACCGCTTGGCGCTGGAGACGCTGGCCAATCACGCCTTGGCACAAAATCAACCGATGGAGGCGCGAGCCTTCATCGAGCGTCGCCTGGCATTGCTGCCAGTAACGGCTGAACTTTTGCAAACCGCCGAACAAATCGAGCTGCGGATGGGCGATACTCGTGCAGCGGCACGTTATCGCGAGCGCTTGCAGCGCGATTTCCCTTCCAATCCTTCCAACGGGAATTGATTCGATGAGCCACGTCAATCCAGACAGTTACATCGCCCAGGGCCAAGTGCTGCAACAGGCACGGCAGCGAGCGAATCTGTCACTGGAAGATGTCAGCGCCCGTCTGCACATGCCGGTACGGGTATTGCGCGCCCTGGAAGCGGGCGACTGGAAAGCGCTGGGGGCGCCGATATTCGTGCGTGGTCAGCTGCGCAGTTATGCCCGACTGCTTGAACTGGATGTCGATGCGCTGTTGGCCGAGGCCGAGCTGGCATCGCCGCAGCCGGTTGAGTTGGTCAGTCGCGTGCATGTGTCGAAATGGGAGCGCTTCATCAACCAGCTGGGCATGAAAACCGTCTATGTGGTGATGACCGTGGGGCTGGTGATTCCTGCCTGGATGGCGCTGACGCGCTCGCCGGTGCCGGAAAGCGAACTGGCCGCCGTCCAGCGCATTCCCCTTCAGGAAGGTCAGGGCGGGGTGCGCAAGCCGGTAACTGCCTCGATAACCCCAATGCCAAAATCCGCCGCAGCCGCACAACCGACCGGCAGCGTATTGCGCTTCGAGTTTCAGGGCGAAAGCTGGGCCGAGTTCCATGATCACCAGGGCGCGCTGCTGGAAAAGGGCTTGATGAAGCCCGGCGACAATCGTGCCTTCAACAGTACGGAACTGGGCTATGTGGTGGTCGGCAATGCCTCGCAGGTAGAGGTGCAGCGCAATGGTCAGCGCGTTGATATCAGCCCTTGGCTGCGTTCGAGCGTCGCCCGCTTTACGGTATCCTCCGACGGCACCTTGGGCGATGTCGCTGGACGTGAGCAGCAGGCGCAGTAATTTCCGATTTTTCTCCCCCGCGCGGGGCAGGTCTTTTCGACTCTAGCAACACTAACCGGATTCCCTATGGATGAACTTTTGAACGAACACGAACAGGGCGAGCGCGTCCGTTCGTGGCTGCAACGCAATGCCAGCGGCCTGATTGGCGGTGTGGCGGTCGGGCTGGCTCTGGTCTGGGGTTGGCATTGGTGGCAGGACAAGCGTGATGCCGACCGGGACGCCGAGGCGATGGCCTATGACAGCTTCCAGCAGCAGCTCGCTGCCGGGCCGGAGGCCGTCGCCAAGGCTTATGCCACGGTGCCCAAGGGCACGCCGTATCAGGCGATGGCGGCACTGGATCTTGCCAAGACCCAGGTCGATGCCGACAAGCTGGACGAGGCGATTGCCACCCTGCGCGGGATTGATGTCAAGGATCCGGCACTAAAGCCGGTGGTGGACAGCCGTATTGCGCGTCTGCTGGTGGATACCGGCAAGCCCGAAGAAGCAGTGAAATTGCTGGGGCAGAGCGATGATGCCGAGGCGCTGGAAATCATCGGCGATGCTCAGTTTGCCCTCGGCAAGCAGGATGCGGCGCGCGATGCCTACCAGAAAGCCCTGCGCAGCCTGGAAGAAGGTTCACCTGCGCGTCAACTGGTGGAAATCAAACTGGCGCAGGTCGGTGCGGATGCCCCGGCGGCGGCCGATACCCCGGCAGAACCGGCCGGGGCAAAAACCGAAACGGCAGCCGCAGCAGGTTGATCTGCCGACATAGCCTCCCAGTTACACGTTCCAAGGAATACTCATGCAACTTAGCCCCAGCTTGACCCGTGTCAGTGCCATCGCCCTTTGTGCCGCTGCGTTGACCGGTTGCAGCACCATGAAAGGATGGTTCAGCAGCAAGGAAAAGAAAGCCGAAAAACCTGCCGAGCTGGTGGACTTCACCGCAACCGTCAGCCCGCGCAAGCTGTGGTCGGCCAGTCTTGGCAAGGCCGACGATGCCAGTGGTGTGCGACAGCGCCCGGTGGTGGCCGAGGGGCGGGTATATGCCGCCGCAGGCAATGGCAGCGTGCGAGCCATCGACCTTGCCAACGGGCAAACGCTTTGGAGCTGGAATGGCGAAAAGCACAGCCGCTGGAGTGGCGGCCCCGGCGTGGGCGATGGCTTGGTGGTGATTGGCAGTCTGGATGGCGAAGTCGTGGCGCTGAATGCGGCAAGCGGTACTGAGCGCTGGCGTGCCAAAGTCAATAATGAAGTGATTGCCAGCCCGGCGATTCAGGGCAATACGGTGATGGTGCGCAGCAATGATGGCCGCGTAACTGCATTTGATGCGGCCTCGGGGGCAGAGCGCTGGCGTTGGCAGGCCGATATGCCGGCGCTGACCGTGCGCGGCAATGCCGGGCTTGCGCTGGGGCCGGGCTATTTGTTTGTCGGCAATGACAATGGCAAATTGGTTGCCCTTTCGGTGAACGAAGGCGCCGAGCTGTGGGATGTTACCGTCGCCCAGCCCGAAGGCCGCAGTGAGCTTGAACGCATGAACGATGTCGATGGCCAGCCAGTGATCGACGACACCCTGTTGTATGTCTCCAGCTTCAAGCCACGCACCATGGCGATTGAGGCGCCGACCGGGCGCGTGCTGTGGATGCAGGAAAACGGCGGTGTCGGTGGCGTGGGGCTGGGCGCTTATCGCTTGGCAGTGGCCGATGCCAAGGATGTGGTCTGGGCGCTGGATCGCGGCAATGGCGCGCCGATGTGGCAGCAGGATGCCTTTGCCCGCCGCAAGCTGACTGCACCGGCGGTGCAGGGCGATTATGTGGTAGTGGGCGACTATGACGGCTATCTGCACTGGCTCAGCATGGACAATGGCCAGATGGCTGCCCGCCAGCGCGCTTCGCGCAAGGCGATTGCCGCCCAGCCGCTGGTGGCCGATGGCGTGCTGTTGGTGCAGGACAGCGAAGGCGGCCTGTCGGCCTGGCGTCTGGAGCAATAATCCATGTTGCCGACCGTTGCGCTGGTGGGGCGGCCCAATGTCGGCAAGTCCACGTTATTCAATGCGTTTACCCGTAGCCGCGATGCACTGGTGCATGACCAGCCGGGCGTAACCCGGGATCGCCATTACGGCGTGTGCCGTCTGCGCGAAAACCAGCCCTTCGTACTGGTGGATACCGGCGGCATTGCCGGGGACGAAACCGGGCTTGCCGGCGCTACTGCCAAGCAGGCGCGTGCCGGGGCAGAAGAAGCTGACCTGATTTTGTTCGTGGTTGATGGCCGTGAAGGGCCGTCGGCGCTGGATGATGACATCTTGCGTTGGCTGCGCAAATCTGGCCGTCCGATGCTGTTGGTGGTCAATAAAGTTGATGGCATTGATGCACGCCAGGCTTTGGCGGAGTTTGTCCATTACGGTTTCGATGCGGTCATTCCCACGGCTGCCTCGCATCGCTCGGGCATCGAGGATTTGCTCGATGAAATCTATCCGCGCCTGCCCGAAGCCGGGCAAGGCGAAGTGCTTGACGAAGACCCCGAGCGCATCCGCATCGCCTTCATTGGCCGCCCAAACGTCGGCAAGTCCACGTTGGTGAACCGTATTCTGGGCGAGGAGCGCATGATTGCCTCGGATGTGCCCGGCACCACGCGCGATGCCATCGCTGTCGATCTGGAGCGCGATGGGCGCAAATATCGGCTGATTGATACCGCAGGTCTGCGCCGCAAATCGCGGGTGGACGAGGCGGTGGAAAAGTTTTCTGCGGTCAAAACCCTGCAAGCCATCGAGCAATGCCAGGTGGCGGTGCTGATGCTGGATGCCACCGAAGGCGTAACCGATCAGGACGCCACCGTGCTCAGCGCGGTTCTCGAAGCCGGGCGTGCGCTGGTGATTGCCATCAATAAATGGGACGGCCTTGACGAATACCAGCGACAACAGGCCGAAGACCTGCTTTTGCGCAAGTTGGCATTCGTGAACTGGGCCGAGGCGGTACGCATTTCCGCGCTGCATGGCTCGGGGTTGCGCGAATTGTTCCGTGCGGTGCATCGCGCTCATGCTTCGGCAACGCGCGAGTTTGGCACCAGCGAAGTTACCCGCGCGCTGGAAGTGGCCTATCAAAGCAACCCGCCGCCGACCGTGCGCGGGCATGTGGCGAAGATGCGCTTTGCCCATCCGGGCGGCAGCAATCCGCCGACTTTCATCGTTCATGGCAATCGTCTGGGGACGCTGCCGGACAGCTACAAACGCTATCTGGAAAACTTCTTCCGCCGCCGCTTCAAGCTGATCGGCACGCCGGTGCGTTTCGTGTTCAAAGAGGGCGAGAACCCTTACAAGGACAAGAAGAACGTGCTGACCGAACGGCAGATTGCCAAAAAGCGCCGCCTGCTTCGCCACGTCAAACGCCGCTGATGGAAATCGAGCGCCTATCTGCGCAAGCGGCATGGCAGCGCCTTGCTGCCGGTGCCCGGCTTGTGGATATCCGCAGCCCTGCCGAGCAGGCCAGCGGCATGGCCGAGGGTGCCGAAGCATTGCCGCAGGATGGCATTTTGGAAAACCCGGCGCAGTTGTCGCAAGATGCGCAAATCCTGCTGATTTGCCAGCGGGGGTTGCGCTCGCTGCAATTGGCACAGCATTTGCGCACGCTCGGGTTTGAGCACATCGCAAGCGTTGAGGGCGGCACCGAGGCCTGGCAGGCGGCCGGGCTGCCGATGGTGTCGGGCGGGCTGGATGCCGATTTTCTGGCGCGTTATTCGCGTCAGTTTCGTCTGCCGCAAGTAGGCATTGACGGGCAAAAGCGCCTGCAAAATGCCCGCATCGTGGTGGTGGGCGCAGGCGGGCTGGGCTCTCCGGCGGCGTTTTATCTGGCGGCGGCCGGTATCGGCCATCTGCGCCTAGTTGATGCGGATGTGGTCGAGCGCAGCAATTTGCAGCGGCAAATCCTGCATGTGGATGCGGCACTTGGACAGCCCAAGGTGGATTCGGCGCGCGCGCGGCTTTTGGCCATCAACCCGAAAATCTGCGTGGAAGCGGTCAATGCGCGGGTGCAGGCCGACAATGTGACGGAACTATTGGCCGATGCCGATGTGGTGCTCGATGGCGCGGATAATTTTCCTGCTCGGCATGTGCTGAATGATGCCTGCATCCGGCTTGGCAAGCCGCTGGTGTATGGGGCGGTTGAGCGTTTTCGTGGCCAAGTGAGTGTGTTTGATGCCGGGCGCCAACCGGGCATCGCGCCCTGCTATCGCTGTCTGTTTCCCGAAGCACCGGAGGATGCCCCGAACTGCGCCGAGGCCGGTGTGCTGGGGGTCTTGCCCGGTATTGTCGGTCTGATTCAAGCCACCGAGGCCATCAAGCTGATTCTGGGTATTGGCGAGCCGCTGATCGGCCGATTATTGCAACTGGATGCGCTCGCCATGCGGTTTTGGCAGACCCGCCTGCGTCCAGATCCGGAATGTCCGGCCTGCGGTGCAAGCGGCTGAGAAATCAGCATTGGCCTGCCATTTGGCAGGCGTCATTTTCCCGGGGCTTCCGGCAGAACTTGGCGACTTCGTTGGGCTGACAGTTTTGGGGTACGGGCACTTGGCTAGTCCTAGCGATTTCGACCCCGTAGTCATTGCCGCGATGCAGGGCTTGCGGCTGTTTGAGTAGCGGTGCGTTCGCAGTTGTGGCTTTTGATTTTTGCCCTGTTCGGACGCGCCGAGTACCACAGCGACTAATGGGAGAAGGCAGGGTATGTTTGAGCAGCGCGTAGCGATGCGAGTTTGCCCTGTCGCCATTGGTCGCGAGGAACGCAGGGAACCCCGCGCAGCGGGGCGCGGTAGCCAGGGCAGTTTCTTTGCCCACTTTCTTTTTGAAAGAAAGTGGGTGCGCTGCCGGGCGCATATCCCGGCGCTGAAAGTGCAATGACAGCCTGAATCACCGCAAAGGAAGGCGCGTGTGGACAATGGCGATATAGCGGCTTCGGCAGGGTAAGCGGCTCGCGCCGGGGACAGTAAATGGCCGAGCCTGCGGGGCAGGCTCAGCCTGATGCTTTTAAAAATCAGGGGGCAACGGCCTGCCCATCATCAGTGATGCCGACTTCAGCGTCTTGCAGGCATTTTTCAAGCGCGTCGGCCTCAAGCACGGCATACGGGGTGAACTCCGGCACTGCTTCGGCAATCTGGTTTTGGATGCGCATCAGTCCGTCGATTTGCTGGCATAGCCCGCGTGCCCGGCTTTTGAGTTGTTCCGCTTGCGCGGTCATTTCCACTTCCAGTTGATCTGGGCTTTTGCCACTCAAAAACCCGCTGGCGAGTTGCGTCAGTGCCGAGCCGCCGAAATCGACCCCGGCGATGGCGATATCCAGCCCGGCATCGGCGATTTGCTGCGCTTGTTGGTGGTAGCGCGCCGTCAGTGCCTGTTGTTCGGCAGAAAGCGGGATCGGCTGCTGGTTGAGACGCAACTCGCCGTTGGCGGTGATTTCCAGCAAGGGCAGGTTGGCAGCGTCGTTTTCGTTGCCGCGCACAGCAACATCGTCCAAATCCTGGATATTGAAGCGAATGCCCTGGCCGCCGCCGATCATCAGTGAGCTGTGTTGCAATGACTGGCGGATCTGCGTGGTTTTGTCCGCCACCATTTTGCCCAGCAGGGTTTCTGGCTGGGTTTGTGCGGAACTATCAGGGGCGCTGGCGGGCTGGTCATGGCCGCAGGCGGCGAGCAAGGGCAGCGCCAAGAGGGCAGGCAGCAGGCGTTTCATCGAGCTTTGGGAGTTCATGGGATGTTGTCCTCGGGGGTGTCAGGCTTCAGCGCGCCAGCGGCGCAGCAGGGTGGCAAGCACGATCATGGCGATGCCGGCGACGGCACCAATCCACAGCTCCGGGCGGGTGAGTAGAGGCGTACCGGCCCAAATGCCATCGGCGTACAGCAGCAGGCTGGGGTCGTCCTGTGTTGAGAGCAGCGGGGCAAGTTGGTTTTCATCGCCCAGATAGCTCAACAGGTGACTACCCGGCCAGGCGCTGGTCAAAAGGCGCAGCACGATATGCTGCCAGAACCAACCGCTGGAATAGCCCAGCAGCGAGAACATGCTGACGGTAATGCCCGAGAGCAGCGGCAGCAGAATGGCCCAGATGAACGGTACGCTGCGTGCCCAGGCCGAGCACAGCATCAACCAGCCCACGGTGGGCAGCGCCCAGAGGATATATATGGGCAGCCAACCCAGCAGCGTGGCAAGCAGCTTGCCGGGAGCCAGGTGCTGCCAGTAAACCAGTAGTGGGTCGCCACCGTTGATCAGCACAAACAGGCTGATGATGATGCCCATGACTAGCATTGCAGCCAGCGAGATGGCGATGGCTGATAGCGGCGCGACGATCATCGCGCTGATGTATTTGCTAAGTACGGTCTGGGTATCGGATAGTGGCAGCGATTTCCACAGCAGGATGCTGCGATCGCGGCGCTCGTCATACAGCGATGAGAGCAGGTAAAAGAATACCGCGACCCCAAAAATTATCATCGGCCAGGTGGCGGCACTTAGCGTCATGAAATTGATGATGCTTTGATAAATCTCCAACGATTCGGATGCGCTTTTACCGGACATCAGCGACTGGAAACTTTCCGGGCCAAAACGGATGTTTATGGCATTGGGATTGGCTTGCCAGAGCATGACCTGGCTGATGCTGAGCATCAAAAAGAACATCACCAGCGAAATGATGGCAGCAATCAGCGGCCCCCAGAAAAAGCTGCCACGGTGTTCCCACCATTCGCGGCGGACAAGCCATTGCAGTTTTCGGCCAAAACTGTAGGTATTGGGGGCGTTCATGCCTGGGCTCCTTTCATGATGGCGACAAACAGGTCGGCAAGGCCGGGGTTGCGGGTTTCGCCGTACTGCGCCAGCGTGGCCTTGTCCACACCGTCAAACAGCAGCACGGTTTTGCCAAATGCCAGGGCGCGCTCGTTGATGGGTGAGTGCGCGCGCAATGCGGCAAGGTTTTCGCTATTGCCGAGCACTTCGACATAGCGGCTGGCAATTGCATCCATTTCACTGTCGAGCACGATTTTTCCGGCGCGGATAAACAATACGTCGGAGAGGATGTGTTCGATTTCTTCGACCTGATGGGTGGTGATGAGGATGGTTTTTTGCTCGTCGAAATAATCTTCCAGAAGCCGCTGGTAAAACGCTTTGCGATGGAGAATATCCAGCCCCAAGGTCGGCTCGTCCAGCACTAAAAGGCGGGCATCAATGGCCATCACCAGCGCCAGATGCAGTTGCACAATCATGCCTTTGGACATTTCCTTGACGCGCATCCGGGGTTGCAGTTTGGTGCCTTGGATAAAGCGCTGGAACTTTGCCCGGTCAAAGCGGGGATGGATACCCTCGAAGAAATCAGCCGCATCGCCCACGCGCAGCCAGCGCGGCAAAATCGCGACATCGGCGATGAAGCAGACATCATTCATCAGTGCATCGCGCTCGCGGTAGGGATTGCGCCCCAGCACCGAAAGCGTGCCCTCGAACGGAATCAGGCCGAGGATGGCTTTCAGCGCCGTAGTTTTGCCCGCGCCATTGGGGCCAATCAGGCCGACGATGCGGCCGGGCTGGAGGCTGAAGTCCGCACCATCGAGCGCGATATTGTTGCGGTAGTGCTTGCGCAAGCCGTGCGCACGGATGACAGGGTTCATGGTTTGCTCCATTTTTTTCCCGGGTTGACGAGTTCGCCCAAATCCAGCCCCAGCTGCGCGATGCGCGCCAATACCTGTGGCCATTCCTCATCAAGAAAGCGGCGGCGTTCGCTGGCGAGGAGTTTTTGCGGTGCGCCTTCGATGACGAACATGCCAAGACCACGGCGCTTTTCCACCAGGTCTTCGTCGGCCAGCTCCTGAAAAGCGCGCGAGACGGTAATCGGATTTAGTTGGTATTCCGCCGCCACGGTGCGCACCGAGGGCAGGGCATCGCCGGGCTTGAGTTCGCCGGCAATGATCCGCGCAACTACCAAGTCTTTTAGTTGCCGGTAAATCGGGAGATTGTCAGCCCACTGATGGCTCATGGCAGCAAGCTCCTTGGCAGCAGCGAGAAAAACGCCGGCTTGGTCGTGCTGGTTGAGGCCGAGGCGCTGTGTGTCGGCGGCTGTTCGCGGGGCAGGGCGCAGAGCAGGCTGAAGCCAAGTGTGGCCAGCACAAGGCCGATGGCGGCGACGCGGGAAAGATGGCGGCGTGGCATGGCAGGTGCTCCATTGGTGTTGTATTGAACTATAACACTAGGCAGGTAATCGTCAAGCCTTCCTAACCGCAACTGAAGAAAAACATGCGGATTTGATTTTGTGATTGCTGTCGCTTGCCCGGACAGGGACAATGGCCGACTTGTTTTGATGGAGGCAAACCCGTGAAATCCACATTTTGTGCTGCAACGCTTGCGCTGGGACTGGCTGCCGGAACGGCCGTGGCCGAGCCGCCGCTTGCCAATGAACGCGAAAAAGTCGGCTACATGGTAGGCATGGATGTGGGCGCCGATCCGGCTTTGCAGGCGGCCTTGCCGGATGTGGATATGGCGGCTTTCGAGCAATCGCTGCGCCGGATACTGGCCGGTGAAGCGCCGCAGATGAAGCCCGAGGATGCGCAGAAAACTTCCGCCGCCCTGATGCAGCGGATTCAGGCGCGCCAGGCCGGAACACTGGACAAGGCACCGGCGGTATCGCCGCAGATGGTCGGCGAATTGCTCGGCATCAATGTGGCGCGTTCACTGTTGGCCATCGGTAATGAACTGGATGCTGCGGCGCTGGTACGCGGTGTGAAAGTGTCCGCCGAAAAAGGCCAGCCGCTGCTTTCGGAAGAAGAACGCAGCACCATTCGCAATGCCCTGATTGCCCGCCAGCAGCAGCGCGTCGCCGCAGTCGGTGAGGAAAACCGCAAGAAGGGCGAAGCTTTTCTGGCCGAAAACGCCAAGGTCAAGGGCGTGGTCAGCACGCGCTCGGGACTGCAATATCAAGTGGAGCGTCCGGGCAATGGCGCGCGTCCCTTGCCGACCCAGCAGGTGCGGGTGCATTACGAAGGGCGTTTGCTGGACGGGAAGGTATTTGATAGTTCCTACCAGCGTGGCGAGCCTGCCGAATTCGCGCTCAACCGGGTGATTCCGGGCTGGACCGAAGGCGTGGGTCTGATGGCGCCGGGCGCCAAATATCGCTTCTGGATTCCGGCGGAGCTGGCTTATGGCGAGCGTGGCTCGCCGCCGAATATCGGCCCCAATGAAACCTTGGTATTTGATGTCGAGCTGCTGGAAATCGGCAAATAACCGATAATCCCGCGTCTTGCCGACTTTTTTCCCTTTCGGGCGCTCTGCCCAGAACCTTATGAATCGGAGTTTTTCATGAAATCACCTGCTTTTCTCCTGGCCACCACTGCCCTGGCTTCCGTATTGTTGCTTGCCGGCTGCGACAAGGATGCCGTCAAGCCCAATGGCGAGAGCGCCGAAAAAAGCGAAACCGCAGACAGCGGCAGCACGCTGAGCATCCCCGGTCTTAAAGACGAAAAACAGCAGGCCAGCTATGTCATCGGCATGACCATGGGCAAGCAGATGGCCGAAATCAAGGACGAGCTGGATATTGACACCGTGGTGCGCGGCTTGAAGGACGAGCTGGCAGGCGGGGACAAGGTGAAGGTCACGGACGAGCAGGCACAGCAAATCATGGCCGGCTTCATGGAGAAGATGCAGGCCAAGATGATGGCCGAGCAGATGGCGGCGGCACGCAAGAACGCCGAAGAAGGGCAGAAGTTCCTAGAAGAAAATGCCAAGAAAGAAGGCGTAAAGACCACCAACTCTGGCTTGCAGTACCAGGTGCTGCAAGAAGGCAAGGGCGCCAAGCCGGTTGGCGATGATGCGGTCAAGGTCAAGTACACCGGCACGTTGCTGGATGGCACGGTGTTTGATAGCACCGACAAAAATGGCGGCGAGCCGGCGATTCTGCCGCTGGATCGGGTGATTCCCGGCTGGGCGGAAGGGCTGCGCCTGATGCCGGTGGGCAGCAAGTACAAGCTGTGGATTCCGGGCAATTTGGGCTACGGCGAACAAGTGCCGCCGGGTGCACCGTTCCCGCCGAATGCCACCTTGGTGTTCGAAGTGGAATTGGTGGAAATCGTCAAGGCACCGAAGTGATTTTTCACATCGGATGATTCATCAGCAACTGCCGCTTTTGCGGCAGTTGCGGTTTTCGGAGAAGCCAATGCGCATCACCATTTTCGGTACTGGCTATGTGGGCCTGGTTACCGGCACCTGTCTTGCCGAGGTCGGTCATCAAGTGACCTGCGTGGATGTGGATCGCGCCAAGATTGACGGGCTTGCCAAGGGCATCATCCCGATTTACGAGCCGGGATTGGAAGCGATGGTGCGCGCCAATCATGCCGCCGGTCGCCTGCAATTCACCCATCAACCGGCGAGCGCCGTGGAACCGGCCGATGTGCTGTTCATCGCCGTAGGCACGCCCCCGGACGAGGATGGCAGCGCCGACCTGCAATATGTGCTGGCGGTGGCCGATAGCATCGGCCAGCACCTCCGCCGCCCGGCGATCGTGGTCAACAAATCCACCGTGCCGGTGGGCACGGCGGACAAGGTGCGGGCACGGATTGCCGCCGGGTTGGCGGCGCGCGGGGTGGATATCCGGTTTGAAGTGGTGTCGAACCCGGAGTTTTTGAAAGAAGGCGCGGCCATCAATGACTGCATGAGGCCCGATCGCATCATCATCGGTGCCGAAAGTGCTGCCGCCATCGACACCATGCGCAGGCTATATGCGCCGTTCAACCGCAATCATGACCGCGTGGTGGTGATGGATGTGCGTTCAGCCGAACTCAGCAAATACGCCGCCAATGCGATGCTGGCGACCAAGATTTCCTTCATGAACGAAATCGCCAATATCGCCGAGCAAGTCGGCGCGGATGTGGAGATGGTGCGCAAGGGGATTGGCTCGGACCCACGCATCGGCTGGCATTTCATCTATCCGGGGGCGGGCTATGGCGGCTCGTGCTTTCCCAAGGATGTGCAGGCGCTGGCGCGGATTGCCGCCGAGCAGGGCGTGAAAACCCGCATTTTGGACGCGGTGGAAGCGGTCAACCATGCGCAAAAAGGTCATCTGTTCCGGCTGATGCAGCGCCATTACGGCAGTACCGAAGCACTGGCCGGAAAAACCGTGGCGGTGTGGGGGCTGGCCTTCAAACCCGATACCGATGACATGCGCGAGGCTTCCAGCCGTCGCCTGCTGGCCGAGCTTTGGCAAGCCGGGGCGCGGGTGCAGGCATATGACCCCGAGGCAGGCAAAGAGGCTGCCCGGATTTTCGGTGTGCGTGATGACTTGCGGCTGTGCGCGAGCGCAGAAGAGGCATTGGTCGGCGCCGATGCGCTGGTGGTGGTTACCGAATGGAAACAATTCCGCAGCCCGGATTTTGCGCGCCTCAAGGCCGCGCTTGCCGATGCGGTGATTTTTGATGGCCGCAATC
Source organism: Lysobacteraceae bacterium NML08-0793 (assembly GCA_002798275.1). Classification (GTDB taxonomy): domain Bacteria; phylum Pseudomonadota; class Gammaproteobacteria; order Xanthomonadales; family Xanthomonadaceae; genus Solilutibacter. Next base: position 252,527 of record NWQR01000002.1, on the reverse strand, counting down.
TTTACGAGCCTTCCGAAGTGGAAGCGTACGGCCTTGCCTATTGGGGCATTGGCCGTGGCCGTTCTGTCAAAATAGCGCCATGAATGACGCCGACCGTATTGCCGAGCTGGAAACCCGTATCGCCTTTCAAGAACATGCGCTCAACCAGTTGAGCGATGCTCTGGCCGATGCCCGCAATGAAATTGCCCAACATGCGCGCCTGTTGGCGCGGGTGGTGGAAGAATTGAAATCCTCGCGCGGTGCCGGTGTCAGCGTCGATGCTGCCGACGAGCCGCCCCCGCCGCATTATTGATTGAGTAGTCTCATGTCCTCATTACGCGACCAATTGCTTGGCCTGGGCTTCAAGGCTGCGCCCAAGCCGGAAAAGAAAACCTCCGCCAAGGCGCAAAAGGCAGGCAAGCCCGGCAAGCCGAAAAAGCCTGCGCATAGCCCGAAAAACAGCGACGACATGGACCTGGCGCGCGCCTATGCGATGCGTGCGCAAAAAGAAAAACAAGAGCAATTGCAGGCCGAGCGCGAAAAACAGGAGCAAGCCCGGCTGCGCCGCGAAGCGCGCAACAAGCTGGCCGAGCTTTTGAGCGCCGACAAAGTGCTGAACCTGGCCGATGCCGATATCGCCCGGCATTTCGAGTACGGCGGCAAAATCAAGCGCGTTTATGTCAGTGCCGAGCAACTCAAGGCCTTGAACGCCGGCGAGCTGGGCGTAGTGCAACACAATGGCCGCTACCTATTGGTCAGCGCCGCCACCCTGGCCGAGGCCGAAGCGATATTCGCCGATGCCATCGCCCTCAAGATAGACCCGGATGCGCCGGTCGAAGACGACCCCTATAGCGACCCGAAATATCAGGTTCCCGACGATTTGGTGTGGTGAGCAGTGACGCGGCTATGCAGAGCCGCGCCACTGCCTCTGGCTTCAAACTGCGACAAGCGCGGCAAGATGCGGCTCAAAGCCGCCGCTTGCGCAGGCGGCATTGACGTGCTCGAAATAGGTGTACCAGCCGCTGGCCTGGATGCCTGCCAGCAGGGCATCGCGCGCTTCAGCCGTAGCAAAGCGCCAGATGCCGACAAATTGATGGGGGCTGGCCTTGTCAATGCCGGGCGCGGCTTCGGCCAGTGTCAGCACCTCGATGCCAAGGCTGGACAGTTCGCTCATGGCGCTGCCGCTTCAAGGCCGTGATATGCGCGCACCATACGCCGCGCGGGCGTAGCGCCTCGCTGGCAAAGCGTCGCAAGTTCTCGGACGGCTCCTGCGTCCACGGCACGAGCGCGGCAATGGCGGTTTCAAGCTCGCCAGCCAGTTGCGCGCGCACCGCCATCCAGGCCCATTCGCGCACGCCAAAATGCGCATCGTCGGCCAGCGCCCGGATGGCGGCCAGACGTGCCGGAATGTCCAGCCCCTGACGCGCACCAATCATGAAGCAGGCCCAGCCGCGTACCGTGTCCGAGCCATGCGCTGCGCATGCGGCGATGCCGTCCATGCCGAACTCGTCCAGCAATATCGCGCCGATGGCGCTCATGCGTTTCAAGATGCCTTGCTGGCAGGCGCTGTCGATGGCTTGCAGGGCAGGCGCGGACAGCCCGGGAAATACCGTGCGCGCCAGCAGCCGCTGGTCAAGCGCCAGCGCTTCGGTCAGGGTGGCGCTGGCGATTTCACCGTGTGAGAGCGCCAGCAAAATATCGGCCGGTATGTCACTGGCGCGGCGTGCGCCTTTGCGGGCAGCTGCGGTCTTCATGGTTTCTCTCCCGAAGCGGCGGCGAGTTTGCCAAGCAGTCTGCGCAATTGTTTGCGCTCGTTGCTGGCAAGGCCACCAAACAGGCTGGCAATCCATTGGCTGTGCTGCGCAAAAACCTGTTTGGCAAGACGCTTGCCCTTGCGCGTTAGCACAATGCGCAGCGCGCGCCGGTCTTGGGCATCGGCCTGACGCTCAATCAATGCCTCGCGCTCCAGGCCGTCCAGAAGCCCGGTGACGGTGGCACGGCTGATGCCGGCGCGCTCGGCCAGCACATTCGGCGCCAGGCCGTCGTTGGCGGCATCGAGCAAAAACAGCAGTACAAAGCGGCCTTCGGACAAGCCATGCGGCGCCAGCCGTTCGGCGCAATCACGGTCGATGCCGCTGGCGATGGACAGCAATTGAAAACAAAGCTCCATGCCCTCGACATCGGCCAGACCACGCTGCTGCGCCTCGTGAAGCAATGCCTGATATTTTTGTGCCAGTTTCATGTTAGTCATCGTATTGTATGGCGGCTAACTAAATCAAGCGCAGGCTGTGCAGAACATTTGCCAACTGGACTCACATCCCGCCAGACACGGGGCGCTGAGCGTTTTCCACAGCGCCTGTGCATTTCCTTGTCCGCAAGTTTGTGGATAACTCACGTGAGCCAGACAGGGCAAGCCTTGCAGCGCGCTGGTCAAAAAATCGCCAGCTGCAATCCGCTTTTCCACAGCGGTTGTGGATGGGATTGCCGACAACTTTGTGGATAAGTTTCGGGAGCCTTGCAGCGCTTGCGATTGCCGAGCTTGGTGATTTTTTCACCAGTGAGCCTGGCTTGAAAATCCATTTTGCGGGGGGCATAAGGCCAGCCGTTTTGGCTGCTCCGCTAGCGGGCAGTGTTTCATGGCAGAGCAAAACGCCCGGCTTGGCCGGGCGTTGTTTTGCCGGTTACCAGACTTTGATGCGTTGTGCTTCGGGCAGCAGCATGGGGGCGGGGGTTTTGCATTTGTAGGTGGCGGCAAAGCCTGCGTTGTTCATCAGCACGCCATTGGCGCGCCACAGCCCCGGTGCGCTCTGGCTGGTGCTGGCAAGGAAGGTCGCAGCTTCGCGGCTCATTTGCTGTGCCCACAGCTTTGTCCAGGCCTGGTAGAAGCTCTTGCGTGATGCTTCGTCGCTGCTGCCAGGCTCGGCGCTGGCAAGTGCGGCTTCGGCCAGCTCGAAGCCGGACAGGTCGCTGAGGGCGGAGGCGGCAACCTGCTGGCCGTTGACGCGGACGTTTTCCAGCATCGGGTAGGCGTGCGCGCCGTACTGGCTGGCGGCGCGTGAGAGCAGGTTTTGCCAGGCGCTGTTGTCGGCGGCCGTCCACCAGTCGCGGAGGTTGCCGCTGGCATCGACATGACGGCCATGGGCGGCGATGGCATGGGTCAATTCATGGCCGACCAGCGCCCCCAGGCTGCCGTAATGTGCAGCGGCAGGCTGTGCCATGTCGATGATGGGCGATTGCAGCACGGCGGCGGTGATAATCAGCCGGTTTTGTGCCGGGTCGTAAGTCAGTGCCGGCTGCTGCGGCAGTACGTCCCAGCGGCGGGCAGCGTTGTGGCGGCCAATGCGGCGCATCTCTTCGCGGTGCCGCCAGGTGGAGGCAATCAGCATATTGCTGCCGAAGCTGCCGCGTCCCATCGGCTGGATGCTGTAATCAAGGTCGCGGGCGGGGCTGCCGACTTCGATTTTCAGTTTGCCAAGTTTGGCGGCGGCCTCGGTTTTGGCCGATGCGCTCATCCAGCTGGATGCGCTGACGGAAGCGGCGAGCGCCTCGCGGACTTTTCCGGCCACGGTTTCGGCGCGCTGGGCAGTGACTTGCGGCAGGTAACGGGCGCGATATTCGCGTCCCAGCATGGGGCCGGCAGCCAGATTGATGGCATCGAGTGTCTGCTTCCACAGCGGCGCGGGTGCGGGCTGCCCGAGCAGGATGCGGCCACGGAATTCAAAATCCGCATCGCGGAATGATTTGGACAGATACGGCGCCATCGCATTGCCGACCTGGTAGCGCAGATAGACCTTCCATTGCTCGGGCTTCAGGCCGCTGACCAGCCGGTCAAGTTCTTGCAGCATTGCCGGGTTGGCGACGGATACGGTGTCGTCATTGACGCCCTGAGCCTGGATGAATTCGGCCAGGCGCAGATTGCGGTACTGCTTGCCAAGCTCGGCCACGGGCACCGGGGCGTAGTTGCTGCGCGGGTCGCGCAGCCCGCCCAGCGGTTTGGCAACACGCGCCAGACGGGTTTCCAGGTCAAAAACGGCGGTGGTATCGGCGGCCAGGCGGTTGGCCGGGGTGCCGGTCAGGGTGAGGATTTTTTCCACATAGCTGCGGTAGCGCCCCATCAATGCAACGGTTTCGGCATCCTGGCGGGTATAGAAGGCCGGGTCGGGCAATGCCATGCCGCCCTGGCTGAAATAGCCGATATGCCGGTCGAGCTCGTTGAGGTCGAGGTCGGCGCTGAAATTGAAGGCGACCGGGATGCCGACCTGATGCAGGGCGGCGATGGCGGCGGGGATATCGCGGCTGCGGCGGATGCCGTTGATGCGCTCCAGCAGGGGCGCAATCGGGCGGCTGCCATCGGCCTCCAGCGCGGCTTCATTGAGGCCGCTGGCCCAGAAATCGCCGAGGAGTTTTTGCACATCGTTCTGCGGCGCCTGCATCGCGGCATCCAGCAGGTCGCGCTGCTGTTGTTCGCTGCGGGCAACCAGTTGTCCGAGTATGGTGGTGCTGGCAGTGCCGGGCGGGGCAGTGACGGCAGAGAGCCAATCCTGATTGGTGGCGCTATAGAAGTCTTTGCATTCGGCGCTGATGGCCGGCGCGGGCGCTGCGCGCCGGGCTTGGCTGCGCTTGCGTTGCGCCTGGGCATCGGCGGGGGTGAGTGCGGCAGCGGCAAGGCTGAAAACAAGGGCGATGGCCAGTGGTTTGGCTTGGAGCATTGCAGAGCGTTCCATGAGAGGGGTGCAAAGGATAGCAAGGGCGCATGAAAAACCCGCCAGCAGTCGATGCTGGCGGGCAGGTTTTGCGTTCAGGTGGTTTCTGGCGCTTACCAGATTTTCACTTGATTCTCGCCTTCACGCACCATGGCATCGCCGGATTTGCAGCCCCAGGCCTCGGCAAAGGCGGTCAGGTTGCTGGGGGCGCCGATGGCGCGGAACTGGGCGGGCGCATGCGAGTCGGTGGTCAGGCGTACCTTCAGCTCGTCCGGGGTGAAGTTGCGACGCCAGACGGTCGCCCAGTTGGCGAAGAAACGCTGGTTGCCGGTCAGGCCGTCGATGGCTTCGGGCGTTTTACCCGCCAGTGCGCGCTGGTAAGCGTCATAGGCGATGGCAAGGCCGCCAAGGTCGGCGATGTTCTCGCCCAGGGTCAGCTTGCCGTTGACGTGCTGGTCGGCGACTTGATAGGCATCGAACTGCTGCATCAGCTTGTTGGACAGCGCCTTGAAGTTGCGTGCATCGCTTTCCTGCCACCAGTTTTCCAGATTGCCATTGGCGGCAAAACGGCTGCCCTGGTCGTCGAAGCCGTGGGTCATTTCGTGGCCAATCACCGCGCCGATGCCGCCGTAATTGAGCGCATCGTCTGCCTTGCCGTCGAAGAACGGCGGTTGCAGGATGGCGGCGGGGAACACGATTTCATTCTGCAACGGGTTGTAATAGGCGTTGACCATCTGCGGGCTCATCGCCCATTCGCTCTTGTCCACCGGCTTGCCGATTTTGCCAAGCGCCCAGCGGTAGTTGAAGGCATTGGCGGCCAGCACGTTTTCAATATAGCTGTCGCGGCTGGTTTCAAGGCCGCTGAAATCGCGCCACTTGTCCGGGTAGCCAATCTTGGTGGTGAAGGCTTTGAGCTTTTCTTCGGCACGGGCGCGGGTTTCCTCGCCCATCCAGTCCAGATGCTTCAGGCGCTCGGCAAAGGCATCACCCAGATTCTTCACCAGAACTTCCATGCGCGCTTTGGATTCAGCCGGGAAAGCCAGCTGGACGTAAATCTGTCCGAGCGCCTCGCCGGCCTGGTTGTTGATGGTGCCCAGCACCCGCTTCCAGCGTTCGCGGTTTTCCTGCTGGCCGCGCATCGCCTTGTTGTGGAAGTCGAAATGCGCATTGACAAAATCGCTGGAAAGATAGGGCGCGGCGCCATCGACCAGATGGAAGCGCAGATAGCTTTGCCAGGTGCTGACCGGGACATCGACCAGCATTTGGCTCACTTCGCGGTGGAAATCGGGGATGGCCAGCGAGAACATGGCAGGCTCGGCGACCCCCTGGGATTTGAAGAATTCCGACCAGGGGAAGTTCGGGGTGAGCTTGTCGGCTTCGGCCACGCTCACCGGGTGGTAGTACAGCGAGACATCGCGCGCCAGCTCCTCGCTGGACTTGGAGACATTGGCAAGGCGGGTTTCAAAGGCCAGCACCGCCTGCGCTTCGCGTTCGGCAACGGCCGGCTCAAGGCCGGAGAGCGTCAAAAGGCGTGCGATGTATTGCTGGTAAGCGCCGAGTTTTTCTTTTTTGTCGGCATCGAAATAAAAGCCCTTGTCGGGCAGCCCCAAGCCGCCTTGGCTGGCATAGGCGATATTCATGTCGGAGTTTTTGAAGTCTGCCTCCGGGCCAAAGCCAAACAGCAGACCCTCGCCCTGCGCATAGCTCTGGCGCAGGTACTCGGCAATGCTGGCGCTATCGCTGAGCGCGTCGATGGCTTCAAGGCGCGATTTCAGCGGGCTGATGCCCTGGGCTTCAATCTTGGCTTCGTCCATGCCGGTGGCGTAGAAGTCGCCAATCAGCTTGTCGATGCCGGTGGCGTTTTGCAGTGCGGCGGCTTGCTCGACAATCTGGCGCTGGATGGCATTGGAGCGCTCGTCCAGCATCTCGAATGCCCCCCAACTGGTGCGGTCGGAGGGAATCGGATTGGCTGCCAGCCAGTTCTTGTTGATATAGCTGCCGAAGTCCGCACAGGCATTGCCGGCCTGGTCGATGTCGGCGGCACTGAAGCTGTTCATCGGCGGCAGCTTGGCTTCATCCAGGGTGTAGCGGGAGGCTTGCGGGGCAGCCGGGGTGTCGCTGCTGCCGGACGGGGTGCAGCCTGCAAGGGCGGCGCTGATGCCAAGGCAAAGCGCCAGACGGGCAAAACGGGGTGTACGCATGGGAGTTTTCCTTCTGCCCACCACGGGCAGTTAGTGGGGGATTTTATGCAAGGGCAGCAGCTGCGGGCACCTGCTGGAAGTCATGTCAGCCATCCAGATGGCCGGGTGGGATTTCTTCGCGCACCGGGCCGACAAAGCGGGTCAGCTCGCCTGCCAAGAGCGACATGCTGCCGGTATGGCGGTCATCGCCGTTGCGCGAGTATTCAAAGCGGTAGCTGCGCTCCAGCCCAAGACGGCCATCGCGCCCGCGACGCAGGCGAAAGCCGGTGGCATGCACGCTTTGGTCGAGCCATTGCACGCCGGCGCGCTGGCAGGCCTGGCGGCCGATTTCAATGGCCTGCTCTGCGGCGCGGCGGGCAGCGTTGACCCAAATCATCAGCGCGCCCACCGCCAGCAATGCCCAGAGCATGTTTTCCATTACTGCGCTCCGGCCTTGAGTTTGAGGAGCGCCGCCCAGTTCTGCCGGTTCATGCTGCAGGCGGCTTCATTGTCCGGCGAGCAGGCCGGCGACTGGCCATCTTCTTCGCTGGCCACCCAGTCATTGCTGATGGGGCGCGGCAAAATGGCGCGGCCTTGCGCATCAAGCCGCAGTTTGCGCAGCGTCACCATGTTGGCGACGTTGCCGCCAATGAGCCAAACTTCGTTCGGGGTGATGTTGACGGCGATATCGCAATGCGATTGCAGGCTGCCGTTGCTTGCGGCAAGAAATTCCGACAGGCCGCCAAAACCCACTACATTGCGGTTGTTGCGCACATAGCAGAGCATGTCGCCCAGCGCCACCGGGGTTTGGTTCGGGTCGGCAAAGGTATACGGGCCATTGCCGCGATAGGCTGCGCGGATGTAGTCGATATGGCTGGCCGAATGGCGGAAGCCGCTGGCACCGGCCTTCACCATCACATAGGAAATGAACGCAGCCGACCAAGGCGCATCGACCACGAAGCTGCGGCATTCACTGCGGGCACAGCTGGAGGTGAACGGGTCTTGACATTGGTAGGCCGCCGGGTAGCTGCCGAATACCCGCGAGAGGGTGCCGCTGTCGCGCCAGTAGGCGACCACGCGCTCCCAGGCTTCAGCGCCATCGGCCAGGCGCGAGCGCTCGGCCTCGGCTGTGCGGCGGCTGGCAAGCCGCCCCTGGAGGTCGATAAAGGGGCGTGCCCAGGCTTCATGTTCGCGGTTTGCGATTTCCACAATCCGTGTGGACAGCGGCGTGCCGACGGGAAATGCCACGGGCGCGGCCTGCCATGCCGGGCGTTGGGTATCGTCCGGTTTGGGGGTGTGCTCGGGCGTGGCAGCTACGGTTGGCGGGGGCGTCACCGGCGCGGGCGATGGGGCTTGCGGCTTGGGCGCAGTGGCGCAGCCAGCCAGCAGCAGCGCCGAAGCCAGCGCGGACAAATGCGGGGAAAAAAAGGCTTTCATCGGATGAATACAGGTGAATATCAGGCAAGGCTGGCCGGAGCTGGGCCAAGTTTCATGGAAAGGTCGATGGCGCGGACATGCTTGGTCAGGCTGCCGATGGAAATGCAGTCCACCCCGTCGTGGGCGATTGCTGCAATCTGCGTCATGTCCACGCCGCCAGAGACTTCCAGCGGAATGCGCGCGCCAAACTCCTCGCGGGCAATGCGCACGGCTTCGCGTCGGCTGGCGGCATCGAAATCGTCAATCAGGATGCGGGTGCAGCCGGTTTGCAGGGCTTCGCGCAGCTCGTCTAGGGTTTCGACTTCGATGATCAGCGGCAATTGGGGGAATTGCGCCAAGGCTTGTTCTGCTGCAAGGCGCAAGGAACCTGCTGTGCGGATATGGTTTTCCTTCAGCATTACCGCATCGAACAAGCCAATGCGATGGTTGTGCCCACCGCCCATGCGCACGGCGTATTTTTGCGCCAGTCGCAGGCCGGGAATGGTCTTGCGGGTATCGAGAATCTTGCAGCCGCTGCCGGCCACCGCTGCGACGTATTGCGCAGTGATGGTGGCCGTGCCGGAGAGGGTCTGCAAAAAATTCAGCGCCGCACGCTCGGCACTGACCAGGGCGCGGCTGCGGCCTTGCAGGGTGGCGATGACCGTGCCGGCCTTAACCTGCGCGCCTTCTTCGATGCGCCAATCAATTTGTACTTTCTCATCCAGTAGCCGATGACAGGCATCGAACCACGGGCGACCTGCAATCACCGCATCTTCTTTGCAGAGCAGATAGGCGCTGTCGGGAACATCGGGCAGCAGGGCGGCGGTAACATCGCCATCGGCAATGTCTTCACCCAAGGCACGCCGGGCATCCTCCAGCACCTGTTCGGGATCGGGAAAGGCCAGCGCTTGGGGGGAGCGCATCATGCGGCAAGACCCGGAACGGAGGCGGTATCCAGCGCTTCCTCGGGCAGCAATACCGGAATGCCGTCATCGACGCGGTACAGCCGTTTGCCATCCTGGCGGATCAGCGCCTGCCGCAGCGGCTCGGTTTGGAGGTGCTCGCCAAAGGCAAGACCACCTGCGGCAATCGCGGCATTCAGTGTTTCAAGGCGTGCGGCATCGAGCAGTGCCAGCGGCTGACGGCTGACCGGGCAGGCGAGAATATCGAGCAGTTTCTTGTCCATCGCATCAATCATGTTGAGGGCGGGTGAGTTTGTCCAGCAGCTTCTGCCGCGCTGCATGGCGGCGTGGCAAGATGGCGAACAGCCTCTTAGAATACGCCTTTAGTTACCGGGACAGCCATGACCGCGCAACAATCGCCCTTGGTGGGCATCGTGATGGGATCGCGCTCTGATTGGGACACCATGCAACATGCGGCCAGCCGCCTGGAAGCCTTGGGTGTGGCTCATGAAGTGCGCGTGGTATCGGCACACCGCACGCCGGATGTGCTGTTCGAATATGCAGAAAACGCGGCCACACGCGGCTTGCGCGCGATCATCGCCGGAGCCGGCGGAGCAGCGCACTTGCCGGGGATGCTGGCGGCGAAAACCGCCGTGCCGGTACTGGGGGTGCCGGTGCAATCCAAGGCGCTGAACGGCATGGATTCACTGCTTTCGATTGTGCAGATGCCAGCTGGCATTCCGGTCGCCACCTTTGCCATCGGCAATGCCGGTGCGGCCAATGCGGCCTTGTTCGCTGCCGCCATGCTGGCGGCCGATGATGCCCAAATCGCTGCCAACCTGGCCGCCTTCCGGCGCAAGCAGTGTGAGGACGTGATGGCCGCCGACGACCCGCGTGTGGGATAAGCCCGATGCAGGAAATGACTCTGGGAATCTTGGGCGGCGGGCAACTGGCGCGAATGATGGTGCTGGCCGGTGCGCCGCTGGGGCTGCGCTTTTGGGTGTTGGATGGCCAGGCCGAGTCCTGTGCCGGGCAGGTCGCGCCGATGCTGGTTGGAGAATATGACGACCAAGCGGCGCTGCGCCAATTTGCCGAAAAAGTCGGCGTTGTCACCTTCGATTTTGAAAACGTCCCAGCGGCGAGCGCCGAATGGCTGGCGGCGCATACCCAAGTATTTCCAAGCCCGCGCGCACTGGCCGTGGCGCAAGATCGCCTGCACGAAAAAAGCCTGTTCCGCGAGCTGGGCATTCCGGTGCCGGGCTTTGTCGATGTGCCCAACCGGGAGGCGCTGGTGGCAGCGGTGGCCGAGCTTGGCACGCCCTGCATTTTGAAAACCCGACGGCTCGGTTATGACGGCAAGGGGCAGTTCCGCATCAAGACGCCGGATGATCTGGAGGCCGCTTGGCAGGCGCTGGGCGGGCAGGCCGGACATACCGGCTTGATTCTGGAAGCCTTTGTGCCATTCCAGAGTGAAGTATCGGTAGTGGCCGTGCGTGGCCGCGATGGTGAGTTCCGCAGTTGGCCGCTGACTCGCAACTGGCATGTGGATGGCGTGCTTTCGGCCAGTCTTGCCCCGGCGGGGATGGGCGATGCAATCGAGCGTCAGGCGGTTGCCCATGCCAGAAAACTTGCCGAGGCGCTGGATTATGTCGGCGTGTTTGCGCTGGAATTGTTCTGCCGCGATGGCGAGCTCTTGGCCAATGAAATGGCGCCGCGCGTGCACAATTCCGGCCACTGGACGATCGAAGGCAGCGTTACCTCGCAGTTCGAAAACCATCTGCGCGCGGTGCTTGGGCTACCACTTGGCGATACCGCATTGCAAAAGCCCAGCTGCATGCTGAACTGGATAGGCGAAATGCCCGATGCCCTGCCGGTGCTGCGCGAAGCGCACGGCCACTGGCATGACTACGGCAAAAGCGCGCGCGCAGGCCGCAAGGTTGGCCATGCCACGATCTGTGCCGACACCGAAGACGCACTTGCCGAAAAGCTCGAGCGCATCGGTGCTGCGCTTGGCCGCAGCAGCCAAACCGCGCCGGTGGTGGCAGCGCTGAAAGGCTGATCTGATTGGAGATTCTTGCCTGAGCGCCTGCGGAAGCGTTTGCAGTGGGACAGGCAGTCCACCCTGCAAATTGGCTTTTGCGCAGTTTCTTACAACCGAGTCAGACCGGCTTTGGGCTGTTCGCGGTGAATATCGTGCACAGCGTAGCCGCAGTCACGGCTCGGCAGATTGAACCATTCGGGATGGGTCAGGGTTTGCCGGGTATCGCGCAGGCCGCTTTCCCAGTGGTTCTGCATGCCGAGATTGTCGAAGGCGTAATCCTTGAACTGCTGCTCGTGCGGCTTGGCCTGATAAATCAGGTGCACGATGTTCACCACCCGGTCGTCCAGCCACGGTTGCAGAGTATCGTGCAGATGCGTGGGCAGGCGTTTATCCGGTAGTTGTTCGATTAGCTCGGCCAGCGCGGTGCGCAACTGCTGGGTGCGCGCCACCATGTCGGTACCGTGGCGGGTGCGGCTGGAGAACTGGATATCCTTGGTGCGCTCGAGCACGTCCATCATGGTCTTGGGAAACGCGCCGCGGGCGCTCCACAAGTCCACTTGGAAAGCCAGCGTGTCGGTGCGCGGCCATTCGTCCAAGATGTGCTCCAACGGGGTATTGGAGACGATGCCGCCGTCCCAGTAGAACCGGCCATCAATTTCCACCGGCGCAAATGCCGGGGGCAGGGCGCCGGAAGCGAGGATGTGTTCGGGGCCGATGCGGGTGTCGCGGCTGTCGAAATAGCGGAAGTTGCCGCTTTCCACATCGGTGGCGCCGACGGTGAGCCGGGTATCTGGGTCCTGATTGATGCGATCGAAATCAACCAAGCGCTCCAGCGTATGAATCAGCGGGCGCGTGTTGTAGAAGCTGGTCGCCTCCGGGCTGCCATCGGCGAGCAGGAAGGGCGAGCCGAGCCACGGCTCGAAAAAGCCGGTTTGCCCTTGCCAGAGGGCTGCCATCGCGCTCATCAAGGCGACCCAGGTTTCCAGCGCCGCCGACATCGGCAAGAGGTTCAGGCTGTTGCGGATGGCAAGTGCGGGTAGGGTGGCAAGCCCGGCGGGTTGGCAGATGGTCTGCCAGAACTCCTCGAGGCGGTCGAGCCGGTCTTCTGGGCGATTACCGGCAATCAGCGCGGCATTGATGGCGCCGATGGAAATGCCGGCATACCAGTTGGGGCGGATGCCGGCTTCGTCCAGCGCCTGATAGACACCACATTGATAGGCACCGAGTGCGCCGCCGCCCTGCAAGACTAGGGCGACGGCAGGGTATTGGGCGACTTTTTCCAGCAATGCCCGCTGCTGCTTGCGGCTCATCATCACTGCATATGCCAGCCGTGGCTGACGGTGATGCTTTGCCCGGTCAAGGCATTGTTTTCAAACGCGGCAAGAAACAGCGCCACATTGGCCACATCGTCGATGGTGGTGAACTCATGATCCACGGTGTTTTTCAGCATGATGTTCTTGATGACTTCTTCTTCGCTGATACCGAACTCACGGGCTTGCTCGGGGATTTGCTTGTCCACCAGCGGGGTGCGCACAAAGCCCGGACAAATCACGTTGGCGCGGATGCCCAGCGGGCCGCCTTCTTTGGCCACGGTGCGGCACAGCCCGAGCAGGCCATGCTTGGCGGTGACATAGGCGGACTTCAGCGGCGAGGCTTCCAGCGAATGCACGCTGCCCATGTAGATGATGGCGCCGGGGGCTTTGCGCTTTTCCATGTCGCGCATCGCTTCGCGGGTGGTGAGGAAGGCGCCATCGCAGTGGATGGCGAGCATTTTTTTCCAGTCGGCCAGCGAAAAATCGGTGACTTTGTTGATGATCTGGATACCGGCGTTGGACACCAGTACGTCAATTTGGCCGTAATGCGCGATGGCCTTGGCAAAGCCCGCCATCACCTGTTCTTCGTTGCTGACATCCATCGCCACGGCCAGCGCGTCGCCGCCGTGGGTGCGGATTTGGGCAGCCACTTTTTCCGCGGCTTCAAGATTGAGGTCAGATACCACCACCTTGCCGCCAGCGGCGGCATAGACTTCGGCGATGCGTTTGCCGATGCCGCTGGCAGCGCCGGTAACAAGACAGACTTTTCCGTTCAGTTGAGTATTCATCGGGGAAGCTCCTAGTCAAGAATCGAAATCAATGTTTGGCTGCCGCGCGGAATTGGGCAGGTTCCGGGCGCTTGACCGGAATGCCTGCGGCATTGCAATGCCCGCTGGCGCAAAGTGTCTGGCGCAGGCGCGGGGTGGCTTGCAGCAGCATGTGGAACAGGGTGTTCTGCTCCACATTGCCGCGTACCGCCTGGCTGCCGGGGCCGCGTGCCCAGACGCCAACATCATCGCCGCCGTGGGTTTCCGAGGTCATCGGCATCATGGCCTCTTGCAGATAGTCCGGGTGCTCGGTATCCACTTCGGTGAGATTGGGGCGCCCCTGCGTGGCAGGCTGCCAGCGGCGGCTCATCTTGCCGGCGGTTTTCGGCCCTTCCGGGGCGTTTTCATTGGCACCGGCATAGCCCGGACCATTGGCATAGCCGAGCGTGGTGTAGGGCAGTCCCGTGCCATCGAGGGCATATTCGGCCGGATCGCCTTCTTCCCAGCTGCTGCCGCGCACCTTGCCCATGATCGGGTTGCCGCGCGCCGGGTAGCCGACAAAATGCAGGGTGTGGCTGTGGTCGGCGGTAACCATAATCAGCGTGTCATCGGCAGAGGTCATTTCCACGGCCACGCGCACGGCATCGGACATCGCCACGGTGTCAGAGAGCGCGCGATAGGCATTGCCGGCATGGTGGGCATGGTCGATGCGACCGCCTTCGACCAGCAGCACATAGCCTTCCTTGTGCTGCGACAGGCGGGCGATGGCTGCGCGGGTCATTTCCGCAAGCGACGGCTCACCAGCCTTGTCGTTTGGCCGGTCGTGCTCGTATTGCATATGGCTGGGCTCGAACAATCCCAGAATCGGTGCATTCGTCGCGGCCTGGTTCAGTTGTTCAAGGTTCCAGACATACACGCCGCCAGGATGACGCGCCAGCCAAGTCTGCACCAGATTGCGGCCATCCTTGCGGCGGCCTTGTTTTTCCGGGTATTCCGGGTCGGCCTGGGTTTCGGGCAGGAAATAGCTGCGCCCGCCACCTAGCATCACGTCCGGGCCATTGCCGTGGTTGCTTTCCATCACTTGCCGGGCAATGTCGATGCAGCCGGCGATGCGGGCATGTTCGGGCAGGTCGGCATCGCTTTCCCAGTTGCGGTTGGCCGAATGGGCAAAGGTCGCGCCGGGGGTGGCATGGGTCAGGCGAGTGGTGGAAACCACGCCGGTTTTCATGCCGCTGGCCGCTGCCAGCTGCCATAGCGTCAGCATCGGTGATTTCAGCGCGGCGGCGCAGTCATTGCGCGCTGCATCCTGGCCGATGGAAAGCACGCCCATGCGGGTTTTTACGCCGGTGGCAATCGCGCTCATGGTGCCGGCAGAGTCGGGGGTTTGCGCATTGGTGTTGTAGGTGCGGGAAAGCGCGGTGGCCGGGAAGTCCTCCCAGGACAGGCGCTGCTCCTCGCCGGGGCGGCCTTGCCGTTGGCCTTCCAGAATGCGCGCAGCAGCCACGGTGGTGAGGCTCATGCCATCGCCCAGAAACAAGATCACATTGCGCGCCTTGCCTTGCATCGCGCCGCGTTCGGCAGCTTGGGCAGCGCCGTGGGTGAACCACCAGTCGGCAGTTTCGCCGGTTGGGCGCTCGATTACGGGCACCTCCACGATCGGCTTGTTGCGCGCCAAACCGGCTGGTGCCAGTGTCAGTGCGGTGGCAAAAAGGAGGGCATGGGAAATACGGGATGGAAACATGCGTCTTGGTATTTGCAGCCTGAAAGTGCGCCATTATGCGCCGAGTGCGGCGGTGGAGTATCTTCACCGCCTGCATTGACGGGAGTAAGCGATGTTCGAGTGGTGGTTTGCAATCAAGTTCTGGAAGCGGGTGGTGTTGGGCTTTGCGCTGGGCGCATTGGCTGGCTGGCTGCTGGGTGCCGAGGCCGAGACTTGGTTCGGCTGGCTTGGCGATTTGTACGTTACGCTCATCAAGATGATTGCCGTGCCGCTGGTGTTTTTTGCCGTTATCAGTGCGGTATCGGCGCTGTCCGGGCAAAAGTCGATGGCCGCACTCGGTGGGCGCACCTTTTTGTGGTTTGCCATCACTGCCGTGCTGGCGGTGGCGGTGGGGCTTGGAACCGGCTGGCTGTTGCAGCCGGGCAGTGGCGTCGGACAGCTGGCGGTTGCCGACAACTGGAAACCCCGCGATGTGCCCAGCGTGATGCAGGTGCTGCTGGATATCGTGCCGAGCAATGTGTTCTATGCGCTGACCGGTATCGGGGTGCGAACCAATGCCGCGGGTGAAACCGTGCTGGCTGCTGGGCGCGGGTCGATTTTGCCGGTGATTTTCGTTGCCGGCCTGATTGGCTTTGCCATCGTCAAGCTGGGCGAGAAAGTCGCCGAGGCGCGCAAGCTGGCCAGCCAGGTTTCGGAAATCTGGATTCAAATCACCCGCTATGTACTGGAAATGACCCCGCTCGGCACCTTTGGCCTGATTGCCGCGCTGGTGGGCACATACGGCTTTGAAAAGCTGCTGCCGCTCGGCAGCTTCGTTATCGCACTGTATGTAGCCTGCGCCTTTCATATCGTGGTGGTGTACAGCGGCCTGTTGCTGGCGCATGGCCTCAACCCGATCAAGTTTTTCCGGGGGGCTTTCCCGGCGATGCAGGTGGCGTTCGTGGCCTCCTCCAGCTTTGCCGCCCTACCGATGTCGCTGCGCAGCGCCACTGAAAACCTGGGGGTCAACCGCGATTACGCCAGTTTTGCCGTGCCGCTGGGTGCCAGCATCAAGATGGATGGCTGCGGCGCGATTTATCCGGCGCTGTGCGCGGTATTCATCAGCCAGTACATGGGGATTGAACTTAGCCTCAACCAATACCTCATCATCGCGCTGGCTTCGGTGCTGGGCAGCTTCGGTACTGCCGGGGTGCCGGGCACGGCCGTGGTGATGGCAACCGTGGTCTTGAGTGCGGCAGGTCTGCCGCTGGAAACCATCGGCTATCTGTATGCCATCGACCGCATTCTGGACATGATGCGTACCATGACCAATGTAACCGGGCAGGTGCTGGTGCCGGTGCTGGTTGCCAAGCAAACCGGGCTGCTTGAGCGCGATGTGTACGAAGGACGCAGGCTTGGCGAGGCGAGCGTCGGAAAAGTGGATGGTGATGCGTTTAGGAATGATTCCGCTCCAGAAACCCCCGAAAACAAGGGCTAAACTGCGCCCACTTTCCAACACTCACCTTAACTGGAGTTCATCTCATGGCACTTGATAAAGCGCAAAAAGACATCGCCATCGGCATCCTCAACCGCATCATGGAAATGGAGCTGGCTGGCGTGGTGCGTTACACCCATTACTCGCTGATGGTTTATGGCTATAACCGCATTCCGATTGTTTCTTGGATGAAGGGCAATGCCGACGAATCGCTGGCACATGCCCACAAGGCTGGCGAGCTGGTAACCCTCTTGGGCGGCCATCCCTCGCTGAAGATTGGGCCGCTGCTGGAAACCGAGCAGCACGATATCGGCGACATCCTGCGCGAATCGCTGGCGCATGAAGAAGCCGCACTCAAGATTTACTACGAACTGCTCGAAGCAGTCGAAGGCAAGTCGGTGCTGCTGGAAGAGTACGCCCGCGAAATGATTGTCGAAGAAGAAATGCATCTGGACGAAGTGAACAAGATGCTGCGTCGTCCGGGCGAAATCGCCCCGTTCAAGGAATAATCCTTGAGGAAATGACTCAAAACAGCACAAAGGCGGGAGGGCAACCTTCCGCCTTTGTGGTTTTATGGCAGATCGCGGCAAATCAGTCATCGCCCTTCATGCGGAAAGTCGCAGCGCTTGAATTGCCACGCCTGTGGCGCGATATTGCAGCAGCGGCGGGGCACCTTCTGCCGTTATTGTTTTCGGAGAGAATCATGGCGACAGGTTGGGCCGGCGATGGTGCCGTGCAAGAGCAGATTGATGCCACGGTCAGCGATGCCATCGCCCGGGCGCGTAGCCGCCTGCCGCGTGGCGAAAGTCTTGCGCACTGCGAAGAATGTGATGCCCCCATCCCCGAGGCACGTCGTCGAGCCATGCCGGGTGTGCGTTTGTGCGTGCCTTGCCAGGAAGCACAAGATGCCGAACAAGCCGCTTTCAGTGGCTACAACCGTCGCGGTAGCAAGGATTCGCAACTGCGCTGAATCCGCAGGCTTGAAATTGTTATTTTGTTGCCTTATCAATTGAGGCATGAAAATCTCCAACCTGATCGCCATTGCCGTTGCCCTTTTGGTTGCCAGCCTGTTGTTCATGTTTGCTTTGCGGCCCCCGCAGGCCGCTCCTTTGTCACTCAGCCGAGGAAATGAAATGCCCGCACATACTGAAACCATCGTTTTTGGCATGGGATGCTTCTGGGGGGCGGAAAAACGCATGGCCGCGATTGATGGCGTGCTGGATGTGGAGTCCGGCTATGCCAATGGCGAAAGCGACAAGACCAGCTATCAGGAAGTGCTGGCTACCGAGCGCCGCATCCAGGCCGGACAAAGCCAAGTGCGCAACCATGCCGAAGTGGTGAAGGTGCGTTTTGACCCGAAAAAAGTCGAGCTGGCCAGCATTCTTGCAGCGTTCTGGGAAAACCACGACCCGACCCAGGCCGACGGGCAGGGCAATGACATCGGCAGCAATTACCGCAGTGCGATTTACACCACCGATGCGGCGCAATTGCCGCTGGCATTGCAAACCCGCGATGTTTATCAGGCGGCGTTGACGCGCGCGGGCTTTGGCCAGATCGTGACCGAGATTGAGCCATTGAAAAACTATGTGCGCGCCGAGGACTACCATCAGGATTATCTGGTGAAAAACCCCGATGGCTACTGTGGCCTTGGCGGAACCGGAGTGAAATACGGTATGGAAGGCCAGGGCGGTCATCCGGTGCTTGATCCGGCCAAATTGAACGCGGAGCGGCAACTGGTGGTATTCGAGGCCGAAACCTGCCCGTACTGCGAAAAGTTCAAGGAACAAATCCTCGACCACTGGCAGGCCGATGTGCCGGTGGCGCGCAGTCTTTCGCCGCAGCCGCCCACTGGCTGGTCGCTGGAAAAAGCCCTGTTTGCCACGCCCACCATCGTGCTGTTTGAAAAAGGCCGCGAAGTGGCACGCTATACCGGCTACAACGGCGAAGCCCGCAAGTTTTGGCAATGGTTAGGCTTTCAGTTGTTGAGCCCGGAACAGCGCCGCATCGCCTTTGAGCAGGGCACCGAAATCCCCGGCAGCGGCTCGCATCTGGATGAAAAACGTCCCGGTACTTATGTCGATCCGATCAGCGGTGCGCCGTTGTTTCGCAGTGATGCCAAGTTTGCCAGTGATACCGGCTGGCCGAGCTTCTTCAACCCGGTGGAAGGCGCGCTGGAATTGCGCGAAGACTTTAGCCACGGCATGCGGCGCACCGAAGTGATTTCCAAAAGCTCCGGCATCCATCTGGGGCATGTGTTTGACGATGGCCCGCCGCCGACCGGCAAGCGTTATTGCATCAACGGCAATGTGCTGAAGTTTGTCCCTGACGCCCCCTAACAGTCGCGCCCCTTTGTCGGGCAGTGCATGTCAACAATGCTATCCAATGCCCCGCATCAACTGCGGGGCAGGCTTCAATTAATGCGCAGTCGCATGAAATCTCCGCCTTGGTAGCAAAATAATCCGCCAAGCAGCCGATCAAATTTTATATTTGTGATGTTTTTCACAAAAAGTCTTGCTTTTTCCTATTGACTTAATTGCGGGGGGGGGAGGGGTAGAATGCGCGGCTACATCTACTTACTTTCTTTATGAGCGTCAAGGATGACACAGGCACTGTTCCGACAAGAGGTATTGCAAGCTAAGCGCGGTAGCTGGCTGGGCAGTATTTCGCTGGCGCAACCGCTGTCGCTTTGGGTGCTGACCGGCTTTGCCGCACTGGCCGCGCTCGCCATTGGCCTCTTCTTGTTTTTTGGCAGTTATACCCGCCGCGCGCAAGTCAGCGGCCATCTGGTGCCCAGTCAAGGCATGGCGATGATTCTTGCCCCCGCCACCGGCATTATCAGCCAGATGCAAGTGGCCGAAGGCAGCCATGTTGCCCGCGACCAAACCCTAGCGGTGGTGCGTGTACCACTGGCCACCCCGGAAGCGGGCGATGCCGCACAAGCCCTGAATGAACGCCTGACCCGCCGCCAGCACAGCCTGCAACAAAGCCATCAAGCCCAACAGCAATTATTGAATGTCCAAGGCAGCGGCATCACCGCGCAACTTGCTACGGCTCAGCAAGAACTGGCGCAACTGCAAGCAGAAATCGCCAACCGCCGCGAACAAGCACAAATCGCCAGCGACACCCTGCAACGCATGCAGCAACTGGCCGCAGACAAATACGTCAGCCAACTGCAAGTGCAGCAGCAACATGCCGCACAGCTACAAGCCCAAGCCGATGTGCAACTGCTTGAACGGCAGGCCACACAAACCCGCCGCCATATCGCGCAACTGCAACAAGCCCGGCAAGAACTACCCGGCCAGCGGTTGGCGAGCCAAGCGAGCCTGACCCGCGATCAAGCCTTGCTGGAGCAGGAACGGCTGGAAACCCAAGCACGCAGCACCCTAGCGATCAAATCCCCGACCCAAGGCATTGTCGCCACCCAGCTCGGCAAACCGGGGCAAGCGGTACAGGCTGGCCAGCCGCTGATGGCCGTCTTGCCCGGAGCAGGCACACTGGAAGCAGAACTCCTTGTCCCCAGTCATGCCATTGGCTTTGTCGAGCCGGGCGACAAGGTACTGCTGCGCTATCAGGCTTTCCCTTACCAAAAATTCGGCCACCAACAGGGCGAAGTGAAACAAATCAGCCGCAGCGCGCTGAACCAGAACGAATTGCAAACCCTGCTGGGCAGCGCCCTACAAAGCGAACCGCTGTACCGCGTTACCGTACAACTGGCCGCGCAAACCATCACCGCTTACGGAAAGCCCGAGCCGCTGAAGCCCGGCATGCTGCTGGAGGCGGACATTCTGGGCGAGAAACGCAGGCTTATCGAATGGGTGTTTGAACCGCTGTATTCGCTGAAAGGCAAGATGCAAGGCTGACAGCAGATAGCGGCAAAAACACATAGAATCCGGGCATTTCGCCCGAACCCGTGACGCATGGGGTATGCGTCAAATTTGGAGCAAAACCAATGATTCAAGAAATGACGACTGAGCAAGTAAATGAAGTTTCGGGTGGTGATGGCGTTATGACTGCCTCTGGGACCTTGGTAGGGATTGCTGCCGGTGCCCTTGTTATCGGTACGGGTGGTGGGATCCTTGTGGGGGCCATGATTGGTGCCGCTATTTGGGGTGGCGCCTCCTACATCATGGAGAGGTAATTTTCTCGAGTGCTGCTGAAATTTTCAGCAGCACTTTTACTTTGGGTGAGTATTATGAAAATAGTAAATCCAATTTACACTAAACTGTCAAAGCTGTGTGTTTGGCTGGGTGTGATTTTTGTTGTTCCTGTGAAAGTCTTGTTTGGGATGAGGGGGGATTGGTCGGATGTTTTTGAGTTGTTTGTTTATTTTTACTTGATAGTTGGAAACTATGTGTTGGGTTATAGGTTGATGGATCCCCCGGGGTGGGCTTATAGAGTTATGCCACGAAAGTGGATTGAAGATTGGGTATTCTTGTCAATATCTGACTCTGAAGGTGTTAGGTCAAATAAGATTAGGCTTTTCTCATTTGTTGGAAGTGTGGTTTTGCTTTCAATAATTTTTCTTGCTGTTGTTAATGAAAAAATATAAATTTATTTTTAGTCGTTGTGACTGGTTTTATTTATCAATCCGAAGCTGCTGAATGCGGTCTGGCCTCTTTGGCGATGGTGGCGGGGCATCATGGGCTTGAGTTGTCGCTGCCGGAGCTGCGTCAGCGGTTTCCGCTGTCGCTGAAAGGCGCCAAGCTGGCGCAACTGATCCATATCGCGCAGGCATTGGGTTTCAAAACCCGGGCATTGCGCTTGGATATGGATGACCTGGACAAGCTGGCCTTGCCCTGTGTGCTGCATTGGGATTTGAATCATTTTGTGGTGCTGCAAAAAGTCAGTGGCCGCAAGCTGGTGATACTTGACCCGGCCATCGGCAAGCGGGTGTTGACGCTGGAGGAAGTTTCCGAGCATTTCACCGGGGTGGCCTTGGAGCTTGCGCCCAGCGAAACCTTTACCCCGCGCAAAACCGTGCCCAGCATCTCGGTGCGGCAGTTGACCGGAAAAATCACCGGCCTGTGGCGGGCGCTGGCGCAAATCCTGTTGCTCTCCATCGCCCTGCAAGTGTTTGTGGTGCTCTCGCCCTTCTTTATGCAATGGGTGGTGGATCAGGTGCTGGTATCGGCCGACCGCGACCTGTTGACCGTGTTGGGGCTGGGCTTTGGCTTGGCGCTGCTGCTGCAAATCGGCATTGGCCTGCTGCGTGGCTGGTCGGTGGTGTATCTGTCCTCGCGCCTTGGGCTGCAATGGATGGGCAATGTCTTTGCCCATGCGCTGCGCCTGCCGCTTTCATTTTTTGAAAAACGCCATCTGGGCGATATCACCTCGCGCATGGGCTCGGTGCGCGAAATCCAGCGCACCCTCACCACCAGTTTTGTCGAGGCACTGATTGATGGCCTGATGGCCGTGGTGACGCTGGGGCTGATGTTGTTTTATAGCTGGAAGCTGAGCCTGATTACCTTGCTGGCGGTGGGGCTTTATTTGGGCATTCGCCTGTTGGCTTATCGCCCATTGCGCGATGGCACCGAGCAACAACTGGTGGCCGCGGCCAAACAGCAAACGCATTTGCTGGAATCGCTGCGCGGCATGCAAAGCGTGAAAGTGGCTGGTGCCGAAGGCTTGCGCCGCAGCCGCTATGACAATCTGATGGTGGATACCGTCAACCATGAAATTCGGCTGGCGCGGATGGGGCTGGGGTTTAACAGCGCCAGCCAATTGGTATTTGGCATTGAGCGCATCGCCGTCATCTGGATCGGTGCGCTGCTGGCGATGCAGAACGTATTTTCGGTGGGCATGTTGATTGCCTATCTGGCTTATAAGGATCAGTTTGCCCAGCGGATGAGTGGCCTGATCGACAAGGCAATGGAGTTCCGCATGCTGCGCCTGCATGGCGAGCGTCTGGCCGATATCGTGCTGACCGAGCCGGAGGACTACACGGTGCAGGCAGAATGGCCGCCGCCAGAAAACATGAAGATTGAAGTGGAAGGCTTGGGCTTCCGCTATGCCGATGGCGAGCCGTGGGTGCTGAAGGATTTGTCTTTCAGTATCGAGCCGGGCGAGTCGGTGGCAATCGTCGGCGCGTCTGGCGGCGGTAAAACCACGCTGGTGAAATTGTTGCTGGGGCTGCTGAAGCCCCAGGAAGGCAGCATCCGTATCGGCGGGCAGGATATTCACAAAATCGGTGCGCAAAACGTCCGTCAATATATGGGTGCGGTGATGCAGGACGACCAGCTATTTGCTGGCAGCATTGCCGACAACATCAGTTTTTTCGACCCAGGCGCAGAACAGGCGCGCATTGAGCAGGCGGCACAAATGGCCGCCATTCACGATGAAATCATGGCGATGCCGATGGGCTATCACAGCTTGATTGGCGATATGGGCAGCAGCCTGTCGGGCGGGCAAAAGCAGCGGGTAATACTGGCGCGCGCGCTGTACCGCCAGCCCAAACTACTGTTTCTGGATGAGGCCACCAGCCATCTGGATATCCACAACGAGCAATGGGTAAATGCGGCGGTCAAGCAGCTCGACATCACCCGCGTGATTGTGGCGCACCGCCCGGAAACTATCGCCAGCGCTGACCGGGTGCTGGTGCTGCATGGTGGGCAGATTGTGCAGAGTATCGACAATCGTGCCAAACCCGAGAGGGAGGCGTAGCCTCTGGCGCAACAGTAGCAGCCAAGACGCTGGATTCCGGCTTTCAGTGGAATGACGGCAATAAGGGGCGCTGGACTGTAAGTTTTGTGCTGACAGTGAGCTGTGACAGGCGCAGAATTTAGAGTCAATTTTCTCTTGAGAACTGAGCGAAGTTCCTGACACATCATGAGTAATTCAATGAATGATTTGCGCGTTTCCATCGTTCAGGGCGATACCCGCTGGCATGACCCGGCCGGCAACCGCGAGCACTACGCTGCGTTGATTGCGCCGCTGGCAGGCCAAACCGATTTGGTCGTATTGCCTGAAACCTTTACCAGCGGCTTTTCCAACGAAGCGGTCGCCAGCGCCGAGGATATGCAGGGCGAAACACTCGCTTGGATGCGTGCGCAGGCGCAAAAACTGGACGCGGCCATTACTGGCAGCGTGCAGTTGCGCGTGGGCGATGCGGTATTCAACCGCCTGCTGTTTGCCCAGCCCGATGGCACGGTGCAGCACTACGACAAGCGCCATCTGTTCACCTTTGCCCAAGAGCACACGCGCTATGCGGCAGGGCGTGAGCGTCTGATTGTGGAATGGCGTGGCTGGCGTATCTGCCCGCTGATTTGCTACGACCTGCGCTTTCCGGTATTTGCCCGTAACCGGCCAGACCCGGCGCGTGGCAATGCGCCGGATTACGACCTACTGATTTTCGTTGCCAACTGGCCGGCGGTGCGCGCCTATCCGTGGCAAACCCTGCTGCGCGCGCGTGCCATTGAAAACCTGTGCTATGTGGCCGGGGTCAACCGCACCGGCCGTGACGGCAACGATTTGGCGTATTCCGGCGACAGCGCCCTGATTGATTTTCTGGGGCAGCCGCTTGCCGAAGGCGAGGGCGAATTTGTCGCCACTGCCAGCTTGTCGGCGCAGGCATTGGCTGATTTCCGCCAGCGCTTTCCGGCGCTCGATGATGGCGATGCGTTCGTGTTGAGTCGCTGACCAAACTGTTGAAAGCTTCCGGGCGGGTAGAATGTCGGCTTATTTTTCAAGACAACAGGAATATCTGCATGATTTCGATGAAACCTTTGACGACGGCCCTGCTGCTGGGGGGGATTGCGCTTTCTTTTACGGCCTGCAAAAAGGCCGGCGAAGCGGTGCAGGCGGCTCAGACGGCAGCCGGTGAAGCTGCGCAATCGGTGGCTGATGCGGCCAGTGACATGACCGCCAGTGCAGAACACGACAGCGAAAAGTTCAATGCCTATGTGGACTGCTACAACAGCAGTAACGCACGTGCGCATCAAGCCATGCAGCGCTACGGGCAGTGGGTGCAGGACATGGAGGCCGGCCCGACCGGCAAGGAGCGCAATATTTATGGCACCTATACCGTGGCCGAACATGTCGTACAAAAATGTAGCGAAATGGCCGCGCTGGCCGATGCCAAACCGGCTATCGCCGAGCTCGATGGCGTTGCCAAGGCGTATGCCACCGCCTTGAGTGCATGGGCGGGCAAGTTGCAGGAAGCCGACAAGTACTACACCAACGAAGACTACAAAGACGACGGCATGGCTAAGGGCAAGGCCATGCACGCGGATTTTGTGGCCGCCTACAAGGCCTTCGATGAAGCCAGCGACAATTTCAGCGACGCACTGGAAGAAGTGGGTCGCAAGCGCCAACTCGCGGAACTGGCAGCCGTGGAAAAATCCGAAGGCAAGAAGTTCCGTTACTGGCATTTGTCAACGTCGTTGAACGCCGAGTCGCTGGTCAACTTCTTGGCCGAGGACGAGTTCGATGCGGACAAGGCGCAGCAACTTATCCAAGCCTACGAGGAAAGCAGCGAAGGGCTGAAGACTTACGCCAAGTCTGGTGGCCAGGACGTGCCGATGATGTTCTCGATGTATGAAAACCAGCTCGACAATTTCCTGACCGCAGCCAAGAAGCGCATGCGTCGGGTACGCGACAAGGAAGCCTATAGCTCGGGCGAAATCAGCCGCATCAACAGCGGCGCCGGCTGGATGGTGGACGGCTCTGAAGACAGCCTGCTGCGCGCCTACAACGAACTGGTAGATGCCAGCAATCGTCTGAACTGATGGATTGTTGACAGATTGGCAACAAGGCTCGGCAACCCCGAGCCTTGTTTGTTTTTCGCCATACTCAAGCAAAAAGATCCAGCTGCTGAAGCAGGCGATCTTTTTCGGTAAATCCGGCCAGACCCACGCCTGCCAAGCGGTACAGGGTATCGGAGGGTAGATCCACGCGCTGGCGCAGGGCTTTGGCGACTTCGGCAAGCTCGGCGGCATTGCCCGGCATCGGGTTGTGGGTGATGGAACGGGTCAGTACGCGAAAGTCGGCGGTTTTCAGTTTCAGCACCACGGTACGCGGTATGCGGCCGGGGTGTTTTTGATCCTCGCGCAGCCAAGCGTTCCAGGTCTTTTCCGCAAGCCGGGTGATTTCATCATCCAGTGCAGCCAATGGCAGATCCTGGGCGAAGGTGTCCTCGCTGCTGATTTGGCTGGCGATGCGTCCGGGCTCTACCGGCTGCGTGTCGATGCCGTGTGCCAACTCATGCAGTCGCCGGCCCCAGCGTCCCAGGGCTTGTTCCAGCGCTTCGACTTGCAGTGAGCGCACATCAGCGCAGGTGATGAGGCCAAGCGATTTCAGCCGTGCGGCGGTCACGCGCCCGACGCCCGGCAGGCGGGTCAGCGGCAGCGTGGCAAGAAAATCCGCCACCTGATGCGGTTTCAGCACGAACTGGCCATCGGGCTTGTTCCAGTCGCTGGCGATTTTGGCGAGAAACTTGTTGGGCGCGATGCCGGCAGAAGCAGTCAGGCCGATTTCTTGGCGGATGGCCTTGCGGATCTGCTGCGCGATCGCGGTGGCACTGCCAAGGTTTTGTTTGGGGCAGCTGACATCAAGATAGGCTTCGTCCAGCGACAGCGGCTCAATGAGATCGGTATGGCGGGCAAAGATTTCGCGGATTTGTCGTGATACGGCCTTGTAGCGCGGAAAATCCGGCGGCACGAAAATCGCATCCGGGCAGAGCCGCTCCGCACGCAAGGCCGGCATGGCCGAGCGCACGCCAAAGCGCCTGGCCTCATAACTTGCCGCACATACCACCGAACGGCTACCCCGCCAGGCCACCACTACTGGCCGTCCAGCCAGTGCCGGATTGTCGCGTTGCTCCACCGATGCGTAGAACGCATCCATGTCAACGTGGATGATTTTGCGGGGTGTGGGCATGGAATCATTTTCGCCCAAGGCGCATTGCCATGGGACACGGGTATGCTTGGCACAGAATCACTCGATCACTCGGGGCATTTCCAATGAAACAACGTCATTTCTCCATGCTGCGCGATTTCCATCTGGCCGACTGGTTCACGCTGGCAAATGCTTTTTGCGGTACCGGGGCGATATTTGCTGCGATGCGCTTTCTGCAAGACGGCAATGTACGCGACTTGCTCTGGGGCATGGCATTGGTGCCGCTGGCGTTTTTGTTTGATGCGCTTGATGGCCGCATCGCGCGCTGGCGCAAGGTCGCCTCCACCCTGGGGCGCGAGCTGGACTCGCTGGCGGACGTGATTTCCTTTGGCGTGGCACCGGCTGCGCTGGCCTATGCCTGCGGCATGCAGGGCGGCTGGGATTGGATCATCCTGAGTTACTTCGTCGGCTGCGGTGTCAGCCGCCTGGCGCGCTACAACGTTACTGCCGAGCAGCTTTCCGGCGATGAGGGCAAGGTGAAATATTTTGAAGGCACGCCGATTCCAACCAGCTCGCTGCTGGTGTTGGTATTGGCGATCGCCGCTTGGCAGGGCGCGATTGGCCGCGACCTGTGGCTTGGCGTGGTGAAAATCGGCCCTTGGCAACTGCATCCGCTGGTGCTGATGTTTGCGCTTTCGGGCTCGCTGATGATCAGCAAAACCCTGCGCATTCCCAAGCCATGAGCGCGCTGCGGGATGGTCGTGAGCGCGTGTTAGCATCAACACAAAACGGGAGAACACTATGGCAAATCAATACAACTGGCCGGGCGATTTTGAATCACTGGCGCGTCAATACTGGGCAGGCTGGAATGAAATGATGCGGCAGGCCGCAGGCACGCATGCTGGGTTCGCCGCGCCGCAAGGTTTTGCCATGCCGGGGTTTTCCGGTGCGCCATTTGGCGCGATGCCGCACATGGGCGGCTGGCAGGAAATGCTGGCGCAATGGAGCCGGATGGCGATGTCGATGGGGCAGCCGCAGCCGCAAATGCCCGGTTTCGACAGCACCCTGAATGACACCCTGGGGCGCTTCCAGGCGCAGGCGGGTGACTGGTATGGCCGTATGCAGCAATTGGCTGCGCAAGTGGCCGGACAGGGCATGAGTGCGGCCGAAATCGCCTCGAAATGGAAAGAAATGCTGGAGTCCGGCAGCGAAGGCGCCTGGCTTGAAATGTTTCGTGCCATGCAGTCGCCCAAGGCGCATGGCTTCGAGCAGTGGTACAGCGCCGTGCAGCCGTATCTGGCCGGGCTGAACCAGGAAGCTCGGGGCTGGCTGGATTTGCCGACCATGGGGCTGGCGCGTGAGCATCAGGAGCGCTTGCAGAAGCTCGCCCAGGCGCATCTGGACTATCAGGACAAGATGGCCGCCTATAACGCCACGATGATGCAGTCGGCGCAAAAGGCCTACGAAAACTTTGAAAAAAAACTTGCCGAGCACGAAGCGCCGGGGCTTGAAATCACCAGTGCCCGCGCCTTGTTTGACTTGTGGATTGATGCTGCCGAGGACGCATTCGCGCAGATGGCCTTGTCCAGCGATTACCGCGAGGTTTACGGGCAGATGGTGAACGCGCAGATGCGCTTGCGTCAGGATGTGCAAAAAGAAGTGGAAAATGCCACGGCTCTGCTTGGCATGCCTACCCGCACCGAAATCGAAGCTGCGCACCGCAAGATTGCCGAGCTTGAGCGTGCCGTGCGGCGATTGATGCGCGGCGAGGCGGCGGCGCCTGTGATGTCGCCCGAGGTTCGAGAGCCTGCCACGCCCCGAGCGAAGGCGGCGAAAAAAACCACGGCGCGTGCCACCCGGCCAGCCGCCCAGGCCGCAGTCAGCAAAGCCACGGGCAAGAGCGCGGGCAAGACGACGAAAAAAGCCGCACCCCGTGGGCTGCCGGCGATCCAGCCGCCCAAGACCGCTGCATCGGCGAAAAAAGCCGCCCCCAAAACCGCGAAGAAAACCGTGAAACGGAGCCGTTGAGATGAGTAGTCCGCTGAAACTTTCTCCCGAAGAACTCGCCAACGAAGCCATCAAAATGCAGGCCAAGCTGGTCAGTGGTCTGGAAACCCTGCGTGAAGTCGGCAATTTCGACTATGGCGTTACCGAAAAACAGGAAGTCTGGCGCGATGGCAAAACCGTGCTGTATCGCTTTGTCGGCGAGAAAAAGCCCACCGCTAAGGTGCCGCTGTTGATCAGCTATGCGCTGGTCAACCGCCCGTACATGATCGACTTGCAGGACAACCGTTCGCTGGTGAAGGGTTTGCTTGAGCGCGGCGAGGACATCTATGTATTGGACTGGGGCTATCCCGACCGTTCCGACCGCTATCTAGACTTGGAAGACTATGTGCAGCGCTTCATCGGCGGCGCGGTCGATTATCTGCGCAAAGCGCATGGACAGCCGGCAGTGAACCTGCTCGGCATCTGTCAGGGCGGGGTGCTGGCGCTGTGCTATGCCGCGCTCAACCCGGAAAAGGTGCGCAATCTCATCACCATGGTAACGCCGGTGGATTTTCAGACCCCGGACAATATGCTTTCCAACTGGACGCGCGCGCTGGATGTGGACTTGTTTGTCGATACGCTGGGCAATATCCCGGCAGACTTGATGAATTTTTCCTATTTGATGCTGAAGCCGTTCCGTCTCAACCTGCAAAAATATGTGGGCATGGTGGACATCTTGGATGATGCCAAGGCGATGGAAGACTTTTTACGCATGGAAAAATGGATTTTCGACTCACCCGACCAGGCCGGCGAAGCCTTCCGTCAGTTCATCAAGCAGTTCTATCAACAAAATGGCTTTATCAATGGCAGCGTGAGAATTGGCGACGAAGAAGTTGATCTTGGTTTTGTCGATATGCCGGTGCTGAACATCTATGCCGAGCAAGACCACTTGGTGCCGCCGGATGCCTCGCGTGCGTTGAAAAGACTGGTTGGCAGCGACGACTACACCGAGCTTAGCTTCCGTGGCGGGCATATCGGCATTTATGTCTCCAGCCGTGCGCAGAAGGAAGTGCCCGACACCATCCACAACTGGTTGCGCAAACGCTGATTGCGCCATGTGGCCGCAAGACGATATCGGGCAGCCCATGCCATCAACGCGCATGGGAGCATCGGTATGGGCGGCATATCTTGGCAAATCTGCGCATGCGCCAGAGATCAATGAAAGCCAGTACCTTGGCAGGAAAAGTCAGGCGGCAGCAGCGACATGGTTCGGATGAAAACGCATCATCTGCCGCCGTTTTTATTGGCCGTGTTGCTTTTGCTGGGCGTGCTTTGGACCTTGCCCAACAGCCTGCTGGGTCTGCTGTTGGGCATGGCCGGGATGCCTTGGGGGGCAAGGCCGCGTTTGAGCCGCAGGGATTTTTCGCTGGTATTTGACCACTGGCCCTGGGGGCCGGGCGGCGCGATGACGCTCGGCAATGTGATCGTCAATACCGCTGCCGACCTTGAAACACGCTGCACTACCTATGCCCACCGCGCCGGTCTGTGCCGGGAGCCTAGGGTCAGAATCGGTACGCACGAGCGTGCCCATGTCTGGCAATACATGCTGCTTGGGCCGTTCTTCCTGCCGCTGTATTTCGCCTTGGGTGGCGTCAGTGTGCGCAACCGACTGGAGCGCGCTGCCGACCGCTACGCACTAGGGCAGGGCAGTTGGTGGCCGTGGGCATGAGGGGCTGGCGATATTGGCCGACAACGGGCGAGAAGAAAAGAACGCTTGCGCCTTGGCGACCAGTCCGATTTTTTAGAGTCGAAAAATCTTGCCAACCAATGCAAACAGCTCGCCAGAAAGCAGGCCGAAGCTGCTGATGGCGATACAGCCGCAGACCCAGCCAAACAACAGCAGACGGCCATCGCGCTCCAGAAGTCCCAGTGCAATGGGCAGCAACAACAGGGCGAACAGGGCATTGGTGAACGGGATGGGCAGCGCCAACAAGATGCCGAGCAGTACCAGCATCAGTCCGGTGAACATGGTGGCGGCCGGATGGTCAATCAGCAGCAGCCAGCGCGGCTTGGCCCAGCGCTCCAGACGCTGAAACCAGCGGTCAAAACGCTGCTCGAAACGGCTGATGAGTTGGCGTTCGGGGCCGCGTTCGGCAAGAAAGCGCGGTAGCCAGACATGCTGGCGTAGCAGCAGCAAATGCAGGCCAACCAGAACGGTGGCCGGTGCAGCGATGACCGCGGCTACGCCGGGAAAGAAGGCTGGCGGAATCGCCAAAAACAGCAGCACGCCAAAGGCGCGGCGACCCAGGCCGCCGAGCAGATTGCCAAGTTCAAGCACTTCATCAGGCTCGCCGCCGGTGAGTTTTTCCAGCAGGGCGCGGGTGCCGGTGCGTCCAAAACCGGCTTCATTCATCGCCGCTTTCGGCCTCCAGCCGTTGCAGCAGCAGCTTGTCGATGCGTGGGCCGTCAAGGTCAACCACTTCGATGCGCCAGCCGGCCCATTGCAGATATTCACCCACATGTGGAATGCGGCCAAAGTGGGCAATCAGCATACCGGCGGCTGTGTGATAGTCGTGCTCGTCTTCTTCGGGCAGACGGGTGCTGCCAATCAGTTCGCGCAGGTCATCGACCGGCAGGCTGGCATCGACCAGCAGCGAGCCATCTTCGCGCACCGTAACCATCGGCTGGCTGTCGGGGGTTTCGCTGGCTTGCAGCCTGCCAATCACCGCACCGAGCACGTCGTTGAGGGTAACCATGCCGGAAATATCGCCGTATTCGTCCACCACCAGTGCCAGCGATTGCTGTTCTTCGCGGAAGATTTCCAGAAGTTTCATCGCATGGGTGGACTCGGCCACGAATACCGCCGGACGCAGCTCCCGAAACAAGTCAAGCCGTGCCTGGTCAAGATCATGCAGCAGGGCTTTGACTTCCAGCACGCCCAGCACGTTCTGGTCATCGCCGCGATAGACCGGGTAGCGCGAAAACGGCGTGGCGCGCATGCTGGCAAGGTTCTGCTCGAAGTCGGCTTCGGCATCCAGCCAGTGGATGCGGGTGCGCGGGGTCATCAGGCTTTCAGCACTGCGATCGCCAAGGCGCATCACCCGATTCATCATGTTGCGCTCGTCAAGGTCGATCACGCCCTGCTCGTGGCTTTCGCTGACCAGCAGGCGGATTTCTTCTTCGGTGATGGCGTTTTGCCCATCATCGCGGATGCCGAGCAGGCGCAGCACCAGACGGGTGAGTGCGCCGAGCGTGAACACCACCGGCTTGGCGATGGTGGCAAGCACGTCCAGCGGAATGGCGACCACGCTGGCGATGCGTTCGGAATTGGTGATGGCAAGACGCTTTGGAATCAGCTCGCCGAAAATCACCTGGCCCGCGGTAATCAGGGTAACGGCGGTGCCGATGCCGATGGGGCGGGCATATTCGCCAGCCGCAGGCCAGAGCGCTTGCAGCCCACTGGCAATCCACAGGCCAATGGCTTCGCCACCGAATACGCCGGTCAGGATGCCAATCAGGGTGATGCCAACCTGCACGGTGGAGAGCAGATTGTCCGGGTGTTCGGCCAGCGCCAAGGCTCTGGCGGCGCCGCGCGAGGTCTCGGCCATCTGCTTCAGGCGCAGCTTGCGCGAAGTGACCAAGGCCATTTCCGACATGGCGAAAAAGCCGTTCAACGCAATCAGCGCAATGACGACAAGCAGCTCAAGCATGGCAGTACCCGCTGCTCGGATGACGAGAAAAAAGCCGGAAAGTGGCGGCGGGCGTAGTGTCAGGATCCATGGTAGTCGTGATAAAAACTGGCCGAATCATAACAGGCTGGTGGGGCGAGTGTGGCAGCGGACAACTTGGAGAGGCACGACCGGCAGCAGCGGATTCTGGCAGTGGTACGCAATATCCGGGCAGGGCGGACGGCAAGTTATGCCGAGGTTGCCCAGCGTGCCGGATTGCCCGGCAGGGCGCGCCTGGTAGCGCGCATTCTGGCGGAAAACGACGATGCCACAACGCCCTGGCATCGGGTGGTGCGCAGCGATGGCCGGATTGCTTTTCCGCCGGGCTCTGCCGGGTTCAGCGAGCAACAGCGACGGCTTGCGGCAGAAGGTGTCGCGCTGCAAGACGGGCGGGTGCAAAGCCGCGCCAAGCTGCGTGCAGCGACGCTGGATCAACTGCTCTGGGGGGAAGAAACGTAGCCCTTGACCTGATTGCGACCGGCACGCTTGGCTTGGTACAGCGCGGCATCGGCACGTTCGAGCAAGGTGGCGCCGTCATGCCGCGACTGGGCTGTCAGGCTGCCAACGCCAATGCTCAGGGTGACATGCCCGGCGATGGCCGAGAACGCATGCGCGATGTCCCGGCTCTGCACATTGCGGGCGATGGATTCGGCAATCTTGACCGCATCGGACAGCTCGGCCTCGGGCAGCAGCAGCGCCAGCTCATCGCCGCCGTAACGGCTGGCAAGGTCGCGCGGACGGCGGGCTTTTTCCAGCACCACTTCAGCCACCTGTTGCAGCAGGATGTCACCGGCCTGATGGCCATAGTTGTCGTTGTATTGCTTGAAATAGTCGATATCGATCAACAGCAGGGAAACCGGCTTGCCGGAGCGTTTGGCACTGGCGACTTCGCGCCGGATTGATTCTTCAAACATATGCCGGTTCGCCAGTGCAGTCAGGCTGTCCGAGCTTGCCATGTGCTGGGACTTTTTCAGATTGCGGCTCAATGAAATCAGCGCGCCGGCAGAAATCACCAGAATCGCCGAAGCCGGTGCAAACCACAAACGCTGAAACTTCAGCAGCAGCAGGCAGATCAGCAGCGTGGTCATGGCGGCGGTAATCGGGTAAATCCACGGGTTCATGCGGCGCTCGTGCAAAAGCCGGAACGCCGTTGGCACCAGCACCAGCACGATGCCGAGCAGCAATTGCCAGGGGAGCGCCAGTGGCTGGATGAAGCCCCCGGCCAAGAGCGCGTTCAGCACTTGTGCGTGGTATTCCACCCCGGTGATGCGATTGCCAGCAGCCTGCGCCGGAATGATCACATCGCGGTTCAGGCCGCTGCTGGTAACGCCGACCAGAATCCATTTGTCGCGCAGCCCGGCAGCGACTTCCTCGTCGTTGATGACATCAATATAGGGAATGCGGGGAAAGCTCTTGATTGGGGCGTAGGGCAGCAGAACTTCGCGGTCGCGAATCCACAGAAATGGCGAGTCTTGCGGCAGCTCCTGTGCGGACTGCGCGCGTGCGGGCGGCAGATGCTGGCGTTTGGCGCTCTCGCCCAGCATTGCCAGCGACAAGGTGGGCCAATGGGCGCTGCCAAGGCCGGCATACAGAAAGGCATGGCGCGCCACGCCATCCTCGTCGGTAACGATTTCCACATGGCCAAGTCCGGCAGCGGCTTCGGCCAGCGGCGGGATTGGTAACAGTTCAACCAGTGGCCCGCCGGGCTCGGAAGGCTCGGCCGCGACCGGCAAGGCGACATGCGCATTGCCAGCGAGCGCCTCGGCAAGCATCTGGTCGCCTTCAATATCGTGGTAGTCCGGTTCGGAGAACAGGATATCCATGGCGATGCCACGCGGCTTGTGTGGTGTGAGTTTGTTGATGAGTTCGGCATGCACATGCCGTGGCCAGGGCCAACGCCCCAGCGCGGCCAGGCTTTTTTCGTCGATGGCGACGACGGCGATGGCTTTGCTGGCGGGCGTATCCACATGGCGCAGCATGCGGTCGTAAACCCAGGCATCCAGCGCCCGAGTCAGGTCGAAAAATGTCATCAGGCTGACGCTGCAAACCGCCAGAACAATCAACAGCCAGCGTGAGCGCACTTTGAGATAGGCCATGTCAGAGCAGAATCAGCAGCGCAGCACCGCCGCCAAGGGCGCCGAGCACCTTGCAGGCGGTGCAGCCGAGTTTCAGGGTTTGCGTGGCGCCGGGGGGATGTTCGAAGCCGTCTTCTTCCACCACCATCACCCGCAGATACCAGGTGCCAGAACGCACCTCGGGCAGCTCGATGCTGTTGTCTTCAAGCACCCGGTCAATATGCAGCTTGCCGAATGCGGCATCACGCGCCAGTTGGAAGCGATAGCGCTGCTTGTCGCCGGCCTTGTCCCAACGCACCTTGAGCACGCCACCATCGGTCGCGGTTTGGGTGCCGGGGCCTTCGCTCGGTGCGGTTACGCCAAAGGGCATGGCAAGGCTCCAGGCGCCCTGTTTGCCATCGGCATCGGTGCTGCCGATACGCCATTGGTATTGCCCCGGTGGCAAGTCGAAATCGGGACGCAAATCGGTGCGGTGCAGATTGTCGCGGGAAAGCAGCGGTGCATCGAAGCTGCCTTCTGCCGTGGCCAGTTGCACCCGGTAGCTGACGCCTTCTTGCGCCACTGCCGTCCAGCGCAGGCGCGGACGCGGACCCGCCACTTGGTCGTTGTCTAATGGCCAGAGCACAAACGGCGGCGATGGTTGGGGGGCGATTTCGGTGCGGCCATTGCCGTCCATGCCCTCCAGGCCGTTGGCGGCCACCGCGCGCACGCGCAAATACAGCGGGCCTTCGTGCGTGACATTCAATGAGGCGCTGGCACGCTCGCTCTGGCTGTCAATCAGCAGGGTATTGAAGTTTTCGTCGGTGCTTGCCTGCAAGCGATACCGCACCGCACCGGGCACTGCCGGCCAGGACAGCGCGGCGGGCAGGCGCAGGATATGCGCCGGAATGCCGGAAAGATCCGGCGCCTGAAGCAGCTCGATTGCGCTGCTTGGGCGGCCATTTTCACTCACCGCCCCCAGCCCAGCGCCCAGCAGCACTTGATGCCCGGCACCACTGGCGGCCACCTTGCCCTGCAAAACCTCGGTACGGCTTTGTGCGCCTTCGACGATGGTGCGGAAGCGGGTGCCACGCACGCTGGACATCATGCCCGGAGTATCGACCACATAGCGCGAAGCCTTTTGCGTGCGCGGCCTCACCAGATTGCTGATGCGCCCGCGCGGTAGGCGCAGATGGATATTGAAAATGCCGGTATCGCCATAGGCATCCAGCCGGATCAGGGCCAATTCGCTGTCGCCCAGCAATTGCACCTGCGAGCCATCGGCAAAGGCAAGCGTCAAGCTGGCATCGGCAGCGCTACGCAGCACTGCACCTGCGGGCAGCCTAAGGCCCGGCTGGACATCCAGCTTGCGGCCATCGACTTGCGCCTCGGTACGGCCATGGCTGGCAACGACTTCTGCCGAAGTGGGCTGATGGCGCAGCCAGGCAACCGGAATGGCAAGCACCGTGCCCGGTGGCAGCGCATGCGGGTTCTGGATTTTGTTGTGACGCAGCAGACGGTCGGAATGAATATCCGCGCGCAGATATTTGTGGGCGATATGCCAGGGGTTGTCACCCGGACGCATGCGATAGCGCCAGTCGGCCGCTTGGACGTGGAAGGCGCTAAACAGGAGCACGATGGCAAGGGCGGATGGCCGCAGACATGGCGGAGCAAGCCACGCAAGAAGCTGGCGACCAGCAAAGAACGAAGATTTCAAGCTGTCGTTTCCGGTTGGGCTGGATTTTGGCGGCGCAGATTGTAACGCCTGCAATACGCTAGAGTGCGGCTATCACAATGCGAGGAAGGGCGTTATGCGAGTTCATTTTCACGGTGCTGCCGGTCGGGTCACCGGCTCGATGCATCTGGTCGAAGCTGCGGGTAGGCGCATTTTGCTCGACTGCGGCATGGTGCAGGGCGATGCCGAGGCCGAAGCCCTGAATGCGGCGGACTTTCCCTTTGATGTGGCGAGTCTGGATGCGGTGGTGGTTTCGCATGCCCATATCGACCATATCGGCCGCTTGCCGCAACTGTGTCTGCGCGGCTTTTCCGGGCCGGTGTATTTGCAGCAGGCCAGTGCCGAATTGCTGCCGGTGATGTTGATGGATTCGGCATCCTTGCAAGAGAGCGAGGCCGAGCGCATCAATCGCAGACGGCGCGGTGGCGAGCCGCGCGCCCTGCCGCTTTATGGCCGCGAAGATGTTGGCGCCCTGCTGCCGCAGTTGCAGCCGATGCCGTATCAGCAAAAGCGCGAGATTTTTCCCGGCGTTTTTCTGGAATTGCATGATGCCGGGCATATCCTCGGCTCCAGCATCATCACGCTGGAGGCGGACGGTAAAACTCTGGTGTTTTCCGGCGACTTGGGGCCCGATGGCACCCCGATTCTGCGCGACCCGCAGCGCCGTGCGCATGCGGATTTGCTGCTGATGGAATCGACCTACGGCAACCGCAATCACCGTGAACGCAGCGATACCATCCGCGAATTGGGCGATGTATTGGACAGTGCCTGGGGGGCACGCGGCAATGTGCTGATTCCGGCCTTCGCCGTGGGGCGCTCGCAGGAATTGCTGTACTGGTTTGCCCGGCATTGGGACGAATGGCAGTTGGCGCGTTGGCGGATTTTTCTCGACAGCCCGATGGCGGCCAAGGTACTGCGCGTGTATGAGCGCCACCATGACTTGTTTGACGAAGAAGCCCAGGCGGTTTGGCGCGAGAAGCCCAATCCGTTTCAGTTGCCGAATCTGCATGTCACCGAAACGGTGGATGAGTCGATGGCCATCAATCGCATCGAAAACGGCGCCATCATCATCGCCGGCAGCGGCATGGCCAATGGCGGTCGCATCCTGCATCACTTCCGCCACCGGCTGGGACGGCGCGAAAACCATCTGGTATTTGTCGGCTATCAGGCTGAAGGCACGCTGGGGCGGCGGCTGGTGGACGGGGCGCAATGGGTGCGCATCCACGGCCATGATTATCGCGTCAATGCCCAGCGGCATACCGTAGGCGGGTTGTCGGCGCATACCGACCAGAATGGCTTGTTGGCTTGGTACGGTGGCTTTGAAAAACCGCCGCAGGTGGCGCTGGTGCATGGCGAAGACCTCGCGCGCGAGGCGCTGGCCGGTGAAATCCATGCGCGCTTTGGCGTAACGGCGGTGCTGGCGCGTCCGGGCATGCAGCTGGCGCTTTGATTGGATAGCCCGATTCGGCATGGCGAGGGCATTTGCCGTATCATGCGCCAGCTCGCGCAGGTTCGGCTCGTTTTCCTGGTGTGTCGCCGCATAAAGTGGCGCATTCCCCCGCACGTCTTGCTGGCGCGGCCATGCTCACCGGGCATGTTTCATTCAAGGATCTCGCAGCGCGGCAGGAAAGCTCCGGGTTTCAAACGTACAGATTCTTGTACGCAACACTGGAGTTTTCATGAGTTTTGAATCCCTCGGGCTTTCGCCCGCCTTGCTGCGTGCGCTGGCCGAAGCCGGTTACAGCACGCCCACACCGATTCAGCAACAGGCCATT
This sequence comes from Lysobacteraceae bacterium NML08-0793, assembly GCA_002798275.1. Taxonomy (GTDB): domain Bacteria; phylum Pseudomonadota; class Gammaproteobacteria; order Xanthomonadales; family Xanthomonadaceae; genus Solilutibacter. The sequence continues at coordinate 214,923 of NWQR01000002.1, read as the reverse complement.
CCGCATGTCTTGGCCGGCCATGACTTGCTGGGCGGTGCGCAAACTGGCACCGGCAAAACCGCGGCATTTGGCTTGCCGATGTTGCAGCGCCTTGCCAAGCAGACCCCGGCCAAGGGGCCGCGCAAACCGCGTGCACTGGTGCTGGTGCCGACCCGTGAATTGGCGGTGCAGGTGGCCGACAATCTGAAAACCTATGCCCGCCATCTGCGCTTGAACGTAACCCTGCTGTTTGGCGGTGTCGGCATGCAGCCGCAGATTGACAATCTGAACCGGGGTGTGGATGTGCTGGTGGCCTGTCCAGGCCGACTGATTGACCATCTTGAGCGCGGCACGGCCAAGCTCGATGCGGTGGAAGTGCTGGTGCTGGACGAGGCCGACCGGATGCTCGACATGGGCTTTTTGCCGGCGATGAAGCGCATCTTGGCGCGGGTGCCGGCTGCACGTCAGTCATTGCTGTTTTCCGCCACCTTTGAGCCGCGTATCAAGGCGTTGGCACTGGAATATTTGAAGGCGCCGGTAGAAGTGCAGGTCGCTGCGCAAAACGCCGTGGCCGATACCATTGTTCATCGCGTGCATCCGGTGGATGGCAACAAGAAGCGCGATCTGCTGGTGGACATTCTGGCCGAACGGCATACCGACCGGGTGCTGGTGTTTGGCAAGACCAAACATGGCTGCAACCGTTTGGCCGAGCAACTGGAAAAAGCCGGTCTGCCGGCGCTCGCCATCCACGGCAACAAGAGCCAGGCCGCCCGACAAAAGGCGCTGGATGCGTTCAAATCCGGCAAGACCCGGATTTTGGTGGCGACCGATGTGGCCGCACGCGGACTGGATATTCCGGCGCTGCCGCTGGTTATCAATCACGACCTGCCGATGGTGGCCGAAGACTATGTGCACCGCATTGGCCGTACCGGCCGCAATGGCGTGCAGGGCGAGGCCATCTCGCTGGTATCGCAGGAAGAAGCCAGCCTGCTGCGGCAAATCCAGCGGCTTCTGAAAACCGATATCGAAGTGAAAACCGTGCGCGGTTTCGAGCCGGAAAAACCGCTGAAACTGGATGGACACCTGCCCAAACCCGGTCGGGGTCGCCCGGCAGGCCAGCGGCCGCCGCAAAAGCCGCGTCGCGAAGGCGAAACGGCGCGCCCGGCAAAGGCAGCACCAAGAGCGCACGGCGCTCGTCGGCATGCCGGAAAGCCTGCAAACAGCGCCTCGCGTCGTCCCTCGGTTTAGTGGGTCGTTTTGCTTCAGCTGGCGTCTGACAGGGCGTTATTGCTTGCAGGCAAACGGAATCTCATCGCGCGATACTGCGCCGCCGGAGATGATGAAGCTCATCGCCTCATCCACGCTCCAGTCGGTCGGGGTGATTTTGTCCAGTGGCACGATTTCCAGATAGCCGGAGGTCGGGTTGGGGGTGGTCGGCACATAGACTGCGGCCAGCTCCCGCCCGGTGTCGCGCTCGCGGATGACTTTGGTGACAAAGCCGACGGCTTTCATGTCCGGGTTGGGAAAGTCGATCAACACCACCCGTTGGGTGCCATCGGGCGATTTTTGCAGGATGTCGAGCAGTTTGCGTGCGCTGCCATAGATGGTATTGGCAAGCGGAATACGGGCGATAAAGCCCTCGAACCAGCGCAGCAGCCGCTGCCCGATAACCTGCCGGGCAAGCAGCCCCACCAGCAAAATCACCAGCACCGTGCCCAGCAGCGCCACGGCAGCCTGCACCCAGTCGGCACTTAGCCAGCCCAGGGTATGCGGCGAGGCTTGCGCCAGACTTTTGAGAATCGGCCCGACCCAAGGGCGGCTGATATCGGACATCAGCGCGAATACAAACCGCAGCACAATCCAAGTCAGCCACAGTGGCAGCAGGGTCAATAGGCCGGTCAGAAACAGGTTGGCAAAACGGGTTTTGTTCGGGGTGTCGGTCATGCGCGTATTTTAGGGGCGTGAATGCGATAATCCGCGCATGTCACGCATGTCTTTTCAGCTTTTGGGCAGCGACGGAGTTGCCCGGCGCGGTCGTCTTGTTTTTCCGCGCGGTACGGTGGAAACCCCAGCCTTCATGCCGGTCGGCACTTACGGCTCGGTCAAGGGGGTGTTCCCGGAACAAATCCGCCAATTGGGCGCGGAAATCATTCTCGGCAATACCTTCCATCTTTATCTACGCCCCGGTCTTGAGGTCATCCAGGCGCATGGCGGGCTGCATGGTTTTGGCAAATGGGATGGGCCGATTCTGACCGACTCGGGTGGCTTTCAGGTGTTCTCGCTGGCGCATCGGCGCAAAATCACCGAGGCGGGCGTAACCTTTGCCGCCCCGACGGATGGCCGCAAGGTATTTCTGGGGCCGGAAGAATCCATGCACATCCAGAAAGTGCTGGGCAGCGATATCGTGATGATTTTTGACGAATGCCCGCCGGTGCAAGTCGATGGTGTGCCGGTCAGTGTCGATGTGGTACGGCGCTCGATGGAGCTTTCCTTGCGTTGGGCCGAGCGCAGCAAGCGTGCCCATGAGGGCAATGACGCGGCGCTGTTTGGCATCGTGCAGGGCGGCGTTCATCAGCAATTGCGCAGTCGTTCTGCCGAGGGGCTGAAGGCGATTGGTTTTGACGGCTATGCCATCGGCGGTCTGGCCGTGGGCGAAACCGAGCAAGAGCGCAATGCGATGCTGGCGCATACCGTGCCGCAACTGCCCGAGGACAAGCCGCGTTATCTGATGGGCGTGGGGCGACCCGAGGATTTGGTCGAAGCCGTCGCCCGGGGCGTGGACATGTTCGATTGCGTCATGCCCACCCGCAATGCCCGCAATGGCCATTTCTTTACTGCATCGGGTACGGTGCGCATCCGCAATGCCAAATACGAGCATGACCTAGCGCCGATCGAGCCGGGCTGCGATTGCTATGCCTGCGCCAATGGTTTTTCGCGCAGCTATCTGCGCCATCTTGATCGCTGCAATGAAATGCTCGCGCCGATGCTCGGCACCTTGCACAATCTGCGCTATTACCAGCGGCTGATGGCGCAGATGCGCACGGCTATCGAGCAAAACCGTTTTGCCGATTTTTGCGCCGAGTTTTATGCCCTGCGTGGGCTGCCGACACCGCCGATGCGCTGATGCGCTGATGCGGCAATACCACAAGCCCGGCAGATGCCGGGCTTGCGTTGCTTGGCTTACGGGGTGATTTCGGCAAAGCTCTGCACGCGCGGGTGGCCATTGCAGGCACTGCCTTGGCGCGGGGTGGGGTAGTCGGCCGGACGGTCGAGCAGGCAGGTACGCATGCCCGCTTCGCGTGCGGCATCCAGCTCTTCCACCACATCGGACAAAAACAGCACGTCGGCAGGGGCGCGCTTGAGCGCTTGGGCAATGCGCGCATAGCTGGTCGCTTCACGCTTGTGGCCGGTTTCGGTATCGAAATAGGCGCTGAAAAGCGGTAGCAGATCCCCGGCATCGGAATTGCCGAAGAACAGTTTTTGCGCAGCCACCGAGCCTGAGGAATACACCGCAAGTGCAATGCCTTCTTGATGCCATTGCTGAAGCTTGGGGGCGACATCGGGATAGATATGCGCGGTGAAATCGCGGCTTTGGTAGCCGGCCTGCCAAATCAGCCCTTGTAGAGCCTTAAGTGCGGTGTGTTTGCGATCTTGGTCTATCCACTGCTGCAATAGCCGGACGATGGCGGCATCGTCTGCGGCGCCGGTTTCCTCGGCCACCGCATCCAGCCAGCGGCGCACTTCCGGGCGCTGGCCATGTTCGGCAACGAAGCCCGGCAGGGCGCGGTGCGCGTAGGGGAACAGCACATCCTTCACGAAGGAAATGCTGGAAGTGGTGCCTTCAATATCGGTCAGAACAAGCGGTTTCATCATTCGTAGCGCGGAAAGCGTTGGGCGATGTCGCTGCCGGTGAAATCACCGATCCAGCCATCGGGGTTGGTAAAGAAGCGGATGGCGACAAAGCGCGGCGCAGGCCCCATATCGAACCAGTGGGTTGCGCCATCGGGAACGGAAATCAGATCGCCTTTTTCGCACAAGACTTCGTACACCTTGTCGCCAATATGCAGCGAGAACAAGCCGCTGCCATCGACGAAAAAGCGCACCTCGCCTTCTTTGTGGGTGTGTTCTTCCAGAAACTTGGCGCGCATTTCCTCGCGCTTGGGGTTGTCCGGGGCGATGCTCACCACGTCCACGCTATTGAAGCCGTTGGCGTTTACTAGGCGGTCGATATCGGCGCGGTAGGCATCCATGATGGCCTCGGCGCTGTCGCCGGCCTTGACTGGCGCACTGGCCTGCCATTGCTCGAAAACAACGCCCACGCGAGCCAGTTCAGCGGCGATTTCTGCGTGCTGCTGGCTTTGCTTGAGGACGGTGGCTGGGTCGTGGTCGTTGAAAATACGCAGTCGGCTCATCGGGCAAGTTCCATCATTTTCAGTTCGCACTGAAGCAAGAATTCAAAGGCTTCCAGGTGGCGGCGTGTTTCGTCGATGTCGCGCCCCCAGGCATATAGGCCGTGGCCTTCAATGAGATAGCCCCACATCGGCTCGGCATCCAGCGCCGCTTCCACCTGGGCGGCCAGGGTCGGCATGTGCTGGGTATTGGCAAATACCGGCACGCGCATCGCGCCTTCATGGGTGGTATTGCCGTGAAAGGCTTTTTGCAGCTCGTAATCTTGAAACTGGACGTAGCCCTGGCGGGCAAACAGGCGTGAGGCTACTGTCTGGTGCAGGGAATGGGTGTGCAGCACGCAGCCAATGTCGGCAAAGCGTTGGTAAAGTTGGGTATGCAGCAGGGTTTCCGCCGAAGGGCGCAGCTGGTTGCCAACCGGCTGACCGTTCAGGTCGATGACCATCAGGTCGTTGGCGGTGAGCTTGCGTTTTTCGCGCCCGGAAACGGTGATAAGCGCGTGCTGCGCGTCCAGACGCATCGAGAAATTGCTGCTGGTGGCCGGTGTCCAGCCAGCTTCGCCCAACTCGCGGACATGGCTTGCCAGAACTTCGGCAAGCGCGGCCGCGCGGGCGCTGTCGTAGGGGAGGGTGGTTTTCATCTGCCAAGTGTAATGGCAAGACGGGGCATCTACTGCCCCGTCGTGGTCGGTCGTGATGCTCAGGTTTAGCCTTTGATTTTGCCGATGAAAATCAGCAACACCAAGGCCGGGGCAACAATACGCACCATCCACAGCCATACCCGGAACAGCCCCGAGGACATTTCTGGCAGTTCCTTTTTGAGAATCTGCTGTTTGACCGACCAGCCGACAAACAAGGAGATCAGCAGGCCGCCCAGTGGCAGCATCAGGTCGCTGGAGATGAACTCGATCAGCCCCATCACATCGCGCCCCAACAGTTTGATGTGCGACCAGTGATTGAACGACAGCACCGACAGCAGGCCAAGCAGCCAAGACAGGCCACTTAGCAGCAGCGCCGCACGTTTGCGACTGCCGATGCCAAAGCGCTCCACCAGCCATGCGGTGCCCGGCTCCAGCAGCGAGATTGAAGAAGTCCAAGCGGCCACTGACAGCAGCCCGAAGAACAGCAGGCCATACAGCGCGCCAAAGGGCATTTCATTGAAGGCCAGCGGCAGCGAAGTGAAGATCAGACCCGGACCGCCGCCGGATGGATTGATGCCGTAATTGAGCACGATGGGGAAAATCGCCATGCCGGCCAAGAGCGCCACGCCGGTATCGGTCAGCGCCACGGCAATGCCGGAGCCGGGAATCGACACGCCTTCGCGCGGCAGATAGGCCCCGTAGGCCATCATTGTGCACATGCCCAGACTGAGCGTGAAGAAAGCCTGCCCCATGGCGGCCAGAAAGACATCGGCGGTAACTTTGGAAAAATCCGGCTTGAACAAAAAGGCCGCCGCCTGCCCGGCGTAGCCAGTGGTCATGCCATAAATCACCAGCGCAATCAGCAGCAAAAACAGTGCCGGCATCAGCCAGCGCACGGCGCGCTCCAGTCCTTTTTCAACGCCCAGCGCCACCACTGCCACGGTCAGCAGCATGAACAGGGTATGCCAGAACGTCAGCTCACCGGCACTGCCCAGCAAGGCGCTGAAAGTAGCGCCGGGATCGGTAATGATGGGGGTGCTGCTGAACAATTGTTTGAAGTAAATCCAGCTGTAGTTGAGTGTCCAGCCGGCCACTACCGAATAAAAGCTCAAAATCAGGATGCCGGCGAGAATGCCCATCCAGCCAAGCACCACCCAGCCAGAGGCGCTGTTGCTTTCCTTGATGATTTTGCGCAGCGAGTTGATTGGGCTCAAACGGCCGTGACGGCCAATCAGGACTTCGCCAATCAAAATCGGCAAGCCGACGCTGGCGATGCACAGCAGATATACCAGCACGAAGGCGCCACCGCCGTTGTCCGAGGTCATGTACGGAAAGCGCCAGATATTGCCAAGGCCAACGGCAGAGCCGGTAGCGGCCAGGATGAACATCAATCGTGAAGACCACATGCCGTGGATTGAGCGATTTTCCATCGTTTCGGTTTCTCTTCTGCGGACTGGACGGGGTTAGGGCTGACGGTCGGTGCTGGCCGTCCCGGCAGCGGCGCCGGGCGGCAGATACAGGATCTTGAAGCCGCCATAGGCCATCGCGATGGCGATCAACGGGTTCAGCAAGTTGAAAAACACATAAGGCAGATAGTCCAGCGTGGCCACCCCAAGAGTGACGGCCATATAGGCGCCGCAGGTATTCCACGGCACCAGCGGAGAGGTCAGCGTGCCGCCATCTTCCAGCGCACGGGACAGATTGACCGGCGCCAAGCCACGACGCTCGTATTCTTCCCGATACAGCCGTCCGGTCAGCACGATGGACATGTATTGGTCGGCAGAAACGACATTGATGCCAAAAGCCGTGGCGATGGTGGCGGCGACCAGCGAGCCGACCGAGCGCGCCAGTTTCAGCACCATGCGAATCAGCCGTTCCAGAAGGCCAGTGTGCTCCATGACGGCACCAAACCCCATGGCGCAGACAATCAGCCAGATGGTCGAGAGCATCGAAGCCATACCGCCCCGGCTCACCAGCTCATCGGCAGCGGCATTTCCGGTTTCGATGCTGAAGCCATCGGCCATCACCTTCCAGCCCCCGGCCAGCATGGCCAGCCAGTCCGCACGCCCCTCGGCCTGCCCCATTTGCCGCATCGCCTCGGTTTGAAACAGGGCGGCAAATACCAAGCCGGTCAATGCCCCAATCAAGATGGCCGGATAGGCGGGCATTTTTTTCACCGCCAATACCACCACCACTACCAAGGGAATCAGAAGATGTGGGCCGATATTGAAATGCGCTTGCAAAATGCTGGGCAACTCGCCAAATGAAACCTCGCTGCTATTGGCCTGGCTGGACAGGCCGACGACGGTGAACAGCACAAGCGCCAGCGCCAGACTTGGCACAGTAGTCCACAGCATATGGCGGATATGCGCAAACAGCTCCGAGTCCACCGCTGCCGGGGCAAGGTTGGTGGTTTCGGAAAGCGGCGAGATTTTGTCACCGAAATAAGCACCGGAAATCACCGCGCCTGCGGTAATCGCCGGCGACATGCCCAAACCCTGCGCTACACCGATCAGGGCCACACCAAGCGTGCCAGCCACGGTCCAGCTGCTGCCGATGGCAAGCGCCACAATCGCGCACACCAAACATGCCGCCGGATAGAAATAGCTCGGGTGCATCAGCTTCAGGCCGTACACGATCAGCGTCGGCACGGTGCCCGAGAGCATCCACGCCCCAATCAAGGCGCCTACCGCCAGCAAAATCAGGATCGGGACGATGGCCAGCGAAATGCCGTGCACCATGCCGTTTTGGATCTCCTGCCAGCGTTTGCCATTGGCAAGCCCGATCAGCGCGGCCACCATGGCCGAGAGCATCAAGGCAATCTGATTTGGACCGGCCGAGGAGTTGTCGCCGAACAGCATGACTGAAGTGCCGAGCAGCGTGGCCAGAAACAACAGTGGCAGCAATGCCTGCCAAAGCTTGGGTGCCCGCTCCGCGACAGGCGTGGTTTTTTCAGTCATGGCAGGCTCCCGGAATCGGTACGGGCGGCGAAATCAACGTGATGCTTGGCAGGTGGCAGCATGAAATCTTTGTCCTGGCGCGCTCACCATGACCGCGCATGCCTGCACCTTAACCAGTCCTGAAAGTGCCGACAAGCCTCTTTTGTGCTGCACTGCGGCGTGATGAGCTGTTCCATTTGCAGAAGTGGCGCCGGGCGCAAGCCGAATCGGAGATTGTCTCTGCCGGCTTGGCACTCTCACTTGCCAGCATGGCCAACCTTGGCAAAAGAGCAGGCTGCAATAGGGTACGTCGGAGCAATAAGAAAGGCCAAAATCCTGATTGGGATTCCGGCCTTTTGGGGATGTCTTAGGACATCTAATTGGTGCCCAGGAGAGGACTCGAACCTCCACGGTTTTACCCGCTAGTACCTGAAACTAGTGCGTCTACCAATTCCGCCACCTGGGCAGGTGGAGCGCGAATTATGGGGATGGCTTTTTCGGCTGTCAACAACTTTTTTCTTTTTTTGTTTTCGCCCTGATTTTTTCCTCAGTATGCGCTTGGCAGCAGCATGTGCGAGCATGGCCGGATGAAGAAAACTACACGCAACAAAAACACCGCCATGGCCTCCCCCCGCAAGCCGTCTGCCAAAAAGGCTGCACCTTGGATGCCTGATGGCATGACTGAGACTGGCGGCAAAGCCAAGAGCGGCAAGCCGCGATTGGCCGGAAAGCCGCTGACAAGTCGTGGCGTACCGGGACGTGATCCCAACTATCAGCGCGAGGCCGAGCGCTATGCCGAGCCGATTGCAAGCCGCGATTACATTTTGCAAATCTTGCGCGATGCCGAAGGGCCGCTGGATGCCGACACGCTGGCGGCGATGCTGGGCTTGACCGCGTTTGACCGGCGAGAGGCACTGGATCGGCGGCTGGGCGCGATGGTGCGTGATGGGCAGCTGTTGCAGAACCGGCGTGGCGGCTTTGTGCCGGCCGAGCAGTTGCGCCTGATTACCGGCACGGTGATTGCCAATCCGGAAGGCTTCGGCTTTCTGCGCCCCGATGGCGGCGGCAGCGAGGATGTATTCCTGTCGCCGAACGAAATGCGCAAGGTGCTGCATGGTGATCGGGTGATGGTCACCATCACTGGCATGGACAGGCGCGGGCGTGCCGAAGGCATGATTGCCGAAGTGCTGGAGCGTCGCATCAGTCGTCTGGTCGGGCGTTATGACGAGGAGGCCGGGGTGGGTTTTGTGGTGCCGGATGATGCCCGCATCCAGCGCAATGTGATGATTCCCGCCGATGCCCGTAATGGCGCGCGCGCCGGGCAATTGGTGGTGGCGGAAATCACTCAGCCGCAGGAGGGCCGTCGTCCGCCGATTGGCCGCATCGTTGCGGTGCTGGGCGAGAAGCTGACCCCTTCGCTGGTGGTGGAGGCGGCCATTCATGGCCATGATATTCCGCACGAGTTTCCACAGGCCGTGCTGGACGAGGCGGCAGCCATTCCCTTGGAGGTGGGCGCGGCCGAACGCGCCGGGCGGGTGGATTTGTGCGAATTGCCGCTGTTGACGATTGACGGCGAGGACGCCAAGGACTTTGACGATGCGGTGTATTGCGAGCGACTCAAGGGCGGGTGGCGGCTGGTGGTGGCGATTGCCGATGTTTCGCACTATGTGCGCCCTGGCACGCCGCTGGATATCGAGGCCGAGGGCCGCGCAACATCGGTGTATTTTCCGGGCTTCGTGGTGCCGATGCTGCCGGAAGTGCTGTCCAATGGCATCTGTTCGCTGAATCCAGATGTGGATCGGCTGTGCTTTGTCTGCGATATGCAGCTCAACAATCGTGGCGAGGTGAAATCGTCCGAGTTCTACCGGGCGGTGATGCGCTCGCATGCGCGTTTGACTTATACCGAGGTTTGGAACGCGGTTGGCGATGGCATTCCGGATGAGGCGCGCGCGGCTGCCCTGGCCAAAATCGGCGGCTTGCTGCCGCATGTGCAGCATCTGCACCAGATGTATCAGCAAATGGCCAAGGCACGGCAGGCGCGTGGTGCCATCGAGTTTGAATCCGGCGAAGTGCGCTTCGTGCTGGACAACCGTGGGGACGTGGTGCAGGCCGGGATGCTTCAGCGCAACGATGCTCACAAGCTGATTGAAGAATGCATGATCGCCGCCAATGTGGAGGCAGCCAAGTTCGTGCAGCGTGCCGGAATTGCTGCGCCATTTCGCATTCACGACCGTCCGCCGGAGCAAAAATACGCGGATTTGCAGGAGTTTTTGAAGGAGTTCAAGCTCTCCATGCCGCCCTGGAGTCGGGTGCATCCACGCGATTTCACGGCGTTGATTCACAAGGTGCGCGAGCGTGCCGATGCGGCGCTGATTGAATCGGTGCTGCTGCGCAGCCAGTCGCTTGCGGTGTATTCACCGGAAAACATCGGCCACTTCGGACTGGCACTGGAGAGCTATGCGCATTTCACCTCGCCAATCCGTCGTTACCCGGATTTGCTGCTGCACCGGGCGATTGGCCATGTATTGCAGGGGGGCAATGCCGACAACTTCCGCTACCGTGAGCGCGACATGGCACGGCTGACCTTGCAGTGTTCCGAGCGTGCCCGGCGTGCCGATGAGGCCGAGCGCGAAGTGGACGAGCGTTATCGTGCCGCTTGGATGGAGCAGCATGTGGGCGGCGAGTTTGAGGGCGTGGTCAGTGGCGTGACCAGTTTCGGGCTGTTTGTCGAGCTGGATGCCTCCAAGGTCAATGGTTTGGTGCATGTCACCCAGCTGCCGTATGACTATTACCAGTTCGATGCCATCCGCAAAACCTTGACCGGTGAGCGCCGCGGCCGCGAATTCCGGCTGGGCGACAAGGTGCGCGTGCAGGTGCTCAAGGCCAGTCTGGAAGACCGCAAAATCGATTTCCGCTTGCTGGAAGAGATGGACAGCGAAAAAGCCCGGCGCGGCCAGCCGGCGCGGCGCAACAAGCAAAAATATTGAGCAAAGCATCGCCGTACAGCCCCTACAATGTCGCCATGAGCAAAACATCGCAATGGATAGTCGGCATCAATGCCGTGGCTTCGGCACTTGAGCACGACGCGCAGAATGTGCGCGAGATATTGGTTGAATCGGGCGGGCGCAATGCCCGCCTTGCCGACATCGAAAGCCAGGCGCGCCGCTTGGGCATCGAGGTGCGTCGCGTCGCGCAACAGGCGCTTGATGGCGTCGCCGGTGGGCTGCGTCATCAGGGCGTGGTTGCGCGCTATCAAGCTGCCCGCACTTGGGGCGAGCATGAGCTGGCCGAGCTAGTAGCGCAGGCCAAAGGCCGCGCCTTGCTGCTGGTGCTCGATGGCGTGCAAGACCCGCACAACCTCGGTGCCTGCTTGCGCTCGGCGGCGGCGGCCAACGCCACCGCCGTGGTCATCCCGCGTGACAAGGCCGTGCAAGTCAATGCCACGGTGCGCAAGACCTCCGCTGGGGCGGCCGACCGCATTCCGGTGGTTGCGGTAACCAATCTTTCCCGTACCTTGCGCGATCTGCAAAAACAGGGCGTGTGGATTTACGGGCTGGCCGGTGAAGCACAAGCCACGCTGTATGCATTGGACTTGCGCGGCAATATCGCCCTAGTGCTCGGTGGCGAGGGTGATGGCCTGCGCCGCCTGACCCGGGAAAACTGCGACCAATTGGTGAAAATCCCGATGCCCGGCGAAATGGAAAGCCTGAATGTTTCGGTCAGCGCCGGGATTGCCCTGTTCGAGGCAGTACGGCAGCGGCTTTAATCAGCGCCGAAGTGGCCATTGATTGGCGATGGTGCAGAACAGCTTTGCGGTCATTTCCGCGTCGTACACGGCAGAATGGGCTTCGCGGCTGTCCCATTCCATGCCGGCCGCCTGCACCGCGCGAGCCAGCACGGTTTGCCCATAGGCAAGACCTGCCAGCGTGACGGTATCGAACACGCTGAACGGATGGAACGGGTTGCGTTTGTGTCTGACCCGCGCCACTGCGGCATTCAGGAAGTTGAGGTCGAAGTGAGCATTGTGGCCGACCAGAATCGCCCGCTGACAGCCCTGTTTTTTGACCGCACTACGCACTGCGGCAAACACATGGTCAAGCGCTTCTTTTTCTGGCTTGGCCAGCCGGAATGGATGGTCGAGCTGGATGCCGGTTACAGCCAGCGACTTGGGGTCGATTTCAGTGCCGGGCGCCGGCTCAAGATGGGCGCAGGCGGTCTGCCCGAGGATGAGTTGCCCGGATTCGTCCAGCTCCAGCGGAACCGCAGCGATTTCTAGAAGTGCATGGCGATTCCAGTCAAAACCGCCGGTTTCTACATCCACGACGACTGGCAAAAAACCGCGAAAGCGGCTGGCCATGGAGGGGAAGGGCAGGGGGGTGTGCGCAGTATTTTCAAGCATGCCTAAAGTGTAACGGCTGCGCTGGCAAAGCCGGTGGCACACCAGTATCATTTCCAAAAGCCGGTCGGGGTGTTTCCCGCTCGGCTTTTATCGCGTATGGCGGCATGAAATGGTACTTCGATCGATTGCTGCGCCAGCGGGCAAACAACTTTTTTCGGGAGAATGAAATGAGTCAGTCAGTGGTGGTGTTGGGCGCGCAATGGGGCGACGAAGGCAAAGGCAAGATTGTTGACCTTCTAACCCAGGATATTGGCGCGGTGGTGCGTTACCAGGGCGGCCACAATGCCGGGCACACGCTGGTGATTGGCGGCAAGAAAACCGTATTGCATCTGATTCCCTCAGGCATTTTGCGTCCCGAGGCGCTGTGTCTGATCGGCAATGGCGTGGTGCTGCATCCGGGCGCCTTGCAGAAGGAAATTGCCGAGCTTGAGGCCAACGGCGTTGAAGTGCGCTCGCGCCTGAAAATCTCGCCGGCCACGCCGCTGATCATGCCCTATCACATCGCGCTGGATCAGGCGCGCGAGAAGGCCGCCGGCGGCAAGGCCATCGGCACCACCGGCCGCGGCATCGGCCCGGCCTATGAGGACAAGGTGGCGCGTCGCGGCATTCGCGTGGCCGATCTGCATTACCCTGACGAGCTGGCCGAAAAGCTGCGCGCGGCGATGGACTACCACAATTTCGTGCTGACCCAATACTTGGGCGTGGAAGCGGTGGATTACCAAAAAACCTTGGATGAAGCCTTGGCCTTTGGCGAATACGTCGAGCCGATGAAGGCCGATGTCGCCGGCATCCTGCACGAGCTGCGTCGTCAGGGCAAAAAAGTGTTGTTTGAAGGCGCGCAAGGCTCGTTGCTGGATATCGACCACGGCACCTATCCGTATGTGACTTCTTCCAATACCACCGTCGGCGGCGCCTATGCCGGCGCTGGCGTTGGCGCCGATGCGATCGACTATGTGCTCGGCATCGCCAAGGCGTATGCCACGCGCGTGGGCAGCGGCCCGTTCCCGACCGAGCTGCACGACGATATTGGCCAGGGCATCCGTGATCGCGGCCAGGAATACGGCGCCACCACCGGCCGTCCGCGTCGCTGCGGCTGGATGGACATCGTGGCGCTGAAGCGCGCGGTCGCGATCAATGGCATCACCGGACTTTGCATCACTAAGCTCGATATTCTGGATGGCATGGACACGCTGAAGATGTGCATCGCCTACGAATACCACGGCAAGCGCACCGAATATGCGCCGCTGGATGCCAAGGGCTGGGAAGAATGCACGCCGGTATATCTGGAGTTCCCCGGTTGGCAGGAATCGACCGCCGGCATCACCGAATGGGACAAGCTGCCGCCGGCCGCGCGCGCCTATCTGCGTGCGCTGGAAGAACTGGCCGGTTGTCCGCTGGCGATCGTCTCGACCGGCCCGGATCGTGATGCCAATATCGTGCTGCAAGACCCGTTCGACAGTTATTACTGATACCGAATTTTGAAAAAATGAAAAAATTTGCAAAAAGGGCTTGACGCACTGCAATGAACTGCCCATAATTTCGCTTCTCCACAGCGCGCCCGTAGCTCAGTTGGATAGAGCACCAGGCTACGAACTTGGGGGTCGGAGGTTCGAATCCTTCCGGGCGCGCCATTTATCCCAAGCCAACCTAAATAGGTTGGCTTTTTTTGTTTCTGACACACCGAATGAAATGAAGCCAAGCCGTTTTATGGGCTTGGCTTCGTGTTTTTCAGTCCTGCAATACCGGGGTAAACGTGTGCAAACCGTCGTTGTTGCGAGGGGGTGTCAGGCCAATGAGCTTCATCAGTAGCGGGTAAACATCGGTATTGTCGAGCAGCGGCAGAGTGCTATGGCGGCGAAATGCCGGGCCGTGGGCGATGAAGCTGGCGCGCATGGAAGGCAATGCCGGATCATAGCCATGCGAGCCGCGCATGCCGGGGTTTTTTTGCCGTGCTTCAACTTGGCTGCGCGGCAGGGCGTCCCAGCCTTCGTCCATTTGGCAGACGATTTCCGGTACACGCGGGTGTTGGCCGTACTGCCAGCGTTCGGGCAGCTGCGTTTTGCGCCAGCATTGATAATTGGAGTGCCGTCCCAGCAGCCGCTGTTCGGCTTGGGCGCGCATGGAGGGTTTGGGTGCAAAGCCCACCACTTGGCCGGTCGAAATCACATCGGCCCAGTCCTCGGGCAGCATTTCATCCACGGCGATGGTTTGACCCGGTGGTACTTCGGCAAAACCGTGGTCGGAGACCAGCACGATATTGATTGAATCCAGCTGCTTGTTGTTGCGCAGGCGTTGGAGCAAATGGCCGATGGCCGCATCGCTGTCGCGTCGCTCGGCCAGTGCCTGCGTGGAGTTCGGGCCATGGGTATGCGAGGCGTGATCGACTTTGTCGAAGTACAAGGTGACAAATGCCGGACGCTGATTGGCCGGCGCGCCGATCCAGTCGGCAACGGTGTCGGCGCGCCAATGTGCGCTGGTCGAAGCATCGAATGGCAAGGCAAGATGCGGGCGGTATCCGTCGATTTCCGCTTCGCTGCCCGGCCAATACAAGGTGGCGGTGCGCAGCCCGGCTTTTTCCGCGCTGACCCAGATCGGTTCTGCGCCCCACCAGCGACCATCCTGTACGGCGGTGCGCAGGTTCAGGCGAAACTCGCCCAAGGCGTTGTCCTGCATGCTGTTGTGGATGATGCCGTGTTGGTCGGGCAGTTGGCCTGTCACCAGGGTGTAGTGATTGGGGAACGTCAGTGAAGGGTAGGCCGGGCGCATGCCTTCACCGTGGACACCGGCCTTGGCCAGCTGCCAGAGGTTGGGCATGTCCTCGGCGGTGATGTCTTGCGGGCGCAGGCCATCAATGGAGATCAGCAGCAAGGTCGGTGCAGGCTGGGCGGCCGAAGGCGGCGGCGTGTGCGCGCAGGCGGCCAGAAGGGTCGCCAGAGTCAGGGGCAATAAGCAGCGAATCATCTTGGTATTCATACCGACAATTTTAGAGCTTGTTCACGCTTTTCATTGCGGCTGTGTTGCGCGGGACAGGTGCGAGAATCAGTCCCGAACCGCTGCTTGCAGGGCTTCGGCGGCCCATTGGTTGATGCTTTTGCCGGAGGCTTTGGCGGCAATGGTGACGGCGCGCTGCAATTCAGGCTGCACGCGCAGATTCAGCGCGCCGCTTTGTTTTGCCAGCGGCTCAATGCCGCACTTCTCGAATGTGGCAAAAAAACGCTAACACTCTGATGGGGCTGAATGTAGTTCATAGCTGAAAATCCGCCGAACCACAGGCTGAACCGGCCTGCCCAAGCAGGCATTGCGGGGAGTGATGCGGGGTAAAGTGGTCAGAAAATCACAGCGGGGTCAGACAGGATGAAAAAGCAGATATTGGTTTGGGTCATTGGCCTTGGGCTTGCGCCACTGGCAATGGCCGATATGCCGCCGCAGACGTCTGCGCAATCCGAGCTACCCAAGGCGCAGGCTGCCAACTCGCCGGAGGCGGCCATCTCATCGCGTCATTGCCTGCGTTATACGGGCTCGCGCATCCATGCTTCGCGGCGGGAGCGACTGCGCCGCAGTGGACAAAAGGCCGACGGGCAGGATTGCGTGGCGGCGGCGGGGCGTGCCTACAGCCGGGAGGACATTGAGCGCAGCGGCGGGTTTGATTTGCTCGATGCCCTGCGTAGGCTTGATCCGGCCATCTATTGAAGTTTTTTGAGTCTGATGGCATCAGGCTGCGATAATAGCGGCTTCATTTTCATGAGGCTCCGCCATGTCCGCATCCAATCGCCATGATCCTTCCCGCAAGATTCGCGCCCCGCGTGGTGCAGAACTGAGCTGCAAAAGCTGGCTGACCGAAGCCCCGTTCCGCATGTTGCAGAACAATCTGGATGCGGAAGTGGCCGAAAGGCCCGAAGACCTGGTGGTGTATGGCGGCATTGGCCGCGCTGCGCGTGACTGGGAAAGCTACGACAAGATTCTGGAAACGCTGAAAACCCTGAATGATGACGAAACCCTGCTGGTGCAATCGGGCAAGCCGGTCGGCGTGTTCCCGACCCACCCGGACGCGCCGCGGGTTTTGATTGCCAATTCCAATCTGGTGCCGCACTGGGCGAATTGGGAGCACTTCAACGAACTCGACCGCAAGGGTCTGATGATGTACGGCCAGATGACCGCCGGTAGCTGGATTTATATCGGCAGCCAGGGCATCGTGCAGGGCACCTACGAAACCTTCGTGGAAATGGGACGCCAGCATTACGGCGGCGATCTCACCGGTAAATGGATTCTCACCGCGGGTCTTGGCGGCATGGGCGGCGCGCAGCCGCTGGCCGCATCGCTGGCCGGGGCGTGCAGCCTGAATATCGAATGCCGCCAGTCCAGCATCGACTTCCGCCTGCGCACCCGTTATGTCGATGAGCAGGCAGACAACCTGGACGACGCACTGGCGCGCATCGCCAAGTACACCGCCGCAGGCGAGGCCAAATCCATCGCGCTGCTTGGCAATGCGGCGGAAATCCTGCCGGAGCTGGTCAAGCGCGGGGTGAAGCCGGACTGCGTGACCGACCAGACCAGTGCCCACGACCCGGTGCACGGTTATTTGCCGATCGGCTGGACAGTGGCGCAGTGGGAAGCCGAGCAAAAAGCCAATCCGGAAAAAGTACGCGATGCGGCCAAGCAGTCGATGCGTGCGCATGTGGAAGCGATGCTGGCCTTCCATGCGCAGGGCATCCCGACGGTCGATTACGGCAACAATATCCGCCAGATGGCCTTCGAGGCCGGCTGCAAGAATGCCTTTGACTTCCCCGGTTTCGTGCCCGCCTATGTGCGCCCGCTGTTCTGCCGCGGTATCGGCCCGTTCCGCTGGGTGGCGCTCTCCGGCGACCCGGAAGACATCTACAAGACCGATGCCAAGGTGAAGGAGCTGATTGCCGACGATGCGCATTTGCACCGCTGGCTGGACATGGCGCGTGAGCGCATCAGCTTCCAGGGCTTGCCGGCGCGCATTTGCTGGGTCGGTCTTGGCCTACGCCACAAGCTTGGTCTGGCCTTCAACGAAATGGTGCGCAATGGCGAGCTGAAAGCGCCGATCGTGATTGGCCGCGACCATCTGGATTCGGGCAGTGTATCCAGCCCGAACCGCGAAACCGAAAGCATGATGGATGGCTCCGATGCCGTCTCCGACTGGCCGCTCTTGAATGCGATGTTGAACGTGGCCGGTGGCGCCACTTGGGTCAGCCTGCACCACGGCGGTGGCGTGGGTATGGGCTTCTCGCAGCACTCCGGCGTGGTGATTGTCTGCGACGGCAGCGAAGCTGCCGACAAGCGCATTGCCCGCGTGCTGTGGAATGACCCCGGCACCGGCGTGATGCGCCATGCCGATGCCGGCTATGAAATCGCCCGCGAATGCGCGCGCGAGCAGGGTCTGAAACTGCCGATGCTGTGAGCCGGGGTGTTGGCTGACCTGCGGGGCAAAGATGAGTGAAAGCAGCGAAGAAAGCCTGATTCGTTCGCAGCTTGAAAGTCGGGTGCCGCCGGGCGTGCAAAGCTTGGCGGCCTTGATGGAGAGCCTGCAACGGGAGCTGCGCCAGATTGCCCATTGGCAGCGCTGGCGAGGCCATGCGGGGGAAACGCTGTCCACCACCGCGCTGGTCAACGAGGCTTGGCTGAAACTGGCCGGTTCACCGGATTTCCTCGAAGGCATGTGCCCGGAGCATTTTCTGGCCGTGGCCGCGCGCGCCATGCGCCATATCCTCATCAATCATGCCCGCGACCGGCTGGCGCAAAAACGTGGCGCAGGCAGCGCGCATGTGTCATTGGAGATGAGTGCACATGAAGCTGCCTTGCAGCTGGAAGCCTCGGAAATGCTGGAGCTGGAAATGGCATTGGGCAGGCTGGAAGCCGTGCGTCCGCGGCTGGCGCAGGTGGTGATGCTGCGTTATTTCGCGGGACTGGGTGAAGAAGAAACCGGCCAGGTGTTGGGAGTTGATCGCAGCACGGTGCAGCGCGACTGGGTAAAAGCGCGCGGCTGGCTGCACGAGTGCCTAGGATGAGGGCGGGACAAGAGCGCGATGGCGAGCGCTGGGCGCGGCTTGAGGCGCAGCTGGACGAATTGCTGACGCTGGACGAGGCCGCGCGGCAGGCACGGCTGGCTGTGCTTGAGTGCCAGCATCCGGAGGATGCCGCAGCATTGCGGCAGTGGCTGCACGGCATGCAGGCATCGGCAGGTCGCTGGCTGCTGCCGGAGGGGCAGGCCCCCAGCGCTGTCCAACATCAGGCCGATGAGGTCATCGGCAATTGGCGCTTGTTGGAGCCGATTGGTCGGGGCGGCATGGGCGAAGTCTGGCTCGCCGCACGCGATGACGGGCTGTTTGCCAAGCAAGTGGCGATCAAGTTCATTCGTGAAAACCGCCAGCATTTTCACCAGGGCATCGAATCCGAACGTCGCCTTTTGGCTGGGTTGCGGCATGCGGCCATCGTCCGACTGCTCGATGCCGGCATCACCGAGTCGGGCGAGCCATTTCTGGTGACCGATTACATCGAAGGCCAGACCTTGGATATTTGGCTGGCCGAGCAGCAGCCCGACCTGCAATCGCGTCTTGCGATTTTTCGCCAAGTGGCCGAAGCGGTTGCGCATGCACACGAAAATCTCGTCATCCATTGCGACATCAAACCGGCCAATGTACGGGTGGATGCGCAGGGACAGGCGTATTTGCTGGATTTTGGTATCGCCCGGCTGGCTGGACAAAGCGAGCAGGCGCCCAATGCCGGTATCGCCGCACTGACGCCCGGCTTTGCAGCGCCAGAAGTGCTCACTGGCGAGCCGATTGGCGCGCGTAACGATATTTATGCCTTGGGCGCGCTGCTGTATTACTTGTTATGTGGCAAGGCGCCGCTGGACTTCAAGGGGCTAACCCGGAGCGAGGTTCTGGCGCGCATCGGCAGCCAGCGCCCCGAGCCACTGCTGCCGAATGTGCCCGAAACCTTGCGGCGGCAAGCGCGCAAGGACGACTGGCTCGACTGGCAGGCGATCATCGAAAAAGCCATGCACAAGCAGGCCGATGCCCGCTATGGCACGGTGGAGGCCATGCTGCGCGATATGCAGGCGGTTGGCGCGCAATATCCGGTCAGCGCCCGCCCGCAGGGGATTGCCGGTCGCACAAGACGCAGCCTGCGCCGTCATCGGCTGGCGATGACGACTATCGGCATCGTGCTACTGACATTGCTGGCCGGGCTGCTTGGCACACTCTGGCAAGCCCGGCAGGCCGCGCTGCAACGGGACATTGCCCGAGCCGAAGCGCAGACCGCTGCCGCAGTGCGTGATTTCATGATTGAAGTATTCAAGGACAACAGCCCGGAACATCACCAGGGGAAAGCGCCGGATGCGCTGGCTCTGCTTGATGCCGGTGCCGAGCGTATCCGTGGCAATTTGCAGGGACAGCCGCAGTTGCAGGCCGAGCTATGGGCCGCGCTTGGTGAAACCTATGCCGGGCTTGGTCGCTATGACAAGGCACAGGCGTTGCTGGAAGAAGCATTCGCCAAGACCGATGCCCTGATGCTGCCAGCGCCCAGCCGTGAACGCTTGTTACGCGCTTATGCGCTGGTGATTCAGCAACGCGGCGGCCCTTGGGAGAGCTTGCGTCGGCGATTAGAAAAAATCTTGGCCGAGCCGTTGCCCGACACGCCTGCCGAGCAGGCTGTGCGGCATGAATTGCGCGCCTATTACGGTGGCTTGCTGGCAAGAACTGGCGAACTGGACACAGCCGCGAGGCAATTGCAGCAGGCCGAGCAGGCGGCCAAGGCACTGGGGGGTGTGGGCAAGCGCGCCTACCGCGAAGCCTTGCAGCAGCAGGCACAACTGGCCGAAGCCCGGGGGCAGCGCGAGGCGAGCATCGCCAAACTGCGCGAGCTGCTTGTCGAGCTTGAAGCACCGGAACTGCGCATGAGTGGCGAGCGCCGCCGGGCACAGGAAAACTTGGCGGTATTGCTCGGCATCGATGGACGTGGCGATGAGGCGCTTGGCATGCTGCAAGCCTTGCAGCAGGAAAACCTGGCGGTTTACGGCGCGGCGCATCCGGTTACTCTCTCGGGCAATATCAATCTGGCGCGCGCCTTGCAGCGTCAGCGTCAGCAATCCCAGGCAAAGGCACTGATGGAAGAGGTATTGCGTCTTGCCAGCGAACATCATGGCGAAGCCAGCGAAATCGCCCTCTTGGCGCAGACCAATCTGGCGGCACTGGAATATGGACAAGGCCAATTTGGCGCGGCACTGACCCGCTTGGAATGGGTCTATCAGCATGTCCGGCAACTGGATGGTGCAGACAGCCCGCGGGCACTTTTGATGTTGCAGAATCTGGCGCGGGTGCGACTGGACAGTGGCGACTATCGCGGCACACAGCGCGACTTGGAAACCTTGCTGGCGCGGCTTGAGGCCATTGGCTCGGATGCCACTGCCGAGCCGATGGCGTTGCTTGGCGACATCGCCCGGCAACTGGGCAACCCCGCCCGCGCCCGAGGTCTGCACCAGCAGGCGCTGAATCTGTATGCCCAGGCTGGCGATAGTGAAAGTTTTTCCGTGCAGGAACTGCGCCTGTCATTGGCCGAAGATGCCCGTGATCTGGGCGAGTTTGAGGTGGCACGCGCCCATGCCGCAGCCGGGCTTGCCGGTTTGCGCAAGCTGGGAGAGCAAAGCAATGCTGGGATGATCGAATTTGCCCGTTATCTGTTGGCGCAACTGGAGGTGCTGGAAGAGGGCTGCACGGCCGAGTCACTGGCGGCCATCGAAGCGATTGCGGCTGCCCAGCATGAGAGTTATCTCGATGGCGTGCCGCCCGAGCGCGCTTGGCGCCTGAACCGCATCGCGCTGTATCAGGGGCTGTGCCTGCAACAACTGCCGGGGCGCAAGGCCGAAGGCCGCGAAGTCGCCCGCCGCGCGGCCGCCCAACTGCTGCAAGACCCGCTGGCCGACCCGCATAGCAAAAAACTGGCGCGCAGTAGGCTGCAAGAAAGCCGTTAGGCTTGACTGTATCTCTTTTGAGATACAAGATTGCCGACGGAGGATATGAAAATGGCTCATTCCACAATGTTGCACGTCCGGGTGGACGAAGAAACCAAAATTCAGGCCAGCGAAGCATTGGCAGCCATGGGGCTGTCGGTTTCCGATGCCGTGCGCATTCTGCTCAAGCGTGTTGCTGCTGAACAGGCATTTCCGCTGGAGCTGAAAGTTCCCAATAGCCAGACACGTGCAGCAATGGAAGAAGCACGTGCCATTGCGCAAAAGGCACGTTTTGCTTCTGCCAGCGAGTTGATGGATGAGCTCGAAAAAAACAGCAAACAGTAAGCGGGCACCACAACCCAAGGCCTGTGACTACACCAAGGCATTTTTGAAGGATTGGGAGAGGCTTTCCCGTTCTGGCCGATATGACATGCATCGGCTAAAAGCCGTAATGCTGCTCTTGATTGCCAATGATGAACCGCTTGGGCCGGAGTGGCTTGACCATCCATTGAAAGGTGATTGGAGCGATCACCGGGAGTGTCATGTCGGCGGTGACTTCCTGCTCATTTACAGGCTGGAAGGCAACAGCATCACCTTTGTTCGCACCGGGACACACTCGGAATTGTTCGAGGAATAGCCAGAACAGGCAATCAAAGCGTCTTGCGATAAGTGCTGATTGCCAGCAGATACAGTCCGTTGTAGCAAATCCGTACCAAGGTGCCGAGTATCAGCCCCAGGATGAGGGTGTCTTCCGGGCAGCTATTGCTTTGAATCAGCAGCCCGAGATTGACGTATTGCAGTGTCAGGCGCACACCGATGACTAGGAGCGAGGCGATAACAAAGTAAAAACCGCTGCGCTGTCTGCGGATCAAAAGCCACGCCCCGGTCAATGCCAGCGCATTGCCGCTGATATCCATCAGCAGCTGTGTCCAAGCAAACCACAGCGGCAGATCGCCCTGATAGCCGTTTTTCGCGGTCAGGATGATGGCGATGAGATTGAAACTGGCAAACAGCGTGCACAGGCCGATATCGAACCAGATAAACCGGCGCTGCCATTTGACAGCGCCGGTTGCAGGTAGTGCCGGTGGCGTGTTGGCGTTCATCAGACTTTGAACAGCGGCATCCAGCCATCGTCTTTCAGTACCTTGTAGGCGTAGTAGTTTTGCGCCATCAGGCCGGAGAAAACCGCACTCGGCAGGAACCGCACAATACCAGCAAGCGTTTCACCACCAATCATGTACAGGATGACGGAAATAATCAGGGTGACCGGAACGGTGATGGCAAACAGCACCAGACCCTTCTTCCACATGCCCTTGACGATGTAATAGATCAGCGGAAAGGCAAAGGCCAGAATCAGGCTGATGAGCGGCGGCCCAACTTCCTTCATATGCGCCCTGCGCTCCTCTTGCGGCATCGCCTTGAGCTTTGGCACCCCCAGGCCGCCAAACTTGTTCACGGCGTGGAAGTACTTTTTCCAGGCATCGGAAACATCCAGAGAGTCGATATCGACGGGCGTTTGGTTTTGCGTCACGGGCGGGGTGGTGTTCATGGTGAATCCTTGAAAAATCGAGGGAAGACGGAGCGAAAAACCGCACTCCTATCCGTAAACTCACCATCGGCAGGGCGATTGCCGCATCAAGATTGAGTTGGCGTGTTTTTGTTTATTTTTCATTCATTTTTTGTGCGACGCTGCCGAGCAGCGATAATGATGCCCTCGCAACATACTGGGCTTTTCAAGAAATGGCTGAAGAACGTATGCAATTTCGGATCGACGACATGAGCTGCGGCGCCTGCGTGCGCGGCATCGAGCAAGCAGTGGCTAGGGTGGATGCCAAGGCTCGGGTCGAGGCAGATTTGCCAAGCCGCACGGTGTGGATTGAAACGGCTGCCGCGCAGGCCACTATCCAGAGCGCCTTGCAGCAGGCCGGTTTTCCGGCGCAACGGTTGTAAGCCGGACGCTGCGGCGGCTTCAAGGTGTAAAGCGGCGCAGGCGCAGGGCATTGCCCAGTACGAATACGCTGGACAGCGCCATCGCGGCGGCGGCGAAAATCGGCGAGAGCAGCCTCTCGTTCAGCGGGTAGAGCAGCCCGGCCGCCAGCGGAATCAGCGCTGTGTTGTAGGCAAATGCCCAGAACAGGTTTTGCCGGATATTGCGCAAGGTGGCTCGCGAGAGGGCGATGGCATCGGGTACGCCCATGAGGCTGCCGGAAATCAGCACGACATCTGCCGCCTGCATAGCGATATCGGTGCCACTGCCGATGGCGATGCCCACATCGGCTTCAGCCAGTGCCGGGGCATCATTGATGCCGTCACCGACAAAGGCCAAGATGCCGTGGCGCGCCTTGAGCTGTTTGACCGCTGCCACTTTGCCTTGCGGCAGCACTTCGGCGATGACCGCGTCGATTCCGAGTTGTTTGGCGATGGCATTGGCGGTATGGCGGTTGTCGCCGGTTACCATCACCACTTTCAGCCCTTGGGCATGCAGCGCGGCAATCGCTGCCGGGGTATCGGGTTTTATCGGGTCGGCCACGGCAATCAGCGCGGCAAGCTGGCCGTCAATCGCGGCATATAGCGGGGATTGGCCCTCGCCGGACAGGCGTGCGGCGCTGGCGGCAAACTGGCTGATATCCAGCCCGAGCGCCTGCATATGGCGGTCTGCGCCGATTTCCACGCGCTGGCCGTCCACCACGGCACGGATACCCATACCGGTGATGGCCTGAAAATCTCGGACGGCAGGCAGCACAAGGTTTTGCGCTTGCGCGGCGGCTACGATGGCATGCGCCAGCGGGTGTTCAGAATGCGATTCCGCCGCTGCAATCAGGCGCAATACCTGGCTTTCTTCAAAGCCTGCGGCAAGCTCGAAATGGGTCAGCGCCGGTTTGCCGACGGTCAGTGTGCCGGTTTTGTCCAAGGCGATAACGCGCGCGTCTTTCAATAGCTGGAGCGCTTCGCCCTTGGCGAACAACAGGCCAAGCTCGGCGGCGCGCCCGGTGCCGACCATGATCGAGGTCGGGGTCGCAAGCCCCATTGCGCAGGGACAGGCGACGATAAGCACGCTGACGGCATTGACCAGCGCCAGCCCCAAGGCGGGGGCGGGGCCCAGCCATAGCCAGAGGATGAAGGTCAGCGCGGCGATGAGCATCACCGCCGGCACGAAATAGCGGATAACTTTGTCTGCCAGCGCCTGAATCGGCAGTTTTCCGGCCTGCGCCTGTTCCACCAAGGCAATGATTTGTTCCAGCACGCTTTCGCTGCCGACGGCGGTGGCGCGCAGGGTCAGAGTGCCGTGCTGATTGACAGTGCCGCCAATCACCGTGCTGCCGGGAGATTTTTCCACCGGCAGCGGCTCGCCACTTAACATCGACTCGTCCACCCGACTATGGCCTTCCAGTACCAAGCCATCCACCGGCAGGCGCTCGCCGGGACGCACTTGGAGGATATCGCCGCTGATGACATCGGCAATCGGGATATCGCGCAGGCGGTCATCGCGCAGCACCCGGGCGGTTTTCGGTTGTAGGCCAATCAGGCGGCTGATGGCTTGCGAAGTGCGGCCTTTGGCACGAGCTTCAAGCAGACGGCCAAGCAGAATCAGGGTGATGATGACCGCGGCCGCTTCGTAATAGACATTGACCGTGCCGGCCGGTAGCCAAGCGGGGCGGAAAGTAGCAACCAGCGAATACAGCCAGGCAGCGGAAGTGCCCAGAACCACCAACGAGTTCATATCCGGGGCAGCGCGCAGCAGTGCGGGCAGGCCATGCCGGTAGAAATGCCGTCCGGGAATCAGCAATACCAGCGTGGTCAGAAGGCATTGCAGATACCAGAGATTTTGCTGTCCGAATGTGGCCTGCAGCCAATGATGCAGGGGCGGAAACAGGTGGCCGCCCATTTCCAGCAGGAAAACCGGCAAGGTCAATGCAGCGGCGATGCGGAAATCCCGGCGTAACTGCCGCAGTTGTCGGGTCTGCTGCGCTTGGCGCTCGGCATCGTCGGCCTGCCGGTCTTGTGTGAGGCGGGCGGAAAACCCGGCCTTTTCCACGGCGGCAATCAGGGCTTGCGGCTCGGCTTGGCCGTGAATGCTGGCGCGGGCGCTGGCGAGATTGACCGCTGCGCTTTCCACACCGGGGACGGCCTGTAAAACTCGTTCTAGCCGGGCAGAACAGGCGGCGCAGGTCATGCCCTCGATCTGCAAGGTATGGGTGGCTGCCGGAACATGGAAGCCGGCTTTTTCCACGGCGGCAATCAGGGCTTGTGGCTCGGCTTGGCCGTGAATGCTGGCGCGGGCGCTGGCGAGATTGACGGTTGCGCTTTCCACACCGGGGATGGCCTGCAAAACCCGTTCTAGCCGGGCAGAACAGGCGGCGCAGGTCATGCCCTCGATGGGCAGGGTGATGACCGGCCCGCGCTTGTCCATCAGCCTGCCGGGGGCTTGCTGGCCAGTTCAACCGGCACGCCCACCCGTTGCGCCGCACGACGCGGGATGTACTGGGCATCGAGCAGCGGCTGGATGCGGCGGAATACTTCGGCGCGGGTGAAGGGCTTTTTCATGAAGTCCTCGGCGCCCAAACGCTGCACATACAGTTGTTCGGTCGGCTTGGGGTTGCCGCTGGTGACGATGATCGGGATGTCCTTGCTGTGCGGCAGCTCGCGCAGGATGCGCAGCAGCGAAAAGCCGTCGGTATCGGGCAGAATCACATCCAGAAAAATCAGTTCCGGCTCGAACATTTCAATCTGGCGCAAGGCTGCGCGGCCATCATGCGCCTCGGTAATCAGATAGCGTTCTTCGCCCAGTTCTTTTTTCAGCCGGGCGATGATGGTTGGGGAATCGTCCACCAGCAGGATGCGGGTACCGGGGCGGGGGTCGGCACGCGGATTCTTGCGGCGGCTGACACCGGAGTAGTCCGCCGTTTTTACCCGCACACTCTCCTCGGGTTTGGCGCCGCGCCGAAAAACATCGAACAATGACATGGTGGATTCCCCCGAAAAGAATGCGCCATTTTAGCGCCCGGAATCTGGCTTGGGGAGTAGCCGCTGCAACGCATGCAGCCTTGCCAGACGGCTCCAGCCGATGGTCAGCACGCTGGCCTGGGCGAAGGCCAGTGCCCACCACGGGCTTGTGCCGCTGGCGCTGCCATGCAGGGCAAGACTGACAAAAAGACCTGCCCCCAAGGTCAGCAGGGTGATGCATAGCCAAGCAGGAAAACGCCGGAAAACCAGCCGCCAGCCCTGTGCTGTGGCAAGCAGTGCCGAGGTTTGGTTGGGGTCGTTGGCAAGCGCGGCGCGGGCGGCTTCCAAGCTGCCCAAGGTGGGCAGGAGCAGCAGGGCGATGAATGCCCAAGCGGCATGCCGCCACGGCAGGATGTCTTGGTAAACGGTGACTTGCATCGTGCCCACTTCAACCAGCGCCAGAACAAGCAGCGATAACCCCAAGGCCATCGCCAGCGCCGGGGCCAGCAGCAGATACAGGCGCAGTTGGCAGAAATATCCACGCAGGCCGCCGCGTATCAGTGCGACAAACCCCGGTGGCGTGTCCGCGCGCAGGCTGGCGACGACAATGGCGGCAGCCCAGGGGGCGATGAGGGCGATGAGCAGCAGTGGCGGCACAAGGCCGGTGCGCAGTTGCGCGATGATTGGGTCATGTGCAAGCCAGGCATCGGCCAGTGCGGCGAGGTCAGGCTCGGTGATGATGCGGGCGGCATCGGGGTGATGGGCAAAAATCTGATTCGCCGCTTGGGCGATTCGTCCGCCGAGCCAAGCCGCAGGCAATATACCGGCCAGCCACCACAGCAACAGCACGCGCCAGTGACGAAGACTTTGGAAAAGCCCGAGCCACAGGGCTTGCCAGGCAGAAAGGGGGCGGGTGGATAGCATCATGCCCCCACCACGGCAGCCAGCAGGATTTGCAGCCAGCCGAGCAGACGTGTCATGACTTTTTCCGCAACCGCCTGCCGCTTGAGGGTGCGCTGATTGTCGGCAAGTGAAATATCCAGCGTGTAATGTTGCTGCGGGTCGATTTGGGCAAGTTCCGCCCGGACGGGCTTGACCCACTCAAAGGTGAAGCTGGGCTTTTGGCCGGAAAAATGCACGGTTTCGTAGCTGCCATCGGCAAAACGCACCCGCACGGTTTGCGGCACGTCCGCACCACGGCGATGCAGGGTGAGTGTGGTGCGGAAGTTCTGCCCGTCGGTCTTTTCACTTTGAAAGGCGCTGATGCCATCGTCCACCACGCTGGCTTGATAGATATGCTGGGCAAAACTGCGCTCGATGATTTCGCGCTGGCCAGTGCCCTCGATCAAGGCTTCGCGCAAATCGGCAATGGAGGGATGGCGGAACTTCCAGCGCTGGTAATACAGGCGCATCGCGCGTGTCATCGCGGCGCTGCCGACTTGTCGTTCGATGCTGTCAAACAAAGTGGCCGAGCGCGAGTACACCGTGCCGTAGCTGGCACTGGAGCGCCATTGCCAGCTATTGCTGCCCAGCGGGTCTAGCGGCGCGTGCAGCCCGGCACCCAGCCGTTCAAGCGCGAAGGCATCCATCGACGGCATGCGGTGCAGGCGTGCAAGCCAGCCCGGTGCCAGCGGAACCTGCCGACCGCGCTCACGCCACATGCGGTGGTTCCAGTATTGATTCAGCCCCTCGTCCAGCAAGGGTTCCTCGAACTCGTTGGAGGCGAGAATGCCCTGAAAATAGCTATGCCCAAGCTCATGGACAGTGACAAACTCCAGCAGGTATTGCTCATGGCCGCCGGGTTTGAAATCGGCAAACCCCATCATGGTAAAAAACGTCGGGTATTCCATGCCGCCGGCTTCTTCGGCGTGCAATGGCGGAATCACTGCGGTTACCGTGCGATAAGGGTAGGGGGCAAGGTTCAGGGAAAAATAATCCAGCGCATCCAGCAGGGTCTGCATCACCCGTGGCGCCTGGTCGGCATATTCGGGCGGGTACAGCACTTGCACCTGAACGCTGCCGCCTGCGGGATTTTTCCACTGTGCTTGCAACGGCTTTGCGGTGCGGTTGTCGGCCATCCAAGCAAAATCATGCACCTCGCCCTGCACATAGCGATAGATGGCGCGGCCATTGGCATTGTGCTTTTCCACAAGCTCGCCGGTCGCACCCACGGTGTAATCGGCGGGGACGTCGATGCTGACATCGTAGTGGCCGAAATCGGCATAGAACTCGCTATGCAGATGAAATTCGTGGGCATTCCAGCGCGGCGCAGTGGCGCCCCGTTCGCCGGGCAGCTCCAGCACGGCAATCTTGGGGAACCACTGCGCCACCAGATGAAAGCTGCCGAAATAGCCGGTGCGGGCAATCACGCGCGGCAACTGGCTTGAAAAATCCATGTCCAGCGTGGTGCTGGCGCCTGCCGCTACCGGGCTGGGCAGTTCCAGGCGGATAACGGTTCTGTCGCTGGCAGGGCCGCCATCGGGCTGCACGAACTGCCAGCGCGCGGGCTTGCCGTTCTGGGTGATGTTTTGCAGCTGGATATAGCCCTGCTCGCCAACGGATAAGCCACTGCGGAAAGCAAAGCCGGTCTGGGCACGCTCGGCAAGAAAAGTGCTGCCTTCGGAAAAGGCATTCAGATACAGATGCAGATAGACCGCGCAAACCGGCTGGCTGCTGCGGTTATGCCAGGTCAGGGTTTGCTGGCCGTGAATGCGGTGTTTCTGGGCATCAAGCCGGGCATGGATGCGGTAGTTGGCCACATGCCGGGCGTGAGTGCGCACGCCGCCCCAGGCATCTGCTGCACTCGGGGTGGGCACGGCAGCGGCATCGGCAGAAGCCAGTGGGATTTCGGCGCAGGTGGCTGTGGGTGTTGCCTGCGCAGCCACAGGGCAGAGCAGGGCAAGCGCCAGAGCTGCAAAGCGCGACATCATTCATCCAGAACAGCGATATTTTCCGCAGCCTGGCGAATGGCATCGGGCAGGCTGGCAGGCCGCCCGCTATGGCGGTCAATCCAGACCACCACCACCTCGCCATCGCAATGCAGCGTGCCGGTTTGGCGATCCTGGATGCGATGGCCGACAGTCAGGCTACTGTTGCCGATGCGGCGGGTGAACAGCTCGATGACCACCGTGGCCGGATAGGTGATGGGCAGGCGGTAATTGAGCATGGCCTGCGCCAGCACCGGCACATGGCTGTCATCGAACCAGTCGGTCTGCTGCGAGTTCAGCCATTGGATGCGGGCTTCTTCCAGATAGCGCAGATACACCGCGTTATTGACGTGGTTCATGGCATCCATATCCCCCCAGCGCGGGGTCAGCTCCATGCGGAAAGGCATTGGTTTCATGGGGTTTTCCTGTGTTGGGCGCGGGCTTTGTCGTCCTGCATCTGCTTGGCAAGAAAACGCCCGGTATGTGAATGAGAAAGTTGTGCGACCTCTTCCGGGCTGCCCTCGGCAATGATTTCACCGCCACGATGGCCGCCCTCGGGGCCAAGGTCCACAATCCAGTCGGCAGTCTTGATGACATCCAGATTGTGCTCGATGACCACCACGGTATTGCCTTCATCGCGCAGCCGATGCAAAACGCCGAGCAACTGTTCGATATCGGCAAAATGCAGCCCAGTGGTCGGCTCATCGAGGATATACAGGGTGCGGCCGGTATCGCGGCGCGAAAGCTCCTTGGAGAGTTTCACCCGCTGCGCCTCGCCGCCCGATAGCGTGGTGGCCGACTGCCCGAGTTTGATATAGGACAGCCCCACATCCATCAGCGTCTCCAGCTTGCGGCCAATTGCGGGGATGTTCTCGAACAGCTTGGCGGCATCTTCCACGGTCATTTCCAGAATGTCGTGAATGCTGTAGCCCTTGTAGAGAATCTCCAGCGTTTCGCGGTTGTAGCGCTTGCCGCCGCAGACATCGCAGGGCACATACACATCGGGCAGAAAGTGCATTTCCACCTTGATCAGCCCATCGCCCTGGCAGGCTTCGCAGCGCCCGCCGCGCACATTGAAGCTGAAGCGCCCCGGCGCATAGCCGCGCGCGCGCGCTTCGGGCACTTGCGCAAACAGCTCGCGCAACGGCGTGAACAGGCCGGTATAGGTGGCCGGATTGGAGCGTGGCGTGCGGCCAATCGGTGACTGGTCGATATCCACCACCTTGTCGAACAAGTCCAGCCCCTGAATATCCTTGTAGGCCGCCGGGGTATGTGAAGCGCCGTTGATTTCATTGGCGGCCAGCGCGTACAGGGTGTCGTTGATGAGCGTGGACTTGCCCGAGCCGGAGACGCCGGTCACGGCGGTCATCAGCCCCGCAGGGATATTGAGATTGACGTTTTTCAGATTGTTGCCGCTGGCGCCCTTGAGCTTCAGCATCCGCTTCTTGTCGGGGGCATGGCGCTTGGCGGGGATTTCGATGGCGCGGCGGCCGGAGAGGTAATCGCCGGTCAGCGAACGCGGCGAGGCCATGATTTGCGCCACATCGCCCTGCGCCACCACTTCGCCGCCATGCACGCCGGCGCCCGGGCCAATATCGACCACATGGTCGGCCAGGCGGATGGCGTCCTCATCGTGCTCCACCACAATCACGGTATTGCCCAAATCGCGCAGGCGGGTCAATGTGCCCAGCAGGCGTTCGTTGTCGCGCTGGTGCAGGCCGATGGATGGCTCGTCCAGCACATACATCACCCCGACCAGCCCCGCGCCAATCTGGCTTGCCAGACGGATGCGCTGCGCCTCACCGCCGGACAGCGAATCGGCTTTGCGCTCCAGGGTCAGATAGTCCAGCCCCACATCCACCAGAAAGCCCAAGCGCTCGTTGATTTCCTTGACGATTTTGCTGGCGATTTCTCCACGCCAACCCGGCAGTTGCAGATTGGCAAAAAACGCCAGCGCCGCGTCAATCGGCTCCTGGGTCAGCGCATGGATGGGGCGCTCGCCGACAAATACATGGCGCGCGGCGCGGTTCAGGCGTGCTCCGCCGCAGTCCGGGCAGGGGCGTTCGCTGATGTATTTGGACAGCTCCTCGCGCACTGCGCCCGATTCGGTTTCCCGATAGCGGCGCTCCAGATTGGGGATGATGCCCTCGAACGGATGCTTGCGCTGTGAGCGCGTGCCCTGCGCGGTGATATGAGTAAAGGCGATGGCCTCATCGCCACTGCCGTGCAGCACCGCCTGCTGGATGGCCTGTGGCAAATCTTGCCAGGGCGTATCCAGATTGAAGCCGTAATGCTTGGCGAGCGACTGAATCAGCTGGAAATAATACGGATTGCGCCGATCCCAGCCGCGCACCGCCCCGGCGGCCAGGGACAGCTCCGGGTGCGTGACCACCCGGCCGGGGTCAAAAAACTGTGCCACACCGATGCCGTCACAGGTTTCGCAGGCGCCCATCGGCGCATTGAACGAAAACAGTCGCGGCTCCAGTGCCGGCAGGGCGTAATCGCAGACCGGGCAGGAATAGCGCGAAGAAAACAGCAGCGGTGCAGCGGCCTCGTCATCCAGTGACTGCACCAGCGCCATGCCTTCGCCCAGCTTCAGCGCGGTCTCGAATGACTCGGCCAGACGCTGCTGCAAGTCCTCACGGATCTTGAAGCGGTCAATCACCGCCTCGATGGTGTGCTTGTTGCGCAGCGCCAGCGGCGGCACCGCATCGATTTCATGCAGCACCCCGTCCACGCGCACGCGCACATAGCCCTGCGCGCGCAACTGCTCGAACACCTGTACATGCTCGCCCTTGCGATCGCGCACCACCGGCGCCAGCAGCATCCAGCGCTGCCCCTGGGTGGCGGGCGCATCTTCCAGCGCCATCACCTGATCGACCATCTGGCTGACGGTCTGTGCCTGAAGCGGGAAATCATGATCCGGGCAGCGCGGCGTACCCGCGCGTGCATACAAAAGGCGCAGATAGTCATACACCTCG
Source organism: Lysobacteraceae bacterium NML08-0793 (assembly GCA_002798275.1). Taxonomy (GTDB): domain Bacteria; phylum Pseudomonadota; class Gammaproteobacteria; order Xanthomonadales; family Xanthomonadaceae; genus Solilutibacter. The sequence continues at coordinate 182,733 of NWQR01000002.1, read as the reverse complement.
GTAATGGTGCCGACGGTCGAGCGCGGATTGTGGCTGGTGGATTTTTGCTCGATGGAAATCGCCGGCGACAGCCCTTCGATATGATCGACATCGGGCTTTTCCATCACGCTCAAGAATTGCCGTGCATAGGCCGAGAGCGATTCCACATAGCGGCGCTGACCCTCGGCATAGATGGTGTCGAACGCCAGCGATGACTTGCCCGAGCCTGACAGCCCGGTGATGACAATCAGCTTGTCGCGCGGCAGGTCAAGGTCGAAGTTCTTGAGATTGTGCGTGCGCGCACCACGGATGCGGATAGTGTCCAGAGCCACGAAGCTGTCCGGTCAATGAAAAGAACCTGATAGCCTAGAGCCGAGGCCGGGCAAGAGCAAATGGATAAAGTGATGCTCAATCTGCGTTCAACCGTTCAAGCCATTTGCCGGGCGCTCCGGCGCCTGCTGCAAGCACTGGCCGTTTTGCTGCTGTGGTTTCTGACAAGCATCGCCTTGCTGCACTTGTTCGAGCGCCTGACGGCAGAGCGTTACGCGCCGGGCGATGCGCCGCACGAGCAATTCCAGATTCTCGTGCTGCAAGAAGATGGACAGCCTGCCTTGCTGGCGTTGCGCAATTACAGGTTTGACATGCAACTGGCGCGACAAGATGCCTTGTCGGGAAGGCAGGGCGATCACTTCTTCAGACTCAACCAGCTTGATTCAGATACTTGGCAGCTATATGCCGATCGCGACACCTTCATTACCACCCAGAGCTACCGGATTGAGGGCGGGCAAATAACGCCGCTGGCTTTTCGCTGGCGCAATGTAGGGCATGGCTTCATCGCCTTCATCATCGCCTTGCCGCTGTTTTGGCTGTTGAAAAGGCTTGCCACGAAGGTTTTGGGGAAGAAGAAATGAGTAAGCGCCAGGAGCCAAGAAGAGACCTCGAGCAGGCACCTAATCGCCCAATCCGGCGCGCTCAATCAGCACGATGCTGCATTCGCGCTCGGCATGGGGTTGGTGACGCACGCCCTTGGGCAGCACGAACAACTCACCGGCGCGGATGCGCACTTCCGGGCGGCCATCGTCAAAGCGCACGCCCATGTCACCGCTCACCACCAGAATGATTTTGTCGCTGCCGGCATGGCGATGCCACTCAAAATCTCCGGCAAATTTGACCAGACGAAAACCAAAATCTCCTTGGCTGAAAACCTGCGGCTTCCAGTATTCGTGCAGCTTTTCAAGCTCGGTATTCAAGTTGAGCGGAGTCTGCATGGGTGTGCTCCCTGGGTCGAGTTTCATGCAGGCGTTTGCTCCAGCCAGGCCATGGCCTCAATCTTGTGGCCGTCCAGGTCGCGCACGAAGCAGCCGTAATACTGCTCGCCATAGTGCGGGCGCGGGCCGGGTTCGCCATCGCCCGTGCCGCCTGCGGCCAGAGCCGCTTCATAGAAGGCATGCACTTGTTGCGGGTTGGCGGCCATGAAGGCGATATGCACTCCGTTGGCGACCTGCGCCGGCTGGCCGTCGTGTGGCTGCTGAATCCAGAACTCCGGGTAGATGCGGCCATAGGCGATGGCAGGGAATACCTCGGTGACGTCCATGACGCGGCCGATGCCGAGTGCGCCCAATACCCGGTCGTAAAAGGCCACCGCCTCCTTGAAGCGGTTGGTGCCAAGCGAGACGTGCGAGAGCAGGCTGATATTGGGGTTGGGTCGGTTCATGAAAACGCCTTGTTGCAGTTGCAGGATGTTGTCTGTGAGTGTAGCAGATGGCGCGGCGGGGCTACCGCGTGCTCAGCAGGCTGCGATGAAGGCTTGCAGCGCCGCGGCCAAAGCCAGAGGCAGGTAGTCGGCCAAGTGTTTGTCTTGCACATCGGCCAGGGTGTGCAGCTTGAGGTGGCGGCGGCCTTTGCCCTTGCCCTCCAGCAGGCCATGCGGGTCGGCCATCAGCGCGCCGTGGCTGAACTCCACCGTCACATGCTGCCTGTAGACAAACACACCGCAAAACGGGACAGGCGCGGCAAACACGATGCCGCCGTACTTCACCTCATCGCTGACCTGATCGGCGCATTGCAGGATGGTTGCGCGTGCGGCATCTGCGATGGCGTGCAGATCGGGATGGGTCAGGCGCCAGTCGTTCAGCAGGTTTTGGACTTTGGCGTTCAAAAGTGTGGCTCCCGTGGTCTGGTTTGGCAAGAAAGGATTGTGGCGTGACCCGCAGCCTACCGGCTTGCCAGGGCATGGCCTTTATCGGATTGGCCAAAGTGGCGGGCACATGGGGTTTCCATTTCCGGGGTGCTGCTGCGCTTGAAGCCGCCGCACGGGTTTGATCGGGCAGCGCAAAGCCTTTTTCCTGAACACGGCGATTTCCGCGCCCATCATGTGCTCGGCAGCTTAAAGCCTTTCCTTTTCGATGCGCGCCGGGTAGCAGGCTAGGCAGGTGCCGGGCCAAGCCGGACATGACCGCGTGAGCAGGTTTTGACTGGTCTGGCCGGTGCCGCGCTGGTTCGTGCGCTGGTTTGTCGATATGGCGCATGGCTTTTGTGCCGGCTGGGTGGCTCGGCTGACCCATCAGGCGGCAAAGCTGGCCGCATCGGCGGCGTCCAGCTCGCGGGTTTTGACAAAGGCTGGGCGTGCCAGGTGGCGGTTCATGTAGTCGATGAACACCGGATCGGCGGGCAGCACCTGGGCGGCATGAATCATCCAGGCCAGAAAGCCGCTGTAGTACAGATCCAGCGCGGTAAAGCCATCGCCCACGATATAGGCGCGGCCTTGCAAATGGGTTTTGAAAAGCTGCAAGGCCTCGTCAAAACTGCCGTAGCCGATGAAGGTGCGCTGCTCCGAGCTGTTTTCAATGCCGCGCTTTTTGTCCACGCAGGCGTATTCCAGATGCAGGGCAAAGCACATCCAGCGGTAGTACTCGCCGCGCGCCACGCTGTGGGCGGGGGGAATCAGGTTTTTCTCGGGAAACTGCTCGGCCAGCCAGGTGATGATGCCCAAGGTTTCGGTCAGCACCACCTCGCCCGCTTGGTCGCCCACCTTCAGCGCCGGCACCTTGCCCAGCGGGTTGATGGCGCGGTATTCGGCGGTTTGCAAGGCCGCTACGGGCTGCGCCACGGCGCGATACGGCGCCTGGCATTCCTCCAACATCCAGCGCACATAAGTGCCGCGCGATTGGGGAGAGGTGTAAAGGGTCAGGTTTTGCATGGAAGGTTCCTGGTGGTGAATGGCGGGTTGTGTCGCGGTCATGAAAGGGCAGGCGGGCGGCCTTGTCAACGCAGCGCATCTGGCGGGCCGCTGATCTGCCCATGCAATTCGGCGCCCAGGCAGGTGATCGTTTGAGGTGTGCTCATTCGGGCACTCATCCGGGCAAGGCCTTGTGGTGAAAACAGCCATCAATCTACGCCCTGCCACTGTCAGTTTCTGTCAGCACTCAAACACGCGGGTGGTATTGAGTCATGGCATCCTGTCCAGGTAGCTCAACTTCAAGAGGCAACACATGGCCGTTATCGACAGCAAAGGTCGCATCACACTTCCTGCCAGCGTCCGGGCAGCCCTCGGTGTGGATGTGGGTGATCGTGTCGAGTTTGTGCCGCTTGCAAACGGTCGCTTTGAACTGGAGGCATCCATATTGCCGGTGACGGCCCTCAAGGGCAGCATTGCCAAGCCAAAGAGGCCGGTCAGCATCGAGGGCATGAGCACGACCATCATGTGCCGGGCTGTTGGACGTTGGTCTTGAGGAGTGAGACCACCACTTAGCCAAAACGATTGGTGCCAAGCGAGACGTGGGAAAGGATGCTGGGGTTTTCTGTGCTCATATTCCATATACCGACTTGATGACATCGATGGTGCCGCCGCGGGCGAAAAATCCTGCGTCCCGCAAGCCTGCGGCATCTGCCATGGCTTGGCGAAAGGCGGCAGCTTCTGCGGTGTCTTGGCACAGGTGTTTGGAGAAAAATTTCCCTTTGCTCATGTCATGCGGGTGAAAGTCCAGCGTGATGGGGGCTTGGTAAGACTTTTTCAGAAACAATTGGGTGTGCAGGCGGCGAAAGTTCAGCTCGTAAGACGTGGCAACCGCCAGACAATCCGAGAGGGGGTAGTGTTCGGTATAGGGCAGGCGGGAGAAGAAGCGATAGCGCGTGATGCTGATGCGTTCGCCATCCACTTCCACGCGCGATGGAGTGCTGGTTTTCCGCGTGCGGAAGTCAACCAAATCAAAAACGCCCCAAGCGGCGCAGAGGGCGAGGATGAAAGGCAGGGATGCGTCGAGCCAGAGCAACAGGGCAATCCCGGTGGCGGTGGCCGCCAGACTGATCAGGATGCTGGTTCTGGATGGCGTCAGTGGGGTGGGATGGTGGACGAATGGGGTGCTCATGTTCCTTGCCTTATTCCGGCCGCTGGAATTTTCGCCGCGCCTGCTGCACTTTCTCGCGCATCGCGCAGCCTTCAAAGTGGTCGTTCACAAGGCCCATGGATTGCATGAAGGCGAATACGGTGGTGGGGCCAACAAACTTCCAGCCACGTTTTTTCAGCGCTTTGGAAAGCGCCAGCGACTCGGGGGACTGGGTTTGCGTGCCCGGTGTGACCGCCGTCTTGGGTTCGTAGCGCCAGATGAAGGCGGCCAGCGAGCCTTCTTGCTCCACCAGCTCCACCGCCCGGCCGGCGTTGTGAATCACGGCCTCGATCTTGCCGCGGTGGCGCACGATGCCGACATCGGCCAACAGGCGCTGCACATCGCTTTCGTCAAAGCGGGCCATCTTGCGAAAGTCGAACCGGCAAAAGGCGCGGCGAAAGTTTTCGCGCTTTTCCAAAATGGTGCGCCAGCTCAGGCCCGACTGAAAGCTCTCCAGACACAGCTTTTCAAACAGGCGCTGGTCATCGGCCACCGGATAGCCCCATTCTTCATCGTGATAGGCGGTGTACTGCGCCGTGGCCGCGCACCAACTGCAACGCGGCTGACCATCGGGGAAGGTGGTGGCAATACTCATTACGTGTTTTCTGCTGCGCCCAAGAATGAAAGGGTCAGAATTTCGCCGGGCAGGCCATTGAAGTCCTTGAACTCCTGATGACTGAAGCCGTTGTTGGTAAGCACCTTGCGCGAAGCGATGTTGGCTGGGTCAATGATGGCAAACAGGCCATCCAGCGCCTGGGCTGGCACCTGGGTAATGAGCTGTGCCGCGATGCGACCGGCGAAGCCCTTGCCCCAGTGTTCAGGCAGCAGCATGTAGCCCAGCTCGGCATGACGGCTGTCGGCTGCTTCCAATGCCAGCTTGCCAAGCCCCAGAAAACGCCCTTGCGTATCCAGCACCTTGAACTGCCCGAAATCAGGATGCAAGGCATTGTTGGCAAGCAAGTTTTCAAAATCCGCGCGGGCCTCGTCTTCAGGTAAGGCGCGCTCGGTAATCATGGCCATGACTTGCGCATCGCCCACCAGACGGAAGTAGTCGGGGAAGTCTTCAGGGACAAATTTTTTCAGGATTAAATTCATCGGTGTCATTGCGGTTCAAGCTCAAGCGGTTTTGCTCAACATGTGCATCATCAGGCGGATCAGCACGTCTTTCTGTTTGGGGTCGGACTCGGCCACCAGCAGCGTCAGTGCGGCCAAGCCCGTATCGTTGATGACAGGCTGACCTTGGGCATTCAACAGGCGTTGGTTGCGGTGCAGAAAGTCCACGAACAAAAAGGCGCCGCTGCGTTTGTTGCCGTCGGAAAACGGATGGTTTTTGACCACGAAATACAGCAGGTGCGCGGCTTTGCTTTCGATGCTGGGATAGGCCGGCTCGCCAAGCACGGTCTGGTCCAGATTGCCCAGCAAGGCCGCCAGCCCGTCGCCGCGCTCCTGGGCAAACAGGGCGGTGGCTTCGCCTCGGGCTATCAGTTGCTGTTTCAGGCTGGCGAGTGCCGCGCGGGCTTGATCCAGCGTGGGCAGGGCGCCGCCGTTTTCACCGGGTGGCTCGCCCAGCAGGCCCTCGTCGTACTGCTGCAACCACAAAAAGGTGTGCGTGTAGCGGCTGACGATGTCCACTAGGCCGCGGCCACTGGCCAGCGTCAGCTCGGGCGATGCGGCGGTTTTTTGAATGAGCGCCAAGGCCTGCTCAAGCTCCGCCGCGTTTTGTGCCAAGCGCTTGCGGTCCAGCGTATAGCCTTGCAGCAGGTATTCCTTCAGGCGGGTGGTGGCCCAACGGCGAAAGGCCACACCTTGCGGCGACTTGATGCGATAGCCGACGGAAATAATGGTTTCCAAGTCGTAGAAGGTCACCGGGCGGTCGGCAGAAGCAATTTGCATTTTTTGCAAATTGCTTTTTTCGTCGATCTCGCCTTCGGTGATGGCATTGCGAATATGGCGTGAAATCACGGACACATCGCGTCCGAACAGCTCAACCATTTGGGCTTGCGAGAGCCAAACCGTCTCCTGCTCAAACCGCACTTCCACCTGCGCCTGACCGTCGGCGCTGCGGTAAATCTCGATGGGTGTCGTCATGGGCTGGCCTCCTTGGGGCGCAATATGCCGCAGGATCGCTAGCCCAGCCACTGCGTGCCGTCTGGTGCGCAGACACAAGGCGTGCGGCAACGCCAGCGCCGCGTGCTTCAAATCAGGCGCTGTTGCTGCGCAACGCCCGTCATGGCGGGAAATTCCACAGAACCATCCAGCGGCGTTGCAGCCAGCATAAAGGTTTGCACAGCCAGGGCGAAATCGGCTGACACCTCGAAATGCCCATAGCGCAGCAGGCGGGCGTACTGCTTCCATTGCGGATGCTGGCGCGCCACCTGCAAGGGGCATTCGCGCGCAATCTGGGCATAGCGCACGTTGCGGCGGTGGGGGATGAAGCCGGGCGCCATCGGGAAGGGGTAAACCGCCTCGTCCGTCATGTGGCCCAGGGCTGTGAAGGCTTGGCACTTATCGGCTTCGCCCCTGCGCAGCACCGGGCTGTAGTACAGCAGCATGTCCCCCTGGCGCATGCGCCGCAAGGGGGCGGCTTTGCCGTGGCAGACCTGGCAAAAGCCGCCTGCCACACCGCGCAGGACATGCTCTTTGGAAACCACTGCGATCCAGCATTTCATCGGGTTTTGCTCTTTTTGACTGGAGCGCAGCGCGGTAAAAGCCGCGGCTTGCCCGCCGCGAATTTGCCGCTGAATGCCTGGCTGTCTGCATTCATGGCTGAGCGCCTTCTTGCTTGGCCAGCAAGGCGCTGTCGATCTCATCGGCGCGCTGTCCGGCGGGGCGCTGGCGGTGGCGTTCGGCAAATTGCACGAAGGCGGGGCGCGGCTCAAGCAGTTTGAATTGCAGATACCAGCCAACATAAGCGGCCACCATCAGGTCGGCGGCGGTGAAGGTGTTGCCCGCCAGGTGTTCGCGGTCTTTGAGCGCCGCTTCCAGGGTGTCGAGCAGGTCTTGCTCCGTGCCGAAGCCGGCCATTTCAGGCTTGGGCAGGGCGCCGCCGCTGGCTTTGGCCACCATCAACTGCTCCAGCGGCGCCATGAAGCTGATCCAGCGGTAGTAGCTGCCGCGCTCAAGCGCGCCCACGGGCGGGGCGAGTTTTTTCTCGGGCACGAGGTCGGCCAGATACAGGCAAATCGCCGCCACTTCGGTCACCACGGTGTCGCCGTGCTTCAAGGCGGGCACTTTGCCCATGGGGTTGATGGCGCGGTATTCGGGCGCTTTCATCGTGGCGCCGTAGTCCAGCAGCACGGTGTCGTAAGGCAGGCCGGTTTCTTCCAGCATCCAGCGCGCAACGCGCCCGCGGGACATGGGGTGGGTGTAGAGGGTGAGGTTTTGTGACATGACCAATCTCCAAAGCGCAGATAGAAAGATGAGGGCTGGGCGCAAGCCTGTGGCTCGCCCGGCCTGCGCATGACCATAGCGCTGTGGGCTGTCAGTTTCTGTCAGCAGCGTGGGGGCATGGCCTTGGGGCGCTGCGCTTCAGGGCGCGCCATCGTGGCGGTGACTTCTTCAGCGTCGCCTCAAGGCAAAAATGCCGTGATCGCCCATCTGGCGGGCATTGCCAGTCACTTTTTGATAGCAGATGGTCTTTTCAACGCGGCTTTGGCGTCCAGGGCAATGCTGAATAAGTCATCGCCGTGCGCGAGGGACTTGTTCAGCATTGCCCCAGGTTCAATCCAGCGCGATGCCGTGCTGTCGGCTCCAGCGGCGCAGCAGGGCGGGGCGGCGCTCGGGGTAGCGCTGGCCGGTGTCGGCAAGGCTTTGCACGCGGTCGGCGCGGAAGTGGCGGAAATCCTGCCGCAGCTCGCACCAGGCGGCAATCAGCCGGGCGTGGTCGAAAAAAGCCATGGCGAAGGGCCAGATGCGGCGCAGGCTGGGCTGGTCGTGCTCGTCGCGGTAATCCATCAGCAGGATGTGCTCGTGCCGAATGGCCTGGCGCAGCGTGGGCAGCCAAGGCGCGGGCGGGGGCGCATCGCTGCGGGCGGGCGCAAACAGGCCGCTGGTTTCAACTTGCAGCCGCAAATCGGCAGGCAGCACATTGACGATGCGCCGGATGGCGTTTTGCGAGGCTGTGGCCAGCGGCGGATCGTCGGGCTGGCTGGCCACCCAGCGCGCGCCCAGCACCAGGGCTTCCAGCTCGTCGGCGCTGAACATCAGGGGCGGCAGGGTGAAGCCCGGGCGCAGCACATAGCCCAGGCCCGGGTCGCCTTCGATGGCCGCGCCTTGCGCGCGCAAGGTGGCGATGTCGCGGTAGAGCGTGCGCAGGCTCACGCCCAGCCCTTGCGCCAGTTGTTTGCCGGGGGCGGGCGTGCGGCGCTCTCGCAGCGTTTCAAGCAATTGCAGCAAGCGGGCGGCGCGTGTCATGGCGGTGTCCGGGTTGTGTCAATCGGTGGGTTCCAGCGCTTGCGGCGGGCGGCCTGCAAGCCGTCGATGTTTTCATCCAGGAGCAGCTTGATCCTAGACGGCAGCGAAGCTGACTTACTGAAAAACAGGCTGGGGAAGGGCGGGGCAGCATATTGTGGCTGGGGCTTACAGCAGTGCGCCTTCCAGCCGCAGCAAAAACATCTTGGCTGACAGGCCGCCGGCAAAGCCGGTGAGTGTGCCGTCGGCGCCGATGACGCGGTGGCAGGGGATGACGATGGGCAGCGGGTTGCGGCCATTGGCAGCACCTACCGCGCGCGTGGCGCTGGGTTGGTCGATGGCTTCGGCCAGTTGTGCATAGCTGCGGGTTTGCCCGTAGGGAATGGCGCGCAGTGCCTGCCATACGCGCTGTTGAAAGGCGGTGCCTTGCGGGGTCAGCGGCAACTCAAAATGGCGGCGCTGGCCGCGGAAGTATTCGTCCAGTTGCAGGGCGGCGGTTTGCAGCAGCGGATGATCGCCCGTCTGCCAGGCCGCGCTGCGTTTGACCTGGTGGCGGCTTTCGGGAAACTCGATGGCGTGCAACCCGGCATCACTGGCGGCGATGAGCAGGGCACCAAGCGGGCTTTCGATATGGCGGTAGAAGATGTGCATGGGATGGGGCGGTATTGACTTGCTGGAGGGGCTTGAGGTGCTGGGGCGCAGCGTGAAGTGCCCGCCGCCCGGCTGCCCGGACTCAAATGGCGTGGCCGCCGTGCTTGGCATCGGTATCCAGCACGGCGATGGCTGAGCGCAGGCGTTGCCAGGCCAAGGTGTGTTGCTCGTGAAAGGCATGCCAGAGACCGTCTTCACTCATCACGCTGTATTCGCCTTCGGTATGCAGGTTTACCGGCAGCCCGTTTTCAATCGCTTCGTGGTAGCGCAAGTATTCGCCTTCAAAATAAAACCGGGCAAGCTCTTGGATGATGTCGGCGCCGCGCTGCCAATCCTGTTGCGCGGCCTCCAGCCTGGGCGCGAGCAGCGTCCATTCCCGATAGAGTTTTTGAATTTCATCAAGCCGCGCTTGTGCGGTTGCCAAGTCAAGGGGCGCGTTGTCCATCGGTTTTCTCGCTATGGGTGAACAAAGTGTTGAATCAGGTCTGGAATGCGGCAGGCGCTTGCTCGGGGCTTTCCAGGGTGTCTTCGATCGGCGGGGTGAGGCGGATGATTTGCAGAATATCCATCAGCCCTTGGCCGATGCGGCGGGCGTAATTGCTGTCATTCATCAGCGATGAGGTTTGCCAGCCATCCAGTTCCTCGTTGCGCAGTTTCACCATCACGCGGCCACGGAAAACCTCCAGCCGGGCGATATGTTCTTCCATGGCGGCCAATTTTTCCGGCCATTCCGGGTTGTCGTTGGCAAGCCGTGCCATTTGCCGGAATTGGCGCAGGGTTTTGAATAGATGTCGGCGCAGGCGCAGATAGTCCGGGTAGGTCGGGCTTTCCGGGTTTTGCAGGTTCAGTTGCAGGTTTTTTTGCAGATGCTTGCCGTGCTTGATGACTTCCACCAACTGAAAGGCGGCCATGTGGGCATTGCCGAGCAGGGCTTGCTGCGCCTCATCCTGCAAGTCCACCTTGCTGCTGAAGTCCAGGAGCGCGCTGTAAAGCGGCTTGATTTGGTAGTCGTACAGGATTTGCGCATCCATGGGCAGCGGTGGGGGCGGCAGGCGCGGGTTTTTCGGTGCATCTTCGGCGCGTAGTTCGTCGTCGGCGATATAGAGCACCCGAGCCAGCACTTCTAGGCTGACCGAGCCGAAGTAGCGCACTTCTTGCAGCACGGCCTGCAAGGCGGTGTCACCGGCGCGCAGCATATTGGCATTGAGATAGCGCGGGCGTAGTGGCTTGTTGTCGGCCAGCAGTGCTTCTGATGCGGTGCTCGGCAGCCATTGGCAGAGTTTTTCGGCCAATTGTTTCTGCCATGGCCAGAACACTGCCAGTCCCATCAGGTTGAACAGCGTGTGGAAGAAGGCCAGTTGCAGCAAGTCGCCCATCCCGGCCAGTTCGCCCAGATAGATCACCAGGCGGGTCAAAGGCCACCAGAGAATTAGCGAAAGCAGGGCGGTGATGCAGTTGAACAGCAAATGCGCCAGCGCCAGCCGCTGGCCGCTGCGCTCGCTGCCCAGCATGCCGACAAAGGCGGTGGAGATGCTGCTGCCCACATTCGAGCCGACGGCGATGGCAAAGCTCTGCATCAGGGTGATTTGCCCACCGGCGAGTGCGGCCAGGGTGAGAATCAACGTGGCATGTGATGACTGCAACACGATGGTGAGCAGCAGCCCGGCCAGACAAAACATCAGCACTTCCAGCAGGCCACCCATTTTCAGCGCGGCAAGGTCCATTTCACCGACCGCCTGGAAGCCGCCCTTGATGGCGTCGATGCCGAGAAAAATCAAGGCGATGCCGACCAGAATCCGGCCAAATGCCTTGCCGCGGCCTTTGAAAAAACTGGCCAAGATGCCGAAAATCAGCATCGGAATGGCCGCCGGAGAAAGGCTGACACTTTGCCCCGCCAGCGCCAAAAGCCAGATGCCGCTGGTCGCGCCCAGATTGGTGCCCAGCAAGACCGCGATGCCACCGGCGAGCGTGATGAGGCCGGTACTCAAAAACGCCATGGTGAGCAATGACACCAAGGTGCTTGATTGCAGCAGGAAGGTCGCACCGATGCCAAACAACATGCCGCGCACCGGGGTGGCGGTGCTGCGCGCCATCAGGCGCTCCAGCGTGCCGCCAGCGGTATTGTGTAAGCCTTCTTCAATGCATTGCATGCCAAACAGAAACAGCGCCAGCCCGTAGCAAAGCTGTAGCCATGAGGGGCTGTACCAAAAGCTCAAGCCCAGCAGCGCCAACAGCAGGACGATGGAAAGCAGCTTGAAGGTGGCGGGTTTGATGGCGGGCAGTTTCATGGGCAGAGTTTCGTCCGCGATTTGACCGGGTGCAAGGCATTTTCCCCGTCCGGGGTGATAATGGTGCGCTTGTTTTTGGGAGCCATCATGTCTTGGGATATCGTCGTCATTGGTGCAGGCCCGGTGGGCTTGTGTTTCGCGCGGGCACTGGCGGGCAGCGGGTTGCGGATTGCGGTGCTGGAGCAGCAGCCCGGCAGTGCGCTGGAGAATCCCGAGGATGATGGCCGCGAAATCGCATTGACCCATCGCTCGCACCGGCTGCTGCACGATTACGGCCTGTGGCCGCATATCGCGGATGAACATATCGCCCCGCTGCGCGATGCACTGGTGCTCGATGGCGATGATGAAAATGACAGCGGCCTGCTGTTCTCGCACCTAGAAAGCGGCCAATCGCAACTGGGTTGGCTGGTTTCCAATCACGCCATCCGCCGCGCCGCATGGCAGGCATTGCAGGCGGAAAATGCCGGTGATGTGGCCATCATCGACAACGCCCGCGTTACTCATGTGGAAGCCAATGAGCATGGCGCGCGCGTCCGACTGGCCGATGGCCGCGAGTTTTCCGCCGCACTCTTGGTGGCGGCCGACAGCCGTTTTTCCGAAAGTCGCCGCGCGCTTGGCATCCGGGCGGATTTTCTCGACTTTGGCCGCAGTATGCTGCTGGTGCGGATGCGTCATGAAGTGCCGCATCAATCGGTGTCTTGGGAATGGTTCGGTTACGGCCAGACCCTGGCGCTGTTGCCGCTACACGATGCGCATACCTCATCGGTGGTGCTGACCCTGACCCGCGCCGAGCTGGATACGCTGCTGGCGATGGAGGAGGAACACTTCAATGCCGATATCGCCCGCCGCTTTGCCGGTCGTCTGGGGGCAATGCAGCGAATCAGCGCCTGTCGGCAATATCCGCTGGTCGGTGTTTATCCCGAACGTTTTTACGCGACCCGTTTTGCCCTGATTGGCGATGCCGCGGTGGGCATGCATCCGGTTACTGCGCATGGCTTTAATTTTGGTCTGCTTTCGGTGGATGCACTGGCAAGGCGAATTCTGGATGCCTTGGCGCATGGCGAGCCGATTTGGCATGCGCGTCTGCTGGCGGATTTCGATGCCGAACATCGCGCCGCCACCCGGCCGTTGTATCTGGCCACCAGCCTGATTGCACGGCTCTACAGCGACGAGCGCGCCCCAGCCAAAGCGCTGCGCAAACTGGCGCTAGGCGCCGGGCGACTGGCCAAGCCTTTCCGGCAGATGGTGATGCACGGCCTGACCCATCCGGATGAGGACATGCCGCTGGGCGGCTTGCGCAAGCTGGCGATGCGCCTGCGACCGCATTGATGGCGCGATACGGGCATCCACAAGTGGCGCGCGCGATGCACTAAAGCGGGGGCATCGCCCCCAGATGGTCGAGTACATGCAAGGCGCTGCGACCGGGTCGATAGCTGCCGGCCAGGGCGCGGGCGATGTAGTCGCTGGCGGCGGCGGCGGCTTGGCGCGGGGCAAGACCGAGGGCGAGATTGGCGGCGATGGCTGCGGCCAGGGTGCAGCCGGTGCCGTGGCCTTCCAAGGGCAGGCGCGGATGAGCAAATTGCGTCTGGCCGCTGGCATCCAGCCAGCGGTCGATCACTTGATTGTCCTCATCCAGATGGGCGCCCTTGAGCATCACCGCCTGTGCGCCCAGCGCGCGCAGTTCTTGCAGGGCGCTGTCGGCTTGCGCGGCGGTTTCGATACGCTGCCCGAGCAGCCATTGGGCTTCCGGGATATTCGGGGTCAGCACGCTGGCAAGCGGAACCAGCTGGGTGCGCAGGGCGTGGTGAGCCGCTTCATCCAGCAGTTTCGCGCCGGAGGTCGCCACCATCACTGGATCCAACACCACAAAGCGTGGCCGGTGATGGCGCAGGGCGCTGGCGACGGTGTTGACGATTTCCGCAGTGGCCAGCATGCCGATTTTTACCGCGACCACATTGAAGTCGGCAAAGCAGGCGTCGATTTGCGCCCGCAGGAAATCCGGCGGCACCACATGGACGGCAGACACCCCTTGGGTGTTTTGTGCAGTGAGTGCAGCCAGCGCCGACAGACCATGCACCCGATGGGCGGCAAAGGTGCGCAGGTCGGCCTGGATGCCGGCACCACCGCCGGAGTCGGAACCGGCGATGGTCATGACCGAAACGGGCTGTTCAACAAGGTTCATGTGGCCTGAATCCAAGCATTGCGGGGGGCGACTACAGCACTTCGGAGGCGTGATCGGCCAGCCGTGAGCGCTCGCCGCGCCGTAGGGTGATGTGCGCCGAATGCGCCCAGTTCTTGAAGCGGTCAACCAGATAGGTCAGCCCGGAGGTGGTTTCGGTCAGATACGGCGTGTCGATTTGCTCGACATTGCCAAGGCAGACGATTTTGGTGCCGGGGCCGGCGCGCGTAACCAGGGTTTTGACCTGCTTCGGGGTCAGGTTCTGGGCTTCGTCCAGAATGACATAGCGCGACAGGAAGGTGCGTCCGCGCATGAAGTTCATGGCGCGAATCTTGATGCGGCTGGCGAGTAGGTCGTGCGTGGCCTGCTGTTCCCAGCTGCCGCTTTTGCGGGTAGGCATCAGGACTTCCAGATTGTCGGTGAGCGCCCCCATCCACGGAGTCATTTTTTCTTCTTCGGTGCCGGGCAAAAAGCCGATGTCCTCACCCACATTCACCGTGGCGCGCGTCATGATGATTTCCCGGTAACGTTGCGCATCCATGGTTTGGGCAAGCCCGGCCGCTAGGGTCAGCAGGGTTTTGCCGGTGCCTGCGGTGCCAAGCAGGGTAACGAAATCAATATCCGGGTCCATCAGTGCATTCAGGGCAAAGTTCTGCTCGCGGTTGCGGGCACTGATGCCCCAGACCGAATGCTGCTGGCTGCGGTAGTCATCGACGATTTTCAGCACCGCCTTGTCGCCCTGGATTTGCGTAACGCGGAACTCGGACTGCGCATCGCCCGGCAGATACAAAAACTGGTTTGGATACCAGGCATCGTCGGCATTCATGCTGACTTCGTAAAAGGTATGCCCCTTGTCGGTCCAAGAGCGCAGCCCCTTGCCATTGCGCTGCCAGAAATCTTCCGGCAGGGCGGTGGCGCCGGTGAACAGCAGATTGAAGTCGTCCAGTGCGCGATCGTTTTCGTAGTCTTCGCTGGCGATGCCGGAAATCGCGGCCTTGATGCGCAGGTTGATGTCCTTGGAGACGAATACCACTTCCTGCTGCGCCTCGGCCTTCAGCGCCAGGATGGCCGCCAAGATGTGGTTGTCGGCCATCGACAGCCCAAGACGCTGGCCGCCGCCAAAGCCATCGGTTTGAAAGCGCAGTACGCCTCGAGCCGGATCGCTGCCCAGCGCCAAGCCGCCCGGCGGACGCAGTTGCAGGCCGGTGGAGATTTTGTCGGTGCCCTGTTCTTCAATCAGCTCGTTGATGAAGCGGCTGACCTGGCGGGCATTGCGCGCTGCCTCGCTGGCGCCTTTCTTGCCGTTGTCCAGTTCTTCGATGACCTGCATCGGCAGGTAGATATCGTGCTCCTCGAACTTGAACAGCGCCGTCGGGTCGTGCATCAGCACATTGGTATCCAGCACATACAGACGTTTACCTTGGGTCATGCGAGTGTTTCCTGGGCAAATAAGAAATGAAAACGCCACCACCGGCAGAACCGGATGATGGCGCGGACAGGCGAGCAGGGCAGGCGGCGATCATGCGTGGTGGCGGCGTAGGCTTTCCAGTACGGCGGCGGCATGCCCCGGCACTTTGACCGGCTGCCAGACTTCGACGATGCGGCTTTGCGGGTCAATCAAAAAAGTGCTGCGGACGATGCCTTCATATTCACGGCCATAGAGCTTTTTCATTTGAATCACCCCGAAGGCGCGGCAAAGGGCTTCATCCGCATCGCTGATGAGATCAAACGCAAAACCGTGCTTGCGGGTGAAGCCGGCATGGCTGCGCACCGAATCCTTCGATACGCCGAGGATGCGCGCATTGAGTTTTTCAAACTCCGGCAGCAGGGCGTTGAAGTCCAGCCCTTCGGTGGTACAGCCGGGGGTGTTGTCTTTGGGATAGAAGTACAGCACCAGCCATTTGCCGGCGCATTCGCCCAGCGTGAGGGTTTCGCCGCTGCCAAGCGCCAGTGGCAGCTTCAGCGTGGTGGCGGAGATTTTTTCGGGTTTGTCGGTCATCTCAAAACTTCATCGGGTCGAGGATTGCGTCCAGATTCAGATGGTCGCAGAAATCCAGAAAATCATCGCGCAAGGTGGCGATGTGCATTTCCGCAGGTACGCCGATGGTGACTTGTGCGGTAAACATCTCTGCGCCGGTCTGCATCGCCTTGTAGCGCGAGCTGTGCAGGGTTTCCACGGTGATGCCCTGCTGATGAAAGAACTCGGCCAGCTGATAGAGGATGCCGGGCTTGTCGGCGGCCACCGCCTCGACCACATACGGAATCAGGTTGGACTGCAACGGCTTGGGGGCGGTGCGGTAATGCAGAAGGCGCAGCGATTCGTCGCGCGCCAAGCGCTCCAGCGCGGTTTCCAGCTTGGCCACCGCATCCCAAGAACCGGCGGCCAGCGCGGTGACGGAAACATCGCGTCCGACCGTAACCAGACGGGCATCCACCAGATTGCAGCCGCTATCGGCAATGCGCCGGGTTACCGCCAGCAGCGGCGACTTCGGGTGGGTGCTGTAGGCACTGATGAAAAGATGGTTTTCGTTGCCGGCGGGGCGGGGAGATTGATTGTTCAAGACAGCTTCCAAGGCCGGTCGGCCTGAACACAGGCCAGCGGGAGGCTGGCACTTTCAATCAGGATACTTGCCCGGCCTTTCTGCCCGCAAGTAACATGCCCGCGCCGGGCAAACACGGCCTTGATATTCACGGATTTCGCATCTTGACTGAACTTGCGCACACTCTTCAGGGCAGCATTACCGCACTGATTACCCCTTTTTCCGCAGATGGCGCGCTGGATATGCCCGCCTGGCAGCGGCTGTTGCAGGCGCAGCTCGATGGCGGCACCCAAGCGCTGGTGGTGGCGGGCTCCACCGGCGAGGCCGCCGCGCTTTCTGATGACGAATACCAAACCCTGTTGCGTGCAGTCGTGCAACAAGTGGCCGGGCGCGTGCCGGTACTGGCTGGAACCGGGCTTGCCAATACCGCAAAAACCATTGAACTAACCCGCATTGCCGCCCGCTGTGGTGCGGATGCGGCGCTGGTGGTTACCCCGCCTTATGTGCGTCCGACTCAGGCCGGATTGCTGGCGCATTACCGGGCGGTGGCCGATGCGGGCGACCTGCCGGTAGTTTTGTACAACGTGCCGAGCCGTACCGGCTGCGATATGCAGCCGGAGACCGTCGCGCAACTGGTCGAGCATCCGGGCATCATCGGCATCAAGGAGGCGCTGGCAGCACCCGCGCGGATGGCTGCATTGCTGGCTCTGAAGAAACCGGGCTTTGCGGTGCTTTCCGGCGATGACCCAACTGCGTGCAGCGCCATGCTTGCCGGGGCTGACGGGGTGATTTCGGTTGCCAGCAATGTATTGCCGCGCAGTATGCATAGGCTGTGTATGCTGGCGCGCAATGCCGAAAAAGCCGCAGCACAAGCGTTGGATGCCCGCTTGCAGCCGGTTTTTGAATTTCTCGGTTGCGAGCCCAACCCGGTGCCAGTAAAGGCGTTATTGCAACAATCGGGTATTGGCGAAGCGCTGCGCCTTCCGCTGTTGCCGCTGTCCGAACAACATCGGGCATGGCTGCAAACGACAGTTGCGGCTATCCTGTCCATCGAAAATCAGGGTCGCTAACGACCCGACCGTCCCCATCTTTACGGAGAATCCCATGTCCCATGTTTCCCCCGGCCGCATCGCCCTCATCGCCAGCCTGGCCGCCACCGTGGCGCTCACCACCGGCTGCGGCTGGTTTCGCAAGGACAATGAGAGCTACAAGTTGAGTGGCGAAGCGCGCCCGCTGGAGCTGCCGCCGGAGTTCAGCCATCCTGATACCAGTGGCGCGATGGCGCTGCCGGGGCAGAGCGTGATGGCATCGCAGACCGCACGTCCGGGCACAACGGTGAGCGCAGGTTTTGTCGTTGTCGGCAATCGTGATGAAGTTTTCGCCCGCATCGGCCAGTTGCTGGGCACGGTTGATGGTCTGCAAGTGGCAAGCAGCGCGCAGCTTCTTGGTAGCTACGATGTCAGCTATCAGGGCAGCAATTTCTTGGTGCGCGCGGTGCAGACCGGCGAGACGGTCTATGTCTCCACCATTGACCCGCGGGGTGTGCCGGAAACCGGGGCAGGCGCCAGCGCATTGCTGGCAACGCTGAAACAGTCGCTCGGCGGTCAGTAAGCAGACGGCAAACGCAATCACGAAGCCCGGTATCGCCGGGCTTTGTTGTTTCAGGCGCTTGCATTGAAGGCATCGCTATAGCGTGCGATACCTTGGGGGACCGGCGCACTGATTGCCAATGCCATGAAATAGCCCGGGGGTGCGCCTGTCAGTTGCAACCCGGCATGCGCCCGAAAACCAAAGCGCGCGTAATACGCAGGTTCTCCAAGCAGGACGCAACCTGCGGCCTGCATGGCTTTAAGTTCGGACAGCGCCTGCATCACTAGGTGTGCGCCGATGCCTTGCCCTTGCTGCGACGGCAAAACGCAAATCGGCCCCAAGCCATACCAGCCGTGGATGGCTTGCCCACAATCGGGGGTGATGGTGATGGCGGACAGGGCGAGATGGCCGACGAGTTGCCCGTGCTGTTCGGCCACGATCGAGCGCGTGAGTTCGCCAGCGGCGCGTAAGGCGCGCACGATGAATGGCTCGGTCTGACGGCTATGCGGCAGATTGGCAAAGGCCGCCATCATGAGCGCCTCGATGGCGGGAATATCGGCCGGGGTTTCGTATCGGAATTGCAGCGACATGCGATTGCTCGGGTGGATTTTTGAAAAGCATGGCACGGCCTGTGCCTGCCGATACTTGCCCTGCGAGGGGCGGGATGTGCGCTAAAGCGGCAAACAAAAAGGCCAAAACCCTTGTGTTTTGAGGATTTCGGCCTTGCTTGGATGCTTTGCAGTTTGAATTTGGTGCCGAAGAGAGGAATCGAACCTCCGACCTACTGATTACGAATCAGTTGCTCTACCGACTGAGCTACTTCGGCGTGGGGCGGCATTATAGGAGCTGCCGTGCCGGTCTTGCAATTGGTCGAGAGGTTTTTTCAGTCCACCAGTTTCAGGCGCAGCTCTTTGGGCAGGGCAAACACCATGTTTTCCGGCTCGCCGTCCAGTTCGCGTACGTGTTTGCCGGCGCCTAGGGTTTCCAGCCGCGCCAGCACGCCTTGTACCAATACATCCGGGGCGGAAGCACCGGCGCTTACGCCGATTTGCTGTTTGCCGGTCAACCAGTTCGGGTCGATTTCATGGGCGCCGTCGATAAGGTAGGCGCTGACGCCTTCGCGCTCGGCCAGCTCGCGCAGGCGGTTGGAGTTGGAGCTGTTGGGCGAGCCGACCACCAGAATCAGGTCGCAGCGGCGAGCCAGCTCGCGCACGGCATCCTGACGGTTCTGGGTGGCGTAGCAGATGTCATCGTTTTTCGGCCCCTGGATGGATGGAAAGCGCCTGCGCAGGGTGGCGATGATGTCGCGGGTATCGTCCACCGAGAGGGTGGTCTGGGTGGTATAGGCAAGGTTTTCCGGCTGGCCGACTTGCAGGGTTTGGGCATCTTCGATGTCTTCCACCAGATACATCCGGCCATTGGCGCTTTCGCGCTGCCATTGCCCCATGGTGCCTTCCACTTCCGGGTGGCCGCCGTGGCCGATCAGAATCATGTCGCGCCCATTGCGGCAGTGGCGGGCGACCTCCAAATGCACCTTGGTTACCAGCGGGCAGGTGGCATCAAAGATTTTCAGGCCACGGCGTTCGGCTTCCTGCCAAACGGCCTTGGAAACACCGTGGGCGGAAAAAATCACGGTCGCGCCATCGGGCACTTCGTCCAGCTCTTCGACGAATACCGCGCCGCGCTGACGCAGGTCATCGACCACAAACTTGTTGTGCACCACTTCGTGCCGGACATAGATGGGGGCGCCGAGTGTTTCGATAGCGCGCTTGACGATTTCAATGGCGCGATCCACGCCGGCGCAGAAGCCGCGCGGATTGGCCAGCAGGATTTCATTGCTCATGGGTTTTCTCGGGCTTGTGTCCCAGCACGCTCAACAGCAGCAGGCCGACGGCGCCGCCAACAATCGCCGAATCGGCAATGTTGAAGGCCGGCCAGACATAGTCGCCGACATACCATTTGATGAAGTCGATGACGTGGCCGTGTTGCAGGCGGTCGATGACATTGCCAAGCGCCCCGCCGATGATGAGTGCGTAGGGCAAGGCGGTTTTCCAGTCCGAGCGCGGGCTGCGGTACAGCCAGTAGCCCAGCAGGGCGCTGATGGCCAGTGCCAGGCCGGTGAAGAACCATTGCTGCCAGCCGCCGGCATTGGCCAGAAAACTGAAGGCAGCGCCGGTGTTGTAGGTGCGGTACCAGTTCCAAAAGCCGTCAATCACCACGATATCGGTGTATTCGGGCAGCGCGCGCAGCACCCAGGCTTTGCTCCATTGGTCAAGCAGCAGTACCAATGCCGACACACCAAGCCAGGGCAGGGCGTTTTTTTGCGGGGTTTTCATTTCAGAACCAGCGACGGGTTTCGCCCGCGCCCTCGATATTGTCGATGCAGCGTCCGCATAGCGTCGGGTGCTCGGCATGTTGACCCACATCGGCGCGGTGATGCCAGCAGCGCACGCATTTGCCCTTGGCGCTGACATGCGCCTCAATGGCCTCGCCGCTTTCAACGCGGACATCGCCACTGATGAAGAAGAAGCGTAGCTCTTCGGCCAGCGGAGCAAGCCAGGCGTGGGTGGCGGCATCCACTTTCAGGGTGATTTCCGCATCCAGCGCCGCGCCGATTTCGCCAGCGGCTCGCATCGGCTCCAGCACCTTGGCCACTTCATCGCGCAGTGCCAGCAGGGTGTCGAATTGTTCGGCAGAAAGTGCGGCATTTTCGGGCAGCTTTTGCAGGCCGTCGTACCAAGTGGCGAGCATCACGTTGTCGGCGCGTGTACCTGGCAGGTGGCGCCAGATTTCATCGGCGGTAAATGCCAGAATCGGGGCAATCCAGCGCGCATAGCTTTCGGCGATGTGATACATCGCGCTTTGCGCGCTGCGCCGTGCCGGGGCGTTCTCCTGAAGGGTGTAAAGGCGATCCTTGGTAACGTCCAGATACAGCGAGCCAAGCTCCACGCTGCTGAAATTGGCAAGCAACTGCACCACTTCGGCAAAGTCGTAACGCGCATAGGCAGCGGTGATTTGCGCTTGCAGCAGGGCGGCGCGATGCACAATCCAGCGATCCAGCGCGACCATGCCCTCGGGCGCTTGCAAATGCTGCGCCGGGTCAAAGCCATGCAGATTGCCAAGCAAGAAACGCGCGGTATTGCGGATGCGGCGGTAGGCATCGGCATTGCGCTTTAGGATCTCCTGCGACAGCGACATTTCCTGCGAATAATCTGCCGAGGCCACCCAAAGACGCAGAATGTCCGCGCCGTATTGCTTGATGATTTCCTGCGGCTCGATGCCGTTGCCAAGCGACTTGGAAAACTTGCGTCCCTGGGCATCGACCACGAAGCCGTGGGTCAGACATTCACGATAAGGTGCGGCCTTGTCGATAGCGATGGCCGACAGCAGCGAGGACTGGAACCAGCCGCGATGCTGGTCGGAGCCTTCCAGATACAGGTCGGCGGGCAAGTCATAGCCACGCGCCTTCAGCACTGCCTGATGGGTGACGCCAGAATCAAACCAGACATCGAGAATGTCCTGCACCTTGTCGTATTGCGCTGCTTCATCGCCCAAAAGTTCGGCTGCATCCAGCGCATACCAAGCATCCACGCCGCCTTGTTCGATGCGCTGGGCGACTTGCTCCATCAGCGCGACGGTATCTGGATGTGGCTCGCCGGTTTCCTTGTGTACGAACAGTGCAATCGGCACGCCCCAGGTGCGCTGGCGCGAGATGGTCCAGTCCGGACGGCCTTCCACCATGCCGTGGATG
Source organism: Lysobacteraceae bacterium NML08-0793 (assembly GCA_002798275.1). Classification (GTDB taxonomy): domain Bacteria; phylum Pseudomonadota; class Gammaproteobacteria; order Xanthomonadales; family Xanthomonadaceae; genus Solilutibacter. The sequence goes on along the minus strand of NWQR01000002.1, from coordinate 160,960 downwards.
CGGGCTTCACCCCAGCCGGGATACCACTTCACTCCAGGGATGGCAGCCAGCGCGTCGCGGCGCAGCCCGGCCTGATCCATCGAGATGAACCATTGTGGTGTGGCGCGGAAGGCAATCGGGGTTTTATGCCGCCAGCAATGTGGATAGCTGTGGCGGATGTCCTGATGCGCCAGCAGTGCGCCGCTTTGTTTCAGACCATCGACAATCGCGGCATTGGCCTTCCAGATATGCATACCGGCAAGTGCGGTTTCGCCCATCGCCGGGGTGGATGGCAGGTAAACACCACGCCCGTCCACCGGGTTCAACTGCCCGAGGCTATAGCGTTCCAGAAGCCCGCTGCCCTGCACGGCGACAAAGTCTTCCTGACCATGACCGGGGGCGGTATGCACCGCGCCGGTGCCGTCCTCATCGCTGACATGCTCGCCGGTCAGAACCGGAATGTCGCGCTCGGCATAGAACGGATGCGCAAACAGTGCGCCTTTCAGTGCCTCGCCGTTGATGGGCGTGCCGTGTGCCTGCACATGCGCCACGCCATAGCGTGCCAGTGCGCTTTCGGCAAGCCGTGCGGCCAGCACCAGCCAGCGACGTTTGCCGCCATGCGCCGGGCCTTCCACCAGTTGATATTCGATTTGCGGCCCCAGCGATACTGCCAATGACGCCGGCAGCGTCCACGGGGTGGTGGTCCAGATGGGCAGGGCGATTTCCACGCCTTCGGGCAGCTCTGCGCCAAAACGCGCGGCAATATCGGCGGCATCGCGTGCCGGGTAGGCTACGTCCACGGCCGGTGAGGTTTTGTCGGCATATTCAATTTCGGCTTCAGCCAGAGCCGAGCCGCAGTCAAAACACCAGTGCACTGGCTTGACGCCGCGCGCCAGATGACCGTTTTCCACGATTCGCGCCAGCGCGCGGACTTCATCGGCCTCGTATTTGAAGTCCAGCGTGCGGTAGGGGTTGTCCCAGTCGCCAAGTACGCCCAGACGTTTGAAGTCAGCCTTTTGCAGCTCGATTTGGCTCTTGGCGTAATCGCGGCAATGCTGGCGGAAAGTTGCCGCATCGAGCTTGTCGCCGACCTTGCCGAATTTCTTTTCCACGGCGATTTCAATCGGCAGGCCATGACAGTCCCAGCCGGGGATGTACGGGGCATCGAAACCGGCCAGCGTCTTGCTGCGCACAATGATGTCTTTCAGCACCTTGTTGACCGCATGCCCCAGATGAATCTGGCCATTGGCATAGGGCGGGCCGTCATGCAGCATGAACACGGGCCGCCCCTTGGCGGCAACGCGAATCTGGCCGTAGAGGTCGCCGCTTTGCCAGGCTTCGAGCGTTGCCGGCTCGCGCTTGGGCAGGTCGCCACGCATCGGGAAATCCGTGGCAGGCAGCAGGATGGTGGTTTTGTAGCGGTGGCCTTCGGTTTCACTCATGAGGGTTCTCGACAGCATCGGGGCTGCGCCGGGCAGCCAGTAATGAACGGGCAAGTAGGGCATCCTGCCGCATTTGTGCGGCCAGGGCATCCAGACTTGCAAATTTTTCTTCATCGCGCAGCTTGGCGATGAACTCCACTTCCAGCAGTTGGCCGTACAAGTCGCCGGAAAAATCGAACAGATGCACTTCCAGCAACGGGGCATCGCCGGCTACCGTCGGACGGGTGCCAAAGCTCGCCACGGCGGCATATGGCGTGGCAGCCACACCATGAACTCGGACGGCATAAATCCCCTGCATCGGCGGATGGCGGGTAAAGCGCAGGTTGGCGGTGGGAAAGCCAAGTTTGCGTCCCAGCTTACGGCCATGCACTACACGCCCGCTGATGCGGTAGCTCTGTCCGAGACAGGCAGCGGCCAAGGCGAAGTCGCCATCGGCCAGCACGGCGCGAATACGCGAGCTGGAAATGCGCTCGCCCTGATACATCACCGGGGCGATGGCATGGGCGGTGAAGTGGTGTTTTTCGCCTTCGGCCTGCAATAGCGCTAGGTCGCCACGGCGTTGATGGCCAAAATGAAATTCCGGCCCCACCCAGACTGCGCGTGCGCCAAGCCGCCGTTGCAATACCTGCGCCACAAAGGTTTCGGCCGGCATCGCGGCCATGCGGGCATCAAAACGCAGCAGCCCTACGCCATCCATGCCGGCGCGGGCAAAGCCTTGCAGCTTGTCGCGTGCCAGCATCAATCTGCCGGGTGGGGTGTCCCGGGCAAAGAACTCACGCGGCAACGGCTCGAAGGACAGTGCGACCACCGGCAGCTGCAACTGCCGCGCATGCGTGTGGGCGTGGTGCAGCAATGCTTGATGACCTAGGTGCAGGCCATCGAACGCACCGATGCAGACCACGCTGCCTTGCGGGCAAAGCGCCTCGCCTTCAGCATCACGGAACAGAAAATTCATCAGCCGCGCAGTATAAAGGCACTATCGGCGCAAATCGCGCGGGCGCACGCCAAGTGCCAGCAGCACCGCAGCATAGGTGAGCGCGCCACTGGCGACCATCAGCAGCAGCCAGCCCCAGCGTTTGATCGCAGGCAGCGGGATGAAATCCCCGACCCATTCGCGCAGCCCCCAGACCACCAACCCCATGGCCAGTGCGGCCAGCAGCAAATTGCCAAGCCAGCGTATCCAACCTGGTTGCGTCTGATAGATGCCGTCACGGCGCAGCCAGTGCAGCAGCAGCACGGCGTTGAAAATCCCGGCAATCGCGGTGGCCGCGGCGATGCCCACATGGGCAATCGACGAGCCGATTTTCCACAGCGGCGTGACCAAGCCGACAATCAGCAGTACGTTACAAATCACCGTCCAAATCGCCGCGCGCATCGGCGTTTTGGTGTCCTTGCGCGAATAGAATGCCGACAGCAGCACCTTGCTCAACATGAAGGCCGGGATGCCCACGCACATCACCGATAACGCATAGCCGACCATGCGGCTGTCTTCGGCGGTGAACGCGCCATAGCGGAACAGCGAGATGGTCAGCGGCGTGGCCAGCAGAATCAATCCCACGGCGGCCGGAATGCCAAGCAGCAGTACGGTGCGCAGCCCCCAGTCCAGCGCCTGCGAATAACCGGCCTCATCGGCGCGTGCGTGATGGCGCGAGAGCGTTGGCAAAATCACCGTGCCAATGGCTACGCCAAACAAGCCCAGCGGCAATTCGGTCAGGCGATCGGAGTAGTACAGCCAAGATTGCGCGGCAGGCACCAGAAGCGATGCAAACAAGGTGCCGACCAGCACATTCACCTGCGCCACGGACGAGGAAAAAATCGTCGGCAACATCAGCCGGAAGACCCGGCGCACGCCTTCGTGGCGGAAGTCGAAGGCAAAGCGTGGCCGGATACCCAAGCGACCAAGCGCAGGCCAAAGCAGCAGCATTTGCAGGATACCTGCGGCAAGCACACCCCAGGCCAGTGCCATCTCGGGTACTTCCAGATGTTTGGACAGCAGCAACATCGAGGCAATCAGCGCCAGATTGTGCAGGATTGGCGCAAACGCCGGCAGACCGAATTGCCGGAAGCTGTTGAGTGCGGCGCCAGCCAATGCCGTCATCGAAATGAATGTGAGATACGGAAAGGTGATGCGCAGCATTTCAGCCGCCAAGGGCACGGTTTCAGTGCCTTCCGGGGCAAACAGCAAAAAACCCTTGGCGATCCACGGGGCGGCCAGCATGCCGATGCCACTGACTACAAGCACCGCAGCCAGCAATGCACCGGCGATATGGTTCATGAAGTCCTGGACGGCGGCCTTGTCGCCTTTTTCGCGCAACTCGGTCAGTACCGGCACGAAGGCCGAGGAAAACGAGCCTTCGGCAAAAATCCGCCGCAGATAATTGGGGATGCGATAGGCGACCACGAAAGCACTGACCGCAGGACCGGCGCCGAACAGGCTGGCTTGCAGCCAGTCGCGCAAATATCCGGCGATGCGCGAAAGAAACGTCATCGCGGTAAAGACGGCGGTGGAGCGCAACATGCCGCCGCCCCTGTCGCTGGGCGGCGATGTTGGCGCAGCGGATGCGATTTCAGCCGCAGCTTGGCGATCTTTCTGGTTTGTTGGGGCATCGACGGGGCGCGTCATGGGCGTGCACCTTCTTGCTTGACGCAAGTGATTGATTGGGACATAATTTTCTGTCTCGCGTTTTGCGACCTCATTCTTTCTTCGTTTCCTCTTAAAGGTTTCATTGTGGCCAATATCAAGTCCGCCAAGAAGCGCGCCAAGCAGACCATTGTGCGCAATGCGCGCAATAACAGCCAGCGCTCCATGCTCCGTACCTCGGTCAAGAAGGTACTCAAAGCCCTGCAAGCAGGCGATGCCGAAGGCGCCGCTGCCGCATTTGCCGCAGCCCAGCCGTTGCTCGACCGCTTTGCTTCGCGTGGCTTGATTCACAAGAACAAGGCTGCCCGTCACAAGAGCCGCCTGAACGCCCGCATCAAGGCGCTGAAGGCCGCCTGATTGGCTTGAGGCGTACGCTCGGCTTACGGGCGTCTCTCTAGGCACAAAAACAAGCCCCGCAGTTTTGCGGGGCTTGGCTGTGCCTGATTTTTGCAAATCAGCGCCGTAGCCAAGCGGCGATGCTGAGCCGCTCGCGCCGCGCCGGCAGTACCTCGTGTTCGAGTTCGCTCAAAAAACATAGTGTAGTGGCAGCATGGGGCAGGGTATCGACATGGCCTGCGCTCTGGTAAAGGCGTAGCTGCCCGCCGTCATCGTTTTGCCAGTCGGGATTGAGATAGCTCACCACCGTTACCACCCGCGCATCACTGTCACGGAAGCGGTCGCGATGCCGGGTATAACGTGCGCCGGGCGGATACAGTGCGTAATGCGCCTCGGCTTCTTTCAGTCCCAGAAACAACAATTGATTGAGTGACTGGCGCAGCGCATCCAGTTGCTCCAGATATTGCCGGGCAGCTTCGCCGCAACGCGGGTCATCCAGCCATAGCGTGCTGTCGCCACGCAGGTCGCGGCGCTCTTGATGATTGCCAGCACGACCGATTGCCGCAGGCTTCAGTAGGCCGTTTTTGGCAAGCCCTGACAAGTCTGCGCGTAATTGTGCGTCCAGCGGTGGGGCGGGAAAGCCCTCGATGAGACAGGCGCCAACGCCCGCTAGGGCATCGGCAATGGTGGACGGCTCAAAGCGCGTGCGCGGCAATGGAAACATTTCTGAAAGCGACATGCCGTTATCATAGTCGCGCTTTCAGGAATCACCATGATCAATCGCCTTCCCCCCGCGACCAAAACCTTGCTCATCACAACGCTCGTAGTATTTGCCTTGCAGTATTTGCTGGGCGATGTGCGCATGGCCTCATTCATGCTCTGGCCACTGGGCAGCGAATCGGGCCGCTGGTCATTCATGCCCTGGCAGTTGTTGAGCTACGGCTTTTTGCATGGCAGCTTTTTTCACCTGTTTTTCAATATGCTGGCGCTGTTCATGTTTGGCGCGCCACTGGAGCAGGTTTGGGGCAGCAAGCGCTTCACCTGGTTTTATCTGTTGTGCATCATTGGGGCAGGCTTGTGTCAGTTGGCGGTTGGCTGGTGGATGATGTCCACGGGGGAGCGCGCTTATCCCACGCTTGGCGCCTCTGGCGGCGTGTTGGGGCTGGTACTGGGCTTTGGCATGATTTTTCCGAAACAGAAAATCATGATTTTCCCGATTCCGTTCTTCATCCCCGCCAAGGTGGCCGTATTTCTGATTGGCGGCTTTGCCTTGTTTGCTGGATTCACCGGCACCATGCCCGGCATCGCCCATTTCGCCCACCTAGGCGGCATGCTGACCGCTTGGCTGCTGATTCGCTACTGGCGCGGCCAGCCACCGTTTGGCAAGCGCAAAAAACGCTATCTACGCAGCGTATGAAACGACCACAAAAAAACCCGCGATTGCGGGTTTTTTTCTGCACGTCATTTTGAATGATGGTGGCCGGGGAGGGAATCGAACCCCCGACACGGGGATTTTCAATCCCCTGCTCTACCAACTGAGCTACCCGGCCTGTGCGAGCCGCGCATTCTACGCACACATTTTGCCGATAGCAATAGTTTTTGTGCAGGAGAGGTGAATTTTTTCTGATTGCGGTTTGCCGAGGGCTTGGGAATCAGCGATGGCAGGGGCAAGATGTGGGCATTTCTGGGCTTGGAGACATGTCATGCGGCTGTTGTTGATGGGGGTGAGCCTGCTGGGGTTGCTCGCTTGTGCGTCGGGTGCGCCACGGTTGAGCGAGGCCGAGCGCTTGGATTTGTATCAGGCGCATGCCGGTGCGCCGGTTTCCAGCATGCCGTATCGCGGCGCGGGGACGGGCTTTGAAATCATTGACGATGAGCATCTGCTGCTGACGCAGGGGGCAAGCCGTGGCTGGTTGTTGCAGGTGGCACCGCCGTGTTTGTCGCAGGATCGAGCTACGGCCATGCTGCTGGTCACTTCGCATATCGGGCAGATCAATGTCGGCCTTGATGCGGTCGGTAGTCGGAGTTATCCGGGGATGCGCTGTCGCATCACCCGGATCAGGCCGGTGGATATGAAGGCGCTGCGTGCAGCGCAAAAGAACACGGTTTGAGTATCAGGCTTCCGGGGTGTAGCCGGCCGGCTTTTCCGCGCCGTCGCCAAACAGGAACTTCTCCATTTCTTTTTCCAGAAATGCGCGATGTTCGGGATTCATCGGTGAGAGACGGTTTTCGTTGATGAGCATGGTTTGGTGTGCAAGCCATGCGGCCCATGCGCTTTTGCCGATATGGGCAAAGACCCGCTTGCCCATTTCGCCCGGCCAGGGGATGAAATCCAGACCTTCGGTTTCGCGTTGCTCGCGCTGGCAGAAAACGGTTCGACTCATGTTGTGGGTTCCTGTTCTATCAATTTGCGTACCGGGGCGGGGATGCCAAGCGCGGCCAGTTGTTCGCGGCTTGCCCAGCGTAGGGTGTCATTGTCGCCGACTGTCGGAAGGGCGGCGCGAGCTTGCAGCAGGAATGGTTGGATTTCCAGCCGAAAATGGGTGAATACATGCTGGATGCCGGGCAGTGCGATGGCGCTGCTGGTATCGGGCAGTTGCGCATATTGCCGGGCGATATCGGCAAGTGCATCGCTGTTGTCGGCTTCGGGCAATGACCAGAGTGATGGCCAGACGCCGGTGGCTGGGCGACGCAGCAGCAGGGTGCGTCCTGCGGCATCGCGCAACCAAAGCATCTGTGTTTTCCGGGTGGGCAGGGCTTTTTTGGGGCGTGCGACGGGCAGCTCGGCACTGCGGCCGGTATTTTTTGCGATGCAGAGGTCGGCAAACGGACAGTGCAGGCAATGCGGGCGGCTGCGGCTGCACAGGGTGGCGCCCAGATCCATTTGTGCCTGGGTGTAATCGGCCATGCGTGCAGGTTGCGCGGGCAACGAATCCCATGCCAGTTGCCAGAGTTGTTTTTCAACCGTGGGTAGCCCCGGCCAGCCTTCGATGCCATGCAGACGGCTCAATACTCGTTTCACATTGCCGTCGAGAATCGGATAGGGCGCATTCCAAGCCTGCGCCAGAATCGCGCCAGCGGTGCTGCGGCCAATGCCGGGTAGCGCCAGCAGAGCATCGAAGTCGCGTGGCAATTCGCCGCCATGCTGCGCGACGCATCGCTGGGCGGTGGTGTGCAGATTGCGGGCGCGGCTGTAATAGCCAAGCCCGGACCAAAGCGAGAGCACCTGGTCGGTGCTTGCGGCCGCTAGGCTGGGCAGATCGGGCAGTGCGGCGACAAAGCGCTGAAAATACGGGATAACCGTGCTCACCTGCGTCTGTTGCAGCATGATTTCCGAAAGCCAGACCCGATACGGCGTGCGCGGGATGGTCCACGGTAGGTCATGGCGACCATGCTGGTCGAACCAAGCAATCAGGCGTTCGGCAAACACCCGGCAAATATGTTCGGAGCGGTTTGGCGTCATTGCGAAAGATCCGGCGCTTCGATTTCGATTTCAACGCCTTCGAGCACCGCGCCGGGCAGTATCACGCGCGGGGTACTGAGCTTGCCCTGCAAGGGCGGCAGGGGCGAGTTGGGCTCGTGGGCCTCCAGCCAGGTGAGCAATTGCCGGATGCGCAGCCGTGCCTCCATGTGGGTTTCATCGCGGCGGATTTGCAAGTCCAGCGGGGCGGAAAAATCCGCATCGCCCTGATAGTCGAGGGCAAACGGCAATGGCGCATGGGAAGCAGCAAGCGGCGCGGGCAGGGCAGGCCATGTCGAAGGCCAGTCCGGCAATTCGCCCTGCAAGGCCAGATGCAGGTTTTCCGTCAGTGCCAAACGGCCACGAGCGCTGAAATCGGGGAGCGGCTCTTGGCCGCGGATGGCCATTTCCAATGGCTCGGCGGTGAGTGCGCCGGGTGTCCAGCGCAGCCTGCCGTAAGCGCCCAGAGCCAGTGCAACGGGGGCTGAGTCATTCGGCAAATAATGCAGCGCTGCCGATAGCCGGGTGCGCGCAAGCGTTAGCGTTTGCTGCTGCCAATTGGCCGATGTGCGCAGCCGGGTGCGCGCAGCCAGTTGCCAGCCCTGATCGGCCAAGGTGAATTGCCCGGAGGCACCGAGCCCGGTCGGCAGCGCGGCTTGGGCAAGTGCCAGATTGAAGTCGAACGACAAGATACTGCTGCCGGAGAGATAGCGGCCTTGCAAAGCGGCTTGTAGGGGGGCATCGGGTGCGAAGTGGGGCGTATCCAGATACAGCTTTTCCAGACGCCAGCCTTCGCCCTGAATGGATCCATCGCGGATGCCAAGGCCACGCAGCAGCGTCGGCAGGCGAGTTTGGGTCTGGCTTGGCGGGCGGCTTTGTTGCCAGGCTTGCAGGGCGAGGAGGTCAAGTTGTGGCGCATCCAGCTCGATGCGCTCGATGGCCAGTTGCCGACCTTGGCTGCGCAGGGTTTTCCACGGCACGACCAGATGCGCTCGACGCGCCTGAAACAGCGCTGTGGCACTGCCCGGCACGCGGGCACTGACATCGCCCAGGGTGAGGTAGGGCAGGGTGCCCAGGCTGTAGCGGGCGGAACCGGCGTGGATTTCAAGGCCGGTGGCGGCCCCGAGCTGATTCAAGGCAAAGCCCGCGATTGTCGTCGGGCGCAGCATCAGTAATGCGCCCGGCAGCAGCAGAAGCAGCAGCGCCAGCGCAAGGAGAGATTTGCGCAGACGCTGTCGCTTTGGTTTGGCGGTGGCGGTAGCCGTGGCAGCCTGACTCACTGGCCAAGAGACTGCGGCAGCAGCGCGTCAACAAAGGCTTCCGGGTCGAATACGCGCAGGTCTTCCGGGCGTTCGCCAATGCCGGCATAGCGGATTGGGATGCCGAACTCGCGCGCCAGTGCAAACACCACGCCGCCCTTGGCGGTGCCATCGAGCTTGGTAACCACCAGCCCGGTAACCGGCACTTTGGCATTGAAAGCGCGCAGCTGTGAAATCGCGTTTTGGCCGGTGGTGCCATCAATCACCATCAGCACCTCGTGCGGAATACCCGCCCCATGTTTGCCCAGCACGCGCACGATTTTGCCCAGCTCGTCCATCAGCCCGCCCTGGGTATGTAGACGGCCTGCGGTATCGGCAATCAGGACGCTGGCGCCGCGTGCCTTGGCAGAAGAATAGGCATCGAACGCCACTGCGGCGGCATCGGCATCCTGCCCCTGCGCCACGACATGCACGCCATTGCGTTCACCCCAAGCCTGCAACTGCGCTACCGCTGCGGCACGGAAGGTATCGCCGGCAGCCAGCATGATGCTATGGCCTTCGTGACTGAATCTGCGCGCCAGTTTGCCGATGGTGGTGGTCTTGCCCACGCCATTGACGCCGATGGTGACGATTACAAACGGCCGCGCATTGCGGTCGATTTCCAGCGGTTTGGCAACCGGGCGCAGCATGGCAATCAAGTCTTCGCGCAGCGCGGCAAGCAGCGCTGCGGCATCGGCAAATTCGCGCCGATTCATGCGGATGCGTAGATCGTCCACCAGCGTGTTGGTGGCCTTGATGCCCACGTCGGCAGTCAGAAGCGCAGTTTCGATTTCTTCCAGTAGTTCTTCATCGAGCTTGGGATTGCGCGAGAACAGCCCGCCTAGGCTTTTGGCAAAGCTGCTGCCCTTGAGCCGTTCACGCCAGCCGATTTTTCCGGCCGGTGCGGCTGGTGCCGCGTGCGCATAGTCCGGGTCGTCGGTGCTGTCCGGCACTGTCGGTGTTACTGACGCAGGGGTAGTTTCTGTCGGTGCGTCCGGCGCTTGCGGGGCGGGAGTGGGCGGGATGAATGGGGTATCGGCAATCGCCGGCTCGACCGTAGCGGGCGGAGCAGGTGGTTGTTCGACGGGTTTTTCGCTTTCGGCGGGCTTTTTGCGCCAGAACCAGTTAACCATGTGCGGTCGGTTGTCGGAAAATACGCGCATGGTAGCACCGGGCATCACTTTCTTATGAGCAAATCTCGTTCTTCTTCGGCCAAGGGGGCAGGAGCCGTGCGCATTATCGCCGGGCGTTGGCGCGGCAGCCGTCTGCAAGTGGCCGATGCGCCGGGGCTGCGGCCAACTGCCGACCGGGTGCGGGAAACCCTGTTCAACTGGTTGATGCCGTATCTGCCCGGCGCCACCGTGCTGGATGCCTTTGCCGGTACTGGGGCGCTGGGGCTTGAGGCGGCTTCGCGCGGGGCGGCGCAGGTCTTGCTGGCCGAGGAACAGCCCCGGCTTGCACAGTACCTGCAACAGCAGGTGGATCGGCTCGAAGGCGCCGGCGAAATCGTGCGCGTGATACAGGGCGACACACTTGCCCTGTTGCCGCGCTTGGCGCAACAAGGGCAAAAGTTCGATATCGCTTTTGTCGATCCGCCGTTTGCAAACAGCCTGTGGGACAGGGTTTGGCCGGCGCTGCTGCCACTGATGAATGCCGATGCGCTGCTGTATGTGGAAATGCCGCAGCAGGCACCGGCGCCGCTTTTTCCCGCCGACTGGCAGTTGCACCGCGAAGTGGCGACCCGCGAAGTGCTCGGGCGGCTCTATCGCCGCGCTTGAAGGCCGCGCTACACTCCCCCTCTCGCATAGCGGATGAATTGTCCATGAAGCCTTCCCCACAGCGGATTGCCGTCTATCCCGGCACCTTCGACCCGATTACTTCCGGGCATGTGGACCTTGTCCATCGCGCAGCGCCGCTGTTCGAGCGATTGGTCGTGGGCGTGGCGCAGAGTGCTGGCAAGGGGCCGGCATTTACGCTGGAGCGTCGTGTGGCGCTGGCGCGCGAGGCGCTGGTGGATGTGCCGAATGTGGAAGTGCGCGGCTTTGATACCCTGCTGGCGCATTTTGTCCGTGAGCTGGGCGCCGGGGTGCTGATTCGCGGCCTGCGCGCGGTATCCGATTTCGAGTACGAGTTCCAGCTTGCCAGCATGAACCGTCATCTGATTCCTGAAGTGGAAACCCTGTTTCTGACACCGGCTGAAAAGTACGGTTTCATTTCATCTTCGCTGGTGCGCGAGATATCCCGCTTGGGCGGCGATGTCTCCGCCTTTGTGCCGCCAGCAGTGGCCGCCGCGCTGCAGGCCGATTCAAGGCAGCGTCATGCTCAACCGCAATAAATGGAAAACACCATGAAAAACACCCAACGCCTGCTCCTCGTCGCTTGCCTGGCTGCGCTTTCGCTCACCGCCTGCAAAAAGGAAGAAGCTGCCCCGGTAGAAGCTGCGCCGGTACAAGTGGCCGTGCCTGCCGGTGAAGACCGCCAGGAATGGCAGCCTTATCTGGCCTCGATTGCCGAAGCCAATATGGATGGCGTGACCAATGCGCCGTATGCCTATTTCCTGCCTTCTGCCAGCAGCGAAGATTTCGATGGCGAATACGAGCGCCTGCTTGAGCGCGTGCAGATGGACATCTCGCGCGGCATCGTCGGCGGCAATATGTTGATGTTCGGCTCGCCGCACTCCTCGGCCAGCAAACTGGCTGACCTTGTGGTGGAGAGCTTCAAGGAAACCAAGCCAAACACCATGAAAGACGTGAAAGTAGTTTTTGTTGGCAATGCCGAAGACAAAGACCGCGTGGGCGAAGCCGTCAGCCCGGCAGGCGTCAACTACATCTTTGTTTCCACCGCCAAATAAGCGGTGAATGATGCGCCCGACCCGCCGCTGCAAGTGGGGGCGGGCGCATTTGATTCCCATGTCACTGAAGATTCTTGAAACCTGCATCAACTGCGATGTCTGCGAGCCGGCCTGTCCGAACAAGGCCATCAGCCAGGGCGAGGACATCTATCTGATTGACCCGGCTCTGTGTACCGAATGTGTCGGTCATTTTGATGAGCCGCAGTGCATGATGGTCTGCCCGGTGGAGTGCATCGAGCACGATCCCGAGCATGTCGAAACCGAGGCCGAGCTGCTGGCCAAGCTGCATCGGCTGGAGAATGCCGCATGAAAAAATCCGCCGTTTTCTGGCAGCGCCTGTGGTGCGCTGCTGCCTTGTTTGTGCTGCTGGGCGCGGCCCAGGCACGCGAGCCTTCCCAAACTCCGCCGCAAGGCGCGGCGATTGCCTCGGCGCATCAGTTGGCCACCGATGCCGGGTTCGAGATTCTTGCCAGGGGCGGCAATGCTTTCGATGCGGCGGTGGCGGTTTCGGCCACGCTTTCGGTGGTGGAGCCAATCAGTTCCGGGATTGGCGGCGGTGGTTTCTTTCTGCTGCATGAAGCCAAAACCGGACGCGAGGTGTTCATCGACGCGCGCGAAAGTGCGCCTGCGGCCGCCACGCCAGAAGTCTATCTGGATGCGGAAGGCCAGTTCGACCGCGACCGTGCCACCAATGGGCCGTGGGCTGCGGGGATTCCCGGCCTGCCTGCGGCGCTGGTGCACATGGCGGAAAAATATGGTCGCCTGCCGCTGAAAGAATCGCTGCAACCGGCGATTCGCGTAGCGCATCAGGGATTCCCGGTTTATCAGCGTCTGGTGCGCGGTTATGCCGAACGCCGCGAGGTGATGGAGCGTTATCCCGGCACCCGCGCGGTATTTGCGCCCAATGGCCAGCCGCTGGCCGAGGGGCAATTGCTGCGTCAGCACGATTTGGCCAAAACCCTGGAGCGTTTGGCAGAACACGGTTTTGACGGCTTTTATCGTGGTGTTACTGCCCGCCGCATTCTGGCCGGTGTGAAGCAGGAGGGCGGCCGCTGGACGGCGCAGGAGCTGGCCAGCTACCAAGTGAAAGAGCGTGAGCCGATTCGTTTCGAATGGCGCGGCTGGCAGATTGTGACCGCCCCTTTGCCCTCATCCGGTGGCATTGCCTTGGCACAGATGCTGCAAATGCTCGCCCCCTGGGATTTGCGCACGATGGAGCCAGCATTGCGCACTCATTTGATTGCCGAGGCGATGCGCCGCGCCTATCACGACCGCACTTTTTATCTGGGCGACCCGGATTTTGTGCATGTACCGCAGAAAACCCTGCTTTCACCGTATTACGCCGCTGGCCTGCGCAGCACCATCAATCCGGCCAAAGCTACGCCGAGCGCGCTCTTGCCGGGCGAGCCGACCCCGTTTGATGAGCACCCGGAAACCACGCACTTTTCCATCATCGACACCGAAGGCAACCGCGTAGCGGGGACGCAAACGGTCAACCTGCTGTTTGGCTCGGGGCTGATTCCGCCCGGCACCGGGGTGCTGCTGAATAACGAAATGGATGATTTCGCGCTGAAGCCCGGCACGCCCAATGCCTTCGGCGTGATGGGCTATGCGGCCAATGCGCCTGCGCCTGGTAAGCGTATGTTGAGCTCGATGACCCCCACCTTCATGGAGTCTGCGGACAAGGTGGCGGTGCTCGGTACGCCTGGCGGTAGCCGCATCATCACCATGGTGCTGCTCGGCATCTTGGGCTTTGATGCTGGTCTTGATGCCCAGCAAGTGACTGCCTTGCCGCGTTTCCATCACCAATGGCTACCCGATGCCATTGGCACGGAAAAAAATGCCCTCTCGGCAGATACGGTCGCCAAGTTGCGCGAAAAAGGCCATACCGTCATCGTTCCCGGCGAGGTGCAGGGACAGCGTTCTTCCGATGCCTGGGGCAATATGCAGGCGGTGGAATACGACAAGCGCAATGGTGCGTTGCGGGCAGGCAGTGACCCGCGCAACCCGGTCGGCAAGGGCGAAGTACGGCGCAATCGCGTGCCGGTGCAGGTGGCCGAGCCATGAAACTCTGGTCGATTCTGGGCAATTCGCAAAAGCTCGATGGCGGCGCGATGTTCGGCAACGCCCCGCGGCAAATGTGGCAAAAATGGCTGCCAGCGGATGAATTGAACCGCGTGCCGCTGGCCTGCCGAGCGCTACTGGCCGATGGCTTGAACGGTAAAACCGTACTGTTTGAAACCGGCATCGGCGCGTTTTTCGAGCCGAAAATGCGCGAGCGTTACGGTGTGCAGGAAAGCCGGCATGTCTTGCTCGATTCCCTGCAAGCGGCAGGCTTCAGCCATCAGGACATTGATGTGGTGGTGCTTTCGCATCTGCATTTCGACCACGCTGGCGGCTTGCTGGCTCCGTGGGTAGAAGGCGCAGCGCCGGAACTGCTGTTTCCGAATGCGCAGTTTCTGGTCAGCCGCAATTGCTGGCAGCGCGCATTGAATCCCCACCCTCGCGATCGAGCCAGTTTCATTCCCGGCCTGACCGACTTGCTTGAAAAAAGCGCTCGGCTGGAGATTGTCGAAGGCGCCTATTCGCAAGCCCTGGGCGAGCATGTGCGTTTTCATTACAGCGATGGCCACACGCCGGGACTGATGCTGGCAGAAATTCTCGGCGCGGAAACGGACGGCGCGGCGCGTGGCGGGCTGCTGTTTTGCGCCGACCTCATTCCCGGAAAGCCGTGGGTACATGTGCCCATCACCATGGGCTATGACCGCAACGCAGAGCTTTTGATCGACGAAAAACAGGCGCTGCTGCAAGACCTCTTGGCACGCGATGTGCGCCTGTATTTCACCCATGACCCGAACTGCGCGATGGCAAGTTTGACCTGCGACGAGCGCGGCCGCTTCGGCACGCGCGATGAAATATCCGAACTCAAAGGCGCGGCATTTTTCTGATGTGGCAAGACTGGCCGCGATTGCAGTCAGCACATAGCGGGGTGGGGCAGGCCGATTGCAATGGTGCAAATTGCGCTGCTTAGTTTTTCGGCTGGGCTTGTCCGGCATCGGTGGCGGGTGGGCTGCCGAAGTGGCGACGGTATTCGCGCGAGAACTGGCTGGCGCTTTCGTAGCCCACACGGGCGGCGGCTTCAGCGGCGGTATGTCCTTGGTGCAGCAGTTGCCGGGCAGCTTGCAGGCGCAGCTGCTTTTGGTATTGCAGCGGGCTGAGCCCGGTGATGTGCTTGAAATGCTGCCGGAAAGCGGCAGGACTCATGTGCAGTTCGGTTGCCAGGGCGTCGATGGCGACTTTTTCATACATGTTTTGTTTCAGCAAAGTGACCGCTTGGGCGATGCGGCGCGAGGGTTGACTACCGGTAAGCAGCGGTTGCAGCAGAGCGCGGCTTGCCGGGTGATGCAGCAGACGCACGGCAATTTCCTGGTGAATCAGGGGCAAAAGCTGCGGCAACAGCTCGGCATGTGCAGCTAGCTGCAAAAGGCGGCGGATGCTGTCGAGCAAGCCTTCATCCGCAGTAAAAATACCGAGGGCAGCCGGTGTGGCAGACTGGACAAGTGGTGGGCTTGCGGCAGCAGTTTTGCTCATTTGCGCCGCATCCAGTGCGATATGCACGCACAGATAGGGGCGTGCGGGCGTGGCCTGGGTAATGCGTGCGCTCAGCGGCATATCAAGCGCGATTAGCGCCGCCTCACCTGCGCCGTAGCGGTGGCTTTGCGCGCCACAGATGATTTCTTTCTGCCCTTGCAGGGTCAGTGTCAGGCTGGTGGAAAAAGTGCTGTACAGAGGCGGGGTATTGGTGCTGGAAAAGCGGTAGATTTCCACATCAGGCAAGAGACAGGTATTGATGCCTTCTTGCGGAGCGAGATTTCGGGCAAGGGCGATGAGCGCTTCAATCATCGTTTTCTGCTTGTATTTGTTGGCTGGATTATAGTTTTTGCCAATTTTACCTGCGTTAGCTTTGCCAGATTTTTGTTGTTTTGGGCAAGAAATGCGTTGTTTCGGGCAAGCCCCATGCAAAAGCGCGGCGCTACAATGCCGACGTGCCCGATTGGCGGCATTTTTTGTATCAGCTTTTCGGTTTTGAAAGGCACTTTTCAAGGAATATCCATATGAATCAAAAGCCTGCTGGGCTGTTGATGCACGGCTCTGGGGCGGTGCAGGCCAAAGCCGCCGACCACGCCCAACGCTTGCTTGACGTGCTGCGTGCATGATGGGGTGGCAAAAAATGCTGTTGTGGGCGATAGGCTTGAGCCTGTTGGCGGTATTGGCGGCGGTGGCTGCGATTGTCGGCATCGATTCGTACCAATACCGCCAAAATCAAAAACGGATTGAACGCTTCGCGCCCGCAGAAGCGGGCGACGGCAAGACTCTGGTGGTGTTTTTTTCGCGCTCCGGCAACACCGAACTGATGGCGCGAAAAATTGCCCAAATCCGGCGGGCAGACGTGCTTCCGCTGCAATCATCGCGCAATCAAATCGGTTTGACAGGTTGGATTCAGGCATTGCGGGACGCCCGCAGCACCGATGCCGACATCACGCCCCGCACAGTCGATTTGAGCGGCTACGATACCGTGTATATCGGTTCGCCCGTATGGCTGTACAGCCCTGCGCCGCAGATTTACGCTTTTGCGCGCAACAACGATTTTTCCGGCAAAAACGTGATTCTGTTCAATACCATGAACAGCAAATTCGAGCCGCGCTACATTGATGATTTCAAACGCATCATCGAGCAAAACGGCGGAAATTTTAAAAAGCATCTGTATTTTGTCCGCGGCCGCATGGGGCAGCAGGCGGATGCAGAAACCATTTTGCAACATACCGAACAATTGTTGCAAGAACCTCATTAACCCTCAACACAAGGAAAACCGACATGGCAAGAATCTCTCCCGAACGCCTCGCCCTCGCGCTGGAACAGGAAAAATCCATCTCCCCCGAAGATTACGAAAAAGTGAAAGGCTTGGCGAACATCGTCCGCCCGCTGCGCAGCTTTATCTTCAAAACGCCCGACGAATACGGCATGGAATATCACGACGTGGTGATTCTGTCCGACGACGGCACGCCGCTGGAAGGTGGTATATCCCCGCCAAAGAAAAAAGCGACAAGTTGATTATTTTCAACCACGCCCTGCCGATGTGCCGCGCGGGCTTTCCCGGCCATTTCGGCATGCCGTGGGCGGGTTTTGACGCGGTGGAAATCGATTTCGTCATTCAATACAAGCATTTGACCGATGCCGGCTACAACGTGCTGACCTACGATTTTCGCAACCACGGCAACAGCGCGGCGGCGAACGGCGGCCTTTGCGGCGTCGGCAACTGGGAATGGCGCGACTGCGTGGGCGTGAAAAAATGGGCCGATGCCCACCCCGAACTCTCCAAAATGACCGTCGGCCTGTACAGCCAGTGCCTGGGCGGCATTTCGCAATACCGCGCCATCAAAGAGCGCCCCGAACTGTTTGAAAACGTGCGCTGCATGGTCAGCCCGCTCGTGCCTTCAATGGAGGCGGTGTTCGACGCGTTTTCCGCCCTGCTCGGCGTGCAGCAGTATCAGCCGCTGCTGGATTTGGAACTGATGAAAATGGGCGGCTTCACCGCCGAAGAAATGGCTGGTGCCCGCTGGGCGCATGCCGTGAAAATGCCCACCTTCTCCTTCCAGGCGCGCGACGACGAATGGACGCGCAACCCCGAAGACGGCCAAAAAACCTTCGACCTGCTGGGCTCAAAAGAAAAAGAACTCCACTGGATCGAAGGCACGACCAAGCGCTTCCGCGACGGCTACAACTGGTTCGGTCGCGAGCCGAAAATGGTGCTGGATTTCTTCGCCAAGCATATGAAATAAAACCATTTCGACTTAAACAATCCGTCAAGCCAAACGCCCGCAGACATTTAAACAAACTTTATCCTGGAGCTTCCATGAACGACTTAAGTCGCAAACCCGTACCGGATCATGCCGAATACAACGCCTTTTTCCCTTCCGAATACTCGCTTTCGCAATACACCGCGCCGAAAACCGATTTCGACGGTGTGAAATTTTCTGCGCCTTACACCGGCGGCAAATTCAAAGTGCTGATGATTGCTACCGACGAACGCTACCTGCAAATGCAGAACGGCAAACTTTTCTCTACCGGCAACCACCCCGTCGAAACCCTGCTACCGATGCTGCATATCCACGAAGCCGGTTTTGAAATCGATGTCGCCACCCTTTCCGGCAACGCCGCCAAATTTGAAATGTGGGCGATGCCGCAGGAAGACGAAGCCGTGCAGGGCATTTTCCAAACCTACCTGCCCAAGCTGCAAAAACCGCTCAAGCTGGCAGACATCGTCGAGCAGGCGATCGCGCCCGATTCGCCCTATCTTGCCGTGCTGATTCCGGGCGGTCACGGCGCGTTTACCGCCATTCCGCACAGCAAAGACGTTGCCCGCCTGCTCAACTGGGCGGTGGCGCAAAACCGCTACATCATCACCCTCTGCCACGGCCCCGCCGCGCTCAACGCCGCCGCCGAACACGGCAGCTTCCCCTTCGCCGGCTACAAACTGGCGGTATTCCCCGACGCCCTTGACGAAGGCGCGAACATCGACATCGGCTACATGCCCGGTCGCCTGCCGTGGCTGGTGGCCGAACGCTTGGAAAAACTGGGCATGACCGTGGTGAACCAAGGCATCAGCGGCGAGGTGTGCCGCGACCGCCAATTACTCACTGGCGACAGCCCCCTTGCCGCCAACGCCTTAGGCATTCTTGCCGCCGACACGCTGATCGAAGCCGCCAAGCAACAAGGCTGATAGGTAGCCGAAATCCCCCAAACGATGTCGTCTGAAAGCCGTTTCACCTGGGCTTTCAGGCGGCATCCGTTTTTTTCAATCCGCCCCTTGCCACCACTTCTTCAGCCACAAAATCCACAAAACTCCTGATCTTCGGCGAAAGCTGCTTACGGCTGGGGTAGAGGATTTGTATCGGCACGCCTGCGCTTTGGTTTTCAGGCAGCAGGGCGATCAGGCTGCCGCTGTCTAAATGGCTTTGCACCAGATAATGCGGCAGTTGCACCAAGCCCACGGCCGCCAATGCCGCTTGCGCCAGCATTTCGCCGCTGTCGGCGTGAAAGCAGCCTCTTCCGTTGAAATATTCGGCTTTGCCGTTCACTTGAAAATGCCAGGCCAATGGCCGCCCTTCGCGGCGGTAGTGCAGGCAATTGTGCTGCGCCAAATCGCTTAAATGTTGCGGCGTGCCGTGGTGCTTTAAATAATCGGGCGCCGCGCACAAACTCATGATTTGCTGCCCCAAAGGGCGTGCCAACAGGCTGCTGTCGTGGGGTAGTGTGCCGATGCGCACCGCCAAATCCACGCTTTCGCCGATCAAATCCACGTAGCGGTCGGTGAGCGATACGTCCAACTCCACTTTCGGATAACGCGCCAAATAGGCGGGCAACAAGCGCTTGAAATAAAGCCGCCCCCATTCCACCGGCAGGCTGATTTTGAGCCGCCCCGACGGCTGGGCGTGGCGCTGCGCCAAGAGTTGCTCGGCAAATTCCAACTCTTCCAACGCCGCCGCACAACGCTCGGCAAACAACTGGCCTTCTTCGGTCAGGCTCAGGTTTCGGGTATTGCGCTGGAGCAAGCGCACTTGCAGCCGCTCTTCCAGCCGGGCGATGCGCTTGCCCACCGCCGAACGGGTCAGCCCCAGATTTTTGGCGGCCGCACTGAAAGAGCCTTGCTGCACCACCGTCATCAAGGTGGCGATGTCGTCCAGATTGCGCGCCTCCATCGAATCTTGTGCCTTTTGGTTGCCAGATTGGGGAAACACATTCTACAAAGAAAGGCGCATCATGCGCATCCTATCCAAACAGGAACCAAAGGATGTGTGCCATGTCGCATTTGACCCTTCCCCAACACTTGCAAAACCACGCCGGTTTTGCCCGCACGTTTCAGCAAAACAAACTGACATTGGGGCTGATTGCGCCTTTTATGGGTTATCCCGACAGCCCGTTTCCCGATATGACGGAATTTTCCCGATTGGCAAAAATGGCGGACGGCAGCGGTTTGGCAGCGTTGTAGGTGCGTGATGTGCCGTTTTACGACCCCGGTTTTGGCGATGTGGGGCAGGTTTACGACCCAGCGGTTACGCTCGGTTTTCTGGCCGCCCAAACCGAACGGATTGCCTTGGGCAGTGCGGGCTTTGTCGCGCCGTTGCGTGAGCCGATTTTGACCGCCAAAGAAGCGGCGTCCATTGATGCCTTGAGCGGTGGGCGTTTTATGCTCGGCATGTCCAGCGGCGACCGTCCGAGTGAATATCCAGCGTTTGCGCAAAACTTTGACAACCGTGCCGAACGCTTTCGGGAAGCCTGGCAAATTATTCGCAAGCTGACGCAGGAACGCTTTCCGCAGTTTGATACCCAGCATTACGGGCGTTTCAGCGGCGATTTGGATTTGGTGCCGAAGCCTGAAAACGGCTTGCCGATGTTGGCCATCGGGCGTGCCAGACAAGAATTGGATTGGCTGGCGAATCAAGCCGATGCGTGGATTTGGCACGGCATTGACCCGAACAGCGTCGGCGAGATTATCCGCACCGTGGCGGAGCTGGGCGATGGGCAAACGTGGCACCCGTTCGGTTACGCCAATATGGTGGAACTGCTGGAAGACCCGAACGCCCCCGCACGCCTGTATCACAATATTTTATTGCGCGGCGGTGCGAACAGCTTGGTGGATTTTTGGCGGCAACAGCAATCGCAAGGCGTGGCGCACATTGCCATCAATCTCAAGCCGACCCGCCGTCCGCCACTAGAAACCATGCAGGATTTACTGGAAAACGTGGTGCCGCATTTTTCGGCATAAGGAAAAACACATGAAAAAACAATATGAACCGTTGTTTCAGCCCTACACGCTCAACAACGGCGTCGTCTTAAAAAATCGCCTGGTGGTCGCCCCTTTGACCATTTACGACTCGGGCGACAACGGCGAACTCACGCCCGCTGCCCGCCGTTTTTGGCATGACCGCTTTGAAGGCTTCGGGCTGTTTGTCGCACCCTTTACCAACGTTCACCCCAGCGGTGTGGGTTTTCCGTCGCCGCACGCTTTTTCCGAAGCGCATCTGCCGACCTTGCGTGAATATGTGCACATCGCCCATTCGCAAGGGGCAAAAGCGGTGGTGCAACTGGCACACGCCGGTTTGCGCTCGCAAGGGCGTGATGTGCTTGCGCCCAGCGGCGATCCGTTTGGGCGTTTTCGTGCCATGACTTCGGACGAAGTGGCGGAAATGGTGCAAAGCTTTGCCTATGCGGCGGAATTGGCCTTGCGCGCCGGTTTTGACGGTGTGGAAATTCACGGCGCAAACGGCTGGCTGATTCAACAATTCGTCTCCGCCCAAACCAACCGCCGCAGCGATGAATGGGGCGATAAATTGCGTTTTCCGCTGGCGATAGTGGACGCGATGGACGAAGTCCGCCAACGCCACCAACGCCCCGATTTCATCATCGGCTACCGCTTTTCCCCCGAAGAGCCGGGCGAGCAGGGCTTGACCATGCACGACACGCTCGCCCTGATAGATGCCTTGTGCCAAAAACCTTTGCAATATCTGCACGTTTCGCTGTGGGATTTTTATAAAAAGGTACGGCGTGGCGGTAATGACGAATACCGCATGAAGCTGATTCACGAGCGCATTGGCGGGCGGCTGCCGCTGATTGGCGTGGGCAATCTTTATACCGGCGACGACATCGCACGGGCGTGGCAAACCGGCTGGGCGGAGTTTATCGCTTTAGGCAAAAGCGTGATGCTCAACCCGAATTTGGTGGAACTGCTCACCGGCGGACGGGACAACGGAATCCAAACCCATTTGGACTGGAATAAAGTGGATTTCTACCGCTACACCCCGGCCATGCTGCACGGCACAAGGCTGGGAATGGATTTTTATCCGCCGTCAAAGAACAAGCGGTAGGGGAGTGAAAGGGATCGTCTGACTAAAGAAGATTCGGTTGGCAAGTCAACTTGGATTAGGCAGGTTTTTCAAGCATTCTTCATGGGTTTCAGGACGCTTTGCATGGAGGCTTGTAGCAATGCGGAGCGATATAAAGGTACAGGCGCTATCCAAGTATTGGATGTGGCCAGTTGCAGCGCAAAGCTGCTGTATTGCCAAGGGTAGGGGGGCTGTCAAGACTCAAGTCGCTGATGTGCAAGTGTTTTCTTTGCTGTATTTGCAAATCGTTTTCATTTAGAATTGCCCGTTGCTTTTGAGTTCATGCATTGTCATCAGGTCAGCCCATGTCCCCCATGCCTTTACCCTGTTTTTCGCAAGGCGATCAGGTTCGCATTGAGTCGATTGCCCCCAACGCGGCGTTTGGCGAGCTGGATGCGCTGGTCACCCGCCGTCTGGCGGATTTGGGCTTTTCGCGCGGCGAATCGCTCACGCTGATATCGGCCGGGGTGCTGGGGCGCGGGCCTTATGCCGTGCGTCTTGGGAACCTGGCGCAGTTTGCCCTGCGCGCGTCGGAGGCGGCCAAGATTCTGTGTCTGGCCGAAAGGGCGACCCCATGAGCCGCTACGCATTGCTGGGCGCGCCCAATTGCGGCAAAACCGTGCTGTTCAACGGCCTGACCGGCGCCAATGCCAAGGTGGCCAATTACCCCGGCGTGACGGTGGATCGGCGTGAGGGGCTGTTTGTGGACGACCCCTCGGTGCGCATCATTGACCTGCCGGGCACCTACAGCTTGCGCACCACCAGCCCCGATGAAGCCGTGGCCCGCGATGTGGTGCTGGGCAAGCTGGGTCAGCACCCCGATGCGCTGATTGCCGTGGCCGATGCCACCAACCTGCGCATGACCTTGCGCATGGTGCTGGAGCTCAAAACATTGGGGCTGCCCATGGTGGTGTCGCTGAATTTGAGTGATGTGGCGCGCTCGCGCGGGCTGGAGATTGATGCCAAACGCCTCAGCGAGCTATTGGGCGTGCCCGTGCTGGAAACCATAGCCGTCAACCCGCAAGGCGTGCTGGGCGTGCGCCAGGCGATTGCCGCACTGCCGCGCCGCACGGCCGCCCCGCTGGATGCCGCCGCCGCCGAGCGCGCGCTGGAGACGCTGGACAGTCAGGCGCTGTATGAAGAAGTGGAGCGCCTGCTGGCGCAGGTGGTGCTCAAGCCCATGAGCCTACCGGCCTGGCATCGCCGACTGGATCGCCTGCTGCTGCACCCGGTATGGGGCATGTTGATTCTGATGATCACCCTGCTGCTGGTGTTTCAGGCTGTGTACGCCTGGGCCGAGCCGGTCATGGATCTCATCGAGGGCGGTTTTGCCGCGCTGGGCGAGCAGGTGGCCGCCGCCTTGCCGCAAGGGGTGCTGGCGGATTTGCTGGTCAACGGCGTGATTGCCGGGGTGGGCAGCGTGCTGGTGTTTTTGCCGCAAATCACCCTGTTGTTCGCCTTCATCCTGCTGCTGGAAGACTCGGGCTACCTGCCGCGCGCGGCCTTCCTGCTGGACAACCTGATGGCCAGAACCGGCCTGTCCGGACGCGCCTTCATTCCCTTGCTCTCCAGCTTTGCCTGCGCCGTACCGGCGGTGATGTCCGCGCGCACCATTCAAGACCCGCGCGAGCGCTTGGTCACCATCGCCATCGCGCCCATGCTCACCTGCTCGGCGCGGCTGCCTATTTATGCGCTGATCATCGGCGCCATCATTCCCGATCGCACGGTTTGGGGGCTTTTCAATCTGCAAGGGCTGACTCTGTTTGGGCTGTACGTGGCCGGAGTGGCCTCCGCCGCGCTCACCGCCTGGACGCTCAAACTGTTGGCGCGCCGCCGGGGGCAGGTGCAGCGTTTTCCGCTGCTGATGGAGCTGCCCACCTTCCGCATGCCCAACTTCCGCCACATCGCCCGCAGCCTGTGGGAGCGCGTGTGGGCCTTTTTGAAACGCGCCGGCACCATCATCTTTGCGCTCAGCGTGCTGCTGTGGGCGCTGGTGAGCTTTCCCGCCCCGCCCGAAGGCGCCACACAGGCGGCCATTGACTACAGCTTGGCCGGCCGACTGGGGCATTTGATTCAGCCGCTGTTTGCGCCGCTGGGCTTCACTTGGCAAATGTGCATCGCCATGATTCCCGGCATGGCCGCGCGCGAAGTGGTAGTGGCTGCGCTCGGCACCGTGTATGCCGTCAGCGCCAGCTCGGAAGAGGCCGTGCAGACCGCCTTGACCCCCATCGTCAGCGAGCAATGGGGTCTGGCCACGGCGTTTGCCTTTCTGGCCTGGTACATCTATGCCCCCATGTGCATGGCCACCCTGGCCACCATCCAGCGCGAGCTCAAATCCACCCGGCAAATGCTCTGGATTGCCGGCGGGCTGTTCGCCGCCGCCTATGTGTTTGCGCTGCTGGTTTATCAAATCACCTTGAGGCTGACCTCATGAGCGATACCGTGCAATACCTCATCGTCGGCGCCATCGTGGCGCTGTGTCTGGGCTACATGCTGCGCAGGCTGCACGCCCGCCGCAAACGCGGCGGCTCCGCCAGCGGCTGCGCGCGTTGTAACCAGTGCGGCGACGGCAAAGGCTGCCATTGAGCGCACCGCGGCTTGCCCGCCTATCGCAGCATGCACCGGGGGCACGCATAACGCCCCCGGCCAAGCTTGAAGCCGCCTGATTGATTTCAGGCGGTTTTTTCATCAAAACGCCTGTCGTGTCGGGCGGATGGTGATTTCATTTACGGCCACGTCATCGGGCTGCTCAATGGCATAGGCAATGGCGCGGGCGATGCTGTCGGCGCCGATTTCGTTTTCGGCGTAGAACTTTTCCGTGCGCGCGCGTGAGGCCGGGTCGCTGCTGCTGAATTTCAGCTCGCTTTCAATCGCGCCGGGGTAGAGCGTGGTGACGCGGATGTTGTGTTCCGCCATTTCCGCGCGCAAGCCTTCGCTGATGGCTTTGACCGCGAATTTGGTGGCGCTATACACCGTGCCGCCGCCGCTCGATACGCGCAAGCCCGCTACCGATGACAGATTAATGATGTGCCCGCTTTGCCGTGCCAGCATGTCGGGCAGCACGGCGGCGATGCCGTAGAGCACGCCTTTGATATTGACGTCGATCATCTTGTCCCATTCATCCACCTTGCGGGCGGACAGCAGCGCGCCGGGCATGATGCCCGCGTTATTGATGAGCACGTCGATGCGCCCGAACGCCTCCAGCGCGGCCTGAGCCAGCGCCTCCACATCTTCGCGCCGCGCCACATCCATCGCCACGGCCAACGCTTCGCCGCCTTGTGCTTTGATGTCGGCCGCCAGCTTGTCCAGCCGCTCGATACGACGCGCACCCAGCACTACTTTGGCGCCCAACGCCGCCAAATGGCGGGCGGTGGCCTCGCCCAAGCCGGACGATGCGCCGGTGATAACGACGACTTTGTTTTCAATATTGTTTTTCATAAAAAGCTCCTGTTTTAAATGTTGAATACGCTTGTTTTTGCCCACTTCACCCTTTCGACCGAAGCGTGGTTTACAAACTGGCTTTCGCCTGAATCCAGCGTGGCGATGGCCGCTTTGTCGGCATCGTCGAGCGCGAAATCAAACACGTCCAGATTTTGCGCCATAAGTTCGGGCTTCTCCGACTTGGCCAGCACGACAATATTGCGCTCCAGCAGCCAACGGATAATCACTTGCGCAATGCTTTTGCCGTGCTTGTCGGCGATTTTTTGCAAAACGGCGTTGTGGAAAATTCCGTTTTTACCTTCGGCAAATGGCGCCCATGCTTCCATGATAATGTTTTCTTGTTGCAGGGTTTCAACCAATTCCGTCCGCTGGTGGAAAGGGTTGATTTCAATCTGATTCACCTGCGGCATCACGCGGTTGAACACGCCCAAATCCACGGCGCGGTCGGCGGTGAAATTGCTCACGCCGATGGCGCGGATGTCGCCCGCCGCTTGCGCATCTTCCAACGCGCGCCAAGTGCCGTACACATCGCCGTAAGGCTGGTGGATCAGCATCAAATCGATATGCCCGATATTCAAGCGCTTGAGCGAACGCTCGAGAGAGGCTTTCGCCGCTTCATAGCCCGCATTTTCCACCCACACTTTGCTGGTGAGAAAAATCTCGTTACGCGCCACGCCGCTTGCGCGAATGCCCGCGCCCACTTCGGTTTCATTCACATAGGCTTGCGCAGTATCGATATGGCGGTAGCCTGCGGCGATGGCGTTTTTAACGGCGTTTTCGCTATCGGCGGGGGCGATTTGGAAGGTGCCGAAGCCGAGCGAAGGAATGGCTATGCCGTTGCTAAAAGAAAGGGTTTTCATGTTTTAAGACTCCTGTTTGCAATTATTTATGCTTCGGCGTTAGCCAAGTCGTGAATATTGTCCGCGGCCATCACCGCCTTGAATTCGCGCACTTCATATTCGGCAAGCGCTTGTGGGTAATACACATCTTCGGCCAGCAGCGCATCCAGTTCGGCGCGCGGCATGGTTTTGCTGATGATCACCCCCGCATTTTGCCGGTTGAGATAGGGGGCGAGCAGCAGAAAATCGCCGGATTCAAAATGTTGGTCAAACCAGGCGCGATGCTGCGCAAGCAGTTCGTCGGCGCGATCGGCGGGGATTTTTGCAGGATTTAAGGTGATGTTGATTAAAAACATGGGGATTCCTTTGTTCAGGCCGCCTCAATGGCGGCGATTAGACGGGCGGCGTGTGCTTTTGCCTGCGTGATTTGCGCGGCACGGGCTTCGGCGCTGGCACGGGTGGTATAGCTTACGCCGCAAGAATAAATCGGCGGCTGCAACGCCAGTCCGCACAAAATGGCGGTGGATTCAAATATGGCGCAGTAGTCTTCTATTGCATGCTTCATGAGCGCATCGCGTGCATACGCCGCTGCGGGCGCGCCGGTGGTGAATGACACCATCAGCTTTTTGCCGCCAAGCACCGCGCCTTCGCCGTGTGCAAAGCCGAACACAAACACCTCGTCCAGCCATTTTTTCATCAGTGCGGGCAGGCTGTACCAGTGGAAAGGAAATTGCCAGACGATGATGTCCGCCTGTTGCAATGCCGCTTGCTCGGCCGCGATGTCGATTTGCCAATCGGGATAAAGCGCATCGAGCTTGCGAATCTGCGCTTGCGGCAAGCGGGCGGCCACTTCGTCCAAGATGGCGCGGTTGGCCACGGATTCGCCCAAATTGGGGTGGCCGGAAATAATCAAGACGTTTTTCATATTGACCTCGTTCGTGATGGGATGGCGGCATTGTGGCGCAGCGCTTCTTCAAGAAAAAGTATAGAATCGGCACAAGCCTTGTGAGCCAAAGTTGAAGATCAGGCTTGGCTGCACGTTTTGAATCATGCACAGGAGATACACATGAACTGGACGGAATACCGCGATTTACCCGAACCTCATCAAGCCATTGCCTATTTGCGCAGCATTGAATGGGGCGCGGGCAAGCATTTGGCGATGTTGTTGGAAAAAGGCGCTTTTGCCGCCGAATATGGCGAAAGCGCCGCTTTGTATTTTGTGCGCCAAGACGGTGCATTTATCGGCTTTGGCGCCTTGGTGGAACAAGATTATCTGCCGCGCCCCGCGCTCAAGCCCTGGATTGCTTTGGTGTACGTTGATCCGAAAGCGCGCGGGCAGCGCTTGTCGGAAAAAATCGTGCGTTATCTCGAAGCGCAGGCAACGGCGCAGGGTTTTGATAAAACCTATCTGGTGTCGCAGCACATGGGCTTGTATGAAAAATACGGCTACACCTTGCTGGAAAAAACCGATGAAGGCATACACGAGGTGGATTATCTCTACAGCAAATCGCTGACGTGAGGGCGCATGACTCTTGCCGATGATGCCCGTGCGCTGCATGCCTTTGTGCAAGCGGCCAAACTGGGCAGCTTTACCGCCGCTGCGCAGCGTTTGGATGTGACCCCGGCGGCGGTGAGCAAAAGCGTGGCGGCGCTGGAGCAATCGCTGGGCGTGCGTTTGTTTCAGCGCACCACGCGCAGCCTGCATTTAACCGCCGAGGGCGAGCGCTTTTTCCAGCAAACCGATGCTGCGCTCACCCTGTTGGCGCAGGCCGCCGACAGCGTGCGCCAGGGTAGCGGCGTGGCGGGCGTGGTGCGCCTGTCGGTGTCTAACGCCATCGGGCGGCATGTGTTGATGCCGGTTGTCGGCCCGCTGCTCTTGCATTACCCCGATATTCGGCTGGAAGTCGATTTTGAAGACCGCGTGATTGATTTTGTGCAGGCGGGCTACGATTTGGTGCTGCGCGGCGGCACCATTGCCGAATCTTCGCTGGTGTCGCGCCCGATTGCGCCGCTGCGCGTGTGCCTGGCCGCCGCGCCCGATTATCTGGTGCGCCACGGCATACCGCGCCACGCCGATGATTTGGCCACCCACCGCCTCATCATGCGCCATTTTCTCGGCGGTAAACGCATGCCCTGGTATTTCCGCGACCGCGACAACACGCTGCACCCTTACGATGCGCCGCAGCGCGCGCTCACCCTCACCGATCCGGAAGCCATTACCCAAGCCGCGCTGGCGGGCATCGGCATTGCCGAAGTGCCGCTGTATCTGGCCTGGCCGCATTTGCAAAGCGGCGCATTGAAAATCCTGCTGGCCGATACGCACCACCCCGGCGATTACCAACTGGCGCTGCAATACGCCCACCGCAACTTAGCCCCGCGCGTGCGCGCCGTGGCCGATTTTGTGCGCGAGGCGTTGTTGCAAAACCCGGCGCTGCACGCGGATGAACACTCGCTGGAAATCTATCGGGCGGGGTGAGCAATATTTCCAAGCGATGCGTATTTTAGAAACGGCCTTTAAAAAACGGCTTGCATCACACGCCCGCCGAGATACAGGCCGATGCCGAAGGCGGTGTGTGCCAGCAGGCTGTTGCGTCGTGCGATATAAGGGCGTGGGGTTTTGGATGCGGCGATGCCAAAGCCGAATGCCGGCTGCATCAGCAATAACGGCAAGGCCAAAGTCAGCCAGCCCGTCAGCAGCGCGGCCCACCCGCCGGGTGGCCGGGAAAAATGCAGCAACACGGCGGCAAAAACAATGCCGATTCCATAATGCGCCGCCCAGCCCAGCAGCCGTTCGCCGGGCTGGGGCGGGCTTTGCAGGATGGTTTGATGAAAGAGCCGCCCCTGCCGCCATCCCAGTATCCATCGGCCCAGCAGGCGGTAATCCAGCGGGCGGATGGCAAACAGACGCTGTTGTGCCCAAGCGCATAGATCCATAAAAGCCGTGGCCAATATGCCCAGCGTCAGCGCTTCAAATACTTCATTCATGATGGCCGCTCTCCGTAAAAAATATCTGCATCCTTGTGCAACAAGGCGCTTTGCGGCATGATAAAACTTCAAGTCAACTTGAGGTCAAGCGTATGGACACTCTGGATATCGGCGAAGTGGCGGCGCAGTCCGGCGTCTCGGCCTCCGCCTTGCGCTACTACGAACAACTGGGCTTGATTGAATCCGTCGCCCGGAAGGGTTTACGGCGACAGTTTGACCGCGCGGTTTTGCTCAAGCTCTCGCTGATTGCGCTGGGCAAGACGGCGGGGTTTTCGCTGGACGAAATCGCTGCCATGCTGGGCAACGGCGGCCTGGATATTCCGCGTGCGCAATTGCACGCCCGGGCCGATGCCCTGGCGGAGCAAATCCGCCGCATGCAGGCTTTGGAGCAGGCCATTCGCCATGTGGCGGAATGCCCGGCGCCCTCGCATCTGCAATGCCCGAAATTCCGCCAATTGCTGCGCCATGCCGGTGCTTTTCAAAAACAAAACAAAACCGCCGGTGTATCCGGGAGAACAGGGTAATTTGCTGAATCACATGCCCAAAATAAATCAGGCTGCCTGAAAGTTTCAGGCAGCCTTTTGCATCTTTTCATTCACCAACCGAAAGCCTTCACACCGCCACCGGCGACGGGTTGGGTTCGGCGAACTGGCCGCTCCAGTAGGGTATAGCCACGTAGCTTGGGCCGAAGCCCCAACGTTTCGGAGTTTGCAAAGGAGATGTTGGGTTTTTAACCCAACCCTGCGCTTGCTGCCTTCAGCAAGAAGAAGGCAGAAAAAACTCAATCCTTTTCCCATTCGCGCAGCAGTGCGCGCAATCCAATATCCAGCGCCTGTATTTCGGCTTCGCTCAAGCCCGAAAGCAAGGCGTTTTCATTGGCCAGATGGGCGCTGACGGCTTGGTCTATCAGGGCTTTGCCTTCATCGCTCAATTGCACCAGTTGGCTGCGGCTGTCTTCCGGGTTGGGCAGGCGGGTGATCAGACCGCGGTTTTCCAGCAATTTCAGGCGGTGGGTCATGGTACCTGAGGTCACCATCAGGGTGGCGTAGAGCGCGGTGGGCGACAGCACAAAGGGCGCACCTGCGCGGCGCAAAGTGGCCAGCACGTCGAATTCGCCGCCGTTCAACCCAAATTGCGTGAAGATGGCTGCAAGTTTGGGCGATAACAGGGCATTGCAGCGCGCCAGCCTTCCCAGATGTGCCATGGCAGGCAGGCTGGCGCGTAGCTCGGGGCGCTCGCTTTGCCATTGGCGGATGATCTCGTCAACAGGATCGTGGGCAGTCATCAGGCACCTCTTTTGTCTTGACGTTGAGATAAATAGGTCATACGATGCGTTATCTTAACTTCAAGACAAAGGTGTGACAATGTCTACATCCCATTCTCTGCGCGATGTGCTTTTAACCGCGTTGGCCCCGCTGATTTGGGGTTCCACGTATTGGGTCACCACGCAATTTTTACCGCCTGACCGACCATTTACTGCAGCGGTGTTGCGCTGCCTGCCTGCGGGCGTGCTGCTTTTACTGTGGGCGCGCCGTCTGCCGCAGATGGCCGAATGGGCAAAGATTGCACTGCTGGCCTTTTTGAATATCGGCTTTTTTCAAGCCATGCTGTTTGTCGCCGCCTATCGCCTGCCCGGTGGCTTGGCGGCGATTTTGAGTTCCACACAGATTTTGATGGTGTTGCTGTTGGTATGGCTGGTGGGGCGGGAGCCGGTGACAAAAGGCGCTTGGCTGTTTGCCGTGCTGGGGGTTGTCGGCGTGGCCTTGCTGGTGCTTTCGCCGCAGGCCAAGGCCGATGTACTGGGGATAGTGGCGGCGCTGTCCGGCGCGGCATCCATGGCAACGGGGGTGTTTTTCGGCAAGCGCTGGCGGGTGGATTTGCCATTGCTGGCGCTGACCGGATGGCAGTTGCTGCTTGGCGGCGTAATGTTGTTGCCGTTGGCCTTGTGGCGTGAAAGCCTGCCGCCGCAACTGACTTTGAGCCATGTGGGCGGTTATTTGTATCTGTGCCTGCTGGGGGCGGTACTGGCCTACGCTTTGTACTTTCGCGGCATTGCCAAATTGCCGCCGGCCGCTGTTTCATCGCTCGGGCTGCTCAGTCCGGTATGTGCTTTTGTATTGGGCTGGCTGTTTTTGGGGCAAAGCATGAATGCCGCTGCGCTGGTCGGTTTTGCGCTGGTGCTGCTGTCTGTTTTCGGCGTGCAACGCGCCGTTTATTCCAAATAAGCAAAAAGGAAATCTTATGAATCTTAATGAAATTCTCGCGCGTCGGGTGTCTGCCCATCATTTTGCCAAGGGCGATATTGCCTTGAGCGATATTCAGTCGGTGATTACGCAAACCTTGCGCACGCCCACCGCGTTCAATCTGCAAAACTGGCATTTTTCCATTGTGGCAAGCGAACAAGGCAAGGAAGCGCTTTGCCAAGCTGCTTGGGGACAGGGAAAAGTGCTTGAAGCGGCAGCCGTGGTGGTGATCAGTGGTGATTTGCAGGCTTATCGGAAACTGGCCGAAAAACTGCGCCCGGACGTGGACAAGGGCGCGGTTTCTGCCGAAATGGCGCAAAGCTGGGTAGAGGCTGCCCGACAAAATTTCGAGCACAACCAACAGGCGAAACGCGACGAAGCCATCCGCAGTGCATCACTGGCCGCCATGACGCTCATGCTGGCAGTGACGGAAAAAGGCTGGGCCAGTTGCCCGATGAGCGGCTTTGACCCGGAGGCGGTCAGGCGCGTGTGCGGCTTGCCGGAGAATTTTTTGCCCGTCCTGCTGGTGGCGCTTGGCCTGCCGGATGGCAGTGGGCAGGTGCAAAAAAGCCGTATCGGTGTGGATGAGGTGACTCAAATCATTTGAATCCGTTACGCGGTGTCCGGGTATTTTCTAAATTATATGCCCAAAAATAAATCAGGCTGCCTGAAAATTTCAGGCTGCCTTTTGCATTCACCAGCCGCAAGCCCTCATGCGGTTTTCAGGCGTTGGCGTAACAGGCTGACGGCTTCGGCCAAGGTTTGCTGTTCTGCCGCATTGAGCGGACGTTGGCTGAAGTGGGGAAAACCGTGTGCAGCCAGCACGTCAAGGCCGTGGAAGGGCAAAATCTGCTCCAGATAGGTGCGTACCGACAGGCCGCCGCGGGGGCCGGGCGAGGCGGTGAGAATCAGGCCGGGTTTGTTTTGGAAGGTTGGGATTTGCTGGCGGCCGGCATGGCGGGTAGTCCAATCGAACAGGTTTTTGAATGCAGCGGGCGCGCTGCCATTGTGTTCCGGGCAGGCCAGAATCAGGGCATCGCATTGACCGATCATGCGGTAAAAATCCGCTGCGGCTTGCGGAATGCCGGTGCTGTTTTCCAGGTCGGTGCTGTAAATGGGCAAATCAAAATCGGCGCTGCTGCTTTGAACAATATCGTATTCAGTCAATAGCTTGGCGGCAGCATCCAGCAAGGTTTTTTGAATGGATTGGCTGCTGTTGCTGGCGTTGAATAGCAGAATTTTCGGCATGGCGTTGTTCTTATTCGGGCAAATTGGCGGCATACAGCCGGAATGGGATGGATTGCGCGCTTTCAAGCAGCGGGCTGATTTTTTCAAGATGCGCCTTGAAGGCTGCGGTTTGCGCCCATTGGGCTTTGGCATGTTCTGACGCGAAACGGGTGACAATCACCACCTGGCTTTCGTCTTCGGCGGCAAATATCTCATTGCCCAGCCAGCCGCTGGCAGCGGCGGCTTGTGCCAGCGCACGGGTTTCTTGTTGTTGGGTTGCGATAAATTCGGCAAAACAGCCGTTTTTGGGGCGAAAGGTATTGATCAAAATATAAGAAGAATCTGCCATTATGGTTTCCTCGTGTGTTGAAAAGCGGCGTGCAGGCGCTGCATGAATTGCGCTGCGCCTTCGGGGTCGTAGCGGTAATAGGTCCATTGGCCGAGTCGGCGCGAGCGAACCAGCCCCGCATTTTTGAGCGCGGCGAGATAGCCGGACACCACCGATTGCGCCAGCCCGGATTTGCTGGCAATGGCACCCACGCATATGTCGTACTCATCGGCATCGGGATGCGGCTCGCGTTCACTCTGGGCGGCAAGCTCGGCAAAGTGCTG
Organism: Lysobacteraceae bacterium NML08-0793; assembly: GCA_002798275.1. Taxonomy (GTDB): domain Bacteria; phylum Pseudomonadota; class Gammaproteobacteria; order Xanthomonadales; family Xanthomonadaceae; genus Solilutibacter. Next base: position 127,662 of record NWQR01000002.1, on the reverse strand, counting down.
CTGCGGGGCTTGCAGCCAGAGCAAAATCTGCCAGCGGTGCGGGTTGGAGAGGGTCTTGAAGACCTCGATCAGGGCGGCATGTTCATCATTCATGCCGCCGCATTGTATCTATAATTTTAGATATGTCAATAAATAAATTAATCCCTGCGCATCCACCAGCCGCAAGCCCTCACACCGCCACCGGCGGCGGGTTGAGTTCGGCGAATTGGCCGTTCCAGTAGGGGTAGTAGGGATAGGGCGGCATGCGGAAGCTGGCCGCATCCAGTTGCGCCATGTGTTCGGGGCTGAGCGTCCAGTCGGCGGCGGCGAGGTTTTGGCGCAGTTGTTCTTCGTTGCGCGCGCCGATCAGCACGGTGGCGACGCTGGGGCGTTGCAGCAGCCAGTTGAGGGCGATTTGCGGCACGGGGCGGCCGGTGTCGGCGGCAATGGCGTCCAGCGCATCGGTGACGCGCCAGAGGTGTTCGTCCGCAACTGGCGGGGCGAATTGGGCGGTTTGGTGCAGGCGGCTGCCGGCGGGCAGGGGTTGGCCTCGGTGCAGTTTGCCAGTGAGCCGCCCCCAGCCCAGCGGGCTCCAGACCACCGCGCCCACGCCTTGATCGAGCGCCAGCGGCATCAGCTCCCATTCGTAATCGCGCCCGATCAGCGAGTAATACACCTGATGCGCGACTGGCCGCGTCCAGCCGTGGCGCTCGGTGATGTTCAGCGCTTTCATCAGTTGCCAACCGGCGTAGTTGGAGGCGCCCACGTAGCGCAGTTTGCCCGTGCGCACCAGGTCGTCCAGCGCGCGCCAGGTTTCTTCCAGCGGGGTGCGGGCGTCGAAGGCGTGCAGTTGCAAGAGGTCGATGTAGTCCGTGCCCAGGCGCTGCAAGGAAGCGTCCACCGCGCGCAGCAGGCGCAGGCGGGAGGCGCCGGCGTCGTTCACGCCTTCGCTCAGGCGCAGCGCGGTTTTGGTGGACAAGATCAGTTGCTCGCGCCGCCCGCGCATGGCTTCGCCCAGCACGCGCTCGGATTCGCCGTCGGAATACACGTCGGCGGTGTCGAAGAAGTTGACGCCTGCCTCGATGGCGATGTCCAGCAGGCGGCGCGCGGCGCGGGCATCGGTATCGCCCCAGGCGGAAAACAGTGGCCCCTTGCCGCCAAAAGTGCCGACGCCAAAGCCGAAGGCGGAAACTTTCAGGCCGGAATGGCCAAGGTCACGGTATTGCATGGTGTGTCTCCAAAAAAGTTGAGGGAAAAATCAGCCCGCATCGGGGCAAGTGGATGGGGTTTCGCGCTTGTGCGCCCAAACCGCCACGCCCAGCGCCAGCAGCGGCAAGGCGGCGGCGACCAGCGGCAGCTTTTGCAAGCCCAGCCCCTGGGCGATGACCGCGCCGCCCAGCCATGCGCCGATGGCGTTGCCGAGGTTGAAGGCGCCGATGTTCAGGCTGGAGGCCAGGCTCTGCGCGCTGCCTGCGCGTTGCAGCACCCACATTTGCAGCGCGGGCACGGTGGCAAAGGCGGCCGCGCCCAGCAGCAGCGAGAAGGCGGCGGCTGGCACGCGGTGGGGCAGCGCGGGCGTCATCAACGCCAGCACGGCGGCCAGCGCCAGCAGGCTGAGCAGCAGGGCGCGCGTCACGCCGCGATCGGCCAATTGGCCACCCAGCAGGCCGCCGATCACCATGCCCACGCCAAACAGCAGCAAGATGGGCGACACGGCGCTTTCGGCAAAGCCCGACACCTGCATCAAGATGGGCTGGATATAGGTCTGCACCACAAACAGGCCGCCAAAGCCCAGCACGGTGATCAACAGCCCCAGCAGCACCGGCGCGCGCAGCACTTGGCGCACCTCGTCGCGGATGCGGCTTGGCCCCGTGTCCGCTTGCGTGCGCGGCACCAAAGCCAGCACGACCAGCGTGGCCAGCACGCCGATGGCCGTCACCGCCCAAAAGGTGGCGCGCCAGCCGTATTGCAGCCCCAGCCAGGCGCCGGCGGGCACGCCCAGCAGCGTGGCCACCGTCAGCCCCGTGAACATGAGGGCAATCGCCTGCGCCTGCTTGTCCGGCGCCACCAATTGCGTGGCCACCACCGAGCCCACGCCGAAATACGTGCCGTGCGCGAGCGAGGTCAACACCCGAGCCGCCAGCAGCCAGCCATAGGCGGGCGCCAGCGCACAGGCCAGATTGCCCAGCGTGAAGATGAGCATCAGCGCCATCAGCGTGATCTTGTGCGGCAGGCGGCGGGTGGCGAGCGTGAGCAGTGGCGCGCCGACAAACACGCCCAGCGCATAAGCCGAAATCAGCCAACCGGCCTGCGGCAGCGTCACCTGCATATCGGCGGCCACCTGCACCAACAGACCCATGATGATGAATTCGGTGGTGCCGATGCCGAAAGCGCCGATGGTCAGCGCATACACGGCCAGCGGCAGGCGGGACGAGGAAGTGGGCGATGCGATCATGCGCAGGGCTTGGGCTAGGGGAGGAGGCGCTACTGTTACCGCTTTGATTGATTGGAAAAACCGGGCAAATTCATGATGAGTTTCAATAAAATATTGAAAATATCGGAACGCTCCTGTTGATTCGGCAATGAAACGTATCGGTGATATCGCGCTGTTTTTGCAGGTGTTGGAGCACGGCTCCATCAGCGCCGCTGCCCGGCATATGGATCTTTCTCCGGCCGTGGCAAGCCAGCGACTGAAGCGGCTGGAGACGGAACTTGGCCTGCGCCTTCTGCATCGCACCACAAGGCGGTTGACCCCCACGCCGGAAGGTTTGGCGCTGGCCGAAGAAGGCCGCCCCTTGCTGGATGGCTTAACCCAGTTGGGCGCGCGCTTGCAGCAAGGCAGTAGCCAAGTCAGCGGTCTGCTGCGGGTAACGGCATCGGCTGCATTTGGCCAGCATTATTTGATGCCGTTGGTGTCGGGGTTTCTTGTGGCGCATCCGCAAGTGCAGCTGCGGCTGGACTTGGATGACCGCATGGTGGACTTGATTGCCGAAGGCTATGACCTAGCTATCCGCATCGGGCAGTTGCAGGACTCCTCTTGGGTGTCTCGCCGTCTTGCCGATAATCCGCGTGTGCTATGCGCATCGCCTGACTATCTGCGCCGCCGCGGCCTGCCGCAGCAGCCCGCTGATTTGCTGGCGCACGACTGCATCGTGCAGAGCGGACAGGGTGATGAAAGTGGCGTATGGCGCTTGCAGGATGCCCAAGGCGAATCCGTCCGGCTGCGCGTGCACGGGCGGGTGCAAAGTAATGCGGGCGAAGCCTTGCGGCAGGCCGCACTGGCCGGGCTTGGTATTTCGCGCCACTCGCTCTGGCAGGTGCATGAGGATTTGCGCGCCGGGCGTTTGCAGCGGGTATTGCCGCAGTGGTCATTGCCGGGCAGTGGCATTCACGCACTCATGCCGGAGCGCCGCCTGCAACCGGCACGGGTGCGGATGTTTGTCGAATATCTGGCCGACAGCCTTGCCCATCTGCCGGGGTTGCAGCAGGTCGAAAATGGGGGGTGAGGGCTCGAGTGCCGGGCAAGAGGCGGAAAAGTCGGGCGTGGCATGCAATCGCGAAAACGCCGGGTTTCTTCCCCGGCGTTTTCTCTGCAACCACAATCAGGCGGCGGATCAGTGACTGCGCGGGCCTTCCTTGAGGGCGCGGCGAATCATGTCAATCAGCAGCTCAAGTTCGGCCTGGTCATAGCCGAAGTGCGGGGTGAACCGCAGCGAATTTTCACCGCCATGAATCACGCCGATGCCTTGCTCGCGCATCCATTCCTCGGTGCTGCCTGCGCCGTAGCCTTTGTATTCCTTGGACAGCTCGCAGGAGAACAGCAGCCCGGTGCCCTGCACCTTGGTAATTAGCCCGCCCAGCTCGGCTTTCAGGGCTTCGAGCTTTTGCACCGCTTCTGCACCGCGGTTGCGGATATTGGCGCGTAGCTCCGGGGTGAGGCTGCCCAGTACAGCGCAGGCCACATCCAGCGCGCGCGGGTTGGCGGTCATGGTGTTGCCGTACAGGCCGCGCTTGTACAGATCAGCGGCATGGGCGGTGACAGCCAGCACTGACAGCGGGTACTGCCCGGCATTGAGCGCCTTGGAATAGGTTTCCATATCCGGCGGGGTGATGCCTTCAAAGCCCGGATAATCGACGATGGACAGATAGCCCGAAGCGCGCAGACCGGCCTGGATGGAGTCCACCAGCAGCAGGGCGCCGTGGGCGGCGGTCAACTCGCGTGCCACATCGTAGAACGCGCGTGGCACGCTGCGACCGGGGTCGCCTTCGCCCATCACCGGCTCCATGAACATCGCCTCGATGAACCAGCCGTTGGCATCGGCATCGGCGAACACTTTTTTCAGCGCATCCACGTCATACGGCGGTACGGTGATGACCGAATCTTCGCCACGGAAGCTCGCCAGATGCTGCACATAGGTTTTGCGGGTGGAGTCCGAATACAGCGCCGGACGCTCGGTGCGGCCGTGGAAGGCACCTTTCACCACCAGTCGCTTGATGGTCTTGCCCGCATGACGGGCGCCGGGGTCGGTCTGGGTTTTGGCATTGGCATCGACGATGCGCGAGGCCAGCGAGACCGACTCGGAGCCGGAGTTCAGGCACATGAAGGCGACAAACGGGCAGTCTTTGCCGGTGGTCTGGCCGATTTCACGGCGCATGGCGCGGGTGAACTTCATCTGCGCAACCGACGGCGTCATGATGTTGGCCATCACCTGCGGCTTGGCCATCGCCTCCAGCACTGCCTTCGGGGTATGCCCAAGACCCAGCATGCCGTAGCCGCCGGAGTCATGCAGCACGGCGCCCTTCAGGGTAACAATCCACGGGCCGCGCGCAGCGATGGCGACATACGGGTTGACCGTATCGGCGGAATAGAAATTGACGAAGCCGGCCTGGATTTTTTCAATCTGGGTATTTTCATCCAGCGCCAGCAGCTCCGGGAACTCGGCCTTGATGACGGCATATTCGGCAGCGGCCGCTTCGATGGCTTCGGCCAGTTGCGGGTGAGTCTTGGCGAAGCGTTCGATGGTGGCATCGTCAAGGCCAGTGGTGCGGGCATTGCCGTGGGCGCGCAGCGGCGCAAGGGTATCGAGCAGGCTCATTCGGGCTCCGATAGAAGGGACAAGCCGGTCATTATGGGGATTTGCTCGTCCATTGGTAGTGCAAAATCAGACGAAATATCTGATGATTTCGTCGAATCGACGAAAACTTGTAGGAAGCCATCTTGAAAATCACCGCTGCCGACCAGCAACTGCTCGCCCTGTTGCGTGAAAACGCCCGTGCCTCCACCGCCGAAATCGCCCGCCGCCTAGGGCTGTCGCGTACCACGGTGCAAAGCCGCATCGACCGGCTGGAGCGTGATGGGGTGATTGCCGGATACACCGTGCGGGTCAGCGATGCGGTCGAGCACACCCATATCCGCGCCCACATCATGATTACCTTGGCGCCGCGGCAAATGCCGCAGGTGGTGGAAGCCTTGCGGCAGATGCCGGAAATCCGTCGGTTGCATTCGGTCAGCGGGCTTTCGGATCTGATTGCGCTGGGCGTAACCCGGGGCGTTGAGGAAATGGATAGCCTGACTGACCAAATCGGCATGATCGAAGGGGTGGAGCGCACCACCACGGCGATTATCTTGTCCACCAAGTTCGAGCGTTGAGCCAAGTTGTATCCGGGCAGAATCAGCCGGCAAGCAGGGCTGCTGTGAGGCTGTGTTATGCCCTCAAGACCCGCAAAAGCGCGCCCTTGGGGTATCGTGTCGCCGATGAAAAAGTCCGATTTTTATTTTGATCTGCCTGAAAGCCTGATTGCCCAAGAGCCGTTGCCGGAGCGTTCGGCCAGCCGCCTGTTGTTGGTGCCGCCGGGGCAGGGGGCGTTTCAGGATCTTGGCATGGCCGATTTGCCGCAACTGTTGCGCGCTGGCGATTTGCTGATTTTCAACGACACCCGGGTGATTCCGGCACGCCTGTTTGGCCAGAAGGCCACCGGCGGTCGGGTGGAGATTTTGATTGAGCGCCTCTTGCCGCAAAATCAAGCGCGCGCGCAGATTGGTGCCAGCAAAGCGCCAAAGCTCGGCAGTCGCATCCAGCTCGATGCCGGTGGCGAGGCGGAAGTCCTGGGGCGCGATGCGGCTTTCTATCATCTGCAATTTCATCTGGATGCGCCGCTTGAATCATGGCTGATGCAGGCAGGTCGCCTGCCGCTGCCGCCCTACATTACCCGCGAGGTCGAGGCCGCCGATGCCGAGCGCTACCAAACCGTATTCGCCCGGCATGTCGGTGCGGTTGCCGCGCCCACCGCCGGGCTGCATTTTGACGATGCCCTGCTGGCGGCGCTGAAAGCCAAGGGCGTGGCGTTTGGGCACGTTACCCTGCATGTGGGTGCGGGCACGTTCCAGCCGATGCGGGTGGACAATCTACATGAGCACACCATGCACAGCGAATGGCTGAATGTCGGCGCAGAACTGGTACAGCAAGTGCACAAAACCCGCGAGCGCGGCGGCCGGGTGATTGCGGTCGGCACCACCGTGGTGCGAGCCTTGGAAAGCGCGATGCGCGACGGGCAGCTGCAACCTTTCGCCGGAGAAACCCGCATCTTCATTTTTCCCGGAAAAAAAGTGCAGAGCGTGGATGCGATGGTGACCAACTTCCACCTGCCCGAAAGCACCCTGCTGATGCTGGTATCGGCGTTTGCAGGCAAAGACCGCATCATGGCCGCCTACCAGCACGCCATCGATGCGCAATACCGCTTTTTCAGCTACGGCGATGCCATGCTGCTGTGGCGCAATATGGATGCTTGAAGGCATGCCGCTGGCAAGCCATGCGGCTGCATATAATTCTCAACAACTTCTTTAGAGATTCCCCGCACATGCGTCTTTTGCCCAAATTGTTGTTGCCCGCGGCCTGTTGGCTGGTATTGGCCGGTTGCCAGAAAGAATCAGCCGAAAGCCCCGCGGAGGTCAGTCAGAGGGCTGCCGCAGCCGGTGAGGTCAATCTGTACACCACGCGCGAGCCGGGTCTGATTCAGCCGCTGCTGGATGCCTTCACGGCTGAAACTGGTATTCAGGTCAATACGGTGTTTTTGAAGGATGGTTTGATGGAGCGCCTGAATGCCGAGGGCGAGCGTTCCACGGCCGATGTACTGATGACGGTGGATAGCGGCAATCTGCTGGACGTGGTGGAGGCCGGGCATAGCCAGCCGTTGAAGTCCGAAGTGCTGGAAGCGGCCATCCCGGCGCATCTGCGCGGTGCCGAGGGCGAGTGGTTTGCGTTGTCGTTGCGTGATCGGGTGGTGTATGCCGACAAGGACATGAATCTGCCGACGGGTTTGACTTATCAAGATCTTGCTCTGCCCGCATACAAGGGCAAGCTGTGCATTCGCTCTGGTCAGCATCCTTACAACACCAGCTTGATTGCCGCGATGATTGCGCATGAGGGCGAGGCCAAGACCGAAAGCTGGCTGCGTGGCATCAAGGCCAACCTGGCGCGCAAGCCTGCCGGGGGAGATCGCGATGTGGCGCGCGACATTTTGGCCGGGATTTGCGATTTGGGGCTTGCCAATACCTATTATGTGGGACGGATGAAAAACGCCGAGCCGGGCAGCGAGCAGCATCAGTGGGGGGAGGCCATTAAGGTGGTGCGGCCAAGCTTTGGCGACTTTGGCACGCATGTGAATATCAGTGGGGCGGTGCTGGCAAAGCATGCGCCCAATCGTGACAATGCGGTGCGGCTGATGGAATATTTGGTGTCGGATCAGGCGCAGGCGATGTATGCCAAGGCCAATTACGAATACCCGGTAAAGGCGGGCGTGCCGCTTGATCCGGTTATCGAGGCACTGGGGCCGTTGCAGGTCGATAAGTTGCCGATGAGCGAGATACAGAAGCACCGTCGTGCCGCCAGCGAGCTGGTGGATAAGGTGGGGTTTGATCAATAAGCACGACAGGGGCATGTCGGAGACGACAGTGATGCAACACACAGGCGGCGCAGCCTTGCGGCTGCGCCGCGACCGTTCGCGGGCAGGCATCGGGCGCTGGGGGCTGTATCTGGCAGCGGCATTGGCGTTGCTGCCGGTGCTGGCACTGGGCTGGCAGGCGGCGCAGGGCAGCAGCGGGCTGTGGACACATTTGGCGCAGCATGTATTGCCGCGTGCCACGCTCAACACGCTGTATCTGTTGCTCGGGGTTGGCACGCTTGCGGCAGCAATCGGCATTGGTTCGGCTTGGCTGGTTTCGGCCTATCGCTTTCCCGGTCGTGGCGTGCTGGGTTGGATGCTGCTGCTGCCGTTGGCGGTGCCGACCTATATCGTGGCTTTCGCCTACATCGACATGCTGCATCCGCTGGGGCCGTTGCAGGGTGGATTGCGCTGGCTGTTGGGCTATGACAGCCCGCGACAATGGCGGCTGCCGGACATGCGCTCGTTGTGGCTGGCTATCGTGTTGATGGCGCTGGTGCTGTATCCCTATGTCTATCTCACTTGCCGGGCATTGTTTGCCACGCAATCGGCAGGGCTGATTGAAGCCGGACGGATGTTGGGTCTTGGCCAGCGGGCGGTGTTTTGGCGATTGGTCTTGCCACTGGCGCGCCCGGCATTGGCGGTGGGCGTAGCGCTGGTGCTGCTGGAGAGCCTGAACGATATTGGCGCATCGGAGTTTTTGGGCGTACAGACCTTGACCGTCGCCATCCATGCCACCTGGGTAACACGCGGCGATTTGCCGGGCGCAGCACAAATTGCCCTGACTTTGCTGGCGCTGGTATTGCTGCTGTTGGGGGTGGAGCGATATGGACGGCGGCGGCAGCGTTTTGCCAGCAGCAGTCGCAAATACCGTCCGATTGAGGGCAAACCCCTGCGGGGCGCTCGCGCTTGGCTGGTATGTCTGCTTTGCAGCCTGCCGGTGGTGTTCGGCTTCGTGTTGCCGGCGTTGCATCTGGGGTGGCAGGCCGCCTTGCGTTTTGCCGATGGCGTTCGGCCTTCACAGGCGCTGCTGGATGCGGCAGTCAACACATTGAAAGTGGGCTTGCTGGCGACTTTCGTAATCGTATTGCTCGGGCTGCTGCTGGCTTGGGCGCTGCGTCTGGTGCAGGCAGGGCGGACATCGGCTGCCGCGCAATTGGCGTTTCGGCTTGCCAGTCTTGGCTATGCCTTGCCCGGCACGGTGTTGGCCATCGGCCTGATGGTGGTACTGGGGGCAAGTGATGCCGTGCTGGACAGGGCGTTTTTGATGGGGTCGATGAGCGCATTGGTGATGGCCTATACGCTGCGCTTTCTGGCGATTTCTGCAGGTACCTTGGATGCTGGTTTTTCTCGCCTGCCGCCCTCAATCGACCAAGCCGCCGCATCACTGGGCTGCACCGCCGGTCAGCGGCTTTGGCGCATCCATTTGCCCCTGTTGCGTCCGGCGTTGGCGGCCTCTGCCTTGCTGGTGCTGGTGGACAGCATGAAAGAGCTGCCGGCCACACTGATGCTAAGACCGCTCAATTTTGAAACGCTGGCCACCTGGCTGTATGCCGAGGCTGCGCGCGGCACTTACGAGGACGGTGCGCTGGCGGGCTTGATGATTGTCGCCGCCGGTTTGATTCCGGTGATTTGGCTTGCCAAAAACGGCTTGGAAAACCCTGAGCAATGAACATGAATACAGCGCCACATCTGAATATCAGCGGCCTGGTGGTGCGCTATCCCGGAGCTAAGCAGAACGCGGTTGATGGCGTTGACATGCAGCTTGCGCGTGGCGAAATCGGCGTGCTGCTGGGTGCTTCGGGCAGCGGCAAAACCAGCATCCTGCGGGCGCTGGCCGGGTTTGAATCACTGCTTGCCGGCAGCATCACTCTGGAGGGACAGTGCATTGCCAGAGCCGGTCATGGCCTGCCGCCGGAAAAACGCCGTCTGGGCATGATGTTTCAGGATTTCGCCCTGTTTCCGCATCTGGATGTGGCCGCCAATATCGGCTTTGGTCTTGGCAGATTGAGCCGTGAAGAACGCCGCACCTGCGTAGCCGACTGGCTTGTCCGTATCGGCCTTGACGGTTTTGCCAACCGCTACCCGCATGAGCTTTCCGGCGGCCAGCAACAGCGTGTGGCATTGGCGCGCGCCCTAGCACCGAAACCGGCCATGCTGCTGCTGGATGAGCCGTTTTCGGCACTCGATGCCGATACCCGCGGACGGCTTGCCAGCGACTTGCGCCAACTATTCCGCGAAGCAGCGATTACCGTGCTGATGGTGACCCACGATCAGCAAGAAGCCTTCGCCTTGGGCGACAAGGTGGGCGTGATGGCTGGCGGCAAACTGTTGCAATGGGATACTCCCGCTGCGCTGTACCACCAGCCCGCATGTGCGGAAGTGGCTGGCTTCATCGGTCGAGGCGCTTGGGTGGATGCAGCCAGCCTCGGGCTTACCGGAGGCAAAGTGCGGCTGCGCCCCGAAGCCCTGCGTCTGGATGCAAACGGCGTGCTGGCATGCGAAGTGCTGGACGTGCGCTTTCATGGGCCCGGTCAGGTCGCGCGGCTGAAACTTGGGGCAGACGAAATCGAATTGGACCTTGCGGCAAATAGCCAGATCAAGCCCGGCGAGCACTTGCGCCTGAGTTTTGATGGCGAAAACCTGCCAAGGTTTTAAACTTGTCCTCTCCGCAAAAGGAATCACCATGCTCAAACGCATTTTTGCCACGCTCGCGGCGCTGGTCTTGCTGCTGATTGCATTGCCTCTCGTGCTTTGGGGTGTCTCCAAGTGGCGTGGGGCGAGTGCCGAAGATCGTGCCGCACTGGCGTTGATGTCCGAGCCTTGGCAGCCCACTGGACGCAATGCGTTTATTGACTTCTGGCTGGCCGATTACCCGGTGCCACAGGCCGAGCGTCAGGCGGTGATGGATGCGGATGTGCGTTTATTCGAGCAGCAAGGGCGAAGCTACCAGCGTGCTTCCACGGCTGCGGAAAAATGGCCGAGTGAGTCGTTGACTGAAGAAGATCGGAAGTTGTTTTGTCATTGGTTGGATGAAGAAAACTGCCTTGAAAAAGTACGCGCGGATGTAGGCGAATTTGCGGCATTGATTGCCCGTCACGAGGCGCGCATCAACCGCATTGAGACGGCAAGTGCAGGCGATTACATCCTCTCGCCTTTTCCCGAGATTGATAACAAACCGTTTTTGGATATGCGCCTGAGCTATCTGCCCGCTACGCGCTATGCCGTGCAGTTTGTACAAGGAGACAAGCAAGCGGCATTAGGGGCTGTTTGCAGGCAGATTGCCAATTGGCGGCGCTTGGGTGCCAACAGTAGTGGTTTGCTGGGGACTATGCTGGCAATTGAACATAGCGGCGACAGTTATGGGCAACTGGCGCTGGCGATGCTGGCCGAGTTGCCGACCGATGCGCCATTGCCGACAACGTGTGATGAGGCATTCGCTGCGCCGATCGAGCAGGAAGCCTCGCTTTGTAGGGCGATGCGTGGCGAATTTCGTTTTATTTCCGAAGCCTTTTGGCCGCAACTTGAGGCTGATGCCAGAAAAATGGGTGAGGATCTCAGTAACCATCCGCTTCTGGATAGAGATATGACTCGAGCGGATATGGCAGTGCCGTTCGCACCATATTGTCAGGTGGATCTGCCGCAACGTTGGTTGGCGGATATTTCCGGTATCGAAAGCAAGGCATCTGTCACTGGATTTCGGCGGCTTTCCTGTGTGGCCAATTACATCGGCTGTGTATTGGGTGGCGTTGTTCCGCCGGATTACGACAAGTATTCACGCCGCTTGCTTGACCGTAACGCCTTGCTGCGCCTGATGGGCGGTGTGGCGTGGTTGCGCGGCCAGCCGGAGCTCTTGGCAAGCCCGGAAAACATCCCGGCAAAGATGCCGCAGGAATACCATCTAGGTGAGCGCGAGCTCACGTTTGATGCCGAAAAGCAGGTGCTGGTACTGCGCAGCACCACGGGTGGGGAAACTTGGGAAGTACCGCTGCCTGCTTCAAGGCGGTAAGAGCGGGGCGGGCTTTTTGCGCAGGTAGATTTGCTTGCGCACCCGGGCCACTACATCACCATCGGCATCGAGAATATCGGTCTCAAACCAGCGCAATACTTTTTGTCCATTGGCAGCGGCTTGCAGCAGCTCGTCCAGTATTTCATCGGTCAGGACGAATTCGGCACGGACGGTGCTGCGGCCGGGTTTGATGAACTCGATTTCCGCGGCCTTGTCCCATACCCGGTAGCCGCGCGGCACGCTGTGCAGAATCATCAGCATCCACATCGGGTCGGTCATGGAAAACAGGTTGCCGCCGTACTGCGTGCCGACGTAGTTGCGATTCCATGGGCGCAGCCGCAGTTCCACCTGCACTTTGCGCCAGTCCTGCGCCAGATGGGTCATATGGATGCCGGAAAACAAAAACGGCGGCCAGAGATTGATGCCGAAGCGGAAGATGCGCGGGGTGATTTTCATGGCAGGCAACAATACGCAAGCGCATAGTTTGCTGCAAGCCAGGGGCGGGTAGGGGGCGAAGCTTCTCCCGCTGGAAGGCGATCAAGGCTTCAAAAGAAAGAACAGCGCTGCAACCAGCCCAGCCCAGAACAGAAAGCCGACCATGGCGCAGGAAAAGTCGCCGGGCCGACAGTGAGGGCAGGTGAGCCGAATCAAAAACCGCCCGGTGCCGATAATCAAGCCTTCGCAAAACAGTTCAATGATGATGCGCAGCACTATGCGAAGAACCGCACCCAAGCCATCGCCAATCAAATCACCCGGCATGTTTTTTTCCTTTGAGTTGCAGCAAGCGTAGTGATGGGATTCAAGCGTAGCGTGCCCGGACTTTGGCAGCTGAAGCGGTTATCAGGGCTTGTAGAATGCCCAAGTCAATATCGGCTAGGCGCTTAAGATACAGACAGGACTTGCTCATTTTGTGAGATCCAAGCTTGGCGAGCAATGCGCTTTGCTCGCCAAGCTCGCAGGTCAGATACAGCACGATTTCCCGGCTGCGGATGGCAAAACCGGCCAGCGGTGCCTCACCGGAATGCCCGCTGGCGTAGGTGTAGTGATAACTGCCAAAGCCGACGATGCTCTCTCCCCACATCCGTGCCTTCTCGCCAGTGATGCGGTCATCATTTCAATCAATACCGCACAATCGGCGCGCTGTTGCTCATTGCCGCGTGCGCAGAGATATGCATCCACACTGGCATCGGTGTACTGGGTTTTGTTTTTGTATTTGCTCATGGTTTAGCCAATAACGATGCCCTCAAAGGCGTTCATTCTCCTGCCAATTGCTGGGACAGGGATATGGGGCTTGGAAACAGGGTGCGGCTGAATACGCTCGATTCCTTGTGAGGCGGGATTGTTTTCGGTTATGGCGGTGCTAGGCCAAGGCCGGTCAAGAGCTTCTTTTCACAGGCAAACAGTTTGTCCCATTTTTTATCAGCCAAAAGCGCAAAGAGTTTCTGGATATCCAGACTGGCTTGTTGGTACTGGGCAAGGAACTTCACCCCGAGCATCAATTCGGTGTTTTCGCCTTCATCACCAATGAAGACTTCCTCGCTGCGCTTCTTTCCAAGCAGTTCTTTCAGTCGTTTGATGACAAGCGGAATGTGTGCTTCATTGCCCAAGCGGGTGAGGGCATAAAGTGCCAAGTCCTTGTTTCTTCCTTCCTGGATGAAACACTCAAAAATGGGTAGCTCGCGCTGATCACCAAGCTCCAGAATCGCGTGCAGGGCAATGGATGAAATATCCGTTTTTTTGTGGCTGGCAAGGCGCTCAAGCTGTGGGATGCTTTGCCGGGTACCGATATTGGCAAGTACATACAGACAGCGCCAAAGTCTGTTGTCGTCGCTGTCTTCAAACGTTTGGCAAACCTCAAGCAGCAGGGGCTCCACCTCGGGATTGTTTGTCTCTTTCAAGGCCAGGATGGCTGCGCTCTGTACATGGCTGTCATCGTCTAGGCTCTGCTGGTATTCGCCTTTGTGTTGTCGGATGAGATTGAAAACCGGCGCAAGGCAGGTTTCAGCAGGCTTGTGGACATCCTCCATTCCGGTAAGGATGCTTATTAAAACCGAGTTGAGGGTTTCACTCTCAAGCCGATTGACAAGGTATTGCAGTGCCTCTTGGTTGCCGACGTTTTGACAGAGTTTGCCCAGTATCCAATAAGCCTTGCGGCGGCGCTCTATATCTTCCTCGGCTTCGATACAGGCCATCAACTCGGCAGCAAGGCCGGGGGCTGTGAGCTGCTCGGCTTCGCGCATGGCCTTCCATGACGGCGTGTCTTCACTGGATATGGCGCCTTCGGGCCAAGTGGTATCCAGCATCCGGTCAATCAAATCGTTGAGGTATGCGCTCATGATGGTTGGCCTTTGGATTTAGCTGCCGGCTTTCAGCAGCATCAGCAGGCCGCGCACGGTTTTGATGCGGGCATCGGCATCGGGTAGGTCGAAGTTGGTCAGGCGCAGCTTGTCCGGGCCGTCCATCTGGTAGTGCTGGGGTTGGCCTTGTATCAGCCGAATCACTGCCATTGGGTCGATGTTCGGGGTTTTTTCAAAGTGGATGCGGCCTGATTTTTCCCCCAGATCAATTTTGCGGATGCCAAGGGCGCTGGCTTCTTGTTTGAGGGCGGTGATGGCGAACAGGTTTTGCGCCGGCACCGGCAAAAGACCGAAGCGGTCAATCATTTCCACCTGCATTTCGCGCAGGGTATCGGCATTCGGGGCGCTGCTGATGCGTTTGTAAAGCGTCAGGCGAGTATGGACATCGGGCAGGTAGTCGTCGGGGATGAGGGCGGCCACATGCAGCTCGATTTCCGCGCCGCGCGCATCGTTGCCATCCACATCTGGCAGTTTGCCCTGTTTGATGGACTTGACCGCACGCTCCAGGAGTTCGGTATATAGGCTGAAGCCGACCGCGGCCATTTGCCCGCTTTGTTCTTCGCCCAGTAGCTCGCCTGCGCCACGGATTTCCAGATCATGGGTGGCGAGAGTGAAGCCAGCCCCCAACTCGTCCATCGAGGCGATGGCATCGAGCCGTTTGCGGGCATCTTCGGTGATCGACTTGCGGTCAGGAATGACCAGATAGGCATAGGCGCGGTGGTGAGAGCGCCCTACGCGGCCACGCAATTGGTGCAGCTGCGCCAGCCCAAACTTGTCGGCGCGGTTGATGATGATGGTATTGGCGTTGGGGATGTCGATGCCCGATTCGATGATGGTCGAGGCCAGCAGCACATTGAAGCGTTGGCGATGGAAGTCCAGCATCACCTGTTCCAGCTCGCGTTCGGGCATCTGCCCGTGGGCGATGCCGATGCGCGCCTCGGGCACCAGTTCGGCCAGCTCGCGCTGCATCCGGCCAATGCTTTCCACATCGTTGTGCAGAAAATACAACTGCCCGCCGCGGGTCAGCTCGCGCTGGAAGGCTTCGCGCAGCAGAGCGTTGTCCCAGACATTGACGAAGGTTTGCACCGCCAGGCGATTGGCCGGTGGCGTGGCGATAATGGACAGGTCGCGCAACCCGGCCATCGCCATGTTTAGCGTGCGCGGAATCGGCGTTGCGGTCAGGGTCAGCAAATGCACATTGGCACGCAGCGCCTTCAGGGCTTCTTTCTGGCGCACGCCAAAACGCTGTTCTTCATCGACGATGACCAGCCCCAGATCGCGGAACTTCACATCCGGTTGCAGCAGTTTGTGGGTGCCGACAATGACATCAATCTCGCCTGCGGCCACTTTCGCCAAGGCGACCTGGATGTCCTTGCCAGACTTGAAGCGCGAGAGCACTTCCACTTTCAGCGGCCAGTCGGCAAAGCGGTCGCGCAAGGTACGGTAATGCTGCTCGGCAAGCAGGGTGGTGGGCACCAGCACCGCCACTTGCTTGCCGCCGGTGGCAGCGACAAAGGCGGCGCGCACGGCCACTTCGGTTTTGCCGAAGCCGACATCGCCGCAGACCACGCGATCCATTGGCTGGCTGGCGGCCAAATCGCGGATAACGGCTTCGATGGCGGCGTGCTGGTCGGGGGTTTCCTCGAATGCAAAACCCGCTGCGAACGGCTCGTACATGGCGCGGTCAACATCAATCGCGATACCAGCGCGTGCCTGGCGTTTAGCTTGGATTTCCAGCAGTTCAGCGGCCACGTCGCGGACTTTTTCCGCAGCCTTTTTCTTGGCCTTTGTCCATTGCTCGCCGCCTAGCGAATGCAGCGGCGCGGTTTCCGGCGAGGCGCCGGAATAGCGGTTGACCAGATGCAGTTGCGCCACCGGCACATACAGCCGGTCGCCCTTGGCGTATTCGATATCCAGAAACTCGCCGCGCTCGCCACCGGCTTCCAGCACGACTAGGCCGCGATAACGCCCCACGCCGTGATCTTCGTGGACGATCGGCGCGCCCTCGCTCAATTCTCCTAGGTCGCGGATGATGGCTTCCGGCTCGCGCCCGGCACGCTTGCGGCGGCGGGGCTGCAAAGCGCGTTCGGGATAGAGCTGACGCTCGGTGAGAACGGCGCGCTGCGGAGCTTCGGTGGCAAAACCATCGTCCAATGCCGCTACGGTGATGCTGAAGGCGGGCAGCTGTGCTTGCCGCAGGGCATCGCTGACCGACTCGGGGTGCAGTTCGGTGGCGGCCAGCACTTCGCGCAGAGCCTCGCGGCGACCGGCTGATTCTGCGGCAATCACCACGCTGCCGGGATAGCTGCGCAAAAAGGCTTTGAGTTCAGCCGCAGGCTCGCCCTGATGCCCTGACAGCGGCAGTGCAGGTACCGGCTGCACGCCTAGCGGTTTGGCATCTTGATAGCGCGGATGAGTAGAGCCGCAGACTTCCACACAGCGGTATTGGTTGATGCGCTCGCGCAGTTGCTGCTCGGTCAGATACAGCGCCTCTGGTGCCAGCAAGGGGCGCTCGCTGTCATGGCGGCGGGCATCGAAACGCTCGGCGGTCTGCCGACTGAACTTTTCCGTAGCCTCGAATATCCCCTCGCACAATACAGGCAGGGTGTTTTCGGGCAGATAGTCGAACAGCGTGGCGGTTTTTCGGCCTTCAAAAAACAGCGGCAGCCAAGCTTCGATGCCGGCCGGTGCCAGAGCGTTTTTCAGATCCTGGTAAAGCGCTGAGCGCCGGGTATCAATGGCGAAATCCTCGCGCAATGCCTGCATCGCCCGTTGCCGGGCTGCCTCGTCCATCGGCACTTCGCGTCCTGGCAGCAGCTCCACCTTGTCCACTTTTTCTGCCGAGCGCTGGGTTTCGGTGTCGAACAGGCGGATGGTGTCGATTTCATCGTCGAACAACTCTACCCGGTAAGGCGCATGGGCGCCCATCGGATACACATCCAGCAGGCCGCCGCGCACGGCGAAATCGCCAGGATCCATCACCTGCGGCACATGGTGATAACCGGCGGCTTCCAGACGGCGTTTTTCTGCATCCAAATCCAGCCGGTGCCCGGTTTGGTAATGAAAACTGCCGCCTGCCACATGGGCAACCGGCGCCAGCCGTTGCAGCAGGGTTTGCACCGGCACGATGACCACTGCGCGCTTTTGTATGGGCAGCCGACTTAGGGTGGCAAGGCGCTGCGAGACGATATCCGGGTGCGGGCTGAAACTGTCATAAGGCAGGACTTCCCAATCCGGGAACGGCAAAATCGCCGCTTGCGTTGCCGCATCGGCCAAGCTGCGCAAATCGGTTTCAAGCTGATGCGCCTGGTGATTGTCGGCGGCTACCACCAGCAGGGCACCGCGATGGGCATCGGCTGCCCGGGCAATCGCCCAAGCAAGGCCGGAAGAAGTAGCAGGTGCGCGCCACCAAGCGCGGGCGTGTTGGGTGCCGGGCAGCAGCGCGGCGAAATCAGAGGAGTTTGCAGCCATAGGCCGCGGATTTTAGCTTTGTTGGACGTGGACAACGCCATTAGGGCGTTCGACATTTATCGACGGCTGGCCGTGTCAGTCCTTGTCCGGATGCTGCTCGCGCAAGTCCAGCATGACCCGGAACAGGCCGGGGCTGTCTTGGTCGCGTTGGCGGGTAAAGCCGAGCGATTCGCATAGCGAAAGCATCGGATGATTCTGATCGAGCACATCACCGTACAGTCGTTCGACTTTTTGCGTGCGTGCCCAGCGCACCAGGCGCAACATCAGATGCCGCCCAAGTCCCAGCGCACGAACATATTTGCTGACCAAGATGGCGTATTCGGCATCGCGCGAATTGGGAATCAGATACACCCTGCCCACTGCGCCCAGCAGCGCTTCACCTGCGGGATAGGGCTCGGCAGCCACCAAGGCAAATTCGACGCGCGGATCGGGATGGGTCAGGCGCTGAACCTCCGCTTCGGAGAGCTCCTGCACGGCGTGCAGATAGCGATTGCGGATTTCGTCCGGCTCCAGCAGGGCAAATGAGGCACGCAGGGGGGCGGCATCTTCCGGGTGAATCGGACGAATCAATATCTTGCGCCCATTGCTGAGCGTTAGTTCTTCATGCCAAGGCGGGAGGCGGTTGCGTGCGACCATGGGGCTATCGTGCCATGAAAAGGTGTTGACAAAGCTGAAAGTGGACAGATTTCGGATACACGGTCATGTGCATTTCAGGCTTTTTCATGCTCTGTCGGCTTGCCGCGAAAACGCTTTACCCAATTGACTGCCAGTAGAACTAGTGTGCCGGTGGCAAGCCCGACAGCCGCTGCGAACAGCGAGCTCCACAGCCAGCCGATGGGCAGTTGGTCGAGCATTTCACCTAAGTGATGCAGGGGGGGCAACGCATGCGCAACGATACCGCCGCCGACCAAAAACATCGCCGCGGTTCCGGCGACGGAAAGAAACTTCATCAGCCACGGGGCACCGGCCAAAATGCCGCGCCCCACTGCGGCGCCCAGACCCTGCGTGCGGCGGCCGTGGTCGGTCAGCGCAAGCCCGGCATCATCGAGCTTCACAATCAGCGCCACCAGACCATAGACGCCGACGGTCATGATGAGTGAGATGGCGACCAGTACGCCGAGCTGTTTGAGGAGAGCCTCACCGGCCACGGTACCGAGTGAAATCACGATGATTTCGGCAGAAAGGATGAAGTCCGTCCGCACCGCACCGCTGATTTTTTCGCGTTCCATCTGCACCAAGTCAACAGCCGTATTCGCCAGCGCCGCCCGATGTTCTTCGGCGTGGGCATCGGCCTGTTGGGGATGAAAGAGCTTGTGGGCGAGTTTTTCCACGCCTTCAAAACATAAAAAAGCCCCGCCAAGCATCAGTAGCGGCGTAATCAGCGGCAGATGGATGCCGCGGCCATGCAGCCAGCTTTCCAGTGCGGCGATGGCCAGTGCCGCAGGCACCAAAATGGCCTTGTTGACGAGCGAGCCCTTGGCGACTGCCCAAATTACCGGCAGCTCTCGATTGGCCTGGATGCCGGTTACCTGCTGGGCATTGAGTGCCAGATCATCGCCGAGCACGCCGGCTGTTTTCTTGGTGGCGAGTTTGGTCATGGCCGCCACGTCGTCAAGAATGGTGGCGATGTCGTCGAACAGGGCAAAAAAGCTGGAGGCCATGGGGCTAGCGCGCGGACTGGGGCGGCAAGTGTAGAGCAGGGTGGGGCAAAAGTGCTTGGCGGTTGGCAGTTTTATGTGCCAATCGACGCATCAGCCGTTATCCTTGGCAGACCAGCACAAAGAGAAATCTCATGAGCGCAATAGCAGGTGGCGGTCGCCAAAGCATTCTGACTGTCAATATCGCCGACGATAATATGTTGCATAACGCCTATATGCCTTTTATCAAGGGCGGCGGATTGTTTGTGCCCACCCCCAATCGTTTGCCACTGGGACAGGAGGTTTTCATGCTGGTGACCTTGCCAAGCTCGTCGGAGAAGCTGCCGGTTTCAGGCAAGGTTTGCTGGATTACTCCGGTTGGTGCCCAAGGAAGCCGCCCGGCTGGCGTGGGCGTGAAGTTTGACGATACCCGCGAAGGGCTGGCGCTGAAGGATCAGATTGAAACTTTGCTGGCTGGCAAAATGGAAAGCGAAAAGCCGACATTCACCATGTAAGCCCATGCTGGCCAGTTGGCCGGCATGGATAGCGCCGACAGTGTGAGCCACGCCGGCGGGTGTCTCCACTGGCGAGTCGGGCTTAGGCGGGGTTTTCTTGGCGCAAGATAAAGCCTGCCACCACTTTGCGACCCTCACCGGCCAGTACATTGAAGGTGCGGGCAGCTGCGGCATTGGACATGCACTCGATACCGATGCCGCGCGAAAGGCAGGCGGCCATCGCTTCGGCAGGCGGGAATACTTGGCTTGTGCCAGTGCCAAGAAGCACTACTTCCGGCTGCAGGGCGATGAGGCTTTCCATCGCCGCCGCATCCAACGCGATGGCCTGGGTGATGGGCCAGTTTTCCAGCAGCTGATGCGGAGAAAGGATAAAGCTTGCCTGGAGTCGCCTGGCATTGACCAGTGCGTAATGTCCTTCTGCACCGCGCAGAAAAAACTCGAAATCCGGCTTTTCTTCGACCAAGTGCATGGTTTTCAGCTGCGCGGCAGCACGATGCGGCGCTTTTCTTTCGATGCGCGATACAGCACGGCGGTATGGCCGATGCGCTGCACCAGTGCGGCACCGGCCTGTGCGGCCATTTCGGCAATCAGGGCATCGCGGCTTTCACGGTCGGCAGCGGCGACTTTCACCTTGATGAGCTCATGGTCTTCCAAAAGTTGCGCAAGTTCAGCCATCAGCCCGGCACCCAGTCCTTTGCCGCCCACCTGCAACAAAGGCTTGAGATCATGGGCTTCGCCGCGTAGATAGCGGATTTGGGCAGAAGAAAGTTCGGTACTCATCAGTGGGGAGTGAATGGCAAGGGAAGCGGGCAGGGTATCATGCGCGTGGACGATACGAAGCAAACGCATGGCACGCAGCAAATCCAGTCATCGCTGGCTCAGAGAGCATTTTTCCGATCCTTACGTCAAAAAGGCGCAGGCTACCGGCTTGCGTTCGCGCGCGGCATTCAAGCTCGAAGAGCTGGTCGAGCGCGACCGGCTGCTGAAGCCGGGTATGGTGGTGGTGGATCTGGGCGCGGCGCCGGGGGGCTGGTCGCAATGGGTGCGGCAGCAGTTGGGGGATACCGGTCGGGTGATTGCTTCTGACATCCTGGAAATGCCGTCGCTGGCCGGGGTGGAGTTTTTGCATGGTGATTTCCGCGAGGACGCGGTTTTGGCGCAATTGCAGCAGATGCTCGCAGGCGAGGCGGTGGATCTTGTTTTGTCCGATATGGCCCCCAATATGAGTGGGGTGGATGCGGTCGATCAGGCACGGGCGATGTACCTTTCCGAACTGGCGATGGCGTTCGCCGACGCGCATCTGCGCACGGGCGGCACATTCCTGATAAAACTGTTTCAGGGCGTGGGCTTTGACGACTATGTCCGTGAGCTGCGTCGGCGCTATGCCAAGGTGGCAATCCGCAAGCCGGCAGCCTCGCGCCGCCGTTCCAACGAAGTGTATGCGCTGGCGCAGGGCAAGCTGGCGCAGATGAAATAAAGGCCCGGAGGTTTCATGAAAGACCTGATGAAAAACACCCTGCTGTGGGTGACTGTCGCCATCGTGTTGATGATGGTGTTCCAGAGCTTTGGGCCGCGTCAGGCGGGCGCAGGCAATGGTGGAACCGTATCGTATTCGACCTTCATGAGTGCGGTTTACAACGACCAGGTTCGCAAGGTGAACATTGCCGAAGATGGCCGCAGCATTACTTTCGAGCGCAAGGACAACACCACCGGCAGCACCGTCGCCCCGCGCGATGACAAGATGATGGACGATCTTCTCAGTCGCAAGGTGGATGTGGTGCAGGCCGCGCCTTCCTCCGGTCGCAGCATTCTGGTCAGCATTCTGCTGAACTTGTTGCCGATTGCGCTGATCATCGGCTTCTGGTTCTTCATGATGCGGCAGATGCAGCAGGGCGGTGCCAAGGGCGCGATGAGTTTTGGCAAGTCGCGCGCCAAGATGCTGAGCGAAGACCAGACCAAGGTAACTTTTGCGGATGTTGCCGGTTGCGATGAGGCCAAAGAAGAAGTCGGTGAGCTGGTGGAGTTCCTGCGTGACCCTTCGCGCTTCCAGAAACTTGGCGGCAAGATTCCGCGTGGCGTGCTGATGGTCGGCCCGCCCGGTACCGGCAAAACTTTGCTGGCCAAGGCGATTGCCGGTGAGGCCAAGGTGCCGTTCTTCTCCATCTCCGGTTCGGACTTTGTGGAAATGTTCGTCGGCGTGGGTGCTTCGCGCGTACGCGACATGTTCGAGCAGGCCAAGAAACACGCGCCCTGCATCATCTTCATCGACGAAATTGATGCCGTGGGTCGTCATCGCGGTGCCGGCATGGGCGGCGGTAATGACGAGCGCGAGCAGACGCTGAACCAGATGCTGGTAGAAATGGACGGTTTCGAGGGCGGTGAAGGGGTGATCGTGATTGCCGCGACCAACCGCCCGGACGTGCTGGACAAGGCGCTGTTGCGTCCGGGACGCTTCGACCGTCAGGTGATGGTCGGCTTGCCCGACATCAAGGGGCGCGAGCAAATCCTGAAAGTGCATATGCGCAAAGTGCCGCTGGGTGATGATGTCAAACCCGATCTCTTGGCGCGCGGCACGCCGGGCTTTTCCGGTGCAGACTTGGCCAATCTGGTCAACGAGGCGGCATTGTTTGCCGCCCGCCGCAACAAAAAAGCGGTGGACATGAAGGATTTTGAGGACGCCAAGGACAAGATTTTCATGGGGCCCGAGCGCCGCAGCATGGTGATGCGCGAAGAAGAACGGCTGATGACCGCCTATCACGAATCCGGTCACGCCGTGGTGGCGATGTCGCTGCCGAAGGCCGATCCGGTGCATAAAGTCACCATCATGCCGCGCGGCTGGGCGCTGGGTCTGACCTGGCAGCTGCCCGAGCATGACCGCATCAGCCATTACCGCGACAAGATGCTGGAAGAAATCGCCATCCTGTTCGGTGGTCGTATTGCCGAGGAGATTTTCATGGGAGAGATGTCCACCGGCGCGTCCAACGATTTTGAGCGTGCCACCAAGATGGCGCGCGCGATGGTGACCCAGTACGGCATGTCCGATGCGCTTGGCACCATGGTCTATGCCGATGCCCAGGACAGCAATTACGGCCTCAACAGCAAGACCATTTCCGAAGCCACCCAGCAAAAGGTCGATGCGGAAATCCGCCGTATTTTGGATGAGCAGTACCAAGTGGCGCGGCGCATCCTTGAAGAGCGCCGCGAAGCGGTGGAAGTCATGACCCGTTCGCTGATGGAATGGGAAACCATTGATGCCGAGCAGGTGCGTGACATCATGGCTGGGCGCGAGCCGAAGCCGCCGGCAGGCTGGGTGAAGAAAGACAGCGTACCGCCGCCGCAGGAGCCGCCGGAGCACGGCATCACCATCGGTGGGCCGCAAACCACGCCTGACGGCATCAACTGACCCAAGGACAAAACGCCGGGAAACCGGCGTTTTGCGTACAAGGCTTTGAGTCCCATGTTCGAGAGCATGTTCGACACTACCCCGAAACTTGATTGCGCAGGCAAACTGCTGCGGCTTGATCGCCCGCAGGTGATGGGCATTGTCAATGTCACGCCGGATTCGTTTTCTGATGGCGGGCAGCATGATGGCAGCGAAGCGGCCATCGCCCATGGCCTGCGATTGGTGGCAGAGGGGGCAGATATGCTCGATATTGGTGGCGAATCCACCCGTCCCGGTGCCGCTGAGGTGCCGTTGCAAGAAGAATTGCAGCGCGTGCTTCCGGTTATTGCCGGGCTGGCGGCGCAAGTTGATGTGCCGATCAGTATCGACACGTCCAAGCCGGAAGTGATGCAGGCTGCGGTCGCGGCAGGGGCGGGGCTCATCAACGATGTCTATGCCTTGCGTCGGGCAGGCGCGCTGGAAATGGCCGCATCGCTGGGCGTGCCGGTGGTTCTGATGCATATGCAGGGCGAGCCGCGCAGCATGCAGCAGGCACCGCAGTACGACGATGTGGTGAGCGAAGTGCATCATTTTTTGGCCGAGCGCATTTTTGCTTGCGAAATGGCCGGTATTCCGCGCAATCGGATCGTGGTGGATCCGGGCTTTGGCTTTGGTAAAACCCTGCAACACAATCTGCAACTTCTGGCGCAGTTGCCGCGTTTGGGCGAGCTGGGCGTGCCGGTATTGGCCGGGCTCTCACGCAAGCGTAGCATTGGTGAAATCACCGGGCGGAGCGAGCCGCAAGCGCGTCTGCATGGCTCGGTCGCGGCGCATTTGCTGGCCGCAGAGCGCGGCGCAAACATTGTCCGGGTGCATGATGTGGCGGCCACGGTCGATGCTCTGAAGGTCTGGCAGGCACTGGCTGAAATCGCCCCGCCGCGCCAAGACAAGCCCACCGCACAACCAGATTGGCCGGACGGGTTTTGAGGCCATCCGGGCTTTGCAGGCAGAAGCCGCAAGCGGAGCTTCACGCACGGTCTATCGCATTTTGCTCATCGCAGGTTAAGCTGCGCGCTTTCTTTTGTTGATGGTGTCTGCTGATGAGTGCCAGCCCGCAGCTTCTGATTACCTTTGGCTTGTATCTGTTGGCGATGGTGGCGATCGGCTTTTTTGCCTGGTGGCGCACCCGCAATTTTGACGACTACATCCTAGGCGGACGCTCGCTGGGTGGCTATGTTACGGCGATGGCGGCCGGGGCTTCGGATATGAGTGGCTGGTTGCTGATGGGGTTGCCCGGGGCGATTTTTCTCACCGGCCTGTCGGAAGCCTGGATGGCGGTCGGCCTCACCCTCGGCGCCTATCTCAATTGGCGGCTGGTGGCCGGGCCCTTGCGGGTTTATACCGAGCGAACTGGCAATGCGCTGACCTTGCCGGACTACTTCACCAACCGTTTTGGGCGCAATGGCAAGCTGCTGCGGGTGGTGTCATCCTTGGTGATTTTGGTGTTTTTTGCCTTGTATGCCGCCGCCGGTGTGGTGGCCGGAGCACGGCTTTTCGAAAGCGTGTTTGGCATGTCTTACCAGCAGGCGCTGTGGTGGGGGGCGGCTGCGACCATCGCCTATACCCTGATTGGCGGCTTTCTGGCGGTGAGCTGGACGGATACGGTGCAGGCAACATTGATGATTTTCGCGCTGATTCTGACCCCGGTGATGGTCATCATGAGCCAGGGTGGGGTGGCGGCGAGTCTTGCGGTGATTGAAAGCGTCAGCCCGGAAAAACTCTCCTGGCTTGGCAGTGGCGGGGTGATTGCAGTGATTTCCGCAGCCGCTTGGGGGCTTGGGTATTTCGGTCAGCCGCATATCCTGGCGCGTTTCATGGCGGCCGAGAGCCTCGCCACCATTCCCAGCGCACGCCGCATCGGCATGACTTGGATGGTGCTGTGCCTGGGCGGGGCGGTATTGGTGGGGTTCTTCGGTATCAGCTATTTCGCAAGCCATCCAGAGCAGGCCGGGCCGGTGTTGGAAAACCACGAGCGTGTATTCATCGTGCTTTCGGATGTGCTGTTCAATCCGTGGATTGCCGGGGTGTTGCTTTCGGCCATTCTGGCGGCGGTGATGAGCACGCTTTCGGCGCAGTTGCTGGTTTGCGCAAGCTCCCTGACCGAAGACTTCTATCACGGCTTTATTCGTCCCAACGCCGGGCAGAAAGAGCTGGTCTGGTTTGGCCGGGCGATGGTCGCATTGGTGGCGCTGGTGGCCATCTTCATCGCCCGTGATCCGGACAGCCGTGTGCTGGGGCTGGTCGGCTATGCCTGGGCCGGATTTGGCGCGGCATTTGGGCCGGTGGTATTGCTGTCGCTGTTCTGGCGGCGGATGAATGCTTGGGGTGCCTTGGTTGGTATCGTGCTGGGGGCATTGGTGGTGATTCTTTGGGCCAATGCCAAGTCGGTGGAAGCGGAGGCGCTGGCGAAGATGTCGCCTCTCGCGCAGAGTGTCAGCATTGCCGGGCGGGCGATATTCGGCAGATTGCACGACCTGTGGCCGGTGTATGAAATCGTGCCGGGCTTCATCATCGCCATGCAGGGCGCGATGCTGGCCAGTCTGGCGACTGCTAAGCCGTCGGCAGAAGTCGTTGCGCGTCATGATGCGGTGCGCAACGAGCTGCGACAGGCCGGATATTGATGCCCGCCGATACCCGACCGCTGGCGATCGCGCTGATGGGGCCGACGGCCGCCGGCAAAACTGCGACCGCGCTGGCATTGGCCGAGCGCCATGACGGCGAGATTGTCAGTGTCGATTCGGCGCTGGTTTACAGGCGGTTGGATATTGGCTCGGCCAAGCCCAGCGACGATGAGCAAGCGCGGGTGCGTCATCATCTTCTGGATCTGCGCGAGCCTTGGCAGCCGTACTCGGCGGCGGATTTTGCTGCCGATGCCCACAGCGCCGTGAAGGATGTTCTGGCGCGTGGCAAGCTGCCAATTCTGGCCGGTGGCACCGGATTGTATTTTCAGGCGCTGCTGCGCGGGCTTGCGCCAATGCCGGAGGCCAGTCCGGAAATCCGTGCGGCCATCAGCGCCCGCGCCGCCCGTGAAGGTTGGGCGGCGCTGCATGCCGAACTTGCCGCAGTGGATCCGCTGGCCGCCGCGCGCATTCATGCCACTGACCCGCAGCGTATCCAGCGGGCGCTGGAGATTTGGCAGCTGACCGGCAAGCCGATTTCCGTCTGGCAGGCCGAAGGCCGACGGCAGGCGCGCTTCCCGGCCAAGGTCTTGAAGCTGGTGCTGGCGCCTGCCAAGCGCAGCGTTTTGCATCAACGCATCGAAGCCCGCTTTGATGCGATGCTGGCAGCCGGATTTCTGGATGAAGTCCGCGCCCTGCGCGCCCTGCCAGCGCTGGCCGAACATCCGGCCGTGCGCGATTTGCCTGCCATCCGTGCGGTGGGCTATCGGCAAGCCTGGGATTATCTGGATGGCGCAACCGATGCCGCGACCTTCCGCAATCAAGGTATTTTTGCCACCCGGCAACTTGCCAAAAGGCAGCTCACTTGGCTGCGCAGCCAATATGATGCGCTCTGGTTTGATCCACAGCATCAGCACCGCAAGCTCGATGCGGCAGTGGCGGCTTTTTTACCCAGAAGCTGACGCCCTGCGGTACACTTCACTCGCCGCCTAGGCGGAAAACAACAACAAATAATCAGAACAACGGGGAAATCACGTGTCCAAAGCCCAATCCTTGCAAGATCCTTTTCTCAACGCCCTGCGTCGCGAGCGCGTGCCGGTTTCCATTTATCTGGTCAATGGCATCAAGCTGCAAGGCACCATCGAGTCGTTTGACCAGTTTGTGGTGCTGCTGCGCAATACCGTGAGCCAGATGGTGTACAAGCACGCCATTTCCACCGTGGTGCCGGCGCGCAATGTGCGTGTGGGGCCGAATGCGGCGCAATACGCCGCTGCCGGATATGAAAGCAGTGCTCGCGGTATGAGTGACGAGGACTGATGCAGAACCGCACGGGATATTGATCGGTGGAATTGTTTGACCGATCCAGAAAGGGCGAGAACGCATTGCTGATTCAGCCGCATACCGGCAGTTCAGCGGACGAAGAAGTAATCGAGGAGTTTGCCGAGCTTGCGCGCTCGGCAGGCGCCAAGGTGCTGCAAGTGGCAACCGCCCGCATCGACCGACCCAATCCGGCTACTTTGATTGGCAGCGGCAAGTTGGAAGAAATCCGTGCCGTGGCCGAGGCGCTGGCGGCTGATCTGATTCTGGTCAATCACGCGCTCACGCCGGTGCAGGAGCGCAATCTGGAGAAAGCCCTCGAGCGCCGCGTGGTGGATCGTACCGGGCTGATTCTGGATATCTTCGCCCAGCGTGCGCAGTCGCATGAGGGCAAGTTGCAGGTGGAACTGGCGCAGTTGAAGCATCTGGCAACCCGCTTGGTGCGAGGCTGGACCCATCTTGAGCGTCAGCGCGGCGGTGCCATCGGTTTGCGTGGCCCTGGTGAAACCCAGTTGGAAACCGACCGTCGCCTGCTGCAAAAGCGGGTTGACCAGTTGCAGAAAAAGCTGGAAAAGGTCGAAGTCCAGCGCAGCCAGATGCGGCGTGCCCGAGTGCGCAGCGCTCTACCGCGCATCGCCTTGGTGGGCTATACCAATGCCGGCAAATCCACCCTGTTCAATGCCCTGACTGGGGCTGCGGCGTATGCTGCCGACCAGTTGTTTGCCACGCTCGACCCGACGGTGCGCCGCATCGACTTGCCCGGAGGCCATGCACTTTTGGCCGATACCGTGGGCTTTGTACGCGATCTGCCGCACGAATTGGTAGCGGCGTTCCGCTCGACCCTTTCCGAAGCCCGCGAGGCCGACCTGCTGCTGCATGTGATTGACATCGCTGACCCCTTGCGTGAGGAGCGTATCCGGCAAGTGGATGCGGTGCTTGAGGAAATTGGTGCGGGCGGCCTGCCGCAGATGCTGGTGTACAACAAAATCGACCGGCAAGAAGCCATCCAGCCGCGTTTCGAGCGCGGTGAGGATACCCGCCCGCGTGCCTATGTATCGGCACGCGATCATCTTGGGCTGGATGCCTTGCGCGAAGGCATTGCCGCGCATTTTGGTCTGCAACGTCTTGTCGCTCGGCTGCGCTTGCCA
This sequence comes from Lysobacteraceae bacterium NML08-0793, assembly GCA_002798275.1. Lineage (GTDB taxonomy): Bacteria > Pseudomonadota > Gammaproteobacteria > Xanthomonadales > Xanthomonadaceae > Solilutibacter. The sequence goes on along the minus strand of NWQR01000002.1, from coordinate 99,228 downwards.
AGTCATGCCGCCCGGCTGCGCTCACGGCTGCATGACCTTGGCGCAGTGCGTGCCGAAAGCCATGATGAACATGGCTGGCAGCTGGATATCGACCTGCCGCGCAGCGATGCCGAACGTTTGCTGTCCGAGCCGGGGGCGGACGTGATTCGCGCACTCTTGCCCGCGCCTGATGATGACCCCATGTACTGAGCACGATGCAAGCGGCCATGTGCGCCGTTAGAATCCCCCGTTTCAATTTTCCGCTTCGATGCGGCCCCAGATGGAGCAGGCATGGCCTGGAACAAGCCCGGTAATTCCAATAATCCTCCCCCTACGCCGCCGCGTCCCGGAAATGGCGGCGGGGCATTCGATGGCCTGCTGGCGCAATTGCGCGGTCTGTTCGATGGCGGCAATCCAATTCGCTGGGTGCTGCTGGGGGTGGGACTGTGGCTGGCATTTTCCAGCTTCGTGCTGGTTTCGGCGCAGGAGCGTGGCGTGGTGCTGCGGCTTGGCAAATACCATCGCACCATGGCCTCCGGCCCCAATTTCAAATTGCCCTGGCCGCTGGAACAAGTGACCAAGGTCAATGCCACCCGTATTGAAACTTGGGATACCACGGTGCCGGTGCTGACCAGTGACGAGAATATCGTCAATGTCGAAATCAACGTGCAGTACCGGGTTGGCGACCCACGCCTTTATCTGTTTGGTACCCGCAATGCAGACGATGTGTTGCAACAGGCTGCACTCAGCACCGTGCGCGAGCAGGTTGGGCGTGCTTCGCTTGATACGGTACTGGGCGCGCGTGCGGCATTGCGCGTGTCCGCGCGCGAGCAATTGCAGCGCTCGCTGGATGCGTACCGCACCGGCCTTACCGTGACTGATCTCAATCTGCAAAACGCCCGTCCGCCGGATGAAGTCAAGCCGGCCTTCGACGATGTCAACAGCGCCCAGCAGGACAAGGATCGGGTGATCAGTGAGGCGCGCGCCTATGCCGCCAAAGTGGTACCGGAGGCGCGTGGCCAGGCGGCCAGCATTCGTACCGTGGCCGAAGGCTACAAGACCGCAAAAATCGCCCGCGCCACCGGCGATGCCGAGCGTTTCAGCCTGATGGTCGATGAGTACAAGGCGGCTCCGGAAGTTACCCGCAAACGCCTGTGGCTGGAAACGGTGGAAGAAGTGCTGGCCGGCAATCGCAAGGTGGTCGGCGGCGATGGGCGGCAACTGATTTATGTGCCGATGGATGCAGCTGAAAAACCTGCATCGGCCACCCCCGCGACAGCGCAGCCGCCTGCTGCGCCGGTGGTGGTACCGGCAGAAACTATCCCGGCTGCCTCTGCCAATACGCGCAGCGGTCGTGAGCCGCGCGGCAACTGAGGGTCAACAGCATGAATTCGATTTTCTCGCGTCTTCTCCCGCTGCTGGTGGTGCTGGTATTTCTGGCAATGGGCTCGTTCTATGTGGTGCGCGAAGGGCAAACGGCCATCGTGCTGAATCTGGGACGCATCGCCCGTACCGACATCGGCCCCGGCCTGCATTTCAAGATTCCGCTGATTGAATCGGCGCGGATATTCGACAGCAGGTTGCGCGTGCTGGATGCCGATACCGAGCGTTATCTGGATTCCGAACGCAAGGATCTTAGCGTGGACTTCTTTGCGTTGGGGATGATTGAGGATGCCAAGGCGTTTTATCTGGCCACCAATGGCGGGGATGAAAACGTTGCGGCGCAGCGTCTTGCTCCGATCATCAAGGATGCGCTGCGCAACGAAATCAACTCGCGCACCTTGCAACAGGTGGTGTCGGGCAATCGCTCGGAAGTGGTGAAAGAGCAGCTTGACGTGATTAACGTCGGTGCCAAGAACATTGGTATCCGCATTGTTGACCTGCGGTTGAAGCGCATCGAGCTGCCTACCGACAGCGACGTGATTGACGATGTTTACAACCGCATGCGCGCCCAGCGTCGTCAGGTTGCCAGCCGCCTGCGCGCTGAAGGCGAAGAGCAGGCGCGTGAAATCCGCGCCCAAGCCGAGCGCGATCAAGCGGTGATTCTGTCCGAGGCCGAGCGCGATGCGCAGAAGTTGCGTGGTGAAGGCGATGCCGAAGCCACCCGACTGTATGCCGAAGCCGCCCGCAAAGACCCCGGTTTCTATGCCTTCCAGCGCAGCCTCGATGCCTATCGTGAATCGTTCAAGGACGGGCAGGGCGTGATCGTGCTAGAGCGCAACGATCCGTTCCTGCAATACCTGCGCAACGATCGCTAGGCAAGGTGGCGCATCGTGCGCCGTGTTTTTCAATACTTGCCAGAACCTTCCGCCTTCCATGTGCTCCGACTAGGGGCACATGCGATAATCCGCCGTTTCGTTTCAGGGGAGCCGTGGCTCCCGAGTCTTTCCGATGTCCGCCCAAGCCCAAGAACACATGCGGTTGATCCGCAATTTTTCCATCATCGCCCACGTCGATCACGGCAAGTCCACCCTGGCTGACCGCATCATCCAGTTGTGTGGCGGCCTGCAAGACCGCGAGATGGAGGCGCAGGTGCTCGACTCCAATCCCATCGAGCGCGAGCGCGGCATCACCATCAAGGCGCAATCGGTCTCGCTGCCGTACACGGCACTGGACGGCACCACTTATCAATTGAACTTCATTGATACCCCTGGGCATGTGGACTTCAGTTATGAAGTCAGTCGCTCGCTGGCCGCCTGCGAAGGCGCGCTGTTGGTGGTGGATGCGGCGCAAGGCGTTGAGGCGCAGTCGGTGGCGAACTGCTATACCGCAGTCGAGCAGGGGCTGGAAGTGATTCCGGTGATCAACAAAATCGACCTGCCAACGGCCGATATCGACCGCGCCAAGGGCGAGATCGAGGCGGTGATCGGTATCGACGCCACCGATGCGGTGCCGGTCAGTGCCAAGACCGGCCTCAATGTGCGCGACGTGCTTGAAGCCATCGTGCATCGCATCCCGGCGCCGACCCCGCGCGATACCGAAAAATTGCAGGCGTTGATCATCGACTCTTGGTTCGACAACTATCTGGGTGTGGTCTCGCTGGTACGCATCATGCAGGGCGAGCTAAAACCCGGCGACAAGATGTTGGTGATGTCCACCGGGCGTACCCATCAGGTGGATAACGTCGGCGTGTTCACGCCCAAGCGCAAGGTCTTGAAGTCGTTGAAGGCCGGCGAAGTGGGCTGGCTGACCGCCAGCATCAAGGACGTGCATGGCGCGCCGGTGGGCGATACGCTGACTCTGGCCGCTGATCCGGCACCGGCGCCGCTGCCGGGCTTTCAGGAAATGCAGCCGCGCGTGTTTGCCGGGCTGTTCCCGGTGGATGCCGAGGATTATCCCGACCTGCGTGAAGCCCTGGAAAAGCTGCGCCTGAACGATGCGGCGCTGCGCTTTGAGCCGGAAAGCTCCGAGGCAATGGGATTTGGTTTTCGTTGCGGCTTTCTTGGCATGCTGCATATGGAAATCGTGCAGGAACGCTTGGAGCGCGAATACAACCTCAACCTCATCACCACGGCGCCTACGGTGGTGTATGAGGTGCTGAAAACCGACGGCGAGCTGATGCCGCTGGACAATCCGGCCAAGCTGCCGCCGGTCAATCATGTGGAAGAAATCCGCGAGCCGATTATCCGCGCCAATATCCTCACGCCGCCCGATTACATCGGCGCGGTCATCAAGCTGTGCGAAGAAAAGCGCGGCACCCAGATCGGCATGACCTATATGGGCAGCCAGGTGCAAATCAGCTATGAATTGCCGATGGCCGAAGTGGTGCTGGACTTCTTCGACAAGCTCAAATCGGTCAGCCGTGGCTACGCCTCGCTCGACTATCACTTCCTGCGCTTTGAGGCAGGCCCGTTCGTGCGCGTGGATACGCTCATCAATGGTGACAAGGTGGATGCGCTTTCCATCATCTGCCATCGCCAGCATGCCGACCGCCGTGGGCGCGAGCTGACCGAAAAAATGAAAGACCTGATTCCGCGACAGATGTTCGATGTCGCCATCCAAGCAGCCATCGGCAGCCAGATCATCGCCCGCACCACGGTCAAAGCCCTGCGCAAAAACGTGCTGGCCAAGTGCTATGGCGGCGATGCCACGCGCAAAAAGAAACTTCTGGAAAAACAGAAAGAAGGCAAAAAGCGTATGAAGCAGGTGGGGCGTGTGGAAATCCCGCAGGAGGCCTTCCTCGCCGTGCTGCAAGTGGACAACAAATAAGCGAAAGAGCTGATGCGCTGGTTTGAACTTGTCATGGTCATTCTCACGCTGCTCACCGGCCTGATTTGGCTGGCCGATCGGCTGTGGCTGAAAAAGCGCCGGGAAGCGGCCGGACTGCTGGCCGAGGACGAACCTTGGTATGTGGATTATTCGCGGGCGTTTTTCCCGATTTTGCTGGTGATTTTGCTGCTGCGCAGCTTCATCATCGACCACTTCCGGGTGCCGACCGGCTCGATGATTCCCACCATCCAGATTGGCGACTTCATCGTGGTCAACAAGTTCGCCTACGGTCTGCGTTTGCCGGTGACCCATACTAAGATAATCCCCATGGGTGAGCCGCGGCGTGGCGATGTGGTGGTATTCACCTATCCGGGCATGTCCGCCGATGACCCGGATGCCGGGATTGATTTTGTCAAGCGCGTGGTCGGGCTGCCCGGTGATACCGTGCGCTATGAGCGTGGCGTGCTCAGCATCAATGGCGAGCCGCTGCACTACCAAAACGCGCAGCCGGTGAGGATTTCCGGGGACATGGGCATGGAGCTGCCCGGTATCCGGGTGCAGGAAACACTGGATCAAACCTCGTATTACATTCAGCACCTTGAATACAACGGGATGGCCGATGGCGAATTCGTGGTGCCGGCTGGGCATTACTTCGTGATGGGCGACAACCGTGATAACAGCCTAGACAGCCGCTTTTGGGGCTTCTTGCCGGAGGCGAACCTGCGCGGCAAGGCGTTTTTGGTGTGGATGAACTTCAAGGACTTTTCGCGTGTCGGCGAAAAAGTTCAGTGACCAATGACCTGGAGAGAGTATGCGCTGGTTTGAAATCGCGCTGGCATCGCTGACCTTCATCACTGCCCTGTTCTGGGCGCTGGACAAGCTCTATCTGAAAAAGCGCCGCGAAGCGGCAGGGTTGCTGGGCGAAGACGCGCTGCCTTGGTATATCGACTATTCCAATGCGTTTTTTCCGATTTTGCTGGCGATTCTGATTCTGCGCAGCTTCATTGCCGAGCCGTTCCGCATCCCGACCGGCTCGATGATTCCCACTTTGAAAATTGGTGATTTCATCCTGGTCAACAAGTTTGCCTATGGCCTACGCCTGCCGGTGAGTCATGCCAAGATAGTGGCGATTGGTGAGCCTGCGCGCGGCGATGTGGTGGTGTTCCGCTATCCGGGGATGGGCGATAACGACCCGGATGCCGGGATTGATTTCGTCAAGCGCGTGGTCGGGCTGCCCGGTGATACCGTGCGCTATGAACGCGGTGTGCTCAGCATCAATGGCGAGCCGCTTGAGTATCAGCCGCTGGGATCGATACAAATCCGTGCTGGCGACAATGGTCCGCTGATGGATGGGAAGCTGATGCTGGAGCAACTGGGGCAGGAGCAGCATCAGGTGCAGAACTTCGATATCAGTCTTGAGCGCGGGGGGATGGGGGATGGTGAATTCGTGGTGCCGGCCGGGCATTACTTCGTCATGGGCGACAACCGCGACAACAGTCTGGATGGCCGCTTTTGGGGCTTTCTGCCGGAAGAAAACCTGCGTGGCAAGGCGTTTTTGGTGTGGATGAACTTCAGCGACTTCTCCCGCATTGGCGAGGGCATCCGCTAAGAAGGAAGGCACAAGGCGTGCTAGGGATGCTCGTAAAAATGTTCCACAAGCTCTAAGATTTGTGGAGTACCTCACAAAACTGGATGAAACTCATGAAACAACAGCGCGGAATTACCCTGACCAGCTTTTTGATGGTTTTGGCAGTGGTTGGATTTTTCCTGTTCATTGGCATGAAGCTGTTCCCGATGTATCAGGAATATTGGAGCGTGGGCAAGGCGATCAAAAGCGTTGCTAATGACGGTTCGGTTCCTACCGATCCCAACAGTATTCAGCGCTCTTTGGACAAGTATTTCGAAGTTGGCTATATCGACAGCATTACTGGCAGGGATATAAAGGTGGAGCGTGCGCCTAATGGAGGAGCTCTGATTATTGCGGATTACGAAGTACGCAAGCCGTTGCTGTACAACTTGGATATTGTCGGCAAATTTCATGTAGAAGAAATCAAGCGTCCTGCCGGTGCCCAGTAAGCGCATTCGACACGATTTCGCCAACCCGGCACTATTGGCACAGGCATTGCGCCACCGTAGTGCCGGGCAGCCGCATAACGAGCGGCTCGAGTTTCTGGGCGATGCCGTGGTCAATTTGCTGGCGGCAGAAGCCCTGTATGCGGCCTGGCCGAAGGCGGATGAAGGGGCACTGACCCGTGCCCGCACCGAGCTGGTACGCGAATCGGCATTGGCAGGAATTGCCCGAAGTCTCGAGTTGGGCGCTTGCCTTGAACTGGGGCCTGGCGAGATGAAATCTGGCGGTCACAGGCGCGATTCCATTTTGGCTGACGCGGTGGAAGCGGTGATCGGTGCGATTTATCTGGATGCCGGTCTTGAGGCGGCAAGAAAAGTGGCCATGCCGTGGTTTACGCCACTGATAGCGGCACTGCCGCCGCCCAATAAAGTGGGCAAGGATGCCAAAACCCGGTTGCAGGAATGGCTACAGGCGCGCGGTAAACCTCTGCCTGTTTATCGTCTCTTGGCTGAAAGCGGAGAGGAGCATGCCCGTCAATTCGAGGTCAGTTGCACTTTGACAGATCCGCCGCTGCATACGGGAGGGGCGGGAACTTCACGGCGTGCAGCCGAGCAGGTGGCTGCTGCGGCGATTCTGCTTTTGTTGGAAGACACTTCGAAATAGCGCTGCCTGCGCTCAACTGGCCTGGTAGCGCACATCCAACACCAGGAACCGGGTCAGCCCGCCGGGCAGCCGGGCTTCAAACTCATCGTCGATGCGTTTTTTCAGCAATGCCCGTGCCAGTGGCGAGTCGATGCTGATATGACCGAGCTTGGCATCGGTTTCATCAGGGCCGACGATGCGGTAACGCAGAACTTCCCCATCTGTCAGGCTCTCGAGCTCGACTTCTGCCCCAAAAAACACCATCTCTGGGTCGCTGGGCATGCTATCGACGACTTTCAGTGCCGGGATGCGTTTGGACAGATAGCGCACCCGGCGGTCGATGCCGGCTAGTTGCTTTTTGCGGTAGGTGTATTCGGCGTTTTCGCTGCGGTCGCCTTCTGCGGCAGCGGCAGCCAATGCCTTCACCACTTCCGGGCGTTGCACGCGCCATAAATCATCCAGCTCGGCCTTCAGTCGGGCATGGCCTTGTGCGGTAATCAGCTCGGTGCTGCCGGGAGAGGGGGGGCGCCAGCGGCTCATAAGGTCTCAATACAGAACCGCCGGTGAGCAGGCCACCGGCGGTAAGGTTCAAACTTGACCAGAAGCCGCGATTAGCTGCGCTTCAAGGTGTAGTTGAGTTCGGTGTTGACGCTGCGGCTGCCATCGGCCGAAACCTGGGTCAGCGCGTCATTGCTGTCCACGGCGTAGAAGGTATCAGCTTCGGTGGCGCCATCGGGGGTCAGGGCTACGCGACCTTCATTCAGCATCCACTTGCCAGTGGTCTTCTTGTGGCCGTCCTGCTCTTCCAGATAGGTTTGCTCCAGCGTGTAAGTGCCGTCGGCATTCAGGCTGAGGGCAGTTTCAATGCCGGGGCAGCTGGCGCAGGCCAGGGTGCCTTTGAACATGCCAGCAAGCGACTGCTCTGCAGCAGCAGGGGCTTGAGCAGGAGCAGCAGGTGCAGGCGCTGCGGCTTGAGCGGCGGGTTCAGCCGGAGCCTGGGCAGGCGCTTCGGTTTGCTTGCAAGCAGCCAGCGACAGGGTGGCAGCAATGGCAAGTGGCAGTGCGAACTTCTTCATTGTTATTCCTTTATGGATGAATGAATAGACGGGCGATTATTTCACGAAAACACTGAATATTCAGGAAACTCAGCCTGCCGGTACATATTGCAGCGGTGCACCGGGGCCAATCGGCAGGCCCAGCCACATCCAGATCATGAACAAAACCGTCCAGCCAATCAGGAAGGCGATGGAATAGGGCAGCATCACCGCGATCACGGTACCGATGCCGGCCTTGGGCTCATAGCGTTGCAGGAAGGCGATGATCAGGGCGAAATAGCTCATCATCGGCGAGATGATATTGGTGACCGAGTCGCCAATGCGGTAGCCCACCTGGGTGAGCTCTGGCGAATATCCCAGCAGCATGAACATCGGCACGAATACCGGCGCCATCAGTGCCCACTTGGCCGAGGCCGAGCCCATGAACAGATTGGCGGTGGCGGTCAGCACGATAAAGCCGGCAAACAGCACGATGCCCGGCAATTGCAGCTGAATCAGCAAATCCGCGCCCTTGACCGCAAAAATCAGGCCAAGCTGGGTCCAGTTGAAGAACGCCACGAACTGTGCGGCAAAGAAGGTCAGCACCAGATACACGCCCAGCGTGGACATGCTCTTGCCCATGCCGTTGATGACATCGCTATCGTTGCGGATGGTGCCCGCGCCAATGCCGTAGGCTACGCCGGCGACCAGGCCATACAGGAAGATGACGGCAACGATGCCATCCAGGAACGGCTTCAATGATTTAAGCAGGTTGTCCTCGCCCGCCAGACGCAGGAAGCCGTTGTCCGGCACCGTGCCCCACAGCAGAAGCCCGGTGAGGATGAGGCTGGCGATGGTGGCGAAGGTCAGGCCACGCTTTTCGGCCGCACTCATCTGCTCGATTTGGTCTTGTTGCTGGCCTTCGGTTACCGGCGCATTGGGAAAACGGCGCGCCACAAAGCGCTCGGTTACCCACCAGCCCAATCCGGTAACCAGAAAGGTGGAAACGATCATGAAATACCAGTTGGCCGCCGGGCTGACGGTGTAATCGGCATCGACGATGCGCGCGGCCTCTTGCGACAGGCCCGAGAGCAGCGGGTCGATGGTGCCGAGCAAAAGATTGGCCGAATAGCCGCCGGAAACCCCGGCAAAGGCGGCGGCCATGCCGAGAATCGGGTGGCGGCCTGCGGCCATGAATACCATTCCGGCCAGCGGTACTAGCAGCACATAGCCGATTTCGCTGGCCATGTTCGACATCACTCCGGCAAACACCATTACCGGGGTCAGCAGGAAACGCGGGGCGGTCAGCACCAGTTTGCGCAGCGCCGCGCCAATCAGGCCGGAGTGTTCGGCTACGCCAATGCCGATCAGGGACACCAACACGGTGCCGAGCGGCGCAAAGCTGGTGAAGTTGCTGACCAGGCTACCGAGGATGCGCTGCAAGCCTGCCACGCTCAACAGGTTGACCGGAGTGATTTCTTGGCCAGTGGTCGGATGCGGTACCGAGAGGCTGAACTGCGAGGCGATCCAGGACAGCAGCACCACACAGAGTGCCAGGATGGCAAACAGCGTGGCCGGGTGCGGCAGCGCGTTGCCGCCTTTTTCAACGATGGTCAGAAAGCGGTCGATGGCGGATTTTTTGCCAGTTGCGGTCGGTGTTGTCATCAGCGTTTGCCTCCAAACAGGCCTCCCAAGAGGCCACGAAAAATTTGTTGCCCGACTTTGTTGCCAACCGTGCGGGCGGTTTGTTTTGCCATGGTTTCCAGCATCCCTTGCTTGCGTCCGGTACCAAATACCGCGTCCTTGACGGCTTGTCCAAAGCCGCCCGACTCCTGTGCGCTCTTGCTGGCAGCGGTTTTGCCGGCATTTTGGCCGGCGCCGGCCTGTGCTTGGAGCGCGCGCTGCTCGGCCTTTTTCGTCAGCACTTCAAAGGCCGATTCGCGGTCTTGCGCCTGATCGTATTTGATACCGACCGGGCTTGAGGCGCGGATGCGTGCGCGCTCGGCCTCGGTGATGGCGCCGAGGCGGCAACCGGGGGGGGCGATAAGCACGCGCTCCACCGGCATCGGCACACCCTTGTCCAGCAGCAGAGAGACCAGCGCTTCGCCGGTGCCCAGTTGCGAAATCGCATCAGCAACCTTGAAGGCAGGATTGGGGACAAAGGTTTCGGCGGCGGTCTTGACGGCCTTCTGGTCGCGTGGGGTGAAGGCGCGCAGTGCATGCTGTACGCGGTTGCCCAGCTGGCCGAGGATGTTGTCCGGGATGTCATCGGGCAGTTGCGAGCAAAAATACACGCCCACGCCCTTGGAGCGAATGATTCTGACCACCTGCTCCACGCGCTGTTTGAGCGCGGGCGGCGCATCGCCAAACAGCAAATGCGCTTCGTCAAAAATGAATACCAGACGCGGCTTTTCAAGGTCGCCGACCTCCGGCAAACGCTCGAACAGCTCCGAGAGCAGCCACAGCAGAAAGCTCGAATACAGCCGCGGCTTCAGAATCAATTGCTCGGCGGCCAGGATATTGATAATGCCGCGCCCATCCAGATGGGTGCGCATCAGGTCGGTCAACTCCAGTGCCGGCTCGCCGAAGAAGGCATCGCCGCCTTCTTGCTCCAGCCGCAGCAGTGCGCGCTGAATGGCGCCGATGGACTGGCTGCTGACCAGCCCGTATTCGGTAGAAACCGTTTTGCGCTCCTCGTTGACCAGGTTCAGCAGCGCACGCAGGTCTTTCAAGTCCAGCAGCAACAGGCCGCGGTCATCGGCCAGCTTGAAGACGATATCCAGCACCCCGGACTGGGTATCGTTCAATTCCAGGATGCGTGATAGCAGCAGCGGCCCCATTTCGCTGACGGTGGTGCGTACCGGATGCCCCAGCTTGCCCCACAAATCCCAGAAAAGCACCGGATTTTCGCGGTAGGCAAAGCCTTCCAGGCCAATCTCCGCCACGCGCTGGTTGATGCGCGCATTATCGCTGCCGGCCATGGCAAGACCGGCGACATCGCCTTTGACATCGGCAAGAAATACCGGCACACCGATTTTGCTAAAACCTTCGGCCAGCGTCATCAGCGTAACCGTCTTGCCCGTGCCGGTGGCACCGGCAATCAGGCCGTGGCGATTGCCGTATCGCGGGTTGAGATAAATCGGGCCGCCGTCGGCAGACGTGACGGCTTTGCCCACAAGGATTGGCTTCATATGGGTTTCCATAGACTGAACGGCGCTGATTTTATTCGGCAATGCTAGGTTGTGCGCCTTGTCGGCGGCTTCCTGCGCGGTTAACCTGCCTGCCTTTTTCGGGTTTGTGACAACGTAATGGCTTTTACACGGCAAAAAATCGTTCATTTTTCTCTTGGCCTGATGGCCTCGCTGCTGGTATGCGCACCGGCTCAAACTCAGGCGCAGCGCGTGCCGCGCGCCGTGCAGCAGATTTTGGATCAGGCGCAAGCCATCGAAGCGCGTTTTGCCGCGGCCGAGGAGGCCGAGCAGCAGGATGCGGCCTTGACCGAGATGGAAAAGCTGATTGCCCAGTGCAGCAATGTGCGCGGCTGCCAAGTGCAATCCCTGACCCCGGTATATCGGCGCATGCTGCAACCCAAGGCTGCGGACGCGCCGCAGTTGGCAGGCCGCGATGAACTGGACGAAGGCGATGAGGATGAAGATCCGATCAACTTCACCGGCCAATCGGTGCCCACTGCCGCCACTGCCGATGCCTTGCTGGATGAGCGCAACAAGCGCTTTGTGCAGATGGTGCAATTCAATCCTGCGGTACAGGAGGGCATTCGCCGCTGGCTGACTGATATGCGCCCGGCGCTGATGGAAAGCTATGTCAATTACCAGTACCTGCGCCCACATATGGCACCCGCCTTCCAGCGTGCCGGCCTGCCCGAGGCGCTGTTGTTTGGCATCATGGCCAAAGAGTCCAACGGCAAGGTGCATGTCAGCTCGCGCGCCGGCGCCAGCGGGCCGTTGCAATTCATGCCAGCGACCGGACGCCGTTTTGGTCTGGGGCCGGATGGCACCGGCTTTGATACCCGCTTTGATGCGCGCATGTCGGCAGAAGCCGCAGCGGCCTATCTTCAGGAGCGCTATGCCCAGCTCGACAGCAATATCGAAATGTCGCTGGCAGCCTATAACGGCGGTGAAGGCCGTGCCTTGCGCATCTACAACCAAAACGGTGGGCGTAGTTTCTGGGATATCAGTGTCTATAACCAGTTTCCGCAAGAAACTCGCGACTATGTGCCGATGGTGATTGCCGCGGCATGGCTGTATTTGCATCCGGCCGAATACGGTCTGCGTTTTCCGCGTACCTGGGGCGCAGGGCGGGTATCGCAAATCCAGCTCAAGCGTGCCAGCAGCATCAATGAGCTGACCATTTGTCTTGGCAATGCCCGTGGCAGCAATGGCTATCAGCGTGCACTGCGCAATCTCAACCCGCGCTATCGCATCAATGATCCGCTGCCCGAGGGCACCATGCTGACCGTTACCAATACTATCGCCTCGCTCTACAACCGCTATTGCGTTAGCGGCAAGCGTGCCGAAACCGCCCGTCAGTTGATGGCGAGCAGTGTCAGCAGTGCCTTGGTGCGCGGCAGCACTGCGCCGGTGGGCGAAGTGCGTGTGGGTGAGTTGACTACCGATGTTGCGGCACCGCAGGCCAGCGCGCCGGCACCGGCAACCGCGCGGGCGACAACGCCCAGCCGTCCCGCTGCACCGGCACGCGCCCAAGCACAACGCCCGCGCAGCCATCGCGTGGCACGCGGCGAAACCTTGAATGCCATCGCCCGCCGCTATGATTGCTCGGTGCAACAACTGGCCTCGGCCAACCATATCCGTGGCCCACGCTATGCGATTTCGCCAGGGCAAACCCTGCGACTTGTGAGCTGCAAAAAGTGATGGGTGGATACCTCGTCACTTTGTTGCTCGAACCACGGGCAAACCCAGCCCTATCTGGATGAGGTTGGTTGCCGCAAGGGTGGCAGCATTGCAGGACAAAATCACAAAGCCCCCGATTTTTCGGGGGCTTTGTCGTTCCAGAAGGGTTTGCCGGAAGGGCTTATTTCAGAAGCCCCTGGATGGCCGGAGGCAGGGCAAAGACCTCATCGCTGGGCGGGGCAGGATCGAAGGCGGTGAATTTCAGCACCTGTTTTTGCCCCATCATTTGCATTTCCGAGTGCACCGGCATTTTCAGCCCGGCAAGCTCGCCATATTGCTTGATGACGGTGGTAACTTCGATATCGCCCATGGGCGAATTGGTTTTGCCACCGCTGGCAAGCAGCAGACCATCGTCGATGGCATAGCAGTCCCAGCTCTGGCGGCCGGACTTCCATTGGATATCCACCTTGTGGCAGCGTTTGCCATCAAATTCGGCCTCCCCGGCTAGGGTCATTGCGTTTACAAAGCTCGGCAGGCGACGGATGGCATCGGGGTGATAGCTTTCCAGCTGCTGGGCGCGTTCATTGCCTTCCAGCAGGCGCGGGCCTTGGAACGGATCCATCATCCATACCGTTTCACCCAGAATGCCGGACTGGATTGCGCCGACGCCGGGCAATTCCACTTTGCTGGCGATTTTTTCATGCCCTTTGAACCAAACGGTCATCGGCGCGTTGATCCCGACCGCGGGCATTGCAAAGCTGCCGGTCAAGGTGCCGTCTTGGCTTTTGCCGATGGCTTCTTCGCCCCCCAATGCCTTGATATGGCGATCCACCAGTGCGCGCGGCTCGGGCTTGCTGCTGGCTGGGGGTGCGGCTGCGGGCGTTTGCGCCAGTAGCGGCAGGGCGGCAAGCAAGGCCAGTGTCATCAGGGCAGGACGCAACAGGCGGGTTTTCATCAGGGCTTCTCCTTGGTGAGTGTGGGGGTGGCTTGCAGCCATTGACGTAATGCTTCAAGTGTAGCGTCGTGCCCGGCATGCAATGTTGCAAAAGTGTTGGGTGCAGGGATGTCCGGGGTGATGCCGATACCTTCCAGTCGCTGCCCGTTGGGGGCGGTGAGGTCGGCCACGGCATACAGCAGACGATCGCCATTGGGCAGGGTGTTCATCAGTGAAGGCAGCGCCATCCCGGCCGAGGGCGTGCCGATGATGGTGGCGCGTCCGGCCTGCTGCATGCCGGAGGCAAAGACTTCCGACGTGCTGGCCGAGCGCCCGTTCAGCAAGATGGCGAGCTTGCCCTCATAAGGCGCAAAGGGCTTGCCATCATCCGTTACCCGGCGCGGCAGAGCCGGCAGGCGTGCGGTCGTGCCCCCGGCACTGAAATAGCCAAGCGGGGTGGCTGTCGTTACTAGGTACCCCCCCACGCCCATTGCTGTGCCGATGACGCCGCCGGGGTTGTCGCGCAGGTCGATGGCGATGGCGCGACACTCACGGACTTCGGCCAATGCCTTGGGAAAGGCCTGGCTCAAGGCTGGTGCCCAGAGGTTGAAGCGGATAAGGCCGACGCAACCGCCATCGGGCAGGGCAAGGCGCTGTTGTTGCAGTTGAAACAGGGCGGGCGGCAGAAGTGGGATATCCACCAGTTCACCGGCTGCCGGGGCAGGCACGATCTCCAGCGTGTGCGGATGGTTCTGCGCATCGCGCAATGTCAGCACAAGCTTGCGCGCCTGTGCGCGGGTTTCCAATTGACTTGCGATAGCAGACTCGAAATACATCAGCGCAGTGCGCCGCGCTCTGGGTTCGAGTGTGGCGATTTCCGCAAGCCGTGGCGCCATTGCGCTGCCATTGATGCGTTCAATCCGCCAGCCCGGAAGAATGCCTTGGGCGGCAGCCGGCGAGCCTTCGGCCACCCGCAACACGGCAAGCTCGCCTTCCACTACGCCGGCCACCAGTCCGCTGTCGCGGTAGCCGCTCAATGGCGGCGTCTGCTCACTGGAATCGGCAATATCCACCGCATCGCCGGGAATCAGATTGAAGTGCGACTCGCCAATTTCATCCAGCATCGCCTGAATTTGCTGCCGCAGCGCGCTCATGCTGCGCGCACGCGCGGCCAGCGGACGATGTCGCAGGGCGACCGCATCCCAGTCGATGCCGCGTTGGCGCACCGCATACGGGCTTTCATCCACCAGTCGCCAGGCGGCATCGAAGGTTTCGGTTGCCAGTTGACTATCGAGTTTGGCCGTTTGCCGCGCCTTGACAGCGGGTGCTGTGGCAAGCAAAACGGCAAGGCTTGAAGCAAGCAGAATGCGGGACATGCCGGTCATCATCCGAAAAGCCAGCAGCATAGCTGGGTTTTGCCCGACAGGCTGAAGCGCAGGTTCAGGCGTATTTGTTGTGGGCGCGCATCAGCTGCTGTTTTTCCCGGTTCCAGTCCCGTTCCTTGCTGGCGGCACGCTTATCGTGTGCCTGTTTGCCCTTGGCAAGCGCGATTTCCGCCTTCACCTTGTTGCCTTTCCAGTACAGCGCGGTGGGGATGATGGTGTAGCCATCGCGCTGCACCCGGCCAATCAGGTTGTCGATTTCACGCCGATGCAGCAGCAGTTTGCGGCTGCGCCGGTCATCGGCGCGGATATGCGTAGAGGCTTGGATCAGCGGTGTGATTTGTGCGCCAAACAAAAACATTTCGCCATCCTTGATGAGGGCGTAGCTTTCACCGATATTGGCGCGCCCGGCACGGATTGCTTTCAATTCCCAGCCTTGCAGCGCAAGCCCGGCCTCGAAGCGTTGTTCCAGGTGGTATTCATGTTTGGCGCGCTTGTTGAGCGCGATGGTCGGGTTCTTTGCCGTATCCTTTGCGCCCTTGTTCTTTTGATTCTTGCTCATGGCGGCCATTGTCGCCGATGAGTCGGGAAATTGCAGTGAGGAAATCGCGTGGCCAACCGGATTGAACGCAGCGCCCTGGTCAAACAGTCGGCCGAGGCAATGTATGCATTGGTAGTGGATGTGGAAGCCTATCCACAGCGTTTTGGCTGGTGCCAGTCGGCCGAGGTGTTGGTACGCGAAGAAAACCGCATGCGCGCACGTCTGGATATCCGGCTGGCTGGTTTCAAGACTTGGTTCATGACCGAAAACCGGATGCAACCGGGGCAGTGGATGGATATGCAACTAGCCGAGGGGCCGTTCAAATCCCTGCATGGGCGCTGGGAGTTCAAGGCACTGTCTGCCGATGCCAGCAAGGTATCGCTGATGCTGGAGTTTGAGCCGGCCTCAAGTCTCTTGGGACCTGCGCTGAAGCTGGGTATGCAGGGGCTGGCCGACCGGATGGTGGATGATTTCGTGCGTGCGGCAAAGGCGCTGGCCGCATGAAAATTGAAGTGCTGGCGGTATGGCCAGAGCGCGTGGAAAGCCGTGAATTGGAGGTGAATCCCGGCATTTGCGCCGCCGAGGCGGCGGCCATTTCCGGCCTGCTTGCCGGGTTTCCACTGGCCGGGATGGCGGTGTTTGGCAAACGCGCCAGCGATACGACCGTGCTGCATGAAGGCGACCGGCTGGAGCTTCTGCGTGCCTTGGTTGCCGATCCCAAACAAAGCCGACGTAAGCGTGCTGAGGCCGCCGCGCAAATCAAGAAGAAGCCCGCTGAAATCGGCCAGCATCAATAACGAAAAGGCGCCTCTGAATGTTTCAGAAGCGCCTTTTCGGGCTTTGCATCGGTGGATGGCTGGAATCAGCGGCCGCGCTGATTGCGCTCACGGCGCAGATTGGGGCCGAAATCACGCACCGAACGCCGTGCAAGTTCGGCATCCTGATTGGGGAAATAATCGCCTTCCCAGCGGACAACCTGATCGTTGTCGAAATACACCACGAAGTTTTTCACCTCGGTTTTGCCACTGCGGCCACGCCGGATGCTGCTGGTGTAATCCCAGCGATTGTGGTGGAACGGGTCGGCAATCGACGGAGTGCCGAGCATGCTGGCAACCTGCTGGCGGCTCATGCCTACTTGCAATTGCTCGGCGTTGGCCGGGTCAATCAGGGTGCCCTGATAGATGGGCTGCTTGTAAAGCACGCCGCAACCGGCAGTGGCGGTGGCAATGAGGGCGATGAGGGCAAGCCGGGGAGCAGTCACGCGCATGAGAAGAACGGGGGCTGTAAAGACCGGGGGATGATACACCGATGCTGCGGCAAGATTGAGAATCATCTGCAAAGGGGCTGCACTTGACGTTCAGATGAGGCAAACTTCCCGCTGACTTTCTTTCGCCAAAACTGAAACATCCGAATGGACAACGACGATATCCGCAATGCCGGCCTCAAAGTGACCCACCCGCGTGTGCGTATCCTGAGCCTGTTGGAAAACGCTCGGCCACAGCACTTGACGGCTGAAGACATCTATCGCCAGTTGATTGCCGACAACGAAGAAATCGGCTTGGCCACGGTGTACCGCGTGCTGACCCAGTTCGAGGCGGCCGGGCTTGTGCTCAAGCATAATTTTGAAGGCGGCCAAGCGGTTTACGAGATTGACCGGGGTGAGCACCACGATCACATGGTGGATTTGGATACCGGCAAAATCATCGAGTTTGAAAGCCGCGAAATCGAGCAGTTGCAAAAGGAAATCGCCGCCAAACACGGCTATGTGATTGAGGATCACGCGCTGGTGCTGTACGTGCGCAAAAAGTAACCCACGACAGGCAGGCAACCGCAGGCAGGGTTTGTCTGCGGTTTGCCCCTGCCTTGCGCTGCCGGATAGGCAGCAGGCTAGGCGACTCAAAGCCCGTCTTGGGCGCTTTGCAGCAGGCTGCGGGCGGCCGCGCGGACGGCATCACTGATATTGACGCCGCCGAGGAGCCGGGCGATTTCTTCCACGCGGCCGGCCTCGTCCAGTTGCTCGACGGCACTCATGGTGACCATTTCATCGCCGGCCTTGCTGACCCGCCATTGCTGGTGCCCTTGTGCGGCGACTTGCGGCAGATGGGTAACGCACATCACCTGCACATGCTTGCCCAAGGCACGCAGTTTCTGTCCGACGACCTCGGCCACGCCGCCGCTGATGCCGGTATCCACTTCGTCAAAAATCATCGTTGCCGCCCCGCCGGCGGCACGGCTGGCCACTTCAATCGCCAGTGAAATGCGGGAAAGCTCGCCACCAGATGCCACTTTGCGCAATGGCTTGGGCGGCTGGCCGGGGTTGGCGGCAATCATGAACTCGACCCGTTCGGCGCCTTGCGGGTCGGGAGTTGCGGTTTCTTGTTCGATACATTGAATGCGGAAATCCGCCTTGCCCATGCCCAGCTCGCGGATGATGGTAAGCACCGCTTCGGCCAAGGTGGTCGCGGCGCTTGTACGGGCAGCGGTGAGCTTTGCTGCGGCTTTCTGCCAAATGGTCGCCGCCTGTTCGATTTCGGCTTCCAGACCGGCAAGGCGTGCGCTGGCGTTTTCCAGCTGTTCCAGTTCGCGGGTGATGGCGGTGCGCACTTCGATGAGTTCGTCCATGCCCACGCGATGTTTGCGAGCTAGGGTGTGCAGCCGTTGCAAGCGCGCATCCAGCGTTTCGAAATGTGCCGGGTCAAGTTCGGCGGCATCCCCTAGGCGACGCAGCGCATCACCGGCTTCATCCAGTGAGATGCTGGCCGATTCCAGCATCGCATCGATTTCCCCAAGACGCGGGTCATGTTCGATGACATCGGCTAGGGCATGGCGGGCGCGGTGCAGCAGCGCCAGCGCATTGAATTCGTCGTTCTCTGCCACCAGCGCCAGCGCCTGACTTTGAGCCTCGGCAAGTTCACTACCATGCGCGAGGCGACGGTGCTCGGCCTCCAGTGTGGCGATGGCATCAGGCTCCAGTGCTTCTGCTTCCAGCTCGGTTAGCTGGTGGCGCAGATATTCGCAGCGTTCGCTGACATCGCCTTGGCTATTGAGCTTTTCCTGCTCGCGCTTGAGCTGCTGCCAGTGACGGGCGGCTTGGCCGACCGCATCCAGCAGTGCCTGATGGCCGCCGTACTGATCCACCAGTGCCAATTGCGCCGGGCGTGCCAGTAGTGCCTGCTGGGCATGCTGGCCGTGGATTTCCAGAAGCAGGCCGGACAATTCTGCCAGTTGGCTGGCGCTCACCATGCGGCCATTGATCCAAGCCTTGGAGCCGCCATCGGCGCGCAGCACCCGGCGCAGACGGCACAGGCCATCGTCCTCGTCCATTTCCTGCTCGACAAGCCAGGCGTGTGCTGCGGGTGTGTCTTGCAGATTGAATTCGGCGGCGAGGTCGGCGCGTTCGGCGCCGTGGCGCACCACGCTGGCATCGGCGCGCTGGCCGCACAAAAAGCCCAAGGCATCCACCAGCAGGGATTTGCCTGCGCCGGTTTCGCCGGAAATGACAGTCATGCCGGTGTCAAAGGCCAGCTCGGCCTGTTGCACTACGGCGAAATCGGAAATAGCAAGTCGGGTCAACATGGCGCATAGAGTAATCTGCACCGGTCGCAAATTCTGCGACTGGCGAGCAGTTGTTGGCTCTTGAAAGCGGCAAATGCTGCCCCTATGTCCGGGGCATCGCCCGTCATGGAAAGGCCACAATGAGCCAAGAAACCGAATTTGACCCGAACGAAAATCCGCAGCCGGAATTGGACGCGGAACATGCGCTTGAAGTATTGAAAGCTGAAAACGAGCAGCTCAAGGCGCAATCCCTGCTGGAGCGCGCCGACCTTGAAAACCAGCGTAAGCGTCTGGCGCGTGATATTGAAATGGCGCGCAAGTTTGCCAATGAAAAGCTGCTGTCCGAGATGATTCCGGTGTTCGATGCACTGGAGGCCGGGCTTGCCAGCGCCAAGGCCGATGACCCGTTGCGTGCCGGGCTTGAGCTGACCCTGAAGCAACTGGCGGATGTGGCCGGCAAGAATGGGTTTGTCGAAGTCGCTCCGTCACCGGGCGATGCCTTCAATCCCGAGCATCACAACGCGATCAGCCAGATGGCTGCCGAGGGTATTGCCAGTGGCGCCATCGTGCAGGTATTCCAGAAAGGCTATTTGCTGAATGAACGCCTGCTGCGCCCGGCGATGGTGGTGGTGGCGCCCTGATTTTCTTTCGCCCAGCCCTTGAAGCGCTGGCAGCGATCCCCAAATTGATTGCATCGCGGCATTGCCGCCCAATATTTCCAAATTAAGAGAGACATACACATGGCAAAAATCATTGGTATCGACCTTGGCACCACCAATTCCTGCGTGGCAGTGATGGAAGGCGGCAAGGCCCGTGTTATCGAAAATGCCGAGGGCGACCGCACCACGCCTTCGATTGTGGCTTGGACCAAAGATGGTGAAGTGCTGGTGGGGGCTTCGGCCAAGCGTCAGGCCGTCACCAATCCGAAAAACACCTTCTTTGCCGTCAAGCGCCTGATTGGCCGCAAGTTCACCGATGCCGAAGTCAAGAAAGACCTCGACTTGGTGCCTTACGCCATCATCGCCCATGACAATGGCGATGCTTGGGTGGAAACCAGCGAAGGCCGCAAGTTGGCGCCGCAGGAAGTCAGCGCGCAGGTGCTGGAAAAGATGAAAAAGACCGCCGAAGCCTTCTTGGGTGAAACGGTAACCGAAGCGGTCATCACCGTGCCGGCCTACTTCAACGACAGCCAGCGTCAGGCGACCAAGGATGCCGGCCGCATTGCCGGATTGGAAGTCAAGCGCATCATCAACGAGCCGACCGCAGCGGCGCTGGCTTATGGGCTGGACAAGGATGGCGGCGACCGCAAGATCGTGGTGTATGACCTGGGCGGCGGTACTTTTGACGTGTCGATTATCGAAATCGCCGATGTCGATGGTGAAAAGCAGTTTGAAGTGCTGGCCACCAATGGCGATACCTTCTTGGGCGGCGAAGACTTCGATGCCCGCGTGATTGATTATCTGGTCGAAGAGTTCCAAAAAACCGACGGGCTTGACCTGCGCAAGGACCCGCTGGCACTGCAACGCCTGAAGGATGCCGCAGAGCGCGCCAAGATCGAGCTTTCCTCCAGCCAGCAAACCGATGTCAATCTGCCGTACATCACTGCCGATGCCAGCGGTCCCAAGCATCTCAACATCAAGCTGACCCGCGCCAAGCTGGAAGCCTTGGTGGATGACTTGGTGAAAAAGACCATCGTGCCCTGCCGCGTGGCGCTCGATGATGCCGGCCTCAAGGCCGCTGACATCGCCGAGGTGATTTTGGTCGGTGGCCAGACCCGCATGCCGAAAGTGCAGCAGGCGGTGGCCGAGTTCTTCGGCAAGGAGCCGCGCAAGGATGTCAACCCGGACGAAGCCGTGGCACTGGGTGCCGCAGTGCAGGGCGGGGTGCTGGCCGGTGACGTGAAAGACGTGCTGCTGCTGGACGTGACGCCGCTTTCGCTCGGCATCGAAACCTTGGGCGGGGTGTTCACCAAGATTATCGAGAAGAACACCACCATTCCGACCAAGGCAAGCCAGGTGTTCTCCACTGCCGATGACAACCAGTCCGCCGTGACCGTGCACGTATTGCAGGGTGAGCGCGAGCAGGCGCAGTACAACAAGTCGCTGGCGCGCTTTGACCTGACCGGCATTGAACCGGCGCCGCGCGGCATGCCGCAAATCGAAGTGAGCTTTGACATCGACGCCAACGGCATCGTCCATGTGACCGCCAAGGACAAGAAGACCGGCAAGGAGCAGAAGGTCGAAATCAAGGCCGGTTCCGGGCTTTCGGACGAAGAAATCCAGCGCATGGTGCAGGATGCCGAAGCGCACCGCGAGGAAGACAAGAAGTTCCAGGAACTGATTGCCGCCCGCAACCAGGCCGATGCCCTGATTCACGCCAGCCGTCAGGCCATCAAGGACAGCGGTGAGAAGGTGCCCGGCGATGTGATTGGCCGCACCGAAACCGCGATTGCCGATTTGGAAACGGCGATGAAGTCCGATGACAAGGCGCAGATTGAAGCCAAGAGCAAGGCGCTGGAAGAAGCTGCGCAGTCGCTGTTTGCAGCCGCTGCGGCTGCCGCCCAGCAGGGTGCGGGCGAGGGTGCTGCGGCTTCCGGCAATGACGATGTGGTGGATGCCGAGTTCACCGAAGTCAAGGACGAAAAGAAAGACTGATTCTTGCCGAATCGGATTACGGGCAGGCGATAACGCCTGCCCGTTTCTGTGAGATTGAGCCATGAGCAAACGCGATTATTACGAAGTGCTGGGTGTTGCCCGCAGCGCAAGCGAAGCGGAGCTGAAAACCGCCTACCGCCGTGCGGCGGCCAAGCACCACCCCGACCGTAACCCCGGCAACGAAGCCGCCGCAGAAGCCGCCTTCAAGGAAGTGAAGGAAGCCTATGACGTGCTCTCCGATGCCAGCAAGCGTCGCGCCTATGACCAGCACGGTCATGCCGCCTTCGAACATGGCATGGGCGGCGGTGGCGGCGCTGGCTATGCCGACATGGGCGATATTTTCGGTGACATCTTCGGCAATATCTTTGGCGGCGGCATGGGCGGCCAGCAACGCGCACGGCGCGGCGCCGACATGCTTTATCACCTGGAGTTGGGGCTGGAAGAAGCCGTTGCCGGGCTGAAAAAAACCATTGAACTGCCGACACTGGTGGAATGCGGCGACTGCAATGGCAGCGGCTCGGAAGATGGCAAACTCGATACCTGCAGTCATTGCCACGGCCATGGCCAGGTGGTGATGCAGCGTGGCCCATTCCGCATGCAGCAAACCTGTCCGCATTGCCAGGGGCGCGGCAAAACCATCGCCAAACCCTGCAAAACCTGCCACGGCAATGGCCGCATCCAGAAAGACAAGGTGCTGGAAGTCACCATTCCCGCAGGCGTGGACAGCGGCGACCGCATCCGCCTCTCCGGCGAGGGCGAAGCAGGGCCGGCAGGCGCGCCGCCGGGCGATTTGTATATCGAAATCCATGTGCGCAAGCATGAAATCTTCACCCGCGAAGGCGATGACCTGCACTGCGAAATTCCGATTCGCATCTCCCAGGCTGCCCTGGGCGATAGCGTGCGCGTGCCCACCTTGAAGGGCGAGGCGGAAATCCGCATCCCCGCCGAAACCCAAAGCGGCAAAGTATTCCGCCTGCGCGGCAAGGGCGTGAAATCGGTACGCAGCCGCAGCGAGGGCGACCTGTATTGCACGGTGATTGTCGAAACCCCGGTCAACCTCACCCGTGAGCAGAAAGAATTGCTGGAAAAATTTGAAGCCACCTTTGTGGGCGAGGGCGCCCGCAAACACTCGCCGCGCCACAGCACCTTCATGGATGGCGTGAAAAGCTTCTGGGACAGAATGACGGGCTGATAATCTCTTATAACCTATTGAAAATTCGGGGGGGGTAACATTTACGCTTTCTTTTTTATAGGGGGAGTATGAGATGTTTGTTGTTGATGCTGTTCTTGGCTATATCGGTTTTAGTTTTTTTAGCTTTGCGCAGAAATATTATTTATCAAGGGGGATAGTTGGTAAATATGGGAGAAGGGGGGATAGGGGGTTTCCTGTTCCAGGTGAGGACGCTCTGGTTATTTCGACAGTCTTGTCGACAATTGTTGGTTTCGTGTTTTTGATTTATTACGCATATTCAATATCATTTTTCGGGGCTATTGTTTTGTGGATTGGGGAAATTTTTTTGGTTGGGTTTATTGGGGGTGTAATTGTTGCAAAGCTTATTGAAATGGAGCTCGTTGAGCTGGAAAATATTTCTAGCATGGGGTTTGTTGCGTGGCCTTTTTTTGCATTTATTATGTTTGCGGAGGCAATAAAGGGTTAGAGTTTCGGGGCGTGACTGTTCATTTGTAATGTCACTGAGGCGTGCAAGATTAGGAATAATTTTTGTCTTCAAGTAGTTTCAGGCATGATTATGAGCCGTTTCATATCGAGTCCCCGTCATGTCTGAACCGCTGACTTTGCTGATTCATGGCGCTTACGGGCGCATGGGCCAGGCGTTGTTGCGCCTGTTGGCCGAAGACCCGCGTTTTGCTGCGCCGCTGGCGGTTTCCCGGCGCAAGCCGGTGGAGCGGGTGAGTAATGGTGTTGCCTACTTCGCTGCCAGCGAGCTTCCCAGCGTGCCCGAGTTCGATGTGCTGGTGGATTTCAGCCTGCCAGAGGGTTTTGATGCGGTGCTGGCCTTGGCGCGTGCGCGCGGCAAACCGTTGGTATCGGGCACCACCGGGCTAGGGGAGGCGCAGCAGGTGGCGCTGCAGGAGGCCGCAACCAGGATTCCGGTACTTTGGGCCAGCAATTTCAGCATTGGCGTGGCCTTGTTGCGACAACTGGTGCAGCAGGCCGCCGCCGCATTGCCGGGCTGGGATTGCGACATCATCGAGATGCACCATGTGCACAAGAAAGATGCGCCTTCCGGCACGGCACTGACGCTGGGCGAAGCGGCGCAAATGGGCGGCGCCACACCGCATTACGCCGCGATTCGCGCAGGCGATATCGTTGGCGAGCATCTGGTGCAATTTGGCGGGGCAGGGGAGCGTATCGAGCTGGTTCACCGCGCCACCAACCGCGACATCTTTGCCCGCGGCGCCTTGCACGCTGCCGCTTGGCTGGCGGGCAAACCGGCCGGGATTTATCAGCTAAGTGATTTGCTGGCCAATCGCTGAAAATACGGATTGGCCGAGCCCTGCGGCTCATGCATGAAGGGCACCCGGTGAGGTGCCCCGATGGTTTCATGCGTATGGATATCAGGCTTGCGTGAAGTCAGTCGCGGCGCTGCCAAGTGGCGGTACGGCAAAACGGCCCTTTGCAGCCGGTTACTTTCAGTTTGCTGCCGTTTTCAATCGCTTCCACCGAGCGCACACGGAAGGTATCGCCGGTGGAGGGCTTCAGGCCATTGCCACCGCCCCAGACCCCATTTTCATTGCGAAGATTCCACAGTACCGGCATGCCGATGATGGATTTGTCCTTGTTGCTGCCACTGCACTTGGTGCAGGTGGGGGGCGCGGCAATGTTTTCCACGATTTTGGCGGCCAGCGTACCGTTTTGCGCCGGGTAGATTTCCACCACGGTCATGGCTCTGCCGGTTTCATCATCCAGTGTGGTCCACTTGCCGATCAAGGGATTGCCGGACTGTGCCAGCGTGGCAAAGGGTAGGCTGGCAGCGAAAAGAGCGAGCGTGAAAAACGATTTGCGCATGAGATTCTCCAAGTAAGCCGTGACAAGTCAGACTCGCCTTATAGCCAGTTTTTCCGGCAATGTAAAAGCTGCGATGCAGCATGATGATTCAATCGCAAAGAAAAGCCCCGCAAAAATGCGGGGCTTTCTTGATTGCAACGAAAACGCAGTTACTGGTTTTTGCCAAACTCCCAGCGCATTTGCAGATAGTAGCCGCGGCCAAGAACTCCATAGTTGTATGAGTTGAAAGGCGCGTTGCTGGTGCCGGGATAGGTCGTGTCCATGGTCGGCATGCGGTTGAACAGATTGTTGACCATGAAGGACAAGCGAATATCCTCGGTGGGCTTGAAGCCTACGCTGGCGTTGTAATAGGTGTAACTGCCCAGTTTTGCCGCGCCGGGATTGTCGTAACGAAGCGCGGTGATGGTTGAACGATAGTTGGGCGTGCTGCTGATGTAGTTGGCATACAACGTGGCATCCCAAGCACCGTTGCGCCAGCCCAAGGTGGCATTGGCTTTGCGCTTGGGATCGGTGCTGTAGTAGGGGTCGTTGAGAATGTCCAGCGGGTTGTCGGTGGGATAGCGCTGGAAGCCGTGCGACATGACCTTGGTGAACTCAAGTCCAAAGTTGAGCATGCCAAAGCGCTCCAGAGGTTGCGAGTAGTTTGCTTTGGCCTGCAAAACCCGCAGCGACTCCTTGGCGACATTGATTTTGTTCAGGCGGATCAGCTCGATGTTGTCGTTGGCATCGCGCACCACTTGCGACAGAGCCGCCACGCAGGTGCCGGAATTGGGATCCAGTCCGCCGGTGCGGCAGCTCATTTCATCAAGCATCAGCGCAGCCGTGCTCTGGCGGGAAACTTCGTCACGAATTTCCCAGTTGTAATAGTCGGCGGCCAGCGAGAAGCGTGCGCTGGGTGCCCAGACCATACCGATGCTCCAGACATCGGCATTGATCGGTTGCAGCTCGGGATTGCCACGCTGCTGACCGAAATACTGCACGCTGCGATAGCGCGTCGGGCAGTTTTCGATATTGCCCGGGTCAAAGCCGAGGTTGTAGCAGCGGTAGTAATCGGTGGTGGAACTATAGAAGCCGGAAAGCCCTTGGAATTGATCCGAAAGCGTGGGCACCTTGAAGGCAGTGCCGTATTTGCCACGAATCAGCAGGCTTTCAAATGGACGGAACTCAAGACCAATGCTGTAGGTCGGCTTATCCACATGCTGTTCGGCTACCTTGAAGTTGTCGTAGCGGGCAGATGCGGCAATGGTGAGCTTGTCCCATACCGGCAGGCGCAATTCACTGGTGATGGCGTAACGCGAACGGCGGCCTGAACCGGCGACATCCGTCAAGCCCCACAGCGAACCATCTTGGGTTTTGCTGTCCGGGATGTATTCCCAGCCTTCATTGGCGGTTTCCAGTGCTACGGCTAGGCCAGCATCACCGCCAGGCAGGCCGAACAAGGAGGCCTGGGTCAACTGCAAGCGCGCCATGTTGTCGAAAGTGCGGCTGCGGCTGTGGGTATCGGTGTACATACTGGTGAATACCCCCGAGGGCAGCATCGAATAGAACTTGGCATAGTCCAGCGTATAAACCGGGAAGCGATTTAGATAAGGATCATTGCCTTGCTGCGGACCTAGCAGAGTATCGAAAAAGTAATCATCGGCCTTGGCCAGCAGCGAGCCGCTGAAGTTGTCCAGCTTGTACTGATTGCGCGTCAGGCTGAAATCGTAGTCCCAGCCGGACTCACCCAAGGTGCCGCGTGCACCGAAGGTAACGGTATAGCTGCGGCTTTTGTTTTTGCTGCGGGTACGCTGCCAATCACCGTCCATGTCTTCCGGGCTGAAAGCACGTTGCAGATTGACCAGGGCATCCAGATTAGGCTCATAAAACCCGCTACCCAAGGCGCTGCCGGTGCCCCACCAGACATAGCCGGCGCCATTGAAAGAGCGCACACGCTCGTCGCTTATCAGCAGGTCGGCATACAGCGTATGGTTTTCATTGAGGTCGAATGTGGCATGGCTGTAAAGCTGACTGCTTTCTTTTTCACTGCGCAGGGTGCGATAGCCGGGGGAGTAGAAACTGCCGCAATAATCGCCAGAACCATCACGGTATTGCTTGCCTTCGGTACCGGCAAAGGCGCTGCTGACGTTGGCGCAGTTGTTGGGATCGGCAAAGACATAGCCATAATCGTCAAAGCCGTTGTTGGCAATGTCGCGGTAGCCGTAAATCAGCCAGTCGCGGCTGGCGACGGGCGGGGCACCGTTGTAGGCATTGGTGTTGTACTGGCGAGTCAATTCACGCTGACTTGCCCAGACGGGTTTGCGTTTTTCGTGCTGCAAGCCAAAGAGCACATTCAGCC
Source organism: Lysobacteraceae bacterium NML08-0793 (assembly GCA_002798275.1). Classification (GTDB taxonomy): domain Bacteria; phylum Pseudomonadota; class Gammaproteobacteria; order Xanthomonadales; family Xanthomonadaceae; genus Solilutibacter. Next base: position 71,993 of record NWQR01000002.1, on the reverse strand, counting down.
GCCCATCGGCAAAGCTGAAGCTGTCGGCAAGACTCAGACGCTGGCTTTGTCCGCCGCCTTCATGAAACCAGCCGCCACGCAGGTTGACCACCGTGCCGTCCAGATTCTTCTTCAGGATGAAGTTGACTACGCCAGCAATTGCGTCCGAGCCGTACAGCGAGGACTGGCCGCCCGGCAGGATTTCCACCCGATCCACCAGGTCAATCGGGATACCGCTGATGTTGTTGAATACATCACTGCCGTTGTAAAGCGCCGGATAGTTGGCCATCGGGCGGCCATCAATCAGATATTTGGTATAGCCCGGCGCAAGACCGAACATGCTCATGGTTTCGGCACCCTTGGTAAAGGTTGCCGAGTTGGTGCTGTCGCCTTGCACACCGCCGGTGGAGCCACTGCTTTGTTGCAATGCCTCGGTCACGCCGCTGAAGCCCAAGGCATCAATTTGCTCGGCCTTGATGGTGGTAACCGGGGTGACGGTTTCCACCTGGCTTGCCGGAATCAGCGAGCCGGTAACCACCACGCGATCGAGCGAGTTTTTCTTTTCGTTAGAATTCGGCTGTTGGCTGTTGGCTGTTGGCTGTTCTTGTTGCGCTTCTTGAGCCAGCGCATGGCTCGAAGCAAAAGCAAGGACGGCGATGAGTGCCGTGCTCAGTGCGTTGGGCTTCAAATGGCGATTGCGGAGAGTCATTGTTCGGAAGTCCTCAAGAGGCGGAAATGAAGTGAGCCACAAATGCCGCTACAACTTTGCATTAATGGTTGCTTAATTGTTTCTCACACATCCGGGCGGCAATGCAAGCCAGTCATTGCGAATGCTGGCGCTGGGACACATTCGTGCATGAACGACTTTACTGAATAGGTAAATTTCATTGGAAATTGCCATGGGTTGAATGAATCGCGAATTTTGCAATGCAGCAAATGATTGCGAGCGATTTGCGCGAATTTTTGTAACCGCCTGCAACAAAGCTAAACTTCGCGCTCCCTGTTCAAGAGCCAGTCCGATGACGCTTTCTCCTCTCCCAGCGCACGCGCCGCAGCGTGATTTGAAGCCGCATCCTGCCGTCCGCAATGTCATCGTCGTCGGCTCGGGCAAAGGCGGGGTGGGCAAATCCACCACGTCGGTGAACTTGGCCGCTGCCTTGATGCAGGCAGGTCTCAAGGTCGGCGTGCTGGATGCGGATATTTACGGGCCCAGCATTCCGATGATGCTGGGCATTGCCGGCAAGCCCGAAAGCCCGGATGGCAAGAGTTTTACGCCGCTTGTAGGGCATGGGCTGGAAGCGATGTCGATTGGCGCCTTGGTGGATCCGGACATGCCGATGATTTGGCGCGGGCCGATGGCGACCTCTGCCTTGATGCAGTTGTTCACCGATACCCGTTGGGGAGATTTGGACGTGTTGGTGGTGGATTTGCCGCCGGGCACGGGCGATGTGCAGCTAACGCTGGCGCAGAAAATCCCGGTGGCCGGGGCGGTGGTGGTGACCACGCCGCAGGACATCGCCACGCTGGATGCCAAAAAGGCGCTGAAGATGTTTGAAAAAGTGGAGGTGCCGGTGCTGGGGCTGGTGGAAAACATGGCGGTGCATGTATGCAGCCAATGTGGTCATGCCGAGCATATCTTTGGCAGTGGCGGCGGTGAGGCAATGGCAGCGCAATACGGTGTGCCGCTGCTGGGGGCATTGCCGCTGGACATCCGCATCCGCAAGCAGGGGGATGCCGGGCTGCCGGTAACGCTGGCCGAGCCGGATTCGACGCTGGCGCACGCCTATCGGCAATTGGCGCAAAAAATGCTGGCCGAGCTTGGCAAGCGTCCTAGGGCACGGATGTCGATTGCCGCATCGCTGCTGGGTTGAGCCGGCTTGCCGTTTACAATGGCGGCCTTGTTCAAGGGAAACTTTCATGAGTATCAAGAGCGACCGCTGGATTCGCCGCATGGCCGAGCAGCACGGCATGATCGAGCCATTCGAGGCCGGACAGGTCAAACAGGTGAACGGCGAGCGCATCGTCAGCTATGGCACCTCCAGCTACGGCTATGACGTGCGTTGCGCGCGCGAGTTCAAGGTGTTCACCAATATCAACTCCACCATCGTCGATCCCAAGCATTTTGATCCGAAGAGCTTTGTCGATGTGGTTGGCGATGAGTGCATCATTCCGCCGAACAGCTTTGCGCTGGCGCGCACGGTGGAATACTTCCGCATTCCACGCGATACCTTGGTGGTCTGCCTTGGCAAGAGCACCTATGCCCGTTGCGGCATCATCGTCAATGTCACGCCGCTGGAGCCGGAATGGGAAGGCCATGTAACGCTGGAGTTTTCCAATACCACGCCGCTGCCAGCGCGCATCTATGCCAATGAAGGCGTGGCGCAGATGCTGTTTTTCCAGGCCGATGCCGACGATATCTGCGAAACTTCCTACCGTGACCGGGGTGGCAAGTATCAGGGCCAGACCGGCGTTACCTTGCCGAGGACATGAAATGAGCCAGACCCCAAGCCCGAACCCGGAAAAAAAGCCGCAGAACGCAGTCGATTCGCGTATCGGGCGTACCTTCATCAACAGTCCCTGGCGCTACAGTCAGTTCGTGATCGTTGGCCTTATCGTGATGGGGTTGGTCGGCAGTTTGAGTCCGCTTGGCTGGCTGGTATCGGCCATCATCGGCGCAGCTGCGGGCATTGGCCTTTGGCTCGTCGAGAAAAAGCGCGGCGTGCTTTGATTGCTTGAAAACGCAGCTTACGGGCTGCGTTTTTCGTAGCTGACAAAAAAGCCTTGCAGGTCGCCGTTTTCGATATACGGCTCGACACTGACCAGACGATAGCCGTGTTGGTAGAACGCCCGATGGGCGGCGCTCAAACTGTTGGCCGCGCCTTGGTTGCGAAAGCCCCAGCTGGCATCCACCCAGATGGTGACTGCCGGGGCGTTTTGCTGGGCGGCCTCACTGGCGCTGCGTTCGGGCGATTTGCCAAACAGCCGGGCTTCGGCGGTTTGCGGCAACAAGGGCAGGGCGAGGGTCAGGGCGAGCGCAAGCAGCGTGGTTTTCATGCGGGTTTTTCCGTTGCAAAACTGGGAAGATGGGGCATCAGCCGAGCCTGAAAAGTGGCAAGTTCATCTTGGCTGCGCGGCTTGACTGGATGCACGCCCCAGACCGGACGCGGCCAAGCAGCATCGCTGCGGAAGCGGGCGATGATATGCACATGCAGCTGTTCAACGACATTGCCAAGGGCGGCGATGTTCAGCTTGTCGGGGCTGAACGCTTGGCGTAGCAGATGCGCGGCGGCATCAATTTCCTGCTGCAACTGCGCGCGTTCAGCATCGCCAAGGTCAATCAGTTCGCGCGCGCCGGGGATGCGTGGCACCAGAATCAGCCAAGGATATTGAGCATCGTCCATCAGGCGCAGTTCCGACAACGGCCATTGCGCAATCAGTCGGGTATCGGCATCAAGTCGCGGGTCAAGTTGAAAGTTCATGCAGATCTCGTGTGGTGGCGGCTGTCCACTATAATTCGCCCTCGTTTTCAGATGGTTATCTCATGTCCTACGCCCAACCCAAAGTCGGTTTCGTTAGCCTGGGCTGTCCCAAGGCGCTGGTGGATTCCGAGCGCATCCTCACCCAGCTGAAGGTGGAGGGCTATGACATCGTGCCAAGTTACGACGATGCCGATGTGGTGGTGGTCAATACCTGCGGATTCATTGACAGCGCGGTGGCCGAGTCGTTGGATGCGATTGGCGAGGCGATGGCCGAAAACGGCAAAGTGATTGTGACCGGCTGCCTGGGCAAGCGTGGTGATTTGATTCGTGAAGCGCATCCGGGAGTGCTGTCCATCAGCGGCCCGCAAGACTATGCCAGTGTGATGGAGGCGGTGCATCACGCACTGCCGCCCAAGCATGACCCGTTTGTCGATGTGGTGCCCGATTACGGCATCAAGCTCACGCCCAAGCACTATGCGTATCTGAAGATTTCCGAAGGCTGCAACCATCGTTGCAGTTTCTGCATCATTCCGTCGCTGCGAGGCGACTTGGTTTCGCGTCCGGTGGATCAAGTGCTGCGCGAGGCGGAGAAGCTGGTCGCCGGTGGGGTGCGCGAGCTGCTGGTGGTATCGCAGGACACCAGTGCCTATGGCGTGGATTTGAAATACGCCGAGTACAAATGGCATGACAAAACCTATGCCACGCGCATGAAGGCGCTATGCGAGGGGCTGGCCGAGCTTGGCGTGTGGACGCGGCTGCATTATGTCTATCCGTATCCGCATGTGGACGACATCATCCCGCTAATGGCCGAAGGCAAGCTGCTGCCTTACTTGGACATGCCGTTGCAACATGCCAGCCCGCGGATTCTGAAGCTGATGAAGCGCCCCGGCGCCATCGACAAAACCCTAGAGCGCATCCAGCGCTGGCGTGATATCTGCCCGGACATCACCTTGCGCAGTACGTTCATCGTTGGCTTTCCCGGCGAGACTGAGGCCGAGTTCGAAGAATTGCTGGATTTTCTGGAAGAAGCCCGGCTTGACCGCGTGGGCGCGTTCGCCTATTCGCCGGTGGAAGGCGCGGCCGCCAATGCCTTGCCCGGCGAGGTGCCCGAAGCCGTGAAGCAAGAGCGTCTGGCGCGCTTCATGGCCTTGCAGGCGGAAATCTCCGAAGAAAAGCTGGCCGAGAAAGTCGGCAGCACGCAAAAATGTCTGGTGGATGCGATTGACGGCGAGCTGGCGCTTGCGCGCTCGATGGCCGATGCGCCGGAAATCGATGGTCTGGTGCAGATTCAGGACGGCTTTGCGGCGGGGCTCAAACCGGGTGATTTTGTCGATGTGGAAATCATGGGCAGTGACGAGCACGACCTGTATGGTGAAGTGGCCTATAACGACTAAAGGCAGTAGTGCACTTCACAACGCAATGCTTGGGGGCTTGCAGCGTTTCAACGCGGGATGTACTTGGCTGCCTTTATCCATGGTCGCTGCGTACCCGGCACGCCAGAACAGGGCGGATATCGGACGGTTTGAATGAGCAAACGTCGTTTTCAGCCGCCGACGCGCGATGCGGTTGCCGCATCGGTATTCGAGCATCCGGTGTATGCGGATTTTCAGGCGTTCGCCGGCTGGTTGAAGTCGCGTAGCTGGCCGGATTTGGCCGAATTGAATGCTGCATTGCCGGTGGCAGCGCGTCGCTTCGTTACTCAAAATCGGGCGTTGCTGGACGACGGACTGCATTATGAAATGCGCATTGCAACGCGCGGGCAAATCGCCACCCGCGCGGAAAACTGGCATGACCTGTTCAATGCCCTGATTTGGTGCCGCTGGCCGCAAGTGAAACAGGCACTCAATGCGCAGCAATGTGCACATATCGCCAGCATGGGCGAGAAGCAGCGCAACCGTGCCCAGTACGCCCTGACCCAGTTCGACGAGGCCGGGGTGATTGTGCAAATCAAATCCGCAGCGCTGCTGGCGCAGTGGGACAGACATGATTGGCGCGGGCTGTTTTTCGACGCGGCCGATGCTTGGCGGCGCGGCGAGATCAGGCTGGCGGCGGTGATTGGCCATGCGCTGCTGGAGCACGGCCTGCTGCCGGGGCAATACATGGTGGGCAAGGCCTTGTTGGTGGCAGGCGAGGGCGATGCCGCCGATATCGTGAACCGGGTGGCCGTGGCGATTGCCGCAGGCGAAGTGTTGCGCGACCCACTGGAATTGCGACCATTGCCGCTGGCAGGCATCCCCGGCTGGTTTGCCGGGCAGGCGCTTGATTTCTACCAAACTGCACCGTGCTTTCAGCCGCTGCGAGCAGGCCGGATATACCCGCCAGCGCTTACAATCCACCCATGAACGAAAAAAACTATCGCGCAGGCCATGTGGCCGTCATTGGCCGACCCAATGTCGGCAAATCCACGCTGATCAATGGACTGGTCGGCACCAAGGTCAGCATCACTTCCGACCGCCCCCAGACCACGCGCCACCGCATGCTGGGCATTGCCAGCTTCGAGGATGGCCAACTGGTATTGGTGGACACGCCCGGAATACACGGTGCCCAGAACAAGGCAATGAGCCGGGTGTTGAATCGCGCTGCGCGCGGTGCGCTGGAAGGCGTCGATGCCGCACTTTTGGTGGTCGAGGCCGGGCGCTGGGACGCCGAGGACGAAATGGCGCTGGCAGCACTTTCGGAGGCGAAAATCCCGGTAGTGTTGGTGGTCAATAAGACCGACAAGCTGCGCGACAAGGCCGAGCTGTTGCCGTATCTGGCCGAAGTCGGCAAAGAGCGTGATTTCGTTGCTGTGCATCCACTTTCGGCGCTGAAACGCAAGGGGCTGGAGGAGCTGGTGAAAACCGTGCTGCCGCTGCTGCCGGAGCAACCGGCGCTGTATGACGAGGATGATGTTACCGACCGCAGCATGCGCTTTTTGGCCGCAGAGTTTGTCCGCGAGCAGTTGATGCGGCAGTTGGGGGCAGAGCTGCCCTATGCCACCGCGGTGGAAATCGAGCGCTTTGAAGAAGATGGCCAGATGTTCCGCATTGGCGCGGTGATCTGGGTCGAGCGCGATAGCCAAAAAGCCATCGTCATCGGCAAGGGCGGGGCGCGGCTGCGCAAAATCGGCACCAAGGCACGTGAGCAAATGGAACGGCTGTTTGGTCGCAAGGTATTTCTGGAAACCTGGGTGCGCGTGCGTCAGGGCTGGTCGAACGATGAAGCCGCACTGCGTGCATTGGGCTATACCGAATGATCGGCAGATAACGGACAGCCACGCCGGTGCATATCCAAAGCGAACACGCCTTTGTGCTGCATGCCAGGCCGTGGCGCGAAACCAGCCTGTTGGTGGAGGTGTTCTGCGCCGAGCATGGCCGCATCGGCCTGTTGGCGCGCGGGGTTTCCACCGGCAAACGTCATCTATTGCGTGCAGCCTTGCAGCCCTTGCAGTGCATCCGGCTGGAGGCACTGGCGCGTGGCGAGCTGGCCACGCTGAAAAATGCCGAAGCGATGGATGCTGCCCCCCGGCTGGAGGGTGATGCCGTACTCGCGGCGTTTTATCTCAATGAGCTGACCCTGCGGCTTGTGCCAAGACAAGACCCGTTGCCGATGCTGCATGCCGCGTATGCGCGCACCCGGCAAGATTTGACGCGCACGGATATGCCATTGGCCTGGACACTGCGGCGCTACGAGCGTGATTTGCTCGATGCCATCGGCTTTGGTTTTGAATGGGATATGGACAGCGAAGGCCGCCAGATAGATCCCGGCGCGCGTTATTGGTTCGATATAGAGCACGGTTTGCGCCGTTTGCGCCATGAGCGCAGCGCACAGACGCGAGGGCAAACCGCGACCGGCAGCGCGCTCTTGGCAATGGCGGCAGATACGCGACCCGCTGCACAAGACCTGGCAAGCCTGCGCCGCCCGATGCGGCAATTGCTTGCGCATTATTTGGGCGGGCGCGGCCTGAAATCTTGGGAAATGGCTGCGCAGTTGCATCGGCTCGAACGTATCGGGCAGCAATGAAATCGGGTCGCTTGCGCGACCCGAAGTGTTGCCAAAAAACCAGCCGGGCGGGGCAGGCTTAGGCCTGCGGCTCGGGCGGTACAGCTTCTGAAGCCGTGGCCTCATCCAGCAATTCGGCTTGTGCCGGAATGCCGGGGTCGCCTGCGTCCGTAGCAGCGTCAGCCTCGACCGTCGTGGCCGTGTCCGTGGCTGGCGCAGGGGCGGCAGCTTCGGCGGCGACCGGCATTGCGCCGGGCTGCGGGCGCGGCGTGTTCGGCATCGTGGCGAACAGCGAGGTCATCGGGCGTTGCGATTCGGCCAGCGAAACGGCGATGGCGGCCGACAGCGGCAGCGTGGAGATGGCTGGCGCTGGCGCTTTCGCTGCGGCCGGATTTTCAGCCGTCGGCGCCTCATCCTGCACTTCAACTTCACCGGCCGGGCTGGCCGCCTTGCTGGCATCGCTCAAGGCGTCGCCGCCGGTTGCCGGGGCTTCGGCCTGTACGGTGGTTGTGGTGGTTGTCACAGTTTGCGCACCGGTATCCGCATCGACAGGGGACGGCTCGACCGGTGCCTGTGCCGGTTCTGGCGCGGCAATATCGGCAAAGTCAAACTCCGGCTGCGAGCTTTTCATCGCTGCGCTTTCGGTTTCTTCCAGCGGCTCGATTTCTATCTGGACTTCTTCCGCTTCACCTGCGCCACGGCGGCGGCGGCGGCCGCCACGACGACCGCGACGACGGCGATTGCCGCCTTCGCCATTGTCGCCGTTATCGCTGCTATCGGCTTCAGCATCGCTTTCGGCTTCGTTCACGAGATCGCTGTCGATATCGAACTCAGCTTCGGCTTTGGCCTCGATTGGTGGCGCCTCGCTCCGGGCTTCGCCATTCGTTACGACCGGGCTCTTGGCGACTGCGGCCTGGGCGGTATCGCTTGCCGAATCCGTGGGCGTAGCCGTGCGCGTGGTTTCTTCTGCCGCGACCACGGCAGCGGCAAGCTCGCGCGGCTGGCGTTCTTCGCGCTCACGGCGAGGACGACGACGATTGCCTTGGTTTTCCGCAGTCTCCTGCGTTGGCGGCGCAGCTTCGTGCTTGGCTGGTGCCGGGTTTGCCGTCTGGGCCGACGCTTCCTTGTTTGGCTGCGGGCGCTCGCGGCGCTGCGACTTGCCGCCATTGACTTGGCCGTCTTTGCCTTCTTGCGCCTGCTTGCCGCGCTGCTCGTTGCGGGCATTGTCTTTTTGCTGTGCTGCCTGCTGTTTGTTGCCGCCGCGTTCCTGGCGTTCCTGACGCTGCTTGGGCTGCGGATGGTTGCGGCGGTTTTGGCCTTGCTTGCCGCTGCGCTCCTCGCGCTTTTGGGTATCTTCCGCAGCTGGGGCAGTTTCTGCCGGTGCGCCGGTAAAGAACTGCATCACCCGGGTCAGGAAGCCGGGCTTGGGTTTGTTGGCATGAGCCAGCGGCGCAGGCGCCGGGGTCGGGGCGGCCACTTCACGCGGGGCACGCACTGGCGCCGGTTGGGTCGGTTTGACGTTCTTGACCGCGGGCTCTTCCGGGATATTTAGATGCGCGCGGGTCAGGGCATAGGTCGGCAGCTTGCGCGGCGTGCCGCGCTGATAACTGGGACGGGTGGATTCTTCGCCCAGCTCGTTTTCGCGGATGCGGGTAACTTCGTAATGCGGTGAATGCAGTTGCTCGTCAGCGACGATCACCACCGGCGCATCATGGCGGCGTTCGATTTCTGCCAAGGCGCGGCGCTTTTCATTGAGCAGAAAGTTGGCGATTTCCACCGGCGCCTGCACCAGCACTTGTCCGGTGTTGTCTTTCATGGCGTGTTCTTCGGCCACGCGCAGGATGGAGAGCGAGAGTGATTCCACGCTGCGCATGCGGCCATGACCTTCGCAGCGCGGGCAAACGATTTGTGTGGCTTCACCCAGGCTCGGGCGCAGGCGCTGGCGCGACATTTCCAAAAGGCCGAACTTGGAAATGCGGCCAGTCTGCACGCGGGCACGGTCTTGCTTGAGCGCCGATTGCAGGCGGTTTTCCACTTCGCGCTGGTGTTTGTTGCTACCCATGTCGATGAAGTCGATCACCACAAGCCCGGCCAGGTCGCGCAGCCGCAACTGGCGGGCGACTTCTTCGGCCGCTTCCAGATTGGTATTGAAGGCGGTTTCTTCGATGTCGCCGCCGCGGGTGGCGCGCGCTGAGTTGACGTCGATGGCGGTCAGCGCTTCGGTCTGATCAATCACCAGTGCGCCACCGGAGGGCAGACGCACTTCGCGCTCATAGGCAGATTCAATCTGCGATTCAATCTGAAAACGGTTGAACAGCGGCACATCGTCGGTGTAATGCTTGAGTTTGCGCAGGTTGTGCGGCATGACCTGCTCGACGAATTCGCGGGCCTCGGCGTACATTTCCGGGGTATCGACGAGAATCTCGCCAATATCCGGGCGCATGTAATCACGCAGGGCACGGATGATCAGGCGCGACTCCTGATACACCAGAAACGGCGAAGGCTTGGACTGCGCGGCTTGGGCAATCGCCTTCCAGACCGAAAGCAGATAGTCCAGATCCCATTGCAGTTCCTCGGCATCGCGCCCCACACCGGCAGTGCGGATGATGACCCCCATGCCATCGGGAATGTTCAGCGCATCCATGGCGCGCTTCAATTCGGTGCGATCTTCGCCTTCGATGCGGCGGGAAACACCACCGGCGCTGGGCGAATTGGGCATCAGCACCATGTAGCGACCGGCCAGCGAGATGAAGGTGGTCAGTGCCGCGCCCTTGTTGCCGCGCTCTTCCTTGTCCACCTGAACCAGAACTTCCTGGCCTTCGCGCAGCAGCTCTTTGATGCTGGACTTGTGCGGATCAACACCCTCGTGGAAATAGTCGCGGGAGATTTCTTTCAGCGGCAAAAAGCCGTGGCGATCAGCGCCGTAATCGACAAAGGCGGCCTCGAGCGAAGGCTCAAGACGGGTGATTTTGCCCTTGTAGATATTGGATTTCTTTTGTTCTTTGGCGGGCTGTTCGATGTCGATGTCATACAGGTTCTGACCATCGACGATGGCGACGCGGAGTTCTTCCGCCTGCGTCGCGTTGATAAGCATACGCTTCATTGTGGATTGTTCCTTGTGCGCTGGACACACGGAACGCCGGGCGTTTCGCCTCTGGGTCACCTTGGGCAAAGGCCGCGCAGGCGCAGACCGATGCTGAAGTTTTCCAGCGCTGCAACACCACGGCGGGCCGCGGGAGCGCTTGTTGTTTGTCGTTCTGTCAAGCCGCTGCCGGCAGATACATCGCAGGCAATGGCCGGTTTGTTCTTGGTAAACCACTGCCGAAACAGTGGACGATTTCTTCCATTGCGCCCATCGCGCAGCATGACGGCTCCAAGAGCAGGGGCTGAACTTTGTGCGATATCCGTCGATTCCGGCTTTTGGCCTGCAAATCCAGCGGATAATCAATGGCTTGCTTCGCCCAAGAAGTGTAACAGAAAGCATCTGTTATCGTGTGGCTGGCAGGATTTGGGTGTAAAGTTTTGCCCCACTTTTTCAGCCGCAAGTCATGAACGACAGCCCCAATCGCTCTGCCGCCCGAATTGCCCAAGTTCCCGAGGATCGGGAAGGCCAGCGGCTTGATAATTTTTTGCTCGGGCAGCTGAAGGGGGCGCCCAAATCGTTGATTTACAAAATTATCCGCAGCGGGCAGGTGCGGGTGAACGGTGGCCGGGCAAAGCCCGAGCGCAAGCTGCTGGCCGGGGATGAAGTTCGTATTCCACCGTTGACGCCCGCCGAGGCGGGCAAGTCCATGCCGCCGCCCAAAGGCTTGCTGGCTGCGCTGGAGGCGGCCATTGTCTTTGAGGATGCGCGCCTGATTGCGCTCAACAAGCCCAGTGGTCTTGCCAGTCATGGTGGCAGTGGGATTCAGCATGGCGCGATTGAATCCTTGCGGGTCTTGCGTCCGGGGCAGTCGTTGGAGCTGGTGCATCGCCTGGATCGGGATACTTCCGGGCTTTTGCTGGTGGCAAAAAAGCGCTCGGCATTGCGCGAATTGCAAGCATTGCTGCGCGAGGATCATGGCGTAGGCATCGAAAAGTGCTATATGGCTCTGCTGGTCGGACGGCTACCCGCTGGCGTGATGACGGTGGATGCGCCGCTGCATGTGGGGCTGCGCCAGGGGGGCGAGCGGCATGTGGAAGTGAACAAAAGCGGCAAGCCTTCGGTCAGCCACTTCCAGGTTTTGGAGCGGATTGCCGGGATGAGCCTTGTCGAGGTGAAAATCGATACCGGCCGTACCCACCAGATTCGTGTTCATGCCCAGCATCTGGGGCATCCGGTGGCTGGCGATGACAAATACGGCGATGCAACCGTCAACAAGAAACTACGCGAAACAGCTGGGCTGCGGCGTTTGTTCCTGCATGCGGCCAGCCTCAAGTTCAGCCTTGACCAGGGGCGTGTCGCTTACGATTTGGACGCGCCGCTGGCTGATGACCTGCGCAATGTGCTGGATCGGCTTTGAGGGTGCTTGGATGGTTCTGACTGGTCTGACTGGAATGAGAAGCCCCGGATACACCGGGGCTTGAGTCATTAAAGAGGCGCCTGCTTACAGTGAATGTTCTGCATTGAACTCAATCGAGGGGCCTTGCGGCTTGGCACCGGCATTGCGTTGAATTAGCAATTGCTTGTACTCCTCGACGGGCGGCAGACCGTATTGCAGTCTCAACTGGTCGAGTGCTTCGGTGGACTCGCTTTCCACCGGGTGCATTTCAAACTTGTCGATGTCGGTATGGGCAAAAACGGTGCCAAAGCGCTGCTTTTTGCCATCGCTAAGCAGCGTGATATCTGTGAATTGCACAAAATCTTCGGGGTCAAACTCCTGCGGGTCGGCCTTTTCCATGAGTGCCAGGGCTTGGTGGCGCAAGTCGGCTCTGCCGGTAATGCCCATCAGAATCGAGAGCAGCGCGCTGTTGCCAACCGGGCCGACCAGGCTGATTCCAGGCCAGCCTTTTTCGGTAAGCATCTGAGCCACCCAGTCCAGATTTTCCTGATATTGCTTTTGGAGTTCTTCGGTTTTTTCGCTGGCAAGTTTCTGGCGTAGCTCGAAATCAAGTGTGGCTCGCTTGATGATTTCATCGCGCAATGCCAAGTCCATTTTCGATTCCAGCTCTTGTTCGCGGGCTTGCAGTTGTTTATAGGTATCTGCCCAGCCCGGCAGCGTACGGACATTTTCCAGGGCGGTATCTGAATTGATGGTGGAAACAATGGTCAGGCGCGGTACTTCCGGGCGCTTCAAAAGCTCCAGCGCCTTTTCGGCTTGACCGGCAAGCGCCAGACAGCGTGCCGTGGTGTAGGCGGCATTGTGTTGCAGTCCGAGGGGCGTGTCGATCAAGCTGCCCATGGCTTCGGCACAGGCAAGATAGTCTTTGTTGTCGAAAGCCGCGCGTGCTTTCAGCAAGGCAGCGCCTTGGGCTTGGGCTTCAGTGGCATTCGGCGTTGCGGGCGTGGCAGCCGCTTCTGATGCGGCAACGGCCGGGTCGGCTTTGCAGCCGGTCGCAAGTGCCAAGGTCAGGGCAATGGCGAGGAGAGTTTTGCTGTTTTTCATCGTGAAAGTTTCTCGGCTTTGGCTGCGCAGATGAAATCGTTTTCCGAAAGCCCGCCCACGTCGTGGGTGGAGTAATGCACCACGCAGCGGTTGTAGTGCACGGAAAGGTCGGGGTGGTGGTCTTCGCGGTGCGCCATGTGCGCCAGTGCGTTGACGAAGCTCATGGTGCGGTAGTAGTCGGGAAAGTGAAAGGTTTTGGCCAGGACATGGCCGTTTTCAATGACTTCCCAGCCGGGCAGTTGCGGCATCAGCTCGCGGATACTGGCTTCGCTCAAGCGGTGTTCCTGACCGCGTTTGGGATCGCAGTGCGCTTGGGCAAGGGGAATCAGGTCATTCATGGCATCTCCTGAAAACAGTATCTGGTCAGCGGAAGGCCGATAGAATAACCGCATGATCGACATCACTGAATCTGCACAGAACCATTTCCGCAAACTTCTCGCCAAAGAGGCACTGCCTGGGCTTGGCGTGCGTCTTTCGGCACTGCATCCGGGCACGCCGCGTGCTGATGTGCAGCTGGAGTTTGCAGGCCCTGACGATCTCAATGGCGATGAATGGGCGATTGACTGCGAAGGCTTCACTCTGTGGGTGGATGCGGCCAGCGCCAGTGCGCTTGATGGCGCAAAAATCGACTACGAGCCGCGAGCCACTGGCGGACAGTTGCAAATCCGTGCGCCCCATATCAAGGGCAAGGCGCCCGAGGCCGATGCTTCGCTGGTGGAACGGGTGATGTGGGTGGTTGAGCATGAAATCAATCCGCAGCTTGCCATGCATCGCGGCAATGTGCGGGTGGAGGAGGTAACCGCCGATGGCGTGGTGGTGTTGCGCTTTGGCGGCGGCTGCCAAGGCTGCGGCATGGCCGATATCACGCTCAAGCAGGGCATTGAAAAAACCTTGCTGGAAAAAGTGCCGGGGGTCAGCGCGGTGCGCGATGCCACCGACCATGACAGCGGCGCGGCTCCCTACGCACCGCGCACGTAAGTTGATGCACCGATGAATCGCCAGCGGCCGCATCCGCCGAACAGGTCTTTGGCACCCGATTGCGAGCAGATGCTGGCGATTCTGGCAGCGCGCCCGGACTTTTCGGGTGTTCGGGCGTATGACAATCCGCCGCTTGCCTTGACACGCTGGCAGCGCTGGCGTGGCCTGTTTGATGTGGGCTGGGATGCGCGCAATCGCACCCCGATGGGGCAGCGCCTAGTCGGGATGGCGATTAGCCTGCTGGTCAATCTGTTTTTCGTGCTGTTCATGCTCGCTTCGTTGTATTTGCGCTGGGGCGCCGTGTCTGAGCCTGAACCTGAGCCGATGCGAATCCGCATTACCGGCTTTGGCTCGCAGGATCAGACCGGTGGCGGTGAAGAGGCCGCCGCGGGCGACTTGGCCAGTACGGCCACAACGGGTAGCGGGCAGGCGAATCCCGCAGGCGGGCCTGCGCCGATGGCAACCCGACAGCATCTGGCGGCAGAAGTGGAAACTGCCCCGGCGATGGCATTACCCAATATCCCTGAGATGGCCGCGCTGCCCCTGCCGGACAGTTCGCAGGTACAAGTGCAGACACAGCCATTGCCAAGCGCGCAGCCGTTGCAGGTGACTACGCCGCCGCAGCCGTCCCCGGATGATTTTCAATTGCCGCCACCGCGTCCGGCGATGGCGATGACGCTGCCTGCGGTGCAGTTGCGTAGCCAGAATCTGCCGTCTGAAAACGCCTTGCCGGCACCGCTGCCCGAGGTGCGCGCAATCAGCCTGCCGAGCACTGCCGTGCGCAGTGTGCAGGCGCCAGCGGCGATGCCTGCGGAAGCGCCGATTCCCGAGCCGTTGCCTGCGCCAGCAGTCAATCTGCCGGAATTGGGTCTGCGCCGCAGCGCGCCACAGCTTGCCGTGCGAGAAGTCGGCCAGCGCGCCTTGCCGGCTTTGCCCGACGCGCCGCAGCCAGCACCGCAGACCACGGCGGCAGCCTCTACTACACAAGCGGCGATAGCAGCGTCGGCTGCATCAGCAGCAGCAACTGCGACGGCAACATCGTCCGCCCCTTCGGGCTTGCCCGATGCGCGTGGCCGTTCGGCGCAGCCGGGGCAAAATGCGCCGCAAACCGGCGCCGGCCCACAGCCTGTTGCGAGCAGTAGCGGCTGGCCCGATCCGGTACGCGGCGATGACTGGGGGGCAGCGGCACAGAGCCGTGCCGGGCAGGCGCGTGGCAATGAACAAGGGACGGGGCGCGGGCAGGGCGGTAGCAGACTTTTCAATGCCGATGGCCGCCCGCGACTTGCTGATGACAGCTTCAAGCCGCGCTTTCCTGACCCAACCCGTGAGGGAACATGGCTGCGCCGTCCCGGCATGGAAACCCGCGGCACGATGTTCGATGGCATCTGGCGGCCACCGGAAACCCTGTTGCAGGAATGGGTGCGGCGCGGGGTGAAATCCATCCGCATCCCGATTCCCGGCACCACGCTGGAGCTTGAATGCGTGATTTCGACCTTGCAGGCGACTGGCGGCTGCCTGCTGGTGCCAGGCAAGAATGGCGTATTCGACCAGCCAGCCCGTGCCCGACAGCCGCCCGAAGTACCGTTCAAGCCCGAATTGTTTGAAGACCCCGAGGCGCTGCAACCGGCAGGTCAACCCCCGCCATGAGCGTTGCATGAGGTCGCTATGTCATCGGCATGACCTTTGGCACCTTTCAAGCCGGGGCAAAGGTGATTTACTTGGATATAACACCTAGAATCACCGTCCGAGTTTCCCATGCCAGCCTCTTGCCAGCCCATTTTTCGTTCCGGTGCGATTGCCCTGATTGCGGCTTTTTCCCTGACGCTTGTTGCCTGCTCGCCACCGCAGGAGGCAGACAAAAAAGCCGATGAGCGCGAGGAGAAAGTCGAAGCGGTGGTGGTGGAAACTGCCCGGGTCGAGCCCCGCACCTTGAGTGCCAGCCATGTGGGCACGGCGGCGCTGGAGGCGCGTGCCGAAGCCCAGGCGATTTCGCGCACTTCCGGGGTGGCCTTGCAGGTATTGGTGGAGGAAGGCCAGCAGGTGCGAGCTGGGCAGGCATTGGCGCGTCTGGATGCCGACCGGGCGCGGTTGCAGGTGGCGCAGACCGGCGCACAGGTGGCCAAGCTGGAGGCCAATTACCGTAGGGCATCGCAACTGGCCGAGCAGAAAATGGTCAGCGCCAATGATGTGGATCAATTGCGCTTTGACCTGCAAAACGCCCGTGCGGCGCATCAGATGGCGCGGCTGGAGCTTTCCTACACCACGGTGGAAGCGCCCATTAGTGGGGTGATTGCCAGCAAATCCATCAAGCCGGGCAATTTCGTGCAAATCAATTCGCCGGTGTTCCGCATCGTCGATACCTCGCGCCTGGAGGCCACGTTGAACGTACCCGAGCGCGAAATTGACCGCATCAAGAAAGGACAGCCGGTGGTTTTGCGCGTGGATGCACTGCCAGGACGCAGCTTTGCCGGGCAAGTCGATCGCATCGCCCCGGTGGTGGATGCAGGCAGCGGCACGTTCCGGGTGGTGGCCGGTTTTGCCGGTGAGGGCAGCTTGCAGTCGGGGATGTTTGGGCGGCTGTCGATTCAGTACGAACAGCGTGCGCAGGTACCGGCCATCCCGCGTAGCGCGCTGCTGGATGAAAGCGGCGACAGCAGCGTGTATGTGGTGCGCGATGGCAAGGCCGAGCGCGTGGCGATTGAAACCGGCCATACGGAAGATGGCTATCTTGAAGTGCGCAAGGGACTGGCAGTGGGTGAGCAGGTGGTGATTGCCGGCAAGAATGCCCTGCGCGAAGGCAGCCCGGTGCAGGTGATTGACGAGAATGCCCCTGCGAAGGCCGAAAAACCGGCAGAACCCCAGTCCGACAGCAACTGAACGGAGGCCGGGCATGAAGATGGCAAGCGGTTTTGACTGGGTGGAGTTTTCCACCCGTCGCCGGGTTACGGTGCTGATGGCGACCTTGACCCTGGTGCTGTTCGGCCTGATTGCCTTGAGTGGCCTCAAGGTCAACTTGTTGCCGGATTTGAGCTATCCCACGCTCACTATCCGCACCGAATACACCGGCGCGGCACCAGCGGAAATCGAAACCCTGATTACCCGCCCGGTGGAAGAAGCCGTGGGGGTGGCGCGTGGCCTCAATAAACTGAAGTCCGTCTCCCGCACCGGGCAGAGCGATGTGGTGCTGACCTTTGCCTGGGGCACCGATATGGACAAGGCCAGTCTGGAAGTGCGCGACAAGATGGAAGCCCTGCAATTGCCGCTGGAAGCCAAGCCGCCGGTATTACTGCGCTTCAACCCGTCCACCGCGCCGATCATGCGACTGGTGATTTCCAGCAGCGAACAGGGCGGCAGCCTGCCGCGCCTGCGTCGCTATGCCGATGATGATTTGAAGCGCAAGCTGGAAACCGTGCCGGGGGTGGCAGCGGTCAAGGTGGCCGGCGGGCTGGAAGATGAAATCCGTGTGGATATCGACCCGCAGCGTTTGGCGGCGGTGAATATCCCGCTTGATACCGTCATCAGCCGCTTGCAGCAGGAAAACGTCAATCTTTCCGGTGGCCGCTTGGAAGATGGCAGCCAACGCTGGCTGGTACGCACCGTCAACCAGTTCGCCACGGTGGAAGATATTGAAAACCTGCTGCTGACCAGCCAGCGCAGCGGTGGCGGCGAGGCCGAGAGCGCGGCGGCACAAATGGCGCGGGTGGCCGCGGCCAGTGGCGATGCGGCGGCGATGTCGGCTGCCGCTTCGGTGCAAAGCGCCACCGATGGTGGGCAGGCGGTGCCGGGCGGCGGGCTGCCGGTGCGGCTGAAGGATGTGGCGCAGGTCGTGCAGGGCTACAAGGAGCGCGAGGCGATTATTCGGCTGGGCGGCCAAGAGGCCGTTGAGCTGGCCATCTACAAGGAGGGTGATGCCAATACCGTGGCCACTGCCGATGAAATCGACAAGGCGCTCGCCACGATTCGCAAGCAACTGCCGTCGGATGTGCGCCTTGCCATCATCGAAGATCAGTCCGGCTTTATCCGCAATGCGATTGCCGATGTGAAGTTCGATGCGCTGATTGGCGGTGCCTTGGCGGTGCTGGTGATTTTCCTGTTTTTGCGCGATGGCTGGAGCACTTTTGTCATTTCGCTGTCCTTGCCGGTCTCCATCATCACCACATTCTTTTTCATGGATCAGCTGGACTTGAGCCTGAACGTGATGTCGCTGGGCGGGCTGGCATTGGCAACTGGCCTTGTGGTGGACGACTCCATCGTGGTGCTGGAATCCATCGCCAAGGCGCGCGAGCGCGGGCTTGGCATCTTGCAGGCGGCGATTGTCGGCACCCGTGAGGTTAGCCTCGCCGTGGTTGCTTCGACCCTCACCACCATCGCGGTATTTTTGCCGCTGGTATTTGTTGACGGCATCGCCGGGCAGTTGTTTCGCGACCAGGCGATGACCGTGGCGATTGCCATCGCGGTATCGCTGGCGGTGTCGATGACCTTGATTCCGATGCTGTCATCGCTGAAAAGCCGCGCGCCGCTGGAGTTCCCGGACGAGCCGCTGCCAACGCCGACTCCCGTCCAGGTGCGTGGCTGGAAAAGGCCCTTCGTGCAGGTCGCTCGTGCCATCAAGTGGCTGCTTCCGGCGCTGGCGTATGCCTTTGCCTGGACGCTGATACGCATATGGCGGCTGCTGCTGCGCTGGATATCGCCGCTGATGCAGCGTGCCAGCGACCTTGCCATGCGTCCCTATGACCGCGCCGAAAGCGGTTATCTGCGGCTGCTGCCGAAGGCGCTGGAAAACCCCGGCAAGGTGTTGCTGTTTGCCGCCATCGCCTTTGCCATCAGCATGTGGATGTTGCCTAGGCTCGGCACCGATTTGATTCCGCAACTGGCGCAAGACCGCTTCGAGATGACGGTCAAGCTGCCGCCTGGCACACCGCTGCGTGAAACCGATGCCCTGGTGCGACGCTTGCAGGCCGAGCATGGCAAGGCCGAGGGTATCCAGGCGCTGTATGGGGTGAGTGGCACCGGCACACGGCTGGATGCCAATCCGTCCGACAGTGGCGAAAACATCGCCCGGCTCAGCATCGTGATGGAAAACGGCGGCAGCGCGGCGCTGGAAAAACGCTTGACCGAACGACTGCGCGCAAGCCTTGCCGCAGAGTCGGCGCTGGCGGTGGATTTCAGCCGACCGGAATTGTTCGCACTTGCCGCCCCGCTGGAAATCGAAGTCTCCGGCCGCCAGCTTGAGGAAGTCGCCGCAGCCGGGCGGGATTTGGCCGAGCGCCTGCGCGCGCATCCGCATTACACCGATGTCAAAACTACGGTGGAGCAGGGCTGGCCGGAAGTGCGGATTCACTTCGACCAGAACCGCGCCGCAGCCCTTGGCCTGACCACCCGGCAAATTGCCGATGCGGTGGTGAAGCAGGTGCGCGGTGAAGTCGCCACCCGTTATCACCTGCGTGAGCGCCAGATTGATGTGCGCGTGCGTGCCGAAGAAGGCCAGCGCAGCACGGTCGAGGACATCCGCAATTTGTTGGTGAATGTCGGCAGCGGCACGCCGCTGCGGCTGGCTTCGGTGGCCGAGGTGGAGGCAGGCAATGGGCCTTCCGAAATCCATCGCGCAGACCAAGCGCAGGTGGCGCTGGTATCGGCCAATTTGCAGGGCATCGACCTTGGCACCGCGATGGCGGAAGTGCAGCGCATGGTGGCGGAAAAACCGCTTGGCGCGGATATCCAACTGAACATCGGTGGGCAGGGCGAAGCGCTGGACAGCTCGCTGCGTTCGCTGCTGTTTGCCTTCGCATTGGCGGTGTTTTTGGTGTATCTGGTGATGGCCTCGCAGTTTGAGTCGCTGCTGCACCCGTTTGTGATTTTGTTCACCATCCCGCTGGCGCTGGTTGGCGCGGTACTGGGGCTGTTTGTTACCGGCAATGCCATCTCGGTAGTGGTGTTCATCGGCCTGATTCTGCTGGTCGGGCTGGTAACCAAAAACGCCATCATTCTGGTGGATCGGGTCAACCAGTTGCGCATTGCCGGGATGCCCAAGCGTGCGGCGCTGGTGGAAGGCGCACGCTCGCGTCTGCGCCCGATCATCATGACCAGCGCCTGTACCTTGTTCGGCTTTTTGCCGCTGGCGCTCGCCATGGGCGAGGGCGCGGAAGTACGCAGTCCGATGGCGATTACCGTGATTGGTGGGCTGATTGTCTCCACCCTGCTGACGCTCCTGGTCATCCCGGTGATGTATGACCTGCTCGACCGCAGCCGCGATGCCGATTACGCCGCCCGAGCACGACGTGAGCAGGAAGAAGACCGCGCGCTGATGGCAGCACTGGATGCCGAGGGAGAGGCGCCATGAGCATCGCCCAGCGCAGTATCCGCCGTCCGGTAACAACCATCATGCTGTTTGTGTCGATGGTGGTGGTGGGCTTGATTGCCGCCGTGCGCCTGCCGCTGGAAGCGATGCCGGATGTCTCTGCGCCATTTGTGTATGTGATGCTGCCCTATGCCGGTAGCACCCCGGAGGAAAACGAGCGCAATCTGCTGCGTCCGGCCGAAGAAGCGCTGGCCACCATGAAGGGCGTGAAAAGCCTGCAAGGCCATGCCGATGCGCAAAGCGCCGGGGTCTTTGTGGCGTTTTCCGACTGGGGGCGGGACATTGCCTTGGCTACTGCCGATGCACGCGAGCGCATCGACGCGATCCGCAACGAGCTGCCGGACGATTTTCGTCGCTATATGGTGTTCAAATGGTCCAGCGCCGATGCAGCCATGCTGCGCCTGCGCCTATCCAGCCAGACGCTGGATTTGACCGGCGAATACGAGCGCATCGAGCGCACCTACAAGCGGCGTCTGGAGCGCATTCCCGGCGTTGCCAAGGTAGAAATCTTTGGCGCGCCCGCCAACGAGGTAGAAATCGCCATTTCGCCCGAACGCATGAATGCCCACGGCATCAGTCTGAATGCGCTGGCAAGGCAGTTGCAGGCGGTGAATTTTTCCGTATCTGCCGGAGAAATCGACAACGGCCTGCAAAAACTGCGGGTACAGCCGGTGGGCGAGCTGCATTCGCTCGATGAATTGCGTCATCTACGCCTAGATACGCGCGGCACGATGCTGGCCGATATCGCCGAGGTCAAGTTAAAGCCGGTCGAGCAGCGCAATGAGCGCCGCCTGGATGGGCGGCCATCGGTTACGTTGGAAGTATTCAAGGAGCGCGATGCCAATCTGGTGCAAGTGGCCGATGCGGTGAAGGCGGAAATCGCCGCCATCAATGCGCAGAGCGCGCAGGCCGATATTCAGTTGCGCGTGGTCGAAGACCAAGGCGATGCGGTGCAGAAATCGCTGCTGTCGCTGGCCGAAGCCGGTGCCATCGGGCTTTTGCTCTCGGTGATCGTGCTGTATTTCTTTTTGCGCGATTGGGCGGCAACGCTGATGGTGACGCTGTCCATCCCGATTTGCTTCGTGATGACGCTGGGTTTCATGTATTTCGCCGGCATCACGCTCAATGTGCTGTCGATGATGGGCTTGTTGCTGGCCATCGGCATGTTGGTGGACAACGCCGTGGTGGTGGTGGAATCCATCTGGCAGGAACGCGAGAAAACCCCGCAGCAGCCGCGCCTTGCCGCGATTCTCGGCACCCGTCATGTGGCGATTGCGCTCTCCGCCGGTACCCTCAGCAGCTGCATGGTGTTCCTGCCCAATCTGTTTGGCGAACGCAATGTCATTTCCATCTACCTGTCGCAGATTGCCTTCACCATCAGCGTATCCCTACTGGCCTCCTGGCTGGTGGCAGTCAGCCTGATTCCGATGCTCGCCGCCCGCCTGAAAAGCCCGCCGCTTTTGCAGCAGCGCCACGGCCTGATTCATCACCTACAAGTGCGCTATGAAAAACTGCTGCGCTGGACATTGGCGCACCGGCGCACTTCGGTGGCGGTCATCGTGCTGGTGTCATTGTTGAGCCTGATACCGATGAGCCAGACCAAGAGCGATATGTTTGGCGGCGAGGAGGCTGGCAGCGCCTACGTCAACGTGCAATGGAACGATGCCTACAGCCTTGAGCAAATGCGCCGGGAAATGAACCGACTGGAAGCCCATCTTGAAGCACGCCGTGCGCAATACGGCATCCAGCAGATTTCCACCCGCTTTGGCGAGGGCGGCGGCGCCGGCATTCATCTGGACTTGGGCGAGGCGGTGGATGCCAAAACCACCACCGAAATCACCGAGGCCATCCGCAAAGACCTGCCGAAATCGGCGATGGCCAAGTTCAGCATGGGCTGGCAAGGCGGGCAGGGCGGCCAGGGGCAGATGCAAAATATCGAAGTGCGCTTGGTGGGCGATTCCACCCAGACCTTGAACGCACTGGCCGAGGATATCCTGCCGATGCTTGCCCGTCGCAGCGAATTGCGCGATGTGCGCGTGGATACGGGCGATCGCAATACCGAGCTTTTGCTGCGGGTCGATCGCGAGCGCTCGGCCGCGTTTGGCTTCAACGCACAGGAAGTGGCCAGCTTTGTCGGCATTGCCCTGCGCGGTCAGACACTTAGAGAAATGCGCCGGGGTGATAGCGAGGTGGCGGTAACACTACGCTTTGCCGATGCCGACAAAACCACTTGGCAGGCGCTGCAAGCCTTTACCGTCAAGGCGGCCGATGGCCGCGAACTGCCGCTTTCGGCGCTGGTCAACATGGAGCCGCGTCCTTCGGCCAACGTCATCACCCATACCAACCGCCAGACCACGCTTACCCTGACGGCCAAACCCGCACCGGATGTTACCGCCCCCGAAGCACGCCAAGCGATGGAGGCGGTGCTGGACAAACTCGCCTGGCCTGCCGGTTATCACTACACCTTCGACACCCTCAACTTTTTCGACGGCGAGGCCGCCGGCAAGCGGATGATGTTCAACCTCATCATCGCCCTCGTGATGATTTATGTGGTGATGGCCGCCGTGTTTGAATCGCTGCTGTTTCCCAGCGCCATCATGAGTGGCGTGGTGTTTTCGGTATTTGGCGTGTATTGGCTGTTTTGGCTCACCGGCACCAGCTTCAACATCATGGCGTTGATTGGCATCTTGGTGCTGATGGGGGTGGTGGTGAACAACGGCATCGTAATGATCGAGCACATCAACAACCTCCGACGTACCGGCATGCGTCGCACCGAGGCATTGGTCGCCGGCAGCCGCGAACGCCTGCGCCCAATTCTGATGACCATGGGCACCGCCATACTTGCCATGATTCCGATTGCCATTGGCGATACCCGCATGGCGGGCGAAGGGCCCAGCTACTACCCAATGGCGCGCGCCATCGCCGGTGGCTTGGCGTTTTCCACCGTGGTCAGCCTGCTGTTCCTGCCCACTATCTATGCCGTGCTGGACGACTGGCGCATCGGCAGTGCCGCCCTGTGGCAACGCGCCCGTACTGGTCGCAAACAGGCAATGCCTGCCCGGTTACGATCATGAGTGGAAGGCACTTCAGCTGGATTTTTCAAAGAGGAAGTACTGGGGCAATACCTGCACACCCGCCTCGACGATGTGCGCAAAGCTTTTTGCTGGACAGTATTGAACGACTGACGAAAACGCGCTTTGCTGCCAATCCGCCGACGGCGGCGGATATCGTGCACCCAAAACGCCACATTCACAAAATCCGGTGCGCGCAGGGTTTGTAGCAGGCGGTTGAAGGTGGCGTGTTTGTGTTCCAGCGCCCAGTCTTTACGACCCCAAAAAGCAGCCCGGCCAGTTGCCAGCAAATGAAGAAAGAAAAAGCCCGGCAATGTCTGGCACTGCCGGGCGGGTTGATGATTGCAAGGACAAGTTAGCCGATAAAGCTATCTGATGCGGACGGGGTTGTTGCAATGCATATATTGAATTTCACAAGAACGACCATCCGCTCGACATTTCCGCATAGCATCACCAACTGCTTGATCTTCAGTTCCTGCTCCGATGGCAGTCCAGCCATTTCCGTGTGCCACAGCCAAGCAACCATTTCGGACAGAACCAACTATTTTACAGTCCTTTGACCCGCAGCGCTGTAGTGCTACCCGTCTTGCTGCACGCAAACTATTTTCATCTTCGGCTATTCCAGAAAACCCTCCCTCATAGTCAGCAGCTAACGCTCCAAATTTATTTTGCCAAACTTCCCTAGGTGGCACAGGAGTTGCCGCATTATTGCCAACATAACCGGGGTGATTGGGATTATTGCGCCTGTGAATATCATCAATTACAGGGCCTGCCTGCTGCTGCGCAAACGCAGGATATGCAAAGCCCACTGCACACAGTAAAAACACACATATATTTATAAACTTGCGCATTTCAAATACCTCCACCATGCTTGGTCTTAACCGTATCCGGCGCATAAACCTTGGTTGCATTATTACTTGCCAAAACGTCTCGTGAGTCCAATCTGTCTTGCTTCGGGCTTGTTTCATTTACGGGAGCTGGCCTCTGCCCCCCCACCGGATTCCCATACGGGTCGCGCTGTTGACCGCCTGCGCCGGTGTGTCCAAATTGAGAGTGCATGGTCATTATTTGTCCCAGCACGCCCTGGAAGAACATCGCAGCCATCGGCGGGCAGGTTATCAGCAGAATGGTCAAGATCAAACCCAAGCCGCCTTGCTGCATGGCCAGGGTGTTGAGTCCTTCACCTGCTCCGCTGCCCAGCGGGGTATGCATCACCAGTATGTACTTTGCAAGCAACACGGCACCTACCTTCAATACCAGCTTGCTGGCTACGCCTACCATGAAAGCCTGCACCGCCAACGAGAATATTGTACCTATCCCGTAGTACAGCCACTTGGAGAATAACTGCTTGTGACCTGCCCCGCTAGCTGTACCAGTCGAATCTAGCAAAGTCCGGGGTTGAAGGTTGCTGCATTTGTGGGGGGGGCTTCGGTTCGGTGCTGGGCTGCAAAGCGGGCAGGTGGGATACGGCCTTGGTCTTGCCTAGGGCGGCATCGGTTCGCATTTGCGGATAACCCCTTTCAGGCTTTCAGGGGCGCCGCAGTTCCCCTGCTTATCCGGAATTGGGCGGGAGATGCTGGGCTGGTGGCATCAATGAAAAAGGCCAGAACCCTTGATTTTGCTAGGGTTTCTGGCCTTGTATTGGTGCCGGGGGTGGGACTCGAACCCACACGCTTTTAAGGGCGGCGGATTTTGAATCCGCTGCGTCTACCAATTCCGCCACTCCGGCGCGGGAGGCGCAGTATAGCGGCTTGTTCGGCGGTGTGCACGATTTTTTGCGATTTTTGTCAGGCAAGCAGGATGCTGGACATTTGCCGCCGGTATTTGGAAATCAGCGCGGCATCTTCTAGGACGTTGAAGGCGTCAATCAGGGCGCGGCGTGGCAGGCCATCGTTGAACTGGCGATCCTGTCGCAGCATGGTCATAAAGGCTTCAAGCCCTTTCTGGGCATCGCCGCTGACGATTTCATGCACGCCCAGAAGGTGCAGGGCGGTGAGGTCGTTCGGGTTGGCAGCAATCGCCGCTTGCAGCACTTCACGCGGCGGGGCGTCTTTGAGCAGGGCGGCAAATCCAAGCCGGGCGCGCGCCTTGACGGTGCGCTCGTCGGTGGCGAGGTTGGCCGGCAGGCCATCGAGCAGTTGTTCGGCCTCGTTGGCTGCGCCGGTTGCCAAGAGTGCGATGGCCAAGTCCAAGCGGTGCTCGGCCTTGTCAGGCTCGGCGGCGACCAGTGCACGCAGGCGAATGACTTCCTGATGTGGATCCAACGGGGCGGTTTCGAGGTTTTCTTCGCCGGCCAGCGGCTCGATGCCGTGGCTTGCTAGGAAGTTGCGCAACTCGCCTTCGGGCAATGCGCCGGGGAAGCCGTCCACCAGTTGTCCGCCCTTGACCAGCATCACGGTCGGGACCGAACGGATTTGGAAGGCCGCGGCCAGTTGCTGCTCGGCATCCACATCCACTTTGGCAAGGCGGAAGGCGCCGTTGTATTCGGCGGCGAGTTTTTCCAGTATCGGCCCCAGGGTTTTGCATGGCCCGCACCAGGTCGCCCAGAAATCCACCAGTACCGGGGTTTGAAGTGATGCGCGGATGACATCGGCCTCGAAACTGGCGGCAGCGGCATCAAAAACATGGGGGTTATTGCTGGAATCGGTCATCATGATGGCCTTGGATGGGTTGATGGATGTGTAGATGGTGTCAGACAGCGCGGTTTGCAAGGCAGATGGCAAGTGGATGGTATTGACTTGGTTGCCGCCACTGACGGTGGCGTCTTGGGCAGCGCTGGCGTGGCCGGAATACTCGCACTTGCGGCACTCCCTCTCGCAGCTGGCCGCACATGCCCCCTGGCTGGGCGTTCTGCTGTTTCTATGGCCGGGGTTGGGCATGGCCTGGCATGCGCACCGCGCCCGCGGCCGTTTGCCCGAAGGCAGTGGTTTGGGACTGCGGCTGGCCTGGCAAATGGCCTTGCTGGCGGCGTTGGCGTTTGCATTGCAAGGAGTGCTGCCGTTTGATGCGGCACGTCCGGCAGACGAGGACGCAAACCGCCTGCATGTCCTGGCCGGGATGCTGTGGTGGCTATGTCTGTGGCTGATGGCAGGCTGCGCGATGCTGGCACGCACCTTGCCGGGCAAACGTCGGCTGTGGATGGCGCTGCTATGGCTGGCGATACCGGCTTTGGCACTGCTGGCGCCGGCATTTACCAGCGGGGCGCTGGCGCTGCGTCTGGCAATATTGCTGTGGATTTTGATGGTACTGATAGTTCGCGGCGGACGGTTCCGCAACCGCTCATAAGCAAACAAGCAACAAGTGTTGTGTTTTTTGGATAAAAAAGCGCGGCTTTGAGCCGCGCGTTTGTTGTGGGCATTCGACAATTTCGCTTTGCCATCAGCATGGGCGAGCCTCTCCTGTTGTGCGCAGTTTGGCTTGATGTTTCACGGCAGCAAATGCTGCGAAGGCAGGCAAGACTAGCAAAGTCAGCACGGTTGCCGTAATCAGCCCGCCGATGACCACGGTTGCCAGCGGTTTTTGCACTTCGGCGCCGGAACCTGTGGCAATGGCCATCGGAATGAAGCCGGCGATGGCGACCAGGGCTGTGGTAAATACAGCGCGCAGGCGAGCGGATGCACCGGCTGTGGCGGCTTCCAGAGGCATATCTCCGGCGCGCAGACGCTCGCCGATGGCCTGCATCAGCACCAGGCCATTGAGCGTTGCGACGCCGGAAACAGCGATGAAGCCAACAGCGGCAGAAACCGAGAACGGCATGCCACGCAACCATAGCGCGAATACGCCGCCGATCAGAGCCAGCGGTACGCAGACAAAGACCAGAGCTGCCTCACGGATACTGCCAAGCGCGATGTAGAGCAGCACGCCGATCATCAGGAATACCAGTGGAATCAGTAGTGCCAATCGAGCTTCGGCGCGTTGCAGATTTTCGAATTGCCCGCCCCAATTGAGATAAACCCCGCTGGGCAGGGCGATATCGGCTACCGCTGCCTGTGCTTCTTTGACGAATCCCCCCAAGTCGCGGCCACGGACATTGGCCTGAACCACGATGCGACGGCTGCCATTGTTCCGGCTAATTTGGTTGGGGCCTTCGCTGACCTCGATACTGGCGATCAAGGACAGCGGCACGGTTGTGGCATCGGGTGTCAGCACGGGCAGCGCCGCAAGTTCAGCGGGATCATTCCTGGTCTCTTCATCAAGCCGAACCACGACCTCAAAACGGCGATCACCCTCGAAAATCTTGCCCGCAGCAGCCCCCCCAATGCCGGTGCTTAATGCTTCGCTGACATCCGCCGCACTCAAGCCATACTGTGCCGCAGCGGCGTGATCGATCCGCACAGTAAGCATCGGCAAACCCGATACCTGCTCCACGCGTACATCTGCCGCGCCATCAATGTGCCGCAGCTTGAGCGAAAGCTGCTCGGCAATCGGTTGCAGGATGCCAAAGTCGTCACCGAATACCATCACGGCCAAGTCCGTGCGAACACCGGAAATCAGCTCGTTGAAACGCAATTCAATTGGCTGGCTGAATTCGAAGGCGTTGCCGATATGTTGGCCAACGATGCCCTCGAACCGGTTAATCAGCGCCTCTTTGCCCAAGCCGGGGTTTGGCCATTCGGATTTTGATTTGAGCACAATTACGCTGTCCGAGATATTGGGCGGCATCGGGTCGATGGCAGCTTCTGCGGTGCCGGTTCGGGAGAAAACGGTTTCCACTTCAGGTTCATTGGCAATGGCTTTCTCCAGGCTCATCTGCATCGCCAATGATTGCTCCAGCGATGTGGATGGGATTCTCAGCGCCTGCATCGCCAGGCTGCCCTCATCGAGGGTTGGCATGAACGCTCGTCCCAGCGAAACGAATGCGCCAAGGCCAACGGCAAGCATGAGGACTGCACCAGACAAAATCATGCGTGGGTGCGCAACCGCCGCCCGGATGAGTGGTTCGGCCTTGCTGCGCGCAAGACGCATGATGCGGGTTTCATGTTCATCATCGCGCCGCTGTGTTTTTTCCGATGGCAATGCATGTGCAGCTTCCAGTTTGGGCGGACGCACAAACAAGGCTGCCATGGCGGGCACCAAAGTGAAGGAAAAAATGAACGCGCCGACCAGTGCGATCATGAGGGTGGCAGCCATCGGTTGAAATGTTTTGCCCTCGACACCTTCCAATGCAAGAAGCGGAGCAAACACCAGCAGAATGATGAGTTGCCCGAATGCAGCGGGTCGCACCATTTTTTGTGCGGCCTGGCTTGCGATTGCCAAACGTTCATCAGCAGAAAGTTTGCGTCCCAGCTCGGCCTGTTTCTGTCCAAGCATCAGCAGTGTTGCCTCGATTACGACCACGGCGCCATCGACCAGGATGCCGAAATCCAGCGCGCCAAGGCTCATCAGGTTGCCGCTGATGCCGAAGCGGTTCATGCCTATCACTGCAAACAGGAACGACAGCGGAATCACCAGCGCCGTGATTGCCGCAGCACGGATGTTGCCGAGCATCAGGAACAGCACCGCGATGACCAGCAGCGCGCCTTCAGCGAGATTCTTGGCGACTGTTTTTATCGTGGCATTGACCAGCATGCTGCGATCCAACATAGGCTTGGCAGTGATGCCGGGGGGCAAAGTGCGATTGATTTCGGCCAGCCGCGCCACTGCTGCCTGCGCCACCGTGCGGCTGTTGCCGCCGGCAATCATCAATGCCGTTCCAAGAACCACTTCATGCCCATCTCGAGTCGCTGCGCCCAGTCGTGGCGCTTGTCCCGGTTCGACCCTGGCGACATCGGCAACACGAATCACCGCTTCGCCACGCTTGGCCACTGGCATTTGCGCAAGATCTTCAGCCGTCTGTACCTGGGCATCGCCCCGGACAACCCAGCCTTCGCCGGCACGTTGGACAAAGCCTGCACCAGCCTGGACATTGGCGCGCTCAATTGCCCGTACCAAATCACCCAGGCCAAGACCGTAGGCGGCCAGTTGTTCGCTATTGGGGCGAACGGCGTATTCCTTGACATAGCCGCCAATCGTATCGACCCCGGCCAGCCCGGGTGTTTGGCGCATCTGGGGCGCGATGATCCAGTCCTGTACCGTGCGCAGGTAAGTGGCGCGTGCCTTTGCTGTTGCAAGACGCTCCCCCTCCGGCGTGAGATAAACCTCGCCAGACTGCCATCCGGGCATATCCGGCTTGCTGGCATTTTTTGGGTTGTAGGGGATGAAATCTACCGTCCACATCAGCACTTCGCCAAGCCCGGTGGTGACCGGTGACATCACAGGGGACACGCCGTCGGGCAGGTCGTCCTGCACCTCCCGCATACGTTCGG
The DNA here is from genome assembly GCA_002798275.1 of Lysobacteraceae bacterium NML08-0793. GTDB lineage: Bacteria > Pseudomonadota > Gammaproteobacteria > Xanthomonadales > Xanthomonadaceae > Solilutibacter. Next base: position 42,257 of record NWQR01000002.1, on the reverse strand, counting down.
CCACGTGCTGACGTGCGGAATAAATATCAGTTTGATCGGTAAAGACGGCGGTGATCTGCGAGAACCCATTGCGCGAAAGCGAACGGGTGCCGGTCAGGCCAGGGATGCCGGCCAGCGCCGTTTCAAGCGGGTAGGTTACCTGCCGCTCTATTTGGTCTGGCGCAAGCGCGGGTGCGATGGTATTGATCTGTACTTGCCGATTGGTGATATCCGGCACTGCGTCGATCGGCAATCTGCCAAGCTGAAACAAGCCATAGGCTGCGGTAATGGCGGCGGCAAAAACCACCGCCCAGCGCAGGCGTACTGCGGTTTCGATGAGATGTCTGAACATGACGATATCCTCAGTGAGCATGTCCTGACTCGCCCTTGGCGAGCTCAGCCTTCAGCAAAAACGCATTGCTGCCAACCACGCGCTCATCTCCCGACAAGCCCTTGAGGATTTCGATATGCCCGCCCGCACGGCGACCGACGAGTATAGGTATTGCTCGAAAGCCCTTGTCACCATCGGCCACGAATACGACCGAACGCCCTTCCACGGTTTGCACGGCATCGGCTGGTACGGTCAGCGCGTTGTCTTGAGCTGCCGCGACCACGATGCCGGACACCGGCATACCCGCAGGAAGCGGTGCGACAGACTCCGGGCGCGCACGGATGATCGCCATGCCGCCTTGTGAGCCCCGGTCAACAGCGACGCCGATCACTACGGCGCTGAAGTGGCTGCCCGAACTTTTGGCTTCAATGCGTGTTCCGGCCTCGATTTGCGCTGCAAACATGGGCGGCGCGAAAAAGACCAGCTCAGTTTTCGTCGGGTCGGCCACCCGGGCCACGGTGTCACCGGCGGCGATCACACTGCCGGGTGTCACCTGGACGGCGCTCACCACGCCTGTGATCGAGCTGGTGATGTTGACTTGCCCATTCGCGCCTGGCGAACCAGCTGCGACAAGCTGGGCGGCGGCAGCGCGCGCCGCCGCCTCGGCGGCGAGTGTGCGAGCGTGTGAGGCTTCCAGCTCTTGCCGGGCGACCACGCCTTGAGCCATCAAGGCCTGATCGCGCTGATAGACCCGTCGTGCCGCTTCCGCTTCGGCGCGCACTGCATCCACACTTGCTCGCAGCGCTGCCGCTTCACCACTGACTATCACGGCCAAAGGCTGCCCGGCAACAATCTTGCTGCCGGGCGCGACGATGACGCGCTCCACACGGCCACCGATGGCAGCAGCAATGGCCGCGTGCGCGCCAATGGCGTATTCAACACGTCCATTCAGCCGTGTCTGACTGCCTCCCCCGCGGCTGACAGGAACCACCTGAAGCCCTGAAACTTCGATTTGCTGCCGGGTCAGAGCAATCAAGCCATCTTCATTTTCGCCCGCCTCATCTTCAGCGGCGTCTTTGCCGGCGGCATCATCATTGGTGCTGATTTCCGGGGCATCAACGGATGTCCCGGCGCTGACGTTGCCAGTGAGCCGTGCAAGGGTAAAGCCTGTGGCGAAGGCGCCCAAAAGTACGATGAGGTAAATCAACGACTTGCGATCTGCTTTCATCGGGATGCTCCAAATGGGATTCGACCTTCCAGAAGCGCCAGATCAATTTCGGCAAGGACGCGCGCAAGTCGTGCATCCACAGCGGCATTGCGCGCAGCGATTAACGCTGCGCGCGTGCTGCGCAGTTCAAGTTGCGAGATTCGCCCTGCTTCGAAACCGATACGGGACAGGCGATAGGCTTCTTCGGCGGCGGCAACGCCGCTATCAGCGGCGCGTGTCCGGCTGTTCGAGGCAGACAGCGTGACCTCTGCGGCCAGCCGCCCGGCATGGACTGCTTGCTGCTGTGCCATCAGCCGGGCTTCTGCGGCCTGCTGCTCGGCATACGCAGCGCGAATGCCGCCCCGGTTGCGATCAAACAAGGGAATGCTCAGCTCAATGCCGAGCGTAAACGCCTGATCGGCGGTTTCCTGAAACCGGGTTTTGCCGACAGTGACGCTGATGTCCGGAAGTGCGCGGCGTTGTTCGACTTTCACCTGCTGGCTTGCGGTATCAAAGTCGGCTCGGGCGAGCTGGATGGCGATAGGCGCATCCGCGCTGGTTTTTGCCGCCTCGGGAACGCGATCCAGCAGGCTGGTGCCGATGGCCTGAATGGGACTGTCAAGCATGGCGACTGCCGACAACTGTGCGAATGCGCCGTTGCGCAGCGCCCGAGCCTCGTCGAGTGCGGCTTTGGCTGACTGGACTTCGCTTTGCGCCTGGACAGCGCGCAACAGCGGTTCGCGTCCTTGCTCAACCAGCGCGGCAGTCCCGTTCGCATCCTGCTCGGTCAACGATAGGGCTTCGGCAGCAAGTTCATAACGTCGTGCAGCAGCTTCAGCTTCGGCATAGCGCCATGCCAACTGACTGGCGAGCTGCCAGCGTACCTGCACACGACGAAGATTGGTGACATTGGCCTCGGAGCGCGCCGCCTCAATCCGGGCTGTGCGTTTGCCAAACAGTTCAAGTGGCTGGGTGAGTGACAGCGTCATTTCACCGCTGCCGGCGCCGCGATAGGGGCCGCTGCCGTAAACGTTTTCCTGGCTGTAGGCCATTGAAGGATTGGGAAGGGCGCGCGCCTGTTCTACACGGGCAGTGGCGGCATCATGGCGTGCCACAGCTTCGCGAACTGAAGGCAACGTATCGAGCCGGGTGAGCAAATCATCGTAGGTCGGGGCGGTATTGATGGCAGCATCACTCGACATTGCAGGCGATGAGAATGCCAGGGCAGCCACAACCGGCACGGTCGCGACAAGCGACCGTCCAAGTGCTGTAAACATGGGGACTCCGTAATCAATAGTGACGTGAAAGCCCGTCGGGACGGGCAAGGCGCACGTCAGCCGCGCGGAGGTCTCAGCGGTTGCTCAAGCAGTTCGGAGGGGCGAGGCGTATCCAGTGATGCGCCTGGCCTACTGCGCATCGGGGCGCAATCCAATGCCGTACCGGATGAGATATTGGCCGCCGAGTGATGACAGTGGCCGTGGGCGCAAGCCCCATGCATGTCGCCAGAGCCATCCGCCTTGTCGGCGCTGTCATGCAGTGGCGAAGTATGATTGCCCGCAGTGGTTGCCGTATGGACATCGAACAATTCAAACGAGCAGGCAAACGCATCGGCAACGGGTAGTACCGCCAGCACTGCAATCAGCAGTGCGGCGATGGTACTTTTCAGTTTGGCGAGTGTCCGTTGCATCCGCCGCAGTATATTCATCGAAGCGTTGCGGACACAATAACAGCAGCATCCCCGGAAAATTCGACATTGAAATCTTCATTGAGCGATATTGCTGTGGCTGCTGGGTGTTTTGCACTGGCAGGTGGCTGGCGTTGATTATTGCGCTGCGGTAGTCTGCGCAGTCCCCTGTAGATGCCCAGCGCCATGAGTCAAGAAGCTACCGAAAACAGCTATTCCCCCGCCACTGTCGAAGCCGCTGCCCAGTCTTTCTGGCAGGAAAGTCGCGCTTATCAGGTGCAGGAAGCGGCTGACAAGCCGAAGTATTACTGTCTGTCGATGCTGCCGTACCCGTCCGGGGCGCTGCACATGGGGCATGTGCGCAATTACACCATTGGCGATGTCATCAGCCGTTACAAGCGCATGACCGGCCACAATGTATTGCAGCCGATGGGCTGGGATGCCTTTGGCCTGCCGGCAGAAAACGCCGCGATCAAGCAGGGCACAGCGCCGGCCAGATGGACCTATGCCAATATCGAAAACATGCGTGAGCAGCTCAAGGCGCTGGGCTATGCGATTGACTGGTCGCGCGAGTTCGCCACCTGCACGCCGGAATACTACGCCCACGAGCAGCGCATGTTCGTGCGCCTGATGAAAAAGGGTCTGGCCTATCGCAAAAATGCGGTGGTCAATTGGGATCCGGTGGATCAAACCGTGCTGGCCAACGAGCAGGTCATCGACGGGCGCGGCTGGCGCAGCGGCGCGCTGGTGGAAAAGCGCGAGATTCCGCAGTGGTTCCTGCGCATCACCGATTACGCCCAGGAACTGCTCGATGGCCTGGACACACTGGAAGGCTGGCCTGAATCGGTCAAGACCATGCAGCGCAACTGGATCGGGCGCAGCGAAGGGCTGGAAATCCAGTTCCGTGTGGAGGGCGAGGAGACGCCGCTGACGGTATTCACTACCCGCCCGGATACCTTGATGGGGGTGAGCTTTATCTCCATCGCCGGTGATCATCCGCTGGCGCAAAAGGCTGCGGCGAACAACCCGGAGCTGGCCGCCTTTCTTGCCGAGCTGAAGCAGGGGGGCGTCTCCGAGGCGGAGCTTGAAACCCAAGAAAAGCGCGGCATGGCCACCGGCCAATGGGCGATTCACCCGATTACCGGCGAAGACGTGCCGGTGTATGTGGCGAACTTCGTGCTGATGAATTACGGCACCGGCGCGGTGATGGCGGTGCCTGCCCATGATGCCCGCGATCATGAATTCGCCATCAAATACGGCCTGCCGATTCGCCCGGTCATCGTGCCGCTGGAAGTGCGCGATGCACTCATGGATATTTCCGATGACGTGGCTGCCCATGCCGACCCGATGCAGGCTGCGCTTGGCAAGCAAAAAGCGCTGGATGTGTACGACACCGACGCGGCGGTGGAAGTGGTGCGCGGCTATCTGGCCGGGCTGACCGATGTCGCCTATACCGAGCGCGGCTGGCTGATCAATTCTGGCGAACTCAACGGGATGGACTATACGCAAGCCTTCGATGCGCTGGCTGAAAAATTCGAGCGCGAAGGCACTGGCCGGCGCGTGGTGAATTACCGCCTGCGCGACTGGGGAGTTTCCCGCCAGCGTTATTGGGGCTGCCCGATTCCGGTGATTTACTGCCCGGACTGCGGCGCCGTGCCGGTACCCGAGGAACAACTGCCAGTCCTGCTGCCGGAGGACGTGGCCGAAGCCTTCGCCACCCCCGGTGCGGTCATCAGCCCCATCAAGTCCGACCCGGAATGGCGCAAAACCACTTGCCCCGAATGCGGCAAGGCGGCCGAGCGCGAAACCGATACCTTCGATACTTTCATGGAATCGAGCTGGTATTACGCCCGCTATACCTCGCCGGGTGCGGTGGATATGGTGGATGGCCGCGCCAATTACTGGCTGCCGGTGGACCAATACATCGGCGGCATCGAGCACGCCATCCTGCACTTGCTGTACTTCCGCTTCTATCACAAGCTGCTGCGCGATGTCGGCATGGTGAGCTCGGATGAGCCGGCCAAGGGGCTGCTGACCCAGGGCATGGTGATTGCCGAAACTTGGTATCGCGAAAACCAAAACGGCAGCCGCGACTGGTTCAATCCTGCCGATGTGGAGATTGAGCGCGATGAAAAAGGCAAGCTGATTGGCGCGCGCCTGCGCAGCGACGGCCTGCCGGTCTATCCCGGCGGCATAGAAAAAATGTCCAAGTCCAAGAACAACGGCGTTGACCCGCATAGTCTGGTGGAAAAATTCGGCGCCGACACCGCACGGCTGTTCTCGATGTTTGCCGCGCCACCGGAGCAGTCGCTGGAATGGAACGATGCGGGCGTGGAGGGCATGAGCCGCTTCCTGCGCCGCCTGTGGCGCGAAGTGGAGCAGCATATAGCCGCAGGCAAGCCCGATGCGCTGGATGTGGCTGCGCTGAATGCCGGGCAGAAAACCCTGCGCCGCCAGCTGCATGAAACCATCCAGAAGGTGAGCGATGACTATGGCCGCCGGCACAGTTTCAATACCGCCATCGCTGCCTGCATGGAGCTTTTGAACCATCTTGGCAAATTCGGCGATAACAGCCCGGCAGGACGCGCCGTGCAGCATGAAGCCTTCAGCGCCCTGGTGCTGATGCTGAACCCGATTACCCCGCATATCAGCCACGCACTCTGGCAGCGGCTGGGACATGCCGAAACCGTGCTGGATGACGTGCCGTTCCCGCAGGTGGATGCTGCGGCGCTGGTGCGCGATAGCCTGACTTTGGCGGTGCAGGTCAATGGCAAGCTGCGCGGGCAGATTGAAGTGGCCGCCGATGCCAGCCGCGAGGCCATTGAAGCGCAAGCCCTGGCCGTGCCTGCGGTTGCCAGCTTCATTGACGGCAAGCCGCCGAAGAAAGTCATCGTCGTACCCGGCCGTATCGTCAATATTGTTGTTTGAGGCGCCCATACGCTCTTGGAATTGCCCCTTGCCAGTTAATCGTCCAGACTTTGCATCATGAAAAAGCTGCTTGCCCCGATTCTTGTCCTCGCCCTGGCCGGTTGCGGCTTTCATCTGCGCCGTCCGCTGGAGCTGCCCCCCGACCTTGGCCCGGTGCGTGTGGTCGCGCCCGGCAGTTACAGCCAATTGGCCGAATCGCTGCGCGAAGCGGTTGCCCGCGCAGGCGCCGAAGTGCCGGCAGCGGCGGGCGGGCAGAAAACCGCGCAGCTTGAAATCATTTCCGAGCGCTGGGGCAATTTGCCCATCAGCCTGGACTCGCATGGCCGCGCGCAGGAATACAGCCTGCGCTATGCGGTCGTTTTCGCCATGCGCGATGCCAACGGCAAGGACATCGTGCCGCAGCAGTCGGTCGAGCTTTCGCGCGACTATCTGGCGCAGCCCACCGAGGCCATCGGCACCGACAGTGAAACCGAGCTGCTCGGTAAGGAGTTGCGCCGGGAAATGGCCGCCGCCATCCTGCGCCGGGTCGATGCCGCACTGCGCGAGCCGCGCTGACGATTTGCGGTGGAACTCAATACCGAACGCCTGATTGCGCAGTTGCCCAAAGAGCCGCTGCGGCCAATTTATCTCGTTGCCGGTGTCGAGCCGTTGCGGGTGCTGGAGGCCGCCGATGCGGTACGCGCCCATGCCCGCGCAGCCGGTTGCACGGAGCGTGAAGTATTCGATGCCGAGCCGCGTGATTTCAAATGGGAACAATTGCGCGGCGCATTCGCCAGCATGGGGCTGTTCAGCAGCCAGCGGCTGATTGAAGTGCGCCTGCCCAGCGGCAAGCCCGGCAAGGACGGCGCGGCACTCATCAGCGAGTTTTGCGCAGCCCCGCCAGGAGGCATCAGCTTGCTCATCATCGCCAATGACTGGAGCCGCGCGCATGCGGGCAAATGGAGCGAGGCGATTGCCAAAATCGGGCATCTGGCGATTGCTTGGGCCATCAAACCGCATGAGCTGATGGACTGGCTGGATGCGCGCCTGCGCAGCCGTGGCCTGCGCGCCGAGCGTGATGCCATCAGCCAGTTGGCCGCGCGCGTGGAAGGCAATCTGTTGGCCGCCGCCCAAGAAGTGGACAAACTGGCCTTGCTGGCTGCCCCCGGACAAATACTGGATGTGGCCGCCATGCAGGATTTGGTGGCCGATGCCGCACGCTTTGATGTTTTCCGCCTGACCGATGCCGCGCTGAACGGCCAGGCCGCACAAGTTGCGCGCGTGCTGGCCGGGCTGCGTGCCGAAGGCGAGGCAGTGCCGGCGCTGCTGGGCATGGTGATTCGTGAATTGCAAATCAGTGAAAAACTGGCCGCGATACAGGCGCGCGGTGGCAATCTGCAAGCCGAATTCAAAGCGCAGCGCATATGGGAAGCCAAACAAGCCCTGTATCTGCGCGCCTTGAAACGCCACGACAGCACACGCTGGCGCGAGTTTCTTGCCCAGGCCGGAAAAATCGACCGCATCGCCAAGGGACGCGCCGCAGGCGATGCCTGGCTGGCACTTGAGCGCCTGTTGCTGGCGGTGGCCGAGCCGCGCGCCCTGCGGCTGCTGTCGGCATGAGCCTGCGCATCCAGTACGGCGGCAGCTTCGACCCGGTACACCGGGGACATCTGGCTATCGCCCGTGCCGCCCGCGATACCTTGCAGGCCGATGTGCATTTCATGCCCGCCGCCGACCCGCCACACAAAGGCCCGACCGGCGCCGATGCCGGCGAGCGCCTTGCCATGCTGCGCCTTGCCATTGCCGATGAGCCCGGACTTGCCATCGACACCCGCGAACTACAGCGCGCAGGCCCCTCCTACAGCATCGACAGCGTCCTGGAGCTGCGCGCAGCGCTTGGCGCAGACGCACCGCTGGCTCTGTTGCTGGGCGCGGACAGTTTTCTTTCCCTGCCTCATTGGCGTCACTGGCAAGCGCTGCTTGCCCAAGTGCATATCATCATTGCCGAGCGTCCCGGCAGCGCATTTGCCCAGAGCGATTTGCCACCGGCATTGGCGGCTATTGCCGAAGGCCGCTGGCAAAATTCGCCACAGCCCTTGCAGCAAACTGCTGCCGGATACTGGTATCGGCTGTCATTGCCGCTGCGCCCGGAATCCTCCAGCGCCTTGCGCCGGACAGTGCAACAAAACCAGCCGCACTGGCGAGAATGGACACCTCCCGCCGTTGCCCGCTACATCGATACGCACCAGCTTTACCGCGCGCGCTAAAATCAGCGTCTTCCAACCGAGAGTCACACACTTGTCCAGCGAAGCCCATATCGTCAAAACCACCGCCCCCAGCCCCGCACCGCCGGTGGATGTCCTTCTGAAAACCGCACGCGATGCGGTAGAGAACCTCAAGGCGCAGGACGTGGTGGCGCTGGATGTGCGCGGCAAAAGCAGCGTCTGTGACCATATGGTGATTTGCTCGGGCACTTCCACCCGCCATGTCAAGGCCATCGCCGACGAAGTCGTGCGCTTTGCCAAAAAGCTCAACTACCAGCCGCTGGGTGTGGAAGGCGAGCAAGAGGCCGAATGGGTGCTGGTGGACCTGGGCGATGTGCTGGTGCATGTGATGCTGCCACGGGTACGCGAGTTTTACGCTCTTGAGCGCCTGTGGACCGTGGGGGATGAGCCCCCGCAGGACGAATAAACCCGCTTGCCGACATGAAAGCCAGCCTGATTGCCGTAGGCGAGCGTGCCCCCGCCTGGGTGGCCGAAGGCTTTGGCGAATACCAAAAGCGCCTCTCGCACGGCCTGCCACTGCAATTGCTGGAAATTGCCCCCGGCATTCGCGGCAAGGGGCGCGACAGCCAGCGCGCCATGCAGGAAGAAGGCGAGCGCGTACTGGCAGCCATTCCCAAAGCCGCCTGGGTCGTTGCCCTGGATGGGCGCGGCAAAAACTGGAGCTCGGAAAAACTGGCCGAGCGCCTGGAGCACTGGCGCAGCCAGGGACGCGACCTGGCATTTTTGATTGGCGGCCCCGAAGGCCATGCCCCGGATGTCATCAACCGCGCTGACGAAGCCTGGTCACTGGGCGCGATGACCCTGCCACACATGCTGGTTCGGCTGATTGTCGCTGAGCAGCTTTACCGCGCCCAGTCGATGTTGATGAACCACCCGTATCATCGCGCTTGAGGTTATGCTCGCCGCAGTTTTTCTGGGGGAATGGATGTGGCGCTGGCAATTGTTTTGATGGTTTTGGGGTTTTTGACTGGCTTCGCAGGCTCGGCTTTCTTTCGCAAGCCTGGGGTTTCGCTCTGGGTGAGCACGCCGGTCTGGCGCGCCCAGCATTATCTACACGCGCCGGGGTTGCCCTTTGGTGGCTGGGGCTGGCCTTTTGCTTTGCCGCTGCTGCCATTTTTTGGGTGGACGTGCTGCGGGTGTAAGCCCGGTCTTGCGCATAAAAACGGCCTTCACTATGAAGGCCGTTTTTGGGTGATGACCACCGGTAAGGACAGCACTTACTGTTATTACCCATAGTGAGATGGGCGTGTCAGAGGCTGGCACTCTTCTGTTGCTTTGACGTGGCTTTGGTTGTTGTTGTCTTTTCCATGCCGGGATATGCGCCCGGCAGCGCACGTCCTTTCTTTTGTGGAAAAGAAAGGACGCAAAGAAACCAGCCCGGGCTGTCGCGCCCCGCTGCGCGGGGTGCCCTGCGTTGCTCGCGCCAAATGGCGGCCGGGCAACTCGCTTCGCTTGCGCTCGCTCAAACACGCCCGGCCTTGTTTCCATTTGTCGCTCCGCTACTCGGCGCGCCAGACGGGCGGGAAAGGCAGCAGCAACAGCAACAGCGCCCTTGGCGATGCCCGATTTGCCCTCAGCCTGACGGCCTTCGTATGCAGGCCGTTTTTGTCATGGCAGCCGGGCGTGCGCTTATTGCCCCAGCTCGAACACCACTGCAAGACGCACGCGGATATCGTTCTCGCCCACGGCCACCGGCATGCTGGCATCGAAGGCTTCGGCCTTGGCGGCGCGGGGGCTCATCAGTGGGGCAGGCATCCCGGCCAGCTGCTCGCCTTCGTCAATGCTGACGATGCGGCGAACCTTGAGACCCAGCTCGCGGGCATAGCCGTCGGCGCGGCGGCGGGCTTCGGCAAGCGCGAGCTTGCGCGCCTCATTGCGGGCTTCTTCGGGCTTGTCCAATTCAAAGCTCGGGCCGTTAAGCTCGTTGGCACCGGCGCGCACCAGAATGTCCATGATGTTGCCGAGTTTTTCCAGCTCGCGCACTTTCACCTGCACGCGGTTGCTGGCCTGGAACCCGGTCACGCGCGGCGGCTGGTTTTCGCTGTAGCGATATTGCGGGCTGAGGCTGATGCCGCTGGTTTGGATGTCGCGCTCGGCGATGCCGGCCTGCTTCAGCGCATCGAGCAGCTTGCGCATTTCTTCGGCGTTCTGGCGCATCGCGCTTTGCGTATCGGCAGCTTGGGTGGTTACGCCGGTGCTGATGCGGGCAATGTCCGGGGCGCGCTGGCTGCTGCCTTCGGCTTCAACCGACAGTAGCGTGCCTTGCGCGGCGGTGAGTGGGGCGGTGGGGGATGTTTGAGCAAAGGTCATGGGCGTGGCAAGGGCAAGGCAAATGGCCAGCAGGCTGGGGCGAAGGTTCATGGATGGAAAGCTCCTTGGGGAATGTCGGTGGATAAACGCGTCGGCAAGCATAACGGGGTTGAGCGATGCAGCGTCCGACTTTGGCGTTTGTTCATGGTTTTGCCAGTGCCGCTTTCCAGCGAGAAATCGTGCCGGCAGGGCTGGCTGCGCGCAAGGCTAGGCGCTCTTGCCGCCCCCTGCCATGCAGGACGCGGTTTTGAGCGCAAACATGGCTGCAAGCATCCCCGCAATAAAGACGTGGCTTGGGCGTTTGCATCAAACAGCCCATATCCAGCTTGCTCGGGTTATCCTGCCCCGATGCAGCTTTATCTTGCTTCTGGCTCTCCCCGCCGCGCCGAATTGCTCACCCGCTTGCGGGTGCCGTTTGCCGTGCTTGAATTGGATATTCCTGAAGTCCGCAATGCGGACGAAAGCCCGCGTGCGTATGTGATGCGGGTGGCGCAAGACAAGGCGCTGGCAGGGTTTGCGAAGGTGCAAGACATGTCGGCCGCTTGGGTGCTAGCAGCCGATACCGAGGTGATTTTGGACGATGAGGTATTTGGCAAGCCTGCCGATGCCAAGGCCGCCAGCGAAATGCTGACGCGTCTTGCCGGGCGTACCCATCAGGTGATAACCACCGTCTGGCTGGTTGGCGCAGCGGCGCAACTGCATGCCGAATCGGTTTCTGAAGTTAGCTTTGCGCCACTTTCAGCAGCGCAAGTGGACGGCTATATCGCCAGTGGCGAGTGGCAGGGCAAGGCGGGTGGCTATGCTATTCAAGGTTTGGGCGAAACTCTTGTAACCCGGCTATGTGGCAGTTTTTCCGGGGTGATGGGGCTGCCGCTGCATGAAACCGCCACTTTGCTGCGCCGTGCCGGGGTGCTGGCATGAGCGAGGAGATTCTGGTCAATGTCACCCCGCGCGAAACCCGTGTGGCGGTGGTGGAAAGCGGCATGCTGCAAGAGTTGCACATTGAGCGCGGCAGCCATCGCGGGGTTGTGGGCAATATCTACAAGGGCAAAGTGCAGCGGGTGATGCCGGGGATGCAGGCGGCATTCGTGGATATTGGCCTTGAGCGCGCGGCGTTTTTGCATGCCAACGATATTCACCGCCCGAGCGTTGCGATGGGCAGCGATGGACAAACCGTGGAAGCGGGCGATATCTCGGCGCTGCAAGTGCGCCCGATCAGCGAATTGCTGCGCGAAGGCCAAGACATCGTGGTGCAGGTATTGAAAGACCCGATTGGCAGCAAGGGCGCACGGCTGACCACGCAAATTAGCATTCCTTCACGCTATCTGGTGCTGCTGCCGCAATCTCGGGTGATTGGCGTGTCTGCGCGCATCGAGGATGAGGCCGAGCGGGCGCGGTTGAAAACATTGCTGGGCGAGTTGTCGCTGCCGTCGGCGGCAGGCTATATCGTGCGCACCAATGCCGAGGGCGTGCCATCGGAGGCGCTGGCCGAGGACATTGCCTATTTGAGCCGGGTATGGGGCTTGATTGAACGGCGCGCGCGCGAATCGAAAATCGGCACCTGCATCTACGAAGATCTCACCCTGCCGCTGCGCGCGGTGCGTGATTTGATTCGGCGCGATGTGGAAAAAGTGCGGGTGGACTCGCGTGAAACCTTTGAAAAACTGCGCACCTTTGCCGCCCAATACATGCCGGGGCAGCCGGAGGAGGGCAATGGCCTGGCCGACAAGGTGGAGCATTACAGCGGCTCGCGGCCGATTTTCGATCTGTACGGCGTGGAGGATGAAATCCAGCGCGCCCTGCAAAAAGAGGTGCCATTGAAATCCGGTGGCTATCTGGTCATCGACCAGACCGAGGCGATGACCACGGTGGATGTGAATACCGGCAGTTTTCTCGGTCAGCGCACATTGGAAGAAACCGTGTACCGCACCAATCTGGAGGCGGCGCAGGCGCTGGCGCGACAGCTTCGGCTGCGCAATCTGGGCGGCATCATCATCATCGACTTTATCGACATGCACGATGCCGAGCATCGCCGTCAGGTATTGCGTACGCTGGAAAAATCGCTGGCTAAGGATCATGCCAAAACCACGGTGTACGATTTTTCGCCGCTGGGGCTTGTTGAAATGACCCGCAAGCGCACGGTGGAAAGCCTAGAGCGGCAGCTGTCGGAAACCTGTGGGCAGTGCGGCGGGCGCGGCACGGTCAAGACCGCCGAAACGGTTACGTATGAGATTTTCCGGGAAATCACCCGTGCGGTGCGGCAGTTCGAGGCCGACCGGCTTTTGGTGATTGCATCGCCCGGCATCGTTCATCGCATTACCGAGGATGAGTCGGTGGCGGTGGCCGAGCTTGAGGAGTTTCTCGGCAAGAGCATCCGTTTTCAGGCCGATGAGCAATATCAGCAGGAGCAATACGATGTGGTATTGCTTTAGAGCCTGTTTGCGTTCTCTTTCTAATAGAGAAATTTTTTTTCAAGGCCGGGATATACGCCCGGCAGCGCACCAACTTTCTTTGCTGGCAAAAAAAGTAGGCAACCAAACCAGCCTTGGCAGACGCGCCCGGCTACGCCGGGCTCCCTGCGTTCCTCACGCCAAATGGCGGCAGGGCAAACTCGCTGCATTCAAACATGCCCTGCCTTGTTTCCATTGGTCACTCCGGTACTGGGTACGCCTGAACAGGGCGGAAAGTCAAAAGCAAAAGCACTCAGGAGTGCCGGCTGATGCCTGAGATGCTGCGGCGCAGTTTCCGCCTTGCAGGCAAATCGCTCTGGTACGGCTTTGCGGTACTGGTGCTGCTGTTGGTGCTGGCCTATCTGGCGGCGCAGCAAAGCCTGCGCTGGCTGGAAGCCAATCCTGCGCGGGTCGAGACATGGCTGGCGCAAAAGGCCGGGCAGCCGGTGCGCTTTTCTAGCTTGCAGGCGGACTGGACGCGGCGTGGCCCCTTGCTGCGGATGCGTGGGCTGCATATTGGCAGTGCCGAGCATGCGCTTGGCATCGAGCAGGCCGAATTGATGCTGGCGGTCTATGGCGGCTGGCTGCCGGGACGACGTTTTACCGAGCTGCGCCTGCACGGCCTGGAATTGACCCTAGAACAAGCTGCGGATGGCCGCTGGCAGGTGCATGGCTTGCCTGGCGAAAGACAAACCCAGGGCGATCCGCTGGACGATTTGCAGGCACTGGGTGAAGTGCAGGTGTCGCGCGGACGGCTACGCATTTTGCCGCAAGGCGGGACTGACGCGCTTGAGCTGCCGCGTGTGGACTTGCGCCTTCAGGCGCGACAAAAACGCCTGCGGGCGGGGTTGCGTGCTTGGCCGGAGGGCGCGCAAACGCCGGTCGATGGCAGCCTGGACTTTGACCGCGAAACTGGCGACGGCCAGCTTTATGTGGCCGCCCGCAAGCTGGATTTGGCCAGCTGGTCGCAGTGGCTGGTCTGGCAGGGCGTGGCCTTGCAGGGCGGGCAGGGCAAATTGCAGGCTTGGCTTGCGCTTGCCAATCATCAGGTGGTGGCGGTCAAGAGCGTGGCGCAGTTGCAGGATGTCCGGCTGGCTGCACAAAGCCCGCTGCCCGGCGGCCTGCATGAAGTGCGGTTCGCGCAGTTGAAACAGCGCCTGCATTTTTCGCGCAACGGTGATGACTGGCGTTTTCATTTGCCGCAGCTGCAGGTGCAACAAGCGCAGCGGGTGCTGCAACTAGATGGCATCGTTGCCGAGCAAAAGCAGGGGCAATGGCAGATGGCCGCGCCGCATCTGCCGCTGGATGCGCTGCTGGATGTAGCCGGTTTGAGCGATTCGCTTGCCGCGCCGCTGCGCCATTGGCTGGGGCGAGCAAGGCCGCAGGGCGCGCTGCGCAATCTCAAGGCGCACGGGCAGGGGGGGCGGCTGGACTGGCTGGAAGCGGATGCCGAGGGGCTGGGCTTTCTGTCGGTAGCCGATGCGCCGGGGCTGTCCGGCATGGGGGGGCAAATCCGGGGCGATGCCGATGGCCTGATGCTGACGCTGGATGCCGATGCGCCGATGGTGTTCGACTGGCCGCGCGGCTTTGGCGTGAAACATCCGATCAGCGCACATGGCACGGTGGCGCTGTGGCGTGAAGGCGCAGGATTGCGCTTTGGCACCGGGCATCTGGACATACAAGGGGCGGGCTATCGCGCCAGGGCGCGTGGCGGGATGTGGTTCCAGAACGATGGCAGCCTGCCGTGGATTGATATCGCTGCCGATATCGGAGATGCCCAAGTGCCGGTGGCGCGCAAGTTCTGGATTCATTATCTGATGCCGCGCGAGGCGGTGGACTGGCTGAACATGGCGCTGGTCGGCGGGCAGGTGAAAAACGCCCGTGCGATTGTCAGCGGTGACTTGGACGACTGGCCGTTCGACCGCCACAATGGCCGGTTCGAGGCGCTGGCCGATATTGAAAATGCCCGGTTGCGCTTCCAGCAGGATTGGCCGCCGATTGAAAACGGCAGGCTCAAGGCCAGCTTCATTGCCGATGGTATGACGGTCGAAGGCAGTGGCGTACTGGGCGGCGTGCAGGTGGAAAACATCAGCGCCCGGATTGCGCAGTTTGCCGGGGGCACACTGGAAATCGACGCACGGGGTCAGGGCGATGCGGCAGATTTCTTGAGCGTGCTGCGGCAAAGCCCCTTGAACCAGACCCTGGCCGATACCCTGGCGCGGGTGGAGGCGCGCGGCAAGGCCGCAGCTACGTTTGCACTCCGGCAGCCGCTTTATGAGGGTGGCCCGCCCACCCGTATCGAAGGTGATGTCCACCTCGATGACGCGATGCTGGGCGAGCGCGAGCTGAATCTTGTCTTTTCTAAGGTGCGCGGCGAGGCTCGTTACGACCAGAACGGCTTTCATGCCGAGCATCTTGAAGTTCTGCATGAAGGTCATCGTGGTCATTTGGCATTGCGCGCGGGCAGCACGCATGTGGAGCGTGATGCGCATGTGTTTGAGGCCAGTCTGCGTGGTCGCTTGAGTGCCGCCAACCTGCTGGCACATGCGCCGCAACTAGAATGGCTAAAGCCCTATCTGCGCGGCGAATCAGACTGGCATATCGCCGTTGCCCTGCCTGCCGGCAGTGATGCGGCCAGCGCCGTGCCGAGCCAAGTCGTGCTGCAAAGCAATTTGCAGGGCACCCATCTCAACCTGCCCGAGCCACTGCAAAAACCGGCAGCACAGGCCATGCCGCTGACGGTGCGCCTGCCGATGCCGCTGGAGGATGGCGAAGTGGAAGTGGCGCTGGGTGAGCGTCTTGGCGTGGTGGCGCGCAGCCGTGGTGATGAGGTCGGCATTCGCGCAACCCTGGGTAGCCACAAGGCCGATGGTGCTGCGCCACGGCAGGGGCTGCTGGTCAATGGCCGTGCCGCAGATGTGGATGCCCTAGGCTGGGCGGGGCTGATTGCCGGAGCCGATAGCGGCAGCGGTATCGACCCGGTACGGGTGGACGTGCGCGCCGGGCAGTTGCAGCTTTTCGGCCAACATTTTGCCGATACCCGTGTGCAAGTGCAGGCGCAACCGAAGGCCACCCGAGTGATGGTCGATGGCGCGCAACTGGCCGGTAGCCTGACCGTGCCGCATGAAGATGGCGCGGCATTGCAGGGGCGTTTTGCGCGTCTGCATTGGGGCGCTGCGGGTGCCGACCGCCCGGCAGCCGCCTCGCCGCCAGCGCAGGCGATGCAGATCGACCCGGCAAAAATCCCGCCGCTGGCGATCCGGGTGGACGATTTGCGTATCCAGTCCAACCCGCTTGGCGAGCTGCGCTTGCAGACCCGGCCGGTGGCCGCTGGAATGCGGGTGGAATCACTCAATATCGAACGCACCGGGCAGCAGATGCAGTTGACAGGCAGTTGGCTGGGGCGCGGCGAACAGGCGCGGAGCGCATTTTCCGGTCAGTTGCAAAGCGATGATTTTGGTGAGCTTTTTGCCGTGTTTGGCCTGCCGGGGCGGATGAAAAATGGCACCGGGCGAATTGACTTTGCCTTGGCCTGGCCGGGCGCGCCGGCAGATTTTGCGCCGGCCACGGTGCACGGCGAAATCAGTGCACAGATCAAGAACGGGCAACTGGTTGAGCTTGAGCCAGGAGCCGGGCGGCTGCTTGGACTGTTGAGCGTGGCGCGCCTGCCGCAGCGCCTGACCCTGGATTTTCGCGACTTCTTCGACAAGGGTTTTGCCTTTGACCGGATCGAGGGCAAGGTGCAATTTGCCAGGGCGCAGGCGCGCGCAGAAAACCTTTACATCGAAGGCCCGGCCGCACGGA
Organism: Lysobacteraceae bacterium NML08-0793; assembly: GCA_002798275.1. GTDB lineage: Bacteria > Pseudomonadota > Gammaproteobacteria > Xanthomonadales > Xanthomonadaceae > Solilutibacter. The sequence continues at coordinate 25,300 of NWQR01000002.1, read as the reverse complement.
TTGAAATCACCGGCAGCACGGATCTGGCCGCCCGGCAGTTTGACCAAACCATCGAAGTCAAACCGCGTACCGGCAACCTGCTGCCTGCGGTCGGCGCGATTGCCGCAGGCCCGGTGGGCGCGGCAGTGGGCGCGGTGGCCAATGTGGTGCTGAAAAAGCCCTTGAGCGAAGTCGGCGCCAAAACCTATCGCGTTACCGGCTCCTGGGAGGCACCGAAAGTCCAGGTGCAAGGCAAAGCCCAGACGGCGGAAAAAAACCGCGCAGCGGACAATCCGCCGCTTCAGCCAGATGCTTAAAATCCCCTCTTTCGTCCTGCACCCTGCACGGAGTTTTGCTTCATGAACCAAGCCTTGAGTCTTGCCCAGTCCCGTTTGCTCGCCCCGGCGGGGTTGTCTGTGGATGACCTGTCCCGCGCGTTTTCCCGGCTTCTGGCAAGTGGCGCGGATTTTGGCGATTTGTATTTTCAGCATGCCAGACGGGAAAGCTGGGCGATGGAAGACGGCATCATCAAGGACGGCGCGCATTCCATCGAGCAGGGCGTGGGCGTGCGTGCCATCAGCGGTGAAAAAACCGGCTTTGCCTATTCGGGCGAGATTGATGGGGCGGCCTTGCTGGCTGCCGCCGACAGCGCCCGTGCAATTGCCCGCGCGGGCGGTGCCGGTCAGGGCAGGGCGCTGGTTTCCGGGCAACAGCGCATACCGCTGTATCCGGCGCAAGACCCGATTGATGGCCTGGCCAATGAGGCCAAGCTGGCAGCATTGCGGCGTGTGGATGGCCTGCTGCGCGCGCTCGACCCACGGGTGAAACAAGTCATGGTGAGCCTGTCCGGCGCACTGGATACCGTGCTGGTGGCGCGCAGCGATGGTCTGTTGGCCGCCGATGTGCGCCCGCTGGTACGGATGAACATCCAAGTGATTGTCGAACAAAATGGCCGGCGCGAATCTGGCTATGCCGGCTTTGGTGGCCGCTATGGCTATCAGGAGCTGCTGGGCAATGACCAGCCAGAAAACTTTGCGCGCCAGGCGCTGCGCCAAGCGCTTTTGAATCTGGAAGCGGTGGATGCACCGGCCGGCCTGATGCCGGTGGTGCTCGGCAATGGCTGGACCGGGGTGCTGCTGCATGAAGCGGTCGGGCACGGGCTTGAAGGCGACTTCAATCGCAAGGGCACCAGTACCTATGCCGGACGCATGGGGCAGCGGGTGGCTTCGCCCGGCGTTACCATCGTCGATGACGCAACGCTTGCCGGGCGGCGCGGATCGCTGAATATCGACGATGAAGGCACGCCCAGCCAGTGCACCCCCCTGATTGAAGACGGCATCCTCACCGGCTATATGCAGGACACGCTGAATGCCCGGCTGATGGGCATGGCACCGACCGGCAATGGCCGCCGCGAATCCTATGCACATCTGGTGATGCCGCGCATGACCAATACCTATATGCTGGCCGGTCAGGATGCGCCCGAGGACATGATTGCTTCGGTCAAACGCGGGCTGTATGCGGTTAATTTTGGCGGCGGCCAGGTGGATATCACCAGCGGCAAATATGTCTTTTCCGCCACCGAGGCGTATCTGATCGAGGACGGCAAAATCACCGCGCCGGTCAAGGGCGCCACGTTGATTGGCAATGGCCCGGAAACCATGCAAAAAGTCACCATGATCGGGCATGACCTAGCGCTGGATGCGGGGGTTGGCATATGTGGCAAGGATGGCCAGTCGGTGCCGGTGGGCGTGGGGCAGCCCTCGCTGAAAATCAGCGAGCTGACCGTTGGAGGCACGCAGGCGTGAGCGCCGGATTCGACAGGACAGTTGCCTGCCTTAGTGTTTTATTGACCACCGGACAGGATCGGGGTGGAGGGGCTTTTGACTTTCCGCCCTGTTCTAAAAGAAAGCGGGTGCGCTGCCGGGCGCATATCCCGGCATTGAATTACTGCAAGCCTTCAGGTCGCTTCAAGCATGAGTGGCAGCTTCTTCTTATGCAAAAGCAGCAAAAGCATCATTCCAACTCGTCACCATCCAGAGCCTCATCCTCTCCGGCAGCGTCCATGCCCTCGCCATTCAACGCCTCGTGCACCAGCCGGTACAACTCGCGGAAAGCGCGCGGCGGCTTGTTGCGGCGGCTTTCTTCCTGTGCATTGCGCACCAGTTGCCGAATACGCTGGCGGTCGGCTTCCGGGTATTCGGCCAGAAATGCCGCCAGCGCCTCGTCGCCGTCCTGCAAAAGCCGAGTGCGCCAGTTTTCGGCGCGGTGCATCAGGGCGACCTGGCGACGCGAGCCTTCGCTGTTGGCATCCAGCGCATCGCGGATGGCTTCCAGCACTTCTTCGTCCTGCTTGCGCATTTGCTTGGCCAAAAATGCCACGGCACGTTTGCGGGCGATCGGCGAAGTGATGCGCTTGGCTTCCAGTACATGCCCTTGCAGCCCCTCGTCGATGGGCAGTTTTTCAAGTTCCGTCGGGGTTTTTTCCACCAGAACATGCGCCAGCGCCAGCACATCCAGTGCCGCCCGGCGTTGTTCACTACGACTTGGCGAGAAATACTCACCCGTTTCCTGATCGCGTCCGCGCATTGGGAAGACTCTTCAAAAAATGTCCTTAAAGGATAAGCCATGACACACGCCTTTCCCGTAAATGATGACAGCATCGTCCGTCTTGACCGCCTGGAAGATACCGCCCGGCAGTTGCTTGCGCTGGCTCGACAACAGGGCGCAAGCCAGGCCGAAGTCAGTTGCAGCGATTCCGGCGGCCTTGCCATCAGTGTGCGCATGGGCGAGGTGGAGACAGTGGAATCCACGCGCGATCGCGGGATTGGCATCACCGTGTATTTCGGCAAGCGCAAGGGGACGGCCAGTACTGGCGATGTGCGCGCCGAAAGCCTGGCGGCCACCGTGGCGCAGGCTTGCGCGATTGCCCGGCATACCGAGGAAGATCCGGCTGCGGGGCTGGCCGATGCCGAGTTGATGGCCAAAGACCTGCGCGAGTTCGATACTTGGCATCCGGCCAAGGTCGATGCCGAAGCGGCCATCGACCTTGCGATGCGCGCAGAGGCGGCGGGGCGTGCGCAGGACCTGCGCATCGGCAATTCCGATGGCGCATCGTTTGCCAGCAATCAGTCGTTGTCGGTGTACGCCAATTCGCACGGCTTTGTCGGGCGCGAGCGCGGCAGCCATTACAGCCTGGGCTGCGCGCTGATTGCCGGGACGGGCGATGCCATGCAGCGCGATGGCTGGTACAGCATGGCGCTGGCGCTGGACGGGCTGGAAGATGCCGAGGCGATTGGCCGCCGCGCAGCCGAGCGCACACTGGCGCGGTTGGCGCCGCGCACCCCGGCAACGGGCGAGATGCCGGTGATTTTTTCTGCCGAAGTCGCCAGCAGCCTGATTGGACATTATTTGTCGGCCGTTTCCGGGGGCGCGTTGTATCGGCGTGCCAGCTTCCTGTGCGACAGCTTGGGGCAGGCACTGTTCCCGGATTGGTTCTGGCTGGAAGAAGACCCGTTCCTGATGCGCGGTTTTCGCTCGGGTGCCTATGATGCCGAGGGCGTTGCCACGCAGCGCTCGCATCTGGTCAAGGAGGGCCGCATCCAGCGTTATGTGCTGGGCAGCTATTCGGCGCGCAAGCTGGGGCTTGCCAGCACGGCCAATGCCGGGGGCATCCACAATGTCAATGTCAGCGCCAATGCCGAAAACCTGGCCGAAATCGTCCGTGGCAAGTCGCGTGCCCTGTATGTCACCGAGTTGATGGGGCAGGGCGTGAACATGATTACCGGCGATTATTCGCGTGGCGCGGCGGGCTTCATGGTGGAAAACGGAGAAATCGCCTATCCGGTAGATGGCCTCACCATCGCCGGCAATTTGCGACAGATGTTCGGCAGTATCGAGGCCGTGGGCGCCGATTTCGATACCCGCTCGTATCTGCGCATCGGCCCGGTGCTGGTCGGCAAAATGACCGTGGCAGGCGGTTGAGCCGCTTGTTGCGCCGCGCTGCGGCCTTCGCCTGGGGTAGCGAATATCCGATATTCACGCTACAGTCGCGCCCACCAACCCATTTGAAAGGACAGTTTTCATGAGTGATTATCCGATTGAGTCTGGCGAAGTTTCCGCCGACGACCGCAATCTGGCGATGCTGGCGCATTTGCTGGGCATTGTCAGCGGATTTCTTGGCGCGCTGGTGATCTGGCTGGTCAACAAGGACAAGCCGGAAAAAGCCTTTGTCAACGATCATGCCAAAGAGGCTTTGAACTTCCAGATCACTCTGATCATTGCCTATTTCGTCTGCGGCCTGCTGAGCTTCATCGTCATTGGCCTTTTCCTGATTCCGGTGCTGCTTATCGCCAACTTGGTACTCTGCATCATGGCCGGCATGAAAGCCAAAGACGGCTTCCAGTATCGTTACCCCTTCACCCTGCGCCTGATCAGCTGATCGCTGCGGCGTAAGCGCAATACGACAATGCCCGGCACTGCCGGGCATTGTTTTTTCAGGCGGGGTCGGGCAAAAGCTGCTGTACGGCCTTCAGACGCTCACCATTTGAAGCCGACCTTGGCGTACACATAGGCACCGTTGAAGCCAAATGGCGAGAGGTTGCTGTAGGGGAACTGGCCATTGGTGGAGTTGCCGAAGATGCTCTCGTCCGGGTATTCGTCCAGCACGTTGTCTGCGCCCAGGGTGAACTTCCAGCCGCCGTATTTGTAGCTGACGGCGACATCGGCCAGCCACTTGGCTGCGTAGGTCTGGTCAAGTGTGGGGTTGTTCGGTGTGGTGCTGACGCTGCCGTAGCGGGTCGTGGCCAGCGACAGCTCCCACTGGTCATTGCTCCACTGTCCCGAAAGCAGCAGCTTGTTGTGCGGGAAGCCCTTTTCGATGCGGCCGCGCTCCACCCGGTCGATGCGCTCAAGGCTAAGGCCATTGCTTTGCAGTTGTTGCGGGTTTGCTGCTACGCGCAGGATTTCGGTCTTGCTGTGGTTGTAGCCCAAGGTGAAGTCAAGCGTGCTGGTTTCAAGCTGCCAGCGATAGCTGCCCACTACGTCCACGCCACGGCTGCGGGTGTCGATGGCATTGGTGAAGTAGCGCCCGCCATTCACGCCATAAATGCCCTGGCGCTCAAGCAGTGCGCGCACCCCGGCGCCGGTCAGGTTGGAGGACAGCACGATGCGGTCATCGACATCGATTTGATAGGCATCGACGGTGATGTACAGGCCATTGGCCGGTTGCAGCACCAATCCGAGACTTGCGGATTTGGAGGTTTCCGGCTTCAGCGGCTCGGCACCGAACGCCTGCGCTACCGGGCTTGAGGCTGGGAAGGTGCGTACCTCGAACGGGGTTGCGATGCCCGGCAGATAAAGCGTGCTGATGGTCTGGAAATACTGCTGCGGCAGGGATGGGGCGCGGAAGCCGGTTGCCAGGGTGCCGCGCAATGCGATCGCTGAGCCAAATTCGTAGCGTGCCGAGAGCTTGCCGGAGGTGCGGTCGCCAAAATCGCTGAAGTCCTCATAGCGCACGGCTGCGCCCAGATTGAATTTTTCGGTCAGGTCGGCTTCCACGTCCAGATAGGCGGCGTGGCTGTTACGGTCATAGTGGCCGGAGATTTGCGGCGAGAAACCGGCAAAGCCCTGCGCGCCACCGGGTTTGCTAAGGTCGGGCTGGGCATAGGCGCCATATTCGCCGGGCGACTGGTTCCACTTGTCATAGCGGTATTCCAGACCGAAAGCGATATTCAGTGGCGAGGCCAGCCCGATTTCAATGCCCTTGCGAAAATCCAGATTGGCCACGTTCTGGGTGGTTTCCAGCATGCCGGCATAGAACGCGCGCGGCGAGCTGGCGCCGAGGCTGGCATTCAAGGTGTTGCGGGTGTGGAACAGCAGTTGGTTATGGCCGTAGCTGTAGCTGAAATCCCAGTCCCAATCATTGCCAAACACGCCGCGTGTACCGATGACCGCAGCGCGATCCTTGGAAATATTGTGGATGGTGGGCAGATAGCCATCCGGGTAAATCGACAGGATGTTCTGGCTGGGATTGTTGGGCGCGCGGAAAAACGCATACGAGGTGATGTCGCGGTGGCTGGCCGTGCCCCAGCCGTACACGGTCAAGTTGTCGTTGATGTCGAAGGCACTATTGACCGATACCGCGCCGAAGCTCACGCCAGGGTCGCCAATCACGAAGGCTTTTTGGCCGACAGCCGGTTGGCTGGGGCTGGGCGCACCGGCATAGGGACGTGCGCGGTCGGTGCGCTCTTGGGTGCCGACCTGTGCGGAAAAATGCGCAAAGCCACGGTTTTCCCCAAGGCTGACCCCGGTATTGCCGGCCAGCTGGAATTGCTCGCCATCACCGGCACTCATCTTGCCATTGGTGAAGCTGACGCTGCCGCCACGGGCGGCGCTTTTCAGCACCACATTGACCACGCCGGCGATGGCATCGGAGCCATATTGCGCCGAAGCGCCATCACGCAGCACTTCCACGCGGTCGATGGCGGAAATCGGCAGGGTATTGAGATCCACCGGCGCCGAGCCACGGCCAATGGTGCCGTTGAGATTGAGCAGCGATGCGGTATGGCGGCGCTTGCCGTTCACCAGCACTAGGACTTGATCGGGCGAGAGGCCGCGCAATTGCGCGGGGCGCACTGCGCTGGTGCCGTCGGTCAGTGCCGGGCGTGGAAAGTTCAGCGAGGGCAAGGCGCGTGCCAGCGCCGTGGCAAGTTCGGTGCTGCCGGTTGCTTGCAGCGCCTCGGTGGTGATGATGTCGATGGGGGCGGAAGATTCGGCCACCGTGCGGTCGGAAGCGCGGGTGCCGGTGATGATGATTTGGTCGAGAACGGATTTGTCCGGCGCGGTGTTTTCCTGCGCCTGTGCCGCGGTGGCGGAGAGCGCCAGCACGATGGCTGAAACAAGCAAATGACGCTTCATGGGGTTCCTGTGGCAGCGTGTGAATTGTTAGCAGGACATTAAACCCGGCCTTGTTGCACTGCAACCAATTTTTCTGAATGCCGCTTCAATGCAAGTCTGTTCGGCAAATGCCGTAGTCAAGGCCGCTGAAGTCGGCAAACTGTTGCAGGCTGCGCTGCTGCCCTAGGCCATAAATGCCTTCAATCTCGCTGCGCACCAAGGCCAGAAGCCGCTGGTCGCTGCGTGCGGCCAGGTCTTGCCAGCGGATTTTGCGAGCGGCCGCCTGCGTCGGGCTCCAGTGCTGCGAGGGGTAGTCTTGCCCGGCCTGCTTGTATAGGTGCAGCAGCGGAATCCAGTCTTGGCGAGGATGGGCGATATCCCAGCCGCGCGTCCAGGCGCGCAGTGCCAGATTCTGTTCTTCGCCGTGAAAATACAGCTGCCGGTCGTATGGCACTTCGTCGATGAAACGGCTGCGCGCAAAAATGAAACCGGCAGCTAGATGGAAACCCAGTGCAACGTCAGCGCCGCTTTTCCAGTCGGCGCGAAAGCGCAAGGTCGCGCAGTCCGGCCGCAGTACCTGTCCGGCTTCGGGCACGATGATGGATACCTGCGATGAGGCCGGGTGGCGCACCATCGGGTCGCCATCGGCATCGAACTCGAATGGCGGCGGATAGGCGGAAATCAACGGCTTTTCCAGTGTGCCTTCCAGTTGCCGGTGCAGATCAATCAGCGCCTCATCCCAGCCGGGAAAGAAAAACGTGTGCGAATCCACTTGCAGGAAATACTCCTCGCCCTGATGCAGCCCCATGGCCAGATGCCGTGCCCAGCACACGCCTTCGGACAGCGCCGGGTCGATTTGCCGATGGCGCACCTGCCGCTGCCAGGGCTGGCGGCTCAGCCATGCGGCATGGTCATCGCGTGATTGGTCAATCAGCCCCACGAAAACACGGCCGGGCTGGGCGGCTTTGCTGAAAATCTGTGTCAGGGTGAAGGCCAGATGCGGTTCGCAGTAGGCGGCCAGACTGATGAAAATGCGCATGAGGAAAAATTTTTGAAGGCTGTGGCAGCTTACAATCTGCCGATGATTTCTTTCCGCAATTTTGCCCTGCGCCGGGGCGAGCGTCTTTTGCTTTCCGATGTTGACCTTGCCCTGCATGCGGGCTACCGCGTTGGGGTGGTGGGGCGCAACGGGGCGGGCAAGTCCTCTTTGTTTGCCGCCTTGTTGGGCGAGGTCGAGCCTGACCGTGGCGATTTGGAGCTGCCCGGCAAGGCGCGCATCGCCAGTGTGGCGCAGGAAACCCCGCATTTGCCCGACCCGGCGTTGGACTTCGTGATGTCCGGCGACACCCAGCTACATGCTGCGGTGCGTGCCGAGCGAGAAGCGATGGCGCGCGAGGACTGGGAGGCAGTGGCCGAAGCGCATCAGCGCCTTGCCGAAATCAATGGCTACGATGGCGATGCCCGCGCTGGTCGTCTGCTGCATGGTCTTGGCTTTGCCGCCGATACCCATCAAAGGGCGGTGGCGGATTTTTCCGGCGGTTGGCGGGTGCGGTTGAATGTCGCCCGGGCACTGATGATGCCGAGCGACCTGTTGCTACTGGACGAGCCCACCAACCATCTGGATTTGGATGCGGTGGTCTGGCTGGAAGACTGGCTGCGCCGTTATGACGGCACTTTGCTGGTCATCAGCCACGACCGCGAGTTTCTCGACAACGTTACCACCCACATCCTGCACCTGCATGATGGTCGCGCCAAACTGTATGCGGGCAATTACACCGCGTTCGAGCGCCAACGTGCCGAGCATCTGCGCCAGCAGCAAATCGCCTTTGAAAAGGAACAGGCCGAGCGCGCCCATTTGCAGAAGTTCATCGACCGCTTCAAGGCCAAGGCCAGCAAGGCGCGTCAGGCGCAAAGCCGCATGAAGCGCCTGGAAAAACTCGCCGGCACCGAAGCGGTGCGCGCCGAGCGTGCGCTGCATATCGACTTTCCCGTGCCGGTGAAAATGCCCAATTCGCTCTTGACGCTGCGCCATGTGGATGCCGGTTACGGCGCAGATGCGCGGATTCTGGCCGATGTCGGTTTTGCGCTGGAAGCTGGCGATCGGATTGGCCTTCTGGGGCCGAATGGCGCGGGCAAATCCACGCTGGTGAAAACCCTGGTCGGCGATTTGCCGGTGATGGCGGGCGAGCGCATCGCCCATCCTGACCTCGTGATTGGCTATTTTGCTCAGCACACGGTGGAATCGCTGCTGGAAGGCACTTCCCCGATCGACCATCTGAAAGCGATCTCGCCGGAAACCGCCACGCAGGACTTCCGCAATTTTCTGGGGCGCTGGCAGTTTCCCGGCGACCGTGCGTTTGAGGCCATCGACAATTTCTCCGGCGGCGAAAAAGCGCGTCTTGCGCTGGCGTTGATTGCCTGGCGCAAGCCGAATGTGCTGCTGCTGGATGAGCCGACCAACCATCTGGATTTGGAAATGCGCGAGGCACTGGCCGAAGCGCTTAGCGATTTTGACGGCGCGATCGTCATGGTCAGCCACGATCGGCATTTGATTGGCTTGGTTTGCGATGAGTTCTGGCGTGTGCACGATGGCACGGTGGCGGCCTTCAATGGCGATCTGGACGAATACGCCGCCTGGCTGCGCGCCCGTCCGGTGGATGCGGCTAAGGCCGGAGAAGAAAAGAGCAGCGCCGAAAAACCGGCCGGGAAACCCGCGCCGCAGGCCACGCCCAAGCCTGCCGCCAAGCCGGCCAAGGTCAACCCGCACAAGCTCAAAGAAGCCGAAGCCGAGGTCGCGCGCTTGAGCGCGCAACTTGCCGAATGCGAAGCCGCGCTATCGGACCCAGCGGTGTATTCGGATGCGGAAAAAGTCGCTGCACTTGGGTGCGAACAAATGCAATTGCGCGCGGCGCTGGAGGCGGCCGAAGACGCCCTGCTGGTGCTGTATGGTTGATGGGGATTGTCGGCAGGCCGCTGGCGGGTTAGGGTGGGGGCATGAAGACCCGAACCTTGCTTGTTATTCCCGCCCTGCTGGCCGTGGCGGCCTGCACCTCCTCCCATAGCGATGCTGATGATGCCGTGGCGAGCGATGCCTCCGCTGCGGCAATGCCAGCGCTGGCCGATGCCGGGGCATTGCAGCCTGCCGACGAGTTTCTGGCGCATATCGCCAAACATTGTGGCCAGGCCTATGAAGGCAGAATCCTTGTCAATGAACCCAAGCCCGCCGAGCCCGATGCCTTTGAGGGCAAGCGGCTGGTGATGCATGTGCGCGGTTGCGATGCGCCGCGCGAGCGCCTAGAAATCCCGTTCCATGTCGGTGATGACCATTCGCGTACCTGGATTCTCACCCGTCTGCCCGAGGGCTTGCGTCTCAAGCACGACCATCGTCACCAAGATGGCAGCCCCGACGAGATGACCCTGTATGGTGGCGATAGCCGCGATGCGGGCAGCGCCGAGCGCCAGCGCTTCCCGGTGGATGCCGAGTCCATCGCGATGTTCGAAAAGGGCGGGCTGAATGCTTCGCTGGAAAATACTTGGGCGATGGAAATCCACCCGGACACGTTCATCTACGAGCTTTCCCGTCCCAATGGCCGGATGTTCAAGGTGGAGTTCGATTTGACCCGGCCGGTTGAGCTGCCGCCTACGCCCTGGGGCTGGTAAACAGCGACGGCCTGATGAGCCCCGCTTGCGGGGCTTTCGTCTATCGGGATGTGCGCGCCTTGCTTTGGGGCAAGTGCCGGGGCGCCTGCTGTTTGGGCGAGCTTTACTTGCTATTCGGCGCGTTGGCCGTGGCCAGTGCATCGCGGCGCAGGCGGGCTTCGCGGTGGGCGATATAGGCGGTGGAGGCGAGGATGATGGCCGCGCCAATCACGGTCCAGCGATCGAGCGATTCGCCAAACAACAGCCAGCCGCAGAAGGTGACGAACGGCAGCTGCACGAAGCTGATCGGGGTGAGCGCCGAGACTTCGCCGATTTTCAGCGCACGCGTCCACAGCACTTGGCCCAGGGTGCCGAACAAGCCGATGGTGATCAGCCACAGCCATTCCTGCGGCGAGGGCCAGCGCCAGTCCAGCAGCGCCGGGATGAGCGACATTGGCACCCAGAACACATAAGTCCAGAACACGATGGCATTGGAGCTGTCCTGGCGCGAGAGCTGTTTGATTTGGATCGAGACAAGTGCGCTCAAGACCGCGCCGGCCACGGCCACCAGAAGGCCGGTACTGAAGGCTTCCGACCAAGGGCGGACAATCACCAGGATGCCGATGAAGCCGGAAACGACGGCCAACCAGCGCCGGATGCGAACCACTTCGCCCAACATCAGCACGGCGAAAAAAGTGACGAAAATCGGCGAGGCATAGCTAAGCGAAATGGCCTGTCCCAGTGGCAAATTGGCCAAAGACCAGAACATGCAGAACATGCCGACAAGCCCGGTCAGACAGCGCAGGGCATAGCGCGAGATTTGCCCGGTGGCGAGTGTTGCGGCGATGCTGCGAAAGCGGCTGCCGGTGAGCGCCGGCCAAAACAGGATTGGCAGCAGGAACAAAATCCCGACCGCATTGCGGAAGAAGGCGATTTCCCAGGTGGGGACGGTTTTGGAGGCCAGTCGGATGGCCAGTGCCATCACGCCGAAGCTGAGGGTACTGCCCAGCATCAGCAGGGCGGCATGCAGCGGCTGGCGGTTGTGGCTCACCAATGGGCTCCTATCAGGCGAGGTTCGGGTTCGATGGCGACTGCAAAGCGATGTTGCACCGAGGCGGCGATTTCGCGCGCCAGTGCCAGGATTTGCGCTCCGCTTGCATGGCCGTGGTTAACCAGCACCAAGGCGTGTTCGGCGGATACCCCGGCATCGCCTTGGCGCTTGCCTTTCCAGCCGCATTGGTCAATCAGCCAAGCGGCCGAGAGCTTGCAGCAGTCGCTGCGGTCTGCGGCAAATATCGGCATGGCCGGATACTGCGCACGCAGCGCGTCGGCTTGGGACTTGGGAACGATCGGGTTTTTGAAGAAGCTGCCGGCATTGCCGATGCGGGCGGGGTCGGGCAGTTTGCGCTGGCGGATACGGATGACCGCTTCAGCCACATCCTGCGCGCCGGGCGCGCTGATGCCAGCCTGTGCCAGTTCGCTGTCGATTCCGGCATAAGCGAGCTTCAGGCGAGGTGTGCGCCAGAGCGCAAACTTCACCCGCATCACCGCATGGCGTTGCGGCTCGGCCTTGAAGGCGCTGTCGCGGTAGCGAAAGCCGCATTCGGCATGCGACCACCAGCGTGTTTGTCCACTCACGCGGTCGTGTACCTGCACGGCGGCAATCAAGTCCATCACTTCCACGCCATAGGCGCCGATGTTCTGGATGGGCGCAGCCCCCACGGTGCCGGGAATCAGGGCTAGGTTTTCTAGGCCGTAAGCGTTGGCCGCCAGGCATTGCATCACGAACGCATGCCAAGATGCACCGGCGCAGGCGCTGACATGGATGCGCCCATCGGTGGCTTCGGTTATTTCGATGCGTGCATCCAGCACCTGCACGGCGCTGTCGATGTATTCGCGGACAAACAGCAGATTGCTGCCGCCGCCCAGCATCAGGGCATCGGCACCGGCTGTTTGCAGCGCTTCGGGCAGGGCATCGACATCATCGACCTGATACAGCCGCCGGGCGCGTGCGGGCAGGGCAAAGCTGTTGTGCAGCGGCTGATCGGTATGCGTGACAAAGCCGGGGTGGTGCATCAGTCCGGAACCCGTCCGCTGGCCGGAGCCTCCTTGCGGCGGCGGATGGCTTCCACACATTCGCCCACCAGCGTCGGGCCGCGATAAATAAGGCCGCTGTAAAGCTGTACCAGTTGTGCGCCGGCGGCGGTTTTCGCCACCGCATCGGCTCCGGAGAGAATGCCGCCGACCCCGACCAGCGGGATGGATTCGGGCAGGCGGATGCGCAGGCGGCGCAGCACGGCGGTAGAGCGTGCCAACAGGGGCGCGCCGGAAAGCCCGCCGACCTGCTGCGCCAGCACATGTTGCTGCACTTCCTGCCGCGATACGGTGGTATTGGTGGCGATGACGCCATCCACTTCCATATCGGCCAGCACTCGGGCAGCGGCATCCAGATCTTCGTCGCTCAAATCCGGGGCGATTTTCACCAGCAGCGGCACGCGCTTGCCATGTTGCGCGCCAAGGCGCTCCTGCGCCTCCCGCAATGCGCCCAGCAGGCTGCGCAGCTGCTGTTCTTCTTGTAGTTCGCGCAGGCCAGCGGTGTTGGGTGAGGAGATATTGACAGTGATGTAATCGGCCAGCGGATAAACGCGCTCCATGCAGTGCAGATAGTCGCTGGCGGCGTTTTCGTTTTCGGTGTCTTTGTTTTTGCCGATATTGATGCCAAGGATGCCCGGACGCCGTTGCAGCGCCTGGACATTGCGCACCAAGGCATCCACGCCATCGTTGTTGAACCCCATGCGGTTGATGATGGCCTGATGCTCGGGCAGGCGGAACAGGCGCGGCTGCGGATTGCCTGGCTGCGGACGCGGCGTGATGGTGCCGATTTCAACCGAGCCAAAGCCGAGCGCGAACAGCCCCTTGATGTGGTCGCCGTTTTTGTCCAGCCCTGCAGCAAGACCGACCGGGTTCGGGAACATCAGACCGAATGCCTTGACCGGGAACGGCTTGGCGGGCGTGGGCAACAGCAATCGGGCGATGCCGCTGTCGGCGGCGATATCCGCCCAGCGCAATGCCAGCTTGTGCGCGCGTTCTGGCTCAAGACGGAACAGATAAGGGCGTAGTGCGGCGTACATGAAGTTCTTGCCAAAGCGCGGTAGCAGTGGGGGAGCAGTTACAGATTAATTAATTGACGGTGGTCGAGAGAATGCCAAAACCCAGAATGCCGCCGAAAAACAGCACCACCACCAGTAGACCCAGCAGATAAAGCCCGGCTACCAGATAGCCGGTTACGAGGCCGGCCACGGCCAGCCCGTCGCCATCGTAAACATCCGGGGCACGCCGGATTTCGCTGCGTGCCATATGCCCGGTGATGATGGCGATGATGGCGGTGAATCCGGTGAAAAAGCCGAGAATGCCGCAAATCAGACTGGTAACAGCCAGGCCACTGGTTTGACGGAAGGGAACAGGTGCGTTCATCGGCAATACCTCTGGTGATTGGGGCAGGCATCACGCAAGGAGCCAACGCGATGCAGTCATGAGGCGCCTGCCCGTGCGCGAAGCACGGGCAGGGGCGGGTTGCTTACAGCTTACAGATCGAACTTGATGCCCTGAGCCAGCGGCAGCGCGTCGGAGTAGTTGATGGTATTGGTCTGGCGGCGCATATAGGCCTTCCAGGCATCGGAGCCGGATTCACGACCACCACCGGTTTCCTTCTCGCCACCAAACGCACCGCCGATTTCCGCACCCGAGGTGCCGATATTGACGTTGGCGATGCCGCAGTCCGAGCCGCTGGCGGCAAGGAAGGCTTCGGCACGCTTGAGATTGGTGGTGAAGATCGCCGAGGACAGCCCCTGCGGCACGGCGTTCTGCATGTCGATGGCCTGGTCGATATCCGAATACTTCATCACGTACAAAATCGGCGCGAAGGTTTCGTGCTGCACCACTTCGGCGTCATTGCCAAGGCCGGTAACGATGGCAGGCTTGACGAAAAAGCCCTTGCCGTCGATTTTTTCACCGCCCACTTCCACCTTGCCGCCGCTGGCCTTAGCCTTGGCGATGGCATCCAAGAACGCATCCACGCCATCGGAGGAGTTCAGCGGGCCGACCAAATTGGCCGGGTCGGTCGGGTCGCCAATCTTGCCTTCCACCTGCTTGTAGGCGGTGATGAGCTTTTCCAGCACGGTGTCATAGATGGATTCATGCACCAGCAGACGGCGGGTGGTGGTGCAGCGCTGGCCGCAGGTGCCGACCGCACCGAACACGATTGCCGGGATGGCGAGTTTCAGATCGGCGCTTTCATCGACGATGATGGCATTGTTGCCGCCCAGCTCCAGCAGGCTGCGACCCATGCGGCGGGCGACACGCTCGCCGACTTGGCGACCAACGCGGGTCGAGCCGGTAAAGCTCACCAGCGCCACGCGCTTGTCATCGACAAACTCCTGGGCAAGCTCGGTGCCGGCATCGTTGAACAGGAAGAAGATGTCCGGGAAACCGCCAGCCTTCAGTGCCTCGTTGCAGATTTTCATGCTGGCAATTGCCGACAGCGGGGTCTTGGGCGAGGGCTTCCACACGGTGATATCACCGCAGATGGCGGCGATGAAGCTGTTCCATGCCCAAACGGCCACGGGGAAATTGAATGCGGAAATCACGCCGACGATACCAATCGGATGCCACTGCTCGTACATGCGATGGCCGGGGCGCTCGCTGTGCATGGTCAGGCCGTACAGCTGGCGGGAAAGCCCCACGGCGAACTCGCCGATGTCAATCATTTCCTGTACTTCGCCATCGCCTTCGGGCTTGGACTTGCCCATTTCCAGCGCGACCAGCGAGCCGAGCGCATCCTTGTGGGTGCGCAGCGCATCGGCGCACAGACGGATGGCTTCGCCGCGCTTGGGGGCGGGTATTTTGCGCCAGATTTTGAAGGCGGCCTCGGCGCGCTCCATGATCAGCTGATAGTCGGCGCGGCTGGAGGCATGCACCTTGCCCAGCACTTCGCCGGTGGTCGGGTTGACCGGCTCAAGCACACCGGCATCGGTGGTTTTCGACCACTCGCCATTGCCAAGATAAGTGCCGGATTCAACGGCGGACAGGCCGAGTTTTTCAAGAACGGGATGCGACATGAGTAGGCTCCAGATATGCACACGAAAAGCCGGAAAAAACCGGCCGCGAAATGGTGCCCCCGGCGCGATTCGAACGCACGACCTTCCCCTTAGGAGGGGGACGCTCTATCCAGCTGAGCTACGGGGGCGAAGCGGCAATTATCGGGTATTACAGCCACCAGAGCAAAACGAACATGCCGACCATGGCAAAGGCCAGTGCCAGCTTCATCACCGTGCCGACCATAAGACCCAGCCAGGTGCCGATGCCGACCTTGGTGGCAGCGCCGAGGTCATGTTTTTTCACGCTGCGGCGGTGGATGAGTTCACCGATGGCCGCACCGATGAACGGCCCGGCAAGCACGCCGGGCAGACCGAAGAACAGGCCAATAACGGTGCCAATCAGTGCCCCCCAAGTGGCAAGACCGCTGGCACCGAGCTTTTTGGCTCCGGCAGCGCCCACCCAGATGTCCAGTAGCAGCGACAGCGCCGTAACCAGGCCAAAAAACACCAGCCAGCCCCAGTGCACATTGGCAAAGCCATCGACCCAGGCAGAGAGTAAAAGGCCGGCAAACACCAGAGGCAGACCGGGCAGAACCGGCAGAAAAGTACCGAGAATGCCGCTGATGATGAGGAGGACGGCGATGAGGTGGAAAAGGGTTTGGCTATCCAAGTGGAGGCTCCTGATAGGGTTTGGCAGTATCGTCTGGATGCGAGCTGTTTGCATTTTCGCTTTGACGGCGATAGTGTTTGAGTCGCTGAGTTTCAAGGGTCACAGTGAATCGTGGCCTGGCACGTGGGTTGATTTGCTGATTGGCTGCACGGCTGACCTGTTTCATCTCCTTGCAACCGGCGCTATCTGTCCCCCGTTTGGGGGTGTTCAATCAGTAATGATCCAAGGAGCAAAGTTCGATGTCGAACCGTGAAACAGGCACCGTGAAGTGGTTCAACGATGCCAAGGGATTTGGCTTCATCAGCCGTGAAAGTGGTGAAGATGTGTTTGTGCATTTCCGCGCCATCCAGGTGGACGGCTTCAAGACCTTGAAAGAAGGTCAAAAGGTTGTTTTCACCGTCATTGAAGGCCAGAAAGGCCTGCAAGCCGATGCTGTGGAACCGATGTAATCCACGCGACATCTTTGGATTCCGAATTTGAATCGAAAGCCCCGGCATTGGTTTGCCGGGGCTTTTTTGCAGCGTCGATTTTCAGGTGCTGGCTTGACGCTACTGGCGTGATTGTGCCGCTGCGGCTTTTTCCCGGATGAATGCCAGGAGGGCGGCAAGGCCGTTGCTGCGGGTGGGCGAGAGATGCTTGGCTAGGCCAATGGCGGCGATGTAATCGGGCGCGGTGGCGAGGATTTCCGCTGCCGGACGACCGGAATAGACGCGCAAGGCTAGGTAAATCAGTCCGGAGACAATCGCCGAGTCGCTGATGGCATGAAAATCCAGTCGCTCAGCATCGCCCTCGGCCACAATCCAGACATTCGACTGGCAGCCATGCAGGCGATGCGGGTCGGTTTTCCATTCGGCGGGCAGATCCGGTAGCTTCCGGCCCAGATCAATCAGGTATTGATAGCGCTCCGACCAGTCGCCGAACAGGGCGAATTCTTCGCTGATGGCGGTCTGGGCTTCGGCGGCGCTGGCTTCGATGGGGAAGGGTGAGGATGTATTCATGAGGTGAAGTAATCGGGCGCATGGCACCAGTGCCAAGGCTCGTAGCAGATGCCGTGCGGGTTGTCGCGCGGGTAGCTGAGGTGGAAGTCAAAGCGCGCCGCATGTTGGCGCAACCAAGCAAAGGCCGGCGTGTTTTCGAAACTTTCTTCTGCCGCAGCCGCGCCCGGTGTGCTGATATCCAGTGCTCGGCCGGTATGGTGTTCGGAAAATCCGGGCGCGGCATTGACTTGCAGGATACTTTCGACCGAAAGGCCGCGGGCGCGTTTGCGCTCGAAGATACCGAGCTGATACGCATGGCTGCGATAGCCGGAAATCGCCTCCAGCACAAGGCCGTCTTGACGAGCGGCGGCTTGCATCTGCCCCCAGGCACGGGCAGCGCTCGGCAGCAGCCACAGGGGGCGTCGATAGCGGTCAAATCCGGCAAGCTGTAGCCAGTCGGGCTCGGGCATCCGCGCAAGCGCGCTGTTGTGCGCATAGCTGTCGGCATCTAGCCCCAGTTGTGCTAGGCGTTTTTCCAGCGCATGAAACGGCAAGGCGCTCGGGGGGCGATGGATGCGCGGCAAGGCTTTTTTCAGTGCCGGCACAGCAAGAGTTGCCAGGTGGCGGGTCTGCGGGGCAATCGGCTGGGCACGGCCATCGGCATCGAGGCTGGCCAGATAACGGCCATCGCGTTTATCGCGCAGCAGCCATTGGGCACGCGCCAGTTGACGGGCGGTGGCGTTGCTGCGCGCAGCAAGCAGCCAAGCGGGCCAAAGCTCCAGCTCGGCAAAGTTCAAAAGTACCCGTGGCCGGGAAACAGGCATGGCTTATTGCGATATGCCCGGCTGCACCAGCGTGCCGATGTTTTCACCTTGCAGGATGCGCAAAATCACGCCCGGCTCGTCCATGTCGAAAATGCGCATCGGCAGGCGCGCATCGCGGCTCAAGGCAAAGGCGGCGGTATCCATCACTTGCAGATTGCGGCTGATGATTTCGTCGTAGCCGAGGCTTTCAAAACGAACTGCATCCGGGTGTTTTTTCGGGTCCTTGTCGTAAACGCCATCGACTTTGGTGGCTTTCAGCAGCAGATCGGCGCCGATTTCGATGGCGCGCAAGGCTGCGCCAGAATCAGTGGTGAAGAACGGGCTGCCCACGCCTGCGGCAAAAATGGTGACGCGGCCTTTTTCCAGATGGCGGATGGCGCGACGGCGGATGTAATCCTCACAGACATCGTTGATTTTGATGGCGCTCATGACCCGTGCCTGGGCACCGAGTTTTTCCAGCGCATCCTGCATCGCCAAGGCATTGATGACGGTGGCGAGCATGCCCATATGGTCGCCGGTAACCCGATCCATGCCGCCAGCGGCAAGCCCAGCGCCACGGAAGATATTGCCGCCGCCAATCACCAAGGCGACCTGGGCGCCTGCGGCTTGGGCTTCGACGACCTCGCGTGCCAAACGTTGCAGCACTTTCGGGTCGATGCCGTAGTCCTCATCGCCCATCAATGCCTCGCCGGAAAGTTTCAGAAGGACGCGGCGATAGGCAAGCTGAGACATGACGATTCCGAAAAAATGGGGGAGGCCTATTCTACTGCGCAGCGGCGGTAATGCCGAGTGTTGGCACTATCATGGAGCCTCCATCGGGAGAAGAAGCAATGACAGTAAAAACTTTGCAGGAATTTTTGGCGCAATCGCAGGAGCGGGATCAAGTAAGCCGTGGCGAATTGTTCGAGCTGGAAAGCGAGCGCCTTCTGGAAGTGCGTCTGGACGGTCGTATCTGGGCTAAGGCCGGCGCCATGGTGGCGCGTACCGGCAATGTGAAGTTCACCCGCCAAGGGATTTTGGAGCAGGGGCTTGGCAACCTTTTGAAAAAGGCCGTCAGCGGTGAAGGTATGCAGCTGATGAAAGTGGAAGGCCAGGGGCGCGCCTATCTTGCCGACACCGGCAAGAAAATCACTTTGTTGCGCCTTGCCGGGGATGCGATTTTCGTCAATGGCAATGATGTGCTGGCATTTGAGGATGGCATCGAAAACAAGATCACCATGATGCGCCGTATGGCCAGCATGATGGCCGGCGGGCTGTTCAATGTGCGTCTGGCAGGCCATGGCATCGTGGCGATTACCTCGCATTACGAGCCGCTGACATTGACGGTCAGTGCAGCCAACGGGCCGGTCTTTACCGATCCCAATGCCACGGTGGCTTGGTCGGGCAATCTGCAACCGGAAATCGTTACCGACATTTCGCTGGGGACGCTGGTAGGGCGCACTTCCGGGGAAAGCATCCAGCTGAAGTTTGCCGGTGAAGGCTGGGTGGTGGTGCAGCCCTATGAGGAAAACAGTTTTCAGGTCGGGGCGAGTTGAGGCTTGCCAGTACGATCAGGAGTGCACGCACGAGCAGGCTGAAAGCGAAAAGCCCGCCAATTTGGCGGGCTTTTGCGTGGGCAATTGGGATGATTAGGCCAGACCAGCTTGCTTCATCACTTCGGCGGCGTAGTCTTCCACCACCTTTTCGATGCCTTCGCCGACCACCAGACGCTGGAAGCCGACCACTTCAGCATTAGCGGCCTTCAGCACGGCCTCAACGGTCTTGTCGGTATCCAGCACATAGGGCTGGCCGTACAGGCTGACTTCGTTGACGATTTTGGCGATTTTGCCGGAGATGATTTTTTCCAGGATGTCAGCCGGCTTGGCCTTGTCCTTTTCGCTCATCTTGGCAAATTCGATTTCCTTTTCCTTGGCAACAAAGTCGGCCGGAACGTCCGACTGCTTGTTGTAGGGCGGGTTCATTGCGGCCACATGCATGGCAAGGCCGCGGGCAAGGTCAGCATCGCCACCCTTGAGTTCCAGCAGCACGCCGATTTTGCCGCCGTGGATATAGGCCGACACATTGTTGGCGCTGTCCACGCGCGCCATGCGGCGCACCTGCACGTTTTCGCCCACTTTGGCGATGACTGCGGCACGGGCTTCTTCGACGGTTTCGCCCGAGGCCAGCTTGGCGGCCTTCAGAGCTTCCACATCGGCGGCAGCGGAGGCCAGTGCGGCTTCTGCAACGGTGTTGGAGAAGCCGAGGAAGTTTTCATCCTTGGCAACGAAGTCGGTTTCGGAGTTCACTTCCACCAGCACGGCCTTGCCGCCGTTCTGCGCCGAAGCGATGCGGCCTTCGGCGGCCACGCGGTCGGCCTTCTTGTCGGCCTTGGCAAGACCGGACTTGCGCAGCCATTCGGCAGCCGCGTCGATGTCGCCATTGTTTTCGGTCAGTGCCTTTTTGCATTCCATCATGCCGGCGCCGGTGCGCTCGCGCAGCTCTTTGACCAGGGAGGCGGTAATTTCAGCCATTGTCATTCCTCGATTATTTTCAAAAACAGAACACGCACAAACGGCGCGTTGCGCGCGTTGGGGTGAAGGGCAAGCCGCCATGCGCGGGCATGGCGGCGCTGCAAGGCTTATTCGGCAGCCGGTGCTTCTTCGGCGGAGGCGAATTCTTCTTCGCTCACCACGGCAGCATTCGGGGCTGCGGCCTTGCCTTCGAGCACGGCATCAGCCGCGGCGCGGGCATACAGCTGCACGGCGCGGATGGCATCGTCATTGCCCGGAATGGCGTAATCGACCAGATTCGGGTCGTAGTTGGTATCCACCACGGCAATCACCGGGATGCCCAGGGTCTTGGCTTCCTTGATGGCGATGTCTTCGTGGCCGATGTCGATGACGAACAGCGCATCCGGCAGACGGTTCATGTCCTTGATGCCGCCGAGGCTGGCTTCGAGCTTTTCGCGCTCACGGCGCAGACCCAGCACTTCGTGCTTGACCAGCTTCTGGAAGGTGCCATCGGTTTCGGCCGCTTCCAGTTCCTTCAGACGCGCCACCGACTTCTTGATGGTGGCGAAGTTGGTCAGCGTGCCGCCCAGCCAGCGCTGGGTCATGAACGGCATGCCGCAGCGTTCGGCTTCTTCCTTCACCGCTTCACGGGCGCTGCGCTTGGTGCCGACAAACAGCACCACGCCGCGCTTTTGCGCCACCTTGGAGATGAAGTTCATCGCGTCGTTGAACAGCGGAACGGTCTTTTCCAGGTTGATGATGTGAATCTTGCCGCGGGCGCCAAAGATGTACGGACCCATTTTCGGGTTCCAGTAACGGGTTTGGTGACCGAAGTGAACGCCGGCTTCCAGCATTTGGCGCATGGTGATCTGGGGCATTGGGATTTCCTCAAAGATATGGAACACCTGCCCAATGGATTGGGGGCTTGCGTGTTCCGGGGTTGGGCCTCCCTGCGGCTTCCGCGACAGATTCTGGCGAACCAGAACACCCCGGCGCGGGTTGTAACAGCAGGTGTGAATTTGCCGGTGACGTCCGGCAGGACGTGCCGCAGGTAGCGGCAAGCGGGCGATTATAGCCTAAAAGCTGCGCCTGTCACTTGCGGGGCGGTGGTGATGCGGCAAAGAACGGCGCAGATAGCTTGTCTGAATGGTCTGTCGCTTTTTGAATGATAAAAAATATATGTGATGGCTGTCTCATATTTTGGCGGGGGCTTATAATGACGGGCTGCCATGCCCTCCTGGATGAGCTGCTTTGTCGCATGGTCAAAGCCACGAGCCGCATATTGGATGCCTTGCCTTGGGGCTTCCCTACATTTTCTTTGAGTCAGGATATTGCTGATATGAACAAGATTTATCGTCTGGTATGGAATCGCGAAACCGGCACCCTGGTGGTGGCCTCCGAGTTTGCCAAAAGCGATAGCGGTGGTGTGAGCATCACCCGTCGTGCAGGTCGCAGCCGTTTGAGTTTGCTGGCTATGGCAGTCATGCTGGCATTGCCTGTGGGGAATGTCTGGGCCGCAGATCATGTCTGTGTTGATCCGGCAACTGGTCAGCCGATGCCGCCCAGCAGCGTGTCCGGCTCGGGGAGTGAAGTTGCCTGCGGTGAGGGTGCTGTCGCTGCAGGGCGTGACTCTATTGCCATCGGCACGGGCGCCAGAACAGAAACCAACGCACAAAGTGCCATTGCAGTGGGTACCAATTCCCAAGCCACACAGGCAAACGCTTTTGCTTTTGGTAATGCTGCAGCAGCTACTGGAGCCACCTCTTTGGCTGTGGGCAATGCCGCCAAAGCCAGCGGCCAATCCTCCGCCGCTTTTGGCGACGGCGCCAATGCCAGCGCTGGGCAAACCACTGCCGTTGGTGTTGGCGCGGCAGCCAGCGCCGCAGGCGCTTCGGCATTTGGTCACCAAGCCAAAGCCAGCAAAGACCACGCCTTGGCTACAGGCAGTGAAGCCAACGCTTCCGGTCTTCAGTCCTTTGCTGGAGGGTATCAGGCTGCTGCCTCTGGGGAAGCGGCCATCGCAATTGGCTCTCAGTCCAAAGCAAGCCACCGCGATGCCACTGCCATCGGTAAGGCCGCCAATGCTGCTGGTCAAGACGGCATTGCCGTCGGTTTGAATGCCAATGCTGCAGGCCAGGGTGTGGTGGCCATCGGTACCCGTGCGGGCCTGGCACCGACAGGCGTCACTTATGTTGCGCCCACCGATGCCGTTTTTATCGGCTCCAGCGCAGGCCACGGTTCCAACAACAACCGCATGCAAATTGCCATCGGCAACAATGCGGGTAAAGAGGTCGGCAACAAGGGCGGTGCATCCACCGAGAATATTGCTATCGGCAACAGCGCCGGTATGGCCGCCAACGGCAATACCAACGTCGCCATCTCCAGCCGCGCCGGTCAGAACGTGACAGGCCATGACAACTTCGCCGCATTGGTGGAAGCCGGGCAAAATGTCAAAGGCACGCACAATATCGCCATTGGCAAGCGGGCGGGGCGTAGTGCCGATGCTGCGAACCCCCTGGAAGTCAGAAGCACGATCGCCCTGGGTTCGCTCTCGGAAGTGGGCGCCAACAATGCCATCGCCATCGGCGGCTCGGAAGGGATCAATGACGCGGCTCCGACCGCGGTGACCAAAGCCCTTGGCAAATCATCCATCGCCATCGGCAAAGGTTCGCATGCTTTGGCGGAAAACACCATTGCCATCGGTGTCGGCAATATCGTGCGCGGCGCCAATTCCGGCGCTTTCGGCGACCCCAGCATCATTGACGGCACCGACAGCTACTCGGTGGGCAATAACAACACCATCGTTACCGGTACCAACAATATCTTCGCTTTCGGCAACAGCATCACGGCCGATGTGAGCAACAGCGTCTATCTTGGCTCATCTGCCCGCGCCACCAGCACCGCAGGCAAAACCCGTTATGCCGATGGCAGCCTGCCGACTGCCGCAACTGCCGCATCCACTGCCGGTATGAGCAATGTGACCCAAGCCACCGTGGGCGGCATCACTTACAGTGGTTTTGCGGGCACCTCCCCCACCGGGCTGATTACTTTGGGTGCCAGCGGGCTTGAGCGCCGCATCCAGAACGTGGCAGCCGGGGAAATCTCCGCTACCTCCACCGACGCCATCAACGGCAGCCAGCTGTATGCGGTGGCCAGCAAGATTTCTGGCAGCGGCGGTGGTGGCGGCAGCGCGGTTAATTATTACAGCGTCAAGCGCAGCGATCCCCAGGGCGGAAACTACAACAACGATGGCGCTACCGCAGAAAACGCGCTGGCCGCTGGCGTGGATGCAGCTGCTTCTGGCGTCAATTCCACCGCCATCGGCTTGAATGCCAAGGCTCAGAGTGGCAACACCATCGCTGTCGGTAACAATGCTACTGCCAGTGCGACCGAGGCCGTTGCCATCGGTCGGGATACGCAGGCTACCAAAACCGGTGCCATTGCCATGGGGCAGAACAGCCAATCAACAGGTATTTCCTCAACCGCCGTCGGCTTGGAAACCCGGGCAACCGGCAATCAGTCTGCCGCTTTTGGCGCTACCGCTGCAGCCACTGCCGACCAGGCTATGGCGATTGGTTATCACACCGTAGCCAGTGCACAGTACTCAACTGCCTTGGGTAACACCGCAACAGCCACTGCCGTTCATGCCACGGCTTTGGGTTCGGGTGCAAAAGCCAATGGCGCCAACAGCATTGCCGCAGGTTCGGGTACGGCTACCGGCGGCAGCTCGGTTGCCATTGGTCGCCTCAGCAAGTCTTACACCGGCAACGATATTGCCATCGGTTCCGAATCGGAAGCGGGCGTCAATGGCGGAGCCAGCAGCAGCAACGCCATTGCCATGGGTCGTGGTGCCAAGGCTGTGCAGGTGTCTACCTTGGCGCTAGGCAATGGCGCCAATGCCAGCAAAGCGCAAGCGGTGGCTTTGGGTGCTAATAGCAGCACGGATAGCAATGCAGAAAAAATCACCAGTGCAACTGTGGAGAGCCTGACTTATGGTGGTTTTGCCGGGCACGCCAATGTGACAGCTGGTCATCAGGTGTCTGTGGGCAAGGTGGGAGCTGAGCGGCAAATCAAGCATGTTGCACCGGGTGCAATTACCGCTACCAGTACCGATGCCATTAATGGCAGCCAGCTGTATTCCACCCAGGTGGTGATTGGCAATTTGGCCAAGACAACTGCTGCAGCTTTCAGCCCGACTTCTACGGTAGATGCGGCGGGTAATATCACTGCCAATCTAGCCGTGGGGGGGAATACCTATAACACGGTGCAGCAGGTCAGGCGGCGACGGAAGACCAACTGAAGGCAGTGGATGCACGTGCAGCGGCCGCGAAAGCGGTGGTGAGTGCTGGGAAGAACATCCAGGTATCGACCACGACGAATACAGACGGCAGCACCGACTATGAGGTAGCGACGGCGGATGATGTTGAGTTTGACAGCGTGACCGCGGGTACGGGTGCGAATCAGGTGAAGCTGGATAGCACGGGCGTGAATGTGGGGGGCAAGACCTACATTACGGGTGCGGGTCTGAATGCGAATGACCAGAAGATCACCCAAGTGGCGGATGGTGATTTGAGCGCTGGCAGCAAGGATGCGGTGAATGGGGGTCAGCTGTTTGCGACCAACCAGAACGTGGCGCAGAACGCGGCCGACATTGCGAATAACGCCACGAACATTGCCAAGGGCATCAATTTTGGTGATGGCACGACGAGCAACAACTACGCCTTGGGTGCGA